>CAWJFK010000030.1:0-20396 GCA_963842165.1 uncultured Thermoplasmata archaeon | reverse complement strand
CCGAGAAGGCGTTCGGAACGCCCGCCGAGGAAACGTTGCACTACCTGGCCACGACCGGCATGCCCCCGTTCGAGGCGCAGTTGGCCCAGCTCTATCCCGATGCCCCGGAGGCGCTACGGGCGAGCACGGCGCGCACGTTCCATCAACGCAAGGTCACCGAGGCTTACGCGAAGGCCGACACGTTCCCCGAGGTACCGAAATTGCTGAAACGCCTGGCCCAGGAGCGTTGGACCCTGGTCGTTTCGACAGGTGCCGAGACAGAGATGGCCGACCTCCTGCTCGAGCGGGAGGGTCTTCGATTCTGGTTCGAGGAGGTGCTCGGTTCCGGGGGAAGATTACAAGCGGGAGCATACTCACCAGAATACCGGCGCCGCTTCCCCGAGCGCCCGCTCTTCATGGTCGGCAACTCACCGATTCGACATGGAGGCGGCCCAGTCCGTTCCCGGAATTCATCCCGGTGGGCCGCGCTTCCGTCTCTCCGGTTGGACGCTCACCCCGAAGGACCTCGCTCAGTGGGGGGCGGCCTGGGCCGACTACACCCTGTCGAAGCTCCCCGAGGCTCTGGCGAAGCTCATCGAGGGGCCTCCGAAGACCGA
Source organism: uncultured Thermoplasmata archaeon (assembly GCA_963842165.1). Lineage (GTDB taxonomy): Archaea > Thermoplasmatota > Thermoplasmata > Lutacidiplasmatales > UBA184 > Lutacidiplasma. The sequence continues at coordinate 19,800 of CAWJFK010000030.1, read as the reverse complement.
CCGGTCACGCACCCGCCGAGGCGCCCGCCGGAAGTCCGCGACCAGAGTCTCAAGGTGTCGGGGGTGGACCCCGCCCCTCTTTAAACCCGGGTCGAGGACATCACAGTCCCCCAGGATAGGCCAAACTACCCCATCCCCGGGCCACGACCGGCGGACGGTGCGCTCTCAAGAAAAGGTTTCCGTCGCCTCCCCGCACGGTGGCGAGGAGATTCGACCCGTCCCCGGAAGTGTGCCTCAGGGCGGGCCGAGGGCCCCCCTCAAGCTCAGCGAGCGCGCGGCGCCGCTCCCGGCCTTCCGCACCGCCCACCCAGAAGAAGAACGCTCCAAAGGCAACGGCGAGCCCGGCGGCGATGTAACCGCCGAAGAAATCGAGCCCCGCGCGGCCAGGCCAGACCCCCCGCCAGGAGTAAGCCCAGAGCCACCGTGAGGGACCCCCCGATGAGAAACGTCGTCTCCCGGACGTGTCGTCGACCACGACACCCAGAAGGCTCTCGGATGAATTACTTGTAGGCCCACACTACGGCTTGGCCGAAGAAGCGCCAAGGCACCCCCACGTGGCGAAGCCGGCCCCTCCAGGCGGTCGTTTCGGGGCCAGCCAGCACGGGTGGTCGAACCGTTCGTGCTCGTGCCAGACCTCCTGGAGGTTGGTCCAGCGCGCCCCGACAGCACCGGCGGAGAGAGGAGGCGATCTGAGCATACCGTTGGTCGAACAGTGGGTCCTCGGGGAGGTGGTCGTCCGCGTCCCCAAAGTATCCCCCCTTACAGCACCCGGAGAGCGCAGCGGAAGAGCTGCAGCTTCTCTCGGTCGGTCAGGTGGTGGATTGCCAGGGCGGAGACGACCGCATCGTACGGTCGTTCGGTGAATTCTCCCCAGGTCCCCCGCGACGAGCTCCACCCGTTCCCGGAACGTCTTCAGTTTCGTTCGGGCCCGCGCGATCATGCGCGGGGAGAGGTCGATCCCGGTGACCCGAGCGTGTGGGAACTGGGAGAGGAGTAGTGCGGTGAACGTGCCGGTTCCGGCCCCTAGCTCGAGGACCTCGAACGCCCGGGTGGGGAGGAAGGGGATGCCGCCCAACAAGGTTCGATGGAGGTCGGTGTACCCGGCATCGACTCGGAAGCATTCCGGTCGTAGCCGGGGGCCTCCCGGTCGAACTCCTGGCGCTCGGCCCGTCCTCGCCCTTTCCCAGTCATCACCTCCGCCATCGGCCGGGCGCTCAGTGCTAACCCCTCCCGTGGCCCAGTAACGGCGAAAGGCTATGTCGCCCGGTCTGCTCGGACCCGGGAGGATACCTACGATGCCCGAGCACGGCGGGAGGGGGCTCGGCCTCCTGTTCGGAGCCTTGGGTGGGGCCCTGATCGTGCTGGAGGGCCTGATCGACTTTGTGAAGGGGGCCTTCTTTCTCGCGGTCGGTCGCCCGTACCTCGGACTGGGAGCGCTGGGCGCCTCCGTCCTCTTCGTAGTTCTTGGACTCGTTCTCATCATGTTCGCTTTTCTCGGGTCGGTGCGCCAGCAAGACCGGGCGCTCGCCGCGGGCGTTGTGATGGTGGTGGTCGCGCTACTCGGCATCCTCCTACTGGGCTTCGCCAACGGGCTCCTCGGCCTGCTCGGCGCGATCTTCGTCCTTATCGCCGGCCTTCTCTACGTCGTCGCGGGCCGTTAGACGGGGCCTGACCCGCGGGGCTCAGAACTCGCGGTCAGCCCCAGGGGGGATGCCTCCGACAAGAGGCGCCTGGGTGGGGTGGGGAAAGGGTTGCTGAGAGGGCGGGCGACCTGGGCCGATTGAGCTTCCGCGACGGTCGCCGAAATCGAGGTGACCGTCCCCGGGTTTGCCGTGAACGCTCCCATCTCGACGTAGACATCAAGCGTCACCGCTCCATCGTAACCTACCCCGTCGGCTACCGTGAATGTCTGATCGTTGGAGTTTGCCCCGCCTGCGACGTACCAATGGAAGTTATCCGAGTCTCCTGCCGCTTCCGTGGCCGTGAGGGTGAAGTCTTCGTACCATTGGTGAGCCCCGCCGGTGACGCACGTCGCGGACCCATCTATAAAAATGGTGGCCGCGTTAGCGCTCGAGCTCAGTGTGTAGCAGCTCCCTGGCGAAGCCATCTGAATCAGGGCCACCGAGGCCCCTCCGCTCCAAATCGTGTTGCCGGCCGTGAACGTACCCTCGTTCTGATGGGAGCTCGTTCCGCCGAAGAGCGTGAACGCGTTCGGGAACGCGGCAATCGCGAATCCCGCCGTCATGGCCAAGATCGCCACAATCGTCGCAAGGTAGACACTTCTTCGACGCAGCCTGATGCCCATGTTTCCTCGGAGGACCGGGGGTCCTATGCGCATAAATACACCTCGCTCCGTCTATAAAAGTCCCGCAGTAGATGGGAAACGTAGCGAGGGGGTAGGCCCCGCCGCGCAACCGGTCCCGAACGGTCACAACAGCTCGCCGGCGACGACCCCTAGACGGAGGCCCGTTCGCCCCGCTACCCCCAATGCTTCCCGCGAATGCCAGGGCCTGGCCCGACCCGTCGATAGCCTGAATAGGTGGGGCCACCCATTTAGCGCCCGAACGAGGCCCCCATGGCGGAACCCGACGACGCCCCCCCTTCGGAACCCCCGCCCTCCGGGTCGTTCTCCCGAAGCCTTCCGCTGTTCATCAGCGCGGCAATCTTCGTTGCCATCGGCGTGGCGGTGCTCCACTTCGACCCGCGCTACGGCCCGGGTGTGCTCGCGCTCTGGGTCCTCCTCTTCGCCCTCGGGTTCGTTGCCGTCACCGGGGGGCTCGCCTCCTGGCTGCTCGTCGAAGAGCCGAGTCTGCGGGCAGAGCCCGAGCCGCAGCCCCGGCGCGGGCGAGAAGAGACCCCCACCGAAGTTGATGCGGAGTCCGTTCGGCCCTCAGCGCCGGACCGGTCAGAGTTCGGCCGTCCTCTCCCCTACGTCCATGAATGGGACGAACCGCCCGCGTATCCTCGCCCCAGCGGAGAGATGGGTGCCTCGGCCCTCGAGCCACCCGAATGGGACGAGGAAGGCGTGGACAACGCTGAACCCCCGTTGGCCGCCCGGTTGGCTGGGTCGCTCTCCGCGAACGACGCGCTCCGGGACCTCGACGGGATCGAACAGGAGCTTGTTCCTCGGACCTCCCTGCGCTCGTCCGCACCCACGATGGCGTGACCGAGCGGGCGACCGTTAAGAGGCGGCGGCGCGGTAGGCCTTGCCGTGACGCTGGCCCCCCTTTCGTCGGTGGACCGCTCGGTGCTTCGCTGGATCCGCTCGGCCGAGACCCCCACCGAGTTCACTCTCTCGGCAGGGGATCAACCCGTAGTGGTCCTCCGATGGCAGCTTCACTCGCACGCTCCCGCCCACGCGGAGACCGGCTCGGGCACCTGGATCCTCCAGAGGGCAGGTTTCCTCAATCCCCATATCACCCTCCACACCGCCGAATCCGGCCCGACGGTCGCCCGGGTGTCGGTGCACTTGAACTATCACAGCATCGAGATCACCCGCGGCGCCCACTACCGGTTCCATCGGGCCGGTCTCCTCGTCCCGGCCTGGCAGATCACCAACTCCGAGGGGCAGGAACTCGTCCACCTGGAGCCGACGCGGGAGACGCGGAAGCTGGAGGGGGGAGCGGTCCTAGTCAGCCCGCTCGGGGTCGCGTCGACCGACCTGCTCGCCTTGCTCGTGCTCAGCTGGTTCTTCATCGTCCTCGCATGGTTCGAGGACGAGGCGATGATCCCGCTGGAGGGCCCGAACGCCCCGGCGGAGCCGACGGCCGCGCCCTAGGTCGGGCGGGCGATCGAGGTCGTCCAGAGTTTGTCGAAACAGGCCGAGCAGAGGTTGTGCATCTTCTGCCAGTCGGCCTCCGTGGCCGACGTGATGCGCGTGATCACGCTCCCACACGAATCGCAGACCAGTTGACCGTCGCGGAGCATCTACTCCCCCGAAGGGACGAGGACCTTGGGGGGTTTGAGTTCCCCGAGGTACTAAACGGGTGCAGGTGGGCCTGCGTGGGGGTGGCCAGCCAGCGCGGCGAGCAGCCGCGGGAACATGACGTCGTACCGGGCGACTCCGTCGCCATGGACCCCGTCGAACTCCTCATGATCGACCCGACCCCCCTGGCGCCGTGCGGTGGCCGCAAAGATCCGGGCACCGAGGTCGAGCGCCCACTCGTCGCGGGTGCCTCCGTCGACATACACGTACGCGAGCCGCCGGAGCGCCTCGGAGTACCGCTCCGTCTCGACCATGCGTACGGGGTCCCAGGCAAGCCAGCGCGACCAGACCTCCGGACGAAGCTGGCCGGTCTCGAGGTCGAACGGCAGCTCGAACCGTCCCGGTTCTCCGTCGACCGGGGAGTAACACGACGCATACGCCATCAGCTCCAAGGCCTCGATGACCGGGTTCGCCGGACCAAAGGCGCTCGTGGGTTCCGAGAGCACGCGACGGAGGAGCTCCTCAGGTCCCCCCGCCTTTCGGATCGCGCGGTACGCCGTCGGCATCTGGGCCATATAGGTGGTACTCGAAGTAGGCGTCCCCCGCATTCGAGGCGGCGGCCCGGAAGACTTCAGGGTGCCGCAGCGCCAGCACCAGGGCCCCGAACCCCCCGCTCGAGGTCCCAAGGACGCCGATCGGACCGGTACGATACCGCTCCGCGACCCAAGGTAGGACCTCGCGCATGACGTAGTCCTCATACGGTCCCGTCGCCGACGAGTTCGAGGTACTGGCTCCCGCCCAGCATCGTGAGGCAGTCCGGAGCCACCAGGACGGCCTCGGGAGCCACTCCGGTCCGAATCAGGGAGTCGAGACGCTGGACCCGGGTAGCCGCCAAGAAAGCGGGTCGGTTGGCGTTCGCCCAACCCGCCGATGTGTAGCCGCTCAGTAGGAGGAGGAGCGGCAGACCCTCCGTTCTCCCGGAGGGTGGCAGGTAGACCGTCAGGTCCCGGACGCTCGGGTCTCCCCACGGATTCCCCCGCAAGAGTTCGCTGTCGAGAGGGTGGAGCTCGAGACAGCCGGCCAGACGGACGGGAAAGACTCGTTCGCCGCGCGCCTCGGAGGGGGCTCGGATCGCCATCGCCGGTCGGGAGGCGGTTGGGGGTCATGAGCCCGCCGGGAACGGGGGCCGACCGCGCCGCCGGGAGCCGCGCCCGGTGCGACAAGCGGATGACGCACACGGAGATGCCGACCCAGGGCGGACCATGGAGATTCTGGGACCTGGCGCGTTCGAGGGTCAGACGCTGCGCCGACCGGGCCGTTACGCGGTGGTCTTCTCGGCGGACTGGTGTCCGTTCTGCCGGGACTTCCTTCCGAAGTTCGCGGCGCTGGAGGGGAACCCGAAGTTCCACGTCGCGCAGGTCGACCTCACGGACCTACAAAGCCCGCTCTGGGAGCAGTTCGAGATCGAGGTCGTCCCGTCGGTCGTGGTGTTCCGGGACGGCGAGGTGACGCAACGGACCGACGGCATCGCGGGCGTCGGTCTCGGGCGGCCGACGTGACCCGCACCCATGCGGCCGCTGCCTCCTAACGACGCGACGGGCGGTCGACGGAGGTTTTAGGTCGCGTCCCGTTCCGTCGGCCGTGAGCCCGGAGGCAGGGGGGAAGGCGCGCACGGGCCGCCGCGTTGCGCTCGTCACGGGCGGAGGCACGGGAATCGGACTTGCGATCGCCCGGGGCCTTGCCGAAGACGGGTATGACCTGGTCCTGGCGAGCCGCTCACCGGAGCACCTCGCGGACGGAGCCCGACATCTGGCGAGCGCCGGCTCGCGTATCCTTTTGGTGCCCACCGACGTCCGGGACCCGCTCCAGGTCGATCGACTGCTGGAGCGGGTCCGGTCGGACTACGGCCGGCTCGACACGCTGGTCAACAATGCAGCGGGGAACTTCATCGCCCCGGCGGAGAAGATCACTCCGAACGGGTGGGCAGCGGTGGTCCGGATCGTCCTGGATGGGACCTTCCACTGTTCCCGGGCGAGCTTCCCGCTGTTGCGAGAGGCCCCGGCCCCGTCCATCGTCAACCTCGTCGCCTCCTACGCGTGGATGGCCGGCCCGGGCACGGCGCACTCCGCCTCGGCGAAGGCCGGCGTGCTGGCCCTTACCCGAACGCTCGCCGTGGAGTGGGCGCGCCATGGGATTCGAGTCAATGCGGTCGCCCCTGGGCCCGTCCGGACCGCGGGGACCGATGAGCACCTCTGGGTCTCGGAGGAGATCGTCCGACGGATCGAGGACGGGATCCCGATGCGACGGTTCGGCACCGTCGAGGAGATTGCGGACGCCGTCCGCTTCCTGGTCAGCCCTCGAGCATCCTACATCACGGGGCAGGTTCTCGCGGTCGACGGGGGGCAGTGGCTCGGGCGGGGCGTCCTCGACCTGCTGGAGGGGCTTCCACCGGGGCCCGACCCGAGCCCGCCCCGGGCCGCGGGGGAGGCCCGCCTCGCGTCGACCACGCCGTCGCCGGATCCAGGTCGGCGCTCGCCAGCCGCCCGACCATCTCCTCAAGGGACGGAGGGACCTGGCTCCCGGCGACCGCGGAGACGTCGAGGAGCACGACCGGGTCCCCGTCCCCGGGCACGATGAAGCCGTGCTCCACCAAACCGGGGAAGTAGTAGGAGTCTCCGCTGGCGGCCCGGCGGCGGTCCTTCCCCACGATCATGAGCCCCTCGCCCGACAGGATGAGGCCCAGTTCGGGGTAGGGGTGCGAATGGAGTTGGAAACGAGTCCCGGGCTCGAGCTGGTAGAGCATCAGGCTCGTTCCGGACCCTTGGACGAGCGGCCGGACGCGCACTCCGGGCATCGGAGAGACCCACGGCGGGGCCGGCTCCCCCCGAATCTGCGGCTCCATTCCGAGGACCGAGCGGGGCCCGGGTATAAACGGCTAGCCGAAGACGCGCAGCAACTTCAGGAGACGGGCACGTTCCGCTCCAGCAGGAAGGTGAGGAGGAGCCCGACGTAGAGGTCTGGCGAAGTCTGATGGGGGGCATGACTTGCCCTCGGGATCTCCCGGAGGGTCGGGTTCGCGAGCTCGCGCGCCAGCGCCTCTTCGATCTCCCGGAGGAAACGAGGGCTCTCGGATCCGGTCGTCAGCAACGTCGGCACCAGGGTCTCGCGAAGCGACCCCGGGCGAGGCTGGAACGCATCCGGGTCGCCATACTCCTCCGCCCAGCGGTCCATGTACCCTGCGATCAAGCGCCGGACGCTCTCGGGAAGACGGTCCCAGGCGCCCGCGCTGGTCGAGAAGACCTCGACCACATTCCGCGCCGCCCCGGTACGGTCGCCCTGACGGACCTGCTCCCGGATCGATGCGACGCCGGCGCGGAACTGTTCGGCGGCTCCCGCGGTCTCGGCGAGGCCCCCGAGCATCCCGAAGAAGGGAGGCTCGTGCAGGGAGAGGCTCCGGACGAACTCGGGCCGCTCGGCGGCCACCCTGAGCGCTACGACCGCGCCGTAGGAGTGACCCACCAGATGCGCTGGGTAGAAATCTGTCGCCTCCAGCAGCGCCGCCAGGTCCTCGGCGTCGGTGGCGACCGGCGTGGGGCGGGGTCCGAGAGTGCTTCCGCCGAAACCCCGTCGATCGTAGGTCAGCACCGTGAGTCCCCGGGCCAGGCCCGGAACGACCCTCGCCCACGTCGATGAGTCCACGAGGGAGCCGTGGATGAGGACCGTCGGGTCCCCTCGGGTACCGTACTGGTCGTAATGGAGCTGGGCTCCACGAACTTCCACGGTGGGCATCTACCGGCGTCTCCTCCGAGGCTTCGGCCGACCGCGGGCCCCGACTTAGCCGCTTGGGTTCCCGCCGCGGGTGCCCCGGAACCGTTTAGAGAGGACCGTGCGTCCTCGCTCCCTCATGAGCCACATCTTCCAGCGCCCCCTGTGCGACATGGGGATCGCCTTCGACTACGCCTTCCGCCCCGTCGTGGGGGAGCTCGACCCCGCGATGGGCGGGGGCTGCGACGAACGCCCGCACCGCGTCGCGTTGTACTCCGCCTCGGCGGACCTCCCCTCCGGTGCCGCGGAGTGGCGCCCGTTCGCGCTCTGCGGCGAGCACGAGGGACAGCTTCGTCAGTACGATGCCCGTCTGGTGAGCCAAGGCCGACCCTCGAGGTTCCGGCTGGCCGCCCCGGACCGGCCAGAGCGTCAAGCCCGCAGGGCATCGGGCCTGCATGAACGAACCCGTCCCGAATTCGGTCGGTGCGAGCTATCGGTTGAACCAGGGTACCCCCATCCCCTGCATGGGCCTCGGCGTCTTCCAGGTCGAACCCGGCGTCGCAACCCGACAAGCCGTCCGCTGGGCCCTCGAGGCGGGGTACCGGCTCGTCGACACGGCCAAGCTCTACGGCAACGAGGAGGACGTCGGGGAGGCGGTCCGCGCGAGCGGGATCCCGCGCAGCGAGGTGTTCGTCACCACCAAGCTGTGGCATACCGACCACGGTTTCGAGGCGGCCCAGGCGGCGTTCCGCGCCAGCCTCGGCCGCCTGAACCTCGGCTACGTCGACCTCTACCTCATTCACTGGCCGACGGCGCCTTCCCCCGAGGCGCGGAGGGACTCGTGGCGGGCCCTCGAGCGGATCCAGACCCAGGGTCTCTGCCGGGCGATCGGGGTCAGCAACTATGCGGTGCGTCACCTCGAGGAGCTCCGGGAGCATTCGGACGTCGTCCCGGCCGTCAACCAGGTCGAAATGCACCCCTTCGTCTTCGACCCAGAGCTTCTCGGTTACTGCGCGCGTCACCGGATCCGGGTCGAGGCCTACTCACCGCTCACCCGCGGCCGACAGCTCGGCCACCCCACCTTCGCGGAGGTGGCCCAGGCCCACGGCCGGTCGCCGGCGCAGGTGCTCATCCGCTGGGGATTGCAGCACGGTCTGGTCGAGCTCCCCCGCTCCGTCCGTCAGGACCGGATCCGCGAGAATGCGAGCGTGTTCGACTTCTCCCTCACTCCGCGGGAAATGGAGCGCCTCGACGGGCTCCGGGGGGGTCCCGGGTGACCGTCTGGGACCCCACGAACATCCCTTAGCGTAGGGGGCTCGCGGCGGGTCCGGGGAGCCGGCAGGCCCTCGAGATTCCTCGTGGAGTCGCCTCTGACCGCGTGTCTTAATATATTCACCGTCGGTGAGCGAGCCGGGTTGAGCGATGGTCGAGCGTCGAGGTCGCGCATGAGAAGTGCACCGGATGTACCCACTGCCGCGATGTCTGCCCGGTGACGGTGTTTGAGATGCAGCCCCGCGACAACTGGCCGAACGTGGTCGACGACCCCGCGGTCGCGGCAAAGTTCCAGTTCCGCGCGGAGAAGTCGGCAGTCATCCACGGACCGGACTGCATCATGTGCGAGGCGTGCCTCTTCGAGTGCGAAGGGGAATGCATCACGATCGTCGACGACGAAGGGAACGTCCACCAGTCCACCTACAAGTAGGTCCCCGGGCCGGGGCCGCCGGCCGGCGTTCGGGATTCCCCGCCCCCAGCCGCTAGACCCCGATCGTGACCGGCTTATAGAACGCGGTCTTGACGACCGGCGAGCCCCCGACCCCGGGGAAGAGGACCCGAACGGCCATCGCGCGCCCGAACGAAGTGAACTCGAGGGAATACCAGATCGCCTCCCAGTCGCCGCCCGGCCGCTCGAACGCCTCGCCGAAGTGGTAGGTGCCGTCCAAGAGCGGGCTGCGCCTGGCGGGCGACCGGGTAGGAGCGCTCGAGCGCCTCGCCTGGGGGCTCTCCCCGCGCCGAGGGTCGTCGGTGCGTCGCACCGGCATCGACCCGGAACGGTCCGCGCGTCACCCCGAGCCCAGCACGTAGCGGCGCGAAGCGTCGTTCGCATGCGCCCGCCGGCCTTCTCCTCGGTCGAGAGGAGCCAGATGAACGGATTGTCGGTCGGCAGGGGGACCGCGTAGCCGAGGGCGCGGGCCCACGGTGGCGGGTGATCAGTAGCGGCCCGCGAGCCGGATCGCGAAGTAGAGGACGAAGAACGCCATCAGGAGGTCGACCGTCGACGAGTGTACCAGACGAACGGCGACGTGTCCTCGCTCGACGCCGAGGAGGAGATAGAAGATCGCGACCGAGACGCCGAGGGTCAGCAAGTTGATCGCCCGGTCGGCGTCGATCTCGAGCGGGACGTATCGGAGAACGGCAGGAGCGGCGGGACCGAGAAGTGCGTGAAACCGTCCTCGAGCGACGTGCAGGAGCCCTGCCGGCCCACATCACGAGCGAAGTAGACGAGCGGGTTGCCCGGGGCGAGCATCGGGGCGATCAGGACCGCCGCCGACGACGGCGACGACGCTCACCCCGAAGATCGAGTGCGTGATGCCGTGGTGGCGGAGCATCGGCCAGCGTCGGGAGAGCGGCCAGAACAGGATGTCCGCGTCGGGAAGGCCCGCCGGCGAGCGCCCCCGCGGCCAGGTACGCAGGGTTGCGAAGCCGACGATCCCGTAGGTCAGCAGGTACGCCGAGAGGACGTGGGTGAGAGAGGTCCACGAACGCCCCGGAGGCCGCGGCCTACAGGAGGCCCTCTTCCATCACCTCGACGGACTCGACGTCGGGCACCTTCGCGAACGCCTCCTCGGTGAGTCTGGAGGATGCCGCTGGTGTCGGTCATGACGACGGTGACGAGGAGCGCGACTTCAGTCCGTAGGCGATGTCCTTGACCTGCATGCCGCGGACGGTGACGCCCGACCGGGATGGCCGTTCGAACGCCCTCGGCGACCGCGCGGATGTCGGTGTCGACCCCCTGGGGCATCAGGCGGAACAGCACGGCGACCTGGCCCATCGAGGTCTCCTACGGTCCTCGGAACGCGCACTTCGGACACGTGTAGCCGACCGACTGGTCGCGGCATCGCGAGCACCGGCCGATGACGACCTCGCCGCACGACGGGCAGAGGAACTGGGTGGCCGCGCGCTCCGCATCGGCCCGGCCGCACGATGTGCAACGGAGGTCGAGCTTGGATTGCATGACAGAGCGGCTCCGGAGCGCGTTACTTCTTCGGCGCGCCTCGCCGGCGGGCGCCCACCCGGGCGCCGATATAAAGAGTACCCCGATGAACGCCACCGCGCCCGTGACGTACCAGAGCGTGTAGCTCGGCGCGGGTCCCGGGATGTAGAACGATTCCTGGTAGAACGTCGACCCGTTGGCGAACCGCACGAGGCCATGAGCCTGCGTGAGCGAGATCGAGAACGTATGCCGACCGGAGGAGAGTCCCACCGTGGCGTAACTGAACGAGAGGTTGTAGGCGGCGTGCGCGAGGAGCGAGGGAACGGTCACGTTCCCGACCCGCGTTCCGTCGAGCTCGATGACCACGGGGAACGGCTCCGCGCTCACGTTGGTAGGGTTGACGATGTCGGCCGCGACGACGTAGGGTTGCACGACCTGGACGACGTACGTGAAGTTCAGGGTCGCGTTCGTCTGGTTGAGCACGCTCACGAGCTCCACGCTGATTGTGAGGGTCTGCGGGATCGTCCCCGCCTCGAGGAGCGGCTGTCCCGGCACGCCGGCGAGGAGAGCGGCGGACTGCGGCGTGATCTGAACACCGGCGGGGTTCGGTGCAGTGACGCTGGCGTAGTACGTGAGGTTCCCCGCGATGGTGCCATTCGGTGCGACGGCGGGGCCACCGGTCGCCTGGATGACGTAGCGCTGGTTCGAGCCTGTCGCGAGGACCGCCGGGCCGGTGATGTTCCCCTTGAGGGGGCCGCTGGCCGCCGGGCTGGTCGCGTGAACGATCGGGGTCGACGACGCCAGGCCGACCGCGCTCGCGGCGACGAGGGTCAGGACGAGGAGGAGAGGGAGCCACCGCGCGGTCATCGGCGGGTCCACCTCCGGGTCCTCCACCAGCGCCACGCGGAGAGCCCGATCGCAAGCCCGATCGCCGGCACGAAGACGAGGAGGGGGATCACCCAGGTCGGGAGGGACGAGGGCGCCGGTCCGATATTCGGACCGGTGACCGTGACCGCCGAGGTGCCGTGCGCCGTAGAGGGGTGGACGCTCACCGTCGGAACGTTGAGCGAGACCGTTTCCTGGATCCCTCCGCTTGCGTTGACCACCGAGCCGGTGACCGTGACGGAACCGGGGGGAGGAAGACCGTGCCCAGGGCGGTCAGGTTGACGTAATAGCTCGTGTTCGCCCCCGCCGCTGCCCCGACCGGCGCGGCGACCCGCTTGAGCGAGAGGCTCAGGATCTCGGAGTTCCAACCGAGGGCTGTGAGGTGGAGCTGGTTCACGATGCTGAGGCGGACGAACTCGTACGTGTTCCCGACGTTCGTCACGTAGAACGGGACGAGGGCGCCGGCGACGGAGATCTCGGGGGGCAGCGCGGGGGAGGCGCCCATCGTGAGCCCGAAGTAGCCTACGACGTTCAGGACCGGCGCCGGTGTGACCACGCCGACCGGCGTCCCCGACGCGGTGACGAGGTCGAGGATGACGGACGGGTGGGCCACCACGGTGCCGACGGGGACCGTGATGGTGACCTCGACCGTTACCGTGTTCCCGGAGGGTCCGGGCATCAGGGTGACGTTCCCCACGCTGAAGGCGAACTTCCAGAACGACGGCGAGCCGACCGGATGCACGGTCACCGGTAGGCTCCCGACGTCGTGGATCGAGAACTGGAACGTGGCGGTCCCCCCACCGATCACGGTCGCGGAGGCGGGCCCTACCAGGGTCGCGCCGACGTTCTGGCTGAACTGGTAGGCGAGGCCGACCTGGACCGCGACGTTCCCCGTCACGACGGAGAAGGAGGTGAGGGCCGAGGCGACCGTGGAGATCCCGCCCGGACTCCCGGAGGAGTTGGCGACGACCGAGTAGGCCCCGACGGGGAGAGCGAGCTGGACCGAGGTCCCGAGGGGGACGTTGTCGTAGACCACCTGACTCCCGGTGGCGCCGCGGAGGACGACGGTCGCGGGCGCGATCCCGGAGGCCGTGCCGTTGGGCCCGTTCACATTCAGGAGGACGTTCCAGGTCGAGCTCAGGAGGATCGACGAGGCGCCGGCGCCGGGCAGCGCGACGACCTGGGTGAGGCTCGCGAGAGGGTTCGCGCCCCCGCCCGCGGTCGCGTAGACGGAGTAGACTCCCGGAAGGACCCGGAGCGAGAAGTTCCCGTTCGGCGCGGCGAGGACCGTCAGATTCGTGGAGGGGGACGGTCCGACGATGCGGACGGTTCCTGCTAACGGCGGGGGCTGTCCCGGCGAGGAGAGGGTCCCGTTAAGCCAGACAGGGTCCGGGTGGGGGACCAGGGGGACGACGCAGGTGGTCGAGCCTCCTCCGGTCGTGCATCCCGTCCCGGGCGAGGTGGTGTACGTCGCGTAATAGTCGCCGTTGGGTCCCCGGACCAGGGCGGTCGTGTTCGCCGTCACCAGGAACACGGTATCTACGGGGAGCTGGATCGAGAACGACCCGTTCTGGGCCTGCGCGAACAGCCTCGCGCCGCCGGGGCCCAAGAACTGCACCGTTGCATTGAGCGGAAGGGCCGTGCCGTTCACGGTCCGGAGCGACCCCGCGACACGCACCGACAGGTTCTCGATGGAGATGGCCGGAGTGATCGTCCCGCTCGCGCTGACGGTTACGTTCGTAAGGCCCGTGTAATTTGCCCCCGCCGCGGCCACGGTGGCGTGAGCGGAGTAGGTTCCCGCAGCGGCCCGGAAACCGGTGGTGGTGAACTCGCTACCGGTCACCGTCAGGTTCAACAGCGGCGAGGAGAGAGTGATGGTGGCGTTCGAGCTCGTCGCTCCCGCCGGCAGGAGGAGGGTGCCGGTCGAGTTGACGGCCGGAACCACGACCAGCGTCAGGGCCGTCGCGGTCGCGCCGAGGGGGATCGTCGTCCCCAGGACCTGCGACGGGATGTACACCACCGTGCCGTTCCCGATCACGGCCTCGGCGGAGAGGCTGTAGCTCCCCGGCGTCGTGGAGAACGAGAAATTGGGCCCTCCGGAAAGGTTCTGCGTCGTCGCCGAGACGCTCGTGGCGTTCAGCTGAATCGTGACCGGCGTGGCGGCCGGTAGGCCGAGGACGTGGAGCGTGACCGGCACCAGGTTCAGGGCGAGGGAGACCCGCTCGAGCGAGGCGAGGCCGCTCGGCGAATACGAACAATCGTTCACGGAGCTGAATCCGGCCGAGGCCGCGGCGACACAGTACGACCCGGCGGTGATCGGAAGCGTAGCGGGCAGCACGAACGCCGCGCTCCCAGCGGTCCCCGCGACGGTGGTCACCGTGGGGCCACCGAGGCCGGCCGATACGGAGACGGTCGCTGCGGCGGCGGGGAAGAAGGTCCCGCTGACGAGGGTGGCGCCGACGGTGAACCGGCTCGTGACGGCCGGGACCGGGGCGAGGTCCAGGGTCGTTCCGTACCGGAGGGAGGTGGATGCGAGGGCCGCGTACGACGCCGAGAGGGGCTGCGTCGTTCCCTCGACCGCCAGGACGGTGTAGGAGCCCACCGGGAGGACGACCGAGTAGTTGTGGCCCGAGGTCGCCCAGACCGTGACCTCGGATTCCCCGGTCCCGTAGACGAGGACCGCGACCTGGGTGGAGTTCGCCGGCAGGGTGGGGGTCTGGACCGACCCAGAAAGGGTGTCGGCGGGCTGCAGGGCAAGGGCGTTCACCTCGGACGGGAGTCCCGGGAAGACCGCGGCGCTGCTCATCCCGGCCTCGAGCGAGGCGCCGACGTAGCCGAGGGCGTACACCGAGTAGTTCCCGAAGGGGAGGGTGGCGGTCACCAAGCCGGTCGGGCCGGAGAGGACCGTGGTCCCGTTCGAGGTCGCGGTGGTGAGTGCCTCGATCGGGCTCACGGAGGAGTTCGAGAAATTGGGAAGCGGCACGAACCGTACGGGGATGTTCGGGACCCCGCCTCCGTTCGCCTCCACGACGTCCTGGACCTGGCCCAACGCCCGGAGAACCAGCGGCAACTGGATGGTCTGCCCGGGCGTGGTGACCGTGACCGACCTGCCCGGCGACTCCATAGGGGGCGTTCGGACCGACCACCGAGACCGTGTAGGTCCCGGGCGCGAGGCCCCGGAAGCTGTAGCGCCCGGTGTGGTTCGTGACGTTGGTCTGGGTGATGCCGGTGCCGTTGCCGATGCTCGCGCGAGCGCCCGCGACGGGGAGTCCGTTGAACGTGATGTTCCCGGTGACGGTTCCCCCGTCGAGTCCGGCGGAGGCGTTGGTGAAGGTATTGGGATGGACGAACACTTGGGTCTGGGAGAAGTTCTGGCCGTCGTAGAGGATGCTGTAGTTGTAGACGCCCGGCGGCAGGTTCGGAAGGTCGAAGGTGCCGCCCTGGTCCGTCACCAACGTGACCTTTGCGATCCCGTTCGGGCCCCAGAGGATGGCCCTGGCGCCCGGGATGACCGGGTCGACCTTGGGTTGGAAGGTCGAGTTGTTCGCGAGGTTCCAGTAGACGGTCCCGGCGACCGGGGCACCCCCGACGTTGACCGTCTCAACGAGGGTCGGCGGATGGAGGTTGAGCCCGATCGCGTCGGGGACGAAGAGCTTCAACGAGCGGATGAGGATGTTTCCCTGCTGGGAGACGCCTTGCAGCGTGCCGGTCGTGACGTTCACGGTGTCGTTCCCGGGGAGGGAGAACGACCGAGAAGTTGCCGCCTGCCCCGGTGAACGTCGTCATGTGGGGGATCCCCCACTGGTCGGTCACGGTGACGCGGACGCCCGAGACCGGGGTCCCGTCCGAGAGCTGGACCGTGCCGACCATCGGCTCCCCCGGGTAGTACCTTGAGCATGGACTCGCCGCCCTGGAAGTATCGAAGGGCCGACGTGTTGGCGACCGAGCCGTTGTGGGCGTTGGCCATCGAGATGGCGGTCGGCTGGTTCTCGGCGAGGCAGTTGGCGTTAGCGCGGTCATCCGCTCGGGTCGGGCAGTAGAACGCGGTCTTGTAGACGACCTCGAAGTGCTGGAGCATCCAGCCCGGCGCGATGGGGGAGGTCGCCAGGTTCGAAGAGAGGCCCGGAATGCCGCTGCCCTGCCCGATCTCCGACCCGTTGTAGCCGAAGTAGGTCCGGTAGATCATCGACTGATAGAACGGCGAGAAGTAGTTGATCGAGTAGTTGACCGGCGAGACGCTCGGGGGAACCTGGCCCAGCGGGTAGGTGGCGCCGTTCGAGCCGAGGACGGTGACATTGAAGAAGGTGCTCGGGAGCCCAGCGGAGCTGATGACACGCCCCGTGAGGTCGGCGGGCGCGTAGAAGATACCCGTACTCTGTCCCGAGAACGGGACGAGACGGCTGTCGGTCATGTCGTAGCGGATCGTCCAGCCCGTGTACGACTGGACATCGTCGTAGACCTGGGCGATCCCGCTCGCCGGGAGCGATGAGGCGAGGAAGTAGGAGACCGCGAGGTACATCGCGTTGTCCGCGGTGAGCGTGTTGGGGTCGACCGCGAGGTACCGTTCGGGGTGGCTCACCACCAGCGGTACGTCCGCGCTCGTGTTCACGAGCAGCCGGTGCAGCTGGCTCACGTTCACGCCGTCGGAGACGAGGATCGCGTTGAGGCTCGCAGGCAGGTACGGGTTCCCGCTGTGCGTCTCCTCCGCTTGCAGGAGGGTGGTCGTGAGCACCCCGATCGCGAGCGACTCGTTCTGGGCGAGGAGGAACTGCCCCGCCGGGTCGATCCCGTTCTGGAAATTGTCGGCGACGCTCGGATGCTGACCTTGGTCGATCGCCTGGAACCCGTAGTCCCACCAGCTGACGAAAGCCGGACGTGACGGGGAGGGGAGGGCGGTATCCTGCGTAGCCAGCCAGTTGTCAGCCGGCGCTATCGGTACTGGTCGGGAGTATCGAGGCTGGTCCCCGCTGCCCCGAAGTACGCCGCCGACCCGATGGTGGAGTTCGGCTGGAGCCACGAGGGGAGCGACGCCTTGACCTGGGTGGCGAACTGCCCCTTCGAATTCCCCGGGATCCCGGCGTCGATCGAGATCCAGAGGTTCGGGAGCAGCAGCCCGACGACGAGGAGCATCACGAGGACGTGCCGGATCTTGAACGCCCGGCGGAACGCGGAGAGCTGGCTGCGACGGTCGGACAGCGAGGCGACGGTCCGGCGAAGCTCGGGGTAGCCTGCGACGTCCAGCGCGCGTCGCAGCGCCTCCGCGGGGAGGAGTGCGAACACGGGGGAGCCGAGCAAGAAGAACTTGGCGGCGGATATCGGGAGCGCCACCGAAAGGATGGCGAACACGAGGAAGACGAGGACGGCGCGCGGGAAGCGTCCCCGCCCGAGTTGGTAGACGAAGAGGGCGATCCCGACGAAGGCGAGGAAGAACGTGATCACCCCATAGCTGATGACCAGCTGGTCGATCGACTGGGGCTTGCGCCTCCGCGACGGTCGAGTAGATCAGGTTCTTGACGAAGTACCCCTGCCCGGTGACGATGTTGGTGAAGTTCGACGGGCTGACGACGGCCAGGACCGCCGCGGCGACCACCACCAATCCGGCGAGGGCGGGGATCGAGATCACCCACGGCGTGTCCCGCATCAGCATGAAGGGAAGCAGGAGGAGGAGCGTTCCGAAGTACAGCAGGAGGGGCAGCACGAACCAGACGCTGAACTGCTGCTGGACCACGTAGTGACGGGATGGCCATCGGGAAGCCAACCAGTCCAACGATCCACGCGGAGAGGTAGAGCGCGAAGGAATCGACCCGGCGGATCCGCTCCGCGATCACGAGCACGAGGACCGAGATGGCGATGACGACGACGGCGTACGTGTAGCCTTGCCAGGCGAGCGCCAGCGCGCCGAGCGCCACCCCGGTGAAGACCGCCCACTTCACCCCCGTCCGGTCGTAGACCCAGAAGGACCGGATTCCGGCGATGACCTGCTTCGGGTCGCGGTAACGAACCACGTAACGACGGGTGCCGACCGCCTTGACCGTCCGGATCCACGAGTAGACCACGACGAGGATGATGAACGTGTAAAAGGAGAGGTAGTTCGCATACCCGAAGATCGACGAATCGAATGCCGGCCGGGATCATGGGAAAGATCATGGCCGCGATGAGGCCCATCCGGCGCGAGCTGACCTCCTTCCCGATCAGGTAGACCGGGAAAGACGCTCAGCGCCGCCCAGAACGGGCCCTGGAAGTCCAGGAACCATCCCGCCGCGTTGACGGCGTTGCCGCCGAAGAGCGGGGCGAAGACGATGCCCAGGACCGCGTTCATCCAGTCGAAGAGCGGCTCCCGCGGGTTGACCTCCCCGAAGGGGAACCGGAGCAGCGGGTCCTTGATCAGGTTCGTATGGTTCTGGATGATGTAGGTCATCACGCGAGAGTGGTAGTAGGAGTCCGAACCGCCCGCGTAGGTGTAGAGCGCGCCCCACTGCTGGATGATGGGGTAGGTCCAGAGGGTGCGGATCGCGAACGCGATCCCGAATGCGGACAGCAGGATGGCGACCGTCCAGCCGTTACGGCGCCACCAATCCGAGCTCAACTGCATCGTGGCCCGGGCTCTCCTCGAACCGTGCGGGCGCGAGACTTGGGGGGTGTATAAATAGGCTGCTCTTTTGAATCGCCGCCGGCAACGTGGGACCCTCCGTCGCCCCTCGGGGGCTGGTCCCCGGACCCGAAACCGGTAGGACCGGTCCGTCCCCCACGTCGGACGTCTCCGCCGGACCGCCTGGCCGATCCGGAGCTCGTTCCAGGGTCGGCCCTCGATGCGCCCGAACAGCCGAAGGGGGGCCCCGTCGAGGTCGATGAGCCCTACTGCGAAGGGGACCTCGGACTCCATCCCGAGCGGCGCTCCTCCGAGCACCGCGCTGAAGGCGTAGATCGCCCCCTCGGGAAGGTCGACCCACTCGAGCTGCTCGGCGTGGCACCCCGGGCAGGCCGTGCGAGGCGGCCAATGCAGGGAGCCATCCTTCGGGCATCGGGTCGTCGAAAGGTGCCCGGTGCGGAGACGGTCGAAGAAGCCCGAGAGCCGGGTCTGGTCGGCCGTCTCGAGTGGGAAGAAGTCGAGAAGGAACGGTCGTTCTCGCGGAGCCGTGGCTCCGTCGGGGGCGCGGTCGCGGGGGCCGGTGGCTGTTCGGCGGGGGCGGAGGGCGAGGCCGAGGCGGAGCCGGTCCGGCGCGGGCGGCTCTCCGCGCTCACGCGGCCCCTCCCCGCTGATAGATCATGAGGGAATGGATGCAAGTTGCCGGGCGTCCAGGTGTGGAGTTCCGGGACTTCTTCCTTACGCGGCGCCCCCGTGCCCTTTGTGGTTTTAGCATTTGCACTTCATAAACCACAAAGGACACAAAGGACACAAAGGTACACAAAGGAAGAGATGGAAACTTTGCATGTCCTCGCCCACTGCTAGTTAAACTGGCACTTAATCAGGGTTTCCTTAGACGACATTCGACAATTATTTTTGCGTGCTGTGAACATCCAACGTTCGTACTAACCATGGAATAATCACTTGCTTGAAAATAACCGGGTCCGGCCAGACCTTGACTTGCCGACCCAGGTGGCCGCCCGCTGGATTGATCCAGGCATCTTTCGGAACATCGCCCTTGCTGAGCAGCAGGTAGATGTCTGAGATTGGCACCTGGGTATCCAGGACTCCGGCAAGGATCAGCATGGGCGTGTTGGTTTGCCGAGAAGGCCCTGTTTCACCAGGGACATTTTCGCTAGGCTCGTCGCCAAATCGTCTACAGTTTTAACCCCATCGAAAATGTTCATCAGGGCGGGCACTTGATCGAACAAGTACTCCCGATTTCCCAGGAGCGAATTCATCAGGAAATCTTTTTGAAAGAAAGTATCAACTGGCGGTGATTGCGCACTCGCGCCTCGCAACCTGGCGTGCTCGACGATCGAAAGCTTGGTCGCCCAGTACGCGCCCCAACTAACGCCGTGGATGGCGATTCGATTTTTGCGAGGCCTC
>CAWJFK010000029.1:0-158410 GCA_963842165.1 uncultured Thermoplasmata archaeon | reverse complement strand
AGGACGGGCTGCGGCAGCCGGGTACGGAGTGGTACCGGTGGGGGCCGTATGTCAGCGAGCGGCAGTGGGGCACGGTGCGGGAGGACTACAGTGCCGACGGCAACGCGTGGGATTACCTGCCGCATGATCAGGCGCGGTCCCGGGCCTACCGGTGGGGTGAGGACGGCCTGGCCGGGTTCTGCGATATCGAGCAGCGGCTGTGCCTTTCAGCCTGGCGCTGTGGAACGGGCGGGACCCGATCTTGAAGGAGCGCGCGTTCGGGCTGACCGGCCCGCAGGGCAACCACGGCGAGGACGTCAAGGAGTACTGGTGGTACCTGGACGCGGTGCCCAGCCACGCCTGGAACCGGTGGCGCTACCACTATCCGCAGGGCGCGTTCCCGTATCAGGACCTGATCGATACCAATGCCGGCCGGAGCCGGTACCAGCCGGAGTACGAGCTGCTGGATACCGGCGCGTTCAACGACGACCGGTACTGGATCACCGAGGTGCACTACGCCAAGGCCGGGCCCGATGACCTGCTGATGTCCATCCAGGTCACCAACGCCGGGCCGGAGACCGAGACGCTGCACGTGCTGCCGACCGCCTGGTTCCGCAACACCTGGTCCTGGGGTGACGACGAGCCCCGGCCGGCGCTGCGGGCCTCCGGTGACCGGTCGGTGGCCATCGACCATCCGTTCCTGGGCGCCCTGGAGCTGATCGGGGCGGCCGCCCCCGGCGGCGCGGACCCGCAGCTGCTGTTCTGCGAGAACGAGACGAACCTGGCCGGGCTGTACGGCGCCGACCGCGGTCACGCCGTATCCCAAGGACGGCATCAACGACCACGTGATCCACGGCGCGGCCACGGTCAACCCGGTCGGCGCCGGCACCAAGTGCGCGTTCTGGTACCAGGTCACCGTGCCGGCCGGGCAGAGCGCCGAGCTGCGGCTGCGGCTGCGGCCCGGCCGCCGCCGGGCGGGCACGTCCACGGCCAGGCGGCGGCGGCCAAGGCGGCGACCGCGCTCGGCACGGACTTCGATCAGGTGATGGCCCAGCGCAAGGCCGAGGCCGATGAGTTCTACGCCGAGCTGACGCCGGCCGGCGCCAGCGCCGATGAGGCGCTGGTGCTGCGGCAGGCGTCGGCGGGGATGCTGTGGAGCAAGCAGCTGTTCTACTACGACGTGGCCCGCTGGCTGGACGGCGACCCGACCCAGCCGACGCCGCCCGCGGCGCGCAAGACCGCGCGGAACTCCAAGTGGCGCAACTTCGAGGGGTTCGACATCATCTCGATGCCGGACAAGTGGGAGTATCCGTGGTTCGCCGCCTGGGACCTGGCCTTCCACACCGTCACCCTGGCGCACCTGGACCCGGCGTTCGCCAAGTACCAGCTGATCTTGATCTGCCGGGAGTGGTTCCAGCACCCGCAGGGGGCGCTGCCGGCGTATGAGTGGGACTTCGGCGACGTCAACCCGCCGGTGCACGCCTGGGCGGCGCTGCAGGTCTTCGCCATCGACGGCGGCCGCGACTACGATTTCCTGTCCCGGGTGTTCGACAAGCTGCTGGTCAACTTCACCTGGTGGGTCAACCGCGAAGACGACAACGACAACAACGTGTTCGAGGGCGGCTTCCTGGGCCTGGATAACATCGGCCCGATCGACCGCTCCCACCTGCCCGCCGGCTACATCCTGGAGCAGTCCGACGCCACCGGCTGGATGGGCGCCTACGCGCTGGCGCTGGGGGCGATCGCGGCCGTGCTGACCTGGTCCGGCCAGCGCCAGGCCCAGGATCTGGTGCTGAAGTTCCTGGAGCACTTCGCCGCCATCCGCACCGCCCTGGACCAGCAGGGCCTGTGGGACGAGACCGACGGGCTGTTCTACGACCGGCTGATCACCCCGTCGGGCTACAGTGTCCCGGTCAAGAGCCGGTCCATGGTCGGGATCATCCCGGCGCTGGCCGCCATGGTCATCGACGGCGGCACGCTGCAGAACGCGCTGACCATGAACAAGACCTTCACCCGGTTCCTGCAGAAACAGGGCGCCGGGGACCTGAGCAAGCCGGGCGAGCACCCGCAGCTGCGCGGCGAGGCGGGCGCCCAGCGGCTGCTGGTCTCGGTGGCCCGGCCCGCCCAGCTGGAGCAGCTGTTCGCCAAGCTGTTCGACGAGAGCGAGTTCCTGTCCCCGCACGGGCTGCGCGCGCTGTCGGCCTACCACCGCGACCATCCCTACCAGTTCGACGCCGAGGGCTACCAGGCCTCCGTCGACTACGAGCCGGCCGAGTCGACCACCTCCATGTTCGGCGGCAACTCCAACTGGCGCGGCCCGATCTGGATGCCGGTCAACTACCTGGTGGTCGAATCACTGGAGCGCTACCACCGGTTCTACGGCGCCGACCTGGAGATCGAATACCCCACCGGGTCGGGCAAGCGGCTCACCCTGGACCAGATCGTCGCCGACCTGCAGGACCGGCTGATCTCGCTGTTCACCAAGGACGCCAGCGGACGGCGGCCGTGCTTCGGCGGGACCGAGATCATGCAGACCGACCCGGCCTGGAAGGACAACCTGATCTTCAGCGAGTACTTCCACGGCGACAACGGCGCCGCGATCGGCGCCTTCCACCAGACCGGCTGGACCGGCCTGATCGCCGACGTGATCCTGCGCCGCCACGGCGCAGTCCGGGCACTCGGAGACGTCCTGCGCGACCTAGCAGCAAAGGGGCACAGCAATGACCACCAGCAAAGCCGCCACCGCGGCCGGGTGCGGTCCCGGCCGCCCGGACCGCCCCCGACGTCCGCCCGGGCACCGCGCTGCCCGGCTGGCCGTTCCCGCTGGGTGCCACGCCCGGTGAGCAGCTGGGGGTGGCGGGCACGAACTTCGCGCTCGCCTCCACCGTCGCCGATAGCGTTACCTTGTGCCTGTTCGACGCGGCCGGCACCGAAACCCAGATCCCGCTGGCGGATTACGACGCCGACATCTGGCATGCCTTCCTGCCGGGAATCGGCCCGGGGCAAGCCTACGGGTACCGCGTCGGCGGCCCCTGGGACCCGGACCGGGGCCTGCGGTGCAACCCGGCCAAGCTGCTACTCGACCCCTACGCCAAGGCGGTCAGCGGGACGGTTTCGTTCGGGCCGGAGGTGCTCGGCCAGGACGCGGCCGACCCGGCCAAGCCGTCTGCCCTCGACTCCGCCGGGCACATGCCCCGCAGCCTGGTCATCGACCCGCAGTTCTCCTGGCACGACGTATCAGCGGCCCTGGCGCCTCTACTCGAACACGGTCATCTACGAAGTCCACGTCAAGGGCTTCACCATGCGCAACCCGGACATCCCGCCCGAGCTGCGCGGCACCTACGCCGGGCTGGGCCACCAGGCCGCCATCGCGCACCTGACCGATCTGGGCGTCACCACCGTCGAGCTGCTGCCGGTCCATCAGAACGTGCCCGAATCGTTCCTGGTCGCGGAGGGCCTGACGAACTACTGGGGCTACAACACGATCGGGTTCTTCGCGCCGCACAACGGCTACTCGCCGCCGTGCCGGGCCGGGCGCCCCGGCGGGCAGGTGGCCGAATTCCAGGCGATGGTCGACGGTGGATGCGGCTGGTTGTGCGGCCTGAGCAGCATTACCAGGCGTGGCAGTTCACCCGCTCGCGGGAGGGTGGTCGCGGCTGCTCTGGCACGCTTGAGAAGGACGGAGGTTGCATGGACGAGGTCAACGTTGCGGTCATAGCTCCGGTGCTGGGGCGGGATCTGTCGTTCGTGAGCGACGTCGACCCCCGGGTGCGGGTCTTCGACGCCAACTTCGCCGCCCCGGGGCACCGGGCGGGATCGGGCGGTGGCGGCGGCCGGCCCGGTCGGCTGGCGGACATCCTTGCTCAGGCTGAGGTGCTGCTGGTCGGCTACCCGGTCCCTGAGGGCCTCGCCGCCATGTCACCGCGCCTGGTGTGGGCGCATCACACCCAGGCCGGGGTCTCGAACCTGGCCGGGACCGACCTGTGGGCCTCGCAGGTCACCTTGACCAGCAGCCGCGGTGCGGTGGCGGCCACGGCCATCGCCGAGTACGCGCTGGCGGCGGCGGCGCACTTCGCCCGGGGCCTGCACGAGGCCGCCCGGCAGAAGGCCGCCGGCCAGTTCACCCGTGAGGGTTACCGGATGCTGACCTTGCGCGGGGCGACGATGGGGATCATCGGCCTGGGCGGCATCGGCCGGGAGGTGGCCCGGCTGTCGCGTGCGGCCGGCATGCGGGTGATCGGCACCCGCCGCTCGGTCACCGCCCCGCTGCCTGATGCTGACGGGGCGGACCTGGTGCTGCCGGCCGACCGGATCCTCGCAGGTGGCCGCCGACAGCGACTTCCTCGTCGTCTGCTCGCAGCTGACGGACGAGACCCGCGGGTTCATCAACGCCGCGGTCTTCGCGGCGATGAAACCGGACGCGGTGCTCATTAACGTCGCCCGGGGCGAGGAGGTCGACGAGGACGCCCTCGTCGACGCGGTCACCGCCGGGCGGATCCGCGGCGCCGTGCTGGACGTCTACGCCGGCGAGCTCGCCGGCCAGCCGCCGCGGCCGGAACTCACCCGGCTGCCGCAGATCCTGCTGACACCGCACATCTCGGCCAGCGGGGAGGCGAACATGGCCGGGCCGCTGCGGCAGCTGTTCGCCGACAACCTCCGGCGGTACCTAGACGGCCAGCCCCTCCTCAACGTGGTCGACCGCTCCCGCGGCTACTAAGCAGGGGCCAGCGGTTGTGGTTGCGCTCTGCGCCGGCAGTGCCGGTACTTCCTCGTCAAGGAAGTGGCCGACCGCTCGGATCACGGTGGATGCGGCTGGGTGAAGTGGTATGCCGGAGCTGACCGTGGCACGGATACCGCGCCTGAGGAGTGTGGCCATTGCCTGGCGGGTGACCTGGCGGTGTAGCTCGTTCGTATTGTGCGCGTTGATCCCCTCGCCGACCGCCATCATCGTGGCGACCGGAAGGCGGACCCGGAAGGGACGCTGCGGTGCTTCGGTTCGCAACTGCGCTGAGAGATCGGAAAGAACCAGGTACGTGCCGGTGTATTCCTCCAGGAGCTCCCCGGCCTTCGTATCCGCAGCCGGCCGGGCCAGTCCCATCCGGCGCAGCAAGGCAGGCATCTGCCGGACCGCGTCCTGCGGGCTGGTTGCCTCGGCCATGGCTGTGAAAGCGATGACCGCGACCGCTGAGAGCAGCGGTTCGGGAAGCGGGCACGCTCCCAGGTCGCTGACCGAGGCCGGCCGCGGCTCGGCAAGCAGGCGCTTACGGGTCCTGGCGCCCACGCCCGTGCTTATCAGGGCAGACTCGACGATGAAGCCGGCCTCCTCGGGCATCGAACCGTCAGGTGCGGTGGCAGCGACACGGAGGATCCGGCAGATGCTCCGGGCAATCTCGCGTTGCCCATTACGGTCCTGGAGCCGGCGCAGGCCCTGCGTCGCTCCGGTCACGAGCAGGTAGGCCAGCGTCCCCCCGAGGAGGGCACCGGCCCTCACGGTCACCTCCTCGCGGGTTTGCCGGTACGGCGACGCGCCGATCCGCCGCTGGAGCCACGTCCGGTTGGCCTCGTTCCAGCGCTGCGCGACGATGGCTGTCACCAGCGCGCCGCCGACCGCCGCCAGCTCGGCGGCATCCTCTTGCGAGCGGGCGGAGTCGGCCGGATAAGCGGGCAGCCGGTCAGCTGCGCTGTCAGCGTGGCCTGTGCCTGGAGAAATCGCTTCCACTAAGGGCCCCCTAGCCGGAGATTCGCGCTCCTTGCCAGGATCTACCCGCCGCTCCTAGCGCTCATCACCACTGCAGTGGAGCCCGATGCTTGGGCTCCTCAGGCCTGGCGCGCTATCGACTTGGTCGTCATGTACTCCCCGGTCGAGGCCCTTGGGTCGTCCGCCGCCCAGCGCCAGCTTGGCTCCCTCGCTCTTGCCGAGCTCGATGTATCCCTCGACCCGGTTCCGCTGGGCGGCGGACACCAGCGGGCCGATCACCGTGGACGGGTCGAGCGGATCGCCGACGGGCATCGCCGCGAGTGCGCCGGCGCCGGTGTCGACAACCTCGTCGTAGCGCGCTGCCGGGGCGAGGATGCGGGTGCCCCGATTCCGTTGAACGCCCCGCTGACGCTCAGCGCCATGCCATTCTCCATGGTCACCAGTGCGCCGAGCTCGTCATTGCGCTTCTCGAATTCGTCGGTCGAGCGCCTGACCCAGGTAGTAAGAGTCGGCGCGCTTTCGGTGCCAGCTAGGGCCAGCCTGACTCGCGGAACGCGGCGCGCGCTGCCTGGACCGCGGCATCGATGTCGTCCGCGCCGGCGTCGGGAGCTGACCCCACCGGCTCCTCGGTAGCCGGGTTGATAATCGTCAGCAGAATCGATACTGCTTCTGGCGCCAGTGTCCCGGTGAATCTGGTGCCCCGGTGAATAAGGTAAGCAGGCCGGTGACGCGCGGAAGCAGAGGTGTGCCATGGTCGACGGAGAGCGGAATACTGGCCCGGTCGGACTCGTCGGACTGGGAAACATGGGGTCGGCGCTGGCCAGGCGGCTCGCCGCACAGTACCCGCTGATCGCCTACGACGTGCGGCCCACGGACGCCATCAGGGAACTGGCCGCCAGCGGTGCGTTTACCCTGGCGGGCAGCCTGCCGGAGGTGGCCGCCGCACGCCGTATCGTGCTGTCGCTGCCCGCCCCGGACATATCGCGCGCCGTCGTCACAGAGCTCCTCGATGTGCTCACGCCAGGGTCGGTCATCGTGGAGACCAGCACGGTGACGCCGATGGACATCGCCGCCATGCGAGAGTTCTGCGAGCCCGCCTCGGTGAAGTTGCTGGATGCCGCGATCCTCTCGGGGGTCAGGCAATCCGCCGAGGGCGTCGCGACCATCCTGATCGGCGGGGATACCGGCGATGTGGACTCGGTCCGCGACATCCTGAGCACGTTCGCGTCAACGATCACGCATCTCGGCCCGGCCGGATCCGGGATGGCGGCCAAGGTCATCAACAACGCCGTGGCGCACGCGACAATGGTCATGCTGTGCGAGGCGGGCGCGATGGCGGCGGCGTGGTCAATTCCCAGGGCCAAGCTCGGCGAACTGTTCGCCAGTCAGGAGGGCGGCCTGATCAGGCCCCTGACGCACCGGTTCATGGAACGGGTGCTGGGCGGCGACTACGCCGGCGGCATGCCGACCGAGGCCGCGCGTAAGGATTCCACGCTCGCGCTGCAGCTGGCCGAGCACACCAAGATCCCGCTGTTCACCATTCAGGCTGCGCACACCGCCTACGAGCTGGGCATGGCTGCCGGGCTCGGCCGCCAGGACTACGCGTCGATCGCGACCTTGTGGGAAGGCTGGACCGGGCTGCCGCTGCGCGACAGCGACTAGCGACGGCGGCACTGGCGTGTAGGCGGGGTCACGCTGGGCTGAGCGAGCGCAGCAGCGCGAGCGCTTCAGGCTGGGAGAGGGCCCGGCCCGCGGCCAGCCAGGCGTCCCACTCCTGCAGGGGTCACGGCCGCGTACGCCGGGGTCAGGAGCTCGTCAAGCAGGACGGCCTCCGGCTCGGAGATCTGCATCCCCGAGTCGTGGCGGGCGGTCTGAGCCGCGCCGAGCAGGCGGGCCGCCAGCGGATGGTCATCCAGGGCACCGACGATCACGGCGGCCAGTTCCAGGGTGCTGACGAAGAACGCGGTGTTGCCTGAGCTCGCCACGTAGTCGAGCATGTCGCAGACCAGGTCGCGGGCTTCGCGCGGGTGCCCCGCGCGCAAGGTGGCCAGCGCGAGCGTGCTCTGGTCGACGGCGACCCCGAAGGGGCTCCCGTATTGCCGGTCGAGCTGGAGCGCCTCCTGGACTACCACCATGGCGCGATCCCAGCGGCCCAGGGAGCTTTCCAGCTGACCCAGGTTGGCCAGCGAGGTCGCAAGCGTCACCATGTTGCCGGTCTCGCGATTGAGCGCGACGGCTTCCTCCAGGAAGGCACGCGCCTTAGCCAGCTGGCCGAGGTGCCGATAGGTGATGCCGAGGCTGTTCAGTTGCCGCGCTTGCTGCCCCCGGTCGCCGAGCTCGCGCCAGATGGCCAGGCTGCGCTCGAACATCCGCCGGGCCGCATCCGGCTCGCCTTGCTGGTCCATCAGTACGCCGAGTCCGTGCGCCACCCTGGCCAGCGGCGCGCCGCCGTCGCCGGAAGCCAGGTCCATGGCACGCTGCAGCCACCGCCGCCCTTCGGTGGCGTGGCCGTGCTGATACCAGAACGTGGCCAGCGCCTGGACCAGCCGCAGGCCGATGACTGCTCGTTCGCCCTGGCTGGCCGGGTCGGCGGCCGGGGTTTCCAGCGACCAGGCCAGCGCGGCACGCAGGTTGTCGTGCTCGGCCTCCAGCCGGTCCAAGGCGGTCAGCTGGGCCGGGCTGTCAATCTGATCGTTGGCCCGTTCGGCGACCCCGGCGTAGTAGTCAGCGTGCCGGCGCCGCGCGCCGTCAAGGTCGTCGTCGGCTTCCAGGCGCTCGAGGGCATACTCGCGGATCGTCTCGAGCATGCCCAGGCGGGGCTCACCGTCGGCGCTCTCGGTCACCGTGATCAGGCTGACGTCATGCAGCTCGGCGATAAGCTCCAGCGGATCGGGATCGGCGTCGCCGGTCACGGCCACCGCGGCGAGCGCGTCGAGGTCGCATCCCCCGGCGAAGACGCTCATCCGGCGGAACACCTGGGCCGTGTCCGGGGTCAGCAGGTCATAGCTCCAGGCCACGAGATTCCGCAGGGTCTGCTGGCGCGACGGCCGTCCGGCCTCGGCGGTGGCCAGGCCAAGGCTCTGCCCGAGGCGGGCGAGCAGCGCCTTGGGAGCCAGCAGCCGGACCCGGGACGCGGCCAGTTCGATGGCCAGCGGCAGCCCGTCCAGGCGGCGGCAGATGGCCGCGACGTCGGCGGCGTTGTCCGCGGTGATAGCGAAGCCCGGCCGGACCATGCCCGCCTGCTGGGCGAACAGCCGCACCGCGGCGGACGCCGCGACCGTGTCCAGGTCGGCGCCGCGGGCCACGCCAAGCGGCGGCACCGGGAACTCATGCTCGTTCTGGACGTACAGCGGGCCGCGTGAGGTGGCCAGCACCACCAGGCCGGGAGCCTCAGCGGCCAGCGCGGCGACGATCTCGCCGGCCCCGTCGAGCTGCTCGAGGTTGTCGAGCACCAGCAGCATCCGGCGGTTCCGCAGGTACTCCAGCACCGCGGCCGGCCCGTCCCCGTCCACGTCCAGGTCGTCGGCGAGGGTCTTCCACATCACGTCGGCGTCGCGAACGGCGGCCAGCGCGACGAAGAACACGCCGTGCGGGAAGGCGTGATCCAGCGCCGCGGCCGCCGCCAGGGACAGCCGCGTCTTGCCCACCCCGCCGGGGCCGGTCAGCGTGACCAGCCGCACGTCAGGCCGGGAAATGACCGCCAGCAGGCGCTCCACGTCGTCATCACGCCCGACCAGCGGCGTGGCCGGCACCGGCAGGCTGGTGTGAGTGCCGAGGCTCTTCAGCGGGGGGAAGTCCTCCCGCAGGCCCGGGGCGGCCAGCTGGTAGATGCGTTCCGGCGCGCCGATATCCTTCAGCCGGTGGAACCCCAGGTCCCGGACCGACGCCCCCTCCGGCAACGGGCCCGCCCGCTGGAGCGCTGGCTCGGACAGCACCACCTGGCCGCCGTGCGCGGTCGCGGCGATCCGATCATGCGGAAGAAGCCAGCCCAGCCGGGTATGATGGGACAGCCCGGTCAGCCCATGACGGGAGCCCCCGGGCAACCCGCGTGGGGTGCACCGCCGGCGCCTCCGGCGGGCCAGACCCCACCGCCGCCACCTCCGCCGGGGTCGATGTAACGGGCCGGAGCGATCCGGATCGGGGGCCGGCCGAACGCCGGCCCCAACCCTTTCCACCACCCAGCGATCCGGGATTCGATCGGGCCGTTCGATTCCCCGGCGGTCTCCGCGACGCGGGAGCGGACTACTTCGAGGGAACGAACCACACGTCGGTGATCGAATACTTGGGATTCGCTTCGAAGCGGGCCTCGACCGGCATCCCGACGTACAGGTCGGACTCCTTCGCGTCCTTGAGACGGACCAGCAGCAAGCTCCCCGCGCCCTCGAACTCGACCAGCGCGAGGTTGTAGGGAGTCTCCTTGAGGAACGCCTCGCTGCCGAAGTGGCAGGTGGTCCACGAATGGACACGACCTTCCTTGGGGAGGTCGACCCACTCGGTCGGGCACCCGCAGACCATGCAGTGGCCGCGGGGCGTCGCGTAGACGAACCCGCACCCCTTCTTCGTGCAGTGCGACCCGCGGAGACGGCCCTCGGCGAGACCGAGGAAGAACGGCGAATCCTCCGCGTAGCTGTGGATGTAGGTGATCGAGTACGGGTACCGGACGATCAGGCTCTCGATCCCCTCGGCGTCTTGGAAGATCGCGGCCCCGCTTCGCTCGAGCTCGGCCTGGACGTCCCGGAACTTGTGGAAGGTGGGAGGGCGGGCCTTCATCAGAACCCCCGCTCGAGGATCGAGACGGTCACGCTCGACCCCGTGCCGGCGTGGCTGTGGATCGCGCCGCGCTTCGCGTTCGGGAGCTGGAGAGTCCTGTCGGCGAAGTGCTGCGGGATCGTCCCCTGGAGCTGCCAGAACGCGAAGACGGCCTGCATGAGGCCGGTCGCGCCGACCGGGTGCCCGCAGGCGATGAGCCCCCCGGAAGGGTTGACGGGCATCGCGCCGGCCCGTGGCACCGGGAAGCCGTAGTCGATCCCCTTCAGGAACGGGTCCCCGCGCTCGACGAACCCGTACCCCTCGCCGTACCTGGCAGAGCCCCAGGTCCTCGTAGGTCTGGATCTCGCTCGAGGCGTACGCGTCGTGCAGCTCGATGAAGTCGAGCTCCCGGATCGGGTCGGTGATCCCGGCCATCCGGTACGCCTCGATGCCCGGCTGCGCGGCCGGCGCGGAACGAGTGGACGCCGGGGTAGGGCAGATGCGAGTAGTCCGTGGTGCTCTCGTGCGGGAGCAGGGGGACCTTCCCGAACGGACGGTCGGCGAGCCGCATCGTGTCGGTCCCGCACCCGACGCCGGTCACCTGGACCGGCCGATCCGTCAGCTCGCGGGCCACGGACTCCGAGCAGAGCACGGCGACGGCCGCGCCGTCGCTCATCGTGCAGATCTGCTCCCGGGTGATCGGGTAGCTGATCATCTCCGAGTTGAGGACGTCCTGTACGGTGAGCCTCTTCGGATACTGGGCGTAGGGGTTGTGCAGTGCGTTGCGGTGGTTCTTCACCGAGACGAGGCTCATGATGCGGCTCCCCTCGGCGATCGCGAGGCGCTGGGCCTCCCGCTCGTCTGTCACATGGGCGAAGCGCGTGAGCCGGAGGTACTCGTAGATGTGGCGGACGACCATGAGGGCGTAGTAGCCCGTGTAGAACCCCCCGAGCGGGAAGTCGAAGTTCGTGTCGGAGGCGAGCGCGATGAACTCGTTCCCCTTCCACGTCGGGACGCGGCTCATCGTCTCGTAGCCCGCGGTCAGGCACACATCCATCCGGCCGCTGGCCACGGCCTCGTAGCCGGCCTGGAAGCACTCCCCGCCGGTCGCCCCTCCCCACTCTATCCGGACCGACCCCTTCGGGTTCATGCCGAGGTAGTCCTGCACCATGCTCGCCGCCTTCAGCTGGCGGGAAAAGTGATCCGAGAAGTAGGAGATCCGGGTCCCGTCGATCCGGTCGGGCGTGAGGTTCGGGACTTCCTTCAGCGCGTAGTCGTACGCGCGCTTCACCATCGAGCCGGAAGTCCATCGCTGGATGGGCCTTCGCGAACTTCGTGACCCCTCCGGTAACCATGTACACCCGTCGCGCCGAGGAAGGGCCCCGGGTGGGCGTCTCGGCGGGCGGCGCGCGCGTCGACTTCTTCGCACCTTTCGCACGAGCGGGCACGGTGTATCCCTCGGCGCCCGCAGTCAGGCCCGGGTCTTATCCCTGTCCCCGGCGCGACGCGGGCGGAACGGCCAAGATCCGAGTCGCCACCGGGGACAGCCCTGGCCCGCCAGACTCACGCTGGCTCCTGGCCCGCCTCCCTGAGGCTTTATTCCGGCGACCCGTACGAAGAGCGGTGGTTCCGTTGCCGCCCGTTCACGACCTGCTCTCGATCTCGGACATCGCCGACCAGCTCCCCTCGATCCTCGCGGAATCGGGTCGCCTGAAAGCGGCTCGGCGCTCCGGGGCCCGGAGCACTTCGCTCGTCGGACGAAACATCGCCCTCATCTTCGAAAAGCCCTCGACCCGCACTCGGACGTCGTTCGAGGTCGGGATCAACGACCTCGGAGGGCACGCGGTCTACCTCTCGAAGTCCGAGATCCAGCTCGGCCGGGGGAAACGATCGCCGACACGGCGCGCGTCCTCTCCCGGTACTCGCGACGGCATCGTCTACCGGGCGTTCCGCCACGCCGACGTCGTGGAGCTGGCGCGGACCGCGACCATCCCCGTCATCAACGCCCTCGATGACCTCGAGCACCCCTGCCAGATCGTCGCCGACCTGCTGACCATGCACGAGCGGTGGGCCGGCGGGTTCCGGGGCAAGCGGCTTGCCTGGATCGGCGACGGGAACAACGTCCTCCACTCGCTGCTCCTGGGAGCCGCGGCCGTGGGTCTCGACCTGACCGCCGCGACGCCGAAGGCGTACGCGGCCGACCCGGGCGTCGTGAGCGCCGCCGAAGCCCTGGCGGCCAAGTCCGGAGCCCACCTCCGGTTCGTCGAGGACCCCGCGGAGGCGGCGACGGAGGCCGATGCCCTCTACACCGACGTCTGGGTCTCGATGGGCGACGAAGCGGAAGCGGCCGCTCGGAGCCACGCGTTCCAAGGGTACCAGATCAACTCGGCATTGCTCCGTCGTGCCGCTCCGAAGGCGTTCGTGCTGCACGACCTGCCGGCCCATCGCGGCCAGGAGATCACCGACGACGTCCTGGACGGATCCCAGTCCGCCGCGTGGGACCAGGCCGAGAACCGCCTCCACGCGCAGAAGGCGATCCTCGAGCTCTTGATCCCGCCGGCGGCGAAGGCGTAGCGACCCGCCGAAGGGAAGGAAGATGCAACTCTCCCACCGCGACCTTCGGGTCGACGACTCGATCTCTGGCGCCTTCTGGACCCTGCTGGCGTTCGTGGCGGCGGTCGGTGTGCTCGCGCTGGTCTCCCCCTGGCCCGCCCTCAGCGTCGGTTCTCTGTTCGGTCTCGCTGCCCTCGGGGGACTCTACATCGTTCGCTCGGAACGGACGATCTCGGAGTACGTGGGCGACCTCCAGTCGCTCCGGGGTGGCGGCGATGGGAGCGGGTGGGCCCGCGTCGAAGTCGGTAGCCACGTCGCGCGGGGGCGTCCGATCGGTCTGCCATCTCGACGCTCCCCTCACGCTCGGCCCCCGGCGGAGCGGGGCACGCTTCCTCCCGGAAGCGACCCGTCCGACTAGGCGGGGGCTCGGGGTCGGCCCGCAGTCGTATGCGAAGCAAGTGCTCGATCTTCCGCACGAGTTGGTCGGGCGGATGGAACCCCCCGGACTCAAGCTTGAGCACAACCGACTTCTTCTCGTTCAGCTTCTTGGCGAGGACCTCGGGGGTCCAGGCGGCCGCCTCGCGCGCCACGCGGACCCGCCGGGTCCAGTCCGGAGCGAGCTCGAGCTCTCCGATCTCGGTGTAGAGGTCCCGCTCCTCGAGACGGCGGCCGGTAGCCATCACGCGGGTGGCCGGAGTCCCGGGTCGGACGGACCCGCGTTCGGGCGCGGCGGCCGTCGGCGGAGGATCGACGAGGACGCCGAACTTCGAGCAGTTGGGGCAGAGCGCGAGGACCGTCCCTTCGACGCGTACCCGGCTCGTCGAATCCACGTCGTTCCCGCACATTTCACAACGCATCGATGTCCCTCGGTCGAAGGTCCTCGGTCGACGAGGCCAATCGCTCGGACCGTGCCGCGCGTTAAAGGAGTTTCGACGGGAAGTGAACCGACCGCAAATTCCGTCGGACCGGTGGACCGTTCCACGACCCCCACGGGAGACTTATGTGAGGCGCGGGGCTGTCTGGGCCGAGGCATCGATGGCGAAGAGCTCGAAGAAGCCAGCGAAGAGAAACGCCAAGAAATCGGCGTCCCGGGCGGCGAAACCGCCGGCCCGACGCGCCCCTGCGAAGCCCCACTTCGCCAGCGTAGCGGTCGTCGTCTCGGACCGCCACCGGTCGGTCAAGTGGTACACGGAGAACTTCGGCCTCGACCACATCACCGACATGGACCACTGGCAAACGGTGGGGGAGAAAGGTCGCCCCACCGAGCTGCACATCTGCCAGGTCTCCGAATACGACGACAAGGCGCCGCTCGAACCCGGCAACACGGGGATCGCCTTCCGGCTCGCGGGCGATTTCGTCGCGGCTTGCGCGGCCCTCCGGGCCCGCGGGGTCGAGTTTTCCGTACCCGCCACCAAGGCCGAGTGGGGTTGGTGGGGAATGGTGAAGGACCCCGACGGGAACGAGATCTGCGTCCTTCCTGCGACCTGACGGCCTCGCTTCGAACCCTTTCGGTGGCCCGGTCGGCGGGCGATGGCCGTCCGGGCCACGGAGACGCGTGCGGCGTCGTCTCTCGGAGTCGCCGCCTAACAACACCTAAATAGGGGTACCTTTTGGCCGCGCCCGGAGCCCCTCGATGGCAAACAAGCCCCACCTCAACATCGTCTTCATCGGCCACGTCGACCACGGCAAGTCCACGACGGTCGGACGCATTCTCCTAGATACCGGGTACATCCGGCAGGAGGAGATCGACAAGTTCCGGGCCGAGGCGGAGAGCAAGGGCAAGGCGACGTTCGAGTTCGCCTGGGTCATGGACGACCTCAAGGAGGAGCGCGAGCGGGGCGTCACGATCGACATCGCCCACCGGCGGTTCGACTCCCAAAAGTACTACTTCACCATCATCGACGCGCCCGGCCACCGCGACTTCGTCAAGAACATGATCACGGGAACGAGCCAGGCCGATGCGGCCGTGCTCGTCTGCTCCGCCGCGGAAGGCGTCCAAGAACAGACGCGGGAGCACATCTTCCTCTCCCGTACCCTCGGCGTCACCCAGATGATCGTCGCCATCAACAAGATGGACCGCCAAGAGGTCGCCTACAGCGAGGCGAAGTACGACGCGGTCAAGGAGGACCTGACCAAGCTCCTGAAGAACGTGGGGTTCAAGCTCGACACCCAGATCACGTTCCTCCCCATCTCGGCGTTCAAGGACGACAACATCAACAAGGCGAGCCCCAACATGCCGTGGTACAAGGGGCCCACGCTCCTCCAGGCGCTCGACAACCTGAAGGTTCCCGAGAAACCGACCGACAAGGCGCTCCGCCTCCCGGTCCAGGACGTCTACACGATCACCGGCATCGGCACGGTACCGGTCGGCCGCGTCGAGACGGGCAAGCTGAAGGTCGGCGACAAGATCATCTTCCTGCCGAGCGGGAAGTCGGGCGAGGTCAAGTCGATCGAGATGCACCACGAGGCCGTCCAGGAGGCGATCCCGGGCGACAACGTCGGGTTCAACGTCCGCGGCATCGACAAGAACGACATCCGGCGCGGCGACGTCGCGGGACCCGCCGCGAACCCGCCGACGGTGGTCGAGAGCTTCACCGCGAACATCCAGGTGCTGAACCACCCGAGCGTCATCACGGTCGGGTACACGCCGGTATTCCACTGCCACACCGCGCAGGTCGCGTGCGAGTTCACCGAGCTCCTGAAGCGCCTCGACCCCAAGACGGGCCAGACGGCCGAGGAGAACCCCCAGACCTTGAAGACCGGGGACGCCGCGGTCGTGCGGATCACGCCGAAGCGCCCGCTCGTCATCGAGAAGTACAAAGAGTTCCCCCAGCTCGGCCGCTTCGCGGTCCGCGACATGGGTCAGACCGTCGCGGCCTGGGTCGTCATCGACCTCAAGAAGCGCGAGGCGTAGACCGCCCGACCGGCGCGGTACGGGGGAGGGGCTATCGATGCAGAAAGCGCGGATCTCCCTCTCCGGCACCGACGCGGGCAAGGTCGACTCGATCTGCAAGCAGATCCGGGAGATCTCCTCGAAGACCGGGGTCGAGATCTCGGGCCCCATCCCGCTCCCCACGAAGCGCCTCAAGGTGCCGGTCCGCAAGGGCCCGGACGGGGGCGGCACGAGCACGATCGACCACTGGGAGATGCGCATCCACAAGCGCCTCATCGACCTCGCGGCCGACGAGCGCGCGCTCCGGCAGGTGATGCGGATCCAGGTCCCGGACGGCGTCAACATCGAGATCGTGCTGACCGGGTAGGCGCGTGTTCGCGCCGGGCGCAGGGCGCCCTCTCGGGGTCGGGGCCGGCGTCCTTCTCCTCGGTTTCTTCGTCGAGCTCGCTCGCTGGATCCCGTTCTCCTACGTCCTGCTCGCCTTCCTCGTCCTCGGGTCGGGCAGCTGGGTCTTCTTCGCGGTGTTCTTCCGCGACCCCGAACGGGTCGTGGGCGAGGGGGTCGTCTCGGCGGCGGACGGGGTCGTCCGCGCGGTCGCGGAGGAGGGGGACCGCACGCGGATCTCCGTGTTCATGAACGTGACCGACGTCCACGTCAACCGGATCCCCGTCGACGGGACCTTTGCTCAGATCGGCGACGGGGGGGCCGGTTATCGCCCCGCCTACCGGCCCGATGCGGACCGCAACGTGGCGCGGACGTACGACCTGGCCACGCCCTACGGCACGGTGCAGGTGATCCAGATCACGGGGGTCGTCGCACGGCGGCTCGTCTCCTTCGTCCGCACCGGTGAGTCCCGGCAACGGGGCGACCGGTTCGGCATGATCGTCCTCGGCTCCCGGGTCGACGTCCTCCTGCCGACCCAGCGGCTCGTGCCGGTCGTTCGGGTCGGGCAGCGCGTGTGGGCGGGCCGTTCGACGATCGCTCGGGAGCGGCCGTGACCGACCGCTGGAGGGTCTTTGCCAACCTCGCGACGCTCGCCAACGCCCTCCTCGGGGTCGGCGCGGTCCTCTACCTCCTCGCCGGCAACAAGCTCTGGGCGATGCTGCTCATCGCCTCCGCGATCGGGTTCGACGGGCTCGACGGGATCTTCTCGCGCGGAGCGGACCCCGGAACCGCGTTCGGTCGGATCGCCGATTCCGTCGCCGACGCGATCACGTTCGGCGTCGCCCCGGCGTTCCTCATCGCTGTCCACACGTCGGACACCTCGACCTGGCAGCCGCTCGAGACCTACGCTCTCGTCCTCGCCGCCGCCTACCTCACGGCCGCTGTCGCCCGGCTCGTCTACTTCACAGCCCGCGCCTACCAGCGGTCGGACTTCCTCGGCGTGCCGACCCCACAGGGCGCGCTCGCGGTCATCGTCGCGATCCTCTTCCACGACACCCCGGGGTTCCAGACCGTCCAACCGATCGGCCTGTTCATCGGCGTGGCGGTGATCGCCCTCTTGATGGTCCTCCCGATCCCGTATCCCAAGATCCGTCGCGGGTCGCCGCTGCGCTGGCCGATGGCGGGCACGGCCGTCGCGGCCGGCCTCTCCCTCCTCCTTCTGCAGTTCCACCCCGCGAGCGGCACCGTCGCCTACGACGCCGCGCTCGTCGCTTCGTACGCCCTCCTCGTCGGGGTCGCGAGCTACTATCTCCTCGGACCGTTCACCGTGAAGCGACCGTCGGAGGCGTAGTCGCACCATGGGGACTCCCTCGATCCATCGGGCCGCGCTCACCCGCCGGGAGGCGCTCCTCTTCGAGGCCGGCATCAAGCTGGGCGGGATCTTCCACCAGTACCTCGGCGTCCCGGTCTCCGCCCGGACGGCGAGCGGCCTCGCCCGCGCGATCGAGCGGGCGGTCTCCCTGCAGCCGTTCGTCGCGGACGTCCGCGTGCGGATCGACCCCTCCCGCGCCGGTCCGCTGGGTCGGGGGCGGTTCGCCTACCACTACCTCGTGGCCGAGATGCTGGACGTCCAGGTCCGGCTCGTGGACCGGGCGTCGAGGTCGTCGCGCGCCTCGCGCACCGCCCCGACCTCCGCTACCCGCTCATGAGCGTCGCCGCGGTGCGCACGGCCCGGGACGGTCGACCGGTCCGCGCGACGCGGCGGACTAGACCCGCGCGTTCGATCGGGACGTACGGCAGGTCCATCGGGCCGATGTACTTGGCCGAGGGCCGGATCAGCCGGAGGTCCTGGTACTCCTCGAGGACGTGCGCGGTCCAGCCCGCGACCCGGCTCGCCGCGAAGACCGGCGTGAACAGGTCGGAGGGGATGCCGAGCAGGCCGTAGACCGAACCGGAGTAGAGGTCGACGTTCGGGTAGAGGCCCTTCTCGCGGTGGACGACCTCCTCGACCTTCCGCAGGAGCTCGTAGTAGTGCAGGTCGCCCTTCGCCTCCCCGATGCGCCGGGACCACTCGCGCAGGATCGTCGCCCGCGGGTCCTCGACCTTGTAGACCCGGTGGCCGAAGCCCATGATCCGCTCGTGGCGCGAGAGCTTCGCCTTCACGACCTCTTCCGCGCGGTCCGGCGTTCCGATCTCCTCGAGCATCTCCATGACCCGCTCGTTCGCACCGCCGTGGAGCGGGCCCTTGAGCGTGCCCACGGCGCTCGTCACGGCGCTGTAGAGGTCGGAGAGGGTCGAAGCGGTGACCCGGGCCGAGAACGTCGACGCGTTCAGCTCGTGGTCGGCGTGGAGGATGAGCGCGACGTCCAGGACGCGGGTCTCGAGCTCGCTCGGCTCCCGGTGGAGGAGCGCGTAGAGGAGGTAGCCCGCGTGGGAGAGGTCCGGGCGGGCCCCGAGCCGCGGGAGGCCCGCGCGGCGCCGGTGGAACTGGCCGAGGATCGACGGAAGGACCGCGGTGAGGCGCTGGGCCCCGCCGATCGAGCTCGGGCCGGGGCGGGTCTCCTCCGGCTCGAAGAGCGCGAGCTCGCTCACCGCCGTCCGGAGGACGTCCATCGGGTTCGAGCTCGCCGGCATCGAGTCGATCCGCTCCGCCAGCGAGATCGGCAGCTCGCGCAGCTCGACCATGTGGCGGCGCAGGGTCGCGAGCTGCTCGGCGGTCGGGAGGCGGCCGTACCAGAGCAGGTAGGCGATCTCCTCGAAGTTGGACTTCGAGACCAGGTCGCGGATGTCGTAGCCGTCGTAGAGCAGACGGCCCTGTCGTCCGTCGATGAAGCAGATCCGCGACTCGAGGGCGACGACGTCCTGGAGGCCGCGCTGGACCTCCTCCGTCGGACTCGGCATCGAACTCGGACCGGGCGGCGGAGACGGAGGTTCCTTTAATGGGTTTTCGCGGCCGCGACCGGCTCGGGGGCGCGGCGAGCGTCGGTCGAAGGCGGCGCGGGGGGCATCGAGCGGGCGTACTTGCGGCGCACGTACGCGACCGAGGCGGCCGACCAGAGCGGGAGTGAGGCGAGCAGGGCGCCGGCGGAGACCAGGAAGACGAGCCGGTAGCTTCCGAACGAGGCCAGGAGGGCCGAAAGGCCGGCCCCCGCGACCGCGGCGACCCCTCCGAGGGCGCTGTTGACCCCGAGGAGGCTGCCCGCGTCGCGTCCCTCGAGCCCCCGGAAGAGCATGAGCGAGCTCGCGGTCCTGTAGACCGCGATCGCCCCGCCCAGGACTCCGAACACGATGAGGTTCTCGTCGAACGCTCCTTCCCGGGCGACGACGAAGAACGTGAACCCGGTCGTGGCCAGGTAGCCGAGGGCCCGCAGGTAGGTCGCGCGCTGGACGAGCCGGTCCGAGCCGAACCGGGCGACGAGCCCGCCCGAGATCGGGAAGACGAGCATCTGGACGAAGTTGTTCGAGAAGTTCACGAGGAAGATGGCCGAGGCCGCGAGACCGACCGAGACGAGGTAGGGAGTGTACGAGATGTTGAACAGGTTCGCCGAGAGGTTGAACAGGAACGACGCGGCGAAGATGAGCGGCAGCTCGTGGTGGAGCTCCTCGGTGGCCCAGAGGCGGAACCGCGCGATCGCGCCGGCGCGAAGCTTGGGCCGGCGGGGGAAGAACGGGATCGCGATGTGGAAGGGGGCGGAGACCCGGATGCGCGAGAACAGGCTCTCCGGGTGCTTGGCGACCTGCGCCGTCGTGAGGGTCCGGGTCGGGTCCTTGACGCCGAACCAGATCGCGATCGCGCTGACGGCGGCGAGGCCGGCGAGGATGTAGAGGAGCGAAAGGAGCGCGTCGTCCGCGAGCGTCCAGAAGTAGCCGATGAGCAACCCGAGGACGGAGCCGATCATGCTCATCTCCTGGAAGGAGGCGTACGCGTTGGCCCGCTCCTCTTCGGTGAACTTCTCGAGGATCAGGAGGTTGGAGGCACTCGCCCCGGCGGGAGCGATGAGCCCGATGACCGTGTAGATGGCGTAGAGGGCCAGGAGGGAGTGGATCTCTCCGAGGGTGAGGTAGAGGAGCGCGTATCCTCCGAAGTTGATCACCAGGAAGAGTCGGCGGAGCGGGTAGCGGTCGGAGAGGTGGCCCCAGGCGACCGACGAGAGGATGACCGCCGCGTTGAACAGGGTCGCCGCGACCGCGACGTCGGTCCAGCTCCCGTGCAGGACGATGAGGATGAGGAGTGGCAGGACGACCCCGAACCCGGAGGTCGCCGCGTTGATGGGGACGAACCCGAGCAGCCACGGCCGCGCGATGAGGCGGCGCGGCCAGGTCCGCAGCGAGAGTACCATCGTACGACGGCGCGCTTAGTCGGTGGGTATTAAAATGGGGTCGAGTCGAGTGGCGGCTGCTTCGCGCCGGTGCGGGGAGTCTCCGGTTCGTGGGCAAAATCCGCTGCCGGACAACGCTTATAAGGGAAGGTTGTTCCTCGGCTCTCTCGAGAGGCGACTTCTCGCGTGGCGATCGGTTTCGTCCTAATCAGCACCGCCCCCGCCAAGGAGCACGAGGTGTACACCGAGCTCCTTCGCGTGAAGGGGATCGTGGAGTTGCACCCCCTCTTCGGCGAGTACGACCTCATCGCCAAGGTCGAGGCCGAGGACTTCAACGCGCTCGGCCAGCTCGTGGTCGACAAGATCCGCTCGGTCCCGGGCGTCATCGACACCAAGACGCTCACCGGCATCAAGTTCTGAAAGGTCACACATGTTCGATCTGTTGGGTACGGCGGTGGACATCGGTCTCTGGCAGTTCCTCGCCATCCTCCTGCTGGTCTTCGGGCTCTTCCTCATCCTCGCGGGGATCTTCACGGCGTACTTCGGCAGCGGCAAAAGCCGCACGATCGGCGTCGCCCTGCTCGTGGTAGGCCTTGTCGTGGGCCTCCTTGTCGGGTACCTGTACGCGTACGGCGACTTCGGGGCCAAGGCGCACCACCTCGGGGACCTCGCTCCTCGCCTCGTTCCTCGTGATCCTCGCGGCCGTCATCGGCGCTCTGATCGCGATCGGGATCTTCCTGGTCGCCATCATGAAGTCCTAGGCCCGCAGTACGGCGGACCGTGGCCCCCCCGCGCGCGGGGCGCAGACGTCGCCCGGGCCTCGTGACCCTGACCTCGGACCTCGGGTGGGCCTACGCCGCCCAGGTCAAGGGTGCTCTCCTCCGGGCGTGCCCCCAGGTACCCCTGGTCGACCTCACGCACGAGCTGCCCCGTCACCGCATCTCGGAGGCGGCGTACGTCCTGCGCGCGATGGCTTCGAGCTTCCCTCCCGGCACGATCCATGTCGCCGTCGTCGACCCGGGGGTCGGCGGTCAGCGGGCCCCCGTGGCGATCCGGTGCGGTGACGGGTCGGTGCTCATCGGGCCGGACAACGGGGTGCTCGCCCCCCTGGCCCTCGCGCTCGGACATCCGACGGCGTACCGGCTCGACGCGCGACGCATCGAGCCCCGCGGCCGCGTCGGCACGACGTTCGACGGTCGGGACCTCTTCGCGCCGGCGGCGGCGCGCATCGCGCAAGGGGAGGCGCTGGCTCGGCTGGGCGTTCCCTCGCCGTTCCAGGACCGACGCTTACCCGTCGCCGCCCGCAAGGGCCGACGCGTCCACGGAGAGGTCGTCCACGTGGACCACTTCGGCAACCTCATCTCGAACGTTCCGACCGCCTGGATCCCCTCGGGAGCGCGCGACCTGACGGTATCGGTCGGACCGCGTCGGGCGGTCCGAGTACCCTGGGTACGCTCGTACGAAGCCCTCGGTCGGGGACGGTTGGGGACGCTGGGCTCGAGCTTCGGGACCGCCGAGGTGACGGTCGCGGAAGGGAGCGCGGCGGCCCGACTCCGCGCGAAGACCGGGACGCTCCTCGGGTTCCGGTGGGGCGGCGGTGGCGACGGGGCGACTGAGACCGTAAATAGCGTCCCAAGCCTGCCGCGCCGACGCCGGTAGCCGAGATCATCGGTCGTCTCCCTCTATGGCGAAGAAAGACTACTACGAGGTCCTCGGGGTCCCGCGGACCGCCTCGGCGGACGACATCAAGGGCGCCTATCGTCGGCTCGCTCGCCAGTACCATCCCGACGTCGCCAAGGAGAACCCGAAGGTCGCCGAGGAGCGGTTCAAGGAGGTCTCGGAGGCGTACGAGGTCCTGGCCAATCCGGAGACCCGCCAGAGGTACGACCAGCGGGGGTTCGAGGCGGTCGAGCCGAACTTTGGCCCGGGGGGCTTCGGATGGCAGAACTTCACCCACCAGGGCGACCTCGAGGATCTCCTGTCCTCGAACCCGTTCTTCCAACAGCTCTTCGGGAACCTCGGCGGCGGGTTCGGCGGTGGAGGAGGGCGGCGCTACGGCATCTCGCGGGGCAGCGACGTCGAGGTGACCGTCCGCCTCCCGCTCACCGCGGCCATCCACGGCGCCCAGCCCCTCGTGAGCGTTCCCCGCACCGAGCCCTGCGCGGCCTGCGGGGGGACGGGAGCCAAGGACGGCACCGCGATCGAGACCTGCCCCGAGTGTCACGGCAGCGGCCAGGTGCGAAGGGTCCAGAACCGTGGGCATACCCAGCTGATATCGATCGGCGAGTGCCCCCGGTGCCACGGGCAAGGGCAACGGATCATCGAGCGCTGTCCCACGTGCCACGGGAGCGGTCGCACGAGCTCGGTCGAGCGGCTCGAGGTGTCGGTGCCGCCGGGGATCGAGGACGGGGGAGTGTTGCGGGTCGGCCGGGCACGGCCTCCGCTCCGATGACGGGGGCCGTTCCGGCGACCTCTATGTCCACATCGTCTTCGAACCCTCGGAGCACATCCACCGGGAGGGGGAGACCGCCTTCGGGGAAGCCACGGTCCCGCTCGGCGTCGTGCTCCTCGGCGGGGAGACCACGGTGCGAACGATCGACGGGCATGCCGACCTCAAGATCCCGCCGGCACCCAGCCCGAGACCCAGTTCCGACTCCGCGGCAACGGGTTCCCTCGCCTCGGCAGCACGTCCCGCGGCGACCTGATCGTGACGGTGCACGTGGAGGTCCCACGGTCGCTCTCGTCCCGGGAGCGGGAGCTCCTCCGCGAAGCCCTGCATCCGGCGGCCCGGCCCCCAGTGCGAAGAAGGAGTCGATCTTTCGGCGGCGGAGCCCGTGAGCGGCCCCGAGCCGGAGGACGTGGCCGCCCCGGACCAGTACTTCACCGAGCGGCCGCGCTCCGCGTCGGCGCGCGCCGAGCACCGGTTCCTCTACCGGGGAGAGCTCCTTTCGTTCGTCGTCGACCGCGGCGTCTTCGGATCCCGCGGGCTCGACCCGGGGACCTCGCTCCTGATCGAGAACCTCGCGCTCGCGAAGACCGACCGGGTCCTCGACTTGGGGTGCGGCTGGGGCGCGGTCGGCGTCGCCGCGGCCCGTTCGGCTCGGGACGGTCACGTCGTCCTCACCGAGGTCAATCGCCGCGCGGCTCGACTCGCCCGCCTCAACCTCGAACGCAACCACGCCGACAACGCCGAGGTCCGGGTCGGCGACCTGTTCGCGCCGGTCGCCGGCGAACGGTTCGACGTCATCGCGACCAACCCACCCTACCGGGCCGGCCGACCGCTCATCCTCGAACTCGTGACGGAAGCCCCCGACCACCTCACCACCGGGGGTCGCCTCCTCCTCGTCGGGAAGGGGACCCAGGGGATCCTGTACTACCAGGAGCGGCTGGAGGAGCAGTGGCCGGGCCCCGTCTCGGTGCTGGGTCGACGATCCGGTTATCGCGTGCTCGAGGCGCGCCTCGCACCGGTCAAGCGGAACCCGTAGAGCCGGCCGATGTGCCGGAGGTACCGCCCTATCTCCCCCTGACCGAGCTTGCTCTCCCCGGCGGTCCGCGGCCGGAACTGGATGGGGATTTCGGCAATCGGCCGCGGCCGGCACCGGACCATGATCTCGAGCCCGATCTTGAACCCGAGCGGGGAGAGCGGGGCCCGAGCGAGGATCGAGCGCTGGAACGCGAAGAACCCGGACATCGGGTCGGCGACGGGGACGAGGGGACGCGCGAGCGCGGTCGCGATGCGGGAGATGAGGTGCCGGGTGCGGGACAACCCGGGCGAGCTCCCTCCGGGGATGTACCGGCTCCCGAGGGCAAACTCTGCCCTTCCGCGGGTCACGGCGTCGACCAACAACGGGATTGCCGAGGGGGGATGGCTCCCGTCCGCGTCCATTACGACGACGACCGACCCGCGGACTTGGGCGAATCCCTCCTGGACGGCCGACGCCAGGCCGAGTTTCCGCCCGCGGTTCCGGACGACGCACGTGACGGGGCCGGAGAGGGTCTGGGCGAAGTCGGCGGTCCCGTCCGGCGAGCCGTCGTCGACGATGATGAGCTCGCTGGGATACGCGGCCAGAGCCGAGCAGAGCTCGGGGTAGAGGCTCACGAGCGACTCCCGCTCGTTGTAGGTCGGTATCACGACCGATACGAGCGGGTCGGGCGGCACGGAAGCGAGGATGTACCCTGGTTACATCTAA
Organism: uncultured Thermoplasmata archaeon; assembly: GCA_963842165.1. Classification (GTDB taxonomy): domain Archaea; phylum Thermoplasmatota; class Thermoplasmata; order Lutacidiplasmatales; family UBA184; genus Lutacidiplasma. The sequence goes on along the minus strand of CAWJFK010000029.1, from coordinate 133,645 downwards.
CTTGGCCGGAGTTCCGGTGCGAGACGGGGTCCGGTCAGGCCCTCTCGTGCTCTCGAAGGGGGTCGGGTCGGATTCTCCCCGAAGCGCTTAAGAGGGGCGGCTTTCTCGGCGCGCGCACCCTCGGACCGGGGGTCGCCCGGACGGCCGCGAGGCTCTCCGCGCATCCGGTCCCGGTACATCAGGAGAGTGAGTCCCGCGCCCAAGGAGTCGAAGGACGCAAAGGCCGCCCCGGCCGCGTCCGCCCCGCCTGCTGGGGCCGAGCCCTCGACGGAGAAGGCCCCGAAGAAGGAGAAGGGGGCGAAGGGCAAGGACTCCAAGGAGTCAAAGGACGGCAAGGAGGCCAAGACCAAGGGCAAAGGCCCGGGGTCGGGCAAGGCCCCCAAGTTCGTCTCCGACAACCCCAACTTCCGATACATCGTCCGCGTCGTGAACACCGACCTGGACGGCACGCGCCCGACGGCGCTCGCGCTCACCGGCGTCAACGGCGTCGGCCTTCGGCTCGCCGAGGTCGCCTGCCTCCTTGCGAACGTCCCCGCGGAGGAGCGGATCGGCAATCTCTCCGAACAGACGGTCGAGGGGATCGAAGCTACGCTCGCCTCCCTCCCGACCAAAGTTCCGCTCTGGATGGTCAACCACCGGCGCGAGCCGATGATGGGCGAGACCCTCCACTACATCGGTCCCGAGCTCACGACCCGCCGGCGGGACGACATCAATCAGATGCGCATGGTCCGGAGCTACCGGGGCGTCCGCCACGAACGCGGACAGAAGGTCCGGGGCCAGCGCACCCGGTCGAACGGGCGCACCGGCATGGCCGCGGGCGTGCTGAAGAAGGACGCGAAGGCGGCGGCCGCGGCGGCGAGCAAGGAGGAGGGAGGCTCGCCGGGAGCACCGGCGGCCGCCCCAGCCGCCGCGCCCGCCGCAACACCGGCCGCGACTGCGACGAAGGCGGCTCCAGCCAAGAAGGCGTGATACGATGGGCGATCCAAAGTTCCTGCGCCGCACCTACGACACTCCGAAGCATCCCTGGGAGGCCGGCCGGATGGACGAGGAGCGCAAGCTCCTCGTGAAGTACGGCCTCAAGAACAAGCGCGAGCTGTGGAAGGCGCAGTCAATCCTCCGGGGGTTCCGCCGGCAGGCGCGAGACCTCCAAGCCCGCCTGCGGGCCGGCGAACCGCAGGCCGAGCGGGAGACTGCGGGTCTCCTCGGCCGGTTGAGCCGCCTCGGCGTCCTCTCCCAATCGTCTCCCTCGATCGACGACGTGCTCGCCCTCACCACCGAGGACGTGCTCCGCCGACGGTTCGAGTGGATCGTGTTCCATCGCGAACTGGCCCCGACGCCGAAGGGCGCCCGCCAATGGATCGTGCACGGACACTTCTCGATCGGCGACCACCGCGTGACGCGCCCGGGCTACCTCGTCCCCGCCTCCGACGAGGTGAAGATCTCCTACACCCCAACCAGCCCCCTCTCGGACGACGACCACTCCCAGCGCTCGGCGCTCCGGGAGCGACTGACCTCCCGCTCCTCTCCCGCGGAGGCTCCGCCCGCCCCGGCCCAGGAGGCTTGAGCGATGGCCAAGATCGGCATCGCCCACATTTACGCCAGCTACAACAACATCCACATCACCGTCACCGACGTCACCGGTGCCGAGACGCTCGCGAAGGCGACCGGCGGGATGGTCGTCAAAGCCGCACGGGACGAATCGAGCCCGTATGCGGCGATGAAGGCCGCCGACCAGATCGCCGCGGCGATCAAAGAGAAGGGGTACGACACGCTCCACGTCCGGGTCCGCGCTCCCGGGGGCAACCGCTCCCGCTCCCCGGGACCGGGCGCTCAGGCGGCGATCCGGGCCCTCGCGCGCGCCGGTGTCAAGATCCAACGGATCGAAGACGTCACGCCGGTCCCCCACGACGGGACGAAGCCGAAGGGCGGCCGACGCGGACGGCGGGTGTAGTGCCTTGGCGCCTCTGACCATCCAGGAGCTGAAGCCGCGCGCGGCGCTCGTCGAGGTCGACAATGCGACCGCGTCGCAGGTGAACGCGATCCGGCGGACGCTGCTCGCTGACGTGCCCAAGCTCGCGATCGAGGATGTCGAGTTCCACCTCGGTCCGATCCGGGACGAAGCCACGGGGAAGGACTACGATTCGTCGACCAGCATGTTCGACGAGGCGATCGCGTTGCGCCTCGGCCTGCTCCCGATCCCGACGGACCTCTCTGAGTTCCGCCGGAAGTCCGAGTGCACGTGCGGCGGAGCTGGGTGCCCGCACTGCCAGGTGATGTTCTCGATCGACCGAAAGGGTCCCTGCACGGTCTACGCGCGCGACGTCGTCCCGCTCGGGGACGCGACGCTCGCGATCCTCGAGCCGGAGATCCCGATCGTGCGCCTTGGGGCCCGGCAGGCGCTGCTCGCCTACGCGACGGCCGTCGTCGGCACCGCCCGCGAGCATGCGAAGTGGCAGGTCGCCCAGGGCGTCGGGATGTTCCCCCGCCCCCACGTCAAGATCGCGAAGAAGCCCGATTGCACGGACGCGTGCCTCCGGCGGACCGCCGGCTCGTGCCCCGTGAACATCCTCGAGTTCTCCGGCGGCAAGCTCTCCGTGACGGACGAGCTGAAGTGCATCGACTGCGGCGCGTGCGAGAAGGCGTGCGAGCACGGGTCGATCAAGATCACCCCCGACACGGCGGACTTCTTCCTCCGGTTCGAGACGGACGGTTCGCTGACCCCCCGCGAGGCGCTGCGCTTCGCTTTGAAGGACCTCAAGCGCCGCTTCGAGGAGCTGCGCGAGGCGATCCAGGCGATCCCTTAGGCCCGGACGCGCTCGTCCAGTCGTAGCGCAGGATCGCGGCGATCGCCCCCAATCCGTCGAGCTTGGCTCCGTTCTCTCCCTCGTCCCGGACCACGAAGAGGCGCGCCCGGGCGGCGCGGGCCCGGTCGAGCACCGGCAGCACCTCGGGGTCGGTGAGCAGCCGCTCGGAGACGAGCAACGTTTCGACCGCGCCGGCGTCGACCGCTTCCGCCACCTCCGCCCGTCCCACGGCCGCCCGGGTCCCGGTCGCGAGCGAGCGGACGAGTCGCTCCACGAATTCCGCCTCCTCCGCGGCGACGCTCCCCCGGAGCACTTCCGTGGCGCGCCCCGACTTCAGGAGCTCGTCCACCCCGACCCGGCCCGACTCGGCCGTGGAGTAGACCTTCACCTTGGCGGCGACGCCGGGGTCCTCCTCGTGGAGGCGCCGGGAGAGTTCCTCCTTGAGGAACCCCGGGCCCGCGATGATCACCGCGTTCGCCACCGGCCCTTCCCGCCGGAGGAGCGCGACGAGCTCGTCGGAGTAGGTCTTCCGGTCCTTTTCTCCCTGGCCGCCCTGGAACCGCTTTCCCGCGATCGTCCGGCGGAGGTCGGCGACCGGCTCGATCGCTCGTCCCCGAAGTCGGACGAGCGACGAGTCGCCCCAGTCGACCGCCGCGAGCAGGATCGTCGGTTCGCCCGTTCCCGCGAGCCCCTCCTCCAGGAGGATCCGGTCCCCGGCGGAGGTCGACCGCTTGAGGACGGTGACCTCGTCGCCCTCGGTCAGGTCGAGCGTGTGATGTCGTCCGATGTCGAACGGACCCTCCCGAATCGGGCCGGTGAGGCGCACGTGCTTGGAGAACCCGTGGAATTCCACTTGCTCGACCTCGACGACGATCCAGACCCGACGGCGGACCCGCTCGGCCCCGGGGACGTCCATGGGAGCCTCGGGGTCCCGTCGGGTGGTCGAGCCGCCGGCGAAATCCCCCGATCGAACGAACCGCGCGATCCGCCAAAGGTCGCTCGGGCTCTCCAGGCGGAGGCGAAGCTGACCCGTCGCCGCGTCGCGGTGGAGAAGGCGCACGGTCGGCTCCGGAGGTCGTCCCACGGGCCCGTCCCATAAGCGGCTTTCGGCGCGGCACGCGCTCCCGCGATACCCTTAACTCGGAGGGGACGGTCCCCGCCGCACCGGGTGGAGGCTCTTCCTGAGCGGTCGGTACGCGGAACTGTTCCGCCAGCGCTCGTTCGGCTCCTTTCTGACGGCCGGAGCGCTCCAGTTCGCGGCCCCGGGTACGGCCTCCGTGATCTTGTTCTTCTCCGTCGCGGTCGCGTACCCCGCGCACGAGCGCGCGAGCTACGCGGCCCTCGCGCTCGCCTTCCTCGGCCTCTCTTCGACCGTACCAACGCTCGTCGCCGCGTTCTACTCGGGGGCGCTCGCAGACCGGTACGACCGGGGGAAGCTCATGCGGTTCGTCAACCTGGTCGGTGTCGTCGCGACGACCGGACTCGCCACCCTCTTCGTCTTCCACCCCGCCGGCCGGGTGGACCTTCCCGGTCCCCCGGGATTCTACATTCCCGTCTGGATCCTCCTGATCTTCCCGTTCTGGGCTGCGGTGATCGTCTCCTCGACGATCTTCCGGCCGGCGTTCAACACGTCCGTTCCACGAGTCGTGCGGCGGGAGCTGCTCGGCCGGGCCAACGGCGCGATCTACGCGATCGCAGGAGGGGTCAGCGCTGCCGGCACGGTCGGGGTCGGGATCTTGCTGACCGTCGCCCCCGCTGCGTACGCGTTCGCGGTGCCGTTCGCTCTCTTGTTCGTCACACAGGTGGCCCTCGCGGGCGTCGACATCGACCTGTCGGTGACGCGCGCCGGTCCGGCCCACTCGCTCCTGCGGGAGGCGCGCAACGGGTTCGCCTACCTCGCCCGCCACTGGGCGCTCCTCGAGATCACCATCGGGGCCCTCGTGATCAACTTCCTCGTCGCGCTCGCGACCGTCGAGCTCGCCCTCTACGTGACCTCGTGGCTCGGGCTAACCCAGGGGATCTGGTACGGGGCGATGGTCGCGGCCGCCACGGTCGGGTCGTCCGTCGGATTCGTCCTGATCGCGAACGTTCGGTTCGAGCCCCGGGCGGGCCGGGCGCTCATCGCCCTCACGTGCGCGCTCGGCGCCTCGCTGTTCGCGCTCGCGCTCGTCCACTCGATCTGGCTCGCCCTCCCGATCATCTTCCTCTTCGGGACGATCCCGGGGATGTTCACGACGATCTTCCTCTCGACCATCCAGTCGAACGTCCCGGACGAGGTGATGGGACGGGTGTTCTCCGCGGACGAGGTCGGCAGCTACGCCCTCGTCCCGGTCGGCCAGTACGCGGGCGGGTTGCTGACGATCGCCGCCGGGGTGCAGGGAACGTACCTCTTCGCCGGAGGGACGCTCCTCGTCTTCGGCGGGTTCATGTTCGCGGCGTTCGGTTCGCTCCGGAACCTGTCGTACCCGGGCTCGGAGAGCTCGACGGGGTCCTGAGGATCTCCCCGGGCGCGACCGGGACCGCCGCGCGCGAGTACCACGAGTGCTCGGGGCCGAGCGAGCGGACGAACCCGAGGCGCTCGTACAGCTGGACCGCGCGAGTGTTGCCTTCCGTGACGTTGAGGGCGGCGAAGGTCTCCCCGCGCGCCCGGAGCGCGTGGAGATTGGCGAGGACCATCGCCCGACCGATGCCCCGGCCCTGGGACTCCCGGTCCACCATCACGCTGATGAGAAGCGGCCCGAACATCGCCCGGATGACGAGCGATGCGCCGACCGGTCGACCTTCGGACTCGGCGATCGTCGAGGCCCATCCGAGGAACTCTCCATACCGTCCGGTCATCATTTCGCGAACCGATCGCGCCGCATCGATCGCGGGATCGGGGTCGCTGAGGTACATGTACTGGTCGAAGGTCCCGTCGAACGCGGCGAGGTGTAGCGTCGCCACGGTCGGCTCGTCCGCCGCGAGGACCGGCCGCATCGCAATCCCGTCCGATTCCCGGAGCGGTGGAGGGGCGAGCGAGGCAGGCCACCGCATCTCGGACCGTGAGAAGCGCGCGAATCGAAGCGCCTGCATCATCGCGCTCTCGTCGGCGTCGGAGAGTCCGACCAGTCCCCCCGGGGTGAAGACGAGCGGCCCCACGCCCGACGTGAGCGCCGAGAGGACGGCTTCATATGCGGACCTTCGGGCGACCGTCGGTTCGAGATAGAGGATTTGGAGCGTGATGCCTCGAGGATGGCCGGTCTCCCAGAACGCGATGCCGACCGACCGACCGTCGAGCCGGCACACCCGACCCTCGGTCATCTCCCCCGAGTGGATCCGTTCGGTGACCGAGGCGATGCGGGACTCCGCATCGACCGCGGGGCCCGAGCGGGTGTACGCGGCCACGATGGCCAGGCGAGCGAGCCGGACCGCTGCCGGGACGTCGGCGGCGAGAGCGATCAGCTCGATCTCGTTCGAGACGGATGCCATCGGGATGGCAGACCGGACCGGCTCATGGGCTCGTCGTATTTCTCACTCCTCGGTCGGCATTCGTCACGAGGAGCGGGCCGGGCCTCTCCACCGTGGTGGGTCCCCGAATTCGGCGGGATCCGTACTCCTGCTCTAGGTCGCCGATACGGTCTACTCTCCGCGGGAGAGGCGCGGGTCATCGAGCTCGAACTTCGCCCCACACGCGCGGCAGACCACGTGGCAGTGGACGTCTCCGCTGACCGGTTCGCTCAACTCCCCGCCGCAGTCCGGGCACCGTCCTCTCGCTGGGTCGGCGGACCCCGGGACGATCGGACCGTTGGCCTCACTCATCCCGCGCAACTCCGGTCGCGGGATGGGCTCGAATCCCCTTCAATACGTCCTGCAGAGAGCTCCGCGGGTAGCGCGCAGCGCCGGGACCAGCGAGGTTCAAATACCAGCAGGATGATATGTCAATCGTCAGACAAAGAAAGGGGTCTTGTCTGACAGACATGGTCGACACATCCGAGCGGGTGACCGTCAGGATCCCGCAGGAACTCATCGAGAAGCTGAAGCAGATCCAGGACGTCCGCGGCTCGCCTACGATCTCCGACACGATCCGCGAGGGACTCGAGCAGTACATCGAGCTCCACTTGCCTCCCCAGAACGTCCGGAAGGTCGTCGTCGAGCTGTCCCGTCAGGACAACAGCCGTCTCGAAGCGTTCGTGCGCGAGGGCAATTCCGTCAGCGTCGACGATGCCGTCCGTTCGGCCGTCCGGGAGTACATCCGCGGGCGGCTCGAACAGGCCGGGGCCGCCCGTTCCCACCGACGTGAGGGGGAGGCGCTCGCCACCGAGGGCTCCCCACCGCCCTGACGGCGATGGAGAGCGGATGACGGACTCGCCCGACCCGGACTCGTGGGCCTCGCTCGCGGTCACGCCGTCGATCGCCGTCGTAGGACTGGGCGGGGCCGGGCAGCGAAGCCGTCTCGGACCTCCTCGCGCTCGGGATCCCGGGCGTACGCGCCTTCGCGATCAACACCGACGCGAACCACCTGCTCCACACCGGGGTCGAGGAGCGGATCCTCCTCGCGCGCCGGGAGCTCAAGGGTCGGGGGAGCGGAGGCGACCGCGACGCGGTCCTCCGCGGGGCCCAGGAGGGACGGGAGGAGTTGCTCCGGCGCCTGCGCCCGTTCGAGATCGTCTTCCTTCTGGCCGGGCTGGGAGGCGGTACGGGCAGCGCCTTGCTCCCCTTCCTCTCCCGGGAGCTCCGGGAGACCGACACGCTGCCGATCCCGGTCGCGTTCCTCCCGTTCCAGGTCGAGCTCGACACGAACACCGGCCGGCGCGACAACGTCGAGGCGACCGTGGCCGACCTCGAGGGGATGGGCGGCTTCCTCCTCGCGCTCGCCAACGAGAAGCTCCGCCGCTTCGAGTCGCTCCCGATCCACCGGGTCTTCCAGGTCCGGAACGCGTACGTCCACTCGCTCGTCACGAGTCTGGTGGACATGGTCGAGAACCCGTCCCAGATCTCGGTCGATTTCGCCAGCCTGAAGAACCACCTGCGCGCCTCCGAGCTCTCCACCCTGGTCGTCGGCGAGTACCATATCTCCGAGCCCGAGCGGCTCGTACACGAGGCGCTGAACGAGACGCTCCTCGACTACCGGATCGCCGAACGGCCCTCGGTCCTCGTCCACTTGGACGGGGGGTCGAACTTGACCCTCGGCACGCTCGACCGGGTCCTGCGCGCCCTGCGCCACCGGCTGGGGGAACCGGAACGCCTCGTCCTCGGCACCCGGATGCGGTCTGAACCGAGCGAGGTCGTGCGCCTGACGGCCGTTGTCGGAGGTCTCCGCCCCCGGACGGTACGCGAGGCCCTCACCCCGAAGGGTCCGGGTCCGCTGGTCGCCCGTTGACACCGCCCCCGGACCCCGCGGCGGCCTCCCGAGCGTCGAGGGCGGCGTGCACGAGGTCGATCACCTGGGAGGAGCGCAGGCTTCGGGGGCCGACCGACAGCTGCGGCACTCCCGAGGCTCGGAGGAGGGCCTGCTCGGCCTCGGTGGGGTCGTACGGGTCGGAGAGGACGGCGGCAATGGAACCCTCGGACGGGGTCCAGTGAGCGATCGGCCGTCCGTCTTCGGAAAGCCAGACCGCCCCGGGCAGGCGAAGGAATTCGGCGAGGGCGACCGAAGGGTCGACCGGCCCGACCCGGAGCCCCGGTGACGACTCGAGCGCCGTAGGGTAGCCGGCCGAGCGCACGAGGGCGTTCTTCACGAGGGCGGCCGTCGATCGCTCGTCGGGGTTGAGGAAACGCACCCGCGCCCCCACCACGTCCACCCGACGCGCGACGGGCGGAGGTTGGGCGACGAAGAGGATCGTGACCTCGGTGTCCCGGCGGAGGTCGTTCGAGAGGGTGAACGCGGTTGAGACCGCTCGGGCGACCTCGTCCATCCGGCCCGCCCCCCCGGCGAGGTCGTTGAGGGTGAACGCGCCGTTGGGCGGAACGCGGTGGGCCAGGAGAAGGAAGCGGCGCACGGCGGGGTGAGACGCCCCGGCGCTAACTAAAGCTCTCGGACCCGGCTCGGGGCCGCCGCGGTCCGCCGGCGGGGCTTGGGGGCCGAAGGGACGCGGGGCGCGGGCATCGGGTTCTGCTTGCGCTCGAGCCAGATCTCGTCGCCCAGCTCGTGGTAGACGGCGTGGGCGGCCATGCCGGTCCCGTGCTCGCCGTGGGGGAGCAGGAAGGCGCCCGACCGATTGGCATTGGACGAGTAGACGATCTCCTGCTCTCCCGCGGCGGCCATCGCGGCCGACTCCTCGCGGGCGAGGTCGAAGATGCGGTCCTTGCGGAACATCCAGTAGTGGATCCGCCACTCCCGGCCGTCGTACAGGGTCGTCTCGTCCCGCTCGGTCTCGAGGATCCCCGTGTCCTCGAGCATGTAGAACGTGTCGCGGTCGTCCGGTTCGAGGACGTTGTCGATGATCCGCTCGTTGAAGCCGAAGAAGTTGAGGACGTGGGCGGCGATCGAGCGGGCGTCCTCCGGGCGCATGCCCTCATGGCCGACCGACCGTCGGATCGCCTTGGCGAGCGAGTCGAAGTCGACCGGGCCCGCGATGTCCGAGAGGACCACGTCGGTCGGGATCCCGACCGGGTGGTCGAGATGTCCGCGGCGGTGCGCAGGGGTACCGGGTTCCGCAGGGTGTACTGCTTCACCGGGCTCTTCGACTGCGAACCCGCGAGGTCACGCATATGATTCAATTCGAAGGGATGCTATAAATAACTTAGGAAACGAGCCGGTTCGGAGATATACTCCGCCGCCGGTAATTTGCTGCCCCAGGGTCGGATTCGCCCCTAGAGGGTGCTCCGGGCGAATGTATTCTTCGGTCCGCTCTCGGGGTAGATCGACCCCTAGCTCGACCCCTCCCGTCGTCCTCGCCCCACCCGCTGGAGCATTCGGACCGCCGGGCGCCATTCGGTCGTTTCGATTTGGGTCTCGCGTTCGGCGAGGTCGGCGATCCCGCTCGGGAACGGATAGAGCGCGTTCGTCACGTACACGGGAGCGAACGGGCCGCTGGAAGGTCCGGAGTACGGTTTCCCTTCGTCCGCCACGGCTCGGAACTCATAGAAGTCGGGGGCCGGGGCGAACCAAACGAGGCCGTCTCCCGTGCCCCGGCCGGCCCGGGGCCCCCGCTGAAGCACCCGCAACCCCAGGTACTCGGTCAGGGCGTTGGGGAGGGTGAAGATCCGACGGTCCCCCGGACGGGCCGAGGCGATGAGGCGGCCCCGCACAGTCTCAACCGCGAGCGCCTCCCGCGCCCGGTGCGTCGAGACCACCCGGGCGACCTGGGGTCCCCGAGCAAGGAACGAAATGGTGCGGCTGGAGTCGCGCTCGGCCCCCTCTTCCGGGTGGTATCCGATCAGCTCGGCGACGTCCTTGGGGAGCTGGAGCGTGAGCCAGGTCGGATGAGAGGCCCAAACAATGACGAATTCCATGCGGGAACAAGGGGAGGAAGCGGTTTCATTAGAAAACTGTTCCGCTGCCGAACCCCACCGTTCAGCCCCGGGAGGGCAATCGGAGGATCGCCTCGACCACCTCGCCGAAGTCACGGGTCCGCATCGCGAGGTCGGCCGCCCGGGCGACCTCGGGCGACGTCGCGTTGAGCGCTACGCCCGCCCCGATGTGGGGGAACACCGCGGCGTCGGGCCGGGAATCCCCCACGTGAACCACTTCATGAAGGGTGACCCCCTCTCGCGCGACCATCTCCGTCAGAGCGCCGAGCTTGTCGACCCGGACCGCCTCCGGGGGGCCGATGACGGGCTGGGTCGCCTGGTGGCCGAAGAGCCCCCCCGCGTCGTCGAACCCCGCAAAGGCGCGGTACCAGCCGGTTACGTAGGGTGGGTTGTGAGTGAGCAAGGCCACTCGGATCCCCCGGTCGTGGAGCGCTTGGACGCCCTCGGGGATTCCCGAGAGCTTGGGGGTCTTCGCGAGGATCTCCTCGACCTCAGGGACGGTGTGTCCTTCAGCGATCCGGAGGAGGCCGGCGATCGTCTCGTCCTCGCTGGCCTCCCGGGCCCGGATCCGGGCCATCGTGCGCTCGGTACTGCTCGGTGCGGCCGAACTGCTCGGCGAGCGCCTTCCACCCGTGCACGAGGGTGAGCGTACCGTCGATGTCGAAGGTGACCAGCCGCCAGGGACCCGGGACCATCGTGCCCCTAGGAGCGGCTCCCGACACCCATCCAGATGCCGCCCATCCAGAGCAGCAGCATGCCAGCGCCCGCCACCGGCAGGATGGTGGAGAAACGGCCCGGGGCGGTCGGGAGGAGGATCGAGAGCAGGAACAACCCGGCGAAGGTCAGGAGGAGGCCGACCCCGATCTTCGTCGCCTTCGAGAGGGGAGCGCGTCGTCGACGCGTCGAGGCTGGGGGGGGGCCTGCCATCGGGCCGGTCGAGGGAGGCCGGAAGATAAAGGGCCCGGGCGAGGGAGGCGGCTCCCTACTCGGTGAGCAGACGGGTCGGCGGCAACGATGCATCCACCGGGGGCTGGCGGGCCGCTTCCTCCGCCGCCCGGCGCTCGAGCGTGACCTGACGGATGAACGGGCGGGCCCCGATCGGGGAAAGGCAGGTCGTCACGAGACCGACGCCGGCGACGACCGTGAATATCGGGGTTGTGAAGACGTGCAGGCCGAGGAGGATCGTCGCCATCGCGAGCTCGACGGCGCCGCGGCTCGTCAGCAGCCAGCCGGCCGCGAGGGACTCCGGGCGGGACCACCGCAGGCTGCGGGTGACGAGGGCCCCCATCCCGATCTTCGCCGTGAGGGCGAACAGGCACAGGCCCGCGAACAGGAGGACCGCGAGGGGGGTAGAGAAGAGGCTCGCGAAGTTCGTGTCGAAGCCGACGAGCGCGAAGAAGAGCGGGATGAAGAACCCCCAGGTCACGGCCTCGAACAGGAACGTGATCGATCGGTGCTGTCGGGACCCGACGCTCTCGGGGGTGACGAGGAGTCCCGCGTAGAAGGCGCCCACGACGAACGTGAGGCCGAGGAACTGCGAGGTACAGGGCCGCGCCGAGGCCGATGACGATCAGGATGCCGAACCCGGCCTCCCGGGAACGCCAGGTCTCCCGGAACCGAACGACCAGCCGGTCCCACAGGCGGACCTGGCGGAGCACCCGGAGCGTCACGTGGACGGTGAGGACCGTCGCGAGGAACAGGGCGACCGTCAGGATCGAGACGGCGATCGCCGGGTACGTCCCCGCCGTGGACGAGGAGACGCTGAGCAGGATCGCGAACGCGGTGACGGCCGTGAGCTCGTTGACGACCGACGCGTTCAGGAGGAAGGTCCCGAAGCGGCTCTGCATGAGGCCGAACTCGCGGAGCATGATCGCGAGGACCGGGAGCGCGGTGATCGAGATCGTCAGCGCGACGAAGAGCGACGTCGTGGGGCTGAGGCCGGGGTAGAGGAGGAGGACCACGCCCGCCCCCCCGATGAAGGGGACGACAAAGATCGCGATCCCGAGCAGGACCGAGGAGAGGCCGGTGTCCCAGATCTGCTCGGGGCTGACGGAGAGACCCGCCATCAGGAGGATGAAGAACGTCGCGAGGGTCTGGAGGCCCGCGAACTCCGTGCCGGTGTTCGTGATCCCGAGGTAGGGCGAGAGCAGGGTGGGTCCGAGGATGACCCCGACGAGGAGCTGACCCACGAGCGCCACCTGGCCCAGGCGGATGAACACCTCGCCGACGAAGACGGCCAGGGCGACGAGGAGGAACAACGCGATCAGGAACGAAGTGGTCGCGTCGGTCATCGGTCATCATTTCAACCCATGGTATATAGCGGCCCTTCCGAACGTGCATGACGGACCCAAAAATACCCCGGGAAGGGGCCGGGAGAGCGGGCGACGACCCGTGGGCGGTCGCCGAGCGCCGGAGCCGGGCGGTCGAGGAGCCGCTGGACGTCTGCCTGCTTACCCGGGACCCGTTTCCGCTCCTCGAGGTCCGCAACCCGTTGCACCGGACCTCCTACCGGGTCATGCTGCCCGCGTTTCCGGATCGGTCCATCACGCTCTGCACGTGCGCCGACTTCGCCCGTCGGGGGCTGGGCACCTGCAAGCACATCGAAGCGGGGGGCCGATGGCTGGAGCGACACCCCAACGTCGCGGCCAGCTTCCCGGCCACGACGCTCGATGCCTCGTCCGTTTGGCAGGAGATCGACCGGCGGCTCGAGACCCCGCCCCGACCCAGCGCTCCCGAGAGTCTTCGATGGAGGGAGGCGGGCGCTACGTTCTACGAGCGGGCGGGGCCGCCGTACATGCCCTCGGAAGAGAAGAAGGAAGAGGTTGGCCGCGGGGGCCGAGGGCAGTCTAAGCCGACCCCATCCCGGGGGCGCCCTTGAGCGCCCGCACGCGGTAGTACTCGGGGTCGACGATGACTTCCCCGTTGATCCCCATCGTCTCGATGGTCTTCAGCTGGGACGCGCCGCCCTGCGCCTTCGCCCGCTGCCAGTCCGGGATCGGGATCGAGAACTTCTTTTCGACCTCCGTCCGGTAGATCGGGCCCGAGTTGTACGAGCAGAACGGGATGACCCGTCCGTCGGGGACCGCGTAGTGGATATCGCAGCGCATCAGGCGCTGGATGTCGTAGTCGTACGCGTCCTGGAAGTGCATGTTGCCGATGTAGAGGGTCCTCCAGGTGAACTTCGCGACGGCCTCCTTGTTCCCCTCGGTGAAGATCGAGGCGATGACCTTCACGCAGTTCTTCTCGGACAGGCCCTCCGGCGCCTTCGAGAAGTCGAAGTACTTCGACACGTCGTGGAGGAGGCGGGCCCCCGCCACGGCGGTCCGGACCCGCGCGAAGCGCGCGTCCCGGTACTTCTCGATCATCGATTCGACGTTCTCGAAGAACCCGTCCACGTCCATGAAGCGCGGGAGCGGGGTGATCTTCTGTCCGTCCTTCGAGATGAAGGCGAACGTGGCGCACCCGCAGCCCGGGTGCGTGGTGAGCGTCATCTTCTCCTCGCCGTGGATGATGCTGACCAGCTCCGAGATCGGGGCGACCGACGGCACGGGGAAGAAGTCCGACTTCTCGAACGGTCCTTCCGTGCAGAGGATGCGCACCAAGTCGGACTGGGTGAACCGCATCTGGAAGCGGTCCTTGTCCGGGATTCGCGCCGTCAGGGCCACGGGCTGGAAGTTGACGCCGCGGACGACGTCGATGTTGTCGATCGCGAACTTGACCGTCGGCCAGATCTCCTTCTCGTTGAAACCGCCGACCAGGGTTGGGACGAGCACGACGGACAGGGGTTTGTCCGGCTTGCCGGCCGCGAGGTCGGACGCGGGCGAGTGGGTCTCCCGCGCGGCCTGGATGGCCTTCTGCTTGACCTTCAGGAGCGGGACGCCCCGCACCTTCCGGTAGATCTCGTCGTCCAGACCGTCGAATTGGAGGTAGAGGGTGTGGAGGCCCGCGTCCCGGGACGCCTGGGCGAAGCCGGGCTCGTTGGCCATCCGGATCCCGTTGGTCGCGACCTGGATCTGCTTGAAACCGAGGTCGCGGGCCATCGAGACCGCGTCGACGAACAGCGGGGAGAGCGTCGGCTCCCCTCCCGAGAACTGGACCGCGACCGTTCCGACGGGCTTCTGCTCGCGGAGGGTCTTCAGCATGAAGTGGATCTGCTCGCGGGTCGGCTCAAAGACATCAGCCGGCCGCGTTGGCGTTCGCGAAGCAGACCGGGCACTTCAGGTTGCACCGGTTCGTCAAGTCGATCAGGGCGAGTCCCGTGTGGGACTTGTGGTGGCTGCACATTCCGCACGTGGTCGGGCAGCCGCGGAACTTGTCGTAGTAGGGGTTCTCGTAGCCGACCCCGTCATGAGCGTAGACCTCCATCCGGAGGTAGAAATCGACGTCGTTCGAGATGATGTCCCAGAAGTAGCCGTGGGTACGGCAGGTCTTTTCCATGATGACCCGGCCATCCTTCTCCCGGACGACCGCGGGGATCACCTTGATGCATTCGGGGCAGACCGAGGCCGTCTTCCGGGGAAGGCCCCGCGGGGCCTGGAACTCCTTCATCACGCGTGCGGGCATTCTTCTTCCTCATTCCAGCAGGCCCGGTCGGGTCCGCCTTGCACGGCCCACCCACTCGGGCTTACTTAATTGAATTGTAGTGAGAGAGACGACAAAACTCGCCAGCCGTGACGTAGATTCGCACGGTGGCAATCGCGACAAACTCCTCTGGCGGACGCCGGAAAGGGGTCGAGGAGCGGCGATCGGAGGGAGGACCGCCGCAGAGACCGCGAGCACCACGGCCGCCCAACTTATGGCCCTCGGCGCCTCCGGGAAACGTCCGATGGCGGCGAAGAAAAAGGGCCTGCAACGAGCGGCACGACGTCCGAGGCGACCGGCCCGGGAAGGGCTTCGTCGGCCGCGACGCTTCGCCGGTGCTCGACAAGTACCCCCCCAAGGACCCAAAGCTGGCTCCGCGAGGGCCCCCCGGTGGTTCGAATGCGGTGACTCCCACGCCCCCGGCGGCGCCCCCTTCCCCGACGACCTCGGGCGCCTCCCCCGCGGTCCCGCTCATCAGCCTCGAACGCCCGTTCGACGTCGATGAGTTCTCGGGTCTCCTGGGGGAGACCTCGATCCGGGTCACCGTGCCGCTCGAGCACCTTGCGGAGGTCCTCCGCCGCGTCACCGACTTCATGGGGTTCGGCATCTACGTCTACTCTTTCACGATCCGCCCGGCCTCCTCGGAGTTGCTGAAGTCGTTCGTCGTTCGAACTCCGGCGGGTCGACTACTCGGCGAACGACAAGACGTGGGTACCGTTCGTGGAGAAGGGGACCTCGGACTCGCCGTTCGGTCCTAGCGGTACGCGGACGTAGGCCCCGCCGGCGGCGGCGAAGCTAATCTGGGGCCCGGACTACCATTCCCGAGGGGACACGCGTGAGCGCAGGACCGGGCGAGGACCATTGGGAGGCCGAGTTGAGGATGCTCCGCCAAGAGATCCGCGAGCTTCGGGCCGAACAGAAGGAGATGGCGACGGCGATCAACCAACTGGTCACCACGTTCCGCGCCCTCGCGGCCCACCTCGGGATCGCCGGGGAGCCGTACGCCCGTAAGGGCGGTCCCGACCGCGACCTGCCCGGCTTCGCGTAGGTCGGGGTTCCCGTGCACCTTCGCTACCGCGTCGACGCCACTACCCCGGAAGGCCACCGAGGCCGCTTCTCCATCGACCTCTCGGAAGTGGACGCCCCGACCCTCGACCTGGTCCTCCCCTCCTGGGTCCCGGGCTCCTATCACCTCGTCAACTACGTCCGGGGGTTCCGCGATGTGACCGCCCGGACGTCGGTAGGGTCGGCCTCGGTCCCGGTCCAACGGGTGGCCTCGGACCGGTGGCGCCTCACGACGGCAGGGATCCGTGCGCTCACTGTACGGTCCACAGTCTACGGTCACCAGATGGTCACGGAGGCGTTCGACCTCACGTCGGATCACATGCTCCTCAACGCCGCCCTGTGCTTGCCGTTCGTCGATGGCCACCTCCAGGAGCCCGTCGAAGTCGAACTGCACCTGCCCACCGACTGGCGGGTCGTGACCGAGCTCGAGGAGGTGAGCTCGCGTCCCCCGACGTACCGGGCCGAGACCTACGACGAGCTCGTCGACAGCCCCATTGACGCGGGCCACCCGCTGGTCCTGACGGTTCGACCGCACGGGATCCCGCATCGGATCTCGATCTGCGGCGAGGGGGGAACTACGAGGCCCACCGCCTCGAAGAGGACCTTTCGAAGATCGTGGACGCCTCCATCCGGTTGGTCGGCGAGTCCCCGCTCCACGGGTACACCTTCTTCGTCCATCTGAACGACATCCCGGACGGAGGGCTCGAGCACGCGTCCTCCAACTCCGCGGTCGTGCGGCCCGACGTCTTCGCCCCGCTCGAGCGGTACCAGCGCTTCCTCGCGCTGCAGAGCCACGAGTACTTCCATCTCTGGAACGTGAAACGGATCCGCCCGAAGTCGCTCGGCCCGTTCGATTACACCCGCGAGGTCTCGACGGGCCAGCTGTGGTGGATGGAGGGGGCGACTGACTACTTCTCCGACCTCATCCTGCGGCGGGCGGGCCTCTACTCTCCGGCCAAGTTCCTCGAGGAGAACGCCCGCGTGGCCAAGGAGGTCCTCTCCTCGCCCGGGCGGAATTCGCTCTCGCTCGAGGAGCTCTCCCGGATCGCCTGGGTCGACTACTATCAGCCGTTCGAGGAGACCCCCAACCAGTCGGTCTCCTACTACACCAAGGGGTACCTCGTCTCCCTCTGCCTCGACCTCGAGATCCGGCACCGAACGGAGACTCGCGCCTCGCTCGAGACCGTCGTGCGCCTCCTGTGGACCGAGTATGGGAAACTGGGACGTGGGCTGGAGGAGGGAGAGCTCCAACCCGTGGCCGAGCGAGCCACGGGGCTCGACCTCACCGAGTTCTTCGACCAATACATCCGCGGGACCGCGGAGCTCGATGTCGAGCGTTTCGCGCGGTACACCGGCCTCACGTTCGGCCCCCGACCCAAGCCCCCGACGACGACACGGCCGAGCCCGGCTACCTCGGGATCCGGTTCGAGGACGCCGACGGGTTCGTGCGCGTGACCCACGTGCTGCTCGACACACCGGGCCACCGGGGGGGCCTCAGCCCGCGCGACGAGATCGTGGCGCTCAACGGGAACAAGGTCAGCTTCCCGAGGTTCGAGAAGACGCTAGAGGCCTATCCGCCGGGGACCCCCCTCGACGTAGCTGTATTCCGCCGCGGCCACCTGCGGCACCTCGCCCTGACGACGGGCAAGCCGCCTCCCCAAAAGTACCGGTTCGCAGCGGCCGAGCCGGCGAGCGACCTCGCCCGAAAAGTCCACGAAAGCTGGCTCGGGGTCCCCTGGGAAGCGCCGAAGCCGGACGGCGGAACGAAGAAGGGTTAGGGTCAGGCCGTCCGCGGCACGGCCTTCCGACCGTACCGCCACTCCCCTTCCATCGGATACAGGCGCCGAAGACGGGTCCCGATCCGGCCCCCGATCTGGATCTCACCGGGGGTCGCGTCGGTGACCTGGAGCGTGAGCCGGACACCGGGGGCGAACTCGGCCAAGACGACCCCGTAGCCACCGACCGCTTCGACCTGAGGGTCGAACTCCGTCGGCTGGCCTCCCTTTCCAATGGTCGTCGCAGCCACGACCCGAGCTCCGTCCCGCGGCAGGGACACGGGCGAGAGGCGATCGGCCCGCCCGCAGTGGAGGCAGCGATCGCGTCGAGGGAAGGTGGTGCGAGCGCACGCGGCGCAGTGGTCTCCTTCCAGCCGCCACCGGCTCGGCAGGTTTTCCAGGTAACGGGGGCGAGGCACGTACGCGCCTTCAGAGACCCGGGAGAGTCCGGTCGAGGTGAACGCCGCGATGGCCTCGGGGGTCCAAGAGCCGGGGGTGGAGGCCCATCGGTCGTTGGCCGTTCCACGATCCCCGCACTGGCGAGAGCAGCCCGCGCAAGGCCCGCCGCACCCTCGGTCGCGTTCGATGCGCTCCAGTTCGGTGCGCGGGCGGATGGGTCCGGGCCGAATCGAAGAGCCGCAGCCACCGCCCCGCGGGGCCCGTCCGCGTCGACCGCGACCAAGAACGACGTCGCGTCGCCGGCGGCGCGGGCCGCCTCGTCGACCGCCGCGACGAAGCCGCGCGCATCGCCCGAGTGCTTTCCGATCGCGACGGAGAACCTAGGAAGGCGGGGATCGCCCAATCAACGACCGAAGAGAATTCTCCGACGAGGCGGACGTGGGAAGGTCGGGTCGGTCGAGTCCCCGTCGCGAGCGATTCCAGGGCCGTCATGCCCATGGTAAAGGAGTCTTCGTCCGGAGCAGGGATCGCCTTCCCCGACCGCCGATGCCGCGGGACGTAGACCGCCCCGTGCTCGAAGCCTCCGCCCACCCTACCCCCGAGTGAAGAGCGAGACGGCGGCCGTGGCCCCCGCCCCACCCACGTTGTGGGCGAGCGCCACCTCGGCCCCGGGGACCTCCCGGGCCCCAGCCGCGGCGCGCAGCTGGAGGAAGATCTCGTAGACCTGGCTTACTCCCGTAGCGCCGATCGGGTGACCTTTCGACTTGAGCCCACCATCGGGGTTCACGGGAAGCCGGCCGGTGGCTCGGGTCGCCCCGGAGAGGGTGAGATCCGCCGCGCCACCCGGTTCGGCGAACCCGAGGTCCTCGAGGGCGAGGAGCTCGGCGATCGTGAAGCAGTCGTGGACCTCGAGGAGGTTCACCCGCGATCGGTCGAGGCCCGCGTCCCGGAACGCCTGGTCCCCGGCCTGCCGACTCGCGTCGAACCGGGTCAGTTCGGGTCGGTCCTGGACCGCGAGACGGTCCGATCCGGCCCCCAACCCCTCCACGAAGACGGGAGTATCGGTGTACCGGTGGGCCCGGTCCGCGGGAGCCAAGAGGAGGGCCGACGCGCCGTCGCTGACCGGGCAACAGTCGTACAGCCCCAGCGGGTCGGCGACCCGGGGAGCCCGGAGGACCTCCTCGCGCGAGACGCGCTTCTGGAAGTGGGCGTTCGGGTTCCGGGTGCCGTTCTCGTGGTTCTTGGAGGCCACCTCGGCAAGCGCCTCCCGTCCGTTCGGGTGCCGGTGAAGGTACTCCGATGCGATGAGACCATAGACACCCGCGAACGTGAGGCCAGCGAGACGCTCCCACTCGGTGTCGCCCGAGACCCCGAGCCAGTACCGACGACGCGCGCTCGTCACGTCGGTCATTTTCTCGAGGCCCGACGACGAGGACCAGTTCGGCGTCGCCCCGCTCGACCGTCCGTACTGCTGCTCGCAGCGCGAAGGCGCCCGAGGCGCAGGCGTTCTCCACCCGTGTGGTCGCGGCCCCCGTACAGCCTGCCTCCTCGGCGAGGAGGGACGAGGCATTACCGATCTGCCAACCTCCGAACCCGAGGGTCGCCAGGAACGCTTCCCCGACCGCGGAACGCGGCGCGCCTTTGTCCACGGTCGCGAACGCGCCGTCGACCGCCGCGCGCAGGAGCGCGCGGGGGCCGTCCGGCAGAACGCCGAACCGGGTGTGACCGGCGCCCACGATCGCCGCTCGATGCGCCACTTCGTCCCACCCGCGAACCGTCTTATCGGCGGAGTCCGCTCGAGCCTCTTAACTCCGGGGCATCCTTGGGAGACGAAGCACCGTACGTCTGTGGGCGTATCGGGCGCCAGCGGCGCCCCGATCGCGATCGCGGTCCTCCAGGGTATGCGGGCCGCGAACGTACCGGTCGCGCTGGTCGTCTCGAAGGGGGCGGTCGCCGGTACTCCGGGAGGAGTGCGACCTGGCCCCCGAGGCCCTCACCGCGTATGCGACCGTTCACTACTCCGACGACGACCTGGCGGCGCCCATCGCGAGCGGCTCCCGGCCGACGCGCGGCATGGTCGTCGTCCCCTGCTCCGGGAACACGGTCGCCCACATCGCCCTCGGCCTCGCCGACACGCTGCTCACCCGGAGCGCGCAGGTGCACCTCAAGGAACGGCGTCGGCTGGTGGTGGTGCCCCGGGAGACCCCGCTCTCGACCCTCCTGCTCCGGCACCTCACGACGCTGAGCGAGCTCGGCGGTCGTCGTCCTGGACGCGGCCCCGCCCTACTACCTCCACCCCCGGTCGGTCGACGACCTCACGTCCTACCTCGCGGGCAAGGTGCTCGACCAGCTGGGGGTCCCCCACCAGCTCTATCGGGGCTGGAAGTCGGAGGGGGCGTGAACCGGAGAGAGGCGTTCCAACGGTACCTCCCATTCCCCCTCGTGGCCACGGCCGTGCTGCTCGTCCTGCTGATCGTCCTCACGCCGGTCCTCGCCCCCAACGGACCGCCGGCCGCCGGGACGATCTTCACGCAGGCGACCCTCCTCGTCGATCACTCGCCCACGTCGAACCTTACCACCTTCTATCTACGGGCCTTGGGGGCGACCGTGCGCTACACCCACATCTCCGTCTGGGGCGCCACCGGGTTTGAATGGACCGGTGGCTTTCCGAGCCCTCCGCTCCACTGGTCCCAGATCACGAACCAGTCCGACCTCGTCGCGTTCCAGTTCAACACGACCGCCAACCCCATCGCGCTCAACATCACCATGCTCTACTCGTCCGGGGGCAGCCAGGCGTACTACGAGGGGACGTTCGCGTTCTACGTCGGAACCCCTCCCGGGTACTCCTCCCCCAGCTCCTGAGCGTCACGACGACGTCGGGGACGAGCCTCGGCTCGGGCGTCAATACGGTTCCGGTCTCGAGTCTCCCGCAGGATGGGGAGATCCTGCTCGCCGACGTGGGGAGCAACCCATGAGACCCTCCCGCGTCGTCCTGATCGGATGGGGGGTCCTGATCGCCGCGCTGCTCGTCGTGGAGCTCGCGGAGATCACGCACCTGTTCACCCTCCCCATCCAGTCCGCGATCGGAGACCCGCTCGCGTTCGTCTTCGCGCTGGTCTTCACGACCATCCTCGCGCTCGTCGGAGCGGTCTTCATCGGGATCTACGCCTCCGCCCGGATCCTGAGCCCGTCCGGGTTCACCCCGTTCGAGGAGGAGATGCTCCAGATGCGTTCCGAGATTCGCGAGCTCACGGCCGCGATCCACCGCCTCGAGACCGCCGAGCGCAGCGACCCGGAGAAGTCGTCGCCCGGTAGGGAGCGTCCGTGAAAGTACGGGTGATCGACAACGGTGGCCAGTGGACCCACCGGGAGTGGCGGGTCCTGAGGGACCTCGGCGCCGAGACGACCATTCTCCCCAACACGACCCCGGCCCCCGAGTTGGACGCCGACGCGATCGTCCTTTCCGGGGGAGCGTTGAGCCTCGAGGGCACGCAATCGACGTTGGGAGCGGTCGCCGGCTGGATCGACACCCTCGACGTACCGGTCCTAGGGATCTGTGTAGGCCACCAGTTCCTCGGGCGCCACTTCGGCGGCCAGGTCGTGCGCGGCGACCCCGAGTTCGGCGCGGTCGAGGTCACGGTCGACCGCACCGACCATCCGCTCTTCGACGGTCTGCCGAATCGCCTGCGGGTTTGGGCGAACCACAACGACCACGTCGTCACGCCGCCCCCCGGCTGGTCCACGCTCGCTCACTCGAAATCCTGCCCGGTACAGGCGATGGCCCATCCCACGCGGCTCATCTGGGGCGTCCAGTTCCACCCCGAGGTCGAGCACACCGACGGCGGACGCGATATCTTCCGCCACTTCCTGGCACAGGTCCACCGCTGACCCGGGACCCGCTCGGGATTATGTAGGACCCCTCGCTCGCCCGGTGAGGAACCGTGGCGCGGCTTCGGCGGGCATCGGGCGTTCGCGAGCACGACCTCGTGGCCCGGGCCCGGGCCCTCCGAGAGTCCATCGACCCCCTCCTCCCCCGCCTTTCGGGGGACGCGCCCCGCGACCGGTTCGACCGCCTGCGCGCGGACCTCGAGGAGGTCCGGTCCGAACGGGACGACTCGGACCGGCTGGAACGCCTGGCCAAGCGGGGCGACTCGCTGCCCCGGGCGTACCGCCGGCTCCTGCGATACTATCTCGACCCGACGACGCCGACCGTCGTCGCCTTCCCCCTCCCCGACGGCGAGGTCTCCTATGCGGCGCTCTCCCGGGCGAGCCGAGAGGCCGAGGTCGCGGTCCAGCAGTCGGACGATCCGGCGCGGGTCATGCTCGCGTATGTCGAGTGGGCGCGTCGGGGCCTCCATTTCTTCTCGACGCGACGAACCCTCTGGTGCACCGGCCGCTCACCGGAGCCGCCGTCGGAGTTCGTCGCCGAGAAGATCTCCGACCTCCCGTACCGACTGACCCCCGATGCCTCGGGAAAACGCCTCGTCTGCGTTCACCTGGCCGCCGGGGAGCCGCGCATGTTCCTCGAGGTCGATTGGCCCGGGGCCCAGCGCACGTTCCGAGTCTGCCGCCGATGCGCGAAGGAGGAGCGCCACCTCCTCTCCCACCTGTCGGAGGGCGCGGCGAGCCCGGACCCGACCGAAGCCTTCCCGGTCGATGCCCGGCTGAACGTCCGGTGCGAGGGAGGTCCCGAATGCGTCCATGCGCGGGTGCCCGACCTGCCGAAGTCGCTTCGCAAGAAGTACGAGTTCGGTCGACTTTCTGACGCCGCCCTCCTCGACGCCTACCGGGACGAGGTCCGGCCGATGATCGAGTCCACCCGGCGCACCACGTTCGTGGCCGGGGGTGTCTGTTACGGCAGCCGGTTGCCCGCGTTCCTCGACGGTCTTCATCCCACTCCGGTAGAAAGACGGGCGTTGGAAGCCGTCCTGGGCGACTTCTCGGGCTACTTCGAGGTCGACGAGCCCGCCGCCAGCCGGGCGCTCGAACGCCTCTGGCCGCAGCATGCGGAAGAGATCGTGGGCGCGATCACGGACGACCGGGCGGAGGCGAGACGCGCCCTCCAGGAGGCCCGGGACGCGCCCGGCCGTATCGCGGAGATCCTGAAGCGGGCCCAAAAGCGAGGCGAGGAGCGCGAGCTCCTCGAAGCCCTCCCCCGGTACGACCGGCTCTCCCCCGAAGCGGCGTGGGTCGACCGCGTCGCCCGTTCGTTCCGAATCCACCGGGAAGCGGGCGCCGAACGGGGGATCCTACAGACCCTCCCCCGGGAGGGCAAGGAGCGGGGTCTCGCCTTCGCCTTCCTGGTCGCCTTCGGGCGGGCCTCCGCGCACGGCTGGCAGTTCACTCCCACGGAGCAGGAATTCGGCCAGTCGCTGGTAGGCCCGGTGACGGCGCTGTTGAACGCGCCCGCGTCCGGATACCATGACGCGCTCGACGCCCTGCTCCGGGCCGCCGGAGTAGCGGACTGGGGCTCCCGTGGCGCGCCGCCGCCCCCCTGAAGGGAGCAGGCGCCACCCTCCGCCCCGGAGGCAAAGGGCTTGGCGCACGGACAACGGTTATTTGGGTAAGCCGGTGCCTTGCCACCATTAGACACGGGACCACCGGGTGGGAGTGGGATTTACGAACATACCGGACAGCGCTCCCTCCAATGCCATCGTCGTGGCCGCCGACGAGGAGACGCGCGTGCTCCTCCGGGGGCTTCTCCGCCTCCACCACTTCCGTGTGGACGGCGAAGCCGAGGGGGCCAGCCAGGCGATGGAGCTGCTCCAGCGTCACCGACCTTACCTCCTCGTCGTCGACGTGAACCTGGCCGAGGGAAGCCCGCTCTCCCTCCTGAAGGACGCGCGCGGACTCCTGCCGAAGATCCGCACGATCCTCGTCGCCCCGCGTCCCGGCCCCCGGCCCTGAACGGGGCTTCGCCCCCGCCGGACGTCGTCCTGCTCCGGCCGTTCCGGATCCGTCAGTTCGCCGAGGCGCTTCGACCGCCGGCGAGCGGGACCGCTCCCTAGTCGGTCGGTCGGGGCGGAACCCGGAAGCGCTCGAGCGCAGCGGCCTCCTCGAAGTGGAGGTCCGCTGGGACCACGAGGGCGTGCAGCGGCGGCCCGAAATCGAGCGCGGCGAGCCGGTCCAGAGGCCCGAACCAACCCGCGACGTCGTCCCGGCCGACCCGGGCCACGACCGCGACCGGGGTCTCCCCCGTAACCACCCTCCCCTCCGGGTCCCGTTCTCGTAGGATCCGCAGGGCCTCCGACGCGAGGAGGAACCGCCCCTCCTCCGGACGCAGGTCGAGGAGCACGAGGGAGTGGAGCCCGGCCGAACGGTTGGCCCCGATCTGCTCCACCGGGGAGCGGGGGGCGAACCCCGGCGCCGGGAACGGTATCGAGACCGTCCGGCCGAACCGGTAGTGCATGAGGCCGAGGTAGCCGGCCGCGGCCGTGAGGATGCTCGCGTTCGGAAGGTAGCGCCAGGTGTGCCCCTCGCGCTCGGCGGCGAGCCGGAGCGCGACGTGGGTGGTCGCCGCGAACGGGTCCCCCACGACCAGGAGCGCGACGTGGCCGTGGGCGGCGAGCGCCTCGAGGAGCGGGCGCTCCGACTCGAGGAGCGGTCGGTCGAGGCGCTCGACCGGGCGCCCGAGCGTGGCCGCGAGCCGTTCGAGCGTCCCGCGGGGAGCGAGGGCCGTGTACTCCTCCGCGAACACGCGGTCCGCCCGTCGCAAGGCGTCGAGGTGTCGTTCCGAGAGCCCCCGTTCGTCCGACAGGCCAAGGCCCACGAACGCGAGCTCGCCCATCGGAGGAACGCCTAGATGCGGACCGCGACCACGGGGCAGGGCGCCGCCCGGAACAGTTCCTCGAGGAACCGTCGGGTGAGGAAGGGGCCGGTCGCCCCTTCCTCCTCCCCCACCACAAGGAGCAGGCCGTACCGCTCGCGCTGGGCCGCCTGGAGGAGTACCCTCGGGCAATCGACGTCGACTGCCGAGCATCACCTCGGAAACCGGAGCGAACCGGTGAAGGAGGGGAACCCCCCGCGAGCTCTGCTCCTCGCGGGACTGGCTCGAGGACCCGGTCCGGTCCCGGGAGCCGAGGCCGAGCGTGATCACCGGGACGCTCGCCCTCCGGAGCGAGATCGTCTCCGCGATCCGGATCGCCTTCGGGGTCGGCGTCGCCTGGAAGTACGGGACGAGGACGCGCGGCACGTGATCCGCGGCGAGCGCCAGCCGGTTCACGATGAACACGTCGGCGTTCGCGTGGTGCAGGATCCCGCTCGCCGTGTGGCCGACGAACGGGTTGTGGCTGCGACGATTGCCCTGCAACGTGAGGACGATCGCCTCCGTGTCCTCGCTCTCGGCGCATTCGAGGATCTCCGCCGGGACGTCGGTCGCCGCCCGCACCTCGGGCTCGACCCGTACGTCCAGCGCCGCTCCGGCCTCGTGGGCCGGAATGACGATGTTCACGCTCGACCGCCACTCGCGGGCGACCTGGGGAAGGGTCGTGGTCGGGATCACGTGAAGGATCCGGATCTCGCCGTCGGCCTCGAGCAGGCTCGAAGCGAATCGGATCATCGGCTCGACCTCGCTCGGCTCCTTGACGGGCACCAGGATCCGCTTGTACACGGTTCACCGTCCTTCGAGCGGAAGCAGGTCGAGGTCGAGCTGGAGCACGTCGATGTACGCCACTCCCACGTACGGCACGATGGAGTCCTGGATGTGCGAGTTCACAAAGTACGTGAGAACGGTGATCGAGAGGTTCGATGCCTCACTGACCCGGGGGATCTGCACCAGGACGGCTTCGGGCGTGAGGTCGGGGTCGATCGACGACGCCGACGGAGCGACGAACCAGAACGGCAGGGTCGCGTTCACCGTGAAGTTCCCATACTCGCGCGTGTAGTTCAACGTCTCGTTAATGAGCTGTCCCAGCGCCGGGTCGCTGGGGCCGGGCGGCGTATCGGCTCCGAGGGTCGTGTTGTAGTCGGTCAACGAAGGGCGCGACCAGAACAGGTAGGGGGCGCTTGTGTTCTGGGCGATCAGCGCGGAGCCGGCGACCGTGCCGTTGGGATAGTGCAGCAAGGAGCCGTTCGCCGAGTCCGGTTCGATCACCTGGGCGATCGCGACCACGACGGCCGGATACGCGAACCCCGACAGGAGGATGGAGAGCACGAGGAAGAGGGCGGTCGCCCGAAGGTGGACCGCCAGCGAGTGGGCGCGCGGGACCTTTCTCCGGGTCGGGGGCGCCGGCGGCGTCCCCCCGGTGGGGACGCCCGAGCCCACCGCGGGAACGGGCGGGAGCGCCTCCGAGGGCGAGGGGGTCACCAGCAGCAGGGTCGGGGGCATCGTCCCGAGCGGAGGCACTTCCACGCTCATAATCCTCCGAGTGGGAGAACGTGTCCGACGGCCGTCCCGAGCGACATGACGAACGGAAGCCCGCCGAGGTAGGCGAGGAGGAGGTAGATGAGCTTGATTCCCACAAAGGCGCTGACGAGCCCGCCGAGCCCGTAGTAGACCAGGTTGCGTCGCAGGAGCTCGATCGCGGTCCGGGGCGGAACGGCACGCCCGCCAGCGCGAGCGGGATCAGGAAGGGGATGATGATCGCGTTGAACGTGAGGGCGGAGAGGACGGCCAGCTGGGGGTTCGAGAGCCCCATGATGTTGAGGAACGTGATCCCGGGGAGCGTACCCGCGCCGGCCGTGATGAACAGGGCGGGGATGATGGCGAAGTACTTCGCGACGTCGTTCGTGATCGAGAAGGTGGTGAGCGCCCCCCGGGTGATGAGAAGCTGCTTGCCGATCGATACGATCTCGATGAGCTTGGTCGGGTCGTTGTCGAGGTCGACCATGTTGCCGGCTTCCTTGGCGGCGCTCGTCCCGCTGTTCATCGCGAGCCCGACATCGGCCTTGGCGAGGGCCGGTGCGTCGTTCGTCCCGTCGCCGGTCATGGCGACCAGGCGGCCCTGCGCCTTTTCCCGCTGGATGAGCAGGAGCTTCGTCTCCGGCTTCGCCTCGGCCATGTACTCGTCGACGCCGCTCTCCTCGGCGATCGCCGCCGCCGTCAGACGGTTGTCCCCGGTGCACATGATCGTCCGGATGCCCATGGTCTTGAGCTCGTGCAGCCGGTCCTTGATGCCCGGCTTCACGACATCCTTCAGGAGGACGAGGCCGAGGACCCGCCGGCTTGCGGTGATCACGAGGGGCGTCATCCCCTGCCGCGACGCGTCGTCCGCCTGCGCCTGCACCGCCGGCGGGATCGCCCCGGTGTAGGCCAACATGGCCTGGACCGAGCCCTTGTAGTACTCGGTCCCGTCGGCCAGGGTGATCCCGCTCATCCGGCGCTCGGCGGTGAACGGTAGGACCTTGTAGGTGCCGGAATCCAGCCGACGTACCGGGGCATTCCGACGGGCCGCGAGGTGAACGATCGAGCGCCCCTCCGGCGTGTCGTCCACGGCGGCAGAGAGGAGCGCGCCGCCGAGGAGGTCGGGCATCGGGACCTCGGGCGCGGTCAGGAACTGGACGGCGAGGCGGCTGCCGATCGTGATCGTCCCGGTCTTGTCGAGAATGAGGACGTCCAGGTCGCCCGCTGCCTCGACCGCTTTCCCAGATTTCGCGATGACGTTCGCCTTCGCGACCCGGTTGATCCCCGAGATCCCGATTGCCGGTAGGAGCGAACCGATCGTCGTCGGCATGAGGCACACGAACAACGAGACGATCGTCGCGATGTCGATCGCGATGATGCTCGTGAAGTTGGCCAGGAAGATGAACGAGACGACGACGATGAAGAGGGCGATCGTGAACGCGTACAGCAGGACCCCCAGCGCGAGCTCGTTCGGCGTCGGTTCTCGCCCCTGCCCCTCCACGAGACGGATCAGCCGGTCGAGGAACGACTCGCCGCGGACGGCGCTCACGCGGACGCGCACGGTGCCCTGGAGGACGCGCGTGCCACCCAGCACGCTGGTCTTGTCGCCCCCGCTCTCCCGCGTGACCGGTTCGGACTCCCCGGTCATCATCGACTCATCGATGACCGCGACCCCGTGGATCACATCCCCGTCGATCGGGACGGGTTCCCCCGCGCGGATCTCCATCGTGTCCCCGATCCGCAGCACGTCGGAGGCGACCCAGCGCTCCGTGCCGTCGGGGAGGACCTGCCGGGCCCGGATACCGCTCCGAATCTCCCGGAGGCTGTCGGCCTGCGCTCGACCCTGCGCCTCGGCGATCGACTGCGAGAGGTTCGCGAACCAGAGGGTGAGGAAGAGAATGAACGTGACCGCGAGGTAGTAGGCCGGGTGGTAGCTGTGCTCGACATCGGGGAACAGGGAGGGGAACAGCGTGAGCACGATCAGGAGAAGGAACAGCACGTAGACGCAGAACATGACCGGGTGGCGGTACTGATGACGCGGGCTGAACATTCGGAACGAGTCGACGAGGACCCGACGAGGCGACGTGTGGGGGCTCCGACGGACGGAAACGTGCGCGCCCGCGGCCGCCGAGCGGACCGCGGTCACTCTAGGTCCCTCCCACGATCTGGGCGAGAGGTCCCATCGCGAGGACCGGCAGGAAGAGGAGGGACGATACGATGACCAGGAACAGGGCGAGATAGATCGTGAAGGTCCCGCTCGCGGTGCGCAAGGTACCGCTGCTCGGTGGGAGCGCGTCCTGCTTGGAGAACAGGTCGGCCACTTTGAGCATCGCCCAGAAGGGGACGAACCGGCCGACCAGCATCACGATGGCTCCGGCGACATTGAAGAACGGAGTGGTATCGGTGAACGCCCCCGTCGAGAGGGCGCTCCCGTTGTTGGCGGATTCCGAGGTAAATTCGTAGAGGACGGACGTGAAGTTATGGGCCGTGGCGGGGAGCGTGCTCCCGTCGATCAGAACGTATCCTCCCGCGATGGAAACGACGAACGGGATGAGGATGGTCGCCGGGTGGATCAGGAGGGCGAGCGCGGCCCATTTGACGTGCGCTGTCTCGATCTTCTTCCCGAGGTACTCGGGGGTTCGGCCGACCATCAGGCCGCCGACAAAGATCGCGAGGACCGCGTACAGCAGCAGGTTGCCGAACCCTGCGCCGACCCCTCCGGGCGTGCTCTGCGTGAACATGCCGAAGAGGAGGACCATCTGGGCGACGGGCGCGAGGGCCCCGATGTCCATGTTGTTCGCCCCCACGTTGCCGTAGACGCTCACGACCTGGAACAGCGAGCCCTCGGGCAAGCTGAACCGCGTCTCCTGACCGACGGGGTATCCGGTCGTCTGCGGCCCGAGGCCGGCGGAGCTCGCCAGGGCCGGATTGTTCATCGCCTGGAACGCGACAAACAGCCCGAAGGCCACCACGAGGACGATCAAGACCGTGCCCATCAGGGGCCACGCCTCGGCCCGCCGTCGAATGACCTGGGCGAAGGCAAACGGAGAGGCGAAGGCGATCAGCAGCATGAGGAAGATCGCGAACAGGTTCGATACCGCCGAGGGGTTGGCGAGCGGGGAGGCCATGTTGGCCCCGTACCATCCTCCGCCGTTCGACCCGAGCAGCGACATCGTCTGCCAACTCGCGACCGGGCCGAGGTAGATGGTCTGCGTCCCCCCGGTGATGGGGTGGGCGATGACCGTCGCGGTCCAGGTCTCCGGAACCCCGAGGACGACGAGCACCAACGCCCCCAGGAGGGCGATCGGAAGGAGGACCCGGCTGATCGAGCGGACCATGTCCACGTAGAAGTTGCCGAGCGTCCCATCCTTTCGAACGAAGCCCCGGATCATCGCGACCATGACCGAGAGGCCCGTCGCCGCCGACAGGAAGAGGGCCAGTTGCCAGGCGACATCGAGCGAGCCGAGGCTGACCTGGGACTCGTTCGTGAAATGCGTGAAATTCGTGTTGGTCGTGAAGCTGGACGCTGAGTGGAACGCGAGGTCCCACGTCATGTTCGGCACGCCGGTGGGGTTGAACGGAAGGTTCGCCTGCTCGAAGAAGAACCAGAACATGAACGCGAGCATCCCGCCGTTGACGAGCAGGAGCGCCACCATGTACTCCCGCGCGGCCATCTGCCGTCGAGGGGAGGTCCCGAGCACCCGATACATGGCCGACTCGATCCGGGTGAGGATGAAATCCCCGGGCAGGGGGCGGTCCATGTACACCCGCCCGAGATAGGAACCGAACCAGGGCGCCACCGCGACCGCGAGGGCCAGTAGCAGAATGACGTCCCAAAACGACTCGACTTCGAGTGCCACGGCGTCCGCCCCCTCAGAACTCTTCGGGGTGGATCATCGCGTAGACGAGGTAGAAAGTCAGCACCAGGCAGACCGCCGTCAGCACGGTGAGACCGAGGTTCTGGGCGAGCCAGCCGTAGGCTCCCATCGACACCTGGGCCGTTGGACCCGGGCCCGACTATTTAGGCGCGTTCGCCGAGACGCATGGTAACATGCCAATTCAGAATGTTTATACTCCGGGTTTCTTCGCCCGCGGTCTCCTCGGGGGAGGGATCTCGCCGGCCGGCTCGGCCCCGTCGATTTCGGCCGCTCGGCGGGCTCGGGTCTCGGAGGAGAGGCGTCGAACGATCCGCCGCATCGCCCGCTCCCGCCGCACTTCGGCGGCCTGGTACCGAACGTCCCGGGTCTCCCGGGTCAGGAGTACCGTGACCCGGCCGACCGAGCTACGTCCGGTCCGGCCCCGCCGCTGGATCGCCCGGATCTCGCTCGGCACCGATTCGAAGAAGACGACGAGGTCGACATCCGGGATGTCCAGGCCCTCCTCGGCGACGCTGCTCGCGACCAGCACGGGGAACTGCCCCGCCCGGAACCCGGCGAGAACCCGGGCCTGCTCCTTCTGGCTCATGCCTTTGTCCTCCTTGTCGCGGGTCGCCTGGCCGACGAAGCGGGCGACGGCCCACCCGTTCTTCTCCAGGACGTCCTGGATCGACTGGATCGTGTCCCGGTACTGGGCGAAGACGAGGATGCGGACCGGCTTGTCGCGGGCGGCGTCGAGCGTCTCCCGGACCAGGTTGACCAACGCGTCCAACTTGGGGTGCGAGGCCTCTTTCGTGTTCCGCAGGAAGTCCGCGGCGATCGTCCGCGCGGCGGCGACCTCGGGGAGCTTGAGGAAGGCGAGGTCGCCTCGGGAAGGCTTCTCCTTCCCCGCGACCCGCTCGAGGTACTGGAGGAACGGCGCGACCCCCTGGGTCTCGAGCCGTTCCTGGGCGTGGTGGAGGTGGAGGAGCACCAGCTGGTGGAAGAGCGGCCCGAACTTCCGGACCATCGGCCCCGGACGGGCGAAGATCTCGCTCCGGAGCGCAATCAGGTCCTTGACCGAGATCGAGTCGATCGGCTTCTTCCGGAGGTAGCCCATTTTTTGGAGTTTCCGACCGGTGACGTGGGCCGCCTCCTGGAGGTCCGTCCGGATCGACTCCGCGACGGGGGCGAGGTCGACCCAGACGTAGTCGACGTCGATCGGCTGAACGTACTCCGCCACCCCGGGGTCCTCCCGGCTGTGCGCTTCGATCCGAGTGACCCCCAAGGCGGCGACGACCTCCTCGATATGCTCGTCCCGCCCGCCGGGCGAGGCGGTGAGAGCGAGGATGTGGCCGCCCGAAGGGCGCTCCGCGCGGTACCGTTCGGCGATGGGCACGTAGACGTACTTGCCGACCGCGTGGTGCGCCTCGTCGAACACGACCAGGGCGACGTTCTTGAGGTCGTAGCGACCGGCGACCAGGTCGTTCTGGACGATCTCGGGCGTTGCGAAGACGATGTCCGCGTCGGCCCAGCTCCCCTCCCGGACCGGTCGTTTCACCGTGCCCGTGAACCGCGCCGTCCGGAGGGGAACCAGCCACTTGCGGAACGAATCCGAGTGCTGCTGGACGAGCGGCCGCGTCGGGGCGAGGATGAGCGCCTTCGCCTGCTGCCGGCGGAGCACTTCCGCCGTGATGAGGGCCGCGACGACCGTTTTTCCGAGGCCCGTCGGAAGGACCACGAGGAGGTCCTCTTCGAGGCCGGCGCGCGCCGCATCGATCTGGAACGGCAGCGCGCGGATCACTCCGGGCTTGAGGAGCGGGTGCTCCACCAGACCGTCGCTGACCCTCCAAACCCCGGGCAACGACTCGGGGCGGGCGCGGGGGGCGACCTCCGGCACCGGGGCCGACGCTTCTCCGGGCGCGGCGAAATCGTCCAGGCGACGCTGCGCGCCCATGCTTCCTCGGGCGGTCAGGGCGCCGGAAGCATAGTCGCTTCCCTCACCGGCGTGGTCGATCCCCACCTTGAGGGAGGCTTAGGCCTTCGGTAGGTCGCGGGAGAGTGACGAGAGGCCGCCCAGGTACGGACGGAGGACCTCAGGGATGGTCACCGAGCCGTCCGGTTGCTGGAACTGCTCGAGGATCACCGCGAGCCCGCGAGAGGTCGCGACGGCCGTCGAGTTGAGCGTGTGGGGGACTCGCTTGCCCGGCCGTCCCGCCTTGCCGAGGCGGATCCCGAGCCGACGGGCCTGGTAGTCGGTGCAGTTGGAGCAGCTCACGACCTCGCGGAACGCCTGCTGGCGGGGGAACCACGCCTCGATGTCGTACTTCTTCGCCGCCACGGTGCCGAGGTCTCCGGTGCAGACGTTTACGACTCGGTAGGGAACCCGGAGCTGGCGGAACACTTCCTCCGCGTTCGCGCGGAGCTCCTCCAGGATCGCGGGGGACTCCTCCGGACGACAGAAGACGAACTGCTCCACCTTCTGGAACTGGTGGACGCGAAAGATCCCCTTCTGGTCGACTCCGTGGCCTCCGATCTCCTTGCGGAAGCACGGGCTGACCCCGGCGAGACGGATCGGAAGGTCGTCCTCGTCGAGGATCTCCCCTTGGTAGAGGGCGGCGAGCGGGTGCTCGCTCGTCGCGATGAGGTAGAGGTCCTCGCCGTCCAGCTTGTACATCACGTTCTCGAAATCGGCGAGGTCGGTCACCCCCTCGTACGGGGCGCGCCGCAGCATGTACGGCGGAGCGACCGGCGTGAAGCCCCGTTGCGCGAGCAGGTCGAGCGCGAACCGCTGCAGCGCGAGGTCGAGGAGGACGACCGGGCCGCGCAGGTAGTAGAATCCGGCGCCGCTCACCCGACGCGCGCGCTCGAACTCGGCCATCCCGAGCGCCTCGAGGACCTCCCCGTGGGACTTCAGCGACGCCCCGTCCTCCAGCGGCTCCCCCCACGTGGCGACGACGACGTTCTCCGCGTCGCCCGCCCCGTACGGGACCGAGGAGTCCATGAGGTTCGGGATCCGTCGGAGCACCCCGTCCCGGGCCCGGAGGAGCTCGGCCTCCCGGGTCTCGGCCTCCCGGAGCGCGTCGGGCAGCTTCTTTGCCTCCGCCTCGACCTCCACGGCCTGCGCGCCCTGGGCGCGGGCCTCGGCGATCTGGCGGCTGAGCTCGTTCCGACGGCGGCGCAGTCCGTCGGACAGGTGCAGGCTCGCCCGCCACTCCTCGTCCTTCTGCCGAACTTCCGCGAGCAGGCCGAGATAGAACGGATTCTTCCGTCGCGCGAGGTTCTCCTCGACCTTTCCGGGTTCTTTGCGGATGAGGTCGAGGTCGATCATACGGAAACCGGAGGCCGTCGGTCCAAAAGTCTTTGCCCTCGCCCCCGGCCGGCAAAGGCCCTATGTAGCCTTGGAGGCGGTGGGCGAGCAGGACGGAGGCGGGTCATGTCGTCGCACGTGGAGGAGTTCGGTCTGTTCATCGGAGGAACGTGGGAGAGCCCTTCGGGCGCGAAGCGGTTCGAGACCATCAACCCGTCCACGAAGCAACCGCTCGGCTCGTTCGTGTCCGCCACGGCCGCGGACGTCGACCGTGCCATTGGCGCGGCCGCGGCGGCTTTCCCCGCGTGGAAGGCCACGCCCCCGCCGAAGCGCGGGGCGATCCTCCTGGCGGCGGCCCGGACGCTCACCGAACGGAAGAGCGCGGTCGGCCGGATCGTGACCCAGGAGATGGGCAAGGTCATCGGCGAGGGCCTCGGGGACGTCCAGGAGTCGATCGATTTCATCGAGTACATGGCCGGGGAGGGTCGCCGTCTCTTTGGGGAGACCGTCCCGTCGGAGCTGCGCCGGAAGTTCTGCCTGACCGTCCGCCAGCCGAAGGGGGTCGTCGCGTGCATCACGCCCTGGAACTTCCCGACCGCGATCCCGAACTGGAAGGTCGCAGCGGCCCTAATCTCGGGCAACACCGTCGTGCTCAAGCCGGCGTCGAACACCGCGCTCTGCGCGACCGAGGTCGTCAAGGTCTACGAGGCCGCGGGCGTACCGCCGGGCGTCTTGAACCTCGTCACCGGCAGCGGCACCGTGGTCGGGACGGCACTGGTCGAGGACCCTCGCGTTCGGGCCGTCTCGTTCACGGGCGGGGTCGACGCGGGTCGGGATGTCTACGTACGGGGCGCCCGGGGCCTCAAGATGGTCCATCTCGAACTGGGCGGAAAGAACCCGGTGATCCTGATGGAGGACGCCGACCTCCCGCTCGCGCTCGACGGCGTGTTGTTCGGGGCGTTCGGCACTTCCGGGCAACGGTGCACGGCGACCAGCCGCCTCATCCTCCACGAGAAGGTCTACGACGAGTTCCTCGGGATGCTCACGGACCGCCTCGCGCACTTCACGGTCGGCGACCCGCTCGACCCGAAGACCGGGATGGGGCCCGTCGCCTCCGCCGACCAGGAGAAGAAGATCCTCGAGTACATCGAGATTGGGAAGAAGGAGGCCACCCTCCGCTGCGGCGGGTCCAAGCTCACCGGCGGGATCTACGACCGCGGCTACTTCCTGGCCCCCGCGATCTTCGAGACCCGCCACGGGACGCGGATCTCGAAGGAGGAGATCTTCGGGCCCGTCCTCTCCGTCCTGCGGGTCGGCAGCTACGACGAGGCGGTCGGGGTCGCGAACGACGTCGCGTACGGGCTCTCGTCGGCGATCTACACGCGCGACGTCAATCGGGCGTTCCGGGCGATCGAGGACCTCGAGGCGGGGATCACGTACATCAACGCCCCGACCATTGGCGCCGAGGTCCACCTTCCGTTCGGCGGGGTCAAGAACACGGGCAACGGCGGCCGGGAGGCCGGCACGGCAGCGATCGAGGAGTTCACCGAGGTGAAGTCGGTCTTCGTCGACTTCTCGGCAAAGCTCCAAAAGGCCCAGATCGATACCGAGTAGCCGAGATGACCGGGTTCCGGGGGTCGGACGAAAGCCTCGACCGCGAGATCGAGGCCATCGAACGGATGGCCCGGGTACCGGGTCCGTCGGGTCGCCTCCGAGCTCAATGACCTCGACCGGGACCTCCGCGAGTTGAAGCGCGAGCGCGCCCGCCGCCGCGGCCTGGTCGCGGAGCACCTCTCGAGCGAGGCGTCCGTCCCTGAGACGCCTTGACCTGTCCCTCCGGGGTCGTCCTAGAACGGACCGGTGCGTCCCGGGTTGTCGAAGTTGGTGAGCAAGAGCTGGCCCCGCGAGTGCGGGCGGCCAACGGGCGCGATGAGCGGGTCTTCCTCGAGGGCCGGCATGGTATCGGAGATCGGAACGTCCACGAGGATCTCCCGCGTCCGGCCGCCCCGCCCGCGGGAGACGATCGTGGCGCGGATGAGCCCGAGCGACTCGAGCTCGCTCACGTAGTTCGAGATGGAGCGCGCGTGGAGCGGCTGCAAGCCGAGGCGCTCCGCGAGCCGGCGGTACGCGTCGTAGACCTCGCCCGTGAGCACGCCGTTCCGTCGGCGCTCGCACGCCTGCAGGATCGCATAGAGCAGCACCTTGCAGTGCGGCGGCAACGTGCGGCAGCAGTCGAGGATGATGTCCTGCTCGAGGCGGTTCTTCGCCTTGACGACGTGGTCGGGGGTGATCCGCTTCGCCCGGTCCCGTTCGGCCATCTCGGCCGAGAGCCGGAGGAGAGCGAGGGCGCGTCGCGCGTCGCCGTTCTCGAGCGCCGCGTAGGCTGCGCACCGCTCGACGACGCCGGGTCGACGACCCCGTCGCGGAACGCCTCCTTCGCGCGGTCGCGCAGGATGTCCTGGAGTTGGAGGGCGTCGTAGGGCGGGAAGAGGATCTTCTCCTCGTTGAGACGACTGCGGACCCGGGCGTCGAGGTGGTTCGTGAACTTGAGGTCGTTCGAGATCCCGAGGAGGACCAGGCGGGCGAGCTCGAGCTCGGTGTTGATCTGGCTCAGCGTGTACAGTACCCCGTCACCGCTCCGGGCGACCAGTCGGTCGATCTCGTCGAGGACGAGGATGACGGTGCCCCCGTTCGCGTCGATCAGCCGACGCATCGCCACTTGGACCCGGTCGAGCGACCAGCCGGTGGGGATGCGGTCGGTCTCCGTCTTCGCGAAGGTGTTGGCGATGTTCTGCAGGAGGCTGTAGGGCGTGTCGATGTTGCCGCAGTTCACGTAGACGAACGCGATGTGGCTCGCGAGCTCGGCGCGTCGCTGAATGTCTTGGACGACCTGGGAGACCACGGCGGTCTTCCCGGTCCCGATCTTTCCGTAGAGGAGCAGGTTCGAGGGCACATCGCCGCGGAGGGCCGGGGCGAGGACCTCGGCGACGGCGCGGATCTGCTGTTCCCGGTGGGGCAGACCGGCTCGGGATGTAGGAGTCGCGCAGGATCTCGCGGCTCCCTCGGAAGAGCTCGCTCTTGGTCTCGAGGATCGCGTCGAGGAACCCGCCCGCCGAGGTCGGGGGGACGGGCGGAGGGGTCGGGCTCCCCAGAGGGGGCGCCACGGCCGGACCTCCGCCCGTCGTGCGGTCGCTGACGGGGACGGCCGCAGAAAGAGAGGGGGCGGCGGTTGTTAGCCGATCCGCGCCTTCCGTGGGTCGGTCTTCCGGAACAGGTGTCACCGTCGAAGCCTGCCCGGGCCTCGGGCGGCAGTTGCAGTCCTGCATGACATATCTACCTTTTCCCGGTGCTTTGGCTCGACGCGACGTTTTCTGTCGAAAACCTCCGGAGCGATGCGATTCCGTTGCGCGTCCATGGATTCGCCCGACGCCGGCTCCGACCCAACCGATTTGAAGGGGGAGGGTTTCCTTCCCCCTCGATGTCCGGTTACGGCGAAGCCCACCCCGCGACCCCGCACGGTCACGCCCGGAGCCCGATCTCCGTCGGCTGGGTCGTCGTCTCCGCGGTCCTGATGGGGGTGGGGATCTTCATGTTGGCGTACTTCCTCTTGACGTTCAACCTCCTGCTCTTCCTCGGGATCGTGCCCTGCGTCATCGGCGGGCTGATGCTGTTCAGCCCACGGGCCGGGCTGGACCGGGCGTAATCTGGCGGTGCGTCCGATGGCTTCGGCGCCGGACCGGCCGGACCGGTCGTCGTCAAGCTGGGTGGCAGCGTCATCACGCGGAAACGGGAAGCCGAACGCGTTCGCCCGAAGATCCTACGTCGGCTCGCGGAGGAAGTGGGCGCGGTCGCGACCATCCCGATGGTCCTCCTCCACGGGGCAGGTTCGTTTGGACATCCGGGGGCCCGCCAGTTCGGGTTGGCGAAGGCCCCCGAACCCGGGGCGTCGTCGTCCCGGCGCGGCCGGGGCGCGGCGATCGTGTCGGGCGAGGTGCGTCGTCTCCACCTCGCGGTCGTCCGCGAGCTGATCCGGGCGGGAACCTCGCCGTGGTCCATCCCCGTCGCCAACCACGCCATGAACCGGGAGGGGCGTCTCGTGACGCTCGACGCCGCGCCGTTCCGGGAGGCGCTCGGTCGCGGACTCCTGCCGGTCTCGTTCGGTGACGTAGTGCCCGACGAGTCGTGGGGGTGGTCGATCTTGAGCGCGGACACGATCGCGGTCGTGCTCGCAAAGGAGCTCGCGGCGCGTCGGGTCCTGTTCGTCAGCGACGTCCCCGGCATCCTGGCGCTGTCGACCGGACGGCGGCCCACCGTGATTCCCGACGTAACGGACGCGGTGGTCGAGGGACTCCGCGGCGTCGGTCGCGGACCGGACGTGACCGGGGGAATCCGCGGCAAGGCGGAGGCGATGCGGGCCATCGCCGAGGCCGGCGTGGACGCAGGTCTTATTAGCGGACTCAAGGATGGAGAGCTCTCGCGCGCCGTGCGGGGGGAATTCGTCTACGGGAGCTGGGCCCACGCGCGACCCCGCGGGGCCGCCGGACGCGACGGGGATTGACCTCAGCCACCGCAAGGCGGAGCACGTCAAGGTCGTCCTCGGCCAGAAGGTCGATGGCCGGTACCGGTACTGGGACGACATTCAGTTGGTCCATCGGGCGCTCCCGGACATTGATTTCGACGAGGTCGACCCCTCGACCACGCTGCTCGGGCACGCCCTCGCGGCCCCGATCGTGATCACCGGCATGACGGGGGGTTTCCCGGATGCGGCGAAGATCAACGAGAACCTCGCGCGCGCGGCGTCCGAGGTCGGGATCGCGATGGGAGTCGGCAGCGAACGCGCGGCGATCCTGAAGGGCCAGTACCCCGAGAGCTATTCCTGCGTGGCCCGGTATCCGGTGCCGCTTCGGTTCGCCAACATCGGTGCTCCCCAGGTCATCCCTCAGCACCCGGGCGAGCCCGTCGTCGGAGCGGCCGAGGTCCGGGCCGCGATGGAGCTCATCCACGCGGACGTCCTCGCGATCCACCTCAACTTCCTCCAGGAGATGGTCCAACCCGGCGGGGACCGCAAGGCGCGCGGAGTCCTCGACCGGATCGGAGCCTTGGCCGCCGAGTTCCCGGTGCTGGTCAAGGAGACGGGGGCCGGGATCTCGCGCCACGTCGCCGAGCAGCTGCGAGACCGGAAGGTTCGCGCCTTCGACGTCAGCGGGACGGGAGGAACCTCGTTCGCGGCGGTCGAGCACTATCGTGCCGTCGAGCAGGGAGCAGAGCGGGAGGCCCGGGTCGGGAAGACGTTCTGGGACTGGGGAATCCCCTCGCCGGTCTCTCTTCTCGAGCTGGTCCCTCTGGGACTCCCCGTGGTCGCGAGTGGCGGCATCCGGTCCGGCCTCGACGTCGCGCGGGCGCTGGCACTCGGCGCGACGGCCGCCGGCACTGCGGGGGGCGTCCTCCGGGCAGCCGCGACGGGCTACGCCGAAACTCGTCGGGAGCTCGACCACCTCGTCCACGAGCTCAAGGTCGCGATGTTCCTCACCGGCTCGCGGACCGTCACCGAGCTCCAGCACGCGCCGTACGTCATCACCGGGGAGAGTCGCCAGTGGCTCGCTCGGTAAACTCGCGGCCGCCCTCGCCCGAAGAGATCCACCGCGTCAAGCTCGCCCGGGCCCCGGGAGGGCCCCGGGGGCCCTCTGCCCTCGAACGTCGACTGGGTCCAGTCCCTCTCCGCCGACGAGCAGACCGAGTACGCCGGGTCGGTCCTTCGCAAGCCGTCGCGCAGCCTGTCCGGGGTCGCGGTCGTCGCCGTGATGACCGCTCCCGCGCGATGTCCGCACGGCCGGTGCACGTACCTGTCCCGGAGGGGTCGATAACGCGAGCCCCCAGAGCTACACCGGGGAGGAGCCGAGCGCCCTGCGGGGCGCCCAGTTCCACTGGGATTCCCAGGCGATCACGACGAACCGCCTGGCGGCACTGGGTGAGGCAGGTCACTCGACCAGCAAGGTGGAGGTGATCGTCATGGGCGGCACGTTCCCCGCCCGGCCTCGCCCGTTCCAGGAGGAGGTGCTTCGGGGGATCTACGACGGCCTCAACGAGACGCGGTCCGACTCGCTGGAGAAGGCGGTGCACGCCAACGAGACCGCACCGCACCGCATGGTGGGGCTCACGGTGGAGACCCGCCCCGATTGGTGCGACGGTCGCGTGTTGCCCTTCCTCCTCGACGCCGGGGTCACCCGGGTCGAGGTCGGCGTGGAGTGCCTCCGCGAGGAGGTCCTCGAGGCGGTGGGCCGCGCGCATGGGGTCGACGACGTCGCCCGCGCCAGCCGCGAGACCCGGGACCGCGGGCTGAAAGTGGGATACCACCTCATGCTCGGATTGCCCGGAATGGATCCCGCGCGGGACCTCGCGGATTTCGACCGGATCTTCGAGAGCCCCGACTTCCGCCCGGACTTCCTCAAGATCTACCCGACGCTGGTCCTACCCGGAACTCCCCTCTACGACGACTGGCGCGCCGGAAGGTACGTCCCCTACGACACCGAGACCGCGGTCCGGGTCCTTGCAGCGATGAAGCGACGGCTCCCACCCTGGGTCCGCATCCAGCGGATCCAGCGAGACATCCCGTCCCGGCTGATCGCCGAGGGGGTCCGGACCAGCAACGTCCGCGAGCTGGCCATGGCCCGGCTGGAGTCCGAAGAAGGACGGTGCCGCTGCCTCCGGTGCCGGGAGGCCGGCCGGCGGGCCTCCCCGCCCGCCGACGCCTTCTGCCCGGTCGAGAACTCCTACGATGCCTCGGGGGGCCGCGAGGTGTTCCTGTCTTGGGAAGATCCGGACACGGATACGGTGGCGGGTTACCTCCGGCTGCGCTTCCCGTCGGAGTCGACGGAGGGTGGAATGGACGCGCCGGTCATCCGCGAGCTGAAGGTCCTCGGCCGGGAAGTGCCGGTCGGTGGGGTGGGCGGGGAACCGGGTCAGTACCAGCACCTGGGATTCGGGCGGACGCTCCTCGAGTCGGCCGAGGACCACGCGCGGGCGGGCGGCCACTCCCGCCTCTTCGTGACCGCCGCCGTCGGGACGCGGGAGTACTACCGGGCGCACGGCTACGAGCAGGCCGGCCCTCATATGGTGAAGTCGCTGAGGTGATCGCATGTCGGGACGGTCCCAGCAAAGCCTTTTGGCGCATCGGGCCCCCGCGGGAGCGATGCGGCCTCGCGTCACGGTGGAGAGCTCCGCCCTGCCGTTGCGGGCGAGGTGCCGGTGCGGCCATCTCCCGACGCACCACATGGTGGTCGTACCCGTCGGAACGTCGGGGAACTACCGTCTCGAGCCGTCCGGGCCTTGCGCGATCTGTGGCGAAGGGACCTGCCGGAAGTTCTCCCCTGGCGTGGACTGATCCGGCGAGAGCCCTAGCCGTAGGCCGTCTTGATGAGGTAGTCCTTCAGTTGGTGGAGGCGCTCATCCCAGAAGTGGAAGTGCCACGATCGGGCGTCTTGCCAGGCTTCCCCGCTGCCCCAGCCGACGTGCTCGAGCGTCACGTCGATCCCTTCGGGCGATTCCTGGAGGCGCACGTAGACGTGGGTCTTCGGCGGGGTCCCGTTCATCAGCGACGCGAACTCGGGGGGACCCTCCCAGGTGAAGTCGATGTCGAGATCCGGGGTGAGCTGAACGACCTGGCCCCGGCTTTCGAACGGCACGGGGGAGGACCACCCCAGCTGGTAGGCCCCGCCTTTCTTCGCCTCGATCGTCGCCGAATCGGCCAGCCACCCCCGGACGTGGGCTGGGTCGGTGAACCCCGAGTAGATCATCGGGATCGGGAGCGGGATGCAGACCTGGATCAAGATCGGGTCGAGCTCCTCGTCCACGGCCCCCGCTCCCGCGCCGTCACCTAAAGGTTTGCGGTGGCGAGATGGTGCCCCCGGCGCGGGCCCGGGTCCCGCGCGCGCCGAGGCTCCGCGCACGCCCCCCATCCTCC
This sequence comes from uncultured Thermoplasmata archaeon, assembly GCA_963842165.1. Taxonomy (GTDB): domain Archaea; phylum Thermoplasmatota; class Thermoplasmata; order Lutacidiplasmatales; family UBA184; genus Lutacidiplasma. The sequence continues at coordinate 92,104 of CAWJFK010000029.1, read as the reverse complement.
TCTAGCGGGGAGCAGGGTCGCCCACCGTCGGGGACGGGGGGTTAGCGCTGTCCTCGAAGATTGGGACCAGGGATGCCGGGCGCCTCGATCGGAGGCGCTCGGTCCGTAACAGCGAGTGGTGAGGAGCGCGGTCGCACCGACCCGGGCCGGGCCGTGGCTACGCGAAGAGGTCCTCCAGAGGGTTCTCCATCTCTTTGACCTCGCGAATGAGGACTCCCTTCGCGGCAAGCTCCTGGACGAGCTTCGGGACCTCCTCGGGTCCGGCCAGCTCTTGGAGGTAGTAGTCCCCCTTCTTCGCAGAAGCAGGAAGGATTCCTTCCGCGCCGGTGGCCCGAACCCCAATGACGTACTTCTTCGGCCGAAGGTCGCTGAGAAGACCGAAGTATCCGACCCTCCCGTTCTTCAATGCGAGCACGTACTTCCCAATCTCCTTGGCCTCGAAGAGGTTGTGGGATGAGTACAGGACCAGGTCATTCTTACTTAGATCGAGGACCAGGTCGCGGATCTCCCGCGCGAGCTTCGGGTCGAGGTTGCTCGTGGGCTCGTCGAGGAGGTAGATACCTCTCTCTTGAAGGAAGATGCGGGCGATGGACGCCCGCTTGCGCTGGCCCTGGCTCAATTCGGTGAAGAACTTGTCCCGGAGTTCCTCCAGGCCAAGGAGCTGGACCACGCGTTCGACCTCTCGCTCGGAGACACCTTGCACCTTCGAGTAGAATCGAAGTCCCTCGTCCACCTTGAGTCCGTCGGGGAATCCGTCGATGTGGGAGAGATACTGCAGCGGGGGGTTCGCCAAGCTCCCGCGCGAGTCCGTCCCATCGATCTCGATGCTGCCGGTGTACGGTTCGAGCACGCCCGCCAAGGTCCGAAAGAGCGTCGTCTTCCCAGCCCCGTTGGGGCCGAGCACCACGTAGATCGCGGGCTCCTCGATCGTGAACGAGATACCGTCGAGGACCTTCTTCCCGCGGTAGCCGGAGCTCAAGTCCCGGACGACGATCCGATGCCCGCCAGACCCCGGGAAGGGGGAAGCGAGACGAGAGGAGGGAGGAGTACCGTCGGTCATCTCCGCCTTCCTCAGAGGTTCGACAGGAATCGCTCTCGGCTCATCAGCCTCGCCGACAGCGCCAGCATCGCCACCGCGACAACGATGAGGCCGAGAGACGCCCCTCCGGTGATGTAGTAGTAGTCCGACGATGGGGCGGTCTCTGCGGCGAGCAGGACCAAGATCGTGGGGCCGATGCCGATGATGGGGGCGATGCCCACCGGGCTGTTAATCCCCGTCCGAGGGGTTGAGACGGAGGCCCAGATCATCCCGACGGTGATCGTAACCAGCGCGCCGGCGAAGCTCATCGGAATGGTGTAGTAGGCGAGCGCCTCCCAGAAGGATTGGGTCAAGGATACGCCCCGCTCCAGCGCCAACCCAACCCCGACGGAGAGCGTGACGCCCAAGATGATCCCGGTCATGACCGCGGTGGCGAGGAGACCATTGACGAACAGGTTACGGGGCCGCACGCGGTATGCCAGGAGGTACTCGAAGACCCCCTTCGTCCGGTCGGTGGTGAAGACCATCAACCCTCCAGTTGAGCCAAGAACGGCGAATAGGGGGATCTCCAGGGGGAAGGTAGCATCAAAGGCAGCGCCCGGTTTCTTCCCGAGGAAGAGTAACTCGCACGTCAATAGGAGCGAGATGACCGCACCGATGAGCAGATACCGCCACCCGATCCGGAGGGTCCGCCGAATCGTCGAGATTTCCAGCACGCTGGGGTTCCTCGGCCCGATGCCCCCACTCAACGTCGCGATATAGTCCCTGGCGCACTTCCGAGGATGAGAGTTTGGAATACCCGAATGCGGCAGCGATTGGGAACTAAGTCCCGAAATGGAGAGGCCAAGTAACTCCTGTCGTTCCTGCCCTCAGGAGCCATCGTATCGTTCGGTCCCACGGGAACCCGCGACGGAAATCCGGCCGACCGCATCCTCAAATAGCGACAAGCGTGGTCGCCCACCGTCGGGACTGTGGGGTAGCTTGGTCCATCCTTCGGGGTTCGGGACTCCGAGACGCCAGTTCAAATCTGGCCAGTCCCACTCGCCACGTCCCGAGCCCTCCGGCCATCCTCCGACCCGGCCGCGCGGACAATTCGCTTGAAATAGGAAGAGCGCGCAAGTCTGGCCGATGAACGCCCGCGCTTGGCTCGTGGTAGGTCTGATCGCCGCACTTCTCTTCTCGGCGCTGGGAATGGTCGGGGTCGCCCCCGGCGCTCCCGGCCCACAGGCCGTGGTGGCGAGCCCGGGAGCATCCCACGCTTCGGTCCCTGCCTCGGGCTCCTCGTCCCTGATCGCGCGGGCATCGTCCAGCCTCGACCGCGGCCAGGGGCCGTTTCCGGGCCACCCCGCTCAGTGTTCCGTAGACTCGTCGACCGCCGCACGCTGCGGCGGGTTCGCCCCGGCTCGCTCCGGCTCGGTAGGAATCTCGGCGCTGACCCATGCCTCCGCGGTCTCGAAGGACTCCGGGGTCGCCGCCCGTCCGTCCGTCGCCAGTCGCCCAGGCTATCAGCTGGTACAACCAGACCAGCATCATCGGCCTCTATTCGGCCCCCACTCCCCTGCCTTCAGTCGAGGAGGGGGGCGCGATGGCGTTCGACCCTCAGCTCAACGAAGTCGTCCTCTGGGTCGGTTGCGGGCTCACCGGCTGCCCGAGCGCGGAGACCTGGATCTACAATGGGAACTATTGGCAGAACTTGACTGGCAGTCTCCTCACCGCGCCGAGCGCCCGGATCTTCTCCTCGATGGACTATGACCCCGCTCTCGGAGCGATCGTCATGGTCGGGGGCTTCAACTCGACCTACACGGCGCAGAACGATACCTGGACCTTTTCCGCGACGGGTTGGACCAACATCACGGCAATCGCCGGTGGCGCGCTCCAAACGGTCGGGAACGGCGGTCTCGCCTGGGACCCCGCGGTCGGTGGGCTCGTGTACGTCGACGGTTGCAGCGTGATCGACTGTGTTGGGTCGTGGAGCATCACCTCCGTGCTCAACGGCACATGGACCCAGACCGCGGCCGGGGGTGGCTGGGGCCCCGGCGTCCCGGAACCACGTACATGGGAGCCGGTGGCTTGGTCTGGGACCCTTCGGACCAGGACCTCGTCTGGTTTGGCGGGTACGACTACTACGCCGGGACGGTCAACTACACCTACACCTTCACACCCACCGCGGGCTGGACGAACATCACGCTCACGGACGGCGGGTGCTTCATCTTCACGTGCAGCCTCGAGCCGGGCGGGCACTACGCCGGGATGACCTGGGACGCCCAGGAGGGCGTCATCCTCCTCACGGGCGGAGGGAACACCAGCTGCGCTTGCACGTACAACGACACGTGGGAGTACCTGCACGGGGCCTGGTACCCCCAAGACATCGTCGGAGGCGTGCCGCCCGCCACCTTCTCTCCGCTGGTCTCACCGACGATCGCGGTCAACAGCACAGGAATCCCGGCCTTTATCCTCGGCGGGCTCTGCGCCGGGAACGGCTGCACCACCACCGAGTGGGCGTGGGAGGTCCCTCCCGCGCCGTACATCGCCGCGTCCACGTTCAACCCCGTCGACAACGGGACGAACACGACCATCACGGCCACCTTCACGGCTCCGAGCGGCGCCGGACCGATCGTCTATTGGGAAGTTTTCTGGGGGGACTCCTCCGTCACGGGTCCCGCCCCGGTGACCGGGTCGACCAATACCGCGTACGACGTCAACTTCACCCACGAGTACACGGCCCCCGGCGTCTACAACGTTCAGGTCTCGGCCGACGACTACTTCTACGTCCAGACGACGAACCTGAGCTACAACATCACCGTGAACTCCAGCCTCTCCGGGTCGTTCACGGCGTCCCACACGACGATCGACTCGGGCCAGAGCGTCACCTTCGCCGGGACCGCGGCCAACGGGACGCCCGCCTACACCTACTCCTGGAACTTCGGGGACGGAACCCCGGCCGGGAGCGGCGCATCGGTCGTGCACACCTTCTCGGCGTCGGGGACCCACACGGTCACGATGACCCTGCAGGACGCGGGCGGCGGCCTCGTGACGAAAACGCTGTCGGTCACCGTCAACCCGACCCTCGCCCTCACGGCGGCGTTCGCGCCCACGGCGCCCACGACCGGGGAGACCGTCAACTTCACGGGAAGCGCGACCGGCGGTTCCGGCACGTTCACCTACGCCTGGCGGTTCGGGGACGGCGGTGCCTCCGCCCTCCAGAACCCGTCGCACAGCTACACGGCGGTCGGTACCTACACCGCTACCTTCTGGGCGAACGACTCGCTCGGCTCGTCGGCCTCGAAGACGGTATCGGTCACGGTGACCGCACCGGCCCCGCCCGCGACCAAGTCCACTTCGAACGGAGGGCTCGGGGGCTGGACCACGATCCTGATCATCGTGGTGATCATCGCGGTCATCGCGGCGGTCCTCGGTCTCGCGCTTTGGCGTCGGAAGGGCTCGAGCGGTTCCTCCGCGCCCCCTCCTCCGCCCCCGGCCGGCGGATCCATGAACTATCCCCCGCCCCCGGGAGCGGGCGGACCCCCGCCGGGAGCCGTCTAGGGAGCTGACCCGCCTTCGGGGGGTGGAACCTCCGCCCCTAACCAACCCTTTCCCGCCGCTTTCGGGCCAGAAATTATTCAGAGCGTCGCGACGAGCGTTCGAACGGCCGCCCCGCCGTCCTTCAGGACGGGCCCGCCGTGGTAGCTGAGGAGCGAGTCGACCGAGAGCTGGCTCATGCGGCGGGCGGAGATCTGCGCCGTCGGGGTGTGGTGGGTGTACTCCGGAGGGGTCAGCGTCAGCCCGGTTCCGTCGCCGAAGAAGAGGTCGCCCGAGAAGAGCAGCTTGCGTTCCGCCTGGTAGTAGGAGGTGTGGCCCGGAGTGTGCCCGGGGTGTGGTAGGCGACCAGGCCGCCCGCGGCGTCGACCGCGTCGCCGTCCTTCAGGACCTCGTCGACGCGGAACGGCTCGGCCGGCGGCGAGCCGGGGCCGTCATACTTGGGTTTCTCCGCGATGTAGGCGGCCTCGATCCAGTGCGCGAACGTTCGGGCGCCGGTCACCTTGGCCAGGTGCTTCAGGGAACCGGTGTGGTCCCGGTGGAGGTGGGTGATCAGGATCTTCTTCACGGAATGGGGCTCGACGCGGATCTTCGCGAGGTACGCCTCGACCTTCTCGAACGCCCCGGGGAGGCCCGTGTCGATGAGCGTCCAGCTCGCGCCCTTGTCCTTGACCAGGTACACATGCGTGGTAAAGTCCGGGCTCGGGTCGATCCCGTCGATCAGGTGGACCCCCGGCAAGATCTCGGTCATGGTCCCTCGGCCGCCTCACCCCGCCGAGCCATAAATTCCAATCGGGGTCGTTCGTCGCCCCGGAAGACCCGAATTCCCTCCGTGCCAGACCGTCACAGTGGCCGTCACAGTTCGAGCGTAGCGTTCTTATAGCCGGATGCCGACGTTCGGGGGATGTCGCGCCGTGCGTTGATTTTGGCGGTAGTCGTATTGCTGATCGTTTCGTCGATGGTCGTACTCGGGTCCTCTGGAGCTCGAGGCGCGACGGTTCCGACGCCCCATGCGCCGACGGCCGCGCCCGTTCACCCCGCGGTGTCGACGATCCAGCTCGAAACCGCGAGTGGGAATTATCCGTACTTCAACTACAACGTCACCCACTTCAACACCGGCAACTACTACAACTACGGGTCGAACGTCCTCTACTTCGCAGTCTACGACCCCACCACCGATTCCCAGGTCACCTTCACGATCACGGACCCCAACGCCACCCAGGACGGCGTAAGCAACCCCGCCTTCCAGGTGACGGTTCCGATCAACAACACGACCAACGTGTACCACTCCACGGACGCGGGGGTCTCGTTCACCTTCCCCGCCGACCTCAAGGTCGGTGGCGGGTGGAACGTCTCCGTCTCGGGGGCGCTGGGCGGGAACGCGAGCTACCCGATCTTCGTGCAAACTTACTACGAGGAGATCTACGGCTCCCCCTATCCGGGCAGCGTCGTCCTCCCCGGGGAGTCGATCACGACCGCCTATGGGGCGTACTCGGAAGTGAACGGGGCCCCCGTCTCCACCATCACGAACGTCTCCTACGCCGGTACGTACGTCAATTCTACCGGAACCACACTCCACCTGTTCTCCAGCCCCGCGAACGGGATCGTCACCCAACCCGCGAGTGGGCTGGGCAGCTACACCTGGAAGGTCCCCGCCAACGCGAGCTTTGACACCACGATCTTCCTCCAGGTCTGGGTCTCGATCTACGTGGGCACCCACCAGGCCGAGAACCATTCCTACGGCGTGGACTACCAGGTCGGACTGGTCTACCTCGACTCGTTCCGCATGGAGTCGAACTCGGGCAGCATCTGCCCGGACGGCTACTATTCCGACTACGACTCGGGCTCGCTCGTCCAGGTGTGCGCCATCGTCGGCGCGTTCGGCGGGGAGGACCAGTTCACCCCCGTGGCGGGCCTCGCGGTCGCGATCAACTTCTGGAACGGGAACTCCGTGGTCACGCCCCTCGGGTTCACGTCCCCCAACCTCGTCAGCAACGCCACGGGGGTAGTCGCCTTCTCCTTCGAGGCGAACGACACTCAGTTCACCTCCTGGTATCAGGCGCCGTTCTACAACTCGGTCAACCTGACGGTCACGAACCCGGGCGCCGCCAAGATCGCTCCGCCCGACAGTGAACTGTGGGCCAACGAGACGTTCTACGTCTACCCCTCGGGCGCTTCCGTCGGGGTGACGGTGGCCCTCGAACCAGCTGTCGTACTTCCCGGGCCAAATGATCACCGCTACTTGGACGATCGACTCGACCAACTCCGCGGCGACGGGACCCGTCACCGCGACCCAGTGGTACCTGGCCGGCTACGATTTCGGTTTCCTCGGGCAGGGCGCCATCTCGAGCACGGCCAGCACGGGGACGCTGACGGTCACCCTCCCCACGGGGTTCATCGGTGAGTTCTACCTCGAGGTCGCAGCGGTCAACGCTACGGACTCGTTCTACGGGGAGGTCGTGGGCTACGTCACCGCGCCGATCCTGACCCTGAACCCGAGCTCCACCACCTTTACTCCCGGCTCGACCGTAACGGTCCAAGCGCAAGCCTGGGGAGATGGGTCGCTCTCATCGCCGGCGATCACCTACCAGGTCTACGCGGAGTACGGCAACGGCTACACCAGCTACGGAGAGAGTGGGATCGTTCAGTTCGGGCACGGTCAGCAATGGCAGCTCGTTCAGCATCCTCGTCCCGTCCGCTGGGGCCCCGACCCAATACTGGGTGTACGCCTACCTCAGCTCGGCCGCGGCCGGCACGGTCGCGACCACCACCCTCGAGCTGAACCAGTCGTGGGGCTACAACGTGTTCATCGGCGTGACCACCCTCTCGAGCTACTCCGACGGGAGCTACCGACCGGGCCAGACCGTGACGGTCGCCTTCTCGATCGCGCCGTACGGGAACGCCCCGCTCCCCGTCGTCTACACCTTCCTGGTGGGATTGGTGGGAACCCAGATCTCGAGCCAGATGTCGACGACGAGCACGTCGGGAACCTTCCAGCTCACGATCCCGTCCGGTTGGCAGACGGGGGTCGCGATCCTCCAGATGACGCTGGTGGGGACGTACCTCTACGGGAACTCTTGCTACGGCGGGGCGTGTGTGGGGATGTCCGCCATCACCATCAACGCGCACCCCTCGGCGCTGAGCATGGAGATCGGGGCGGGCAGCGGACTGACGGTCGGCTGGCTCATCCTGCTGATCCTCATCCTGGTGGTCCTGGTCGTCCTCGTGCTGATGATCCGCCGGAAGAAGGCGTCCCCGCCCTCGGGCGGAACCTCGGTCACGAGTCCAATGAACCCGCCCGCCCCGGCCCCGACGGGCCCGGGAGCGGCGGCGTGGCAGGAACCGACCTCTCCGCCTCCGGCCAGCGACGGCCAGCCCCCGATGCCGTCGCCGCCCCCGGCGCCCAGTAGGTCCCGAGGGACCGACCGGACCAACCCTTTCCTTCTCTTCTTCGAATCCGGAGATCGGGCGCGGCGCCCGCTCCTCCGGCCCTACGGTGCGAACGCGGCGCCCAGCGCCCGAACGGAGGCGCTCACGTCCTCAGCAGGGAACGCCCCGAAGTCGAAGATCCCGAGGACCTCGTCGACCCCGATGCGTCGGAAAGCGTCCAAGCGGTCGACGACCTCCGTCGGGCTCCCGATGAGGGCGAGCCCGCCCTGTTCCAGGCCCGCGCGGCTCGCATGGTGCGGGTCGTGGGTCGCCTTCGCCTGGTAGAACGTGCTCTGGGTGCGCAGGCGGCTCGAGAGGAAGCGGTCGAGCGCGGCACGGGCGCGGTCCGGATGGGCGCCCGCGTAGATGTGGAGCCCGACCGCGACCTCGGCCTGGCTCCCCGCGGGGAGGGAGGCGCGGAACTCGCGGATCTCCTCCGCAAGCTCCGGAAGCCCCGAGACCGTAGCGTATGGGATGAGGGCGATCGACAGGCCCTTCCGAGCGACGAACGCGATCGCCTCCCGGCGCTGGACGGCGACCCAGAGCGGCGGGTGGGGCGACTGGACCGGCCGTACGTTCAACGCGACGGGGTGCGGGGCGGTCTCGGCAACCTGGACCTCCCGTCCTGCGAAGGCGTCGAGGATCTGGGCGAGCGACGTGTCGAACTTCTCTCGCTTCGTTGCCGGGTCGACCCCAAATCCCTCGAACTCGGCCGGAATGTACCCGCTGCCCACGCCGAGGTTGACCCGCCCGCCCGTGACCTGGTCGAGGAGCGCATACTCTTCTGCCAGGTCGACCGCACGGTGAAACGGCAGCACGCTGACCATGGCGCCCATGCGGAGGCGGCGCGTCCGCGCGCCGCACGCCGCCAGCAGTACGGGCGGGGACGGACAGATCCCTCCCGGTTGGAAATGGTGCTCGGCGACCCAGAGACCCGAGAGACCCGCCGCCTCTGCCGCCTCGGCCAGCTGGATCACCTCGGCATATCGGTCCCGTCCCCGGCCCTCGTCGGCCGGGAACTGGTCGACGATCGTGAACGCCGAGAGCTTCACGTCGGCGCGGACCCGGAACGGGTAGATGTGGTTTGGCCCGCGGCCTCAGCGATAGACGGAAGTTCCCAGTCGCCGATGGCGCGCTGTGTCGCTTCCGGGGATCCCGCTCTCGCCCGGGGAAGCGCGGGGTCTGCTCCGCGGCATGGGCGAGGGACCACCCTCTCGCCTCGAGCCAGCGATCCTCTTGCTTGACGGTCCGGACTGGCCCCTCACGAGCGCTCCCGCCCCGGAGGTCCGGGGAGCGATTGTCGTGGGAACCCCTGCCCGCTTCGTGCCTCGGCCGGGCCTCGCGGCCGTCGCGGGATTCGAGCGGGACCTCTTCCGGGAGAGGGAGTCGGTCCGGATCGACGGGACGGTCGGGACCCTAACGATCGACGGGGTCAAGGAATCTCCTGTGGTGACGGCCTTTCTCCAGCGCGCCGACGGCCGCATCCTCCTCCTCCAGCGGTCCGACCGGGTGAGGACGTTCCGCGGGCGGTGGGCCGGTGTTTCCGGGTACCTCGAAGACCCGACCGCCCTCGCTCAGGCCTGCCGCGAGGTCCGGGAGGAGACCGGCATCGGACCCGACCGCCTCGAGCTCGTGGCCGAGGGCGCTCCCGTCTTCGCCCGAAGCGAATCGACGGTGTTCATTGTCCATCCGTTTCGGTTCCGGGTCAGCCGATCGGAGGTGCAGCTCGACTGGGAGCACGTCCGCGCCGAGTGGGTCGACCCGGCTGAGATCGGACGACGCCCGACGGTCCCCCAGCTGGTCGGGGCGTGGCGGTCGGTGTCGGGTACCGGCGAACCGAAACCCTAAGGCCCATGGCGTGCCCTGCGGCGCCCGCGGGCTGGTAGATCAGTTCGGAAGATCGCCGGTTTTGCAAACCGGAGGGCTCGGGTTCAAATCCCGACCAGTCCATGAACTCCGCTCAGACGGCGGTCACGCGAGGTTCATCTTCTTCAAAACGAGCTGGAATCGCGGGTCGCTCCGCACAGGCTCGAGATCCGGATGCATCCGGAACGGCTGCAGCGCGATGTTGTGGGTCTCGACCGCCACGTCCAGGCATCGGAAACAGTCGTCCAGATCACCGAGCAAGCCGTAGAGCCACGCGACGACCCATGCGAGTCCGGGGAATTCCGGCAACCCCTCTTCGGATCTCAGCCGCGCCCTCGCAGCCTCCTTCTCACCGGCGGTTACGAGAGTGTACGCCCGCCACATTCGCTTCCACGCCGGATCGGTCTGCAGCTCCTCGCATCGTCGGCATTCCACCAGGCATTCTGCGAGCTCGGACCGTCTCCGATGATACTCCTGGAGGTTGTCGTGGTACCGGTACGAGTCGGGCTCCAGCACGCTCAGCCGCTGGATCTTCAGGAACGCATCCTCGAACTGCCGGAGAGCGTTCAGCAACGTCGCCACGAAGGACACGTAGCTCGGCGCGAGGGGGTCGACCGCCTCAGCCAACTGGGCCTCCCGGAGCGCCTCGTCGAGGCGGCCCTCGTCCTCGAGGAGCGTGGCGTACCAGTGATGCGCCGCGGCATAGCTCGGGTTGAGGGCGAGAGACAGCTGGTACTGCTTCTCCGCACCGACGTAATCGTACGCTTCCCACAGAATCAGACCGAGGGAAGTGTGGGCCTCGGCCAGGTTCGGATCCAGCTCGATCGCCTGGGCGACCAAGCGCCGAGTGGTCTCCTCCCACGAAGCCCGTGGGATGTCATGCGTGCGCCACCCCAGAACTCGGATGACGTCCGCCAGACCCGAGTAGGCGGCCGCATTCTTGGGGTCGAGCGTGATCGCTAACTCGAACTGCTCCTTCGCCTCGTTCAGCGAGGTCTTCGACCGGTCGTGGATATGTGTTCGACCCTTGAGGTAAGCGAGGTAGGAATCGGGTCGGACGCTCCCTCTCGCTCCCAGGCGGGCGTCCTCGGTCGCACGCAACTCCAGCTGGAGCGCCTCCGCGACCTGCCGGGCGATCTCCGTCTGGACGGCGAAGATGTCGTCCAGCTCGCGGTCGTACGTCTTGGCCCAGAGGTGGCGGTCGGTCGCCGCATCTATCAGCTGCGCGGTCACCCGGATGCGGTTCCCCGCCTTTCGCACGCTCCCCTCGAGGATGGACACGACCCCCAACTCGACGCCGATGAGAGAGGCCGTCTTGGTGGTGGCCTTGTACTGCATCACCGAGGTGCGCGAAATGACCCGAAGCTCTCGGAGCTGGGAGAGGACGGTGATGAGCTCCTCGGTCAGACCGTCCGCGAAGTACTCGTCCTTAGGATCGGGACTAATGTTGGAAAAGGGAAGGATCGCGATACCGGTGGGCTCGGAGATCCCCGGAGCCCCCTCGCCTGCGGCCCAGGGCAGGACGATCCGATACACGTCGATCGATACTTGCAACCCCTTGAGCGGGGTCACAGGGAGCTTCTCGAGCTTGTTCGAAACCTTGTTTCGAACCTGACTGTATACTTCGCCCGAAATGCAAACTCCCCCCGGGGATGCAAGGGGTTCGATGCGAGAGGCGATGTTCACCGCGTCTCCGAAGATGTCGGTTTCTTTCTGTTCGACGTCCCCGAGATGGACTCCGATACGAAGTTGGATCGATGCCACGCCCGGTTGCGAATTCCGCTCGTGCAGACGCTGCTGAATGTCCAGCGCGCATTGTACGGCCCGCAAGGCGCTATCGAATTCCGCGAGGAATCCATCGCCCATCGACTTGATCTCCCGCCCCTGGTGAGCGGCGAAGAGGGGCCGGACGGGGCCTGCCTGCTCGTCTCGGAGCTGGAGGGCGCTCGCTTCGTTGGTCTGGGCCGCGGCAGTGGAGCCGACCATGTCGGTGAACATGATTGCGGAGAGGCGACGGACCGAGGCCACGGAACAGGGACCGATTCCCTAAGATTAAGCTCCCTCCCCAAGGGTACCGTCGCTTTTCGCGCGCCGCACTCGGAACCTGGCTTGATGCTCCCCCTCCTGCACAGACGCGGGGACTGGGCTCGGAGGAAGGGGGTTGTGGCGTAGGCCACTGCGGGCCGTCGAGCGGGGAGGAAGGAGACTCGTGGAATCCCGTCGTGTCGGATCAATGACGGATTTGAACCCTCGGAGGGGGTGGACGCCGACCAGTCCATCATCTCGACGGCCGGTCTCGGTGGACCCCGCGCCGCAGGTCTCGGGCTTGCGCTCGCCCCGGCCCCTCCGGTTTACGAGGCGCCTGGCCGCGTTCAATCAGCGACGCCGACGAAGTTCGCAGACGGTCTTTCCTGTCACCCCAGCGCTCCGCTCGATCATGACGACCCACAGCAGGTCTCCCACCGTCGTGTAGATGACTCGGACGTCCGCCGCCGCATGAAATCTCCAAACCCCCCGAACCTCGGCGATTTCCTTCACCGAGAGCCCAGGATGGGAACAGAAGGGAGCGGCTCGGAGAAACTCTAGCTTACTCTGAATCCGTCGACGAAGGGAGGGCGAGAGCTTGGCACCGTCCCGGACCGCGCGTGGGTCGAACCCGATCCGGTAGGGACTCAAACCCCCCACCTGCGATAGACATCCTCGGCCGGAACTGCCCGGACGCGCCCCGCCCGGATGTCGGCGACTCGTTGTTTAAGTTCCGCGATGACGCGAGGGGGGTAGTGTTCTTCCGCGAGTTCATTGATCAACTCGTCGTAACTCTCGCCAGAACGCTTCATTGACTCAAGCAGCTGGCGCGTGCTCGTTCGAATGGTGATCGTGGTCGGACGGTCGGCGAGGGCCATTGAACGCAATAGCTGACCAATTGACTTAAGCCTGTCTCCCGATTCCCGGAGAAGAAGGTGGCCCCGCCCCAAACTGGCCCTACTCGCGGTACCCACGCCAGTATCCTACCGGGGGAAGGCACCGGTCCTTGGGGCGGCGCTGACACCAAAGTGGCGGAGGGCGACCGGGGCATCTCCTGTCGGTCGTTACGGCACGCACGCACCCCCCGGTGGTCCGAATCCCGCCCTCACGGGAAGGGGATTCCTCGGTTCGTCAGCAGATTCGAACCCCCGGGGGGAGTGGACGCCGACCAGTCCATTTCGACGGACGCCGGGTCGGACGACGCGCGCGAGAGATGGAGGACCACCGAGACCGCGCGGGGTGGCGAATTCAAACCCGGTGGTCGGGGTGGCTCAAGTCCCGGCTCGGGGCCAATCCACGATAACTACTCGATTGTCCGTCGGGCTGGAGGAGGGGAGATGAGCGCCTACGTGATCGCCGATATGGCACCGACCGACGAGTCGAAATTCATGGAGTATGGCCGCAAGGCCGCCGAGGTCACCCGGAAATACGGGGGCCGCGCTCTCGTCGTCGGGGGCGAGCCTCGGGTCTTCGAGGGCACGTTTCGACCGCACTTCGTGATCGTGATCGAGTTCCCGACCATGGGGGACCTTCAGCGGTGGTACGACTCCGACGAATATCGAGCCTTGATACAGCTCCGTCAACGCGCCGCCAAGACGGATCTCGTGGCGGTCGACGGTGTGAAACCGGACGGAGCGGGACCTCCCCCGGGGCCGTCCTGAAAGACCTGCACGTCCAGGACGGACGGCGAGGAGGGCGACCTCCCGGTGTCGCCCGGCCTCGGGGCCCAGGGGCAGGGGTACTGCCGACCCGATGGCGGTGGGTCGAACGGGCCGATTCAGCCCTGGTGGACCTCGTGCATTTCGTCGGCAACGAGTCCGTGGGCCTCTTTGTGGACCTTGTTGGCGGCCTCGGGGTTGGGGGCGTCCACGAGGCAAAAGATCGTCTCGTTCTTCTCGTCAACCCAGTAGCTGCGGTAGTTGACCCCGTACTTTCCCTGGACCTTCAGGTCCTTGGCGTGGGCCTCGGCTACGGCGGCGTTCGTTACACCCTTCACCTTGCGGTGGACGTCCATGTAGAGAGGCATGGTGGCCCCCCACCCCCGCTCCCCGTAAAAAAGCGTCGCCCGCGGAGGGGTCGGCGACCGTCCCGTACGGCTTTGGGAATTTGTTCAAGGGATTGCCCGCTCGGGGAGTCCCGGAACCAGTCTCCCTTCCTTCCCGTCCGCTCCACCCGTGCGGGTCGGCACTCGTCCGACCCGTAGAGGGGTCTCACCACATCCTGGGGAAGGGCGTCGGGGTCAAGTCGAAGACCCCCAAGTCCCGCAGTCGTCCGCAGGACGGTCAATCCTAGGTTCAGTCCTGCGTTCAGTTGGCGGTCGAGCGACCACCCACACTTCGCGCAGTCGAACCTGGTCCCCACCCTTCTTCGGCGTTCCGATACTTCGCCACACTTCGGGCAGGTGCGTGAACTGAGATACGGGTCGACCCAGCGGATCGGTACGCCCCGATCCTGGGCCTTGTAAGCGAGTTGTCGGTGGAGCTCGGCGCGGGGCCAGGAGGAGAGGCGGCGTCGGAACGATCGCGAGCTCAGCACTGACGTGCGACCTCGCATCCCTTTACGCCGAGGTCGAGGCAAGTGGGTGAGGTCCTCGAGGGCGAGCGCAGAGTGCTGCACGGCGAGTTGATCGATCAGAGTGCGGGTCAGAACGTGGAGTCGTGAGCGGATCCGGTTCCGCTCTCTTCTCCCTTCCCGTCCGAGCAACCATCGAGCAAGTCGACGGTCGTGAGCCTTCTTGCGGCCGAGATACCGTCGCCGACCCATGTGACGGAACTGGAGCTCTCGGATCTCAGGGAAGCCAACCCGCACGAAGCTCGCCGACTCGAGGTCGACCTGAACGCCATCCAGCGACGATTCGTTGGTGTCGAGGGCGACGAGAGAGACCGGAGCGTAGGGTTCAGGAACTTTCCTTGCGTAGACGAAGACCACCCGACGCAGCCCGATGTGCACCTGGGTTACTCGACCACTCGGATGCGTGAGCACCTTTCGGTGATAGTTGGACACCGGGACGACGAGGGAGGTCCACTCGCCGCGTCGGAGAGAGAGGCGCAATCTCCCAGTGTCGAGGTCGAAGTGGAAAGCCGTCTCGGGCACTCGAACGAACGGGGTGCGGACGTAGGGGACTCGACATCGGATCCCCTGGTGGAGTCGTCGACGGTGTCCGCTGGCAAGCGATCGAGCGACGTCGGCCGCCGCGAGACCGATGGTCCCGGTGACTCGGGTTTCCAGCGCTCGGGTACGGGCAAAGCGGGAGATCGTCCCGCGGGAGGTCAGGTCGTTCGTGAGCATCTCGCGGAGACACTCGTTGACCAGGAGTCGAAAGTCTCCCATGAGGGCACGGACGGAAGGAGGGAGTGGTCCGGCCAGGTCGAAGTCGGCCGCAACGGAGCGCGAAGCAGGCCCACCGCCCGGTGGGGAGGGACAGGGAAGTGGTACGACGAGCGAGCGACGGGGGTCCACCCGTAGGGTTCTCCTGCCGGACGGATGACCGTTGTCGACCCCCCTGAACGATGAAAGATGACCCGTGAGGCGAGGCTCCTCGATACAGTCCGCAACGAAGAGGAATGAAATTCCAAAGCAGTCACGCACCGAATGATAATATAGTCAGGGGAAGAAGGGCGGTCGATGGCTCGCGAGATCTCGGCCTCTCATGCAGGGACCGTACGGGTCGGCGACCGGACCGTCCATCGGCTGGGTCTCGGGGCCAATCGTGTCACCGATAACGATGCGTCGCGCGCCGTGCTCCGACGGGCGGTCGAGTTGGGCGTGAATTTCATCGATACCTCGGACGTCTACCAATTCACGGCGAGCGAGAGCACGATCGGTGCCACGCTGGGTGCCACCGCTTCGGACGTGATGATCGCCACCAAGGGTGGGATCGTTCGAACTCCCGATGGCGGGAGCGTGGACGGGCATCCCGAGTACCTGCGCCAGGCCGTCGGGGAGAGCATGCAGCGACTGGGGGTCGACTGCATCGAGCTCTACCAATTGCATCGGGTCGACCCGCACGTACCGATCGAGGCGAGCGTGGCCGCGCTCAAGGAGTTGCAGGACGCGGGACAGATCCGCCGGATCGGCCTTTCTAACGTCTCATTGGAGCAGCTCGAGCGAGCGCGCCGCGTGGCGACGATCGTCTCCGTGCAGAATCGGTTCAACATCCTCGAACGAGACGAGGAACCCGTCCTCGACTACTGCGAACGGGATTCGATCGCGTTCATCCCGTGGATCCCACTGCATCGCGGGAACTTGTCGTCGGCGAAGACGCTCTCGGAGATCGCTACACGGCTTGGCGCGACCCCGCACCAAGTAGCGTTGCGGTGGTTGCTGCAACGATCTCCGATCATTCTGCCAATCCCCGGTACGCTATCGGTGGCCCACTTGGAAGAGAACCTGGCCGCGCCCGACCTCGAGCTCGGCGATGACGACTTCCGCCAGTTGAGCCAACTGGCCCGCCCCCGCGGCCCCGGCCCCACATCGAATCACGGGTGATCGGTCCTCGCCGAGGTCCCCCCCGGGCCGGTACTCGGTTGTCCCGGGCGAGTGGTGCAGGAGGGTGTTTCATCCCCTCGGCCCGATGCATATAGCGTCCTTCGGCCTTCCGTCATGTTGCGCATGGCCGAGGCACTCTCCGCTCCACCATTCCCCGGCGTTGACCCGTCGCCCGGGCTCGTCTGGTCGATCCCGGGCCTCCGGGAGGACCCGACGATGTGTCTGCGGTGCCGCTCCGCCCAACTGCTGTGCGGAAAGCCGGTCTGCCCGCTGCTCCTTCGCTACCACGCCTTCGAACGTACGCTGCCGATGGTCCGCGGGACCGAGCTGTCGGGCTCGTCGCCCCCGGCCGTGTTCGTGGGACGGTTCGGGTACCCGAAGGTTTCGTTCGGACCCCTCCTCAGCGCAGAGCACGGGCGCACCGAGCTCCTTGACACGCCAGAAGACTGGGTGGGTCGCTCGGTCGCGGAGGTCGTGGGGTTCCGGACCAGCTTGGTTCGTGGGACGAGCCCGATCCGGGTGACGGACGCGGAGAAACCGATCCCCCTGCTCGAAGAGCTCCAGCTCCTCGGCATCGCCGCCGAGTCGGCCGAGAGCGAGACCCGATTTCGGCGGCCTCCGAGGGGGCATATCGCCCTTTCCGACTCCGCGCCGCCGTTCGGTCCGTCCGCGCCGATCGAGCAGCTCCGGCTCGACGTGAGACGGGTCGACCCTCACCTCGACCGACTCTCCTCCGACACGGCCGCCAGCGCCCGGGTCGCGGTCGAAGAGCTGTACCAACGGGGGGTTCGTGTCAGCCGCATCCAGCGGGCATTCAGCGTCGGTACGCTCGGTCGCCGGGGGCGCCGCCGGCTCGTCCCGACCCGCTGGAGCATCACCGCGGTCGACGACCTGCTATCGAAACAGAACGTCTCCCAGATCCGGCTCCTGCCCGGAGCTGGGGGAGATCCGGGTCCACCGGCTGACCGCGCTCGATAACCGGTGGCTGATCGTGCTCTTGCCGGGCATCTGGCGCTACGAGTCGATCGAGTCGTGGTACCCCTCCACGTTCTGGAACCCGAGCCCGACCGAGATCATCATGATGGGGGACCACGAGGGGCACGATGGTCGTACGACCTACGCCTCCATCGGAGGATGCTACTATGCCGCCCGCCTCGCGACGAGCGAGGCGCTCCTCCGGCTCGGTCGCCAGGCCGGGGTGGTGGTGCTGCGGGAAGTGCACCCGGGGGAGATCCTCCCGCTGGGGGTGTGGAACGTCCGGGAGCACGTTCGGGCGGCGCTCCTCGAGCCCGCGATCCGGCTCGGCACGATGGCAGAGCTTTCCGGATTGATCCGCTCGACGTTCGCGATCCCGCTCGAGCGCTGGCTGCTCCAGAGTGCGGTCCTGCACGAGGCCCGCACGCAACGAAAGCTGGACGACTGGCTTACGGCGGAAAAGGTCGCCGCGAGCTAGACGGTAAACTGGTCCCCGCATCGGCCGCAGAACGTGTCGCTCGGCCCACGGGGGCTGCCGCACGCCGGGCAGGTGCTTGTGGCCCGTTGGGTTCCGCATCCCCGGCAGAAGGTGTCGTTCGGTAGCGTCGGGTAGCCGCAGTTGGGACAGCGGTTGGCCGCCGCGACCTGCTCGGCGGCGGAGGCCGGGTCCAGCGAACCGTTGGCCGACCCGGGGGCTGCCCCCGCGGTCGCCGGCCGGGGAGGTGCCGCCAGCGACTCCACCTTGCCTCCGAGGCTCCGCCGGGCGCGGAGTGCGAGACGGAACGCGTCGGTGAAATCCCCGCGGTCGAAGGCGGCCTTCGCCTCGGCCTGGAGTTGGATCGCCTCGAGGGTGCCTCCTTGCTTCGGTCGCTCGGTGCGGGCGGTGGCCACCTCCTGCTCCAGGAGGCGGAGTTGGAACTGGGACTCGGCGCGGTTCCGGGGAAGGGGGGGCGCTGGCGGGGGTGGCGCGGCACCCCGACCGGAAGGGGGAGTGGCCCCGGGAGCTCGGACGGGGGTCCCCGGGGCCGTTGTGAGCGGAACCGCCGAAGTGCCCGCCCGCCCCCGGGCGTTCACGAGCGCCTCGTGAGCCGATTGGGCGAGCTCGTAGGAGCGCGGGTACTGGTGGGTGTCGAACGCGCCCTGCGACTGGGCGATCAGCTCGAGAGCCCGCGAAGTGTCGGCACCCGTACGGCCGACCATCTCGGCCTCGCGCCGGGCCATGGCGAGGCGATTGAACGCTCGGTCCTGGACGAGGGCGGGCTTGGTCCCCAGCTCCAGAAGGATCTGGTCGCGCCGCGCCCGCAGCCGGCGCAGCACTACGAGAAAGATCGCGAGGACGACCACCACGAGGATGACGCTGATCGCGATGAGCGTGATCGTCGAGCCGGGGAGGGTCATCCGTAGTTCACGTCCCCGCGGAGGGGTCGCGGCAAGAACTAGAGGGCGTCCCTCACCTATTTAGAAGGACGGCCGGCGCGGGAATCGTGCCCAGGCCTTCCCCCCCGGGAGGAGGGGGACCGCCGTCGGAGGACCGAGCGTTGCGGTCCGCGCGGACCTGTTCAGTCCCGACCGGGGCCGATGGCGGCCGGCATCCGCCCGGCCCGGGAACGACGTTCCCGCCTAGAAGACGGTGAGCTTGTCCGTCAGGAGGCGGCGAGGGATCGTGTCGATCTGGTCGAACCAGGTCTCCGCGACCGCCTCGGCCTTCCCTTTGACCGACGAGAGCTTGACGCCCTCCGACGGCAGGATCTGGAGGCTCGCGACCTGAGGCTCGTCGACCGGCTTCCCGATCTGGGAGAGGATCTTGACGTGGACTTCCTTGACGTTCCCGCCCGCCTCCTTCACGATGTCGCCCGCGATCAGGTTGCCGAGCAGGTTGTAGATCTTTCCGACGTGGTTGACCGGGTTCTTCCCGGCGGAGGCCTCGAGACTCATCGGGCGGCAGGGGGTGATGAGGCCGTTGGCGCGGTTCCCGCGGCCGACCGACCCGTCGTCCCCCGCTTCCATCGAGCAGCCCGTGACGGTGAGGTAGTATCGTCCGAGCTCGGGGTCGTCCGCGGTGTTGACGTCGATCTCGACCTCGCGGTGCGTGAGCTTCGTCGCCTGGTCCGCGACCTTCTGGCGGATCTCGTCGCAGACCGACTCGTACTCCTTGCCGTCCTTGATGTCGCGGTCGACCAGGGCCGCCGCGATCGTGAGGTGGATCTTGTTGTCGAGGCGGTAGCCCATCACCTTAACGTCCTCTCCGAGGGCGCCGAGCTTCTTGGTGAGCTTGAGGGTCAGGAACCGCTCGGTCTCGAGGACCAGCCGCTCGGTGTCCGAGAGCGGGGCGAAGCCGACGCCGAACGAGGTGTCGTTCGAGAGGACCTTCTTCTGCTCGAAGACGCCCCGGAGGTCGACCGAACCGGCGCCGATCTTGGAGTCGAACTCGACGTCGTGGTCGACGTCGATGTGGCGGCAGGTCGCCTTGATGTACTTGCGGGCGGCCTCGATCGCCGTGTCGTGAATGGGGAGCTTTTCATGGTTGACCTCGGTCGTCGCCCGTCCGACCAGAAGCAGGTAGATCGGCTTCGTGACCTTGCCTCCCCCGAACTTCGGCTCCGAGGCGCCGCCGACCACCTGGGTCTCGTCCGTGTTGTGGTGGAGGATCCGTCCGTACTCGTCGAGGTAGAGGCGGCAGAGGGCGCGGCTGACCGATTCGGAGACCCCGTCCGCGATGGAGTCGGGGTGGCCGAGCCCCTTGCGCTCCACGAGCTCGATGGCTTGGTCCTCGATGTGGACGGTTCGGAGCGGTTCGACCTGGATGTTGCGGCCCATGGAGAAGGGTCCTCGGGGTCGGCCGAGCCGGCTGGGGGTTTAACAGTTGCGAAAAGGGAGGATGGGCGTGCGTCCTGCGTCCGGGGAAACCGCGGGACCCTGGTCGGCCCTCCCCCCAGGCGGCGAGTAGGACTTTAGCCCTCCCCGCGCCTCCGGGCGGTCGTGGAGATCGAGGGGTGCCCCCTGCCCGAGGACCGCCTCTACGACCTCGAGAACGAGCGTGTGGTGGGCGGCCGAGGAGGGGAGCGCGACCGCCCGCGTGGGGGTGCTCGGCACCCTCACGTCCTTCGCCGGACCGTTCACGAGCCTCGCCTTCCGCCCGGTCGAGGGGATCGTTCGCCGGGGCCGAAGTGTGGCGACCGTGGAAAGCATCCGGTTCACCGGGGCCATCCGCCTACCGGTCGACGCGGAGGTGCTCGAGCGGAACCGGGCCGTCGCCGAGCGACCGCGACTGGTCAACGACGCACCGTACACGGACGGGTGGATCGTCCGGGTCCGACCGGAACGCCCGGCAGACGTCCCGAAGTACCTCGAACGAGCGGACCAGGTCGCCGCCCGGCTGGCGGACCGGATCCGTTCGCAGCGGATCCGCTGCTGGCCGGCCACGCCCGACGTCGAACTCTACGAGATCGGGCTCGAGTGCTCCGCGGTCCTCACGATGCTGAACGAGGAGCTCCTTGCCCGCCCGGCCGGCACGCACGTCCTCCTCGTGACCGACGACCCGACCAGCCCCATCGAGATGGTGCGCTGGGGCGACCAGACCGGCCATACGGTCCGGACCTATCGGCGGGAGGGTGCGCTCCACCAGTTCCTGGTCCGGAAGGATGCGCACCCGGTGCCCCGCCGGCGGGGCGTCTCCTGAACGGAAAGGGTTCCTGGGGCGCCGGAAAGAGGGCCCCTAGGGCTTCTCGATCGGCGTCCGGATCAGGTTGCCCCACTCGGTCCAGGACCCATCGTAGTTCCGGACGTTCGGGTAGCCGAGCAGGTACTTCAGCACGAACCAGGTGTGGCTCGAACGCTCGCCGATCCGGCAGTACGTGATCACGGGTGCGCTCGAGACGACGCCCTTGCCGACGTAGAGCGCTTCCAGCTCCTCGCGGGACTTGAACGTCCCGTCCTCCCGGATCGCCTGGGCCCAGGGGATGTTCTTCGCGCCGGGGATGTGGCCGCCGCGCTGGGCGTGCTCTGTCGGGTACTCGGGCGGCGCGGTGACCTCACCGGAGAACTCCTTCGGCCCGCGGACGTCCACGAGGTGGAGCTTCCCGGCCTTGACCTCCGGGAGCCCGGTCCGGACGTCGTCGAGGTAGGCTCGCAGCTTCGCGTCCCCCGGGTGGGCCTTGAATTGGCCCGCCGCGGGGTGGACGACCTCCTTGGTCAGGGGCCGGTCCTCGGCGATCCACTTCTTCCGGCCGCCGTTCAGGATCTTGAGGTTCTTCGCGCCGTAGTAGGCGAACACCCAGAACGCGAACGCTGCGAACCAGTTGTTGAAGTCGCCGTAGAGGACGAGCGTCGTGTCGTCGCTGACGCCCACCTTCCGGAGGAGCGCCTGGGCCGCCTCGGAGGAGAGGATGTCGCGCGCGACGGGGTCGTTGATGTCCTTGCGCCAGTCGAACAGGACCGCGCCGGGCAGGTGCCCGAGCTCGTAGTTCGCCGCGGGGTCGTAGTCGACCTCCGCGATGCGGACCTTCGGGTCCTTCAGGTGCGAGACCAGCCAGTCGTTCTCTACGAGGACTTCGGGGTGTGCGTATGCCGCCATGGACCTTCTCGGCGGAGTCGGAGCGAGGGTCGAATATACGCCTCGCCGGCCTGCACAATTGGCGCAGATAAGTGGCCTTTTGACGCAGGATTCTACCGATTCGGCCCCCGCGGACTATCCGCGGCGGCCGCGCTTGGGGAGAGCCGCGTCGGAGACCTCGACGGTCTCGGGGTCGAAGCCGAGCTTCGCGAGCTCCGCACGGATGCGGGTCCGGTGGTCGCCCTGCAGGTAGACCTCCCCGTCGACGACCGATCCCCCCGTCGCGAGCCGGTTCTTGAGCGTCCGGGTCGTCTCCTCCAGGTCGACGCCCGGCGGGAATCCCGGAGATCACGGTCGCGGGCTTGTTGTAGCGCCGGGGCTCGGCGCGCACCCGGATGCGGGCGGTCTCGCGGTCGAGCGCGGACAGGATCTCATCAAACTCATTGTTGCCCATCGTTCGGTTCTCTTACCGGCCTCCCACGGGGAGGGAACGGAACGTCCGAGAAGAGCCTCGAGACTGCGGCCGGTGCGGCCGAGACCGAGGAACGAGGTTCGTGCGAGAGGGCACCACGTGCTCTATGGACGCGCACCGTATGAACGTTCCCACTGCTGCGCTCAGGCTTCCCCCCACCGGTAAAGTCGAAGGCAGATGAATAGCCCGACGACGGCGCACGCCCCGAGCAGCGCGGCGTAGAGGACCATCTGGGCGGACGTGGCCGGGGTGATCCCGAGCGCGCCCTGGACGAGGAGCGCGGCGTAGGTCGTCGGGAGGAAATGGGCCGCTGCTTGCCAGTCGGGGGGCAGCGAGGAGAGCGGGTAGTAGAGCGGCGAGAGCATGCCCAAGAGGGTGAAGGTGAGGTTCCCGACCGGCCAGATCTCCCGCTGCGTCCTCACCCGGCTCGAGATCGCGATCCCGATTGCCGAGAAGAGGACCCAGAGCGTGAAGAGGCTCACGAACAGCGTGACCACGACGAGCCACGTCACGGGGTGGCCGCGCGCCCCCCCGACCCAATCGAGGAGGAGGAAGAGGATCACCAGCGCCGGGATCATCGCGATCAGGTTCGAGAAGGCGACCCCGAACAGGTAGCGGATCCGACTGAGCGGGCTCGCGACGAACATGTCCTGGAGGGAGCACTCGATCCGCCAGGTGGCGCTGTCCCCGAGCACCCAGGAACCGATGTTCTGCATCGTGAACAGCATCGCGCCCACGATCTCGAGCGGCAATAGCGCGGGCGGGGAGATCAACGAGAGAAAGTAGAGGAAGATGAACGGGAGAAGGACCGGGGTGATGGTGACGGCGGGGTTCCGGCTGATCCATCGCCACCCCACGAGGCCGAAGGACGGGATGGCCCGGCCCGTGGTCGGAAGGTCCGGGAACTGCTCCTCGACGGTGGTCATCTAGGGCCCCCGGACGGTGCGGCGGGCCCAGAAGATCGCGAGGAGGAAGACGAAGGCGGTCTCGGCGATGAGTCCGAAGAGGGCGAGCTCCCACTGACCGGTCGAGAGGGCGGTCACGCCGATCCGGGACTGAAGGAGCGCGGCCGCGGCGCTCGGTGGCATGAGGAGCGCGACCGGCTGGAGGGCCGGTGGGAAGAATCCGAACGGGTAGAACACCGGCGGGAGGACGCCGAAGACGTTGAAGAACAAGCTGGCGTACGCCCAGATCGCCCGGTTGTCGCGGAAGAACGTCGAGAAGATGTAGCCGATCGACGCCGCGAACAGCCAGACCAGTCCCGCCAGGCCGAGCAGGGCGAGGGAGGTCGTGAGCGAGAGGTGGCCGATCACGACGGCGAGACCGCCGAGGAGAGCGATCGGTGCGACATAGACGACCAGAATGCCGCCCGCCATCCCGAGGAAGTACCCTTCCGGGCTCATCGGCCCCGCAAGGTAGAGGTCGTTCGCCTTGTGGTCGATGCGGATGTACGCGGCCTCGTTGAGGACGCGCTGGCCGAGAGCGAACGCGGAGAACAGCACGGAGCCGATGAGGGCCACCCCAAGGAGGCCCGGGTTGAGGATGTAGACGAAGACGAGGAGCACCGTCTGCGTCACCATCGCGGTCGCCATCGCGAGGGACTCGTGCGTCTGCACGAGCACCTCGGTCCAGAGGAAGGCGAGGGTCCCGCCGAACGGTCGGGTCGGCCGGATGACCTCCATCGGAGGATCAGTCCTCATCGATCTTCCGTCCCACGACCCGCAGGAACGCCTCCTCGAGAGTGACCGGCCCGACCGTGGCGGTGAGCTGGAGCCGGATGGCCCGGTCCATGAGCTCCCCGAGCCGCTCGGGATGGACGATGATCGTGAGCGATTTTCCGTCCGCGACGACCTCGCCGAACGAGCGGAATTCGTCCACATGGTTGGCTCCCTCGGGCAGTGAGACCTTGAGCGTCCCGCCGACCGAGCGTTTCAGGTCGTCCGCCGTCCCGCTAACGATGACCTGGCCCCGCTCGACGATGTACAACCGGTGGCTCAACGCCTCGGCCTCGTCGAGGTAGTGGGTGGTGAGCAGGATGGTCGAGCCCTTGGTCGTCAGGTCCCGCAGGGACGCCCAGACCTCCCGTCGGGCGAACGGATCCATCCCGATGGTCGGCTCGTCGAGGAAAAGGAGCGGCGCCTGGGTCGCGATCACGGTCGCGACCATCGTCCGCTGCCGCTGGCCTCCCGAGAGGGTGATGCAGAGGCGGTCGGCGAACTCCGTGAGTCCCATCCGCTCGATCGCTTCCTCCGTACGGCTCTGGGAGGTTTCTCGGGAGAGTCCCCGGGCGCGGAGGTAGGTGTAGATCATCTCCCGCGGAGGCAGGTGGAAGAACGGCTTCCCTTCCTGGGGGACGACCGCGATGTACGGGCGGGCCCGCTCCGGGTGTTCGGAGACGTCGTGCCCGAAGACCCGGATCGACCCCGATGTCGGTCGGAGCAGGGTGGACGCGATGCGGAGGAACGTCGTCTTCCCGGCACCGTTCCGGCCGAGGAGGGCGACCCGCTCCCCCGGGTGGACGTTCATCGAGACGCCGGCGAGCGCCTCGACCGGGGGCGTCCCTTTCGTACGGTAGGTCTTGCGGAGGTTCTCACTCCACAGCGGCTCGACGCTCATCGTGGGGCCGGGGACGGCCCGTCCTCGGACCGCCCCACGCCGGGGAAGAACGCCGTCCCGGGTAACGGGAGCGACCGGTCTAACCGCACCCGCAGCCGCCGCCGGAGGCGGAGCTCTCTCCGCAGGACCCGCATCCGCCGGCCTTTCCGCCCTCGTCGGGCTCGGGCAGCGTCGGGTTCGTGATCTTGAAGCCGGACTCGCTGAGGCTCTCCACGTAGTCGATGACGGCACCGTCCACGAACTTCGTGCTCGTGGGGTCGACGAGGATCGCGAATCCGTCCGAGCGAACGACGTCGTCGTCGGAACGGGGCTTGGCGAAGGCCATGCCGAACCGGATCGCGCTGGCCCCGCCGCCGCATCCGCAGCCCCCCCCACCGGGTTGGGCGTAGACGCGGACCCCGATCTCGGGCTGCTGACCCCGCATCAGGGTCTTGACCTGCTCGGCGGCCGCGGGCCGGATCTCGATGTGGACCATGGTGATTCCTCGGTCTTAGCAGCGAGTAGGTGGGGATAAGCTCTGCGAATCTCGCGCAGCGACAAGACGCGGGTTCTTCCACGTTTTCCCGCCGTAAACCCCGATTAGCGAGGAGCGATACAACGTGACACGGTTCTCCGACCCAAGGGGGGCTAGGGCGGGGGTCGGGACCCGTTGGAGGGCGGACCGCTCTCGTCCTCTGAGAGGATCTCTGGCATCTCCCGGGTGCCGCTGAACGTCTCCGGCAACTCGGTCGACCGCAACCCGGGAGCGGTGGTGAGGTCGACCGGGGCGAGGTCCGGTGGATTCTCTTTCCACGGAACGTCGGCGAGCGTCTCGACGAGATCGTTCGGGAGGCCGAGGGAGTGGCCGATGCGACGGACGTCGGTGCGGGTGAGCTCCCCGATGAGGGCCAGGATGACGAAGTACGCGACGAACCCGATCACCACGACGGTGAGGAGCTCGTACCACGTACTGACGGGGGAGGAACTGTGGAGGGCGAGCCAAAGGGTCGCGAACCGGTCGCCTACCCCCGCCGCGATCGCCCCCGTGGGATCCGGGGTGAATGTTGTGGTTGATCACCCACAGGGAGGCGAACGAGCCGGCGGCGCTGACGGTGATGGCGATGATCGACCCAGGGTGGATGTGGACCCGGATGAGCGTCTCCATGAAGTACGTGTTGAGGACCAGCGCGGCGATCGACGAGGCGAGGATCGCCGTCGCTCCGGCGACGACCCCCGGATGGACCGACAGCGGCCCCCACGGGGGGACGATCAGGGCCACCGCGGCGAAGAGCACCACCACCTGGCTGCTCGTGATGTAGAGCTCGAGGCGCTGCCGGCCGATCGCGTTGATGCTCGACTGCATCACCTGACTGAGGGCGAGCGGCAAGGCGCCCACCGATAGGAGCGCCATGGCGAGCGCGCCTTGCGACGCGTAGTACGACGTGTAGAAGACGTTGAGGAAGTTGTACCGGTAAGTCACCAGGGCCACGACGCCGGGGACGAGCAGCATCGCCGAGAAACGAAGCGCCTGCCACGTCCCCTGGCGGATGCCCTCATACTTCTCTTGCCGATGTAACCCCGCCAAGTACGGGAACAGCGGGGTCGCGATCGCCGCGGGCAGCGAGAGGATGAGGATGCGGAACCCGTTCGCGGCCAGGAAGACCGACAGGAGCTTGGTGCCGAGTCCGATGCCGACGATGAGCGGGACCGAGTTGGTGACGAGGTAGTTGATCAGCAGGCTGGCCATGAGCGGCCACGCAAACCGAAACAGGCGGACCGCTTCCTGCCGGCGGAAGCGCCTCATTCGCGCATAGACGGCGGGCAGACTGAACACGGCCGACGCGGCGGCGCCTGCGACGTACGCGAGCGTGATCCCCAGGATCGAGAAATCGTGGTACGCGACGTAGAACAGGAACGGCAGGCGCGCGAGCGATTCGACCAGTGAAGGATACTGGGCCTTCAGCGAGTTCCCTTCGCCAATGAACATTGAGTTGTAGACGGTCGAGAACGACCAGAGCAGCGGGAGAGCCATGAACAGCCCGAACGCGAGGACCTCCTGGTCGCCCGAGACGAGCTGCTGCCCGCCCAGGGAGAGCGGCCCCAGGAGGAACAGCACGAGGCCGGCGGCTCCGACCATGACGAGGCGGACGACGAAGTACGTCGTCGTGTTGTCGGTCGCCGGCTTTCCCCGGGCGAGGAAGTAGGTGTAGGCCGTTCCGAGTCGCAAATCTCCAATGCCGTTGATCGACGAGCCGAGCAGGAGGAACAGCTGGACCGTCCCGACGATGGCGACGAGGGCCAGGTGCTGCGCGCCGTTGGTCTGTTTGATGAGGACGATGCTGCCAATCAGCCCCAGAACCTGGACCAGGAGGCTCGCGGCGAAGACGGCCCCCGAGCTGAGGGTCAGCGAGAAGGCCTGCTTCGGGACCTCGACGGGCGCGGGCGGAGCTCCCGACGACGGACCGGAAGTGGGCACAGCGAACCAGTGTTCCCACGCGGCGGCCCCCTCTTATTCCCGTCGGTCGGACAGCACGATGGTTCGGAGCGGGCTCTCCCCTCAGGTCGCGCCTGCCGAGGCCGGCAACCGCTACCCGCCCGCCTTCCTGCAGTAGCTCACGCCGGGAAGGCGACACCCTCGGAACGTTCATCCGACCCCTCGTCTTCGCCGTTCCGTGACAGAACCGACGCTCTGCGAGAACTGTCAGAAGCCTCTCCCGACCAACACCACCACCTGCCCCGCGTGCGGACACACCACTGGCAGCGTGGCCACTAGCGACAGCGGCGCCGTGCACACCGGCGGAAGCGGCGGATAGGTCAGGTCCGACCGCACCGGCTCATCCGGGCCGGCCCGTCCGCCCGGCGCTCGGCTGCTCTTCGGGGGGTCGAAGCCTCCGGAACCGGGAGTAGACTGCGACGTCATACCCGATCTTCACGCATCCGGCCAGAGCGAACGGGGCCGCCACCCAAGGCCCTCCCGCGGTGAGGAATGCCCCCGTTACCGGAGCGCCGAATGCCTGGCAGCTGCGGGCCGCAGTCGTGTACCCGGCCGCGGCCGCGCGGTCCTCGGCCGGGACGATCGCCTGAGTGTACGACTGGCGGGTGGGGACGTCCATCTGGGACAAGGTCGCCCGCGCGACCCAGAGAGTCGATGCGAACAGGAACGACGGGGCGAAGACCACTAGGATGAGGAAGACGTTCGATGGGATGTGGCTGAAGACCATCGTGTTCACGAGGCCGAAACGTCGGGCGAGTGGGGCGGCTAGAACGAGCGAGAGTCCGGCGGCCAGGTTGCTGAGGAAGAAGACGAGCCCGAGGACGGAGACCTCAGGGTGGAACTGGCTCTCAAAGTAATAGACCACGAGACTGTTCACGATGAGCCCCCCCGCGAACGCGTCGACCGAGAACAGCGCGGAGAGCGAGTAGACGACCGGCCGGCTCGCCGGTGAAAGCGGAGACGGACGTTCGCGTCTCGCCTGGCGATCGACCTCCGAGGAGAGAGCCCGGTAGAGCGGGACGAGGGCGAGACCGAGCAGTCCGTAGAAGAGGAGCGTGACATCGTGGGGCCCCGACGGAAATCCGGGGATTCCCGACCCCCCCAGACCGTATAGGGGTCCGGCCGCGAGCGCACCCAGGGCCGCGCCCACGTAACCGAGGAGGTTGTAGACCGAGTACGTCTGCGTTCGCTCCCGGTCCGGGATCGTGCCGGCCAACGCGGCCTGCTCGAGCGCCCCGAGAGGGCTCACGTCCGCCCCACCCGCCACGATTCCTCCGAGAAGCAGGGCCGAGAGCACGACGCCCGGGTTGGCGACGCTCGATCCAAAGGAGCAGACCTCCGATCGCGAGCGCGACCGCGGCCAACGCGAAGACCGTTCGACGTCGCCAGCGCAACTCGATCCGCGGGACGGCCAGGGCCCAGACCGCCGCTCCGCCCAGGGCAAGCCCCAAGACGAGGCCGATCTCGAGGGACGAGTAGCGCGCCCCTGCGAGGTCGAGGGCGATCACGATCGACAGCGCGCCCGCCCCGAACCCCGGGCCGTCCGGGCGCCCATCAACAGCCATCGGTCCCGACGGACCGACGACGTCGAGGAAGACCACTGGTTGACCGTCATCAAACGCCCTCCGGTCCGTCGACGTGCGCCAATGGCATCAAGGACGGTGGGAGCGACGAATCAGCTCTCCGCCCCGCACGATAGCTACCCGGATCGGGTCGTGGTGTGTTCGAGCTTCCCTCCCTCCTCGACCCTCCACTTGCAGTAGGCATAGAGCGCGTCGTAGAGAGGGAACTGAAGGCGCTGGTTCTCGAGGTCGTCCCGAACCAGAATTCGGAACCCCGTCGCGGCCGCCTCGAGGCCCGCAGCTTCGGGTTCGGTGCCCGAACCCCCGTCCGCGACGCGAACGATCTTCGCCAATTCGAGCAGGGCCGGGTCGGTCAGCCTGTACTTTCGGATGATCGCGTCAAAGCTGACGAACTCTCTTCCTCCCTCCTCGAAGTGGTGAAGCTCCGCCCCCGCGATATCGAAGGGAGTCGCTCCACGGTCCTTCGCCACCCTCATCACATCCTCCTTCGGGACGTAGAGGAACTCCGCGTCCTTGTCGATGAACCGCTGGATCAACCACGGACACGCGATTCGGTCTACTCTTGCTTTCTCTCGAGTAACCCACTTCACCGGGAACACCTTCTCCCGACATACTCAGGGTCGGCTTAGGGTAACGGATTCTCCCCCGTCAGCGGTTCGCCGGCTCGTCTATCGGCGTCGAATCCTGCGGTTCTTGGTGGCGTAAACCATTTCGGCCTCGGGCGGGACCCCCCTCCCGCTCGAGCCTTCCCTTCATTACGCAACGGTTCCGGACCTTGGCCCTCGGTGAACAACGTACGGCCCGCCTGACCCCTCGCCCCCCGACTTCGCGAGGTCACGAGGCTCAGGCAGCGACGAGGAGATGGACCAGCCCGCCCGAGAGTGATTCGAATTGAATCGCGGACTGACCATCCGGCGCGACCCAGGTTTCCCAATGCGGTTGCGGACTGGGAGGTCCATCCGAGAATTCGAAGGGGAAGATCCCGCCATTCGATTCCGACACATTCCCGCAAATCTCTCCCGCGGCGGGGGTGATCGCGCACCAGACGTGGAACGCGAACGTGACCCCTCGATAGGAGAAGTTCGACCAGGTCGAACCGAACACATTCTTCGCCTCAAACGAGTAGAGTTGGGTTCCGATCATGGTGTAACCCGATGGTTCTTGGGAGACGGGGACCCAGAGCAAAACCAAGGTCGTAACGACGCTCACCGTCGCCACGCCCACCAAAATGGCGGTCAGTATTTTTCGGCGGTGAGTCCAAGTCACTGCACGCACATGCGAGGGCCACAATTATGCTCCCCGGCCCGTCAACGGCCTTTCGACGGGGCCTAGAACACCGGCCTCCTCGACCCCCTCCCGGGACGGGGATCCGGTGATTCATCGTCCCTAGGGAGAGACCCGTAGGCTAGGCCCGTGGGAGCAGGGAATACGACCCGAGTTTGAGGGCTTCGGATACCTTAGCTCCGAGAGCCCGGACCCTCCACGGAATCCATCCGGTCAGAATCACATCTAGAAACAGGCGGGTCCGAGATTTTAAGTAATAATTATCGATAATTAGCACACCATGGCAAGCGATCCGATCACGACCATTTCGGTTCATTCCAGCACGCGACGCTTGTTGGAATCGGTGAAGGTCGCCGGGGAATCGTATGATGAGCTTCTTCAGGAGCTCGTGGAGGCAAACTATTCTCCGGCTTTCCTCAAGGAGCTGCGGCGAAGGATCCGGGAAAGTACTCGCTACCCTGCCGAGCAGGTCTTCCGCGAGGCGGGGGTTTGACCCTCGATTCAGCGGAGTTCACGGTCGAAGCGCGAAGAGAGTTCCTCCGCCTTCCCCGCCCACTTCAGGTCCAATTGCGCGCTCTCACCGATTACCTCTTGGCGAACCCCTTCCGCTCCTATCCTTGGCTGCAGGTGAAGGAGCTGCGCGACCTCCCTCGTGTCTGGAGGTTCCGCCTCGGTGCCAAGCGAGTGTTCTACATTGTCGACGGCTCCGTGTTGGTATACCTCGCCATCGTGGCCCGCCCGCCCGCCTACTCCGCAGCGATGCGCGCCGAGGTGCGCAGGCGTCTCGCCGTCCGCCGGCGGTGAACCCACCTAGCACTCGGCGTAGTTCCTCGATCCCGGTGAGAGACCCGCGGGCTGGGCCCGTGGGAGCAGGGGGATTTGAACCCCCATATGCGGGTCTCTCCGCGCGCTCCAGTCACTCGTCATTGGGGCGCGATGCACCCCTCCGCAGACCCTAATCTCAGGGGACCTGACGGTCGCCCTGACTGGAGCCCGCTGGTCTACCAAGTTAGCCTATGCTCCCTCCGGCACCCCCGGGAGTGCCGGTAGAGATATCCTTTGTTATGCTGCCGATTCCCGGGGGCGGAGGACCGACCCTGACGGTCCACCTCCACGAAACGCTTATCCGAAACATCATTTGCCTGCAGTCTAATGGCATTGAAACCCGTAAACCCCCGTCCCTCCCCTCGTACGGTCTCGCTCACCTGGGTCGTCGTCCTGGTGCTGGTGGTCGCCGGCGGGGCGGTCGCGGCGACGGCCGCGTACTTTGCCCTGAGTCCGTCCCCATCGGCCCATTCCCTCCAGGTCACGGACGACCTGGGGCGGACGGTGAGCGTCCCGCTCAACCCAGATCGAGTCGCCGTCCTGAGCCCGAGCGTCATGGACATCATGTACCGGCTCGGACTCCGGAACCATGTGGTCGCCGTCGACTGCTATGCCGCGGCGGACGGAGGGCTCGCCGACGATTACTCGTCAGACCAAGTCGCTCTCTGGAACCTCACTTCCTCGATGTGCGTCCAGGTCGCCCCTGCGTTCGTTCCCGAGATGCTCGTCAATCTCACCCCTCAGCTGGTCCTTGCTTCGACCCTCGTCTCGGTGGCGGCCGTGGAGGAGATCACCAATGAACTCGGCATCCCGGTCGTGATGCTCCAGGCTCCGACCCTCAGCGGGGTTCTCGTCGACGACGACCTGCTCGGGGGGATCTTCGGCGTCCAAGACGCAGCGAACGCTCTCAACGGGGAGCTCTCTTCCGAGCTCTTCCACGCCACGAACGTATCGGCGAATGCCCCGACCCCGCTACCCACGGTCCTCGTGACCTATTCCGTGGACTCGGGCGGGTACTGGACGTTCGGTCCGGGAACCTTTGGACTTTCCCTCATCGAGCTCGCCGGAGGCACGAGCATCAGTGCCAATGCCACGACCCCTTACCCGGAGCTCTCGAGCGCCCAGGTGCTCCTGGACGACCCGCGATGCATCGTCTACGGGGAGGGGTTCGGCCTCAACGAGAGCGCGTATTCGGGGGGACCGGACTGGTCGTCCTTCGGTGCCGTCCAGCGGGGCGATGTCACCGGAATCGACTCCAATTGGCTTACGGAGCCCGACCCGACGATGATCCTCGCCGGGATTCCGGCCCTCCTCGCGATCCTCCATCCCGTCGGAGCCTGAGACGGCCGGGCCCGGCGTCTCGCCGTCACGTCGGACGGCGCGTCCCCCACGCTGGGTGCTCGGCATCCTGATCGCGGTCGGTGGCGGGCTCTTGGTGGTGTTCTCCGCGCTGCTCGGCGCGGTCGACGTCCCGATTCGTCTGGGGCTCCAAATCCTGCTCCACGAGGTCACCAGTGGTCGACTGTTCCCCGACGCGTGTGCGGGTTCGGGGCTCTCGCCCACGCGATGCGAGGCGTACACGTTCATCGTGTGGAACCTCTACCTCCCGGAGGTCCTCCTCGCGGTCATCGTCGGCGCGGCGCTCGGGCTTTCCGGGGGCGCGCTCCAGGGCGTGTTCCGCAACCCGCTCGCCGACCCATTCCTCCTCGGGATCTCGAGCGGGGGGACGCTCGGGGCGGCGATCATCTACGTCTACCGGATCGGGGTCGCGGAGGCCGACCTCTACCTACCGGCGTTCGCGTTCCTGGGAGCTGTCTCGACCGGATTGCTCATCCTGGCGATCGCGCGCGGTCGGTACAGTTCGACCGAAACCTTGCTCCTCTCCGGTGTGGCGCTCGCGAACCTCCTCTCCGCGATCCTCTCCCTCGTGCTTCTGTACAACCCGGCCGGGAGCGAGCAGGTCACGTTCTGGCTCCTGGGAGGACTGGGCCTCGCGGACTGGCAGGTCGACGGGATCGCCTTCGGCGCGGTCCTGGCCCTCGGCACCCTGCTCTCCCTTTACGGTCGGGAATTGAACCTGCTGCAGTTGGGGTCGGACGTGGCCCAGAGCGCCGGGGTGGATTCCGCCCGGGTGCGGTTGCAGGTCATCCTCCTCGCGCTCGCTCGTGACCGCGGTCGCCGTCGCATTCACCGGGATCATCGGGTTCGTGGGACTCGTTTCGCCCCACATCGTGCGGCGGTTGGCGGGCACCGACTACCGGGTCGTCCTTCCCGGGTCGGCCGCGATCGGGGCGCTGTTCCTGCTCGGGGCCCGAGACATCTCCTACCTCGCCTTTCCGGGCTCCCTCCTGCCGCTCGGGATCTTCACGGCGTTCGCCGGAGTGCCGTTCTTCCTGTTCCTCCTCTACCGCCAACGTCGGTCCGCTCCCATGGGAGGGGGATGACGCCGACCCCTGCCGTCCGGGTCACCCGACTGGGGGTCCGGTACAGCGACCGGGTCGCCTTGCACGCCGTGGAGTTCGACATCGCTCCCGGGGAGTTCGTCGCCCTCGCGGGGCCGAACGGGTCCGGGAAAACGACCTTGCTTCGAGCGATCCTCGGCTTCCTGACCCCGGACGAAGGAGGCGTGGAACTGTTCGGCTCGCCGGTCCCCCGTCTCCCGATCCGGGAGCGCGCTCGGCGGGCCGCGTGGGTCCCTCAGGACGAGGCACTCCGCGAGAACGTACCGCTCGCGCAGTACGTCCTCTACGGGCGGTATCCGCACCTCCGTCCGCTCGACCGGGAAACCGAGACGGACCGGGCGCTGGTGACCCGGGTGCTGGGGGAGGTGGGACTCGCCGACCGGGCGGAGGACGGCATCCTTTCCGTCAGCGGGGGCGAACGCCAACGCGCGATCCTCGCCCGAGCCCTGGCGCAGGCGACGCCCCTCCTCCTGCTGGATGAACCCACCTCCCATCTCGACATCGCGCACCAGCTCGACCTCCTGAGCCGGGTCCGGGCCCTCTCTCGCAGCGAGGGAGTTACGGTCATAGCCGCCCTCCACGACCTCAACCTTGCCGCCCGGTACGCCGATCGCATCGTGGTGCTCTCGAGGGGGCGTCGGGTCGCCGACGGTTCCCCTCGCGACGTCCTCTCCGAAGATCTGCTCGCCCGCGTGTGGGGTGTCGCCGCCGAACTGGCGCTCGACCACCGAAGCGGCCTCCCGTATCTCCTGCCCCGGCGACTGATCACGGAGAGCCATCCTTCCCCCTCCGCGCTTTCCCTGGGACCGGTCCACGTGGTGGGGGGCGGTGGCGCCGCGGCCCCGCTCCTCCGCGCCCTGATCGACGAAGGCTACCGAGTCACGGCCGGCGCCCTCCACCTGCTCGACACCGACGCGGAGACTGCCGATTCGCTAGGCGTTGTGGCGGCCGTAGAGGGGCCATTCGCCCCGTTGAGCGAGGAGACGCGCGGGCATCACCGGACCCTCTTGGGCGAGTCGCGCGTCATCGTGGTCGCGCCGTTCGCCGTGGGTCCCTCCAACCTCGCCAATCTCGAAGACGTCCTCCCCTTCGCGTCACGAACGCCGGTGATCGTCGTGGAGCCCGCCACCGGGACGTCACTCGACTTCGCGGGCGGCCGGGCGAATACCGCCCGCGAGGCGTTGCGGGCGG
Organism: uncultured Thermoplasmata archaeon; assembly: GCA_963842165.1. Classification (GTDB taxonomy): domain Archaea; phylum Thermoplasmatota; class Thermoplasmata; order Lutacidiplasmatales; family UBA184; genus Lutacidiplasma. The sequence goes on along the minus strand of CAWJFK010000029.1, from coordinate 57,287 downwards.
CCGGCGCGACTTTCGTCCCGAACCCGGAGGCGGCCGTGCAGGCCGTGGGACGTCTCCTAGCGGGGGCGCGAACCCCTGGGGCGGCGGTCGCCCCCGAGGGCTAGGAACTCGACCGGGGGGACGTCCGTTCCGCCGATCTGCTCGAACAAGCGGGGAAGGTCCCGGTCGATGACGACCAGGGTGCAGTCAACGCCCATGCGCGTCGCCTCGACGATCGCGGCCGCCACCCCGAACCGGATCACGGTGCGATGGGGGCTCGCCCGACCGAGGACGTGACCGGCCTCCAACCCGAACGCGAGCAGCAGCCCCTCCGGGGTGGCGGCCACGACGGTCCGCGTTTCGGCGACCAAGGCCGGGTCGTGCAGCCGGTCGACGGAAAGTGGCAGCACCCGCAGGTGCCCATGCGGGAGGGGGACGATCCCCTCGAGTTCCCCCACCTCGATGAGTTCCCCTGCGGCCGCGCGGGACTGGGCCCGGCCGCGGGAGCCGCGACTCGCGCCGGCGCGCGCCGTGAGAGTACCGGCCCGTATCTCGAGCGCCACCCGCGCCCCTTTCTCGATCGGACCGGTCGCGACCGCCCGGGTCGTTCGGACGATATGCAAGCGGTCGAGGCGATCGGCCAGATCGTCCCGGACGCTCCCCAAAGCGGAGTGGAGCCAATCCACCCCTTCGACGGTCGACCGGTAGTGCCCTCCGCTCAGCTCGACCATGCCCCGGCGGGAAAGGCTCCGGTACGTGTGCGAGGCTGCCTGGACCGTTAGCCCAAGCCGCTCAGCGACCGACCGGAGGTTCGTCACCTCTCTCGTCTCGCACTCGTACAGGAACAGGAGGTCGCTGACCGTCACCGGCCTGACGGAGGGTAGACAGACCCGTCCGTCGGGGAGTCTTTCCGCGCCCGCTCGGTGCCACGGCTCCGCCAGACCCCGCCCGGGTCCACGAGCCCGCGGAGGCGGTGGGTCAGCGCTACGCGCGGGCCGCGCCCCGCCGGGCCGCCCCGTCCGCCGCCGCCCCCCGCTTGACCTCGCGGATGCGGTCCCGGATGCGCGCCGCTTCCTCAAAGTCGAGGCGCTCCGCGGCGAGGCGCATCTCCTCCTCGAGATTGGCGAGGAGGAGCGGCATGCGGTCCTTCCAATACCTTCCCAGGCCGGAGGTCGACAGCGCTCCGGAGGGGGCTTCCTCGGACGGCGCGAGGAGCGAGCGGACCTCCTTCTGGACCGACTCGGGAACGATCCCGTTCGCCCGGTTGTACTCGAGCTGGACGCTGCGCCGGCGGGTCATCTCGCCCATCGCCCGCGCCATCGACCCCGTGACCCGGTCGGCGTAGAGGACCACGCGACCCCGCTCGTTCCGGCTCGCCCGGCCGGCGGTCTGGACGATCGACGTCTCGCTCCGGAGGTACCCTTCCTTGTCGGCGTCGAGGATCGCGACAAAGCTCACCTCGGGCAGGTCGAGCCCCTCGCGGAGGAGGTTGATCCCGACGAGGATGTCGAATTCGCCGATCCGGAGGTCGCGCAGGACTTCGACCCGCTTGAGCGTCTCGACCTCGGAATGGAGGTAGCGGACTCGGAGCCCGAGTCGGGTGAGGTAGTTCGCGAGCTCTTCGCTCGTCCGCTTCGTGAGGGTGGTGACGAGCGCCCGGTCGCCGGCCTCCACGCACGCGCGCAGCTCCTTCACGAGGTCCTCGATGTGCCCCTTCAACGGTCGGACCTCGATCGGTGGGTCGACGAGCCCGGTCGGGCGGATGATCTGTTCGACGACCCCCTTCGAGACCTTGCGCTCGAACGGGCCGGGGGTGGCGGAGACGAAGACGGCCTGCGGGACCCGGGCCAGGAATTCGGGGAATGTGAGCGGACGGTTGTCCCGGCACGACGGCAGCCGCCAACCGAACTCGACCAGGTTGTCCTTCCGGCTCCGGTCGCCCTTGTGCATCCCCATCAGCTGGGGAACGGTGACGTGCGACTCGTCCAGGAAGACGAGCATGTCGTCCGGGAAGAAGTCGAGGAGGGTGTACGGCGGCTCGCCCGCCTTGCGGCCCGCGAAGTAGCGCGCGTAGTTCTCCACGCCGGTGCAGTAGCCGGTCTCGCGGAGCATCTCCAGGTCGTAGTCGACACGACCCTTGAGGCGCTGGGCCTCGACGATCTTCTCCGCCTTGAGGAGCTCCTTCACCCGGACATCCCGCTCCTGCTCGATCAGAGGCAGGATCTCGCGCAACCGCTCGTCCACGGTCAGGAAATGCGTCGCGGGGAAGACCGAGAGCTGGTTCAAGTCCCGCTTCTCCTCGCGCGTCACCGGGTCGAGCTCGGCGATGGCCGAGACCGTCCGCCCATCCAGGACGATCCGGTGGACCGTCTCGCCCGCCCCCATGACGCTCGACCGTCCCGCCGCGGACGGTGAAGCGACCCCGCTTCAGCTCGACGTCGTTGCGCTGGTACTTCATGTGGACGAGCTGCTCGAGCAGCGCCTGCCGGGTGATCGTCTCGCCCACCCGGAGTTCGACCACCGATGCGCGATAGTCCTCGGGCGAGCCGAGGCCGTAGATGCAGCTCACCGAGGCGACGCAGCGGACGTCCCGGCGGGTCAGCAACGCCTGCGTCGCCCGGTGGCGGAGCCGGTCGATCTCCTCGTTGACGGACGAATCCTTCTCGATGTAGAGGTCGATCTGGGGGACGTAGGCCTCGGGCTGGTAGTAGTCGAAGTAGCTGACGAAGTACTCGACCGCGCTGTTGGGGAAGAGCGCGCGGAACTCGCTCACGAGTTGGGCGGCGAGCGTCTTGTTGGGACTGACCACGAGCGTGGGACGCTGGAGGCGCTGGACCGTGTGCGCCATCGTGAACGTCTTGCCGCTGCCGGTGACCCCGAGGAGGGTGACGTACTTCTCGCCGTCCGCGATGCGACGGGCGATCCCCTCGATCGCCTGGGGCTGGTCGCCCTGAGGGACCATGTCGGTCTCGAGCTGGAACTGACCCGGCAGACGGGGCGGCGCCGGCGCGCTCGCCTTCGCGGGGCTCACGGAGCGACCCCGGCGGACGCGGAGGGTCGGCTGTACCCGAGAGGGTCGATCACAACCGACGAAAAGCCCAGCCGTCGAACCGAGTCGACGTATCTCGGAGGAGAGGGGAGGGGCGGAGAGGCGGGGGACCTCGGCCGGGTCGACCTCGATCCGCGCGGCCTCCCCCCGCACCCTCACGCGGACTCGGCGGAACCCCCGTTCGAGCAGGATCGTCTCCGCGGCTTCGATGCGCGCGAGGAGCGGCGCGTCGATCGGGTCCCCGTGTGCCACGCGGGAGGCAAGGCAGGCGTCGGAGGGTTGGTCTGCGTTCGGAAGGTAGCGGGCCCGCGCGGCGTGCCGCACGTCCGCCTTGGTCCATCCCGCTTCGGCGAGCGGGTGACGGAACCCGGATTCATTCATCGCCTGCAGCCCCGGCCGGTCGTTGCTGAGGTCGTCTATATGGATGCCATCGAGGTACTGCAACGCCCCCCAGTTCTTCCCGAAGGAGAGGAGGCGGCCCGCCTCGACGGAGCGACAGAAGTAGCATCGGTTGGTTGGGTTGGCCCGATAGTCGGAGTTCGCGAGCGGGTCGACGGTCAGCATCTCGTGAGCGACCCCGATCTTGCGAGCGACGCGGGCCGCCCGATCCACCTCCGCTTGGGCCACGGCGGGGCCCCGCAGGGTCACGGCGACGGCCCCGATTCCGAGGGCCTCAAAGGCGAGCGCCGCCACCAGCGCCGAATCCACACCGCCCGAGAGGGCCACCACGGCCCGTCCGCCCTCGGCGATTCGCCGAATGACCGCTCGCTCGTCGAGCGGAGTCGGGAGAGAACGTGCGGACGCGAACATGGGGAGCCCAGCGTCAAACCCGCGGGGCGGAAAACCGTATCTGCCGTTAAGGGAACTTCGGGGGGAGGACTCCAGTGCAGAGCGTGCGCGACGGGACCCGCTGGGTCGTTCGCCTCGACGACGGTCAGGACCTCTTCGAGGCGCTCACCGCGTTCGCCCGAAAGGAAGGCATTCGAGCGGGCGCGGTCTCGCTCGGCATCGGGATGTTCCGTAAGGCAGCCTTCGGCTACTGGGACGGTTCCCAGGACCCGGGCCCTCGAGCTGACGGTCCCCCACGAGGTCGTCGCCCTGCATGGGACGATCGCCACTGTCGACGGCAACCCGTCGTTCCATCTGCACGGGGCGGTCGCTGGTCCCGATCACCGCCTGGTGGGAGGTCACCTCCTGCGGGCGACGGTAGGTATCCTCCAGGAAGTCGTGATCGACACCTTCCCGGGTCGAACCTTCGGTCGCCCTCTCGGCGAGACGTTTGGGCTGCGCATGCTGGACCTGGAGCCGGTCGCCGACCCGTAGGACCCGACACCCCTTTCCTCCGGACCGGACTTCTCCGAGACCCACGCATGGCGTCCGACGTTCCTTCCGCATTCGACGGCATCGACCCTCGACTCGCCGAGGCGGTCGGGCGCCGCGGCATTCGCGAACTCTCGGAAATCCAGCGTCTCGCGTTTCCGCTCCTTCAGGGGGAGGCGGACGCCCTCCTCCTCTCCCCCACCGGGACCGGGAAGACCGAGGCAGCGCTCCTCCCGCTCCTCTCTCGGCGTCTCGCCGACCCGTCCCCGCCGATCTCCCTCCTCTACGTCACTCCGCTGCGCGCCCTGAACCGGGACCTCGAGCACCGGCTGGTGTCACTGGTGGAGGAGGTGGGGCTGACGGCCGCGGTGCGCCACGGCGACACGACCGCGGCCGCCCGGGTCGCCCAGTCGCGAAAGCCTCCGGACCTCCTCCTCACGACGCCCGAGACCCTGCAGCTCCTGCTTGTCGGGGTCCGGCTGCGCGAGGGCCTGCGGAACGTCCGCACCGTCGTGGTCGATGAGATCCACGAACTGGTCGGGTCGGACCGCGGAGCGCAGTTGGGCCTCACCCTCGAGCGGCTGGACGCGCTGACCGGCCGAAAGGTGCGACGCATCGGCCTCTCGGCGACCGTGGGCAACCCCGCCGACGTGGCCCGGTTCCTCTCGCCCGCCCCCCGCGTCGTGGAGGTCCAGTCGGCCCAGCAGCGGCGATTGCTCGAGCTGTCGGCCAGTCGACCGGCGGATTCCTACCCGCCGCTCGACCCGACGCTCCAGGCCGAGCTCAAAGCGGACGCCCCGCTCCTCCTCGGGCTGCGGGCCGTCGAAGAAGAGGTCCGGGCGCACACGACGACCCTCATCTTCGTCAACACCCGGCCCACCGCCGAGGGCCTCGCGGCCCGCCTCGCTCGACTGGCCCCCGACCTCGCGATCGCGGTCCACCACGGGTCCCTTTCTCGTGAGGTCCGTGAGGAGGCGGAGCGCGCCTTCCGGGAAGGCCGACTGAAGGCCCTGGTCGCGACCTCCTCTCTCGAGCTCGGGATCGACATCGGTAGCGTCGATCACGTGATCCAGTTCGGTTCGCCGCACCAGGTCGGCCGACTCGTCCAGCGGGTCGGACGCTCGGGGCACCGTCTCGACCGCACGATCCACGGGACGGTCCTCGCGCTCGACGACGACGACCTCGAGGAGGCCGCGGTCCTCGCCCGACGGGCGGACGAAGGCCTCGTGGAGCCGGCCGCGTGGAGGACGCGCAACCGCCTTGCCGCCGCGCAGCAGGTCGTGGCGGCGCTCCGGGCGAACGGGGCCGTCGCGCCGGCCGACCTCGTCGCCACGCTCGGCCACGCCGCGGCCGTCGCGGACCTCACCCGAGCCGAGTGGGACGCACTCTTCGACTACCTCGTCGCGTTGCGCCTCGCGCGCCGGCTCGACGACGGCCGCCTCGCGCCGGGCCGCGGGACGCTCGCCCGATTCTACGCATCACTTTCCCTCATCCCGGACGAGCGGACCTACCGGCTCCGGGACATCGCGACCCGTCGCCTCATCGGGACGCTCGACGAGCGGTTCGTCCTCACCCAGATCCTCGCCCAGCCCGACCAGATCTTCCTCCTGCACGGCCAGACGTGGAAGGTCGTCGAGTTCCGGGAGGGGGAACTCCTGGTCGAGCCGGTCCACGAGATCGGGTCCGAACCGAGATGGGCCGGCGAGGACCTCCCCGTGCCGTTCGACGTGGCCCAGGAGATCGGACGGATGCGGCGCGAGGGGGCGCTCGACGCCTACCCCATCGACCCCACGGACCGGGCCCGCCTCGCCAAGCGGCGGGACGAGGGCGACCGGGCCGGGACCCTCCCCACCGACCGGCGGGTGACCGTCACCGCCCGGGGCCGGGTCGTGGTGTACGGCTCGTGCTTCGGCACGCGGACGAACGAGACCCTCGCGACCGCGGTCGCCGGCCTCCTCACCGCGCGGCTCGGCGCCCGGACGGACGTCTCGACGATCGAACCGACGTGGTTCGTGCTCGAGCTCCCCGTGGCAGTCGACACGGCGACCCTCATCGACGCCTTCCAGATCGACCCGGAGACGCTGGTCCCGCTCGTCGAGCGGCTCGTCCCGAGCGGCCTCGACTACCGGTGGGTCTTCCTTTCGATCGCACGAAAGCTCGGCGTGATCCCCTCGTCCGCCGACCCGCGCGACCTCCGCACGCTCGAGCCGCTGCTCGGCGAGTCACGGACGAACCCGCTCGGTGAGGAGGCGCTCGAAAAGACGCTGCACGACCGGTACGATGTCGCCCATGCGCGCGAGGTCCTCGCGCGGATCCGCGCCGGCACGCTCGAGGTCGTGGCGACGCCTCCCTCGGCCCTGACGGACGGTCCGCTCGAGCGTCTGCGGTGGCGCGTCGTCCCGGAGACCCCGCCCCCGACGCTCCTCAAGGCGGTACGAGAGCGCCTCTCGAACGAACCGCTCACGCTCGTCTGCCTCCGCTGCGGGTTCGTGCGCCAGACGACGCCCGCCCGGTACCAGAAGGAGGGAGGGAGCCGCTGCCTGCTCTGCGGCGGCTCCCTTTCGGCGGTCCTGTCGCCACGTCGGGAGGCGGACATCGAGCGCCTGCGAAAGTACGCGAAGAAGAAGTGGATTCCTTCCGGGAAGCACCCACCGAAGCGGAGCTCCCGGCCCGAACGCGCTCCCCCGCCGGAAACCGAGGCGTTGGTGCGGACCGGTTACACGTCGGCCGAACTGGTGGCCCACTACGGGGACCGTGCGCTCTATGCGCTCGCCGCCCGCGGGATCGGACCGGACACGGCGCGACGACTCCTCTCTCGGCTCTACCAAAGCGATGACGCGTTCTTCACCGAGATCCTGCGAGCGGAACGCGCGTATGCGCGGACCCGGGCGTTCTGGGACTGAGTCGCGAACCTTCCCAACGGGCTCGTCGCCCGGATGCGCGCGAGCCGCGCTCAACCGGACGGCGAGCGAGGCATGCGAGGGGCACCCGCCCGGCCGAGTTCCTCGGCGGTCGACTCGACGGCCGAACGCGGAGCGTCCGTCCGGAATCCCTCGGGGCGCATGTGCGTCCGCGCGAACTGGTATCCCTGCTCGGCCAGAGCGCGCTCCATCGCGGCGCGGGAGGGTGGGAACGGTAGGCCGAGCGCCCCGGCGAGCTCGTTCGCCTCGTAGTAGAACGGTCGGTCCACCTCCGCTTCGGAGCGGATCCGAGCCAGGAACTCCTCCGTCTCCTTCGGTCGGGCCGCGTGGGGCGGCGGGAGGAGCCGGGCCGAGAGCGACAGGTCGAACAGCGGCCCCAGCCACATCGGCCCGTAGGGTCCACGGTTCCCGAGGAAGGGCCCGGTCCAGGTCTCCGTCTCGATAGGTACCGACCGGGTCGGCCGGGGACGATCCGGTGCGGAGGTTCACCTCGAGGTAGACGCGGAGGTGGTGGCCGCGGACGTAGGCCAGCAGGGGACGGACGGTACGCCCTTGTTCGCGAGCGGCCCGGGCCAGATAGGCGAGGAGGATCCGGAGCCCGCCTTCCGGTCCGAGACGGCCGCGAACGGGGTGGCCGCCGTAGATACGGTCGCACGCGCCCGGTTGGACGCCGGCGAGCACCATCAGGTCGGTCGCCGTCGCGGCGAGGACACCCCCCGGGCGCACGGCCTGCAGGGCCGTGGGAACGAAGGGGATCGGAGAGCCTGTACGGGTCGATGTCCACGTAATCGAACGGTGCCTCGGGGGGGAGGGCCCGCGCATCGGCCGACCGGACGGAAGCCCCAGGAACCTTCTCCGAGTTCTGGCGAACCACCTCGGCCGCGGCGGGGTGGGCTTCGGTGAACAGGAACGAGGCGAACGCGCCGGATTCGACCAGCAACCGCAGCCCGCGGACACCGGTCCCCGAGAGCATCTCCCAGCCGTGCTTCTCGGCAGGCGCCCAGTGCGCGGCGGCAAAGGAAACGCCGATGTCGCGGTCGACGGCCATATCCGGATTGTAGAAGACCGAGGTCCTCGGTCGGGTCCCGGGCCCGGTCGGGTGGGGGGAAGAAGGAGCTCGACCGCTCCCTCGCGCGCCCGGACTAGTGGGCCTGGCCCGTGATCAGATGGACGATCTTGAACGCGAGGAGGTTCTTGTTCACCGGGGTCACTTCGAGGAGCCGTAGTTCGTCCCTCCGTCGGATGTCCTGGAGCAGGGGGTTCCGGGACTTCTTGTGGAGGGTCATGATGATCGACTTCTTGGCGTCGAGGGTGTCCATGACGCTCTTCGTGAACACCTCGCTCTCGACCTCCATCTTGCCGACCTCGTCGATGACGATGACGTCGGCCTCCTCACGCCCCTGCGCGAGCGCGGCGGCCCCGATCCCTTCGAGGGCGAGCAGGTTCACGCCGTAACGTCCGGACCGGATGCGGGACTTGAGGCCCTCGTGGGCGAAGACCTCGTGCTCTTTCGTGATCCAGTTCGTGATCTGGAACCCGACCCGCCGCTGCTTCACGACGATCGGCTCGGTCACCATCCCACCGACCTTGAGGCCTTCCTCCTCGAGGAGCTGGATGATGCGGAGCAGGGTCTGGGTCTTTCCGGAGCCCGGGAGACCGGTGATGCCGATCTTCACCGGTGCGGAGAGGCGACGAGGCATTGGGCAGAACTCCTAAGGACGGCCCGTCTAGGCGTGGGGCGAATAAGAAGGTGCCTCGACCATGTCTCAGAGTGACAACCCGGCCGTCGCCGGAACTCGGACCCCACCGGGGCCGTCCGAACCGGGCGTCCCGGTGTACCCCTCGCGCGAGGACACCTTCCTGCTCCTGCCGTTCGCTCGGGTCGCCGCCCGGACGCTCGTTCCTCGAGGTCGGAACCGGCGCGGGCGACATCGCGCTCACCGCCGCCCGACGCGGGGCGCGCGTCGTCGCGACGGACCGCAACCCCCACGCGCTCCGTCGGCTCGCGGCGATCGCGCACGCCGAACATCTCGACCTGGAGCTCGTCCGGACCGACCTCGCCCGAGGGCTCGGCCGCTTCGACCGGGTCGTCGCCAACCCGCCCTACCTTCCCACGCGTCCCGAGGAACGGGACCCGGACCGGTGGCACAACCTCGCCCTCGACGGCGGACCGGACGGTTGCGCGACGACGGGGCGATTGGCGCAGGCCCTCGGCGACCACCTGCGACCGCGGGGAAGCGCCTTCGTCCTCGCTTCGAGCCTCCAGTCCGCCCCGCGGCTCCACGAGATCTGGGAGGAGTGGCAGGCGGCGGGCGGGTCGGTCCGGGTGGTCGCCCACCGTGAACTAGAAGGGGAGCGGCTCGAGGTCTATCGACTTCGGCCGGCGGTGGGTCGGGGGCTCAGGTCAGCTGCTCGGCGAACGAAAGGACCACGTCGAGGAACCGGTGCCCGTCCCCGAACCCGACCGGGCCCCCCGTCCGGGTGAAATCCGGCGCCTGCGACCGAAAGAACGCGCGTTCCGGGTGGGGCATCAGGCCGAAGACGTTCCCCTCGGGATTGGTCAGCCCCGCCACGTCCCCTTCGGAGCCGTTCGGGTTCCAGGGGAACGTGGGAGGGCCCCCGTCGGGAGCCACCCATCGGAACAGGATCTGGCCCTTGCGCTCGAGGTCCCGAAGCCGCTCGGTCGCATCACCGCCGAGCACGAGCTTCCCTTCGCCGTGGGCGGACGGGAACAGGAAGCGGGTCCCGGTGGGCATCTCCCGCAGCGGGGGGAACGCCCCGCCCTGCCAGGCCACGAACGTGGGCCGGGAGGTGTACCCGTGGTCGTTGCTCATCAGCACCGCGTCCGGACGGCCCAGATGTCCCCCGGGACGTCCCGGGAGGAGCCCGAGCTCGGTCAACACCTGGAACCCGTTGCAGATCCCCGCGACGACGCGGCCCGAGCGAACGAACTCCTCGAGGTCCGGCCCGAGGGAGGCCCGGATCCGCGCGGCGAAGATCGCACCGGCCCGCACGTAGTCGCCCCCGGAGAAGCCACCGGGGACGAAGAGCGCGGAGTAATCGGACAGTCGACGTCGCTTCGAGGCCGCGATATCACCTCCCTCGAACTGTTTCAACTGAACCACCTCGGCTCGGGCCCCGAGCGCATTCAGCGCTACACGAAGCTCGTCGTCACAGTTCGTTCCTTCGATCGCCAGGAGGGCGACTCGGAGGTTCCGGCGTCCCACGTCCGGGTACCGGATCCGCGAGCTTAACCGTTCCCGGCCGGGAACGGGCCGCCGCCGGGCCCGAGGGGGGGTAGCAGCCAGTGCACCGGGATCCGGTCGCCCTTGCGAAGGACCTTCCGACCGGGAGCGAGCACGGTGTACGCCACGGCTCCCGCGAGACTGGAGACCGACGACGAACCGTGGTACCTCGAATAGACCCCTCCGTCCCCTGCGCACAGCGGGATGACGGTCGATAGGCCCGGTGACGCCGAGAGGTCACCTCGGTCGAGGCGGGCGTAGGAGTCCACCCACCCGGGACCTTCTCTGCCCCCGAGGAGGCGGATCAGCGGAAGGAGCAACCAGAACGCGTTCGTCAGGCAGGAAGAGGGGTGGCCGGGCATGCCGACAACGACCTTTCGGCCGGCGCGCGCCGCCAGCGTCGGCTTGCCCGGGCGGACCGCGATCCCGTGGAACAGCAGCTCGCCCATCCGGGGGAGTATTCGAGGCAGGTGATCCCGTTCCCCCACGGAACTTCCCCCGGTGGCGAGCACCAGGTCCGCCGTGCGAAGGGCGCGGCGCAGGACCGACTCGATCTGACGGGCGTCGTCGGGGACGGGCGGCAGCGTCCGGGGGACACCTCCGGCCGCCTCTACGAGGGCCGCCAAGCTGGCGTTGTTGCTTTCGTAGATCCGGCCGAGGCGGGGCGGCGTCCCGGGCAGCAGCAGTTCGTTACCGTTCGGAACGATCGCCACGACGGGCCTCGCACGGACGGGCACCGTCGCGAGACCGCAGGCGGCGACCATCGCCAGGCCCGCCGGGGTCAGCTCCTCGCCTTTCCGGACCAGGACCGCTCCCTTCCGAAAATCGTCCCCGGGGGAGGCGAGCCGTTCGCCCGGCCGGATCGGGCCGGAGATCCGAACCGAATCGCCCCCGCGTTGCACGTTCTCGAAGATGACGACGGTGTCGGCGCCCCGAGGGAGGGCGCCTCCGGTCGCGATGGCCACGGCCTCCCCGGGGCGGAGCGTTCCAGGAAAGGTCTGCTCGGCGAAGACCTCTCCCACGACCCGGAGCGCAATCGGATGCGAGGGGCGGGCCCCTCTCGAGTCGACGGCGCGCAGGGCGTAGCCATCCCATGTCGCGCGGTGGAACGACGGGACCGGCCGAGGGGATCGCACCGTTCGAGCCGCGACCCGACCGAAGGCGGACCCGACGGGAACCCGCTCGACCCTTTCGAGTGGACGGGCCGCGGCCAGGAGGCGACGACGGGCCACGTCCATCGGGAGGAGGCGGCCGAACGCATGCATCCTCACGGGGGTCGATGGGCTAACGAGCCCCCTCCAGCCACCGCGTCGCGGCGCGCCCGCCCGCGGTGAGGCACTCGGGCAGGCGCTGTCCGGCGAACCAGGCCGCGTAGAACCCGCCCCGGAACGCGTCGCCGGCCCCTACGGCCGTTCTCACCTTCCGAGGCCGGGGGGCGCGCACGTGGACCGTCCCGGCCCGAGAGAAGGCGGTCGCCCCGCGGGTCCCTTCCGTGCGGACGATGAGCGGTACGTCGGCCAGGAGTTCTTCCGGTCCCGATGCCCCCAGCATCGTCGCAGCCCGCTCGATCTCGGATCGGTTCCCCCACAGGATCTCCGAATCGCGAAGGAGCCGCCGAAGGTGGGCGGCATCCCACCGGTATTGGATCTCTTGAGCGGGGTCCACCGCGACGTGGAGACCCGCCCGCCGCGCCGCTCTTTGGAGCCCGAGCAGCGCCGCCGGTGGTCCGGTCGTCACGTGAAGCCACGAGTACTCCGACAGCCAAGGCCCGACCCGGAAGCGGTGCGGGACGTCGTCCGCCATTGCCCCCTGGTCGATGAGCATCCGCTGACCTCCCCGCCGGTCCTCGACGATGTAGCACGTAGGGGTGCTCCGCCGCGGAAGGGTCTCGAGGCCACGCAGGTCGATCTGGCCTTTCTCGAGTCGCTTCTGGAACGCGGGGGGGAATCCTGCTCCCAGTCGGGCGACGAGCCCGCAGACCACGCCGTACTGAGAGGCCGTGAGCGCGATGTTCGTCGCCGTTCCGCCCAGCTCCGAGCGGCGGCTGACGACCGGCACCGTCCGGTCCTCGCGCGGAAAGTCCGCGACGCGCAGGAACTCGTCGACGTTGACATGGCCCGCGACGAGGAGGTCCCGGGGCCGGTTCTGCAACGGGTCGTCCATCGGGGGAGTTCGGGAGGAGACGTCCAGGGCCATAGCCCTTCGGGAGGGGCGCGGGCTCGGCCTTAAGGCGGCCCGGTGCTCCGGCGACCGTCTCATGCTCGTTGAGGGTGCGATCCTGGACCGGGAAGGCGCACGACTGGCCGCGGTGCGGATCCGGGGGGGCCGGGTGGTCGAAGTCGGATTGCCGGGGACGGTCCGCCGGCGGGGCGACGAACGCCGGATCCAGGGGATCGTCGTGCCGGCTCCCGTGAACGCCCATACCCACCTCGGCGACTCGGTATCGACGCGGGAGCCTCCGACCGGTCCCGTCGAGAGCCTGGTCGCTTCGCCCGAGGGGTACAAGTTCCGACTCCTCGCGGAACGCTCGCGCGCGGAGAAGACCCGCGCGATGCGGGCCGCCCTTCGCCGCATGCGGCGCGAAGGGACCCTGGCGGTCGTCGACTTTCGCGAGGAAGGGGCTCCGGGCGTTCGCCTACTGCGCGCGGCCTCGCGGGGGTCCGGCGTCCGAACGCTGATTCTCGGGCGGCCGCTCAGCCGTCCGGTCGATCCGGACGAACTCGCTGAGGTCCTCTCGGTCGGGGATGGGATCGGGCTCTCGAGCGCGCGCGATGAGACGCCCGAGACGCGCCAGCTCGTCGCCCGGGCCTGTCGCCGGACCGGCAAGCGGTTCGCTCTCCACGCGAGCGAGGCCGTTCGCGAGCCCCCCGATTCGTTCCTCGACCCCCGACCGGACCTCCTTGTCCATCTCGCGGAAGCGACGCGCGACGATCTGCGCGCGGTGGCGGCGGCGAAGGTTTCGGTCGTGGTATGTCCCCGCTCGAACGCGCTGTTCGGCCGCCAGCCCGACCTCGCCGGGATGGAACGGGAAGGGATCCGGATGATGCTCGGGACGGACAACGCGATGTTCCACACCCCCTCGATCTGGAGGGAGCTCGAGTTCGCCTATGTCGGAACCCGCCTCCGGGGTCGGCCCGTCTCGGCCGGCTTCCTCGCCTCCAGCGCGCTCGTGGAGCCGTATCGGTGGCTGGGGATGCCGGACGGGGCCTCGATCGCCCCGGGCAGCATCGCCGTTCCGGTCGTGCTGCGGTTGCCCGCCGACGACCCCGCCTACCAGGTCGTCACCCGCGCCACCGAACACCTTATCGTCCGTCCCGGCCGGGTCGGCTCGGGGGCTCGGGAGTGAAGAGCGACGAGCTGTATGCCCTTCTCCGGCGACGGGGGGTCCTTTGGCCCTCGGCCGAGATCTACGGAGGGACTCAGGGGCTGTACGACTATGGACCGCTGGGGTTCGCCCTCAAGCGGCGGGTCGAGGAGGCCTGGGCCGCGTGGTTCGTCGGACTCTCGCACGACTACCATCTCATTGAGCCCGCCGAGATCTTGCCCGAGGCCGTCGTTCGGGCGTCGGGACATCTCGAGAACTTCACCGACCCCGAGGTCACCTGCGAGTCATGCCACTCGGCCTTCCGGGCCGAGACGATCCTCGAGAAGGTCCGGCCGGAGGGAGTGGACGGCCTCACGCCCGTGCAGATCGGCGAGATCGTCTCGGAGAACCACCTGAAGTGCCCTACCTGCGGCTCGCTCGCGCTCAGCGTCCCACGCCCGTTCAACCTCATGTTTGGCGTCGACTGGGGCGTCACGAGCAAGGAGAGGGCGTACCTCCGCCCGGAGACCGCCCAGGGAAGCTACCTCTCGTTCGCCCGGATGTGGGACGTGGGCCGCCGTGCCCTCCCGCTCGGGGTCGCGGTCATCGGGAAGGCGTACCGGAACGAGATCGCCCCCCGGCAGGTCCTGTTCCGGATGCGGGCGTTCACCCAGGCGGAGCTCCAGATCTTCTTCGACCCGGCGGGGTTCCCTGTTCCGTTCGACCGGGTGCGCGAGGAGCTGCTGCCGATGCTCCGCGTCGACCGCCGCGAGCGGGGCGAGGAGACCCCCGAGATGGTGCGGGCGGACGACCTGGTGCGCACGGGAGGGTTGCCCGAGTTCTACGTCTACCATCTCGTCCACACGCTCCGCTTCTTCCGGGACGTCCTCGGGTACCCAGCCGACCGGATCCGCCTGTTCGAGAAGTCCGACAAGGAGCGGGCGTTCTACAACCGGATCCAGTTCGACGTCGAGGTCCGGCTCGAAAGCCTTGGTGGCTTCAAGGAGCTCGGCGCAGTCCACTACCGCGGTGATTACGACCTCTCGCGGCACAGCCAGGGGTCCGGGAAGGACCTCTCCGTCCACCCGACCGGCCGGGAGCCTCTGCTGCCCCACGTCCTCGAGCTGACGTTCGGGGTCGACCGGAACATCTGGGCCCTCGCGGACGTCCACCTCGGGCGCGAAGGGGAGCGGACCGTCTGGAAGCTCCCGAGCTACCTCGCGCCGGTGGCCGTGGGGGTCTTCCCGCTGATCGACAAGGAGCACGCGGACTACGCCCTCGCGCTGACGGACGAGCTCGCGGCCCTCGGGATCTCCACTCAGTACCGACCGGGGCAGCTCGATCGGCAAGCGGTACGCCCGGATGGACGAGGCCGGAGCGCCGTTCTGCGTCACGGTCGACGGCGAAACGCTCACCGACGGTCCGTCGAAGGATACCGTGACCCTCCGCGCCCGCGACTCCCGGGTCCAGGAGCGGGTCCCCCGGGCGGAGCTCGGAAACCGGATCTTCCCCGCCCTCCGTCCGCCTCGCCCATCCCGCGCGTAGGCGTCCCGACCGGTTTCCGCGGCACGA
The DNA here is from genome assembly GCA_963842165.1 of uncultured Thermoplasmata archaeon. Taxonomy (GTDB): domain Archaea; phylum Thermoplasmatota; class Thermoplasmata; order Lutacidiplasmatales; family UBA184; genus Lutacidiplasma. The sequence goes on along the minus strand of CAWJFK010000029.1, from coordinate 41,897 downwards.
CAACCGATATATCGCGCGGCCCGGTGTGTTTACCTCGATGGCATCCGGCGGAACTCCTCCCGAAGCGCCGGGTCCTGGCACTCCCCTCGCGGCCCGACGGTCGCGATGGATCGGCCAGCAGTACGCCGACATCACGAAGCTCCGCGAGCACGCCGCGCGCCACGACCGCGCCTCGGCCCGTGCCCAGCAGCGGGTGGCCCGTCTCAACACGCGGATCGAGAAGCTCCGCCACCAGGCGACGCTCCTCCGCGAGAAGGCCCAGAAGGTGCTCGCCGAGACCCCCGAGATCGAGCAGCAGATCAAGCAGCACGAGCGCGACATCGCGGCGTCCACGACCCAGCGCCAGAGCAACGCTCCGCCGGGCCTCGGCCACACGGTCGCGATGACGAGCGACGTCACGAGCCTGCACTACCGGGTCCGCAAGCTCCAGCAGAAAGTCGTCGACAAGCAACAGAAGTCCCGCCACCTCGAGCTGCGCGCGGCCCAGAAGACGCAGAAGACCGCCGAGCTGAAGGTCAAGGTCGACCGCTACACCGAGGCGGCCCGGCTGGAGGAGCAGGAGGCGAATGCCTATCGGCAGCGCGCCGACCGACTCCAGGCGGTCAGTGAGAGCGACGTGTCGTCGCACCTCGCGGCGACCGCGGCCCCGCCGACCAACCCCGGCGACCCGCCCCCGGGCCCGCCATGAAACTCATCGTCACGGTCGGGATGCCCGGCTCCGGCAAGGACGAGCTGCTCGAGATCGCGCGCTCGATCGGCCTCGCGACCCTCAAGATGGGCGACCTCGTCCGGGACGAGACCCGGCGCCGCGGGCTTCCGCTCACCAGCGCCAACGTGGGGCGCATCGCGTCGGAAGAGCGGGACAAGCACGGCGGCGGGATCTGGGCCCAGCGCGCGCTGCCCAAGCTCACCGAGACCCGGATGCTCGTCGACGGCTGCCGCTCCGACACCGAAGTGACCGTCTTCCGCCACAACTTCGGCGACCTGTTCGTGCTCGGGATCTTCGCGTCGCCCGAGACACGGTACGATCGCATGACGGCCCGCAGCCGCAACGACGACGGCGGGAGCCTCCAGGACTTCTTCGACCGCGACCGCCGGGAGCTCAAGTGGGGGATCGGCAACGCTTTCGCCCTCGCGGACGGCATGCTGATCAACGAGGGCCCGATCGACTCGTTCCGGCGCGACGCGCGGACGATGCTCGAGAAGATCCTCGCCGCGAAGGACGAGGATTAGCGCCCTCGCCTAGGACGCGGGCGCCCGGAATAGGTCCCGGATCCCATCGAACCGTTCCCGGTCGACGACCACGGCCACCCGGGAATGGATCGCGGCGAGCCGGCGCGCCGACCCGACCAGGTAGAGGTCGCGCGCCCCGGCGAACCGGCGCGAGCCGCGGCCCCGGGCGACGTGGTGGTCCCAGCGGAGCGCGAACTCGTCGGGGCTGTTCGGCGCCGGAGGGTTCCGGGAGACGTTCCGCTCCCGGACCGTGCGCCGGACCAGCTCGAGGTAGCCGATGTGCTCGGCGAAGAGGGTCGCCGTCTCGTCCTCGCCCGGGTCGAGCCCTTCGGCGGGGACCCCGCCGGCGCTCGCCCATCGGAGGACCTCGAGGAAGGAGGGGTTGGGGACCGAGACCTCGCCGAACCGCACGAGCCCCCGCACCTCGCTGCGCTCGGCCGTCGTGAGGGGCACGACCGGCTCGGCCGCGGAACGCACGAAGTACCTCGAGGAACCCCCGCAGCTCCTCGGGCGAGATCCCGAGGCCCACCACTCCCGGAGCGTGCCCCCCGACCGCCCGGACGGTCGCCGGCGCCTCGCTCGCGAGGCCGCGGACCGGCGCGACGAGGAGGATGTCCCCGACGTCGGAGAAGCGGGCGGTGATCACGGCCCTTCGCGTTCGGTGAGGTCGTCGAAGAGGTCGTCGCGGTCGCGGTGGCGGCGCAGCTCGCGCACGTTGAGGATCGGGAGCCCGTCGATCGAGGGGCGGTGGACGCTCTCGGCGACCACGAACATCGCGTGCCCCTCGGCGACGCGCGAGAGCTCGTAGAGGATCTCGGCGCGGTGGAGCGCGGTCCGCAGGCTACCGACCCCCGTGAGTAGGATCTGAGGGGAGCGGGAGAACGCGTCGAACGGCGCGCGGACGGTCACGGTCACCTCGAGACCCAGGCCGTCCAACTGGTCGATCACCCCGTCGCGGAGCGGGTCGCCCGTCGGGACGCGCGGACGGGCCGTCGCCGGAATCGCGTCCGCCTCCTTCCTGGGACTCGGGGCCGCGGTCGACCGGGAGGGGGTTTCGCCGGACGCGGGTCGCGTCGGGACGATCCCGAAGATAGCGATCGGCGAGACGATCGGCTCGCCGAGGAAGTTCTCGATCCGCTCGATGACATCGATCTCGGCCCCCGCGCCTTCCTCGTACAGCTGGATGGCGCGGCGCGAAACGCCCGCCACCGTAGCGAGCGTACCGAGCGACAACCCACGGCCGAGTCGCAGCTCGCGGAGCCGCTCGCCGGAGATTCGGGCGAACGTTCCGCCCGGACTCGCGTAGAGGAACGGGGGAACGCCCGCTTCGAGGTACTCCCGCAGCGTCTCCTCGTTGATGATCGGAACGCCGTACCGGGTGTACACCACCCCGGGGTCAAGCTCGGCCGCTCCCGACGCCTGCCCGATGATGAGGGCGGTCGCCGGAAACAGGTGGCCAAGCTCGAGGAGCCGGGTCGCTTCCTCCGCTCCGAGCGCGTCGATGTTCTTGAGAACCTTGATGAGGAGCAGCGTCGCGTCGCGGCGGGCCGCGAGGTCGAAGCTCGACGGCCGGACCCCGTGGGAGTCCGCCACGTAGAACCCCGAACGGCCGAGGAGGTCCCGGATCTGTTCGATCCACCGTTCTCGGGTCCGCGGCATCGTCGTCCCCAAACTTCGATTACTACTTCTACATAAATAGCTATGGTCGGTCCTCTCGAGACATCCACGGGTACGAGGGAGCCGGAATCGTCAAGGCGCTCGTTCCGGTCCGGCCCTCCATGGTGGAGGGCCTCGCTCCGGTCCTGGGCGCACCGGTCCTTACCCTCCGACCCCCGGACGGGGGCACGACGAGCCTCCTTCTGGCCGACCTGCACCTTGGGCTCGGGGCCAGCCACGACCGACCCGCGGGCCCCCCAGAGGGCTCGGCCTCGGCGCTCGCGGACCGCGTGGTCGACCTCGCCCGGACCGCGCGCGCCGGCCGCGTCGTGATCGCGGGCGACGTGAAGCATCCGATCGTCGGTACGCCGCCTCCGCTCCGACCGGTCGTCTTTGGATTCTTCTCTTCCTTGCTCGAGGCCGGGCTCGAGGTGGAAGTGGTGCTCGGGAACCACGATGTCGGCCTCACACGCCACCTGCCCCGCGAGGTCGCCGTCCATCCGGCGTCGGGGCTCGTGAGGGACGGGGTCGGGATCTTCCATGGACACTGCTGGCCGTCGAACCGCGTCCTCCGGGCCCGCCAGCTCGTCGTCGGCCACCTCCACCCAGGCTTTCGGCTGGCCCCGAGCCCGGACGACCCGCTCGGCAAGCGGCGGTGCTGGGTGCGCCTCGAGCTCCCGCCGCCGCCCCCGGCGACCCGCCGCCGGCGACGCCATGCCATCGTACGGGCGAGCGAACTCATCGTGCTGCCCGCGTTCAACCCGATCGCGGGGACGGAGGCGCTCAATCGGGAACGTCCCGCGCGGGGCCGGTCATTCCTCTACGGTCGGTTCCTCTCGAGGGGCACCGCCCGCGCGTACCTGCTCGACGGGACCGACCTAGGCGTTCTCACACTGCCCCGGCCGACGGTCCTGCCTCGAGCAACCTCCGCAGCGCCGCGGGCTCGGTGACGGGTGGGGCGCACACCATCCCAAAACACACCAACGCTCGAGGGGTAGTTCCGGCGCCGGGTGCCCCGGCCGCGTCAGGGAGCGCCAGCGGCGGAGGGGGGCGGCCTTCAAAGACCCAGGCGTTCGGATGCCACGTCCGGCGGGCGGTCCGTGCGAGCGCATGCGCCTCGGCCCCGGTCCCTTCGACGATGACGGTCGCGGGTTCCCCGGTCGCGAGCCCGCACGCGAGCGCGGCGCCGGCCGCGAAGAGCCCGGCGTGGCCGAGACGATTCGCGATGGGAGGGAGGAGCGCCGAGGCCTTGGCTCGCCATCGGTCGTCGTGCGTGAGGCTGGCGAGGCGCAGGAAGGCAATCGCCGCCGCCGAGTTCGCCGAGAGGTGCGGGCTGTCCTCGAGCGGGTAGTTCGGCTCGTTCAGGGCTCCGAGGGGGGGACCATCGTAGAGGCGGGGCGAGAGGTCTCGGAGCAGTCCGTCCTCCCCCCGGAATTCCCGGTCGACCAGGCTGAGCAGAGTCGTGGCCGCCTCGGCGTAGCGGGGTTCGGCCAGTGCGCCCGCCAGCTCAACGAGGCCCCCGGCGAAGGCGACCTGGTCTTCGAGGAGTCCCCATCCATGCGGTCCGTCCGAGTCGAGTCGATGGGCCACTCCGTGGTCGGGGGAGTACGCGTGCGCGAGGAAACGGTCGGCCGCACGCCGGGCGTCCGCGAGGAGGAGCGACTCGCCCACCACGCTCCCGGCCTGGGCGAACGCAGCGATGAACCGCCCGTTGATGTCCGCGTACAGGGCGCGGTCGACCGCCGGCGTGGGGCGCTGGCCGCGAACCGCCCGGAGCCGGCCCAGGACCCGGCCGAGCGCCGTGGCCGGCCCCCCTGGGAGAGAGAGTCCCTCCGCGGCCTCCTCGGGGGGGAGCATCCGGAACAGGACGTTCCGCTCGGGGTCGTGGGGCATGCGGCCGTCGGTCCCCACCCCGAAGAAACGTGCGGCGAATCGGTACTCGTCCGCGTCGAGGGCCGCCTTCAGCTCCGCTCGACTCCAGGTGAAGTAACCGCCGTCGTCACCGGGCGCGTTGTCCGCGTCCTGGCTCGACCCGAACCCTCCGGCCGGGTCCTCGAGGACGTCTCGGATCCAGCCGACGGTGCCGCGCACGAGCTCCTCGAATCGGGGTTCGCCGAACCGGCGAACCCCGTCGACGTACGCGGAGAGAAGGGCCGCGTTGTCCACGCCCATCTTCTCGAAGTGCGGAATGTGCCACCCCTCGTCCACCGAGTATCGGTGGAAGCCGCCGCCGACCTGGTCGTACATCCCTCCGTCCCCCATTCGTCGGAGGGTCTCGGCCGCCCGGTCGTCGCTCTCGGCCCGGCGGTTCTGGCGGCCGTCCCAGAGCAGGAGTGCGATCGCGGTGGGGTGCGGGAACTTCGGAGCCATGCCGAAGCCCCCGTTCACCGGGTCGTACCTGGAATGCACCTCGGAGATGACCGCGCCTTGGAACGCGTCGAGCGCCTGCGCGTCGGGAGCGCGAGCGGCCCGCATCCGCTCGAGAGCGCCTTGCACCGCCCGTGAGTTCTCCTGGATCTTCTCCGGCTCCTCGTGCCACAGCCGAGCCACCTCCTTCAGGACGCGCCGGAAGCCCGGTCGGCCGTGGCCGTCGGTCGGAGGGAAGTACGTCCCACCGAGGAATACCTCCCCGGAGGGCGTGAGGAACGCGGTGAGGGGCCAGCCGCCTTCGCCCGTCAGGGCCCCGACCTGGCGCTGATACCGGCGGTCGACCTCGGGATTCTCGTCCCGGTCGACCTTCACGGCGATGAAATGTTCGGCGAGGAGCCGCGCGACCTCGGCGTCGACGTACGTCCCCTCGTCCATGACGTGGCACCAGTGGCACCAAGAGGCTCCGATGTCCAGGAGGATCGGGCGGTGGGTCCGCTGGGCGATCTCGAACGGCTCGGGCCCCCACGGATGCCAGTCGATCGGCTGCTCGACCGCGCTCCGGAGGTACGCCGAGCTTCGTCCGGCAAGGCGATTCGCCCGGTCGGGCTCGCGCGCACCGGCCATCCGCGCGCCCTGTCCGAGACGATAGATACGTGTGTCGGGCGCGAGGCGGACCGCCTCCGACGTGCGGGGACGGCCCGTAATCGGCTGACCGGGGCGTAACCGCGCGGGTGCCTTTTATAAAGGGGTCTCGGGTGGCCGGGACGGAGACGCTCGATGGAGATGCAACCCGGCCAGATGGCCTACGACCGGGCGATCACCGTCTTTTCCCCGGACGGCCGACTCTTCCAGGTCGAATACGCGCGGGAGGCGGTGCGCCGCGGAGCAACCACGGCCGGCGTCGTCTACCACGGCGGGCTCGTGCTGATCGCGGACCGAAGGATCCCCAACCCGAAGTTGGCCGAGGCCGCGAGCCTGGAGAAGATCCACCAGATCGACGAGAACATCGCGTGCGCGACCGCGGGCCTGGTCGCCGACGCTCGGGTCCTGGTCGACTACGCGCGCCTCTCCGCCCAGATCAACCGGATCACGTACTCCGAGCCGATGTCCGTCGAGCTCCTCGTCCGCAAGATCTGCGATTACAAGCAGCAGTACACCCAGTTCGGTGGCGTGCGGCCCTTCGGAACGGCCCTCTTGGTCGGCGGGTACGACGACTCGGGCATTCGCCTGTTCGAGACCGAACCGTCCGGTTCGCTCACGAGCTTCAAGGCGTCCAGCACGGGCGGCAACAAGGGCCCGGTGATGGAGCTTTTCGAGCAGAAGTACAAGCCCGGCATGGACCGGGACGCGGCGATCCTGCTCGCCCTCGAGGGCCTACGGGCCGGCCTCGACGAGGGAGGGAGCCTCGCCCAGGTCGAGGTCGTGACGATGGACGAGGGCGAGGGGATGACGCGCCTCGCCGGCGACGAGATCCTGAAATTCGTGGCCCGACTGCCTGCTCCCTCCGGACCGGTCGGGCGAACCGTCCGTGAGAGGCGGCATCCCGAAAACCCATCATCCCCCCCCGAAGTCCGGTAAGGACCACAACACCGCCGGGCGAGGCGTCACGGTCGACACCGCGGTCATCGCCCGGCTTGAGATCGACGGGTCCCGCTTCGAAGTGCTGGTCGACCCGCTCGCTGCCCAGGCGATCAAGGACGGCGAAGACATCGACCTGACGGGCAAGCTCGCCCTCGACCAGGTGTTCAAGGACGCGAAGAAAGGCGACCAGGTCTCGGACGAGCATCTCGAAAAGACGTTCCACACCCGCGACCTCGCGACGATCGCGAAACAGATCGTCCGGAAGGGCGAGGTCCAGGTGACCACCGAGCAGCGCCACCAGCTTCAGGCGCTGAAGCACACCCAGATCGTCCAGACGATCGCCCGCAACGCGATGAACCCCCAGACCGGTGCGCCGCACCCGGCGGCGCGGATCGACGCCGCGATGACGGAGGCGAAGTACCATGTCGACCCGTTCCGCCCCGTCGACGTCCAGGTCCAGGAGGTCCTCCAGAAGCTCCGACCGATCCTGCCGATCCGACTGGACATCGTCAAGGTCCGGATCCGCCTGCCGGCCCAGTTCTACCCGCGCATCATCGGCGACCTGAAGGGGATGGGCAAGGTCCTGGAGGAGCAGTGGCTCGGAGACGGGGCCTGGTCCGGGATCCTCGAAATCCCCGCCGGAATCCAGACCGACCTCTACGCGCTGCTCAACGCGCGCACGAAGGGCGCCGCCGAAACCGCCTTAGTTAAATAGCGTCCCCCCGTCGGCGCGCCCCGGTGCAGCACAACCAATGTCCCAAGGTCAACGATCGGGCCACCGTCGGCGTGGCCGCGAGGATTCGTCCTCGCATCCCTCAGGGGATCGCATACCTAGTTCTCCCCGGTCAGGAGCTCCCGAGCCAGGGCATGAAGCCCAGCCGGGGAACCTACCGTGTGGGCGGCAAGGTCTACGCGAGCATCCTAGGCCTCCTCTCCCCAAGCCCCCGTTCCTCCAGGTCATCCCGCTCTCCGGACGGTACATCCCGAAGCCCGAGGACATCGTCGATCGGGACGGTGACCGACTGCCAGGGCACGTTCTGGCTGCTCGACATCGGCGCGCCCCGCTGGGCGCCCCTTCACATGACGGGCACCCCCTGGAACGTCGAGATCGGGGAGACCGAGAAGTTCCTGCGCGTCCGCGATTCGGTGATCGTCCGGGTCGAAAACTTGGACCCCACCGGCCGGATCGGCGTGACGATGCTCGGAGACGGCCTCGGCAAGCTCGAGGGCGGCACGATCGTGAACGTCTCCCCCGCCCGCATCCCCCGCGTCGTCGGCCGCGGCGGTTCGATGATCGAGACGATCACGCGGCACACGGCGCCCAGGTCGCGGTGGGCCAGAACGGCCGCGTCTGGATCAACGGCTCTCCCGAGGCGATCCTCCGCGCGAGCGAGGCGCTCCGTCTCATCGAGGACCAGGGCCAGCGCCGCGGCCTCACCGAGCGCGTCGAGAGCTACCTCGTCTCCACTTCCTCGTCCGGCGACCACGGTCCCGAGAGCGCCCCCCACGAAAGCGCGCACCGGGACGCGCCGCCCGCGCACGTCCCGCCCCTGGGACCCGCGGACGAGCGGATCGACCCCGAGAGCGTGGGCCCGGGGCCCGACGAGGTACTAGATTTCCAAGGAGAAAAGAAAACATGGGAAGCGTAGGAGCAAAGGACGTCCCCGTCCTGCTGACCCCGGAAGGGCTGCGGATCGACGGGCGACGGTTGGACGAACTGAGACCGCTCCGGATCCAGGCCGGCCCGCTCCACCAGGCGGACGGCTCGGCCTTCGTCGAGTGGGGCGCCAACAAGGTGATGGCCGCGGTCTACGGACCGCGCGAGGTCCATCCGCGCCACCTCCAGCAGAACAACAAGGCCGTCATCCAGTGCAAGTACAACATGGCCGCGTTCTCCGTCGATGAGCGGAAACGCCCCGGCCTCGACCGCCGCTCGCAGGAGATCTCGAAGGTCATCGCGGAAGCGTTCGAGTCGGTCGTCTTCGCCGAGGAGTTCCCTCGGACGAGCATCGACGTCTACATCGAGGTGCTCCAGGCGAACGCGGGGACCGGTGCGCCGGCCTGGTCGCGGCCTCGGTCGCCCTCGCCGACGCGGGGATCCCGATGGTCGACCTCGTGCCCGCCGTGGCGGTCGGCAAGATCGCCGGCGCGATCGCGCTCGACCTCAAGAAGGAGGAGGACAACTTCGGCGAGGCGGACCTCCCGATGGCCCTCGTCCCGCAGTCCGGTCGCCTCGTGCTCCTCCAGATGGAGGGCCACATGACGCCGGACGAGCTGTCGAAAGCGCTCGACCTCGGCGTCGTTGGGTGCAAGGCGATCTACGAGAAGATGAAGCAAGCGCTCCGGGACCGCTACGCGGTCGAGCCGGCGGTCGTGGGGGCCGTATGACGGCCGAAGTGACCGCCGAGATCCGGATCGCCCACGTCCTCGACCTCGCGGCCGAAGGCAAGCGGCTCGACGGACGCGGCCCGGACGAGTATCGCCGGATCGAAGTGGAGCCGGGATTCGTCACGACCGCGGACGGCTCCGCGCTCGTCCGCATCGGCGACACGGTCGTTCTCGCGGGCATCAAGCTCGAGCCGGGCAAGCCGTTCCCCGACACTCCGAACGCGGGCGTGCTCACGACCAACGCCGAGCTCATCCCGCTCTCATCGCCGGTCTTCGAGCCCGGTCCCCCGCAGCCCGGGGCGATCGAGGTCTCGCGGGTCGTCGACCGCGCCATCCGCGCCGCCGAGGCGATCGACCTCACCCGTCTGTGCGTGACCCCGGGCGAGAAGACGTGGGTCTGCTACGTCGACCTCCACGTTCTCGACCACTCCGGCAACCTCATCGACGCGGCGATGCTCGCCGGCGTCTCCGCCCTCGCCCACGCGACGGTCCCCGCCAAACGGTTCGGGATCGCCGAGGCGGACTACCCGCTCGACCTCCAGCACGTCCCGATCGAGTGTACGTTCGTGCGGCTCGGCGACGCGCTCGCTCGTCGACCCCACGTTCGACGAGGAGCAGGCGGCACAAGGCCGGGCTGACGGTCGCGACCGACGAGACGGGCCGGGTCGTCGCCATGCAGAAGGGTCTTGTAGGCGCGTTCTCCCCCGAGCGTACGGGAGGTCGTGCGCCGCGCCTTGGTCCACGGGGACCGGATGCGGATCGCCGCCGCGGAGGGAAGCCGTGAGCAAGCGGACGAAGAAGGTCGGCGCGACCGGTTGGATGGGACCCCGGTACGGGATCCGGATCCGCCGCCGCGTCCTCGAGATCGACCGGGCCCGCGGCCCGGACGCCGCCTGCCCGCGCTGCTCGACCGTGACGCTTCACCGGGTCGCGAGCGGGGTCTTCGAGTGCCGCCGGTGCGGGGTCCGGTACGCGTCCAACGCCTACGTCTTCGAGGCACCGCCCCCGATCCAGCGAGCGACCAAGGAGGAGGCGGCGGGCAACGCTTAAGGTGCCCGTTTCCGTTTTCCATCGATGTTCCGGTGCATTCGCTGCCAGGAAGCGCTCCCTTCCGACGCCAACCTCTTCGGCGTCCGCTGCGACAACTGCGGCGGCAAGATCTTCACGAAGGAACACCCCAACGTGAAGAAGGTCCTCAAGGCCCGGTAGGCGGGTCTCCCCCCGAGCCCTCTAATCCCGCGGGCCCCTCGGCCCTCCATGCGCGGACCCACCGTCCGGTTCCTGGGCGGGGTCCGTGAGATCGGCGGCAACAAGATCCTCATCGAGGACGGCCCCGATCGCGTCCTCTTCGACTTCGGGCCGTCGTTCTCCCCGCGCGTCGAGGAGTACTACCGGGACTACCTGCAGCCGCGCTCCGCCTCCAAGGCGAAGGACCTCCTCGAGTTCGACCTCCTGCCCCGGATCCCGGGGTTGTATTCCCAGGAGGCGCTCGCCGACTCGGACCTCGCCTACACCGAGCCCGAGGTGCACGCGATCTTCGTCAGCCACGCGCACGCCGACCACGCGGGCTACCTCGACCCTCGTCGACCCCGCGATCCCGGTCTACGTGGGCGAGGGGACCCGGGCCCTGTTGACGGCGATCGAGACGTCGACCCGGATGAGGTACGGCACGCACCCCTGGAAGGTGTTCGCCGACCGGACGCCGATCCGGGTCGGCCAGATCGAGGTGGTCCCGTACCCCGTCGACCACTCGATCCCGTTCGCCTACGGGTTCCTCGTGCGGACGAGCGGAGGGACGCTCGCCTACTCCGGCGACTTCCGCCATCACGGTCCGCGCGCGGCCGACACGCACGCCTTCTTCGACGCGGTCCGACGGGAGGGGCGTCGATTCCCTCCTCATCGAGGGAACGCGGGCTGGCCCCGACGCGCGACGCAACCTCTCCGAGGAGGGAGTACGGCGAAGCGTCGACCGTGTCCTCGGGGCAGAGCCCCAGCTCGCGTTCGCGTGCACGTACCCCCGGGACATCGACCGTCTGACGACGCTCTACGCGGCCGCCCGGGCCGCCGAACGGGAGCTCGTCGTCTCGGTGCGGACGGCCCACTTGCTCACCCAGGTCGCTCCGCGCTACCCCACGGGGGCGCTGCCGATCCCCGGCGTGACCCCCGGGATCCGAGTCTATGCACGGAAGAAGCTCACCTCCTACCTCTGGGAGCGACCCTACCTCGAGGCCGCGCTCTCCTCGGCCGAGGTGCGCGCGAACGGCGCGAAGTACCTGCTCGCGCTGGAGCTCAGCCACTTCACCGAGCTCATCGACCTCCGTCCGCCGAAGGGGAGCCCGTTCATCCATTCCATGAGCGAGCCGTTCAGCGAGGACGACGTCGACGCCCACGTCATGCACAACTGGCTGAAGCACTTCGGCCTCACGTTCCACCAAATGCATGCGAGCGGGCACGCTTCGGGCCCCGAGCTCGTCGAGATCATCCGGGCGACCGGCGCGAAGACGGTCTACCCCATCCACACGATCCACCCGGAAGCGCTGGAGACGACCGGACCCTCGGTCCGCCCTCCCGGAGCTCGACCGGGCCTACCCTCTCGCCGGACCCCCCTGACCCGCGCCGCGGCCGAGGGATTAAGGCGCGGACGCGCTCTCGGCGGCCGATGGCACCCGACCGACTGGCGACCGGGATCGCCTCGATCGACCGGCTCCTCGGTGGCGGGCTGGAGACCGACTCGGTCACCGAGGTCTACGGGGAGGGCGGGAGCGGCAAGACGCTCTTCTGCCTCGAGGTCGCCCACCGGGTGGCTCGCGACGGCCGCTGGGTTTTCTACGTCGACACCGAGGGCGTGAGCGTCGACCGATTGCGCTCGATGGCCGGGGACGGCCTCGAGAAGCTCCTCAAGCGGTTCCTGCTCTCCACCCCGAAGGACCTGGACGAGCAGACCGCCGCGGTCCGGACCGCCTGCGCCCTCGCCCGGGAGGGTCGCCGCCCGGTCGGTCTCTTGGTGGTCGACTCCGCGACGGCGTACTACCGGCTCTCGCTCTCCGGGCCGGACGAGGACGATGCCCGTCAGGCCCTCTCGCTCGAGATCTCGGACCTGGTCCTCACCGCGATGCCGAGCCCATCTCCCCGTCCTCATCACGAACCAGGTCTGGCGGAGCATGCGCGAGGGGACGCTCGAGCCCGTGGGGGGCTCGTTCCTGAACCACGCCGCGAAGACGATCCTCTCGTTCGAACGCCTCCCGGGCCCGCGCCGCCGCGCCGTCCTCAAGAAGCACCGGGACCGGCCCGAGGGTTCGGCGGAGTTCCTCATCACGGACCGCGGGCTCGAGTAGGTTCTCGGGCGCGGGCCAACGGAGATAAGGCCGTGGCTCTTCGCGACCCCATGGTCGACCCGGTCGAGGTCGCCGACGTTTCCACGCCCATCGGCGTGTTCCGCATCGTGTACCAGGGCGATCACGTACGCGTCCTCGACCTCCTGGAGAACGGGGTCCCCCAGACCGGGGTTCCCCCGGGAGCCGTTCGTCGGAAGCCCCCATTCCGGGCCGGCAGCCCGCCGCGCCAGTTGAGCGAGTACTTCCGAGGGGCGCGCCGCGAGTTCTCCGTCGAGGTCGACCCCGACACCGCTTCCAGCTTCGACCGGGCCATCTGGAAATTGCTCCTGCAAGTGAACGCGGGCCATACCGTGACGTACGGGGAGCTGGCCCGCCGAGCGGGTTTTCCCGGGTCCGCGCGGGCGGTCGGCGGAGCGATGGCCCGCAATCCGATCCCGATCATCATCCCCTGCCACCGGGTAGTCGGCCAGGGCGGAGCCATCACGGGCTTCGGACTCGGCCTTTGGCGAAAGCGCTGGTTGCTCGACCACGAGGGAGCCTGGCCGCTGCGCTCCCGCTCGGCCGAGGGCCCGAGCCATCGCGGGCAGCGGACCCTCGACGGAGCTCGAGCGGGGCACGGGTCATCCCACCGACTCGCCCCACCCACTACGTAGCGTAGTTGCTTCGGACCGCCCCGACCCCGTCGGATCCCGCCAAGGGCTTACCTACTACAATATGTAGTAACATAACCCGTGCCCCGTCCTTCCGGACGTGAGCAGGGTCTCGACCTACTACAGCTGTAGTACGCTTCAGCACGCGAGCGTACCTACGCCCTGTAGTAGCTTTCACTCTCGGCCGAGCCGGCCCCGCCTACCCCGAGTAGTAGGCCGCGTCGTACGGCTCGGGCTTGAGGCCGCGCCGCTGGCGGATCTCGGCGACCACCGCCTTCTGGAGCTCGGTCGGAACGGGCTCGAAGCCCATCGACTCCGTCGACCAGAGGACCTTGCCGGCCGTGGCGCTCCGGATGTCGGAGGCGAATCCGAACATCTCCGCGACCGGGACCTTGGCCACGATGGTCTGCAGGTCGCCGACGCTCGTCATGTCGAGGATCTCGCCGCGCCGCCGCTGGAGCTCGCGGGTCGAGGGAGCGAGGACCTCCTGCGGGACGTTGACCGTGACCTTCTGGAACGGCTCGAGCAGCATCCGGTCCCCGAGCACCATCGCGCCGTAGATCCCGCTGCGGGCGGCGGGGATCGTCTGCGCGGGGCCGCGGTGGATCGAGTCCTCGTGGAGCTTCGCGTCGACCAGGCGGATCTTGAGGCCGTAGACCTTCTCGTTGGCGAGGGGACCGCGGTTCATCGCCTCCTTGAACGCGTCGACGACGAGGTCCATCGTCTCGTTCAGGTTCTGGATGCCCTTGGTGACGTCAAAGAGGATGTTCGTCCCGTCGACGGCGACGATCCCACGGCCTTCGTCCCGCGTGACGCCGAGGGACTCGAGCTTCGTGACGAGGAGCTTCGTGTCCTTGAACGACTTCCCCTGGGGGATCTCGCCCTCGCGGATCGCCTCGACCACGCCCATCGGGAGCGCCTCGACCTCGAAGTAGAACTTGTTGTGCTTGTTCGGGGACTTGCCCTCGAAGGGGCCGCCCGGGTGACGGACGAGCTCCCGGTAGACGACGATCGGCTTCGACGCCTCGATCTCGACCTTGTAGTCGTTGACGATCCGGTACTGGGTGATCTCGAGGTGGAGCTCGCCCATCCCGGAGAGCAAATGCTCGCCGGTCTCCTGGTTGATCTCGACCCGGAGGCTCGCATCCTCCTTCGCGATCTTCCGCATCGTCTCGATGAGCTTCGGCAGGTCGGCCATGCGCTTCGGCTCGATCGCGACGGTCACGACCGGCTCGGAGACGTGGCGGATCTCCTCGAACGGCGCCATGTCCTGCACGGTCGACATGGTCGTCCCGGCGAACGCGTCCGTGAGCCCGATGACCGCGGCGATGTTCCCCGCCTGTACCTCGTCGACCATCAGCCGCTCGGGGCCCATGAACAGCGAGACGTGCTGGACGCGGTTCTTGATCTTCGTTCCCACGATCGAGAGCTCCATCCCCTTCGCGATCTTGCCGGAGAAGACGCGCCCCGTAGCGATCTCGCCGGCGCTCGGGTCCATCGTGATGTCGGTGACCATGAACGAGGTGGGGCCGGAGGCGTCGGTGGTGGCCATGGCGATGCCGACCGGGCTCGAGGTGTCGCCCTTCCAGATGTTCGGGATCCGGTACTTCTGGGCCTGGCGGGGGTTGGGGAGGTGCCGGATGACCATGTCGAAGATGACGTCGTTGATCTTGGCCTTCTGAGCGATCTCCTTGGTCCGGCCGGTCGTGACGTACTCGATGATGTCGGGGAACTTCACGCCGGTCTTCTGCATGTAGGGCACGCTGATCGCCCAATTGTCGTACCCCGACCCGAAGGCGACGGACCCATCGCGCGGGTCGACGCTCCACTCGTCGACGAACTCCTCGGGTGCCATCTTCCGGATGAGCTCGTTCACCTCCGTGATGATCGCCGTGAAGCGCTTCTGGAGCGCGTCGCTGGTGAGCTGGAGCTCCTTGATCGCCCGGTCGACCTTGTTGATGAACAGGATCGGTTTGACCTTCTCGCGGAGCGCCTGGCGGAGCACCGTCTCGGTCTGGGCCATGACGCCCTCGACGGCGCACACCACGACCACGGCGCCGTCGACCGCGCGCATCGCGCGGGTGACGTCCCCGCCGAAGTCGACGTGGCCGGGCGTGTCGATGAGGTTGATGAGATAGTTCTCGTTGTTGAACTCGTGGACGATCGTGACGTCCGCGTTGTTGATCGTGAGGAGGCGGGCCTGCTCCTGCTCGTCGAAGTTGAGATAGAGTTGCTTGCCCGCGAGCTCGTTCGAGATCATCCCCGCGGCCGCGAGGAGGTTGTCGCTCAGGGTCGTCTTCCCGTGGTGGATGTGGGCCACGATCCCGATGTTCCGGATGTGGTCGGTGCTCCGCATCATCTCGGGAATGGCTTTCGCCAGTTCGGCTCGAATGTGCGTCATGTCTTGGCCCTCCTCCGCGTGCTCAGCGCGCCGACTGAGCGACCCGTTCGACTTCTTCCTTGCGCCCGACCGCGAAGGACGTCTGGTCCCCCTTGGCGGCGAGGCGGATCTCGTCCGCGAGGCACGTGTGGATCGCCTTCGTGGACTTGTGAGAGGCCTGGATCGCGCCGGTCGCGATGTTCCGGATGGCGACGTTCAGGCGACGGGCCGGAGAGGCATCCACGGCGCGCGGGACGGAGATACCGCCGAACTGGAGACGCGTCACCTCTTCCCGGGGCGCGGCGTTCTCCACGGCGTCGACCAGGAGCTGGAGGGGGTTCGTCTTCTCCTTCTCGTAGACCTCGTCGAACGCCTTGCGGATCGTCGAGAGCGCCTTCGACTTCTTGCCCGTGAACTTTCCGCCTTTCATCAGCATGTTCGCGAGCCGCTCGACCAGGTGCATGCGGGTCTTGAGGAACGGGCGGCCGGCGAGGCGTCCCTCCGTGTGCGGAGCGTAGATGGGGTGGAGGTAGAGGTAGGGGAGAAGACCGGGGTCGTGGACGGTGATCCCCTCGAAGGAGTACTTCCCGAAGAGCGGAGGCAGCGGAAAGGGCGGGGGTGGCGGTGCCTCCGGTCGTACGATGACCGGCCCCGGCTCCTCGGCCGGGGGTTCGGCGGTGAACGTCGTCTCGCGCGAACCGCTCATCGGGCCGGCTTCTCCTTGCGTCCGCGGACGAGCTCGTCCAGGGAGACGCTGTTGACCTGGATCACTTTGTAGCGGACGCCGGGGATGTCCCCGTAGGAACGGCCCATGCGGCCACCGATCCCCTCCACGAGGACCTCGTCGTGCTCATCGATGAAGTTGATCGCGCCGTCCCCGACGGCGAAGGCGGTGACCTGACGGCCGTTCTTGATCAGCTGAACTTTCACGCACTTCCGGATGGCCGAGTTGGGCTGTTTGGCCTCTACCCCGACCTTCTCGATGACGATTCCGCGAGCCTGAGGGGCCCCTTCGAGGGGGTCCGAACGCTCCTTCAAGTGGAGGGTCCGGCGCTTGTAGTACCGGTCCGACCAGCGTCGGCGCTGGCGAAGGGTCGCCAGGCGACCCGCAGTGTTGATTCCAGAGGGCGGTGACATCTTCGGCGAAGGGGTCGAGCCACCTGGTCCCGCTATTTAAGGTCCGTGCCGTGAGCTGCCCGCGCATGCGTTCGTCGGGGCTCGCGAGGTCGGGACCCGCTCCGTCAACCCCTCCGTCCCTGGCTTCGCCCGCGGTCACCTTCGGTCCGGCTTGGTCCCAACTGGAGGCGGAGATCCGGGGCTGCCGGAAGTGTCCGCTGCACGTCTCGCGGACCCATGCGGTCATTTATCGAGGGAGCGCCACCCCCCGCATCGTCTTCGTGGGGGAGGCCCCCGGGGCGACCGAGGACCGACTCGGTCTCCCGTTCGTCGGGCGGTCGGGACAACGTCTCGATGCGGCCCTCGCCGAAGCGGGAGTGGATCCGGCGACCTACGGCGTCCTCAATCTGATCAAGTGTCGGCCCCCCCGAACGGTTTGACCGCACCGCGGCCGTGACCTGCCGCCCGTACCTCGACCGGCAACTGGAACTCCTGCACCCCTCCGTCCTGGTCTCCCTCGGGGCGTATGCGCTCGGGGCGCTCGACCCCTCGGCGCCGCGGGTCCTCCTCGCGGCCGGCCAACCCCGGCCGTTGGAGGGACGCATGCTCTTCCCGCTCATCCACCCCGCGGCGGCACTGCGGTCCCGGCTGATGGCCCAGCGCTGGCGCTCGGACTTCGCCGCGTTCGGCACCTGGCTCGCCCGCACCGGTGGGCTCTCGTCCCGGGAACCCTCATAATCGACCTCGGGGTCCGGCCCGCATGCGCCCGTCGAGCTGTTCCTTCTCGACGGTTCCTATCAGGCGGTCGACGACGGAGTCGTCGTCGAACTGTATGGACGTACCCGGGAGGGGCGAGCGATGGTCGCCCGGGTACCACGGGTTCCGGCCGTACTTCCTCCTCACCGAACCGACGGAGGACGCGCGGACCCGTCTAAAGGCCGACCCGGAGATCCTCGACGTCGCCGACACGACCGTCTGGCTCGGCGGGAAGAAGCGTTCGGCGGCTAAGGTCACCCTCCACCGGCCTTGGCTCGTCCCGCAATACCGCGATCAGTATCGTCAGGCCGGTGAGGAGGGCAGCGTCCTCTCCTGCGATATCCCCTTCATCCACCGCTTCCTCTACGACAAGCATCTCGGCCTCACCGTGGCCTTCGAGGCCGAGGACGAGCCCGACGCGGTGCGGGCGCGGTACACCGTACCGGACGTGGTCCGAATTCTCCACGATGAGCAGCGGGACGTGCGCCCCGCCCCCGCCTTCCGGCCGGATCTCCGAGTGCTTTCGTTCGACATCGAGAACGCGATCCGCCTCCGGACGATCTTCACCATCTGCGGCGTGGCGGAAGGCGGGGGCAGGGGGCGACGGACCTTCCGCATCGCGGACCCGAGCGAACGGCGGATGCTCGAGGAGTTCGCCGGGATCATCACCGAGGACGACCCCGACGTCATCACCGGTTACAATATCGGCGGGTACGACTTCCCCCTCCTTCTCGAGCGCGCCCAAGCCACGGGACTCGGGCCGCTCCTCCTGGGACGGGACCGGACCAAACCGGAGGAGTTCGGCACCCGCTTGTGGAAGGTCCACGGCCGGGTCGTGGCCGACGCGTGGTGGTCGGCCCGGCGCGAGCTCCATCCGAAGCAGGAAACCCTCCAGTTCGTCGCGCGCACGCTGCTCAACGACTCCAAGCTCGACGTCGACCGGCGCAACATCGAAGCGGAGTGGGGGAAGGACCCGGAAAAGGTCCAGGAGTACTGCGAGCACGATGCGGACCTCGCGCTCCGCATCGTCCAGAAGATCCGGACCCTCGAGAAGGCCGGCGACATGGCGACGGTCGCCCACCTTCCCCTCGAGGAGGGGCTGAACGGGAGGACGTCCCTCTTCATCGACTCCCTCCTCATCCCGCGCGCCGACTCGGAGGGGGTCGGGGTCCCGACCAACCACTACGCGGGTCGCGAGAACCCGATCGAAGGCGGGTACGTCCACGCGATCCGACCGGGGATCTACCGGTGGGTCGTCGTGCTCGACTTCAAGTCGATGTACCCCTCGATCATCATCAGCCGGAACCTCTGCTTTACGACGCTCTCCCCCGAAGGGACGATCGTGGCCCCGTCCGGGGCGAAGTTCCTCGACCCCTCCGTGCGCCGAGGCCTGATCCCCCAGATCCTGTCGGACCTCCTGGCGGACCGCGATCGGTTCCGGAAGGCCGGCCGGGAAGCGATCGAGCCCGACCTCGTGACGTACTACGACGGCCTCCAGAACGCCGTCAAGATCCTCATGAACTCCTTCTACGGGGTGCTCGCGTCGAGCTTCTACCGCTTCACCAACAAGGACATCGGCGCGGCGATCACCGCCTTCGCCCGCGAGTCGATCACCTCGATCATCCACGACCTCGAGGCGGACGGCCACGAGGTCGTCTACTCCGACACGGACAGCGTGTTCGTCCGCTCCCCGACCGCGTCGCTCGAGGGCGCGCGCGAGTTCGGCGAAGCGATCGCCAAGCGGTTCACCCACCAGGGCACGACGTTCGAGTTCCAGTCCGTGTACGAGGCGTTCTTCTCGCACGGAGCGAAGAAGCGGTACGTCGGCCGCACGGTGTGGCCGAAGGAGGAGCTCGTCGTCCGCGGCTACGAGACCCGGCGGACGGACGCCTTCGACTACCAGTCCCAGGCGCTCATGGAGGTCTTCGAGCTCGTCCTCCACGGCGACACCGACGGCGCGATCCGCCGCTCCCGCGAGCTCGTCCAGGCCGTCCGCGAACGGACCGTGCCGGCCGAGCGGCTCGTGATCGCGCGCTCGGTGCGCGCCGAGGGCGAGTACCAACGAATCGACTCGGGACTCTCTCCCCTTTCTTCGGGTCTTCCGACGCCTGCGGGAGGAGGGATACGACGTGATCCCCGGCATGAAGGTCGCATGGATCGTCACCGACTCGCGCAAGAGCCCCCAGGAGGTCGAACCCTGGGTGGAAGGGAGGCCGTTCACGGCCGAGCCGGATTGGGAGGTACTACGCCGACCGGGTTGCGCAGACCCTGGCGCGAGTGACGGAAGTGTTCGATTGGGATGCCGCATCGCTCTTGCGGGGCAGCCACCAGCAACGCCTCGGCGGCGAGGGAACGCCCGCGGTCCCGCGTGGGCCGGCCGCCTCACTCGACACGCCGCTCACGGAGCTCGCCGGTCCCCCGCGGCGGCGCACGACGAAGAAGAGCCTCGCCGACTTCGAGTGACGGGCGCGACTCATTCCGAGCGGGCCGGTAGCGGAGTCCCTTCGACCGCCACCTCTCCCCGCAGGGTCAGGATCGCCCCCCCTACGGCGATCGGGACCCCGAGAGCCGCGACCAGAGGAACGGGGATCTGCAAGACCGTCGCGCTGAGCAGGAGGGTGAACACCGGGATCCCGGTCATCAGCATCGGCGGGATCACCATCCCAACGTTCTCGATCGCGCGGAAGTAGAGGAGCGGTGCGATCGTGAAGCTCGTGATCCCGACGATCGCGAGGAGGCCGAGGCGCCGGGAGCGGAAGGGTGACCAGACCGGCCGCTCCGCCCGGAAGGAGGGGGGACAGGAAGACGCCGAGCACGCCGGCCCCCAGCATCGACTGGCTCACGACCGCGAGGGGCGACGTCCGTTCGTTCTCCCGGGCGCACAGCAGAAAGTAGACTCCGACGGTGATCGGGATCGCCGGGACGACGAGCCAGCCCGCTCCGGTCACGGCGCTCAACGTCTGGCCCCCCGCGATGGTGAGGGACCCCCCGATGAGCGACAGCGTGAGCCCGACCGCGAACGTCCAGCTCCCGATCTGCCCTCGGTGCCGGGCCCAGACGAAGGCGACAAGGACCGGCGTCAGGACCACGTCGCCGATCAACGAGAGGAGGGACGAGTCGACCGGCCCGATGAGGTACGTCGCGGCCAGGACCGCGATCTGCATCCCCATGAGAAAGCCGATCCGCACCCACCCGGCGGGAGTGACCCACAAGTGGAGGAACGCCGCACCGTGGCCCTGCTGGATCGCATAACCGGCGTAGACCGCGCCTCCGATGAGGAAGGGGTAGACGATCGTAGCGGACGGCGACGTCGTGTGATGGACCGCGAGCACGAACGGATAGTACGCCGCCCAGAGGAACGCCGAGAGCAACGAGAACACGACCGCGCGGTCGCGCACGCGGTGGTCCGGAGGCACGGCGGCGAACTCCGCCGGCGGGATTATCGTTTGGGGCGGAGGAGCGTGGGGGGGAGGGCCTAGGAATATCCTTCGTAGCTCAGGCCAAACTGGGGGACGCTCACGCCCTGTCCTCGTTCCACGTGGCCGATCCGAACCGCGTCCCGAGCCCCGGCGCGGGCGAGCTTCCGCTCCACCTCTCCCACGCGGCTGGGGTGGACGACGAGGGCGAATCCGACGCCCATGTTGAACGTCTGGAACATCTCGGCATCCGAGATCGCCCCGAGCGACTGGAGCCAGCGGAACACCCCGGGGACCCCGGCCATAGATCGAGGACGAACGAAACCCCCGGCCGAAGGCGGACGAGGTTGCGCACTCCTCCTCCCGACAGGTGCGCGAGGCCCCGGTTCCGGGGTCGTCGGCGACCGCGTCCACGGCCCGCGTGTAGATTCGGGTCGGGGCGAGTAGCTCCCGTACCGACCGGCGCTCGCCCCGGTCGGGCCGCCTGCAGGTTGGCGGCCGACGCCGTGAGCAACCGGCGAACCAAGGTGAATCCGTTCGCGTGGGGCCCGTTCGAGGGGATTCCCAGCACGACGTCGCCGGTCGGATCCCCGACCCGGTGATGGGCGCTCGGCCGTTGGGAAAGAAGCCGAGGGCGGTCGCGCCGAGGTCGATCCCCTGAACCATGTCCGGGACGACGGCGGTTTCTCCGCCGAGGAGAGCGCACGGGGCCTTGCGGAGGCCCCGGCCCAGTCCTCGCCCGATCGCCCGGAATACTTCGGGTCGGGGCCGGTCGCATAGGATCGTATCGACGAGGGCGACCGGTCGGGCGCCGACCGCGGCCAGGTCGTTCACGTTCACGCCCACGATGTCCTCCCCGACCTCCTCCCAGCGCCCGACCTGCTCTGCCAGCAGCACCTTCGTCCCGACCGTGTCGGTGGTGAGGGCAAGGGTCTCGTGGCCGACGCGCACGAGGCCGGCGAAGTGTCCCGGAAGGTCGACCGGGCGACCATGGGAGGGGGGCGGCCGGTACCGGGTCCCCCGGAGGAGCTCCGCGAGCGCCGAGGAGATGCGGGAGCGGTCGACCCCGCTGCGGGCGTAGGTCCATTCTCGGCGGCGCGGCGTACGGGACCCTCCGGGCGACGGGAGGGACCCGGGCAGAAATACCCTCCCCTCGGCCGGGGAGCGACCTCTAATGGGCCGGACCTGTCCGAGGGTCGGATGGCGCCCCCGGTCCGGACGGCACGAGCGGAGGATCGACCTCCCACGCCCGAGGCGGCCGCGTGGGTGCTGGCGGGCCGTGCGTTCGTCCGCGGGCAGCTCCAATCGGTCGAGATCGGGATCTCCGAGGACGGGACGATCCTTTCCGTCGGCAAGGTCCGCTCCGACGCGCCGCGGCACGATGTGGGCGATAGTGTGATCCTACCCGCGGCGACGGACCTGCACGTCCACTTCCGCGAGCCCGGTCCGTCGGAAGGAACGGAGGCGATCGCGACCGGAACGATCCAGGCCGCCCTGGGGGGAGTGGCGTTGGTCGGGGAAATGCCGAACACCGAGCCCCCGGTCACGGACCTTGAAGCGCTCGGCGACAAGGAGTCCCGCGTCCACGGGCGCGCCGCCGTCGACGTCCTGCTCTACGCCTCCCCGACCCAGCCCCGGGCCCTCGACCGGCTCGCCACGCGAGCGGGGGCGTTCAAAGTGTATCTGAGTCCGACCACGGGCATCGACTCGCCGCCGGGTCCCACCGAGCTCGGCCCCCTCCTCGCCCGTCTCGCCGAGCTCGGGCTACCGGTATCGGTGCACGCCGAGGACCCGACGCGTTTCTCCCTGGGCGCGGAGCGGGAAACCCCGTGGCGTGGGATGCGGTGCGTCCCCCGGCGGCGGAGCAGTCTGCGATCGAGCACCTTCTCCGCTCGGCGCCGCCGGCGCTCCGACTCCACGTCGCCCACGTCACGCAGCCGGAGTCCGTCGACCGTCTCCGCAAGGCGGGGGTCTCCTTCGAGGCGACCCCGCACCATCTGTTGCTTTCCGAGAGGTCCCGCACGGATGCGCGGACGAAGGTCAATCCGCCGCTCCGGTCGGAGAAGACGCGGCGGGCGCTCTGGGAGCAGTTCCTTCGAGGCGAGGTGCCCTGCGTTGCGAGCGACCACGCACCCCACTCCGTCGCCGCCAAAGAGCAGCCCTTCCCGTTGGCCCCGAGCGGCATGCCCGGCGTGGAGACGATGCTCCCCCTCCTCCTCGCGTCGGTCCGCGCCGGGTCCCTCGGACTCCCGATCCTGGTGGCGGCGGCGTGCGACCGCCCGGCGCGATGGCTCGGTCAGCCCCACGGACGGATCGCGCCGGGCCACCGCGCGCACCTGCTCGTGGTCGATTTCCGGTCCCGGACCCGATCGACGCCCGCTGGTTGCACGCCCCCTGTGGCTGGACCGCGTTCGAAGGATGGGAGGCGATCTTTCCCCGGGAGCACTACCTGCACGGGCAGAAGATCGTCGAGGACGGCGAGTTCGTCGGCCGTCCCACGGGCGCCGTCGTCCGACCGGAGTTCGCTTCCCGGCACCGGTAGGCCGCCGACCGGCCGATCGACTACGCGGGCGGATCCGTCGGCCCGTCCGGGGACGTGGGAGACGATCCCGGGGCCGGGGGGTTGGCCGCGATCCGACGCGCCCGAAGATACAGGACGAGGAGGTAGACCCCTCCGACTACGAGGAGAGCGTAGACGACGTAGTCCAGCGGCCGCAGGTAGGTTTGGACGACGGTCCAGCGGTCGCCCAGCACGATCCCCGCATAGATCAGGGCGAGTGTCCACGGGATGCTGCCGACCAACGTGTACGCACCGAATCGCGCGGGGGGCATCCGCGCGGTCCCCGCCGGGTAGCTGATGTAGGCCCGAACGACAGGGAGCGAACGGCACAGCGCGACGGTCACCTCCCCGTGCTCGGTGAACCATCGGTCCATTCGGAGGAGGTGTCGCTCTTCGAGGCCGAGCGGTCCGATGCGCAGGCGCATGAGGTGCTGGCGCCACCAGCGGCCGATGGCGTACGCGATGTAAGCGCCGACGAGCGCTCCGAGGAGCGCGACCACGACCGTGGGCCACAGCGGGAAGACCCCGGTCGCGATCAGGAAACCGGCGAACGGCAGGATGACCTCGCTCGGAAGCGGAGGCACGCCGAAGCTTTCGACCATCATGAGCCCGAATAGGGCGGCCAGCCCGCCCGCCGTGAGCACCGCGACGATGAGGTTGACGACGGTCTCGACGAGCGAGAAGCTCACGCCCGCCCGCTCCCCTCAGGTGCCCAGGGCCGGTTCGGCCGGGGGGGACCGGGTCGTATCGAAGGCGGAACGGCGTCGAGAGGCGCGCGTTCGTGAGGGCCGGGATCCCTTCGAACTCCAGGGGGGTCGAGCACCCTCCGCACGCCACCGCGGGCCGCATCCGGCCGAGCGTGATCGAGAGTGCGATCCCGACCTCGATCTGCGTGGGTCGGGAGGGGGCGTGCTCGACCGCCGCGCGGAGCTCGTGCAGGAGGCGCTCGTCGTCGGTGGAGACGGGGTCGTCCGGGCTCATGCGTCCGAAAAGTGACGCGAGGGCTCTTAAGAACCACCGGACGGAGGGGTAACCCTACCGGTCGCTCTCTTCCGCGGGTTCCGTGAGCCGGAGCCACCGGACCCCGGCTTGGGGGCCTTCTTCAGGATCTCGCCGCTGATCTTGTCCAGCTCCGCCATGAGCGAGTCGATGTCGGGTTCGGCCTCGCCGGCGGCGCCGGCCGCTCCGCCCGCGGCCCCTGCGACCGAGGGGGGGCTCTGACCCACGTCCTCGGCGGTCTCGACGTAGCTCGGGCGCGCGGCCGTGCCGGCGGTCGCTCCAACAGCCGCAGCGGCGGGAACGGCGGAGGGGGGTGGCGGAGCGTCAACGCCGGCCGGCGCCCGTCGGGGGCTCCCAGGCTTCAGGAGCGGACGGTTGCGCGGGCGGGCGGCGGCGGAGGAGCATGATTCCGAGCAGCGCGGCGACCACGAGCACGGCCACGACGACCGCAACGATCCACCAAGGGAAGGGGGTCGAGGACCCGGAGGTGCAGGAACCGTACTCGCAGTTCGATTGGGCGGAAACCGCCCCGATGGTGGGAGCCAAGCCCGCGGCGACCACCGTGCCGAGCATCCCGGCCCCCAAGATTACGGGCACGAGGCGTCGGCCCCACTGTATGTGTACCATCCTAGCTTGGCCCCGCTGGCCGAGGTTTGAGATGATAGCCGCCCTATGTAAACCTGCCTGACAAAGGGCTCCCAAGGGCGCGCACGGTCGGTCCGCCAGCGGGACCGTTCCGAGCCAGTCGTTTTGACCCGGGGAACCGGTCGCGCATCGGATGACCTTCCCCTACCTCGAGGTCTTCGGGGTCCTTCTCCTGCTGTACATGGGGTACTCCTTCTGGGAGCGGCTCGACCCCAGGTACCTCGTCGGAGCCGCGCTGGTCCTGCTGATCGCGACGGCGCTCACGGAAGCGGCCGGAGCGGAACCGACCGCCGACACCCTCGCGGAGTACGTATTCCTCCTGCTCGTGGGCGGAGTGGTTCTGATGCTCCTGGAGCAGGTCCGCCCCCGTCGGGGCTCGCCGGGCGGTCCGGGATCCGCTAGGGCGGGGGCCCGCCGTCGCGGAAGAGCACCCGCCCGACGCGGCGCACGAAGGGCAGGGGTCGGCCCAGGAGCCGCTCGATCACGTCGAGCAGCAACCGGTCGCCGCGGTCGACGCTCCGCGTGAGCATCACGACCAGGATGAACAGGCCGGCGACCGCCAGCCCGACGAGGGGAAGCGACCAGAACGGAAGGGCGGGGTGGACAAGGGCGAGGAAGAGCCCGACCGGGATTCCGGTCAGGGCGAGCGGGACGACCGAGTGGGCTCCGGAAGGGATGGACCCTCGCGGTTAGCGCGAGCTCGACCAGCGAGAGCCCCGCCGCGAGGGTGACGGCGGACGTCCACGCCACGGCCGAGCCGACGGCGCCGTAGTGGGGGACCAGCCAGAACGCAAGGACGACATCCACCAACGCGGCGACCGAGTTGTACGCGACGAGTCGCGTCTGACCGAACGCGACCTGGGTCGCGGTCCCGGGCCCGAAGAGCGTCGAGGCGAACGCGCCGATGACGGTGATCTGTAGGGGCGCCACGATCGAGGTGTAGTGCGACCCGTAGACGAGCCCGAGCGACTGGCTCGGGAGGAAGAAGAACAGCGCGAACAGCGGCAGGGAGAACAGGACCATCCACTTCGTGACCGTCGCGTAGGTGACCCGGATCGAGTCCTGGTCGCCGGCGCGGAACAGGCGGGTGGTGACCGGTAGGAAGATGTACCCGACGGCCCCGATCCCGACCGTCAGGAGCCGGGCGAACGTGAGCGAGGCGGTGTACGTCCCCACCGCCTTCGGAAAGAAGAGGCCGAGGACGAGGGTGTCCCCGTTGCCGGTGAGGCTCGAAAGTATCGACGCGATGAAGAGCGGGGCGGCGAAGGCGAGCAACGGAGTGACCGCACCGGGCGGTGCGATGTCCCGAGGGCAGCCGTCGGGGCAGTCGGAGCGCGATGTACCCGACCGCGAGCCCCAGCACGAGCACGCTCGCCGTCGCGTAGGCGAGCAGCGTGTCGCGGAACGTGATCCCGCCCGGCTGGAAGAGGCCGACGAGCAGGAAGGTCACGAACAGGGAGGGCGTGAGGATCTGCAGGAGGAGGGCGTTCGGGGTGACGTCCTCGTACCCCTGGAAGATCGAGGCGATCAGGTTCGTCGCGATCAGCGACGCGGCGGCGATCGAGAGGTATTCGAGGGCGACGCCGATATCGGGCTCGTCGAGTCGGGCGCCGATGAGGGGGCCGGCGAGAAAGAGCGAGACCGCGACGACGACCCCGGCGACCCCGCCCAGGAAGAGCGTGGCGCGGACCATCGATCGGCGCTCGCCGTCCGAGCTGGCGAACGGCAGGCTCCGCGCGATGGCGTTCGGCAGCCCGAGGGTGCCGAACGCCGCGAGGAACCCCGCCAGCGTGAGCGACCAGGAGAAATCGCTCCAGTCGTCGGGGGAGATCCCCGGACGATCACGACCCGAGCGATGAAGTTGAGGAAGACGAACAGGAGCGTCGCCACGAGAAGGAAGAGGGTCCCCTTCGTGACCGTGGACAGCCCCTCCCGGATGCGAACCGTTGAGGGAGAGTCCACGTTCCTCCCCTGGGTCCGGGGGCGGCGCAGAACGGTAAAAAGGCACCGTTCGGGAAGCACGGTCTTGTAGAGGGAGGGGACTCGGACCTCCGTGAGCGTCCCGGGCCCTTCGGGGACGGTTCTGGTTCTAGGCCTCCTCGGCCTCGCGGCGGGCTCGATCGTGCTCGGGGAGTTCGTCCGCCTGCTCGCGGCCCGGTGGGTCATCTCCTGGCGCCAGCTCGAGGCGGTCGAACGGGGGCTCCTCGACTTCTTCCTCGGCGGGGCGGTGTTCTACCTCCTCGCCGCCCTTCCGATCGGTGGATTCTCGCTCGCTTCCATCGCCGCGGTCCTCGTGGCGGGGGCCGTGGGAGTGCGCATGGGTGGCCCGCCGCCGAGGGCACTCCCTTACCCTTCGCTCGCTGGTGGGGCCCTTCCTCCGACCCGCCGCCCTTCTGGCCGAGTTGAGCGGGTTCGCGCTCCTCCTGTTCGAGGTGGCGGTCGCCCTCCCCGTCGGGACCGGGAACACCTACGATTCGAGCCTCCTCACCCTGTACACGGCGCGACTGCTGGACTCGCACCAGCTCGCTCTCTCGTTCCTCCCGTCCTCCTCCATCGGCCTCCTCTACCCCCAGGCGACGACGGCGTGGCTGGGAACGGCCCAGCTACTGCTCGGCCTCCCCGGGGCGCGCACGAGCCTCCTGCTGACTCCCCTGTTCTTCGGCCTGGCCCCGATCGGCGGGTTCGTCCTCGGCCGGCGGGTCCTCGGGGGGGACCTGGGCGGGCTCGCGTTAGCGCTGACCCTCGCCGCGACCGCGAGCTGGACGCGGGTGCTGGTCGGGGGCAGCAACGACTTCGTCTTCGCCTTCCCCCTCGTCCTCTGGCTCGCCGGCCAGGCCGTAGGATGGCTGCGGACGCTTCCGACCACCCCCGACGCCTTCGCGTTCGGCTTGGTCCTCGGCTACTCGGCGGCATTGAACCCCGTCGGGGCCGAATGGTTGGCCCCCGCGCTGCTGGTCATGGCCGCGATCACGGTGCCTCGCGGGGCGGGGTCGCCGGCCCGTTGGCTCGCGCGCTGGGGAACGGCGGTCGGCACGGCCCTCGTGGCTCTAATCCCGACCTGGTACGTCCTGGGACAGGGGCTCAGCTCTCCGGGCTACGTTCCCGGCACCCGTGCACCGGCGCCGATCCCGCTCAGCACCGCAACGTCCCAGTTCATCGGGTCCGTGGACCCGTACCTGTTCCGGCCGCAGGACGTCTGGCTCTCCCCGCTTCCGGTGCTGCGCGCCGAGCTTGCGTTGCTCCTCACCGCGGGGCTCGCGCTCGTCTTCCTCTTCGGGCGGGCGTCACTCGGCCCCCGCCTCGAGCTGGTACGGAACTTCCTCGTAGGAGGGCTCGTCGCGACGTTCGGGCTGCTGGGCCTCGACTGGGCCGGCTCGCAGGGTGGGGTGCTCGGGCACCTCTCGAGCGTCGTCAGCGAGTCGGAGGCCTCGATCTGGCTGTTCACGATCTACGCCCTCCTCGCCACGCTTCCGCTGGCGCTCGCGCTGGAGGGGGCGGTTCGAGCGAAAGGACCGGTCGGACCCGCGCCGGAACGGGCCTCCCGCCGGCGGAGTTGGCGGCTCGACGGGAACTCTCGAAAGGCGGCCGCCGCCCTACCGGTCGTGATCGCCCTCGTCCTCGTGGTTCCCGGCGGGGTGTTGACACCGGTCCAGCTCGCCCCGGTCCTCTCGACCCTCTACACCAACTTCGGAAACGTCACGGGAGCGGACTTCGACCTACTCGTGTACGCCGGGGCCCACCTGCCCGACGGCGCGCGGGTGCTGGTCGCGCCGGGCAGCGCCGGCGAGTTCCTGCCCGCGTACGACCCGACCGCGGTGGTGCTCTTCCCCATGCTACCGGGGTGGGACCGGTTCAACGCGTCGTACTCGCTGGTCGTGAGCGAGCTCACCAACGCGACCTTCAATATTCGGGGCGTCCTCGCGCTCGAAACCCTGGATGTCCAGTACATCATCGTGACCCAGGCGAACAGCATCCTCTGGCCCGCGTTCTCGCCCCAGCCCTTCCTCCAGGGCGGGTTCTACTCCGTGCTGTTCGCCCAAGGCGACGCCTATCTGTTCGCCCTCCCAACTGCCCGCGGGGACCACGGCGTCCTAGACGAACTCGTCGAGGACGTCCTCGCGTCCCTTGATCCCCGACGGCTGGTGGACGAGGGGACCGGCAGCGAGCACCTCTTCCAGGTCCTCGTACGTCGGTCGGTCGGTCTTGTAGAACAGACCGATCGGGATCTTGTCGCCCCATTCGAGCGAGCGCTCGAACGCCGCGACGATATTGGTCGGGTCGTGGCCCGCGCTCTCGAGCTTGTAGACGCGCTGGCGGAAGAAGTCGAACGTGTTGATCTTGTTGTACGTGACGCAAGGGCTGAAGACGTCCACGAACGAGAAGCCGTGGTGCTGGATGCCGCCGGCCACGAGGTCGGCGAGCTGCTTCACGTCCCCGGAGAACCCGCGGGCGATGTAGGTGGCCCCGCTCGCGAGCGCAAGGGAGATCGGTTCGATGGGATGCTCGATCACGCCGGACGGGGTGGACTTTGTCTTCTGGCCCATCACCGACGTCGGGCTCGCCTGGCCGGTCGTGAGGCCGTAGATCTGGTTGTCCATCGTGACGTACGTGAGGTCGACGTTCCGTCGCATCGCGTGGACAAAGTGACCCGCCCCGATGCCGAACCCGTCGCCGTCCCCGCCCGTCCCGATGACCGTGAGTCCGTGGTTGGCCCAGCGGACCCCCTCGGCGACTGGGGAGCGAACGACCGTGGAGCCCGTGGAAACCGTAGGAGGAGAGGAAGTGCGGGAGGTTCGACGAGCAGCCGATCCCGGAGACGATCACGACGTTGTGGCTCGGGATCTGGAGGCGCTTCACCGCCATCTCGACCGCGGCGACGACGCCGAAATCGCCGCACCCCGGACACCAGGTCGGCTTGGTGTCGGACTTCCCGATGAGGGGGAGCGGGCTGCCGGTGGGGGTCGGTACCACTCGCGCGCTACTGTCCGCCATGGTTCATGACCTCGAGTCCGCGCGCCACGATCTCGTGGGGATAGAACGGTTCCCCGTCGGTACTTGAGGAAACGGTCCGACAGGTGCACGCCCGTCTCGGCCCGAAGGAGGCGGCCGAACTGCCCGGTGTAGTTCGCCTCTACGAGCAGGGTCCGGTGGGCCTTCCCGAGCGTGGCCCCGACCGCGGCCGCATCGAGCGGGAAGACCGTCGGGAAGTAGAGGAGGTTGGTCGGACGGCCCTGGGTCGCGAGCTGGGCCATCGCATCTCGGATCGCCCCCACGGGCGACCCCCACGCGACGAACGTGAGCGGCGCGTCCGCGGGACCTTCGAGGACCGGGGGGGCCGCGTCGGCGGTGAGGCCGTGCAGCTTGCTCATTCGCTTGTCCATCATCCGGGTGCGCTCGGCGACCCAGCGCGGGATCCCCGAACGAGTGTCCGAGATGAGGTGGCCCCGTTCGTCGTGCTCGTCCGACCCGGCGACGAACTGGAGCCCGGGCTGGCCCGGAACCGCCCGCGGCGAGACGCCCGACTCGGTGTACTGGTAGCGCTTGTATTCGTGGGCGTTCGGCTCCACGGTGATCAGGCTCGACGGCGAGACATTCAACGGCACCTCCTCCCGGTCTGACGGTGAAGTGGCTCTCGGAGAGGTGGAGGTCGCTCGCCAGCAGCACGGGGGTCTGCCAGTTTTCCGCGAGCTCGAACGCGCGGAGGGTCGCGTGGAAGGCGTCCGCCGCGTCCGTGGGAGCGAGGATGGCCCGGGGGAAGTCCCCCTGGCCGGCGCCCGAGCATCATGTTGAGGTCGCCCTGCTCGGTCTTGGTCGGCAACCCGGTCGACGGGCCGACGCGCTGGGACTCCACGATCACGACCGGCGTCTCGGTCATCGCCGGCGAGCCCGAGCGCCTCGACCATGAGCGCGAAGCCACCTCCGCTCGTGGCCGTCATCGAACGCACGCCGCCGTAGGAGGCCCCGATCGCCATGTTGATGGCGGCGATCTCGTCCTCGGCCTGTTTGACGACGATGCCGAGGCTTTGTGCGTGGGCGGCCAGCCAGTGGAGCACCCCGGACGCGGGGGTCATCGGGTACTGGGCGAGGAACTTGCAACCGGCGGCCGCCGCGCCTAGGGCGAACGCCTGATTGCCGGTCATGAGCAGCTTGGGCGCGCCGCCTTTCCGCACGGCGGACTCATGGGCGCTCGCGTGCTGCTCCGCGTAGTGGTAGCCGTCGGCGCTGGCGCCGAGGTTCCACGTGACGACGTCCCCGGTCTTCCGACCGAACGAGTCGGTAAGGACCTGGTGCAGGAGGTCGAGCGGGATCCCCGCGAGAAAGGCGGTGGCCCCGATCCCGCCGGCGTTCTGGAGGATCGACTGGCTCGTGTACTTTCGTGCGAACTCGAGCGTCGGGACGGGGAGCGGCGTCACGCCGGCGGGGAGCTCGCTCGCGGAGACGGCGAACTTCTCCGGGTCGAACACGACCGTGCCGCCGCGCCGGACCCCGGCCGCGTGGACGTCGACCGTCTGCCGGTCGAGCGCGTACAGGATGTCGAGGCCGTCTCCCTGCGATCGGGGTCGGCCGTCCCCCGTCCGGGCCTGATACCAAACGTGACCGCCGCGGATCACGGATTGATACGCGTTGAGGCCGAAGACGTGGAGGCCCATCCGGGAGAAACAACGGGCGATCGTCTCGCCGACGGAGGCGATGCCGTCGCCGGCCTGACCTCCCGATCGCACCGCGATTTCTGTCATCTTCGAATCGAGAGGACATCGGTATTAATCGGTTGTGCGCTCCACCGGTGATGACGGCGACCGGAGCGTCCCGGCACAGCACGTCGCAGCCTCCCGGACGCGCCCGAGTGCTCCTCTTTCGACGGCGCGAACCGCGGTCGGCACCCGCGCGCTTTCGTGGCCGGTGCTGACGGAAGGAACGCCCGTGCGCGAGCTGGCGGCCGAGCTCGCCCGCGCCTATCCGCCTCTCGCGGCGATCCTGGCCCACAGCCGTTTCTTTCACGACGGGGTCCCAGTCCAACGGCTCGACGAACGGGTTCGCCCGGGGGAAGAGCTGGCGATCCACCCCCCCTACGGAGGCGGGTAAGATGTCCTCGCGACTGAGCGCTCGTCCCTTCTCGCTCGTGTCGGCCTTTCGGGAGCTCGGGGATCCGACCCTCGGCGGGGTCGTCGTATTCGCCGGCCGGGTCCGTGCGGACCCGACGCCCGCGGGGACGGTCACCGCTCTCGTCTACGAGGCCCACCGGGGCCCCGCCCTCCAAGCCCTTCGCGCCCTCGAGGCGGACGCACGACGACGCTTCGGGGCGGGCCGTACGGTCGCCTGGCACCGGGTGGGGAGCGTCCGGGTCGGCGAGATCGCCGTGGTCGTCGGGGCCGCGTGCGGCCACCGGTCGGAGGCGTTCGCGGCGACGCGGTTCCTGATCGACCAGCTCAAGCGGACGGTGCCGGTGTGGAAGGAGGTCCGAGCACGATCCTCGCGTCCACCGCGACCACGCCGGAGCCGACGCCTCGGACGATCATCGGGTTGAGGTCCATCTCGGCGACGTCGGGGAGCTGGACGGAGAGCTGGGAGACCCGCTCGATCGCCTCGGCGAGCGCATCGATGTCGGAGGGCGCCTCGCCGCGGACCCCCTTCAGGAGCGGGAAGGCCTTCACCGACTCGATCATGTGGTGGGCCGAGAGCGGCCGGATCGGGGCGAGTCGGAACGTCACGTCGCGGAGCACTTCGACATAGATCCCGCCGAGTCCGAAGACCACGATCGGCCCGAACCCGGGGTCGCGCTGCAGTCCGATCAGGACCTCCTTGCCGCCCCGGACCTCCGCTTCGACCTCGAACCCTTCGACCCGAGCGGTGGGCGCGCGCAGCCGGACGCTCTCGGTCATCTTGCGGACCGCGTCGCGGACCGCGTTCTCGTCGTCGAGGTGGAGGAGGACGCCGCCCACGTCGGTCTTGTGCGAGATGTCGGGGGAGACGATCTTGAGGACGACGGGAAAGCCGACCTCCTTGGCGGCCGCGGCGGCTTCGTCGGCGGTTCGGACGCGACGCACGGCCGCGAAGGGGATTCCGTAGGCGCTGAGGAGCTCTCGGCGCCGCGTACTGGGGGAGCAAGGACACGCCGTCCCGGCGGGCGCGGGCGATGACGGCGCGCGCCGTTTCGAGGTCGACCGGGAATTCCCGGACCTCGGTACGAGGGCGGTCGAGCCACGCTCGGTACCGCGCGAGGCTGGCGATCCCCTGCACCGCCTCCTCGGGGAACGTGAACGAGGGGACCCCGCCCGCTTCGAGCATCGCGAGGTCGCCGGAGAGGTCGGTGAGTCCGAACAAGCAGGCCGTGAGCGCCTTGGGACTGGTCGCGTGCGCCTCGAGGATGGCCTTGACGACCGCTGTCCCCGTGAGGGTCCCGGTGGGGGTCGAGATCGCCAACACGCCGTCCGTGCGGGGCGCGGCCAGGATGATGCTCAGGGCCTGGGTCCACTGGGCCGGTCCGCCGTCCGCGGTCATGTCGACCGGGTTCGCGATCGCGGCGGAGGGGGAGAGCAGCTTGGCGAGCTGGGCGCGCTCGGCGTCCGACGGCAGCGGGAGCTCGAGGTGGTGCCGGCCCGCCGCGTCGGCGGCGACGATCCCGGGTCCCCCGGAGTTCGTGAGGATGGAGAGGCGAGGCCCGCCGAGATGCAATCCGGCGGAGAAGACCTTCGCGTTCCGGAAGAGCTCGCCGATCGATTCGATCCGCTCCACGCCCGACTGTTCGAAGAGTGCGTCGTAGAGCTGGTCCCGACCGGATTGCGCGAGCGAACCGGTGTGGCTGCGCGCGGCCCGCTCCCCCGCGCGGAGTCCGGCCGCTCTTGATGACGAGGACCGGCTTCTTCTCGGTCACCTCGCGGGCGGCCTCGAGGAAACGGCGGCCGTTCGCGAGGCTCTCGACGTAGAGGAGGATGACCCGGGTCGCCGGGTCGCGGCCGAGGGAGCGGAGGAGGTCGTTCTCATCGATGCCGGCCCGGTTCCCGACCGAGACGAACTGGGAGAACCCGATCCGCTCGGCGATCCCGTACGCGAGGATCCCCGCGCAGAGCGCGCCGCTCTGCGAGACGAAGGCGATGTTCCCGCGCGGAGGGAGGTTCTCACTGAAGGTGGCGTTGAGGCTGACCGCGGGGTTGGTGTTGAGGAGGCCGAAGCAGTTCGGCCCGACCAGCGACATGCGGTACTTCGCCGCCGTCCGGATGAGCTCGTCCTCGAGCGGGATCCCGGCGCCCCCCACTTCGCGGAACCCGGACGAGATCACGATCACGCCCCGGGTACCCGCGCGACCGAGCTCGTCCACGACGCCCGCGACGTGCGGCGCCGGCACGATGACGATCCCGAGGTCGGGGGTCTCGGGGAGCGAGGCGATGTTCGGGTAACAGTGGACCCCGGAGACGCTCTTCGAGGAGGGATTGACCGGATAGGCCACGCCCCGATAGCCGGCCTTCAGCACATTTCGGAACAGGGTCCCTCCGACGCTGCCGGGGCGGTTCGAGGCACCGATCACGGCGAGCGACTTGGGCTCGAACAATTCCGGCAGGCCTTCCGAGGGTACCTCCATCATCTGAGACCACCGACCCAGCTAGGCCGCGGAGCCGCCATAATATAGACGCCCCGGTGTGGGCCGCCCCATGACTCCTGCCGGACCGCCCGGGACGAGCCACCCGACGTCTTCGCCCCCCGGTCCGACGCGCCGGGGCCCCCCCGGGAGCGTCCTCCAGCGGATGGACAAGGGCCGGATCCGTCACGTCGTCGCGGTGGGAAGCGGCAAGGGAGGCGTCGGCAAGTCGACCGCCACCGCCCTTCTCGCGACCGAGCTGCGCCGACGCGGTATGAGCGTCGGGATCCTGGATGCCGATATCACCGGACCGTCGATCCCGAAACTTCTCGGAATGACCGGACCGCTCACGGACCGCGGCGAGGGGATCGAGCCCGCGCTCTCGCGCACCGGCATCCCCGTCGTCTCCTCGCAGTTCATGGTCGAGGACGAGAAGACGCCCGTCATCTGGCGGGGGCCGCTCGTCACCCGCCTCATCACCCAGTTCTTCGGCGGAGTGAACTGGGGGGCCCTCGACTACCTGCTCATCGACATGCCGCCGGGAACGAGCGACGTCCCGCTCACGGTCTTCCAGACGATCCCCATCGACGGGATGGTGTTCGTCCTCACACCGCAGGACCTGGCCGCCCTGATCGTCCGGAAGGCGATGAACATGGCCCGAGAGCTCCACGTACCGCTCCTCGGCCTCGTGGAGAACATGTCCTACCTGCCGTGCCCCGACTGCGGCCGCCGGATCGACCTCTTCGGAGTCAGCAAGGTCGCCCAGATCGCCGAGGAGTACGGGATCCCGGTCCTCGGCCAGCTCCCGGTCGCCCCGCCGATCAGCGGCCTCTCCGACGCGGGACGGCTCGAGGAGCACGTCGGACCCGAGGTCAGCGAGCTCGCCGACGCGTTCGTCGCCTCCGTGGACGAGGCTACGAAGGGACAGACGACGGTCCTTTGACCTCGCGCAGACGCGCGAAGGGGATCGACTCGACGGCCACCCCCCGGCGGCCGAGCGCCGCCGCGAGCCCGGGCAGGTGCGCGTCGCCCACGACCGCCGCGATCCGACCGTACCCCCGCTGACGCAAATGCGTGAGGCGTTCGGCCATGTGCTCGTTCCGCTCGTCGATGAGCACGCGGGCCAGCGTCGGGGAGGCGAGCCGCAGTTGGTCGGTGTACTCCTCCGGCGACGCCACGTAGCGGTCCATCTCCCGGGTCACGAGGCGGGTCGGCAGGAAGAGGGCGACGAACGCCCCGAAGAGGAGCTGTACCCGTTCCTTGAGCGGCATCGATTGAACGAGCCGCATCACGGTGAGCCGGAGCGGGTCGTCGATCAGGAAGAGCGGGAGCTGGCGCTCCCGGGCGACCAGGGCGGCCACTTTCATCTCGGCCCCTGCCTCGCCGCCTCCGAGCTCCGAACCGAGCCGTCGCTGGATGAGCCCCCAGACCCGGGTGAGGAGCGGGAGTCCGCTGTGGTCCCGGGGGTGCGTGGACGGGGCGAAGAGCGACCCCGCCCGCTCCGGGTCGAGCTCGACGGCGAGCCCGTCCAGCACCCGGCTGGCCAGGACCGACCGTAGTGGTCCGGAGAGGTCGATGACGTGCGCGGCCCCGAGGAGCAGCACCGGCGACTCGGTGGTCCGTGCGTACATGAGCCCCGGGACAGCCGCGGCCGCTATCTGCCTTTCCCGCGAATCGCATCCGAACCCCCCAAATAGGGGAGGGCGGTCGCGGGACGCGATGGCGTGGACGATCTTCAGCGTGCCTTCCGCGAAACGGACCGAGCTCGACGCGGCCCTCAAGGACGACCTCGTCTCCCGCCAGAGCCAGAAAGTGCGCAGACGCCGGCGCCCTGGGCGGCCCGTCGGACCGGACCTACGTGCTCGTGGAAGGATCGGCCGAGGGCGTCCAGCGCGCGAAGGACCTCCTCGCCGTCGTGGGCACCACCCTCCCACCCGCCGAGGGCGAGGCGCTCCACCAGCGGTTCCGGGACGAGGAGGACGCCGCCTCGGCCGGCATGGGCCTTTTCTTCACCGAAGAGTAACGGGTCACTCGTTCGACGGGGCGTGGGACGGCTCCAAGTCCTCACCGCCGCCGAAGACGCGCTGGCATCCCTGGTAGAACGCCTCGAGACCCGTCCCCTCCTTCGCGGAGGTCGAGATGAGGCCGGTGAGCGACCCCATCGACTCGAGGGCGCGGAACAGTTCGGTCGAGAGCTGCGCGTCGGGGGTCGGGGTCTCGGCGGAGACGGCCTCGTAGAGCGCGCCCGGCTCGTCCGACCAGGCCACGACCCGCGCGAGCTGCTCCGGCGAGAGAGCGTCGACCTTCGTGAGCACGTTGACCATCGGCAGGCGGAAGCGGAACTCGACGGTCGCGCAGAGCATCATGAGGGAGACGAAGCCGCCGGGAGTCCGGGCGAGGGCCGGGTCGAAGAGGAACGCGATCGCCGACCGGTCCCCGCTCAGCGCGTCCACGATCGCCTTCGAGGCCTCGCGGAACGCGAACAGCTCGATCTGGCCGGGCGTGTCGATCAGGACGTAGTCCGTCTTCAGCTCCTGGACGGCCTGCTTCACGTCGAAGATCTTGAGCGCGATCATGTCGGCCGCGGCGACCTGGGCGCCGTTGGGGCCGAGGCCGTACTCGTCCTGAATGTCGGCGAGCCGCACCCACTCCCGGATGTCGACGTCCGGCTCGAAATCCGTCCCTTCGAGCCGGGGTCGAGGTTGACGACGGTCGAATCGTACCCCGCGGTCCGGAGCCACTCCGCGAAGGCCCGGACGAACGACGTCTTTCCGGCGCCCGCCGTTCCCGTGAAGTAGACCGTGCCGGGCTCTTCCATCTACTTCTTTCCCCCGGCGGCGCGCCGACGGGCGAGCTCTCCGGCGACCGAGCGAAGGAAGGCCGCCTTGGTGGTCTTCCCCTTCTTGACCACCTTGACCCGTCCTTCGAACGAGCCCGCGGTGCGGGGATACTGCTTCGACGACTCGAGCTCGGCCTTGAAGCCGAGATGCTGCGCGGCCGCCAGGATCTCCTCGCCGGTCAGGTCGGGCAGCGCGAGGGCCGCCGGGACCCGACGACCGTCCTTACGCGTGCGCTCGCGGCCGAGGTACGTGGGGTAGATGTAGAAGTGGTCGGGCATCGTCAGGCCCGCCCGGCGGTTCACGCCGTGCCCGGAGGCCGCGGCGACGCGGACGCCGTTCAGGACGCCGTCCTGACCCGGTCGGGAGCGCACGCGGACCAGGCCGAGCTCCGTCTCGAGGATGGCACCCTTGGTGATGATGTTCCGTTGAACGTAGTTCGGGTTCGCCGGGTTCTCCCGAACGGTCACGATCTTGGCGTTCTGGGTCTTCTTGGTCGCGGGGTCGAAGACGTTGATCGTCTGGACCGTGAGGATGCGGAGCTTCAAGTTCGCGCCGCGGACCCGGTAGCGCTTCACCATATCCCCG
Organism: uncultured Thermoplasmata archaeon; assembly: GCA_963842165.1. Taxonomy (GTDB): domain Archaea; phylum Thermoplasmatota; class Thermoplasmata; order Lutacidiplasmatales; family UBA184; genus Lutacidiplasma. Next base: position 3,813 of record CAWJFK010000029.1, on the reverse strand, counting down.
CCCAGCGTGGCGGACTGGAGCTCGCGACCGATCTCGAACCGTCGCTTCTTCCGGATCGGACGAAGGCGTCCGCCGGTGCGCTTGCCGACGCGAGCGGCCCTGCCAGATTCCCATGAAGCTCCGGGGAGGTCGGGCCGACCGGGGTGCCGTATATGACGTTTCTTGGATGCGACTTCCGGGGCGCGAGTCCCCGGTCCCCCCGGTCAGTGCGTATGGTCCTCGCCGAAGAGCCACCGAAGACCGTCCGGCCAGCCTCGGGCCGACTCGTCGAGGATCGCGCGATAGTACTGATTGATGGCCCCGACCGAGTAGTCGACGGCGTCGATCGGCCCGAGCGGGTAGTTTGCGATCGCGGCCCAGGCGAACTGCCCGCGACGCGCCCCCACCGCAACGTCTCCGACGGGTTGGGCGTCGAGCAGCTCGGGACGGCTCATGAGATCCCAGGTCGTCGCCGGGCCTCTGTCCTCTGCCCGGTAGACCACGTTCCCTACCGCATCGGCCGCTCCCCACTTGCCCGAGCGCCACGTCTCCACGATGGTGTGTCCGCTGTATGGCTGGCTGACGTCCTGCAAGATCACGAGGCGGGAGGGGAGGTTTGCGATCTGGCAGAGAGAGGACGCGACCCGTGCGACGTCGGGTACACCAGTCCGAGCCCCGCAACAGGATCTCCTCCTCCGAACCGCCGAAACGTCTCTCTTCTAGCTCGACGGGATGCGTCGGGGCGAGACCGGCGGCGAACCGGACGATCGCCGCGACGCGCTCTTCCTCGGACCGGTCGGCGAGGCCGAGTGTCCGAACGATGTGTTCCAGGGTGGGTCGCATCCCCGGCCGGTAGGAGACCCGGGTAGGGGTGAACTCCCGGTAGAGACGGTCGGCCGTCACCGGACAGAGACGGACCATGGACTCCCAGAGCATCCGATCGATCGACCCGGCCGGGTGGGGGTCGTGGTCGAACATCGTCCGGTAGGGACGCGGGAGCTGACGAAGACCCCGGTACTCGAGGTAGGCGTCCATCGTGTGGGCCCCGCGGTCGGTCGAAACGTCAGGTCGAACGGACCTAAAGTGCCGGCGGTGAGCGCCCCGACCGAACCACCTCCGGGTCTGCGCGCACGGGCTTAAGCCCCTCACGCTCTCTTCTGCCCTTGCTACGGGTGGGGCGATGCGGGTCGTGGGAGTGGACGAGGCGGGGCGCGGGAGCTTTGTCGGCCCGCTCGTCGTCGGGGCCTTTGCCCTCGACGATACGCACCTCGAAGCGGTCCGTGCGGCGGGCGCGCGCGATTCGAAGGAACTTTCTCCCGCCGCCCGGGGCGAGGTGTACGCGCGTCTGCGAAGCCTCGGAGACCTCGCCTCCATCACGTTAACTCCGAGGGCCGTCGACCGGGCGGTACGGAAGAACGGGCTCAACGACCTCGAGGTCGAGGCGTTCGGGGACGTCATCCGGCGCCTCGGCGGAGAGGAAGCGCGGGTCGACGCGTGCGACCCGAACGAGGCCCGCTTCGGGCGGCGGGTCTCGGCGCGGGCCGGCGCCGGGACTCGGGTCATCGCCCGCCATCACGCCGACCGGGACGACCCGCTGGTCGGGGCGGCGTCGATCGTCGCGAAGGTGCGACGCGACCGTGTGCTGGCCCGGTTGCGATCCGTGCTCGGCGACGGGATCGGCAGCGGGTACCCTTCTGATTCGCAGACGATCGAGTTCGTGCGGGCCCACCTGCAGCACGTCGACGCGCCGCCGCCCTGGCTCCGGGTCTCGTGGGCCACGATGGGAAGGGTTAAGCGAGCGCTGCCGGCTGTTCCGCTGGACCGGTTCCTTCCATGACGATCGAAGACACGCTCGCCGGGTTGGTCGATCGGTTCAACCGCCACGCGGAGCAGACGCCCGCGATGGCCGAGGAGCTCGACGGCCTCGAGCGGACGATCGAGGTCCGCCTCCGCGACGAGGGCACGTACGCGGTCGACCTTCGCAAGGGACGCCTCACCGGTCTCCGAACGGATCGCCCCCCGCTCCGACGTCAAGATCATCACCGACGTCGCGACCTTCCGAGGTCTCGTGACCAAGGAGATCGGGCCGATGAAGGCCCTCGTCACCCGGAAGCTCGCCATCGAAGGCAGCCTCGAAGACAAACTGCTCTTCCGGAAACTCCTCTAGGTCCGGTCGGAAGAGCGCGCGGCGTCCGACCCTACGGGTCGTGCGCCGGGCGAAGGTACTTCACGAAGAACTCCGCCGCCCGCGAGTACGCCGCCACCTGATTCTCTCGCCGGACCAACCCGTGCCCTTCGTTCTCGAACCGGAGGAACTCGACCGGCACCTCGCGCGCCCGAAGGGCCGCGACGATCTGCTCCGCCTCGTAGATCGGGACGCGCGGGTCGTTGGCGCCGTGGACCACCAGGAGGGGCGTCCGGATCCGGTCCGCCCGGTGGAGGGGAGAGATCGATTCGAGGAACTCCCGGTCGTGCGCGAGGCTGCCATACTCGTCCTCGCGGACCTTGCGACGCCAGGGACCGGTCCGCTCGAGGAACGTCACGAAGTTTGCGATCCCGACGACGTCCACCCCGGCGGCCCAGAGGTCGGGGTACGTGGTCAGCGCGGAGAGCACCATGAACCCCCCGTAGCTGCCCCCCACGATCCCGACCGACCCGGTCACTCCGGTGGCCCGCACGAGGTCGCGCAGGTCGCGGACCGAGTCCATCCGCAGGCGCACGTCGTCGAGGTGCACGAACGTCCGGCCGTAACCGAGGCTGCCGCGGACATTCGGGACGAGGAGGCGGAACCCTTCGTCCGCGAGGAAGTGAAGGAGGGGAACGAACCCGGGTCGCGCCTGCGACTCCGGCCCGCCATGGACGTAGACGATCGTGCCCTGCACCGGCCCCGGTGGGGTGTACTCCCAGTAGTCGATCGAGCGTCCGTCTTCCGCGCCGAAGGTCCCGAGTTCGGGAGAGTGAGCCGCGCCGGGCATCGGAACGGGGCTCGAGGTCACGGCCCGGCTCTGGCCCGAGCGAGGGTTGATGGCATACACCTGGTGGGACGTCTCGGCCGAGTTCAGATCGAAGTAGATCTCCGCCCCGTCCGGGCTCCAGGAGAGCGCCTCGATCACGCCCGGTTCGGGTAGGGGAAGCGAGGCGAACTCCCCCGAGGGGAGGTCGTAGACCCAGAGCTGACTCCATCCCCGCTCGTTGGTCGTGCCCGCTACCCGCAGCTGGTCCGGCGCGGAGCGAACGCGCTCGACGTCCCCGGGAAATTCCCGCAGCACCTCCGCGGACCCCCCCGCGACGGGATACCGAACGAGCGCCGCGAACTCCAGGTCCGGGTTCGTGGCCGCGTAGACGTTCTCTCCCACGAGGTCCGCGCCGAAGACCACCGACTCCCCCCGGTGGGGATTCAAGAGTCGTTCTCGACCCTGATCGAGCACGAGGAGGTCGGTGTCGAGATTGGTGTTGGAGCGTTCGAGCAGGACCACGTCCTCGCGGGCGGCGGTCACGGAGACCAGCGCGTCCTCCTGCCGGACCCGGCGGGGCGCTTCGTCCGAAGCGAGGTCGGACTCGTAGACGTCAAAGTAACGGACGTCCCGTTCGTTCGACGTGAACAGGAATCGATTCTCGTCCCGCCAGGCGCCGGGCTCGTGAATCCGTCCGGGCGGTGGGTCAGGGCCCGGATCCGGTTCCCCCCGGCATCGGCGAGCGAGAGCTCCCAGTGTTCGTTGCCTCCGCGATCCGATGCGACGATCACGCGCGGGTCGTGGCGCGACGGGGTGACCGTTCCGACGCGCTCGTCGGTCGCCCAGAACGGCCGGAGCGGACCGCCGGAAGGGTCGACCG
>CAWJFK010000028.1:0-36399 GCA_963842165.1 uncultured Thermoplasmata archaeon | reverse complement strand
TGCAGCGGGTCGCCGCCGGGGCCCACCCCCAGGCCGAGTCGCTCCCGATGGTCCAGCTCCTCCGGGAGGTCCGCGGCGTCGCCCGGAACGGCCCGGGAGGCCCGTGCGATCCTGCGCGAGGGACTCGTCAGCGTCGACGGAAAGGTCGTCAAGGAGATGGCGCGCGGCGTCGGGCTCATGGACACCGTGAGCTTCGCGAAGCCGGTCGACGAGCACTTCCGCATCTTGAAGGACCAGAGCGGCCGCCTCCGTCTGGTGAAGATCGCCCCCGCCGACGCGGCGTTCAAGATCGGGCAGGTCCGCCGCAAGACCACCGTCCGCGACGGCAAGACCCAGGTCACGCTCCATGACGGCCGCAACCTGATTCGCGCCGAAGAGCGCGACCTGGCGCGTCGGGGACTCCCTCAAGATCGCTCTCCCCGGACAGAAGGTCCTGCAACACCTGCCCCTGAAGCCCGGCCTGCTCGCGTACCTCGCGGGCGGCGCCCACGTCGGGGAGATCGCCAGGATCGAGCGGATCGAGGTCGTGAACTCGCCGCAGCCGAACCGGGTGCACTTCGCCGAGGGCTTCTCCAGCATCAAGGACTACGTCTTCGTGATCGGGGAGACCACCCCGCAGATCCAGCTCCCCGGAGGAATCTCGCGATGACGCTCCTAGCCGCCGCCGTGACGACGAACCCGACCCGCGCCGTGCGGGTGCTCAAGATCGTCGTCAACAGCGGTGTCGGCGAGTCCGGTCATTCGGCGAAGGCCGAGAAGGTGCTCCAGATGGTGGCGAAGCAGAAGCCGGTCGCCACCAAGTCCCGTTCCACCAACCGCGACTGGGGACTTCGTCTCGGCCAGGCGATTGGGGCGAAGGTCACCCTGCGCGGCGCCGCGGCCCGGGACTTCCTCAACCGGGCGCTCGACGCGCGCGACCGCCAGCTCGATCCCGACTCCATCGACCGGGATGGGAACGTCTCGTTCGGCATCCCCGACTACACGGATTTCGCCGGGATGAAGGACGACCGGACGATCGGCATCCACGGGTTCGACGTCTGCGTCCAGATCGGACGCGCCGGGCTTCCGGGTGCGCAGCCGCCTCCGCCGCCCCCGTCCGATCCCGCGCTCCCTGCGCGTCACCCCCGAAGAGACCCGCGAGTTCCTGCAGAGGGAGTACCAGGCGAAGTTCCTGGAGTGAGGAACCGTAACCATGGTCGACAAACCCCGCAAGGCATTCGGTCGTCGCGTCGGGTGCGCCCGCTGCGACCGCAAGCGCGGCATCGTCCGCCGCTACGGATTGCACCTGTGCCGCCAGTGTTTCCGCGAGGTCGCCTACGACCTCGGGTTCAGGAAGTACGTCTAAGGAGTCCCTCATGCGGCACGATCTTCTCAACGATGCGCTCGTCACCCTCCGCCATGCGGACCAGCAGGGCCAGGCGACCGTCACGCTCGCCCCGTCCAGCCGGCTCGTCGGCGAGGTGCTGCGGCTGCTCCAGGAGCACCAGTACGTGAAGGAGTTCAGCTTCGTCCAGAACGGACGGGGCGGCGCGTACAAGGTCATCCTCTCGCGGCGCATCAACCGCTGCGGCGTCGTCAAGCCCCGCCTCTCGGTCCGCAGCCGGGACCTGGAGAGCTACGAGGCTCGCTTCCTCCCGGCGCAGGACTTCGGACTTCTCGTGCTCACCACCAACCGCGGCGTCATGGGCCAGATGAAGGCGCGCGAGCTGAAGATCGGCGGGAGGATCGTCGCCTATGTCTATTAAGGGCGAAGGACCGGCGAAGACGCAGTCGATCATCACCCTTCCGAAGGGCGTGACGGCGAAGCTCGGCGCCCGCGAGATCACGGTCAAAGGCCCGAAGGGCACGATCTCCCGGGTCATGCCCATCGACGCCCTCGGTGTCACCATCAGCGCGGAGGCGATCGAGATCACCCTGAAGCTGCCCCCCCGGCGCAAGATGTCGAAGGCGCTGCTCAACACGTGGGAGGCGCACTGCCGGAACATGGTGGTCGGCGTCACCAAGGGGTTCGAGGCCCGCCTGAAGAGCGTCGCCGCGCACTTTCCGATGAAGCTCCAGGTCAAGGGCGACCACCTCATCATCGAGAACTTCCTCGGCGAGAAGTTCCCCCGCACCGCGATCGATCCGCCGCGGGTCGCCGCGACGGTCGACGGGGAGTTCGTCAAGCTCCAGGGGATCGACATCGAGCGCGTCGGCATCGCCGCCGCCGCGGAATCGAGCGCACGACCCACATCCGCGAGTACGACCCGCGCGTCTTCCAGGACGGCATCTACATCGTCGACAAGGCCCGTCCGATGGAGGCCTGATGGCCGCGGACGAGCCGGAGGAGAAGACGACCGCCGCGACCGAGCCGGCCGCCAAGCCCTCAAGCCCGGACCCGCCCCAAGAAGGGACGGGACGCCCCGAAGGACGACGGCGCGAAGGCCCCGGCGAGCGGCGAGTCGAAGAAGTCCGCCGCCAAGAAGGAGGAGGGCCCGAAGGCCCCCCGCCGCCCGACGCTCGACCCCGAGGTCGCCCGGCTGCTCGGCATCCGCCGCGAGACCTCGAGCCGACGCCCGCTGTTCGTGCGGACCGCGTCCCACCGATACCACCGGATCGGCCGGTGGGAGTCGTGGCGCCGCCCGAAGGGGCAGCAGTCGAAGCAGCGCCGCCATTACGGGTACCGGCCGACGGTCGTCTCCATCGGCTTCCGCGGTCCGCGCCGCGCGCGCGGGCTCACTCCCTCCGGGTCCGCCCGGTGATCGTGCGCACCATCGCCGAGGTCGAGGCGCTCGACGCCAACCGCGACGCGGCGATCGTCGCTCGCGCGGTCGGCACGCGCCGCCGCCTGCAGCTCGAGGAGGCCGCGCGCCGCCGGGGCGTCCACCTTTTGAACCCGCTCTTCTCGGAGCGCGCGGAGGGGACGTAGCGATGCCGGACCTGTCGAACCAGCGCCGCCTCGCGGCGGCACTGCTCAAGTGCGGCGAGGGCCGTGTGTGGCTCGACCCGTCGCGGACCGAGGACCTGGCCGACGCCGTCACCCGCCAGGACATCCGCGCGGCCATCAAGGCCGGGGTCGTCCGCGCGATGCCCGTCGTCGGCACCTCCCGGTTCCGGGCCCGTATCCACCAGACGGAGCTCGACCGCGGCCGCCACCGGGGCGACGGCTCCCGCAAGGGCTCTCCATACGCGCGGGTCCCGAAGAAGTCCCGCTGGATGCTGCGCATCCGCGCCCAGCGCGAGCTGCTCCAGGAGCTGCGGGACACGAAGAAGATCCGACCGCTGAGTCCCGCCGGTTCTATCGTCGCGCCAAGGGTGGCATGTTCCGCAGCCGCTCGCACCTGATGCTCAACCTGAGGCTCGCCGGGGCGCTCACGGAGGCCGCCCCATGAGCCGCGGACCGCGCTACCGGGTCCCGTTCCGCCGCCGCCGCGACGGCGCGACCGACTACCGGCACCGCCTGAAGCTACTGCTCGGCGACCGCCCCCGGGCCGTCGTGCGCATCTCCAACAAGCGCGTCATCGTCTCGATCACCGCCTATGACCCGGTCGGCGACCGGGTCCTGGCGTACGCCGAGTCGGCCGAACTGCCCGGAATCGGCTTCCCCGCCGGCAGCCTCCACTCGACTCCCGCGGCCTACCTGACCGGCTACCTCGCGGGGCTCCGGGCGAAGCAGGCCGGCGCCACCGACGCGATCCTCGATGCGGGCCTGCGCCACACCACGGCCGGAGGGACGCCTCCTCGGCGCGGTGAAGGGCCTGCAAGACGCCGGAGTCGAGGTCCCCTGCGGACGGGACGACTTTCCGACCGCCGACCGTCTGAACGGGACACATCTGAAGACGCCGCTCACCGAACCGCTCGAGGCGTTCAAGGGACGGGTCGGCAAGCTCGCCGAGGCGGCGGGAGCGGCCTCGTGACGGCGATGTCGGCGCCCCCGCCCTCCTCGGGCGGCTATGGCGGCGGACCTCCGCGCGCTCCCGCGCCGCCGTGGGTCCCCCGGACCGAGCTCGGCAAGCGCGTCGCCTCCGGTGAGATCACCACGATGTCCCAGGCGCTGCGCACTGGGCTTCCGCTGCGCGAGGCCCCGATCGTCGACACGCTCCTCCCCGCGCTCCACGACGAGGTCCTGGACGTCAACATGGTCCAACGGATGACCGACTCCGGTCGCCGGTTCAAGTTCGCGGTCACGGTCGTCGTCGGCAACGGCGACGGCTTCGTCGGGCTCGGCCGCGCCAAGGGCAAAGAGGTCGGGCCGACGATCCGTCGGCCATCGACCGGGCGAAGCTCAACGTCGTCGAGACGTTCCGCGGATGCGGCAGCTGGGAGTGCGGCTGCGGACGTTCGCACACGGTGCCGTTCCAGAGTTCACGCCCGTTCGGGCTCCGTCGTCGTCACGCTGAAGCCGGCCCCGCGGGGCGTCGGGCTCGCGGTGGGCGACGTGGCGAAGCCGATCCTTCAGGTTCGCGGGGATCACCGACGCCTGGGGCTACACCGACGGCCACACCAAGACGACCGTCAACTACGCCCAGGCCGTCTTCGAGGCGCTCCGGGCGCTCTCGCAAATGAAGGTCCCCGACGAAGACATCGCGCGCCTGAAGATCGTGCAGGGACCCATCGGGGTCTCGATCCTGCCTCCCAAGGAGAACCTGCCCCCCGGCTCGTCGCGGGGCGGTCCGGGCGGACGGGGACGCGGGCGGGGCCGCGGCGGACCGGGCGGTCGACGCCCCGGCGGGCCGGGCCGCCCGGCGGCCCGGGCGGGGCGCGTCCGCCCGTGAGGAACTGACCATGGTGTGGATCATCGATCCGGATCCGCGGCTCGATCCATGCGAAGCACGACATCGTGATGACGCTGAACGACCTGCACCTCACCCGGCCGAACCACGCGACGGTCGTCCCGGAGTCGCCCGGCGTTCCGTGGCATGATCACGAAAATCAACGGCTACGTCACGTGGGGCGAGGCTGACCCGAAGACCATCGGAGAGCTCCTGGCGGCCCGCGGCCAGAGGCCGGAGGGCGGCCTGCTCACGGAGGGCCCGGATGGAACCACGGCCGCGATCCCCGAGGGGCTCGCCGAACGCGTCGGAAAGAACGGGATCTACGGCGAGCCCACCGTTCGCCCACTCTTTCGGCTCAAGCCCCCCGGGGCGGCTGGCGATCCACCAAGAAGCCGGTCCACACTCGGCGGGGCGCTCGGCTACCGCGGCAAGGCGATCAACGACCTCGCGCGCAAGATGCTGTAAGGAAGGTCCTCACGATGCCGAGCCGCACCAGGAAGTTCCGGGGTTCCCGTACCCACGGCCGTGGGGTCAAGGCGGGCCGAGGCGCCGGCAAACAGGGCGGACGCGGGAATGCGGGGCTCCACAAGTACAAGTTCAAGTCGATGCTGATCTACGCGCCCGACCACTTTGGGCGACACGGCTTCAAGCCGCAGATCGTCACCCACCACGCGTCGACCAACGTCGGCGACCTCGACCGGCGCCTCCCGGAGTTCGAACGGGCGGGGGCAGTCCGCCGCGAGGGAGAAACCCTGGTCCTCGACCTCTCGCTCGTCGACATCGACCGACTTCTGGGCACGGGCACGAGCCAGCACAAGTGGAAGATCTACGTCGAGCACGCCAGCGAGCGCGCGAAGGCGAAGGTCACGCTCCTCGAAGCTCCCCCGGGTGCGCCGAAACCGAACGCCTAGACCTCCCCGAGTCCCTCGGGGAGGGAGCGGCCGCACCGCCCACCGAAACTTATGAATCCGTGAACCGTGGCGGGACCGGCGGGGAGTCGGTGGCCGACGGCGTCGGGACAAGGTCCGGAAACGCCGACCCGGTCGGCGCCCAGATCCAATCGTTCCTGCTGCAGTTCGTCCGTACCCACCCAGGGTCGGGCTTCGGGCCGAATCGTGGGCGCCGCCCAAGCCTCCTGCCGAGTCTCCCGGGCGACCGCGGCCCGGCACCTGGCGCGCTTGGTCCGCTTTGGCGACCTCTTGCTCCTGCCCGAATCGGACCTACCGGTTGGGCGAGGCGGACGCTCCCGGTCCTCGACCAGTGGTGGAGGTCCGTTGGTACGAAGGCACGTCAATCATTCGCGCGGACGGCACGGCGCGGGTGACGTTCCACCGGGAGTTTCCGGGTCGTTTCCGGTCAACTGGAGTATTTCACCGTATTTTGCCCCAAGCCGCCTCGCCAATTCTCCTGGTGGTGCTCCGCCCCCAGCCACGCCGCCCCGGGTCCCCCCGATGCGGGCTCCGAGCCGGGAATCCACGTCCCGGATCGCATTCGACCCCGCCTTGGGCGCCCGGACCACGGGGTGGCACCGGATGCAGGTGGCCCTCGAGCTGCCCCCATGGTACCGAATGGCTTCCCCCCCCGTGGGCCGAGCGGTCGCCCCCGCCCCCTCCCCGGGCATCGGTACCGAATCGGAATCGATCGAGGTCGAGTCCCAGGCGCGCAACTATGGCCAACAGGTCTCGTCGGATGCGCGATTGCGGCTGCAGGTCGTGCTGCCGCTGGGGTACCGAATTCTCCATGCCCAGGCCCAGGTTGGGTTTCTGACAGATCCGGAACCGGGTCGACGCGCCCGAACGGCTTCGCATGGAGTCCCTCGGTAAGGAGCGCTGGGGCCAGGACGGTTTCCGACGGATCGGCACCACCCTCGCCCTCACCGTTCCGCGCCCGCGATTGGATCGGCGCTATGGCGTCGAGTGGGGGTTGCCCACCACCGCCCGCCGCGACCGGTGGCTTCCCGGCCGCCCGAACCCCGGCCGCCACTGACCGATCGCTTTTGGAACTCGAGTGCGGGCCGACACGGGGCGTGCATCGGGCGGCCGGTCTGACGTGGGACCTGAGACAATGTCATCCAACAAGTCTTGAAGTGGAGAGGACCCGAATCGAACCCGCCGGGCCTCATGAACTTCGGACCAGCGCAGGGAGTACGAGCTGGGGCACCCGACTCACGAGCATCCCGGGCAGGGAGCCTCCCTCGCAAGGTGGCCGCACGCCGAGGACGAAGGAGCCCTCTGGCGCGCTCGACCGCGGTGATCCTGATGGGGATCGTCATGGCGGGAGCCGTCGCGCCGGGTTGGGCGTCCCCTCCTGGACTGAAGTTCGGATCGCTCGGGTCCGTTCCGGCCCCAGTGGCCGCATTCCACTCCGTGCCGCGCGGAGCCGCCAAGATCTCCGGACAGAATCGGGTGGACGTCCAGCGGCCTCCCGGGGTGGGTTCGGGAGGCGCAGGCGCCCCTCGAAACTGGCCGTTCGGTCCCGAGGCCGCCGCCCTCGGCCCTCGGGTAGTGGATACGTTGGATCTCCTCAACAACACCCTCTTCTCCGGAAATGTTCTGCCCCTGAACGGTCTCTCCCCCTCCGAAGTAGCCTACGACGGCGACCATTCGGGAATTCTTGTGGTGGACGAAGGGTCCAACAGCGTATCGGTGGTCTCGACTGTGAACTGGACGATCGAGGCCAGCATCCTTGTCGGCAACTCGCCCTACGGCGTGCTCTACGATCCGGGCAGCGGGTCGATCTACGTCGCCAACAGCGCATCCGACACTCTGACCGTGATCAATGATTCGACGGATCGGGTGGTGGCCACCGTCCCCGTGGGTTCCTATCCGAACAACGTGGCGTGCGACGGCGGCTGCGGACAGATCTTCGTCGTGGACACGTTCGAATCGAACGTCAGCGTCGTCAATACCACGACGAACACGGTGGTCGCCACCATCCCCGTGGGGTACTTTCCGTGGGACGTCGTGTACAACAACGGGACCGGAGACCTCTACGTCACCAACCTCGTATCGAGCAATGTGAGCGTCATCTCGGCGGCCACCGATAGGGTGCTCGCCAACTTCTCCAGCGACCTCCCGGGGGACGTAGCCTACGACAGCGCGCATCGGGAGCTGTTCGTCGCCGAGGACGGTTCGTACCAATGTCAGCATCATCAACGACACCTCCTACGCCACCGTCGCGAATCTCTCCTTCCACGCCGCGCCGAACGGATTGGCCTACGATCCCGCCCAGGGGGATGTCTTTCTCACCCTCTCGTCGGAGGACGGGCTCTCCGAGAACAATGTCTCCGTGATCTCGGATTCCACCAACGCGGTCATCGCGACGGTGGGGGTGGGAATCGAATCCGCTGGAGATGGCGTTCGCCGGGGCACCGAACGACCTGTTCGTCGCCGCCTCGGGGTCGAACAACGTGACCGTCGTCTCGACCGTTACGGATGGCACCGTGGCGAACATCACGCTGGGCTCGTCTCCCGAGGCTCTCGTCGACGACAGCGGCGACGGCGAAGATCTTCTCACGATCTCCGACGCCAACGCGGTGGTCGCGATCTCCGACTCAACCCACCGGATGGTGGCCACCATCTCCGTGGGCCTCCTGCCCCAGTGGTTGGCGTACGACAACGCCACGTCGCAGGTCTTCGTATCCAACACAGATTCCGGAACGGTGAGCGTCATCTCGGACGCCACGGACGAGGTCGTTGCGACGGTGAGTGTGGGGTACGCCCCGAGGGCTTGGCGTTCGACGCAGCGACCTCCCAAGTGTTCGTGGCGAACTATGGTTCCGGCAATGTCAGCATCATCTCGGATCGGACGGACACGGTGGTGGGGAGTGTGGGAGTGGGCGAGACCCCGACCCCCGTGGTGTACGACGGTGGGTCGGCCCAGGTGTTCGTGGGCGACACGGCGGACGAGGAGCTCAGCGTGATCTCGGACCAGACCGACGCGGTCGTCACGACGATCCCGCTTGGCGTCTGTAGCCCGCTCGCCCTCGAGTATGACCCGGGGGCCCGGGAGGTCTTTGGGACGTGTTCTGAGTTCAATGCGGTGCTGGCCGTCTCCGACAGCTCGGACTCGGTCGTGGCCCAGGTGGGCGTCGGGAGCGGGCCGTCCGTCGGTCTGGGGTACAACGACCGGGCGGGGGCGATCGTGGTCACCAACTCACACTCGGACAATGTGAGCTTCGTCAATGACACCAGCGACACCGTGGTCGGGACGGTCGCGGTGGGGGCCTCACCGTCCGACGCGGCGTACGACGCGAGCACCGGCGAGCTGTATGTGTCGAACGCGCTGGGCGGCACGATCTCGATCGTCACGCCGGGCGCTCCCCCGGGCCCCTCCATCTCCTCCTTCTCGGTGAACCCGACCACGGCCTCCGCCAGGAGCCCGGTCACGTTCTCCGCAGCGGTGTCGGGAGGTGCTCATCCCCTCTCGTTCCGCTACACGGGGCTCCCACCCGGTTGCACCTCCTCGAACAGTTCCTCGCTGACTTGTGTCCCGGTTGCCGGAGGCTCCTTCACGGTTCGGATCTATGCGAACGACACGTTCGGGAGCACGGCCACGGCCACGACAACGCTCGTCGTACGGGCTCTTTTCGGGGTGACGTTCGCGGAGACCGGGCTTCCCTCGGCCACTCCTTGGTATCTGAACGTGAGCGGACACCCCTCGATCGAGTCGAGTTCGGATAGTGCCGGACTCAGCCTGACCAACGGAACGTACTCCTACACATTGCAGACCGCCGACCCTCGTTACGCCCCGGTCGTGGGCAGCTCGGAGTTCGAGGTGAAGGGAGCCGCAGTGGAGGCGAACGCCTCCTTCGCTCTGGCGACCTACGCGGTGGCCTTTGACGAATCCGGGCTCCCGGATGCGACGACGTGGTCGGTCACGTTCAATGGGACCACTGATCGATCGACCCAATCCTCCCTCACGTTCGCATCTCCCGACGGGGAGTTCGCCTACAACGTGGGAGCGGTGCCCGGATACACGGTGAAGCCGGCGGCGGGCTCGGTCCTGGTGAACGGGATGGGACGGTCGATTCCTCTCGTGTTCAGCCATGTCGGCCCGCTCTACGCGGTGACGTTCACGGCGACAGGCCTGCCCGCGGGGACGAACTGGTCGGTGACCCTTCCCGGCTCTCCCCACTCGTCGACAGCTCCCAGCCTGACGTTCACGGAGCCCAATGGGACGTACGCGTTTTCCGTAGGGCATGTTGGCGGGTTCCAGTTCGGACCCGGGGAAGGGACGGTGATCGTCTCCGGCGCGGACCGTTCGCTCGAGATCGTGGCTTCGCCGTTCACGTTCCCCGTTCAGATCACCGAGACAGGGCTCCCCTACGGGACAAGTTGGACCGTGCTGGTGGTGCTTCACGCGGAAAGTTCCGTCACGAACGAGATCGTGTTCAACCTTCCGAATGGTTCGTACTTGTTGACCGTGGGCGTCCAGCCCGGATACACGGCGGACCCGGAATCCGCCAAATTCTTGGTGAACGGCTCCTCCGTCACGCTGACGGTCGGTTTCACCGCGGCCCAGGGAGCCTCCCAAGGTGGGGACCGCGGAGGACTCCTCGGGTTGACGGGTGTCGACGGATACCTGCTGAATCGAGATCGCCGGGATAGCGGCACTTGCTGGGATCATGTTCTATCGCCGAAGCAGGGCGTCGCCCCATTCTCCCGAAGCGGTCCGGGACGTCCCCGGTGGCCCCGCGGAAGAGCTCGATCTCCAGCCCCCGTAGGAACCCCGCCACCAATGCACGAGGGGGCGACCGGGCCAGGGGCCGAAGCGCTCCCTCGTCCCCCGGGCGGTCACGACATCCCAGGGGATCGGACGAACGGTTAAGGGGGGGACCGCATCCTGAGGTCGATGCTCGTCCGTGACGTCACCTGGGCCGACTTTCCCCAGTTGGTCGAGAACTACTACGACCTGTACGACGAGGTCAAGGAGAACCCCGACGTCGGGATCACGCTCTTCCCCCAGCGCCCGACGATGGGACAGGAGACGGAGTGGTTCGCGGGTGCCTACAAGCGGATGCAGGACGGCGAGAGCGTCCACAAAGTGGCTGAGGGGCCGGGCGAGTTGTGGGAGCCTGCCAGGTCGGCCGGAACGGCCCCACCCCAGAGCTCGGCCACGTGGGCACCTTGGGGATCCTCGTCGCTCGGTCTGCCCGGGACCACGGGGTCGGGCGGGCGCTCCTCCAGGGTACGATCGAGGGCTCCGGGGGAAGTTCCGAATGATCACGTTGAGCGTGTTCGCCTCGAACGAGCGAGCCCGGCAATTGTACCTCTCGGTCGGTTTTCGGCCGTGGGGCCGGCTCCCACGAGGTGTCCTCCGCGCGGGGCGGTACATCGATTCTCGAGCACTTGGTCCTCGATCTGGACCGAACGCCGTCGGTCTAGGCCGGCCGCCAAAGGTTCCATACCCTCGGTCGTAGGAGACGATCGGGTTCGCCCCATGAAGGTCATCCTCTTTGGAGCCACCGGCATGGTCGGCCAAGGAGTACTGCGCGAATGCCTGCTGGATCCGGCGGTCGAAACCGTGCTCTGCGTGGGGCGGAACCCCACCGGGCAGCAGCACCCCAAGTTGCAGGACCTCGTGGTCCCGAACGTCGGGGAGCTCGCCGCAGTCGATGCGAAACTGCGAGGGTACGATGCCTGTTACTTCTGCCTCGGCGCGACCTCGGTGGGCGCCACCGAGGAGGCGTACCGTCGGGTGACCTACGATCTCACCGTGGCCGTCGGGACCACGCTGGCGCGCCTCGACCCCGGCTTGACCTTCGTCTACGTCTCCGGGTCAGGGACGGACAGCACCGAGAAGGGCCGCAGCATGTGGGCCCGGGTCAAGGGGGCCACGGAGAACGCCCTGCTCGCGATGCCGTTCCGAGCGGCGTTCATGTTCCGGCCCGGGCGATCCGGCCCCAGCACGGGATCCACTCGAAGACGCGGGTCTACCGCATCCTCTACGTGGTTCTGCTTCCGTTCATCCTGATGATCCAGGCCGTGTCCCCGAACGCTATCACCACGACCGAGAACGTGGGGCGGGCGATGATCCAGGTCGCCCTGCATGGGGCGCCGTCGAAGTGGGTGGAGAACAAGCAGATCAACGAGCTCGCCGACCAGAACCGCGCAATTCGACCGTCGTAGGCACTCCCCTGTTCGGGGGCGGTCCGGTACGGCCCAGGCAGGGCCCCCAGGGTCCCCAACGCTCGGGGGGGTCACATAGCTCCCGTAGGGGAGGTTGCTCGCCGTCCGTAGAGCATATAAATGACCACCCGGCTGGTGCCGGCGAGTAATGGCCGACGACGAGGATGTGCCACGGGATTGGCGCTACGCCATCCCGCTAGTCGTGGTCGGTGCGCTGCTCCTGACCCTCTACTGGGAGTGGGGCCAACCGACCCTCATCTCCCTCTTCATCGCGGGCCTCGCCCTCTTCTGCATCCTGGGCCTCGTCCTCCTCGGGCTCTCCTACGACGGCCCCAAATCGAAGCTCTACGGGCTGAAGCCGATCACGTCGAGGATGCCCGCCATCGCCCAGCCGAAGGGCCACGTCCACTTCCGGACCAAGATGTTCTGGGTGGTGGGGGTGCTGCTCCTCTACTTCCTGCTCACAAACATCTACATCTACGGCGTGGACCAGGCGACCGTCATCGACCTGTTCGCCAGCTACCGGGCGATCCTCGCGGGCGCCCAAGGTACGCTGATGCACCTCGGGATCGGACCTATCGTCACAGGTTCGATTATCATGCAGCTGTTCACCGGCGCGAAGATCATTAACCTCGACCTCACGGACGATGAGGACAAGGGGACGTACCAGGGGGCCCAGAAGGTCATCGTCGTCACGATGATCTTCGTCGAGGCGATCCCCCAGGTCTTCGGCTACCTGACTCCGTCCGCCTCTCTCGTATCGGCGTTCGACGGCGCCTCCCCGGGGAATGGCGCCCTCCTGGCCGACCTGATCGATTGTCGCCCAGATCGCGTTCGGCAGCTACCTCGTCTTCCTGATGGACGAGGTGATCTCGAAGTGGGGGATCGGCTCGGGAATCTCGCTGTTCATCGCGGCCGGCGTGAGTCAGCAGATCGTTCAGGGGACGCTGAACTGGCTCCCCGCCTCGCCCGGTGCCATCTCGGCGCAGAACCCGCCGTCGGGCACCATCCCGAAGACGATCTGGTTCTTCACGAACTATTCCGCGAGCCAGATGGCAGGAGGTGGGTGGGAACAGGACCTGCTGCACGCGCCCAATCCTGTCGTCGCCCTGATGGGGACCGCGGCGATCTTCTTCCTCGTCGCGTGGACCGAGTCGACCCGCATCGAGCTCCCGCTCTCCCACGCCGAGGCCCGGGGGGCCCGGGGCCGGTATCCGTTGCGTCTGATCTACGCGAGCAACATCCCGGTCATCTTGATGGCCGCGCTGCTCGCCAACGTCTCGATGTTCTCGATCCTGCTCTGGTCGAATCCGACGCTCGCGCACTTCCCCTTGTTAGGGCACCAGTGGTGGCTCGGATCGTACCCTGCGTCGGCGGCGCAGGCGACCTCGTTAGGGGTGAGTCAAACGACGCCATTAACCGGGGCGGCCTACTACCTGTCCACGGTCAACGGCCTCGAGTCGTGGCTCCTTCCGCTCCTGAACCCCCAGACGTACGGGGCGTTCCTGGTGGGCCACCAGTGGTGGCAGGTGCTCGCCCACGTGGCGATCTACTTCGGCGTCCTCGTCGGCGGCTCCATCATGTTCGCGAAGTTCTGGATCCAGACCACGAACATGGGCCCGGAGGCCGTCGCGCGCCAGATCGAGGCGAGCGGCATGCAGATCCCCGGGTTCCGACGCGAGCCGCGCGTGCTCCGCCGGGTGCTCGCCCGGTACATCCCCGTGATCACGGTCATCTCCGGGGCCACGGTCGGAGCCCTCGCCGCAGGGGCCGACCTGATCGGCACCGTGGGGAACGCGAGCGGCACCGGCGTGCTGCTCACCGTGGGCATCGTCATCAATTTCTATGAGGCGATGGGCCGCGAGCAGCTCATGGAAATGAACCCGCTCCTCCGACGGTTCGTCGGCGGGGAGACATGACGCCGGGCGACGCACCAATCCCCTCGCGCCAATCCGGTCCCTCCGCCGCTCCCCTCCCCTCCTCCGCCCCGGTCCCTGCCGGGGCCCCCGATGCCGAGGAGGCGGGCGAACAGGAGATCGAGAAGGAGATCGACGAGGAGGATGCCCGTCCCCGGCCGTCCGGCCCCAGCTTCAAACTGACGACGTTCGTCTACACCTTCCTCTTCCTGATCGGCATCCTCATGCTCTTCGACCAGTCGACGCGTACCGAGGTCTCCCTCGGATTCGACTACCTCCTCTCTCCCTCGATCGGCTTCCACGGCAAGTACCCGCTCCTGACCATGTTCCTCGCCGGGGCTATCGAGATGGCGCTCACGGCCATCGCCTACAACCTCACCACCGACTGGGTGAAGGCCGCCAAGGTGGCGAAGTGGGGCGGCGCGCTGCGCAAGGCGCAGATGGCCGCCATGAAGTCGGGGAAGAAGGACCGGATCGAGGCGCTCAAGGAGCACCAGGCGACCCTGGCCCGGCTGCAGTTCGAGGTCACGATCGCCCAGCTCAAGTCGCTCGCCGCCACGTGGTTCCTCCTGCTCGCCGTGTACAACTGGGTGTACCTGTTCCTCAAGGGCGGGACCGGCACGATCGCGAACGCCTGGAAAGGGACCGGAGCCACCTGCCCGGCGGCCTGGTTCACGTCCAACGCCGCGGTGGCGACCTCGAACGGCGCCCCGGCCCAAGCGTGCGTCATGATCACCGGATGGAACGTGCCGCTGCTCAGCGGCACCGACGGGATCACCTTCCTCCCCGTCTGGTTCCTGCTGTTCTCCCTGTTCACGGTCCCGATGTCGCTCCTCTTCCGGCGGGTGCTGAAGGACTGGGCGCTCCGCACCTACCGGGCCAAGCTTCCCCCCATCACCACCATCGCGGGGGCCCCAGCGTGATCTCCCCCATCATCACCCTCGGCGGTCCCCCGGGGAGCGGTAAGAGCACCGCCGCGCGCGGCCTCGCGGCCCGGCTCGGGATGCCGCTCGCCATCGCGGGCGAGATGTTCCGCGCCGAGGCGAAGGCTCGTGGGATGGACCTCGCCGCGTTCAGCGCGCTCGCCGAGAGGGACGACACGATCGACCGGGCCCTCGACGAGGCGATGCTCGAGCGCGGCCGGGCCGGGGCGCTGCTCGAAGGAAGGATCCAGGGGGCGCTCTGCCGCCAGCGGCGGTTCCCCCACATCTCCCTCGCCGTCGTCGCCGACGAGGCGACCCGGGCCGACCGCATCGCCCGGCGCGACGGCGTCAGCCTCGACGTCGCCCGAAAGGACATCCGAACGCGCGAGGCGAGCGAGCGGCGGAGGTACCTGGCGTACTACCAGATCGACCTCGAGAACGAGCCGGTCGATGTCAGCATCGATTCGACGCACCTTGCGCCCGAGGTCGTCATCGAGCGCCTCGCGGCGACGGTCCGCGCGCTGCAGCGGGGCGTCATCGATGGATGAGGAGGCCGACGAGGGGATCGCCGTCGGTCCGTCGACCCCAGCCGGGGCCGCCCTGGACGGCTTTTTCATGCTCGACAAGCCGCGCGGCCCCTCCTCGCACCAGGTGACCGCCTGGGCGCGGGATCTCCTCGGGGTCCCCCGGCCGGCCACGGCGGCACCCTCGACCCGAACGCGTCCGGCGTGCTCTGGGTCGGGGTCGGCAGCGCCCTCAAGCTCCTGCCGCTCCTGCTGGAGATGCCGAAGCGCTACGTCGGTGTCGTGACGTTCCACGGGAGCGTCGCCAA
This sequence comes from uncultured Thermoplasmata archaeon, assembly GCA_963842165.1. Lineage (GTDB taxonomy): Archaea > Thermoplasmatota > Thermoplasmata > Lutacidiplasmatales > UBA184 > Lutacidiplasma. The sequence continues at coordinate 20,844 of CAWJFK010000028.1, read as the reverse complement.
GAAGGACCTCCTCGCCGCGGCCACGGTCTTCACGGGGTCGGTCTACCAGACCCCGCCGGTCCGGTCGGCGGTGCGGCGCTCGCGCCGGAAGCGGACAATCCACCGGCTGACGATGGTCGAGTACGACCCCCGCGCGCTGATCGACTGCGTCGTCGACTCCGGGACACTACGTCCGCACGCTCGCCGTCGACCTCGGCGACGCGCTCGGTGTGGAAGCCCACCTGGAAGAGCTCCGGCGGGTCTCGATCGGACCGTTCACCGAGGAGGGGGCCTACACGCTCACCCAGCTCGCCGACCGGGTGGCGGCGGGAGGCGAGGACCCCGCCCGACCGGGCGGCCCTTCTGCGCCCCGTCCGCGGATCTCTGGCGGGAGTTCCCGATCCTGCAGCTGAAGCCGGGAGCGGCGGCCGCCATCGCGCACGGGGCCGACCTCGCCCGGGCCGGGGATCGCCAGCATGGACAAGCCGTTCTCCCGGGGGCGCTCGGTCGTCCTGGTGGGGCCCAACGGCACCTTGCTCGCAACCGGTGTCGCCCTCTACGACTCGAACGACCTGCCGAAGACCGGCTGGGTGGTCGACGCCCGACGCGTGTTCGCCGCGCCGGGGCAGTACGCTCCCGACTGGCGCCCGCCGGTCGGGGTCGACGGACCGACTAGGCCGCGCCCATCGTGACCAGCGTCTCGGTGCTCTTGATCCCGGGGACCTTGCGCACCTTGTGCAGCACGATGTCGAGCGCTTCGTTGACGTGACGGGCCTGGATCTTGACGATGAGGTCGAAGGGGCCGGTGACCGCGTTCACCTCGGTGACCGTCGGGATGCCGCGACCGGCTCGCGACCTCCTCGAGCTTTCCGAGCTCGGTCTCGATCAGGAGATAGACCGTTTCCATCCTCGGCCGCCGCCGGAGGATGGGGAGCGGCTCGACCCAGATGAAGGTGTCGTCGCCGCTACTTCCGCCCGAAAGGTTATGGGGCGACCCTCGAAGCGGGCCGGTGCCGCTGAGCCTTCGGGACTCGCTCACCGGCGAGGTGTCGCCGCTGCCCCCGGGACCGACGGGCAGCCGCTGACCATGTACGTCTGCGGCCCGACGGTCTACGACGTCGCCCACGTGGGACATGGACGGACCGTGCCTGTACTTCGACGTGCTGCGGCGAGCCGTGCACGATGCCGGAGGGGCCACCCGCCTCGTGATGAACATCACCGACTACGAGGACAACATTCTCCCATCGGGCGAAGGAGCTCGGCATCGACTGGCAGACCCTCGCGCGCCGAGAGGAGTCTCGCTTCTTCGAGGACATGGACCGGCTGGCGGATCCTGCCGCCGACGAGACGCCCGCGGGCGAGCGAGTTCGTGCCGGAGATGATCGCCCTGGGGGAACGGCTCGAGGCGCTCGGACCGCTGCGCCGGAGCGAGGAGGCTCTCGTCTACGACCCGGCTCCCTCCCACGGCCGCAATTTCGCCATCGGGGACGACTTCGCGGGCCACGTGGTGCCGGAACCGGGGATCGACATCCCGACCGCCGCCGCGGACTCCCGGGAGATCGTCGTGTGGCACCGCCAGGAGGCGCCGCTCGCGGTCTGGTCGAGCCCGTGGGGCCCGGGGGCCCCGGCTGGCACCTCGAGTGCTACGCGATGGCGCAGAAGTATCTCGGGGTCCCCGTCGACCTGCACGGCGGGGGGAACGACCTGATCTTCCCCCACCACTACGCCGAGAACGAGCTCGCCCTCGCCCTGAACGGCACCCTGTTCGCGCGACGCTTCCTGCACACCGGCTTCGTCACCCAGCTCCACCGCAAGATGTCGAAGTCGAGAGGGAACCTTGTGCCGCTCAGGGCCGCGTTGGACGAGGCCGGGCCGGACGCGCTGCGGTGGCACCTGCTGACCCCGCCGTACAACGCCCGACTCGAGTGGAGCGACCGCGAGCTCGCCCGCGCCCAGGAGGAGGTCGCCCGGCTACAGGAGCTCGCGCGGAACTCGATCGCCGTGGGAACGGGAGGCAGCCTGCCCATTGAGGAGCTGGAGGGACTCCCGGATCGCGTCCGGGAGGCGATCGAGGGAGGGTTCCAGGTCCACCGTGCCATCGACGTTCTTCGGGAGTGGGCGGACCGGCTCGAGGGGTCGCCGCGCTCCCAGCTGGCCCGCGGGACGGCGCCCCGGGCGCGAAAGGCGTACCGCCGTGTGGAACAACTGCTCGGGATCTCGATGGGCGTGGACTCGGAGACGGCGGGGCCGATTACAGGTCCCGCCGATCGACCAGCACGCTGAGCCCGTTGCCGCCCCCCATGCACAGGGTGGCGAGGCCGAGCTTCGAGTTCGATCGTTGCATCTCGTGCAGAAGGCTGACCACGATCCGGACGCCGCTCGCCCCGATCGGGTGCCCCAGCGCGATGGCCCCGCCATGGACGTTGAAGCGGTTGTCGGCGAACTGGAAGTGGCGCTGCACGGCGATCGACGCCGAGCTGTACGCCTCGTTGTGCTCGATGCGGTCCATCTCGTCGGCGCGCAGCCCCACCCGCTTCAAGTGCGCCTCCACGGTCGGGATCGGGCCCTCCATCACGTCGGCCGGATCGACGCCCCCGACGCCCGTGGAGTGGATCCACGCGAGCGGCCGCAGGCCATGGCGGTCCACCGCGGCCTCGCTCGCGAGCACGACGGCGGCCCCACCGTCCGACAGCTGGGACGAGTTGCCCGGCGGTCAGGAGCCCTCCCTCCCGAACGCGGAGGGGATACCGGGCGAGGCCCTCCATCGTCGAATCCCCCCGGGGACCCTCGTCGGCGCTAAGCCCTTCGCCGGTGGCCGTCAGCTCGGGAGGGACCGTCGCGATCTCCTGCGCCCAGATTCCCTCGGCGCTCGCCCGCGCCGCGCGCTGATGGCTGCGCAGAGCGAAGGCGTCGAGGTCCGTGCGGGTCAGGTGCAGCTTCTGGGCGATCCGCTCGCCCGTGCGACCCATGTCTCGTGGGCACCGTACACATCGGTGAGAGCGTCGCGGTTCATCGAGTCCTGCAGCGTCCGGTCGCCGTGACGGCCGCCGCCCGCGCGCGTCGGCCGAGAGCAGGTCCGGCGCCGAGCTCATGCTTTCCATCCCAACGATCAGGGCGAGCTCGAACTCTCCGCTGCGGAGCTCGCTCGTGCCGAGGTGGAGCGCCTTGAGGCTCGATCCGCAGACCATGTTTGCGATCGTCGTCGCCCCGGAGGTGTCGGATACCAGCCCACGGAGCACCTGACAGCCGGGTTCTGCCCAGTCCCGCCTGAATCCCGTGCCCCGCGAGCACCTCGGGAACGTCGGCGGGAGGCGCTTACCGGCTCGCTCCAGCGCGAGACGAGACGCCACCACCCCGAGCGCCACGGCAGGAGTCAAGCGGAGCTTACTTTCCGAACTTCCCGATCGGGGTCCGGGCCGCGCCGACGATCGCAACTCGGGGAAGCGGGTTCGAAGCGGGCGCCATGGCCCCTGTGGACCGGGCCGAGGATCAGAGGGTGACGCCGAGCGGCGCCGTCTCACTCTTCTTCGACGCGCGGGGCCAGGAGGAACCGGGCCTCACCGTGGCCGCCGGCGATGGCGAACTCGAATCCTGAGCGGGTACTCGTTGCCGAGGTGCAGTGTCGCCTCGTCGGCCGAGGTGATCAACTTGATCATGTTGGAGAAGAAATAGAGCGGGTACATGCTACCGGACCGTCTCCTTGACCTCGAGCTTGCCGAGCGACTCCTTCGGGATGTGGAGGTCGACCTGATCTCGGTCGGTCTCGCCCTCGGAGTGCAGTGTGAAGACGGTCGGTTCGAGCGTCAGGGTGACGTAGTCGGAGGATGATTCGCTGCCGCGGATCCCCTGCCGCAGCTCGTCCATCTTGACGACGGCGATGCCCAGCGGCGAAACGTTGGGAACCTTCAGGATCCTGATCCCGGCGGGGTCGACGACGGACATGGAGCGGGTGAGCTTGCCGACGTGCGCGACGAGCCGGCTCTTCGTCTGGTCGAACTGCAGCGACACGATGTCGCCCGGCTTGGCGAGCCGGATGAGGTCGCGAAGCTTCTCCACGTCGAGCCCGATTCTCGGTGGGCTCGCCGACGAACTCCTCGAAGGCGGCCGTGTGGAGCTTGAGCACCAGCATGGCGACGTGGGAGGGGTCGACCGCCCGAACCTCCAGCCCGTCCTTGGAGACGGAGGATCTTGACCTCGGTCACCAGCGTGGAGATAACCTCCACGACCTCGCGGAGGACCTCCATCCGCATGCGGGCACGGAACATTCGAAACCTCGAGAGCACCGAGAAGGGGTGCCCCTCAAAACCATTGCGTATCGGGGGAGTTCTGTATGGGTGCGGAGAACCGGGCGGCTGGAGGCGCAGACTCTTCCTTGGGCCGTCTTTCCCCCGCCGATGAGCGAGATTGCGTGCGTGGCGGACCCCGATGCGGCCTACGTCCGCACGTTCCGCGCCCCGGATCGAGGCACGCCCCCCGGGGGCGATCGTCCTCGATCGGACCTACTTCTATCCGAACGGCGGGGGGCAGCCCGCCGACCGCGGTCTCCTCCGCCGATCCGAAGGTGGCGCGTGGACAGTGCTGGACGTGCAGCACCGGGGGGATGCCGTCCTGCACCGAGTCGAGGAACGCGAGCGCCCCGCCCGCCCCCTGGCCGTCGGCGACGAGCTGGAGGGTTCGATCGATTGGGAGCTCCGGTACCGGCACATGCGAGCCCACACCGCGCAGCACCTCGCGAGCTCGATCGTCTTCGACCTCACCGGGATCCGGACCCGTCGGGCCGCGATCGGGGCGGTGACGTCGTCGATCGACCTGGACCAGCCGCTACCCTCCGCGGGGGATCTGGGGGCGGTCCGCACTTCGTTCGAGGCGAAGGTGGCCGAGGATTGGCCCGTCAGCCTCCGATTCGTTGCTCGGGAGGAGTACGAAGCCTCTCCGTCCGCTCGGGCCGGGCTCGCCCCCCTGCCCCGTTCCGTCGTACCGGGTCCGGCTGATCGGGATCGAGGGGGTCGATGCGGTCCCTTGCGGTGGTAACCCATCTCCGCCGCACGGGCGAAATCGGGGTGGTGGAGTTCGACCCTGCTCCCGTCGAGGGGGCGGTGCAACGGATCACGTTCCGGTTAGGGCGCAGCGGCTTCGACCGCTCCGCCGTCGTGATGCCGTAGAGATGCACGTCGTGCCACCGGCCGTGATGAAAGAGGACCGAGCGGATCGTCCCTTCCCGCACGGAACCCGACGCGCTCCAACAGGCGGATCGACGACACGTTCTCGACGTCCGTCGTCGCTCCGACGCGGGGGGCGGGACCGACGTCCAGCAGGTGGTCCACGAGGAGGCCGACCGCTTCGCTGCCGAAGCCGTGGCCCCGCGAGGCGACACGCCCCATCACGTACCACACATCCGTCTCGGCGAGAACGGGGTGCGCCTGGTAGTGCCCGACGAAGCCGAGCAGCTCGTGGGTGGCGCGCTCCTCGATGACCCAGCGCGGGGCGGTCGAGGCCGGGTCCTCGGGCGCGGCCTCGAGCGCCGCGAGGAACGCATCGAACGCATCGATCTGGAAGCGGTCGAACGGGGCGACGATCTCGGGGTCGTTGTACCACGCGAAAAGCCTCTCATGGTCCCGGGCGGTCGGAGGCCGTAGCACGACCCGGGCCCCTTCCAGGGTCGGGGTCCGCTCGCTCAATCCGAGTTCTCCCGGGCGTCGGTAGTGGCCGGCGGGCGACCGAGGTCCCGGCCCTGGATCCTCGCCGGGCCGCCCGCCCCCTCGTGGCCGAGGTCGGTGGCGAGACGATGGCCGCCGCGGGTGTCAGCATGTAGACGAGCTTGGGCTCGCTGTAGCCGATCACGTACTGCATCCGCCGGTCAGTCCAGCGGTACATCTCGAGGTTCCGGAGCGCTCCCCGAACGGTGGAGACGCCCTCTACGGGGAACTTGCGGATGATGCCGAACTCGGTCGTGCCGGCGTCGGCCTCGAACCGGATGACGTGGCCCCGGTGCTCCAGGAGATGAATGAGGATCTGCCGCTCGAGCCCACCGAGAGGGATCTCGTCCGTTCGTCCTTGTGCCATGGGATTCTAACTGACCGTGGTGATCTCGTAGTGGACCCGGAGGCCCTTGATCCCGGTGTGAAGCTTCCCGACGAGCAGGAGAACCTGGTCGAGCGCTACGCGCTCTTTCCAAGTGTATACGAAATCGTGCATGCCCATCGATTCCTCGAACCCGAGCTGCCGCATGACGCGAAGCACCTCGGCGGGGGAGGCGCCCTCGGAATCGAAAATCATCCGCACGTAGGTTCGCATGCAGCCCCCGAGCCCAGTGGTGCGAGCCATTGTAGGGAGATGTCCCATTAAATAGCCTTCCCCAAATTGGTGGAGGCCATGTCGAACGATTCCGGGGAGCGTCGAGCGGTCGTAACGGGCGGCGCGGGGCGATCGGGGGGGTGCTCGTGCGGGCCCTCCTCGACCAGGGTGCGTCGGTCACCGTCGTGGACAACCTCTCCTCCGGCCGCCTCGAGAACCTCGGCGCGGCGAACGCCCATCCGAAGTTCCGATTCGTGAAGGCGGACCTCCGCGATGCCCCGTCCTTCGACGCCGCGTTCCGCGGCGCCACCGAGATCTGGCACCTCGCGGCGAACCCGGATATACGGCGTGGGACCGCCGAGCCGAAGCTCGACCTCGAGTACGGGACGATCGCCACCTTCCACGTTCTGGAGGCGGCGCGGCGGCACTCCGTCGGCTGGATCGGGTTCTCGTCCTCGAGCGTCGTGTACGGCCTCCCCACCGTCTTCCCGACCGCCGGAGGAGTACGGACCGCTCCTCCCCGGAATCCCAGGTACGGCGCGCACAAGCTCGCCTCGGAGGGGATGCTGAGCGCCTTCTGCCACTCGTACGGGCTCGCGGGGACGATCTTACCGGTTCGCGAACATCATCGGCCCGGGGATGACGCACGGCGTGATCTACGATTTCCTCAAGAAGCTCGAGAAGGACCCGACGCCGCCTGGAAGTGCTTGGCGACGGACGCCAGGCGAAGAGCTACCTCTGGACCGCCGACTGCGTGGCCGGGCTCCTGCTCGGACGCGAGCGTGGGCGGCGGCCAGTCGACATCTTCAACCTCGGCACCGAGACGCAGGTCTCCGCCGGCGAGATCGCCGACGAAGGTCGTAGCGGCCTGCGGCGGGAAGGCCCGCATCGAAATGACCGGTGGCGAACGCGGATGGGTCGGGGACATTCCACGGCAACTGCTCTCGACGAAGAAGATCCGCGCCGCTCGGCTGGGCCCCGCGCCTGAGCTCGGTCCGAAGCGGTCGACCAGGCGATCGCGACCCTCCGGGGCGAGCTCGGCGCGCACTGATGCCCGGCCCCGAAACGCCCTCCTCGGCCCCGACCGTCTCGGTCATCCTCACCGTATTCCAGGACCCGCGGGTCGCGCGGACCCTCGACAGCCTGCTCGCCCAGAGCCGCCTGCCCGACGGAGATCCTCGTCGACGATGGCGGGGGCAACGACGTGGTGCGCACCATTACCGAGCGGTATCGGCCCGCGACCCCGGGTCCGGCACCTCGACGCACCGGGGAACATCCCTGAGAGCCGGAACGTCGCCCTCGGCGTGGCGCGGGGGGAGCTCGTGGCGTTCCTCGACGCCGACGAGGTGGCACCCCCCAGTGGCTCGAGACCCTCCTCGCCCCCTTTCGCTGATCCGGAGGTCGGCTTCGCGGGCGGCCCTACCCCCGGGTCTCCCGGGGACGGTGACCACCATCGGGGCCCAGTCCTACGACGGCTACCTCCGCCGATTCTACGACCGGGTCGCCCGTACGCGGGTGCACGCCCTTCCGATGGGGAACTCGGCCTGGAGGCTGCGGCTCTTCCGCGAGGTCGGCACCCTCGACACCAGCCTCTTCCGACGCGCCGCGAGCGAGGACCAGGACATTGCGGTGCGCGCTCTGGCGGCCGGGTGGAAGGGCGTCTATGTACCCGAGGCTTGGGTGCACCACGATTTCTCCGGGCTCTCCACCCGGACGCTGCTGCGCAAGCAGCGGGTCTACGCGGAGGGCGGGTTCGTCGTCTGGCGGCGCCGCGGGAGCACGTACGAGGCGTCCGGCACCCGGGTGGCGCCGTACGTGCTCGTCCCGCTCCTCCTGCTGGCCGGAGCGATCCTAACGGCGATCCCGTTCACCCGCACCGCGGGCGAATGGGTGCTCCTCGCCGGAGCGCTCCTCCTGGGCGGCCTTGCGCTCGTCCTGACGGCGCAGGGCCTCTCCGAGAACCGGAGCCTACCCGGGACTGAAGTGGCGGATCCTCGAGATCCCCCGCCGGTGGGCCACCCTCTACGGCGCGTTCCGTGGCTGGCTCCACTACGGCTGGAGCGGGCGGGCCGGCAAAGGTTAAACCCGAAACCGTCTCGGCGGCGGCATGCCGAAGGGCGAGGCGGCCGCCACTGCCGCCGTCAAGACCGGGGAGCTCGTCCTGCTCGACTACGAGCTGTGGAGCGAGGGCGGGGCCGAGCCGGAACTGATCGACACGACCCGCGCCGCCGTGGCCGACAAGGCCGGGCACAAGTCGGCGAGCGGAGTGACGTTCGCCCCGCGCGCCCACCTGCTGGGCGGCGAATACTTCCCCGCCAGCGTCGAGGCCGCGATCGTCGCGGCGAAGGTCGGCGAAGAGGTCACCCAGACGTTCCCTCCCGCCGAAGCGTTCGGCGAGAAGGACCCGAAGCTCATCGAGCTGTTCTCCATGCACGAGATCGAGCGCCTCCCCGAGATGCGACGGGAGGATGCGGAGCTCAACATCGGCACCATCCTGACGATCAAGGGCCGTCGCGGCCGCGTGTCGAGCCTGACCGCCGCCCGGGTCCGCGTCGACTTCAATCCCCCGTTCGCCGGCGGACCATTCGGGCCACGTTCAAGGTCGTCGCTCCGATCACCGAGGCCGCCGAGAAGGCCCGGGGGGTCATCGACATCCTCTACGGGTGCGGCCCGGACTTCCACGTCGAGGTCCACAACCACGTCGTGAAGGCGAAGATCCCCGACCGCGCGCGCTTCGACATCTCCTGGCTGGCCGCGAAACCTCGCATCGTCGAGAAGCTGCGCCAGACGATCCAGCCGAAGTCGATCGAGTTCATCGAGGAGTACGCCACCCCCGCCGAGCCAAAGGCCGAGGAGGTCGTCCCCGCGGCCCCCGCCGCGCCGGCGGAGGAGCCGAAGGCGGCGGAGACCCCCGCGAAGGGGCACGAGCACCCCCACGCCGAGGGAAGTGGGCACGCCCACCCCAAGGCATCCGAATAGGCGAGCGACCCGACCCCGAGAGGGGGTGGGCCGGACCGCGCGGAGGAAGCTGCGCGGTCCGGCCGTCTACATCGATGGGTGGGCGGGGGCGGCGGGCTTCGCCGCCTCGGGCATCTCGAGGGCGCGCACTGCCAGCGCGGCGAGCAGACCCCCGACGATCGGTGCGACCCAGAAGAGCCAGGTCTCCTGGAGCGCCCACATGTCGGTGCTCGGCCACGCCATCGCGGCGAGGAGCGCGGGGGAGAACGAGCGGACCGGGTTGAGCGAGGCCCCATCGACGGGGATCGCGACCAGGTTGGCGACCAACAGGGTGAAGCCGATCGCGATCGGCGCCAGGTTCCCGCTGGAGTTGAAGCGGCTGCTGGTCACCCGCAGGATGACGAAGATGAACACGAAGGCGAGCGCGGCCTCCAAGAGGAAGACCGAACCGGCGGAGTAGGCGCATCCGGCCGGGGCACTGAACCCTTGGTAGCACTGGGAGGCGAGGGCGAAGGACTGCACGTTGCCGTTCGCGGTCCCGCCGCCGCCCACGACATCGGGGACGCCCGAGACGATACCGAAGACGACGCCCATGCCGGCCAGACCCCCGACGATCTGGGCCACCAAGTAGGGGATCACATCGCCAACCGGCATGCGCTTGGAGACCACCGCGGCAAGCGTCACCGCGGGGTTGAAGTGGCCGCCCGAGATGTCGCCGAGAGCGTAGGCCAGCGCCGTGAGTATGAAACCGAACGAGAGCGAGACCAGGACCACGCGCTCGGTGCCGAGCGTGGCCGGGGCCAGGGTGAATACCGCCGCGCCGGCCCCGAAGAGGATCAGCGCGAACGTTCCCACGAATTCCGCGAGGTACCGGGCGACCCGACTCTCGTGCATCCCCCCGCCTTCGGTCCGGCGGCGAAATAAACCCTTCGAAGGACAGGAAATGCGTCCCGGGAACGGCTCCGGGGCGCTAGAGGCTCCCCGTGACGCGCCCGGGTTCGAACATCAGGCTCAAAATGGAGGACGGCGTCGAGCGGTCATGTCCTCCGAGGCTCCGTGTCGCCCGGGGCCCTTTCGGGGCATCCCGCCGCCCCGAACCCGACCCAGCTGTTCGTGATCGTGTTCGTGATCGCGGTGGTGGTCACGGTCCTGATCGATCTATTTCGGTGTGAACGGCTCGCTGGGTTGGGGAATTCCGGGAACGAGCCACCGCACGTCGGGCGGCCTCCTCCGGCTCGCCACCGCGCTCGGGGGCGGCCTATGACCCCGACCGCCCCGCCCTCCGATCGCATAGGGGGCGAGTCCGAGGGGTCGTACAGTTGGCTGGGTCGCGGGGGTCGCCGCGGTCGTGGTGATCATCGGGATCGGCCTCGGCGTTTGGGTCTACGTGCACGGGGCCTAGCGGGGGGGCGCCGACCCGCGGCACTCGGGCCATCGGTAGAGGTAGACCCGCGTCGCGGGGTCGCGCTCCGCGGTGATCCGAGCCCGGGACCGGATGCCAGTGGCTCACGACTCGGGCCGCCGGGGGAGAGCTGGGACTCGAGCCGGGGCTTCAACCGGGCCATGGCGCCCGGCCACAGGAAGAGCAGGACCACCTGCGCGGGCGCGAGGTCGACATCAAAGAGGTCCTTCCATTCGATGGTGATGCGGGAGCGGTCGGAGGAGAGGGAGCGCCGAAGGCGCAGGATGAGGACCCGGATCGGCTCGAGCTCGACGGCGACGACCCGGGCCCGGAACCGGTGGGCGGCCCGGAAGACGATCGCCGCCGGTGCCCGGCCCCGAGATCGTAGACGCAGCTCGTCCGGGCGGATGGCGGCGTACTCGAGCATCCGCTCCACGACCTTCGGGGGCGTCGGCTGGTACCCGGCGCCGAAGGCGAACGAGCCGAAGAAGAAGTACCCGCCCAAGACCACGATGACCAGGATCCCCGCGATCAGGAACCAGAGCGGGAGGGTCATTGGGACCGCCACGTCCCGAGCTCTTTGAGGAGGCGGTCGGCGGCGGTGTGCGGATCGACCTCCCGTCGCTCCACCGCGTCCACGAGCCGGCGCAGCTTGCGGTCCTGGGCGAGCCCCGGCGCTCCAGTGCTCCACCAACGAATCCCGGGCCAGCTCCACGATCTCGGCCTGCAGCTGCGCCCGGTGGGCGCTCGCGCGCTGTCCCGTCGAGTCGAGGTGGGCTTCGTGCGCCTCGATGGCGGCCCAGAGCTGGGGGATCCCGCTGCGAGCGATCGTCGAGGTCTGCACGACCTTCGGTCGCCAGCCGTCGGATCGGAGCGCGAGGCCGGCCATCTCCTGCAGGTAGCGGGCGGCCCCGTCCGCTCCCGGGAGGTCCGCCTTGTTGACGCAGAAGACGTCCGCGATCTCGAACAGCCCGGCCTTGAGGCTCTGCACCTCGTCCCCGAGGTGGGGGACGAGCACCACGACGCTGGTGGAGGCGACCTGTCGGATCTCCACGTCGACCTGGCCGCTCCCGACGGTCTCCACGAGGATCACCTGGAACCCGAACGCGTCGAGCAGCCGGGCGACCTCGCGGGTCGTCCCGGCGATCCCGCCGGAGTATCCCCGGCTCGCCATGGAACGGAAGAAGACGCCCACGTCGCCGGAGGGCCGGTCGATCCGGATCCGGGTCGCCCAGCACGGAGCCCCCCGAGAAGGGGCTGGACGGGTCGACGCCGATCATGCCCACGGTCTTGCCGAGCCCGCGGAGATGTTCGAGGAGGACGTTGATGAGAGACGACTTGCCGACCCCGAGAGGCCCGGCGATGCCGAGGGTGAGCGCCTTCCCGGTGTGCGGGTACGAGGCGCGGATCACTGGCAGGATGGCGGGGTCGTGGTTCTCCACGGCCGAGATGGTGCGCGCGAGCTCGCGCCGGTCCTGCCGCAGGATGCGGCGGGCCGCCGGAGGGATCGACGGAAGGCCCACGGAGCTCACGCCCGCGGTCGAGCCACTCGGCGGGCGGTCTGGATGATCTCCTCCAGGGAGGCCCCGGGACCGAAGATCGCCTTCACCCCGAGCTTCTTCAGGCGGCGGGCGTCCTCGTCGGGGATGATGCCGCCGGCGAAAACCGGGATGCCCCGGCCGCGCTGCGCCTTCAGCAGTTTCAACACCTTCGGGAAGAGCACCATGTGCGCGCCGGAGAGGATGGAAAGCCCGATCAGGTCGACGTCCTCGTCGACGGCGCTCTGGACGATCTCCTCCGGAGTCTGGCGCAGTCCGGCGTAGATCACCTCCATCCCGGCGTCGCGGAGCGCCCGGGCGACGACCTTGGCGCCCCGGTCGTGGCCGTCGAGGCCCGGCTTGGCGATCAGCACCCGCACGGGGGGCTGGGTCTTCTTTAGAGCCATGGCAGAAGGAAGGACCGACCGACGAGTAAGAAGCTTTGCTCCGAGGCGAGAGGGCTCAGAGGGCGCTCAGGATCGCGAAGATCAGGTTCCCGACGAGGAACGTCGCCACCGCGCCGGCCAGAGGAGCACGACGAACGGGATCTGCGGGGTCACCCAGACCGTGGTGATGCCCTGGGCCCGAAGCGCCGCCTGCTGGCGCACCCGGAAGCGCGTGGTCGTCCTCCGAGCTGTCGGCCTCCTCGACGGTCCGGTCGAGGAACGGGTCCTTCACCCAGACGAACCGGTCCGGGAGCGTCGCCACCGGGATCGGATACTGGTACAGGCCCCGCGGGACTTCGAACGTGCCCCGGGCCACGTTGCGGAGCGCGATGGCGATCGGGATGGCGATCGAGAGGAGCGCCCCGTTCATCACGAGCACCCAGCCGAACGGGAGCGCGGCGAGCGACGCGGAGCTTCCCTCCACGCCGGAGAACAGAGCGACCGGTGCCAGCGGGAGCACGAGGCCGGCCGCCATGACCGCCTTGGCGTCTGCCCCGCCCCAGAGCACTCCAACCTCAAAGAGGCCTCGGGCCAGGAACACGGAGAGCACGACGGCGAGGACGACGGTCGGCAGCCCCTGATCGCCGATGCCGTCCACGAACGCCGTCGCTGTGACGACGAGGGCGACCCCGGCGTAGGCGCCGGCCTCGATCGAGCCCGGCCGCTTCGGGGTGGGATTTCTCGAGGGGAACGTCCCAGGGCAGGAAGTGCTCGAGCGTGAACGCGCTGGCCAACGCCCACAGCCCCAGCGCGAGCGGGGTGTACGGGATGAGCGCCACGGCCCCGAGGACGGCGCCGATGAGGCCGAGCCCGGCCCAGAGCTCGTCCTCCACTTCGCGTTCGGTCCAGTCGCGGTAGGCGGCGTAGCCGAGGCCGAACACCAGCACGACGGCCCCGACGGCGGTAGGAGCGATGGGGAACGTCACGGGGGACCCGACCGGCCCGGACGTCGCCCCGGCCCCTCACTTAATGCAGGCGGCGCAACGGCACGGCGGACGGCCCGGCCCCGTTCGGCGAGGGCCAGTCCCCCAGCGAAGGGCTTTAAGGGGACCGAAACTCCCGCGCCTCGCCCTCCCATGGTCGAATTCAAGCTCGTGCTCGCGGACGGTGCGACGTCGTTCGCCAGCAGCGTCAACGACGCCCCGGCCGCCGGCTTCCTCGGCAAGCAGGATCGGCGAGGTCGTCGGCGGAGAACTGTTCGGGATCGACGGATACACCTTCCGCATCTCCGGTGGCACCGACCGCAGCGGGTTCCCCTTGCGGGGCGATCTTCCCGTGGCCGGCAGGTCCGTCTCTTCGTCGGGGATGGGTTCGGGTTCCACGCCCCCCGGCACGGCCAGCATCGCCGCCGTACGTCCCGGGGAGGCACCATCAGCGAGGAGACGGTCCAGATCAACCTCACGGTGGAGCAGCAGGGGCAAGAAGCCGCTCGCGGAGCTGCTCACTCCGGCAACATGAAGGCACCCCGACAACCCGAAGTCAACATCGGTCTCGTGGGCCATGTTGACCATGGAAAGACGACGCTGACCCAGGCCCTCACCGGCGAGTGGACCGACCGCCACTCCGAGGAGCTGAAACGCGGTATCTCCATCAAGCTCGGCTACGCGGACTCCGCATTCTACAAGTGCCCGAACTGCCCGGCACCGGACTGCTACTCGACGTCGCCCACCTGCCCGAACTGCAGCACGAAGGGCAACTTCCTACGTGCGGTCTCGTTCGTCGACGCGCCCGGGCCACGAGACCCTGATGGCCACGATGCTCAGCGGCGCCGCGATCATGGACGGGGCGATGCTCCTTGTCGCCGCGAACGAGAAGGTCCCCCAGCCGCAGACCCGCGAGCACCTCTACGCCCTCGACATCATCGGGGTCCACAAGGTCGTCGTCGTCCAGAACAAGATCGACCTGCTCTCCGACGCGAAGGCGATGGAGAACTACGAGGAGATCACGCAGTTCCTCAAGGGCTCCCCGATCGAGTCGGCCCCGATCGTGCCCGATCTCCGCGAACCACCGGGTGAACATCGACGCCCTGATCGAGGCCATCGAGGCGACCATCCCCACCCCGAAGCGGGACCTCGCGAAGCCCCCCTCGCTCTACGTCGCGCGCTCCTTCGACGTCAACCGCCCCGGCACCCGCCCGGCGGACCTCAAGGGAGGGGTGCTCGGCGGCTCCCTCATCCAGGGCCGGCTGAAGGTCGGCGACGACATCGAAATCCGCCCCGGCCTCTCCGGCGCCGGGCGCCGCGCGGCCCGGGGAGTCGATCCACACCCGAAGGTCACATCCCTCATCTCGGGCGGGCGAGGAGCTCGAGGAGCTGCACGCCCGGCGGCCTCGCCGCCATCGGGACCTCCCTCGACCCGGCCCTCACGAAGGCGGACGGCTCACCGGCCGGCTCGTCGGCACCGCGGGCACCCTGCCTCCCGTGACCCAGAAGCTCCGCCTCAAGGTGACGCTGCTCGAGCGCGTCCTCGGGATCGAGCGCGAGCTGAAGGTCGAGAAGATCCGCACGAGCGAGGTCCTCGCCGTGACCGTCGGCACGACCATCGCCCCGGGCAAGGTCACCAGCGCCCGCGGCGACGAGGTCGAGCTCACTCTTGGCCGACCGGTGACCGTCTTCTCCGGGCAGCCGGGTCGCCATCTCGCGGCGCCTCAACGCCTGGCGGCTCATCGGCTACGGCATCGTCGAGGGGTAGCGGGACATGAAGCCGGAGCTCCTGGAGATCCTCTGCTGCCCCGTCTGCCGAGGGGACCTCCGCCTGACCGTGGGCTCCGAGAAGGAGGGGGAGATCTGGACGGGACCCTCTCGTGCCCGAAGTGCCCGGCCGAGTACCCGATCGAGCAGGGGATCCCGAACCTGCTCCCGCCGAGCCGGCGCCCACTCGGCGATCCCGTGCGGCGTCAACCGCCCGCGTAGAAGTAGAACAGGAAGAGCCCGCCGAACATCGCCCACGGCGAGCAGGACCGACGGGGACCAGCCACGGGATCCCGCCCCGGGTCCGCGTGTGGACCGAGCTGCCGACGGTGACGACGGGCACCGCGAACGTGAGCCAGTACCCCTGGCAGGACGACCTCGTCCAGCGCGAGCGCGCTCCGGTTGCCCATCGGGTCCTTCATCGCGAGGACCATGACGAGCAGCACCGAGAAGAAGAGGAACGCCAGCGAGATGCCGGCGGCCTCGCGAAACCCTTCGAGGCCGCGCTTCCGGCCGGGGTAGCGCCAGCAGAGGAAGGTGAACATGCTCGCGAACACGACGATGATCGCCAGCAGCAGGTAGAACGAGGAGTTCCCGCCGAGGGTCAACGCATAATGCCCGGGGCCGGGCCACGGAGGAAGCGGCATCGGCTCGGACCTACCGGGCGATCGAGCTGCGGCCCGGCAGGGACCGCCGTCGCCTCCTTGGATGCGGAGCGGCAGGCACCGCAGCTCGTACTCGCCTTCCGGGCACCTCCTGGAGCAGCCACAGCCCCTCCAGGATGAGACGTCCCTCCCCCGAGAAGTCGGTGGTGCACCGGGAACTGACCGGTCGGGTCCGACTCGATCGACAGGGAATCGAGGCCCACCAGGCGGGCCCCCCGCTGCAGCAGCCGGTCCGCCGAGGCGGGGCGAGAGCGCAGTGTAGTCGGAGAAGAACTCGTCGGGGGAGCGCGCCCATCGCTCGGAGTTGGAGGTGCGGAAGAGGACCCTTTCGGTTCCGGTCGGGCGCCCGGTCCACGTCCGAGGGGCGGACCTGGCGGCTCTCCGCGCGACGTCGACCACGCGACAGGGTCCGTTGAACCGGGCCAGGTCGATCTGGTCGATCGTCAGGCCACCGGGGATGAAATGGATCGGAGGGTCGATGTGGGTCCCCGTGTGCGAGCTGAGCGTCAGGGAGGAGAGGTTGTACGGGCCTCCCTGGTCGAGGTCGTGGACCCGGTGGACGACGACCTTCGGGTCACCGGGAAAGCCGGGCATCCCGTCGCGGATCGGGAAGCTGATGTCGTACGACCCCATGGTTTCTTGGCCAACCCGGGGGATTTGACCTGCGTTGGTGTAATAGACTTCTCCGTCCACAGGACTCCGTGGTCTCGATCGACCCCGCCTCGCTCCTTCTCGCCCTCGTCATCGTCCTCGTCGAGATGACCGAGGTCGTGATCCTCGTCTTCGCCATCGGCGCCGGAGAAGGCGACCTGCGCCACGGCGCCGCGGGCGCCGCTGCCGGGGTGGCCGTCGTCGGCCGGGGCGGCGATTGCCACGGGGGCGCTCATTGAACGGCTGCCCACGGAGGTGCTCCTCGGCGTAGCGGCGATCGCTCCTGGCCGGGTTCGGCGTAGTGCTCGCCCGGTCCACCCGTCGGGCGTACCGCAAGGACGCCCTCGCGCCGGGCCCAACCCGGGGAAGCCGCGAACCCGACGCATCGAGTGGTGCAGATTCGCCGGCGGGTTCACGGCGGGGGCGGTGGAGACCCTCGAGGCGGTGATCGTTCTCCTGTCGCTCACCGCCGCCGGTCGAGGGGACATCGGCAGTGATCGGTGCGCTCGCCGCCGGGGCGATCCTGATCGTGGCGACCGCGCTCGTCCACGAGCGGGTCCGTCGGATCAAGGTCCCCCAGCTCAAGCTGTTCGGTACGGGGATGCTGTTCTCCTTCTCAGTGTTCTGGGGCGGCAGCGCGCTCAACGTCAACTGGCCGGGCGGCGACCTGACCCTCGATCCCGTTCGTCGTGGTGGCGATGGGGCTCATCCGGTTCTGGGTCGGCGGGGCGAGCTTCTCCCGGGTGCAGTTCGAGGCGCAGGGTTAAGTCCGCTGCCTCCGACTGGGCGCGCGATGCGGCGGTTCCGGTCCACGCCTCCGAGGACGAGGACGGACCCGACGGAGAGGAGGCACCGAGCCCTCGCCGCCGTCGGCGCGCTGCCTCGCGCGGGATCGACCGGCGAGGTGCCGGTCCGACGATGGGCCACCCGCACCGGCACGAACCGGAGGAAGAGGAGCCCGAGGAAGACTCCCCGACACCGAAGAGGTCGGTCTACTTCCGGGCCCGCGACTCCCTGTGGTTCGAGCCGGTCATCGCCGTCTGCATCCTGGTGCTGCTGCTCGCCTCGCTGTTCGCGTACACCCAGAACTGGCCCCCGATCTACGTCGTGGAGTCGGACAGCATGCAGCACGGCCCCGACGACCACCTCGGGCTGATCAACACCGGGGACCTGATCCTCGCCCAGAACATCCCGACCAGCGACATCGTGACGTACGAGGTCGGGCGCAGACCGGCTACACCACGTACGGCGAATATCGGGACGTCCTGCTCTACCATCCGAATGGCAACACGGCGTTCACGCCGATCATCCATCGGGCGATCATCTACCTCGACTTCAACGCCAGCACGGGATTCTACTCGGCGCCGCAACTGAACGGGCTGGCCTGTTCGGTAAGCGCCGAGCTGAACTACCGCGTCACGCTGACGGCACGGCGGGCACCACCTGCGCCACCGCAGGACATCGACGGGACGCTGGACCTGTACCACATCGGTTGGCAATCCGCGACGGTGACGATCCCGCTCACCTCCGGCCTGCTCGGGGGCCCACTCGGGCTACCTGACGATGGGTGACAACAACTACCAGCCCGGTAGCCCGGTGACCGGCAACCCGGACCAGGCCGTCGGCCTCTCCGAGCTCGTCGAGCCCGCCTGGATCCTCGGCGTGGCGCGAGGGATGATCCCGTGGTACGGGTCGCTCAAGCTCCTCCTCCAGGGGACAACCTCGGAGGTGCCGTCCCAGTCGTGGACGTTCATGGGGCTGAGCTTCGCGAGCCTCGTGCTCATCGCCTGGGGAATCCACCTTGCGATCCGGCGCTATGAGGACCGCCGCGAGCGCCGGCGACGGGGCGAGGCGCCACCTCCCGACCTCCCCGAGGCGTTCTGGAACCGGCTCACCCGACCTCCTCCCCGAAGCGGCGCGGCGAGGAGGACGGACGAAGAGGGCGATGGAGGCTCCGAACCCCCGGCGCGTTCGGCCCCCTCGAAGAAGACGAAGCACGTGCACATCGACCCCCACAAGCTCTCCAAGGCCGGGAGCGGCCGACCCGAAGCCGATCGTGCATCGGCCCGACCGGGAAGAAGCCCGCCGAGGCTCCGAAGGCGGGCCACCACCCGAAGCTGGACGAGGCGGACGACGACGATTCGCTGTAGCGAAACCGCTTTCCCGAGTGCCAGTTCGCGCGAATACGCTTAATCCCCCGCGGGGAAGGTATCCGGTAGGTCCCGCCGATGGACTACAAGTGGAAGGCGCTCGCCATCGTCAGCCTCGGGAGCCTGATGGGCTCCATCGATTCGACGGTCCTGATCATCGGCTTCCCCTCGGTCGCCCGGGACCTCAACGCGAGCCTGGTCGACATGGTCTGGGTGCTCCTGATCTACCTCGTGATGGGCACCGCCCTCGTCCTCTCGCTCGGGCGGCTCGCGGACATGAAGGGGCGACGGCGGCTGTACCTTGCCGGCTTCGTCGTCTTCACCGTCGGGAGCGGGCTGTGCGGCTTCGCCGGTAACGGCCTCGAGCTGATCGGCTTCCGCGCGCTGCAGGGCGTCGGGGGCGCGATGCTGGTCGCCAACTCCTTCGCGATCGTCTCCGACGCGTTCCCAGCGTGGCAGCGGGGCGGGCGTTCGGCATGCTCTCGATCGTCTGGGGGTCGGGTTCCGTCGCGGGATCTTCGTCGGCGGCACCATCCTCACGCTCACCTCCTGGCGCTGGATCTTCTGGATCAACCTCCCGATCGGGGTCGTCGCCACGCTGGTCGGGCGCCTGGGTGCTGCGGGAGTCGGTCACGCCGAACCCGAAGGACACGTTCGACTTCCCCGCCGCGATCCTCTTCACGTCGGGCCTCGTGACGATCCTGCTACGGCATCACCGAGGGGATCCTGAACGGCTGGACCAGCGCTCGGCACCGTCGGCCCGGTCCTCGCCGGCTCCCGCCTCCTCGCCGGGTTCTACGTCTGGGAGCGGTACGGGAGCCGCGACCCGATCCTGCCGCTCGGGCTCTTTCGCGAGCCGATGTTCAGCCTCTCGCTGCTCACGTCCGTCCTCCAGGGGGTCGCCCTCTTCGCCACGAACTTCCTCCTGATGGTCTACTTCCAGGGGATCCGCGGGATCTCGGTCCTCACCGCCTCCTCCCTGCTCGTCCCGCTCTTCGTCAGCTTGATGGTCCTCGCGCCGATCGGTGGCCGCCTCTCCGACCGGTACGGACCCAGGGTCGTCGCGACCTCGGGCCTACTCGTCCAAGGGCTGGCCATCTTCCTGATGTCGACGATCGACGCGGGCACGCCGCTGTGGCTCGTCGCCGGCTTCGAGGGTCTCCTCGGGGTCGGGGCGGGGCTCTTCTTCCCCGCGAACACCGCGGCGACGATGGGCGCGGTTCCCCGGGAGCGGTACGGGGTCGCCTCGGGCACGATGATGACCTTCCGCAACAGCGCCGTGGCGATGAGCTACGTCCTCGCCCTCGTCGCTGCTCACCAGCCGGCTGCCCGGGAGCATCGCGCCGCTCCTCTTCGGAGGTGCGTTCACGCGCGAGCCTCGCCTCGCTGGGCCTCACCGCCCCCCAGCTCGAGAGCCTCTTCCTGGATGGCCTGCACGTGGCGTTCCTGGTCTCGGCCGGCCTCGTCCTGCTTGCGGCCCTCGTCTGTACTTCCGCCGGCCGGCCCGCGGCCGCTCTCCGAGCTCGGGCCGACCCCGGCACGGGAAGAGCCCCCGCCCCCGAGCGCCTCCGGCTGACGCGGCGCTCGGCCGGGGGACAATCCTTTTCCTCCATTCCCTCTCAGGAGCGTTGGGTGGGTCCTCCGGTGCACGTCGTGGGAGGTTCGGCGTCGACGGCGCTGGCGGAGCGGATCTCCCGCGAGCTCGGCAACGTCCCGTTCGCCTTCCCGTTCATGAAGCGATTCCCCGACGGCGAGATGTACGTCCGGGTCGGCGGCCGGATGGAAGGGGAGGACGCGATCGTCGTCCAGTCGACACGCAGCGACGAGAACCTGATGGAGCTGCTCCTCCTCGAGGATGCGGTCCGCGAGGCCGGCGCCCAGCGGGTCTTCGTGGTGATCCCCTACTTCGGTACGCGCGCCAGGACCGTTCGTTCTTCCCCGGAGAGCCCGTCAGCGCGCGGACGATGGCGCGGCACGTGGAGATCGGCGCCGACGCGGTCATCACCGTCGATCTGCACTCCCACCAGACCCTAGAGTCGTTCACCAAGCCCGCGTTCGAGGCGAGCGGCAT
>CAWJFK010000027.1:0-17913 GCA_963842165.1 uncultured Thermoplasmata archaeon | reverse complement strand
GATGGCGATGAGCGGGACGTCGACGCCGAGCGCGCCCAACACTTCGCGCGCGGCCGTGAGCTGGCCCACTCCGCCGTCGATCAGAACGAGGTCCGGCCACGGCAAGTCTTCATGTTCCTCCAACTGCGCATCATTTCCTCCCCCCGAAAGCGGGAGGTCGGCCTGCGGAGGCTTGCCCGGTAGCGGCACTCTCGTCGCGGCCTCGGCCAGAAGCCGCTTGAAACGCCGCGTCAGGACCTCGCGCATCATGGCGAAATCGTCGCCGGGGGTGAGATCGGCCGAGCGGATATTGAATTTGCGGTAGGCGCTTTTGCGAAAGCCTTCCAGGCCCGGCGACGATCATGGCGCCGACCGCATTGGAGCCCTGGAACTGGCTGTTGTCGAAAGCTTCAATCCGGCGCGGCACGCGCGGCAGCGCGAAGGTCTCGGCGAGCTGAGCGCAGCAGTTTCTCCTGCGACGTCGTTTCCGCAAGCTTGCGGCCCAGCGCCTCGCGGGCATTGGCCAGCGATGCTCGATGTTCGAATCCCTTTTTTCGCCGCGCTGCGGCGCCGCGATTTCGACTTTGTGGCCGCTCTTGGCGCACAGCGCCGCGGCCGAAAGTTCGCGATCCGCGAAGGGTTGCGAAATCAGGATCAAACGCGGCGGCGGCTTGTCGTCGTAGAACTGCGCCAAGAAGGCGGACAGGATTTCGCCGCCCGACAATGAGCGGTCGGCCTTGGGGAAATACCCGCCCGAACAACCGCATCGTGCGGAGCACGAGCCAGACCCCCGGGCGGAACAGGTCGGCAAACTCTGCTGCGCCCCGCTTGCCGAGCCCGAGCATCGCCTCGAACGCGGCGTAGCTCGCCGAGGATCACCTCGGAGAAGCTGCCGCGGTCCGACCGTCGGATATCTCGGATCCGGATGTCGGCGCCGCTGGCCCCGGCGGGGGAACCGGCCACGGTAGACGAGGGCCAGGGGTATTTGAGGTGGTACGAGCGGCGCCGCCCGCCGATTCGGTGGCGCGCACGGCCTCGGCCGGGGGGGTCCTGGACGCACGGAGGGACGCTAGGGCGATCGCGAGCATCGCGAGCGCGTCGGCGGCGACCCGGATGATCACGATGTTGAGGACCGGCACCGCGAAAAAGGAAACCCCCGACGCGGCCGCGGTTGGGCCAATCGAGAGGTCGTAGACGATCCCGATCCCGAGGGAGGTGCCGATCGCGAGACCGAGTCCAGCCCGGAACAGCGGTTCAAGAACGTGGTCTTGCCACACCCGGACGGTCCCATCACCGCGACCATCTCGCCGCGGTTGATCTGGACGCTGAGACCCCGGAGGGCGTTCACGGCCATCTCGCCGGCCCCATACGTCTTCCATACGCCCTCCCCCACCACGACCAGTTCGGACATGGGCCCCCCGCGCGGGAAACTCCCCCGGCGGACCCGAGGACGGGATGCGCCTACATAGGCGTTAGCCCGACCGTGGGACCGTCCCCTCCTCCGCGAGACGACCGGTGATCCGCAAGACCTCGAGGGACTTCCGGACCCCGTTCGCCGCCTCTGGGAACGATTCCTTCGCGAAGTACCTTTTCGACCTCCTCGCGGCGGCCGAGCCCCACGATATGGATCGTTCGTTCCAGGAGACGGGAGAGCGCCCAGCTGCCGCGCGTCCGGTCCTCCAGCTCTCGCAGGTTCTGCTTCAGCCACTCCCACGTGAGCGAACGCCCGATGGGATTGTGCGCCACGCTCACGACGATCTCGTGGGCCACGGAGGCTCGGATCCCGGGCTCGAGCGATGCGGTCAGGGACCGGGCGAGGAGTTCCACGTTCGGCAATCCACCCAGCGCTTCCGCCGCGGTCTGGGCGCCGTCCTCGTCCGCGGCCGAGCGGGCTCTCGCCAACAGCTCCGGCAACGCCGCGGCTCCGGAGGT
Source organism: uncultured Thermoplasmata archaeon (assembly GCA_963842165.1). GTDB lineage: Archaea > Thermoplasmatota > Thermoplasmata > Lutacidiplasmatales > UBA184 > Lutacidiplasma. The sequence goes on along the minus strand of CAWJFK010000027.1, from coordinate 16,002 downwards.
TCGGGCGAACGCATAAGCCACCGCGGTGCGCATCGCGGCCGGTAGTCGGTCGATCTCGGAGAATCGGGGAGCCAGCTGCGCAGCGTAGGCCTCGTCCCAGCGCACGAGGTTCAGCATCACGGTCTCCCGGACCACGGCGTCCGTGTCCGGCTCGCCCGCGCGCGTCTCTTCCGTAAGGCGGTCGAGCTGGGCGCGGTAGAAGGCCTTCGCCGCGGGAAGAAATCCGGGGGCCTCTCCTACGGGACGGGCGCAGGAACTCGAGCGAGGTCGCCGTCTCCCCCACGCTGGGATAGTCCGTGAATCGCTCGGCGAGGTGGACGAGCTCGAGGTACTCCGGTAGGGTCGTATCCCCGGAGAGGAGGAACGCCCACGTGTCGTTGACCACCGCCCAACGATCCGCGGGGTCCATCGAGCCCAGCGACCGAAGGATGTGCGCTCGGAGCCCCGCATCGGTACCGCACCCGAAGGAAGGCCGAGCGCCCCGGGTTCACGCGGACCGAACTCGGGTCGTCGCACGGGACCTCGAGGGTCTCGGACTGGAAGAGCACCCGCTGGGAGCGCCCGTCCGCGACCAAGGTAAGGGGGATCGGCCACGGCGTCGCTTTGCGGTGCGAATCCGAGAATTGGAACCGCGACTGCTCGAGGAGCAGCCTCCCAGGCCCCGCACGGACCCGCACGATGGGGAACCCGGCCCGTTCCACCCACGCCTGCAGCACGTCCGTGACCGGCTCTCCCGACTCGGCGGCCAGGGCCGCCCACAGGTCCTCGCCCCGGGCATTCCCGTACCGGAACCGCGCGAGGTACACCGCCACCCCGCGCCGGAACACTTCTTCCCCGAGGTAGGAATCGATCATGCGGACCACGGCCGCGCCCTTGAAGTACGTGATCTCGTCCGTGCTCTCCGCGATCGTCTTCGGGTCCGCGATGTCGAGCCGGATCGGATGCGTGCTCTCGAGGGAATCCCCGAAGTCGCCGGCCGGATGCGGACGAGGAACTCGTTCCACGCAGTCGGTGCGCATCCCGAGGCGAACTTCCATCTTCGCCGCGACGAACGTCGCGAAGCTCTCGTTCAGCCAGAGGTCACTGAACGTCTCCATCGTGACGAGGTTGCCGAACCACTGGTGCGCGATCTCGTGGGCGAGCGTCTCCATCGCCCAGCGGCGGATCGCGGGGCTCGTCGCATCGTCCATCAGGAGCCCGATCTCCGGGAAGGCGATCGCCCCCCAGTTCTCCATGGCGCCGGCCCAGAGGTCCGGAACGGCCACGAGATGGAGCTTCGGCAGTGGGTAGGGCTGGCCGTCGGTCCTCGCCGAAGCCGCGGACGACCGGGCCGGCCCACGACAGCAGGGTCCTGGTTCGGGCGACCTTTCCCGGGAGCGTCGCGGTGATGATGCGGACTCCGTGGTCGACCCGCTCTTCGGTCTCGAAGGGTCCGATCCCGAGGTAGAGGAGGTAGGTCGCCATCGGGGGGCTCGGGGCAAAGACCCACCGCTTCCGGTCTCCGACCGTCTCGGTTCGGACCGCCTCCATGTTCGAGATCACCATCGGGTCGGGTTCGGTGGTCACGCGCAGCGTGAACACCGCCTTCTGGTCGGGTCGGTCGAGGCACGGGAGGAGGCGGCGGCACGAGATCGGTTCCATCATTGTCGTGAGGACGGGACGCTCGCCCGAGGACGAGACGTAGAGTCCCGAGAGGGTCTTGTGCGAGGCGGCTACGGCATATCGAATTCGAAGCCGACGCCCGCCCGCCTCGCCCAGCCGCAGGGTCAGCTTGTGGCGGGACGTATCGAGCGTGAACGGCACCGTCGTCCCCATCGAGCGTGGCCCCGGTCACCTGGAGGTCTTCGCAGTCGAGCTCGACCGTGCCCCGCATCTCGGAGGCGGTCAGACTGACCGTGCCCCGAAAGCCGCCGTCGGGGTATTCGACGTCCAGGTCCAGGTCGTACTCTTGGGCCCTCACGAAGGGCCGAACGTTACGAGCGTCTTGAGTCTGATGTCGGGGCATTCCCCCGGGTCCTCTTCGGCCCCGTCGGCCGACGAGAACGGAGGGAGCGTTACCTCGACCGGTGGCCCGGGATCGGAGGTTGCCCTTCGGCCGGACTCCCGAACAGTCCGAGACCCGGAAGGCGCCGGCCCAGGGACTCACCCGCCGGGAACCCATCCCCCGGCTCACCGCGCATCAGTGTGACGCGAGCGTCCTGCCACGCGTGGTCCGGCGGCCGTCGACCCGGTAGATCCGGTCGAAAGGTGCGCTCAGCTGGTCGGACGGCTCGCCACGGAAGGTGACCACCACGGTGACGCTCTCTCGGTGGAGAGTCTCATGGACCTCAACCGAACCCAGGGCCCGCTCCACCGCCGGACCGGGGAGGGCGTCGACGTTCGTGAGGAGGAGAACCGCTCGAGCGTTGGTGGTCGTCACGCGGGACACCATCCGCTGGAGGAGGGACGGGAGGCGAAGGTACGCAGCGAGCCGCATCCTCGTGTCGGTCGGGAGGGAGTCGTTGACCAACCACTCGGAGAGGGGCGGACCGCCAGTCGTGCGGGGGAAGCAGATCCTCCGGTCGGACACCGGACTCTCGACCGGTTTCTGCGTTCTGTTCCAGGACGCGTCGCGCTCCGGGCTCGGGTGCCTCGGGGGCGGCCGAGCAGTCGGCCCAGCCGAACGAACCGACCTCCTGGCGGGCCAGGGCCGCCGCGAAGACCGCCATCGGCGTCTCTCCCGAACCGAACAGGAGGATCGAAATTCCCCGATACGGGGTAGAATCGCCAGCACGCAGGTCCGTCATCTCGATGGTCGGGGGCTTCTCCAACCCTACAAAGGTCGGAGCGGAGGATGAACGGTTGCCGAACTCCTTCGGTCGACCGAACGGGTTCGGTCCTCGCGCGCGGCCCCGAGCGGGTCCCCGGGGCGGATCCCGTCACCGAATGGAGTCGGGAGCGCGATCGGGCCGGGCGCAGGAGATACTCGCTGGCTAGGCGAGGGCGGACTCCGGGCGCAGGGCGGTCTCGAACAGCTTCTTTTCGATCAGCGCGATCGATTCGGAGACTCCGGACTTGCTCCGGTTGAGCTTACGAGCCAGCGCGGTCAGCGTAATCCCGCGGGGCACCGCGAAGTACCCCGCCGCCATCGCGTCGTTGAGCAGTTGGTGCTGGGAGTCGGTGAGCAGCGGGAGGTGGCTCCGCAACGGCCGGCGGCGGATCGAGACGATCGAGAAGTGGGGGTCGGCCGAGCGCGCGTGTTCGATGATCTGCTCGAACTCGCTCCGGCGCGCGACGACCTCCCATGCGATGATCCCGGCCTGCACGCGCAGCGGGAACTGCAGGGGAAGGCGCAGCCGTCGGTAGAGGTAGACGACCGGGGGATTCTTGTACGTGATCCGGTAGAGAGAGCCATCCCCGACCTCGGCGAGGCTATCGACGTGGATCACGTCGGTGAATCGTGAGATCTCGGTCGCCCAGACCCCCGGCGGCGAACCACTGATCCAATAATCCGAGACCGACTGTTCCGGAGTGACCTCGACCCGGTTCAGGATCTCGAGGCGGACGTTCGGGTGAGACGAAGAGAACGGGCCGGTCCAGAGCTGCTTGGGGATCCGGATCCGGAGGGTCGCGAGGAAGAGCCGTTCGGCGGAGGGAGGGTCGGACGACGACCGGAGCGCCCGAAGCCGGGCCCGGGTGTCCGCTTCCGTCCGGCGAAGGCGCCTACCGGGGCCGGATGGTCTTCCCCGTGCTGCAGGCACTTCGACCTCGGAGAGTGTTCTCGGGCCGCGCACGGCTCGAGGGATCCTGCCCCGAGCCGCATATCCGTACCTCGGGATATAAAGAAGGTCGAGGCGAGGCGCGCCGCCCCGAGCGAGTGCCCAGGTAGGGGGCCATGGCCCGATGGCATCGGCGCCGGAGGCCCTTCCACCTGGTGCCGGAGTCCGCCCACCCGAACGGGTGTCGGAAACTAAGGCGTATATTCTGAGCTTCGTTTCGCGGAGCCGTGCCGGACGAAGTTCGTTTCATGTACTCGGGCATTCGGGTGCGCGACCTCGCTCGCTCGGTCCGATTCTACCGAGCGCTAGGGTTCCGGGTGATCAAGAAGGGTGGGTTCTCCCACGGAGGCCGGTGGGTCCATCTGGTCTTTCCCGGGTCCGACCACCGCGTCGAGTTGAACTACTATCCACCGGGGACACCTTTCTACGAACCGTATCGCACCGGAACCGAGTTCGACCATTTCGGTTTCTACGTTTCGAACCCCCGGCGCTGGCTTCGCAGGATGATCAAGTCGGGTGCCAAACCGAAGGTCGGATTCGTCGATGGCCCGGCCCAACTGTTGTTCGTCGAGGACCCGGACGGGGTCGGCCTCGCGTGCTGCGGCCCCTCGAGCCCGGACAGCCTTCCCCTCCTCTTTCCCCCTCGACCCAAGCGCCCACGAGGGTCCGCCACGGGTCGCCCCCGGGTCGGGCGGAGTCGCACTCGGACCCGGCCGGCCCATCCGTGACCGAGCTCGATCCGTTCGACCCAACCGACCTCGCCGACGCGGTCCCGGGCGATACGGGACACCGCTTTGGAAACCCGAGAGGGGAAGTGGAACCCCAGCCAAGGGAGGGTCATGAGGAAAAGTCCAGTTCCTGCCTGCCCGGGAGAGGGGTCTCCGTCCCGGGACACGGGACTCTCAGTCTATCACCTCCCGTGACCCGTCTCTCGTGCCGGCCCCGAACCTCTACTCAGACGTTCGCACGCTCGCAAACCTCTGGATCTGGTCTAGAACCGCCGGGAGATTCGCAGACCCAGGGACTACCGCGACCAACAGCACGTTCCCGACCGTTCGGACGAGGAGTGCCCTCGAGTCATTCCCATCTATCATGATTCGCTCCGGCGGAACTTGATGGAGCTCCTCATTCCCGGATGCGGCGGCCCCGAAGATCGTCGCCCACATGACCCCGAGCGTTTCGGTCTGGACCCCCTCCGGCAGGCAGGCCGCGAGCACGCGGCCGTCGCGAGAGATCAGCGCAGTCGCAGTGCCGTCAATTCGAGACAGAAGGTCCTCGAGTAGGTTGCGGACGGTCGCGCTCGCCATCAAGATCCGAACTCTCGGTCCGTCGGACGCGGTGCGAACACAACGTTCGGGCCGCCTGAAACGGGACTCTCCATCGCCAAGAAGCTCGGAAACGACGGCCGAACTCCCCGGACGATAAGCCCGACGTCGTCCCGTCGAAGGCTGAACTCGGTGTCGACCATTCGGCGGACCGCCGGGGCGCAGCCGAGGCCCGGCCCCAAGAATCCGATCCCGAGGTTTCCCATTTGACGGGTCCGCTTGATTCCCTGGAAGTACAGTTTCACCGCGTTTTCACTCCCAATAAGCGTCTCGAATACTTCGAACGCGACCGACTCGACGAAGGGCCGACCGCGCCCGCCCTGGGCCGCCTTCTCGGCCGCTACGGCCTTAGCGAGGGCCCTCTTCCTTGCCTTCGGGTCCTTGCGGGGACGCAGGACATCGCCGTCCCCGTCCTTCATGCTCGCGACGTACGATAGGTCTTGATCCTCGCCAACGTAGTCGAAGACCCGGACCCGACTGTCAAAACGTCGGCGGGTCGCGAATCGAGTCAGTCGGGCGCGGAAATCGTGCGGCGAGTCGCGAGCCGGAAGCACGGCCACGATTCCCCGGGACTGGTACAACGCGTTGAGATAGGTCGGGAACGTAAGCAAGTCGAGATCCTCGAGACCCACCGTCTCATCCATCACGAAGAGGGCTAAGCTCCCTCGTTTGAAGCCCCCGCCCAACAATCGATCGAAGTCCGGAATCCCGGAAGAGAAACGGCCCTCTGGGTCGGGGATGACATTCCAGCCCGTCGGTTTCGTTTCGGGTTTGGGGGTCGCTCGCATGGGAGAAGCATGTCCCCTGGTGGTTCTTAGAGTAACCGCCGACGGTAACGATTTTTCTGACGGTGGTACCGTTTCGACTTACGGTCCGGACGGGTTGGAAACCGGTTCGATCGGTCCACCCACCCGTCGACGGACCCGCCGCTCCGGTTCGGGCGCAGTCCCACTAGTCAGCAGAAATCGGTCGGTCGACTCATGTCCGAGCAGCCTCCAGAGCACGCACGGGAACCTTGTCCCGGGGCCGTCTCGATGTTCTGAAGCCCGTGGCACTCGACCATCACCATGAGGCACAACGGAACCACTACCGTTCGGGAAAGAATTCAAGCCTAGGGAGGGCCCCCAGGAAAAGTCCGACACCACCCGGCCCTTAGCGTGCTGGGCCCCGAGGGCGACCGCCTGGTCCGAAGGACGGTCGATCGGGATCATCGGGAGTGCCGAAAGGCCCAAGTAGTGGACAGTGAAGCACACGCCCTGACGATGGCGACAGAACCCTCGGTGCCTATCACCACCGCACCTATGGTAGGGACAACAGGACGTTCCCTTCGGTTCTGGGGGGTGCTGGTACTCGTAATGTTTCTCCTGACCTCTGCAGTCGGTGGCTCGTTGGCCCTCGAGAGCAGCTTCTTACCGGTGACGCTCGCGAGCCACATTGGCCTGGCCCTCATCACCCTCGGGGTCGCAAGTTATGCCACTTCGTTCGTCGGTCGATCCTATCGAGCGCTGCCGAGGGCCTTCGCCGGCCTGGCCGCCCTCGCGGCACTCGGAGCGACCATCGCCGGCACCGCCTGTTTGCTGGATGGGCAAAGCAACTCCGCCCTGTACGCTATGGAGGGATTCGCGGGGTTCGGTATCCTGGTCGCGATCTTGATGATCGTAGTCGGCGGACCGTCGGGGAAGCGCGCTCCGTCTGGGGCCTCTCACTAAGGGACCCGTTTCCAAGGGTCGTTTCGCCGCCGTATACCTTGCCCGACTCAAACGCCCACTCGTGGGAAGAACGCATAATGGCCCTTCGCTCAGAAATTCAGGCGAAGGGAGGGCATTGACGAAAAGTGAGATTCCCTGGCCCTCAGTTGAGGCCATGGCTTCGAACCCGACGAAATCCGATTTACCTCGAGGTCAAGTCCCAAACATTTTAGGATTCGACGAAAAGTTCGATTCCACCGGGCCTCCTAGCTACGCGCATTGTTGATCCCGACCAGACCGATGCGTGGGGCGTGGGCCGGACGAACCGGGACTCGCCACCTTTGCCAAGGGGACGGGTCTCGAACGGTCGTGGCGGACCCAGTTCCGTCACATCAAGAGTCGAACCTCCAGGACCACGACGCTGCACCACCGCGAGCAGCTGAGCGGCGCTCCCTGGCGTTGCCGAAACGGGTCCCGGTGACGGAAATAGGTAAAACAGGTGGAATCTCCTGGGGGTCGCTATGACCCCGAGGACGTGGGCGGATTGAAGGCACTCGCCAACCACTCGGAGCGGTCCCGGCGCGAGGCGCGTCCGCCGAACGTGGCATTTGTCGAGGACCGAGGAGCCGTCTACGATGCGCCGCTCGAGGTTGTCTGGGACTTCATGAATGACGAGGTCTTCCATCCGAAGGCCCACACAGGTGACGTGAGGAGTTTCACTGAGAAATCACTCTCCGAGGTTTCGACCCTGCTCAGCTATGAAAGGCGGGCCGGAAACCGATGGGAGAAGTTGGTCTGTCGGATGACTACGATACGCCCCGCGGTGAGGATCCAGGAAGACCTCACTGGGCCGTACGCCGGGTCCACGACGGTATTTCTGTACACCTCCAGAGGGAATAGAACGGTCGTCGATGTGTTCGGCTACGGACCGCCGTCTGGGATGACCCCGGCTGAGTTTAGAAGGGGCCGGAAGAAGATGTGGGCGCATGCCTACTCTGAGGACCTACCCTATTTTCGCCGTTTTGCCAAGCAACATCCTTCGGTCCATTCGATGCGCAAGTAGCCCTCCTTCTCTGCCAGCTGACGGAAATCCGTCCCACCGGGAAGCCTACCCTCGTGCTCGAGCTAGAACTGATGACGACGGTCGCTGCACCGGTGTTCCTCATCCCGGACCAGGCCGTCCACGGTAGGCAGGACAGAACATCGATAGCCCACGCGGAAAATCAGAGCCAAGGGAGGGAATCGAACCCCCAGGAAACGGATCTGCAGTCCGTCGCATTAACCATTCTGCCACCTTGGCGCGGCCGGGGCCAAGAGCCCTTTCCTTAAAGCCCTCGGGGACGAAATGCTCGACCTAGATCGGACGAAGGCCGCGCGTCAGGAACTTCGCCCCCGTGGCGATGCGCACCCGGAGCCGGCCCGCGAACGGCAGCGACCGTCCGCCCGCCTGGGTCCGTCCTCGTCGTAGCGCCTCGAGCAGGTCGTCCGGCGAGACCGCCCCTTCCGGAAAATAGGTGAACGCACGGCCGAGCTCGGAGAGGGCGTGGACATCGCTCCCGCCCGTCATCCCCAGCCCCCGCCGCGCGCCGACGAGCTCGGCTTTCGCGTTCGCGACCTCCGAGTTGTGGCCGTTGCGGGCCTCGATCGCGCGAACCGACGCCGTCTCCGCGATCCGGCCCCCCACCCCGTGGGTCCATCGGAACGGGTGGGCCAGCACCGGCTCGCCCCCATGCGCCCGGACCCATTCGATCGTCTCGGTCACCGGGCGGCGCACTGGGGGAGCCTCCGACAGGCCGTAGGCTAGGAGATGGCCCTCGAGCGTCGAGACCTCGATTCCCGGAAGGAAGACGTAGGTGGGGTGGGCCTTGCGAAGAACCGCGAGCGCGGCGTTGCCCCGAACGGAGTTGTGGTCCGTCAGAGCGAACCCTCGTAACCCGGTGTACGGGAGCCGACCGACGAGCTCTTCGAGCGACAATCGAGAATCGGGCGAATAGACGGAGTGCACGTGGAGGTCGAGCCGCACCCCCTCCGTCATCGGACGACCGCTCCCGGCGGGACGGGCTCGCTGGGGCGCACCGCTCGCCCCGGCCCGAACGCGAGCACGAGGCCGTCCGGCGCGTCGGGCGGGCGACGGGCCACCACGAGGTCGGAGCCTACCGGCCAGCGTCCCGGGATCTCGCAGCGACTGCCGTCAAACTCGACGGACGATTTGCCCGCGGCCGGACCCTCCGACGCCCGGCCCACGGCGAGACTGTAGGAGCTGAACTCCTCGTGCGTGATCGTCCGGTCGCTGGACGAGCGGCCCTCGATGAAGTCGCCCGCCCGGACGTCCTCCGGTGGCTCGAGGAGGACCGGCCGAATGCCGGCCCCCGCGGCGAGGATCATCCCCTGAGAGGGAACCCCGCGGATCGTGCGAGGGGCCAGGTTCGACAGGAAGACGATCCGGCGTCCGACCAGCGTGTCGGCGGCGTAGTGAGCTCGTATCCCCGCGACGATCGAGCGCGGTGCGGCCTCGCCCGCATCGACCTCGAGCACCAGGAGCCGGTCCGCCGAGGGATGGGCCTCCGCCCGAACGATCACCCCGGCCCGAACCGCCAGCGGCGGGGCCGAGAGGTCGCTGGTGCGGGCCGGAGGGGAGGCCGGTTCCGGGCTCGCCGGCTTGGGGAAGAGGGGTCGAACATTACCGAGCGCTTGGCCGCGGGGAACCGGGTCGAGGGCCCGGTCCCAGTCACCGGCCGAGGGACCCTCGGGAAACCCGAGCATCCGGAATGTCGCGACGGACGAGTACGGGAGGACCGGGGAGAGCCAGGTCGCCAGCGCACGGATCGTCCAGAGCGTCTCGTACACCACGCGCGCCCGCTCCGGGTCCGCGAGCTGCCAGGGTCGAGCCTCATGGAACCGGCGGTTCGCCTCGCGCACTTCCTCGAGGGTCCGGTCGAGTGCTTCCTTGAGATGCACGGCCTCGAATTCGGAGGTGATCTGTGCGTGAGCCTCCCGCAGACGCAGGCCGACCCCCGTTGCGGCGTCCGGGGTCCATCCCTCGGGTGGCACCGGCACCGCCCCGGCATACCGGTCCCTCGTTAGGACGAGCGTGCGCTGGACGAGGTTGCCGTACTGGTTCGCCAACACCTCGTCCCGCACCTGGTGGAGCTCATTCCAGTCGAGCTCGGTGTCGTGGTTCTGGGGAGCCAGGAGGGTCCCGTAGAACCGGATGAGGTCGGGTGAGTAGTGCTCGAGCAGGGAGGGGATGAACGCGTCGGCGTCGGTCGCTCGCGACTTCGACGCCTTCCTTCCTCCGATCAGGAGCCACTCGTTGGCCGGCACGTCATACGGCAGCGCGAGCCCGCCGAGGCCGAGGACGACCCCCGGCCAGAGGATCGTGTGGTGGAACTTGTTGTCCTTCCCGATGAAGTAGTACTGCCGCACGGCCTCGCCCTCGGCCCAGTACCCGGCGCCAGGCCTCGGGCCGGCCGGCCCGGATCGCCCACTCCTTCGAGGCGGAGAGGTATCCGACCAGGGCGTCGAACCAGACGTAGAAGCGCTTCGAATCGTACCCTTCGAGGGGGATCGGCACCCCCCAGTCGAGGTCGCGCGTGATCGGCGTCGGACGGAGTCCTTCGGTGAGGAAATTCTCGGCGACACGACGGGTCCCTTGACGCCAGTGGGTCTGTCGTTCGATGTACTCCGCCAGCCGCGGCTGTAGCTTGTCGAGCAGGAGGAAGAAGTGCTCGCTCGGGCGGAACTCGGCGGGCGTGTTGCACAGGGTGCACCGTGGATTCCCGAGCTGCCGTGCCTCGAGCGGACGCCCGCACCGGTCGCACTCGTCCCCCCGGGCGCTCTCGAAGTTGCAGTTCGGGCACGTCCCGACGAGGTATCGGTCGGGCAGGAAGCGGCGGTGCTGCGGACAGAAGGGGCCCTCGTCGGTCCGGCGGGCGACGAGTCCGTGCTCCAGCAGGGTGAGGAAGACCTCCTGGACGGTCTTCTCGTGGACGACCGTCCGAGTCGTCGTGTAGCAGTCGAAGGTGAACCCGAGGTGTTCGAATGCGTTCCGGTTGACCTCGTGATAGCGCTCGGAGACTTCCGCGGGGGTCTTCCCCTCCTTCTCCGCCGTGACGAGGATCGGGGTTCCGTGCATGTCGGACCCGGAGACCATGAGGACCTCGTCGCCCCGCAGTCGGTGGAAGCGGGCGAAGATGTCGGCCGGTAAGTACGCGCCGGCGAGATGACCGAAATGGAAGGGGCCGTTGGCGTAGGGCCACGCCGCGCAGACCAGGATCCGAGCCAAGCTGCTCCCCCCCGCGCGACAGGTGGGAGTCGGCCCTAAACGTTTGCCGGTTCGAGGGGCGCCGCTCGCTGCGCGGTCGGCGACGCGGACTAGCACGGAGAGGCAACGATAAAGAGGGGGTCCAACGTCGGCGCGAGAATGGTCGCCGAGCGGACTCGGCGGGTCGAGATCTTCCGGGATCCGCCGGATGTTCGAATCCGCCCCGCCAAATTCCATCAACCTGGGTCTCGGTGAGCCGGACTTCGACCCCCCGCCCGAGGTCATCGCCTCGCTCTGCCGTGCGGTGCAGAACGGGGGGAACCACTACGGCCCGAGCGCGGGCCTCTCCGCGCTCCGTGAGCGAATCGCCGAGCGGTACACGGACCGCGACCCGAAGACCGTGCGGGAGAACGTGATCGTGACCGCCAGCGGCTCCGAGGCCCTCATGACGGTAGCTCTCACGTTGTACGACCCGGGGCGACGAGGTCCTGGTCCCGAACCCCGGATTCGTCCTTTACGGCCCCCACGCCCGGCTCGCGGGCGCGATCCCAGTCCCCTACCCCCTGATCGAGAAGCGAAAGTTCCAGCCCGACCTCGACGCCCTCGAGCGTCTGGTCACACCCAAGACGCGCGCGATCGTCGTGAACAGTCCGTCCAACCCCACCGGAGCGATGTTCCCGGAGGCCACGGTGGATAAGATCGTGACGTTCGCCGACCGGCACCACCTGACGATCGTCTCCGACGAGGTGTACGAGGACATCGTGTACGACGGGAAGTTCGCCTCGTTCTGGGGGCGGGGCGACCGGACGATCATCGTGAACTCGTTCTCCAAGCGGTTCGCGGTCACCGGCTGGCGACTCGGATTCTTGGTCGCGTCGAAGCCGCTCGCGATCGAGCTCAACAAGATCCACTACCACATCATGGCCTGCCCCCCGACGCCCGCCCAGGTCGCGATCCTCGCCGGGTTCGACTGCTGGGCGACAGTGCGACCCGTGCGATGGTCCGTGAGTTCCGGGCGCGTCGAACCCTCGTGGAGCGGTTGCTTCGCGCGATCCCCGGCGTCTCCGTGGTCCCTCCCGCCGGCGCCTTCTACATGTTCCCCAAGATCGCCTGGTCGGAGTCGGCGACCGACGCTGCCCACGCCCTCCTGCGCCGCGGCGTGATCACGACCCCGGGCGACGCCTTCGGATCGCTCGGCGCTTCGCATCTGCGTATCTCCTTCGCCACGTCGCGGGAGAAGCTGCGGGCGGGCCTCGAGATCGTCCGCGAGTACGGCGACCAGCGGGCCGCCCAATGATCTTGGGTCTGCTGGGCCGTGCGCTCGAGGCCGCCGCGCGAATGCATCCCGGAGCCGCCGGACTCGACCGGGCGCACATCGGAGCCGAGCTCCGGCGGCTCGACCGCCCTTCGGCTCAGCCGCCCGTGAGCTCTCGATAGAGCGCCCGGTGGCGCTCGACCGCTACCGTCCAGTCGAACTGCTGAACCCGCTCCCGACCCGCCCGGACCCGCTCCTGCGTCGGTCCCGGCTCGTCCGTACCCGGCGGAGAGCGGCCGCGAGCGCGTCGGGGTCGGCGTGCGGGACGAGAAGTCCCGCCCGGCCGTGGTCGAGCACCTCGGGAACACCGCCCACGGCGGTCGCGACGACCGGTGTACCTGCGGCCATCGCCATCAGAAGAACGAGCCCGAACGCTTCCCACTCCGAAGGGAGGACGAGGGCCCGAGCACCCCGTATCACGGCCCGGACCTCGTCGTGGGCGCCGACGTGCCCGAGGAAATGGAGCGAACCCTCCAACCCCAAGGCCCTCGCGCGCTGTTCGATCATCGACCGGGCTCCCCAATCCATCCCCATGAGCACGAGCGGAAGTCGTTCGGACGGACGGAGGCGGGCAATCGCCTCGACGAGGAACGGGATCCCTTTGTTGGGAGCGACCCGTCCGAAGAAGAGGAAGTACTCGGACGGAAGACCGGCCGGTCGAGCGTCGGGGACGGCCGCGGACCACTCGGCGACGTCGATCCCCGGCGGGATCACCCGGATGCGATCGGCCGGGGCGAACTCGCGAACCAGGCCCGCCTCGCGCTCGGTCTCGACCACCAGGGCTCGGGCGACCCGGTAGGCCGTCGCCCCGAACCCCACGTCCTGCAGCCGAAGCATCCCCCGCTTCCACGCGGGAGCCCGATGGTTCGCCGGATGGTAGTGAGTGGAGACGACTAGCGGGATGTTCCTCCGCTCCGCCACCGCCGCGGCTTCCAGGACGTGGCCATATCGGTGGGAATGGGCGTGGACGACGTCGGCCCCACTCGCCGAGAGCGCGTCCATGAGCCCGATCATCATCGGCATCGTGAGCCCCGGGATCAGCCGCTTGCGGACCGGAAACCGATGTACCCGGAACCCGTCGACGACTGGTGAGTATCCGCTCCGTCGGTCCCAGCCCGCCTCGTCATACAGGTCGCTCGCGTAGACCTCGACCTCGTCCCCCGCCGCGTGGAGACGACGAGAGACCTCGCGGACGTTCGTTTCCACTCCTCCCGGCGCGTCGAATCGAAGCGTCACCTGGGCGATCTTCACCGGCGCCCCACCTCCTGGTACAGCGTCTCCAGACGGTCGACCAGTCGGTCCCACGTGTACTGCGGGACGACGTGCTCCGCCCGTACGCACCCATCGTTCGGGCGAGGGTCTCGTCGGTCCACAATTGACCGATCGATCGGGCGAGCTCGCCCGCGTCGTTCGGGGGAACGAGGAGGCCGGCCTTCCCGTCGGGGACGAATTCCGGGATCCCGCCGACCCGGGAAGCGACCACGGGCGTTCCCTGCGCGAGGGATTCCAAGAGGACGAGCCCGAACGCCTCGTACTCGCTGGGAAGTACGGTGAGGCGGGCATCCCGATAGGCATCGGCGAGCACGGCGTCGTCCCGCACGTGCCCGAGGATCCGGACCCGAGCGCCGAGGCCGGCTCGGGCGCTCGCGGCCTCGACCGCGCCGCGCATCCCTCCGTCCTCGCCCACGAGCACGAGCGTCGCTTCCGGGTGGTCCCCCGCGACGGCGGCGAAAGCCTCGACCAGCGGAAGCAGCCCCTTGTTCGACGCCAGGCGGCCGACGAACAGGATGTACGGCCCGGGCGATCCGATACTGGGCACGGAACGTGCCCGGTGGCGCGACCGTCGCCAGGGGAGCGTACCCCGGCGGGATGACGTCGACGCGGGCCACGGCGAGCCCCAAGGTCCCCAGGAGCCGCTCCTCTTCGCGGGTCTGGACGATGACGCGAGCGGCCGCGCGTACGATCGGGCCGGCCGAGACGTCGGTCGTAGAACGCTCTCAGGCGGTGCCGCATCCACCCTCCCTCAATCGACCAGATGGGGTGGAAGTGGGCGGTGAGGACGAAGGGGGTCCCGGTCCGGCCCTTGTACCGGCGGGCCTCGGCGACCTGGTCGGTGCCGTAGGTGTGCACGTGGACCACCTCCGGGCGGGCGCGGGCGAGCGCCTTCCCGAGCCCGCGGAAGAACGGATAGTGGAGCGGCCCCGGCAGGGAGCGGACGCGGAGGCGGTGAACCGCGCCGAACGGCCGGCGCTCCTCCCGAGGCACCTCCGGTCCGAGGCGTTGCCAGGGGAACTCGCGGTAGAGGTCGCTCGTGTAGACGTCCACCCGATGGCCCCGGGCTCCGAGCCGGACCGCCACCTCGGCCACGTGTCGCTCGACGCCTCCCGGCCCGGGAGGGAAGCGCGTCGAGACCTGAGCGATCTTCACCGGAGGGAGGTACCGGGAGGGGCCCTTGATAAGACCGTTGACGGAGCCCCGGCGGGTGGCTACGTCGCGGGGTGCGGGCGGCGGCGAGCCGCTGGGCGTACTTCTTGTATACCTCGGTCGCGCGCGCCACGGCCTCGATCTTGACGTACTCGTTGGCCTGGTGCGACAGCTCCTCCTCGCCGGCGCCGAAGATCACGACGCCGGGGTTCACCTGCGTGTAGTGGACCGCCTCGGAGGCGTGGACGAGGACCGTCGTCTCGGCCTGCGCGACCTCGCGCAGGATGCGAACATGGTCCGAGTTCGGGTCGATCTGAACGGCGGGCATGGTGAGAATCCGCCGCAGGGTGAACGGGGTCTTGATGCGGCGCAGGTGCTCCTCGACCTCCTGGTAGAGCTGTTCGGGCGTGTACGGGGGCGGGAAGCGGATGTCGACCTCGCTGGTCGCCTTGTTCGGCACCACGTTCAGCCGGCTGCCGCCGTGGAACGTCCCGAGATTCATCGTGACGGAGCCGAGCTCCGGATGCGCGATCCGGCCCTTGAACGACTCGAGGCCGCGGAGGATCCGCATCATCTTGCCGATCGCGTTCTCGCCGAGGTGGGGCATCGCCCCGTGCGCGGCTTCGTGGATGAAGCAGTTGCAGCGTGCCTTACGATTGTCGGCGACCACGCGAAGCTTTCGCTCTTCCTTTCCCGTGCTCTTCGCCATATCAATCTGCCCTTCGGCGACACCAGCCTGATAACAAGTCGCTCCTGAGCCGTGCGCCAACCCGGACTGTTCCGACACAAGCGGCGCCTTAGTCCAAATTCATGGCTATTCAGCCTCGCTCTTGAAGCGAAAAGCGGGCTGCCGCCGCTTGATTCTTCGATCCATTGACGGATCAAAACAATCTCGTCTAGAACGGCAGCAAGCTCTGGGTTTGCCGTCGCGACAACACACCGACGCTGGTAACCGGTTTCACGGTAGGAAGGCGTCGATGGAAAATAGAGAACAAGATTGGGCAGGTTCGCAGCGCGTAAATAGTTTATGTCGAGCCTTTTGCCAGGACCGTAATCATCAAAACCATACCCGGGATCGTCAGGAACATTGAAATCATCGATCATCAAGATGGCCTTGGAAAAATTGGCAACCGCCAATTCGGCTTCCTCGCGCAATGGAAGATGCTGCTGCCAATGCGCATCGAGGTAAAAGAGAGTCGGTTCAGAACGATAGTGACTTTCTGCAATT
>CAWJFK010000026.1:0-23741 GCA_963842165.1 uncultured Thermoplasmata archaeon | reverse complement strand
TGTTCTGTGACGCCTTGACTCACAGTTGCGTATTGCTACGCTCGCTTCCCGACCGTCACGCGGTTTCTCGCCACCTACGGACTTGACCCCGCGCGGGACCTGATGCCCGTGGCGCCCATGGCCCACTTCATGATCGGAGGGATCACGACCGACCGGTCGAGGGTCGGACCACCGTTCCCGGACTCTACGCCTGCGGAGAGGTGGCTTCGACCGGCGTGCACGGGGCGAACCGATTGGCGAGCAACTCGCTGCTCGAGGGCGTGGTGTTCGGAGAGAGGGTCACCAGCCACTTGCTCCAACCGACCGCCGGCGGTCCCCCCGGCCGGCCCGGAGGGTCGAACTCCCCCTCGACTCGGGCACCAGGCGGCCGGGTTCGCGAGCCGGGCTCGAGGAGGTCCGAACGACCCTCTGGAACGACCTCGGCATCGTGCGCGACGCCCGTGGTCTGCGCTCGGCCGTGGCCACCTTCCTGCGGATCGCCCACGAAGTGGAACCGGCGACCCCGGAAGACCCACCCGGCCCGCTCGCCAACGCCGCACTCACCGCGTCCCTGATCGCCCGTGCCGCGCTCCGTCTCGCACGGAGAGTCGCGGGGCGCACTTCCGTTCCGACCATCCGCGAACGCTCCCGTCCTGGCGATTGCACATCGGCCTGGTCGCCGCCGGTCGGAAGTCTCCCGACCCTCGCCGGTCCCCGACAAGGATTAAGCCCCGACGGGGGTCGGCCGACTGATGGACCTCTCGCTCTCGGAGGAGGAGAGAGAGCTGCGGGAAGCGGCGCGTCGGTTCGCCCGCAAGGAGGTCGCCCCCATCGCGGAGCGGATGGATCGGGAGGACTACTTCCCCCGGGAGCTCTTCCGTCGGCTCGGCGAGCAGGGGTTTCTCGGGATCACGATCCCCACCGAGTACGGCGGGCTCGGACTCTCGTACCTCGCCCAGTCGCTCCTGCTCGAGGAGTTCGCCCGCGTCAGTCCCGCGTTGGCCCTGAGCATGGGCGCCCACTCGAACCTGTTCGCCGACAACCTCGCCCGGAACGGCACGCCCGCCCAGCGAGAGGCCGCCCTGCCCGCGATCGTGTCCGGGGAGGCGATAGGGGCCCTCGCCCTCACGGAACCGAACGCCGGTTCGGACGCCGTGGCACTCCGCACCCGGGCCGCGCGGCAGGGCGACCATTTCGTCCTTAACGGTTCCAAACAGTTCATCACCAACGGACCCGTCGCCGACTGGCTGTTGGTCTACGCCAAGACCGCTCCCGAGCGGGGGTCCCATGGGATCAGCGCCTTCCTCGTCTCGAGCAAGACACCCGGGTTCACCGTCGCCCAACGACTCGACAAGATGGGGATGCGTGGCTCCCCCACGGGGGAACTTGCCTTCCAGGACTGCGAGGTCCCGGTCGACCGGCTGGTCGGCGCCGAGAACGAGGGCGTCGCGATCATGATGAGCGGGCTGAACGTCGAGCGCGCGGTCCTCGGGGGGATCCCGGTGGGGATCATCGCCGAGTGCCTCGACCGCAGCCTCGAGTACGCGCGGACGCGCGAACAGTTCGGCCAGAAGATCGGTCGGTTCGAGCTGGTCCAGGCCATGCTCGCCAACATGTACGCCGACCTCGAAGCCGCGCGATGGCTCGTGACCGCCGCGCTCGACTCGGTCGGGCGGGACCGACGGAGCCTCCGGGCCAGCGCGGCTGCGCTCACGTTCGCTTCCGAGGCGTCGACCCGCCACGCCCTCGCCGCGATCCAGATCCACGGCGGCTACGGCTACATGCGCGACCTCCCGCTCGAACGACTGGCGCGGGATGCCAAGCTCCTCGAGATCGGAGCCGGAACGAGCGAGATTCGTCGGCTCGTGGTGGCCCGGGAACTCCTCGGTCCCGAGTTCCGTGAGCCGTCGTAGGATAGCCCTGGCCGCGAACTCTTATAGTAGCCGAGCGACCATCGCAACTCATGGCCGGGCGGGCACCGGCGGGCGCGGGGACGCCGTCCAGCGCGCTGCGCTTGGAGATCCTCAAGGACCTCCAATCGATCCTCGAGGACCGCGAGGTCCGGGACCGGCTGGACAAGGGACCGCTCTCCGAGACCAAGGGCCGCGAACACTGGATCCTCCATCTGCTGCTGCGGGCGCAGGAGTCTACCACTTCCCACTTCGACAACCTGATCCAGAGCGCCTACTCCAACCTCACCGCCCGGATCCAGTCGGTCGAGGACCGGATCCAGCGCGACGAGTCCGCGCGGGACGCGCTCGGGACCGAGGTCAAGACCCGGCTCCAGGAGATCGAGACCGGGGTGGCGGAACGGGTGGGACGGGAGATCGCCACCGGGGTCGAGGGGATCTCCGTGAAGCTGTCCCAGGACCTCCTCGCGAACCTCGACGCGAAGTGGAAGCCGATCGGCGACTCGGTCGAGTCGTTCGCTCAGCGCTCCTCCCAGCTCACGAAGGACCTCTCCGACACGTTCCGCGTCGCGACGCAGAACCGCCTCCTCCTGAGCGAGAACGCCCGCCGCATCATCGACCTCGGGCGGGACATCCTCGCGCTCGAGGAGAGCCTCAAGCTCTCGCTGACGAAGGTGCTCGAGGAGGGACTCGCTCCGCTGGAGCAGCGGGTCGCGGCCCTCGAAGCGCGGGTCAATGGAAGCGAAGCGGGCCTCTCCGGCGGCGCACGACCCCGCGTCCAACGGCACGTGACCTGAACCCGACCTATGCGCCTCTCTCGCTCGCATCCGCGCTTCGCGAGTCTCCGCGTCCGCGCCCATCTCGCCGAGATGACCCGAGTGGGTCTGGTGGCGCCCGAGGGTCTGATCGCCCACGGGCGAGGAGAAACGTTCGACTACTTGCTCGGCGAGCGCACTACCCCCAGCGCGCGCGCGGCGGAGCGAGTCGCGGCCGACTGGCTCCGCAGCGCCCACCGGCCCGTCCTGAGCGTGAACGGAAACGTCGCCGCCCTGGCGGCCCGCGAGGTAGCGCGCGTGGCACGAGCGTGCCCCGGGCTCTCGGTGGAAGTGAACTTGTTCCACCGCACAACTGCGCGGGCCCGGGCGATCGCGGATGCGTTGCGGACCGCCGGAGTCCCCCGCGTTCTGGGCGTTCGTCCCACCGCCCGAATCCCGGGTCTCCCGTCCGACCGCGCCCAGGTCGACCGGCGGGGGATCCTCGAGGCCGACCTCTGCGTCGTTCCTCTCGAGGATGGGGACCGGACCGAGGCCCTCCGGGCGCTGGGGAAGAGGGTCGTCTCGATCGACCTCAACCCGCTCTCCCGAACGAGCCAGAACGCCGACCTGCCGATCGTGGACGAACTCGTCCGCGCGCTGGGCCACATCGCCGCCGACCTCGAGCGGGGCGGGCCCCCACTACGACATGGGAGGTTCACCCGATTTGACCGTCAGCACGCGCTCGCCGACGCGCTCGGAACGATCGGGCGGAATCTCAGGCGGGCGGCGGGGCGGCCCCGCTCTGCCGGACCGCGGGGACGAGCTTCGTCGCGACCCGTTCGAGGAACCGTCGGTCGCTCTCGTCGAAGGCCCTGACCGCGTTTCCGTCGATATCGATCTCGCCGACCACGGCCGAGCCGTCTCGGATCGGGACGACGATCTCCGAGCGGGTCGACAGGAAACAGGCGAGGTACTCCGGGGCCGCCTGCACGTCGTCGACGATGACCGTCCGGTTCTCCCGCGCGGCCTGTCCGCAGATCCCGCGGTCGAGGGGGATCCGAACGTGTTCCGTGGCCTCGGGTCCGTTGAAGGCGTCGAGCACGAGGGTCGCACCGTCCAGTCGGTAGACGCCGACCCACGGGTAGTGGGCGAACTCGTGGACGAGGTAGCGGCACACCTCGGCGAGCGCGTCGCGCCCCTGGAGATGGCCGAGGATGGAATCGACCTGCAAGAGCGCTGGGGTCGCCCGGCGGTCCGGGCACGCTCACGGGGTCTCCCGAGAGCCGCAGGCGCCCCCGAGGGACAGGGCAGCGCCGAGGGGGAGAATTCCCGCGGGGACGGTTCCTCCGTCCCTCACCTTTGAACTCCCGAGGCGTATTCCGCCACGAGCTTTCCAGACTCGCGCCGTACCGGACTGAGCCACCTCGGCACGCCCTAGGGTTTGGAATGGATTCGCCCGATAAGCTTAACGCGCCAGGCACCGCCGGCGCCCCGAGGACGGCCGCGTCGGGCCCGGCCCGTCCCGCTCAGTCCTGAATCGGGTACCAGCCGCACTCTCCGCAGCCGAGCGCCCGATCCTCGCCGGGGATCTGGCTCCGGCAGTCGGGGCAGTTGGAGGGCGGGGGGACCGAGAGCGCGAGGCAGTCGAAGCAGCTGCCGCCCCGCCGGTCCTCGGGAAGGACCGCGATGGTCCGCCCGCAGAATAGGCAGTGCGAGAACCGTTCGTCCGAGCTCTCGAAACTGCGAATGTCCGCGAACGAAAGCATCGGGCGGCTCCACGAGAAGGCCGGTACATAAGGCC
Source organism: uncultured Thermoplasmata archaeon (assembly GCA_963842165.1). Taxonomy (GTDB): domain Archaea; phylum Thermoplasmatota; class Thermoplasmata; order Lutacidiplasmatales; family UBA184; genus Lutacidiplasma. Next base: position 19,296 of record CAWJFK010000026.1, on the reverse strand, counting down.
TCGCGCGACGGCCGAGCCGGCGCGCCTTCGTCGGCCCCCGGTTATACCGTTCAGGGCTCTTGCCAGCGGGCCTTCAGCCCCGCGATCACGAAGAGCGCGACGGTGAACCCCCCGAGCACACCCCAGTCGAGTCCGGCGGTCTGCCAGGAGATGGGCACGAGGCCGACCGACCCCTGGACGAGCTGGGCAGCGTAGGTGGTCGGAGAGAACTTCGCCGCGGTCTGCGCCCAGCTCGGCAAATAGCTGAGAGGATAGTAGACCGGCGGCAGCACCGTCAGGGCGAGCGAGATGAGGGTCGACTGAAGATGAACGTCTCCCGGACGTCCGCGAAGTACGTCGCGAGCGTGAATCCGAGCGCGCGAGGCGAACGCCCAGACGAGGAGGAGCACTCCCGTCGAGGACGGCAGAATGCGTGACGGGGGTTCCCAGCCCGTCCACGAGGAATCCGACGAAGACCGCGAGCCCCGGGATGGAGTAGACGAGCTCGGAGAGAGCCATCCCGGCGACGTAGATCGGCGCCTCCACCGGCGAGGCGACGACGATATCCTGGAGCTTGAGGTCGTGCCGGTAGTGGGACATGTCCGACTGCAGGCCGGTGCCCGACCGAGACCATCGTGAGGACCATCCCTCCCGCGACCCCGTACGCGAGGAGCGCGCCCTTCGAGACGACGAAGATGAAGAAGAGGAAGGAGAGCGGCGAGGCGATCACGCCCAGCAGGATAGAGCGGCTGGGTGCGCATCGGGACGATCCCGTTCATGTAGGACGAGCGTCAGCAGGGAACGGAGGCGGTGGCGGGCGCTCATGCCATCACCTCCTCCTCTTCCTCGAGCGGGCGCGTCCTCGTCGATCGGACTTCCGACCATCTGCAGGAAGATGTCCTCGAGGCTCACGGGTCCGAGCGAGACGCGAGGCCCCGCTCGAGGCCCTTGCGGGCGAGCTCCCGGGCGGCCTTCTCCCGCGCGAACACGAGGAACCCGCCCTCGATCTGCGCTGACCTCGCCGTACGGCTCGAGCTCCTCGCGCGTGAAGGGGCCCTGGACCGTGACCCGGTAGGGGTAGCGGACGCGGTCCCGGAGGTCTCTCCGGAGACCCTTCGAGGTGGAGCTGGCCCTGTTCGATGAGCGCGAGGCGAGTGGAGAGCGCTTCTGCCTCATCGAGGTAGTGCGTCGTGAGGACGATGGTCCGGTGCTCCCGGATCGTCCGGCGGACCGCCTTCCACACCTCGCGACGGGCGAGAGGATCCAGCCCCGTGGTGGGCTCGTCGAGGAAGAGCACCTCGGCGTCCGAGGCCAGGACCATCGCACAGAGCGCCCGTCGGCGCAGCCCCCCCGAGAGCCGGGAGACCAGTCGCTTCCGATACTCGGTGAGGGAGAGTTCCTCGAGCGCGTCGCGGGTCCGTGCGCCGGGCCTCGACCGGGTCCATCCCCCGCATCTTGAGGTAGAGGTAGACCACTTCCTCGGTGTTCAGGAAGTAGAGCGGGCGCGACTCCTGGGGAACGCATGCGATCCGGGCCCGCACCTCCCGGGGGCGGGTCGCGACATCCATTCCGAGGACCGAGAGAGAACCGGACGTGAGGCCGAGCTGCGTCGCGGCAATCCGGACGAACGTCGTCTTTCCCGCGCCGTTCCGTCCGATGAGACCATAGACCCGTCCGGTCGGGATCTTGAACGACAGGTCTTCGAGCGCGGCCTTCTGGCCCCGACTCTTCGGGTAGACCTTCCGGAGGTGTTCCACCTCGACCGCGAAATCCATGCGTTCCGGTCCTCCGAGCGAAAAGCTAGCGCACGGGGGGCGGAGCTCAACTCAGGATCTCCGAGAGGCGGCCCAGCTCCCGCGCCCGCCGGATCTCCTGGGCGATCCGCCGACCGGTCGAGAGGCCCGGCTCGATGAAGTCCGAGTACGGGCTCCCCGAGATGAACAGGTTGGTCCCGGCGACGATCCGCGTCGAGATCTCGAAGACCTTGAACTCGAGCTCCTCCGTCATGATCCCCTCAATGCAGAACGGCCCGACCATGCCGCCGAACAGGTCGATCGACCGCTCGACGATCTGCGCCGCGACGTCGAACGCCCGAGGCAGCAGGGACTCTCGCAGGACGACCGGCACATTGCCGGTCACGACGAAGGTCGGCCGGATCCCGGCCCGTAGCAATTCCTCTTGCGCCCCGAGCTTGTAGAGCTCGTCGATGTTCGCCTCGTCCCGCCGGTCCATGCCGAGGAGTTCGAGCGAACCGTGCCCGACCGCGATACCCGCGGTCGGAGAGCGGCGAATAGAAGAAATGCATGTAATAGCGGGTCCCGAGAACGTACTCCTGGATCACGTAGGGGCCCGTCGGGACGGAAGTCGGCGAGCGCCTCCCGGTTCTTGGCGAGGAAGAATCCCTTGCCGCCCTTCGCGCCGTAGTACTTCACGATCACCGGCCCGTCGACCTCGGACGCGTCGTCGTACCGCTGGGGCATGGTCGCCCCGGCGGACTCGAGCCACTCGCGGGATTTCTCCCGGTCGGCCTCCCACTCGATGACCTTCCGGTTCCCGTAGACCGGGACGTCCCATGCGCTGAACGCGTCGGCGCCCATGTACTCGACGAACGAACCGTGCGGAATGATCACCGCTCCCTCGGAACGGAGGTGGTCGGCCATCGAGGATAGGTCGGCCATCTTTGCGACCGTCACGAAGCGGTCCGGGCGGGCGAGCGGGAACGCATCGTAGAAACGAGGGGGCGCGCCGGCCGCGAGGCCGATCGTCCGGAACCCCTCTTTCCTTGCTCCGTGAAATATCTGCAGAGAGGAGTGGGAGCAGAGGGTCGTGATCGTGGGCGAGCGTCCCTCCAGGGGCGCAAGGCGCTCGGTTGAAGCGAGGGGAATCCCCATACGGGGGCCTACCGGGTGGGCTGAGATATCGTTTGCTTGACACGCCACCGAGCTGACCCTCACGTCCCGCTGTTCCCTTCGTCGAGCTCCCAGTACCACTTGATCCGGCGAGTACCCAGCCTCGGCCATCCGCCGGCGGAGCTCAGGGTCAATGCTCGGATCGCGTAGCAAGGCGCGAATCTCGTCCGGGGTCCCTTTGCCGACCCGCTCGTCGAGTCCGGCCTCCTTCACCTGAGAGCGGAGGCCCTCGAGCGCGTACTGCCATTTCTCCTCGCGCCGGCGGATCGCTACCGATCGGGTGCCCGGAATGCGATGCACCCCGAACCCTTCGGCCGCCCGATGGAGCTCTTCCGCGGTTCGCCGGAGCTCCTCTTCGAGCCGACGTTCGTCCTGTCGAAGCGTTTCGAACCGGTCGACAAGTTCGCGGAGACGCTGGTCATCGGAGGGAGGCACCGGTCGGAATTCCGGACAACGGGACTGGAAATCGCATCGGGAGCACTGCCGGCCCGGGGTCGGTTCGAACGCCTCAGCGCGAATCCCGTCCTGCACCGTCCCGAGACGGTCGTGGAGGGCGAGGAGCGCCGTGCGCGGACGGGGTGGGACCCGGTGGGCCGTCAGCGATCGGAGGTGGTACAGGGTCAATCCGGCGACGGGCTCGGTGTAGTTGCTCTCGACTAGGATTTGGTAGATCGAGAGCTGGTCGGACTGGCGGGCATCCTCTCCAGAAAGCTCGCGCGACGTCTTGTAGTCCACGATCTCGAGTCCCCCTTCCGGGGATCGGTCGATGCGGTCGATGTAGCCGTGAATGGGAATGCCGTCCCACCGGGCCTCGAGGTGCTCCTCGACCGAAACCGGGTGGGGTCTCTCATCGCACCAAGCGGGCATAGTACCCGAAGGAGGAGGTCACGTCCCAGCGTCCGGTACCGTGCCTCTTCGTCGGCAGAGGTGTAGCCTTCTCCCGACCAGGCACGGTCGTACGCGGCCAGCATTTCCTCCCGCGTCATGGTGAGCTCGGGGGGGCGAGTGGCCCCTCCGGGGTGCCACTCGTCGAGGGTTCGCTGGGCGTCCCCCTCCTTCACCCTCCGCGCGGTCGGTACGACCAGCGGCCGGACGATCTCCTCGAGGACAGAATGGACGACCCGCCCGAAGGTGAAGTACCCTCTCGGTGTCTCCGGTAGTCGGTCGACGTAGAGGAACTTCCATCGGAGCGGACACTCCTGATAGGTGTGGTAGGAGGAGAAGCTCAACGCCGCGGAGGTGGCCACGCCGGCCGAGCCCGTCGCATCCCTAAGTCCTTTTGGCTTGAACGGGGACGACTCGGTCCGGGCCATCATTTCCGAATCTTTGACTGGGGCTTCGATGGCCCGGGCCGCAGGACCCACCCCGGTTCTAACGGCTCTGCAGCCACGGAAGGAGTGTCGGCGGAAGGCCTCACTACCGGAGGTTCGATCGCAGCAGCACCAATGGATGATGGCGGATCACCCCAAAGTAAACGAGGTCGGGACCGGGTTCGACGGCCCCACGCGAGACCCGCACCTAGTGCAATCACGGCCGCCCCGACCATCCCGCCGAAGATCGCCCAACCTACCAAGGGGGTTACAGGCGAGCCCTGGACGACTGGTGTTACGCCCTGATGGGTCGTGAAGATGATCGAGACGGAAGCGGGCGCCCCCTCGACGGAGATCACCCCGCCATTTGGGGAGGCGACGTAGCCAGCGGGTTCGGCCGTGATTCCCCAGGAGTACGTGCCGTTCCCCAAGGCTACCACGACGCTAGAAGAGCTGCTCTTATCGAAGGTTCCGTTGATCGTGATGCTCCACGCCGACCCGAAGGCGAGCCCTGCCTCCGTGAAGGTAACCGCGTAGATGGCGAACCCCGGCCGAACGAATGCAATCTTGACGGAGGTATTGCCGGCGACATCCACCTGCCCGGAGGCGTTACTGTGGTACCCAGGAACTGTGGCCAGCGTGTAGTTGTACAGTCCTGCTGGTAAGACGGTGGTGAGGAGCGGGGTGTTCCCGGCCAGGCTCACCTCTGAGTCGTTCCAAGGGACAGTTACGACCACCGACCAGGGGGTCCCGGAAGCGAGTCCTGTCTCATTAAATCCGACCTGGTAGACCGGCCCGCACCCCCAGCACGTGAACACCACCAGTTGCGCGAAGTTGGCCCCTTCGACAATGACCTGGCCGGCTGCGGGTGCCGTAAGGTACGTCGAAATCGAAGTAACCGAGAAGGGGTAAGTTCCGTTGATCATCGGGCCAAATGAGATGGGATCGGGCGCGGTAGCGTTCTCGGTGGCGCCGGAGACTGTCACCGACCAGGGAGTACCCTGTGAGCAATCCCACTTCGTTGAAGGTCGCGGTGTAGTAGTTCGAAGCGTATCCCCAATCGTACCAAAGTTGCACCCCCCCGCCACCGAGGGTTGGATTCCTGTTGATGGTCGACCCTTCAATCCAGTTCGCGTAGTCGATCACAATCAGTTCCTGCGGGTTATACATGTAGAGCGCGAGTTCGTTCGCGATGTGCTCAATGAGGTTGTACTCGAGAATCTGGTACGTGATGTTGGGCTGATGAGACGCGTCCTGCATCCAAGCGACCATCGTGTCATAAGCCGCCCCCTGGCAATCCGTTGGCACCTGGCCGAGGTTCGCCCAGTAGGTCAGGTTCGACCATGCACCGTAGTCGCGCGGGCAGGTCGATGCATTGTTCGGAGCGGCCTGAAGGGTCTCGGAGACTGCATCGGGCGCGGTGTACGAGTTGTCGGGGTAGTACAATCGGCGCCATGACGTCCGACGGGTCAGGGTAGTCCGCTACCCAGCCGAACGAGTAGATGGGCGCGGCGTTCTTTCCGGGCGGGCAGTTAATGATGCAGCACCCGCCCAGAAGGCACTGCCCGACGTCGTTGATGCCGGGCTTCAGGTGCCCTCCGCTCAGGTTGAAGATCTCCGCGTTCCACAGACCGTAGATGCCGTCGAGGGGCGCGTCGCCGAAGACCCCGAACATGTCCCAGGTACAGGGGATGGCGATCGTGCAGTTCGCGAGTTGGGGATCATACTCGGGGCTGGAGACGTTGTTGGCCTGCGCCCACCACCAGCCGACGTTACCGGGCGTACCGGAGTTGTTGACGGGGTTGCCGTTCGGCCACGTCACGTTCGCCGGGTAGTAGTCGCCCATGCCGTGCGGGATGGCTCCACCGTAGTCCTCCCCGAACTGGATTCCGTCCACCGTGTTGTATGTCTGGTCCACACTGGTGTACGGGAACGCATTCACCAGGAAGTTCCTCACCGCCACGTTCTCAAAGAATGTCCCGGGAATGTTGATCGGGTCGGAATCTACCTGCGCGTAAGCGGCCAAGCTGAAGTTCAGTACGATCGGGTCGAAGAAGACCGTCAGCGCTGGAATGCCTGAGATCAGCCCGTAGTTGGCGCTGTCCCCGAGGACGACCGAGACATCGGACGTGAAGAAACCGGCGGTATCGGCTTGGTTGGCCGCCATCTCGTTCAAGCCCTGCGTGTCCCCCGAGGCCTCCCACACTACGTCGACGTTGGCCGGGTAACTGTTCTTCCGAGGCATGCAACCGGGCTGGCCCGCGCATCCGACCGGCGCATAGTAAGCCGGATTGGCATGCAGTGTGTAGCCCACGTCCGGGTTGATCGGGTTGTCAGCGTAGTATGGGCCTGAGCCGACATCAGTCCACTGAACTCCGGGCTGGACCGCCGGAAGGTTCAACGCCTCCTCCTCGAAGGTGTCCCAGTCCTTTGCTGGCGTGGTGGAGACGTAGCTCACGAACCCCGCTTGCTGAGTCGACGTCGAGTTCCCGGGCAACCAGCAGGGACCGTCGCCATAACTGTTCGCATACGTTCCGTTGAAACCGGGCACGCTGCCGCCGAGAAAAGTGTACATGCCGCAGGGCTCGATGCTTCCACCGAGGTTGTCCGCCACGAGTTCCAAGAAGTACGGCCACGCGAGTCCCGAGGGACCCACGTTGAACGTGATGCACCCGTTGGTGGTCACGACCGCCGACTGCGGGCAGTAGTACGAGTTGTTCACCAGGAACGCATCCAAGATGTGCTGCGGGGTGTTGTTGAGCGGCCAATGAATGCCGCCATCCCAGTGGGAGGTGCCGGGCGGCAGGAGGTCCTGCGTGTTGATCCACCCGTTGGTCGCCTCTTCATACGGAAGGTCTGCGAAGCCCATCGTTCGCGCGAACGTGAAGAGCACATCGGAGGGGTAGACGCCCCATCCGGCGCCCGTCGTCGGGTCGTAGAAGTGGGCTCCCGAGTCGATTTCGAACGTGTAGTACCTGGGGCGCGCCCGTGGTGTTGTTGTCCCACACCAGGTCGTTCCCGCCAAACTGAGCCGCGCACTCCAGAGATCCCGGGACGCACGTCGCGAGCTGCGGTACGTAGCTCGCCGGCGTCGGTCCGTCCTGGGTCCCGTTGTACGCTACCAGTGTTTCGTAAACGTTCGCGATGGGTTCCTGACACACGCTGTAGTAACACACGCTGGGGTCCGTCTCGCTAGGGCCCCCGCCCGAAGCTTCCCAGATCTCGAGGGTGCCGGGATGGGGTCCTTCGCCCGAGGGTTGGACCGACGCCGGCGTCACCACCAAGGGGTCTGCCATGGCCCGGTTCGCAAACGCTCCCGGGGGCCCCGATAGCGCGAGGCCGCTTCCGACCAGCTCAGAGGACGCCGAGAAACCAAGGCAAAGAAGCCCGGCTACTGCGAGGCTGACACCCGACGCGAGGCCATGGCCGTGCCGCGACCGCAGGTCGCTCATCATAGCCCACCGTCGCCAACATCCACCACCAACGCGGGACTGTCGATATACCTGCCCCCCGCCCCGAAGGAGGGGCTCTGTGCAAGGGGGATTACACCTCGGTTGGTGCGGTTGCCCGGAAGCCTGGCCGAAGTGCCCTCCGGCCCGCGCAGAGGAAGCGGACGAGGGGGAAGAGCCCCCGGGAGGCGCTAGTGTCCCGCCGCCGCGGCGTCCGCCGCGAGCTCGCCCGGGGCCTCGGACGGCAGGTTGCCGCGGGCCTGGGGGTTCGCGAGGTTCTTCGGCAGGCCCAGGAGGTCGAGGAGCTCCTTGTAGTGGTTGCGGATCGTCACGGGCGTGACGTTCGCGACCGCTGCGATCCGGTCCTGGCTGCGCGGTTCGCCCATCAAGTTCGAGGCGATGTAGATGATCGTCGCGAGGATCCCGTTGGGGAGCACGCCGCTCGTGGAGTAGACCTGCTCCACCTGCTCGAGGAGCGAGAGAACCTTCTGGCGGACCTCCTTCGAGAGGTTCAGGTCCTGCGTGAAGCGGACGAGGTAGTCGCGCGGCTCCACCGGCTTCAGCCCCAGCTTGAGTTCGCGGGCCAAGAAGCGTGTACGCGCGCCCGACCTCGATCTTCGTGGCCTTGGAGTGCGCGATGATCTCCTTCATCGTGCGCGGGACGTGGCATTGGCGGCAGGCGGCGTAGACGCTCGCGGCGACGAGGGCCACGATCTTCTTGCCACGGGTCGCTTTGTGCTCCAGCGCCCGGCGGTAGATGTAGGTCGCCGACTCCTTGACCTCTCGCGAAAGGCCGAGCACGCCGGCCAGGCGGTTGAGCTCGCCGAGCGCGACGACCAGGTTGCGCTGGTGCGTGCGCGCCGCGCGGAGGCGGTGGTTGAGCTTGCGCAGGTGGTAGAACTTGAGCGACGTGTTGCGCGAGAGGGAGTTGCCTTGGAAGTCGCGCGTGGGCACGCCGATCTCGCTGAACAGTCCCTTGTCGGGCATGAGCGGGGAGATGACGGGGCCCCAACCGCGAGCCTCGCGACCGGTGTCCTCCTTCGACCCGCGCTGGCCGCGGTCGCTGACGAGCGCGCTCTGGTCGACGACCAGGCCGCAGTCCGCACACACGATCTCGCCGCGAATCTCGTCACGAATGAGGTGGGAGGAGCCGCAGTTGGGGCAAACATCCGCCGCCGGCTTGGCCGGTACCGCCAGCGCGGGGGTAGAGACAGAGGAACGGGAGGAGGCCCGGGTACTGTTCGATCGAGACCGAGAGCTCACCGAGGACGCTGTGGTGGACTTCATAGCTTCTACGCTCGGGTAGGGGTGACCCGTATATATAAGCTGGGTCACCTTCTGTCGGAGTTGTAAGTTACATTTGCTACACCGTGCGGCAGTATAGCACGGTTCTCGAGAGTGGTCGACGACGGAGATACACGCCGCCGTCTAGGCCGCTGTGGCGGTGAAGAGGCAGCCTCGCGTGGCGTGCTTGGTCGGGTCGGGCTTCGTGACCTCCCAGCGGTGACCGAGTCGAGATTCGAGGACGGATCGCAGCAGCTGGGGACACATCATTCGCCCGATCTCGGGGGAATGAGGCGTGCAAGCGAAGCAGGCCGTCACCTGGAGCGTGAGCGGCTGAGACTTTACCATCGAGAGGTGGCCCAGCGTGTGGGTCTCGTAGTACTCGGACAAGGACGACGCGACCGTCGCCGGGGTCTGACCGTCGACCTGTTCGGCGATCTCGCGTCCCAACTGGCGGGCGATGGTCTCGATGAGCTCGGGGAGGTGCAGCTGGAACTCCTTCACACCGGACGCGCGCATGCCGAGCTTCGCGATCTCCTTCAGCCGCTGGAACGGGACGGCCTCTTTGCCGGAGACGACCGGAAGGACGGCGGCGAGCGGATTCTCGAGCTCCACGAACCGCGCTTCGGCGCGGGTCGCCGGAGCCCACATGCGGCGATAGTTGTCGCGGGCGAGGTGAACGAACATCGGCGCCGAGGACCAGAGTGCGACCTGTTCGTCGGTGGTCGGCCCGAACTCGTCCTCTCCCGAAACGTAGACGAGCGCGCCGAGCCGGTCGATGACGACCGACCGGTTGACGACCGGGCTCGCCGAATGGCGCAGCTCGGAGAACCCGGCGAAATGTTTGGCCGTGCCGAGGTTCGGCGGGTACACCTCCGTGAGCACCCTCACCTTCACGCCTCGGTCACCCGCCTCGCGCAAGGCCCGGTCGACTCCTCCCTCGAGGAAGGTGGAAAGCGTCCGGCCGCCCGTGCTCAACAAGACCTGTCGTTCCGCGGTGCCGACGCGCTTCTGAAGGAACCGTTGGATCGCTTCCCGGCCCTCGAGCACGGCGAACTTGCGGGGGTCGCGGTCGTCGAGCTCCGTGCGGCTCTCCTCCCAGCCCGAGAGCACCTTCTCCCGGTCCGCCTCGAGTCGGTGAAGACGGTCGGAGGCTTTCCGGATGCAGCGGTCGACCAGCTCCTCGGGAGCCAGCGCCGCGAACCGTTGGGGGCGGCCCCCGTTCGGGACCAAGAGGCCGGCCCCGGAGAGCTGCTTGATGAATCGGTACGCCTCGACTCGGTTGACCGCACTGAGACGCCCGAGCTCGCTGGCGGTCTGGGGGCCGGCGCGGCAGGCCGCGAGGTAGACGCGGGCCCCCTTTTCCGGGATGCCGAGGTCGCCGAGGAGTTCGAGAAGGCCCGACCCCGGCCGGTGCCACGAGAAGTGGAGGTCAGGTCGTGTTAAAAAGAGGGAGGAAGGGACGGTGTGGTCGCCACCGCTAAAGGGCGGCCTGGAAATCCTCGATAGTGAGCGTGTACTCGGGCTCCGTGCCCCCGGCCCGCGCGCGGAGGACCTCCCGCGCCAGCAGCCAGTAGACCGTAGCGAGCGCGACTCGACCTTTGTTGTTGGCCGGGATCACGAGGTCCACGTTCCGGGTCTCGTTGTTGACGTCACACAGACCCACGACCGGAATACCAATCGAGACCGCCTCGCTCAGCGCCTGCTGGTCCGTGGCGGGGTCGGTGACGAACAGCACCTTCGGCTCGAAGTACTCGGCGAGGTTCGGGTTCGTGAGACAGCCGGGTACGAACCGCTCGGCGAACGAGACCGCCCCAATCGTCTTCGCGAACACCCGCACGGGCTTCTGACCGTACTGGCGCTGGCTGACGACCAGGATCTTCTCCGCGGGAAGGCGGCCGAGGAAGTTGGCGGCGAGTCGGATCCGCTTGTCGGTCTGGCGGACGTCCAGGACATGGAGGCCGTCGAACCGCACCTTGTGAACGAACCGGCGCATCGAGGCCGACTTCTGCTGGGTCCCGATGTGGACCCCTGACGTGAGGTACGTTTCCTCGGGAACGAGCAGCTCTCCCGGCCGGATGTCCTGACCGTCGGAGGGGATCGCCTGCTGCTCCTCCGCCATCACGTCTTCATCGGGCATGAGAGATGTGTTCCGTGGCGCGGCCGAGCCGCAGGAGTTCATTTAGCTTTGCCATGCGCTCTCCGCCGAGGAGACCGCACTTTAGCCCCCGGGCTCCCGTCCCGACGGCCACGTGCGTGAGCCAGGACTCGGGGACCTCTCCCGACCGGTGGGAGGCCACCGTCGCCAGTCCCTTGGACCCGGCGAGGTCGACGGTCCGCAGCGTGTCGGTGAGCGTCCCGACCTGGTTCACCTTGATGAGGACCGCGTTCGTGGAGGAGAGGTCGATCCCGCGGCGCAGCCGGCTGACGTTGGTGACATAGAGGTCGTCCCCCACGACGAGCGCGCGGTCGCCGACGCCCCGGGTCAACTCGGCGAACGGCTCGAACGCTTCCTGGTCCAAGGGGTCCTCCAGGTAGCGCACCCCGTAGGAATCGACGAGGTGCGCCACGAAGGCGATCTGGCCCTCCGTGTCGAGCTTCCGGTCGTGGTATCGGTACTGGCCGGCTTCGAAGAACTCGCTCGCGGCGAGGTCGAGGCCGGGGTGGACGGGGATGTGCAGTTCATCGCGTGCCTGGGAGCAGGCGGTCGTCAGGAGTTCGAGCGCCTCGACGTTCCCGATCGCCGCGACCCAACCGCCCTCATCGCCCCGGCCGAGAGCCGCCGTGGGGTATCGATGATGGAGCGCCTCCCCGAGGAGCGTGTGCACGCGAAGGGCCGCCTGCACCGAACGCGCCGGGTCGGGGTCGGTGGCGTAGGCGATGAATTCCTGGATGTCCGGTCCTCCGATCGCGTGCCGGCCTCCGTTGAGGCAGTTGCCCACGATCGCAGGGAACCGGCGTCCGTCGACCCCGGGCCGCGCGAGGACCTTCCACAGCGGCACTCCGCGCTCGGCGGCGATCGCCATGGCGTTCGCTACGGAGAGAGCCGTCGCACTGTTCCCCCCGACTCCGGAGAGGTCGGGCGTAGCATCGACCGTGCGGATCGTTTCGTCGACCGCAGCCTGGTCCGCCGCGTCGAGCCCGATCAGTGCGGGGATCAGGCGCTCCCGCACCGCGGTCAGAGCCGCCGGGACGCCCCCCTTTGGGAACGCGGCGACCTCATGAGCCCCAGTGCTTGCGCCGCTCGGCGCTCCGGCCCGGGCATGGGCCCCGGAGTCGAGGATGACCTCGGCTTCGACGGTCGCCCTTCCGCGGCTATCGTAGATCTGGCCCACCGTCACCGATCGGATCTGGCTCACGGACCCTCCACGAACTCCACGAGGACCCCGCCGAACGCTGACGGGTGCGCGAAGCCGACCCGTCGCCCTCTTGCCCCGGGCCAAGCCACCCGGTCGACCAGCTGGCCTCCGCGGGCGGCGACGTCCGCGAGCGCGCGGTCCACACTGGGCACGTGGAACGCGATGTGATGGACGCCGGGACCTCGGCCTGCCAGGAATCGGCCGACCGGCGACGAAGGGTCGGTGGGTTCCAGAAGCTCCAGGTGCGTGGCCCCGACCGTCAGGAAGACCACCCGGACCCGGTTCGACGGGACCTCCTCCGGGGCGGACCCCGGCGCGCCGATGAGAGGCTGCCAAAGTGCGAGCGCCTCCGTGAGGCTTGGCACCGCTATACCCACGTGGTCGAGCTCGGGCATCGAACCCCTAGAACGCTCGCGACGGAGGCTGCTCGCCGAACAGGACGCGCCAGGTGTCGGCAATCTCGCCGAGCGTCGCGCCGGCTCGGACGGCGTCGAGCACGAGGGAAAGCGTGTTCTGGCCCTTCTCGGTACCGATCCGGAGGGCGTCGAGGGTTTCCTCTGCCTTCTTCGCGTCCCGCTGTCGACGCCATTCGCGCACCGCCGCGACCTGCCGTCGCTCTTCGGTTGGCGTGACTCGCTGGATCCCCACGCCCCGGCCGCTGCCTTCCGGGAAGAGCGAGAACTCCGGGTTGCCCTCCGTGTATTGGTTGACCCCGACCACCACCTCCTCTTTTCGTTCACGCGAACGAGCCACGCGGTACGCTTCGCGGGAGATCTCCGAAGCGAAGAACCCCCGTTCGACGGCGGACACGGCCCCGCCCATCTCGTCGACACGTGCGAGGTACTCCCGTGCGTCGTGCTCGATGCGGTCGGTCAGCTCCTCGATCGCGTACGACCCTCCGAGGGGGTCGACCGTGCTCGCCACCCCGGATTCTTCCGATAGGATCTGCTGCGTGCGGAGGGCCAGCCGCGCGGACGCCTCGGTGGGAAGGCCGAGCGCCTCGTCGAGGCCGTTGGTGTGCAAGGATTGGGTCCCCCCCAGGACGGCCGCGAGGGCCTCCAGGGTTGTTCGGACGATGTTCAGTTCGGGCTGCTGGGCGGTCAAACTCGACCCCGCGGTCTGGGTGTGGAAACGGAGCTGCTTCGAGCGGGCCTTCTTCGCCCCGAAGGTGTCCTCCACGAGGGAGGCCCAGAGACGGCGGGCGGCGCGGAACTTGGCGATCTCCTCGAGGAAGTTGCGGTCCGAGGAGAAGAAGAAGGAGAGGCGGGGAAGGAACTCGTCGAGGTCGAGGCCGCGCGCCTGCACCGCCCGAACGTAGGCGACCGCGTTCGCCAACGTGAAGGCGACCTCCTGGGCGGCGGTCGCGCCAGCCTCCCGCATGTGATACCCGGAGACGGAGATGTAGTTCCACTGGGGCATCTCGCGCGTCGCGAACTCGATGAGGTCGACCGTCAGTCGCAGCGAGGCCGCGGGCGGGTAGACGTAGGTCCCCCGGGCGACGTACTCCTTCAGGATGTCGTTCTGGACCGTGCCCCCGAGCCGGGCGCGGGGCACGCCGTTCTCCTCGGCGACCGCGACGAGGAGGGCTGTCAGGATCGGCGCCGTCGCGTTGATCGTCATCGATACGGTCGCGCGGTCGAGGGGAAGGCCCGCGAACAAGGTTCGCATGTCCCCGAGCGTGGAGACCGGAACGCCACAGCGACCCACCTCTCCGCGCGAGCGTTCGTGGTCCGAGTCGTAGCCGTTCTGGGTCGGGAGGTCGAAGGCGACCGAGAGACCGGTCTGCCCTCCTTCGAGTAGGAACCGAAACCGTCGATTCGTCGCGGCCGCGCTCCCGAAACCGGAGTACTGTCGATAGGTCCACAGTCGGCCGCGGTACATCGTGGGCTGGATCCCACGGGTAAAGGGGGACTCGCCGGGGAAGCCGACCTTCTGGAGGAATTCTGAGTCGGGGTCCCCAGGTGGGACGGAGAGGAGGGGAACGGTCCCGCCTTCGGTCTTAGAGCCGATCGCCGTACGGGCCGCTCTTTCCCACCGGGCTCGCCGGGAATCGGCCTCAGAACGGGACCGGGGGCGCGCCATCGCCCGAGGACCGGGGGTGCCTATTAATGGCCTTCGTGACGAGCCACGAGCGCCCAGAGTCCGGTCAGGTCGATTTCGGCCCACGAGGTCGGGACCGGCACCCCGAGCGCCTCGAGCACTCGGGGGTGGACCTCCCCCATCTCGGCGATCGGCTCACCGGCGACCCGAGCCCTTGCACTGCGGCCCGGAATCAGGACCGTCATCTCGGTCGGTTCCCGGACGGCGATCACGTCCACGGAACGGAGGACGTAATCGACCCACGAGGCGGCGTCGGCGAAACCCGCCGTGTCAGCCGCGAGGACGGCGCTCGCGTGGTAGCGCGTCTCCGCTCCGCTCTCGGACTTCTCCGAGCGAACGATCACAGGCCCGACCTCGGCAAACCGCTGGGGATAGGCGAAGCGCGTGTTCCGGCGCAACACGTCGAGGTGCGAGAGGAGGATTCGGTCCCGGAGCACCGAGAACTCGGCGGAGACCGGGTTGCGGAGCCGGAGAGCGGAGAGGCTACCGGCAAGCTCGGCGGTATCCGCGGAGACGAGGAGCGGGGTGTGAGGCTCGGCGTACCCGGACCCGGTCAGAAGGGACCGTATCCGGCGGCGGAACCGGGTCTCCGGGAGGCGTCGTCCTCGAGTGCGGCTGGGCAGAAGGATGCCCTCCTCGGGTCGGACGCCTGCGATGAGAACAATGTCCTCCGCTAGGTCGACCGGAGTGAGGAGGTCCGGCCGCCATGGAGGAACGTCGACGAGCCATCCACCCGTGTGGGGCCGGGCGGACAGCCGGGCCCGAGCCAGGCGGCGTTCGACCTCGGCGCTCGCAAGCGAGTCGCCCGTGACCTCTCTCAACGTCGTGGACAGGAGTTGAAGCGAACGCGGGCGATACAGTTCCCTCCCGGCCGACGGGGGTCCACCCTCCCGATGGATCGTGACCGGCGCCGCCGACCACCCTCGCACCGAGAAGACGACGAGCAGCAGGCGGACGGCTTCCTGGACCGCGCGCTCGCGCGTTCCGGTGGCTTCGAGAACGAGCGTCCGGTCTCCTACGCGGGCCTCCCCCGCAGTTCGCCCGTTCAGGATCGGTGGGAGGCTGAGGATCACCCCTTCGGCGTCGCGAAGAGTGAGGCATCGGTCCCCGGACCGTCCCATCGGCCCGTACCGCAATGCCATCGGGTGGTCTGCGAAGAACTTCTCTGCCCCGACCTCCTCTTGGCCGTCCAGTGGGACGAAATGAACTTCCGTGAGCGGCTCGAGGGCGTAGCGGAGCGGAAAATCGAGGCGGTCGACCGGGTAGATCCCGAGGCTCGCGACCCGCCGGTCCCGGCCGATCGTCGCGTGGATCAGCTCCTGGAACCGGATCGCTTCGGCGAGCGTTCCTTCGTCGAGGCCGGGAGGCGGCTCCGGTGCGTGGAGGACGACGGCCGCGATGTACGGGCGCAGCGGGGCGACCGACGGGTCGACGGTGATCGTTCGTGCGGGCGGTGCGGTCGTCTCGTGCACTCGAGGTAGGCCGGTGGCTGCATCGGTCACGCCCGCGATGTGGAGCGAGAGCCCCGCCTCGCTCAGGAGGTCGAGCCGGTCGGGAGTCACCGAGAGGGTCAGGTCGTCGCCGTCGCGCGACTCGACCTCGGCTTTGGATGCGAACAAGATGTCGTCGAGCGCGAGATCGGAGGGGGGGTTCGCGAGGAGCGCGCGCAGGCGGGCCGACGAGAGCGTGGCGACCGGCATTACGGCCCTCCTCGGGTCAGCACGTCGAGGTCGTCGCAGAACAGTTCCCGAATGTCGCTCTTTCCGAGCGCGACCATCGCAAGCCGCGTGACGCCGATACCCCAGGCGACCACGGGAACTTCGACGCCAAGGGGCCGAAGCACTTCGGGGCGGAAGAGGCCGCCCGGCAGCACCTCCATCCACCCGAGGCGGGGATGGCGGACGTACCCCTCGATCGACGGCTCGGTGAACGGGAAGTAGCTGGGGCGGATCTTGAGCTCCGGGATCCCGATCGCTTCCGTCAGCTCGCGGAAGATCCCGACGAGATGTCGGATCGTCACCCCCTCCTCTCCGACGATCCCCTCGCACTGCTGGAACTCGAGATGGTGGCGCGCGTCGATCGACTCGACCCGGAAGTTGCGGTCGATGGAAAAGGTGCGGAACGGCGGTGTCGGCCGCCGGGCGAGGTACCGCGCGCTGACGGCGGTCGTCTGGGAACGGAGCACGGGGCGTCGGGCGATCGACGTGTCGTAAGTCCCACCCCAGCCCGGCCCCAGCGGGGCGCTCTCGCCCGGTAGGGCGCGGCCCTCGTGGGCCGCGGCGACGCGTCCGAGCAGGTCGGCGGGGGGCAAGCGACCCGTCACGTCGACGGGCCAGAACGCGTCGTGAATCGAGCGAGCGGGGTGGTCCTGCGGCATGAAGAGAACATCGTTGTTCCAGAACTCGGTCTCCAGGAGAGGCCCGAGGGTCTCTTCGAAGCCCAGTCCTACGAGGATCTCCCCGAACTCGTCCAGCCACGCTACGTAGGGGTTCTCCCGCGCCCCGCGGGTGTACGGGACGGCCGCGCGAACGTCGTAGGGACGGTGACGTCCGACCCTTCCAATCCCCCGAAGCAATGTCCGCCGACGTGAGGGCGCCCCACAGGGGCGCGTCGGGGCGCTTGAGCGGAAGGCGACGGCCCTCCTCCGACGGCGCCCAGCGCTTGACCGACCGATGCTCCGTCCGGTACGAGTCCGCGACGCTCGAGGGCCGCTAGGATCGCCTCGTCGAGGTCCTCTTCCTCGTTCGCGACCTGCTTTAGAACGACCTCCTCGGGAAGGAGCCGATCGTCGTCCGCATGTTCGTCTCGGAGGCGGAACGGAAAGCCCTCGGCCAACATCTGACGCCGACGAAGGATGCCGATCGCTGCGGATCGCTCCTCGTCCGAGAGGCCCTCGGCCGTGGCCTCCTCGACGGAAAGGTGACCGCCGCGACGCCGAGCGCGTCGAGGAACCGACGTTCGGGAAGGCCGGAGCTGACCGCGGCCTGCCCGCGAGGGGTGAGCGAGCGAACGCTCAAGTGTTCCTCGTCGAGGACGGCCAGGTGCTTCGATCGGAGGCGCTGAAGACTGCCGCGGACCTGGTCCGGAGCGAGGCCCGAGTCGGTCGCTACCTGGTCCTCGTCGATCGGTAGGTCGGTGGCGTTTCGGAGGGTGAGGAGCACGGTCTGCTCCGGAGGAGAGAGCGAGATCGGGGCCGAACCGTCCGTGTTCTCCTCGGACGGGTCGGACACGTTCCGACCACACAGGGTGCGGATTAAGTCATTTCGCTGAAGGGCGCGCTCGACCGTTCTAACTCACGGGGGCGACGTAGGGGGGTCCCGAACTCTCCGGCGCTGTAGGGGCGGGAGGCACGACGTCCGGAGGGCGCGGGTTCACCACCCAGGACCCGGGAAGTTCCGCCGGCGACGGAAGGGTCGAGCGGCGGGGCGGGAGTGGGAGTCGGGACGGATTCGCTGGCGGCGGGCGGAACATTGGGCGCTCTCCGACGCCCCACCGCTCTTCGAGCGGGGGGCCCGGTTCCAGGACGTACCCGACGCCGATGGCTGCTCCCATGATCGCAATGTAGACACTGATGTCGGCCGGGTAGCTGCTCACCGGTCCGAGGAAACCGAAGTACCCCAACAGGTTCACGCCGACCAGGGTCTGGTTCGAGCCGAACAGGCCGTCCGACGTCACCGCGACGGTCGCGACCGCCCGAGAACCGAGGTAGCACGCCGAGATCGGCAACGAGACCGAGATCTCGCCGCTCGCGTTCGTCATCGGCGTCGCCGCGCCGAACGTCCCGCCGCACGGACCGAACGTCGTGTCGGCGGTCAGCGTGACGGTGACCGGCACGCCGGCGATGGGCGCGTTCGTGCTCGCGTTCGCGAGGCGCGCCCCGATCGTGAGCATCCCACCCGGTCCGACCGGGGGTCGGCGTCGTCGCGATCGAAAGGTTGACGAACGTCGAAGTGAGGTCGGCATAGAGGTCGAGAGCGCGGGGGGAGCCCCACCCGGTGGCGGTGTCCCACCCCACCGTGGCCGGGCCGAGGCAGTTCGAACCGGTCGTCACATCGACGAGTGCGTTCGCCACCGTTCCGGCCGGTTCCGCAGCGCCCACGTAGGTACAGTCGGGGGGTCAGGAAGCCGAGAGGACTCCCGTGCCGGGCGTCCATCTCGGCCACGAGGCCGGCCCAGAGCGGAGTGGCGAAGCTCGTTCCCGCGCCCGTCTCCTCCTGGCCGTTGTAGTAGACGAAGTTGTCGGCCGCGGTCGCGGAAAGGTCGGGCATCCCGCGGAAGCCGCTCGCCTCGATCGGCGCCTTCGCACTGCCGACCTCCTGCCAGCTCGGGGCGGCATTCAGAGCGGAGAACCCACCCCCGCTGCCGGACCAGGCCGGCTCCGAAGCGATCCCGGTCACCTGACCGACCAGGTTCCGCGCGAGCGACGGGTCGGTCCCTCCGACCGCGATGACGCCCGGGTCCGAAGCGGGATACGTGGGCTGGGGTACTCCCGAGCAGGAGGGCTTGATGCTGGTATCTCCGCCGGTGCTGCCGGTGGCGGCGAGGAGCGTGATCCGTTCCTGGGCCGCCTCCGCAAGGTCCGTGGTCCAAGCGGATTCGAGTCCCGAGGCCGTGCTCTCGGCGGTGCCGAACGACATGGAGATCGCGTCGACCCCCGAGAGACTCGAGACCGCGTAGTGAAGCGCGTCCGCCATCGACGCATCGGTCGGAGAGTAGCCGTCGCTGCTCGGGCCGTCGGGCGCGTAGACTGGGTCGAGGGTCGCTCCGGGGCGAGCGAACCCGACCACTCCAGGTCGAGCGTGAGCTCCTCGGGAGCGCCGCTCGGGTCGTTCACAGCACTCGGCGAGGGGGAAGGCGCGCCATCGATGGGGGCGGCATGGATCGTGATGGAGGGGAAGAGACCGCG
>CAWJFK010000025.1:0-216460 GCA_963842165.1 uncultured Thermoplasmata archaeon | reverse complement strand
GCACGCCACCGCTCCCCCAACAGCGCTCGCGCCGGGGGAGGCGATCGCCACCGCGCCGGCGATCAGGATCGCGAAGAGGATGACCATTCCCGAGAACGTGGCGGCGAGCATCGCCGACGGGCGCAGGTACTGGGGCCGGGGGCGCTCCTGGAAGTCCGAGTAGCGCGCCGCGAACACGAGGCCCCAGTATCCGGCTGCCACGACGGCCCCGCAGCCCACGAGGACCATCGCGCCCGCCGAGAGCGGGGGAAGCCCGAAGATCGCGGACGCGACGAGCGAGAGGATCACGGTGACGAACAGCGCCGGAAGAAGGACCGAGGCCGACTTCGCGCGAAACACGGAACGGCCGGTGACCGGCGCAGCATAGAGGGTCTGGAGCGCGCGCCGCTCCTGGCCCACCGACGTCGTCGCCAGCAGGAGCGCGAGGAATGCGCCGGCCCAGCCGACGAAGACGACCCCCCACGGCTGGGGGAGGGACGTCCCGGTCGTGCTCGCGTTCTCGAGTAGAATGACGATGAAGATCACGAGCGGGACGACGAGCATCGGCAGCATCTCGCGCCGGCGGGTCAGCCCGTGAAAGTCCTTCGCGACGATCGCCGACTCTGCCCGTGAGAGGCCCAGGGCGGAGAAGAACGGGTGGGGCGCCGCGTACTCGAGGGCGTCGAAGCTGAACTCCGGCGTGGTCATGACCCAATAGCGGATCCGAAGCTCGGCCGCGATCAAGAGGAGGAGGGCAGCGAAGACGAGCTGGGCGGCAACGAATACGAGCGCGAGCCCCCCGTCTCCCGCGAGCCAGAGCGTGAGGGCATGGGTCGACCAGAAGACGGGCAGGAACGCGGACAGCGCCCCGAGAGCGTTCAGTCCGCTGAGCGAGTCGAGGAGGAAGACGGGGTTGAACGCGAGCTGGAGGGCGAGGACGAGGAGGAGGAGCGCGGCCGCGCGCACGACCAGCGAGAGGCGCCCGCGCCGCCTCCCGACACCCGGCCCGTTGCGTCGCCGAACGCACCATCTCGACGAGGAACGCCCCCTCGAGCAGCCCGACGATGCCGAGGAAGGCGACCAGCACGACCGAGCCCCCGAGTCCCACGGCGAGGGAGAGCGCCGCGACGGGTCCGAGGACGAAGGCGAGGGCGGGCGAGGACGTGTAGGCGATCGCGCAGGACGACGCGAGGACGTACTCTCCGGGGGTCACGGGGAGCCAGTTCACCGCGTCGCTCCCGGAAGAACTTGGCGGTCGCCGTCAGCTCGAACATGACGCCGGCGACCAGGACGGTGGCGACCGCGAACAGTGGGATGAACGGGATCGTCGCCTTCAGAAGGGGAGTGAAGATCTGCGCGAAAACCGAGACACGGGTTGGACCGCGTACGCGGTCAGCGCGAAGAGGACGACGAACAACGCGACGTCGGCCACGGCGAAGATCGAGGAACGGGCGAAGAGGCTTCGTCGGGTCGCTCGTGCTGCGTCCCGAACGGATCTGGCTCGCGACCAGCACTCCGGCGACCCGACGCACCGTGTGGAGGTCCATCGTCTCCCTACTTCGACAGCGCGCTCACGACGTCCGGAGAGGTCGCCGGTACCCGTCAGCGTGAGGAAGACGTCCTCGAGGTCCGACCCCGCCAGCCCGGTGCGACTGCGCAGGGCGTCCACCGTGCCCGAAGCGATGACGGTCCCCTGGCGGAGGATGACGATCTCGTCGCAGATCGCTTGCGCGATCTCGAGCACGTGGGTGCTGAACAGGACTCCGACCCCCTCGTTCCGCGCGAGGCTGCGGAGGACCTCCTTGACGACCCGCGCCGAGCGGGGGTCGAGGCCGTTCAACGGCTCGTCGAGAACGAGCAGCCGGGGATGGTGAACCAGACCCGCGATGAGCGCGACCTTCTGCTTCATCCCCTGCGAGTAGCCGCTGATGAGCGAGTTCTCGTGGCCGGTGAGCTCGAGGCCGTTGAGGAACTGGGAGATTCGGGCCTTCCGCGTCGGCCCATCGAGTCCGTAGAGGTCCGCGATGAAATCGAGATACTCCGCCCCGGTCAGGAACTCGTAGAGGGACGTCGACTCGGGGACGTAGCCGATCTCCCGCTTCACGGCGACGGGAAAGGTCGCGATGTCCCGTCCGAGGACGCGGATCGTCCCGACTGCCGCCGGACGAGGCCCAGGATCGCTTTCATCGTCGTGGATTTCCCGGCTCCGTTGGGACCCAGGAGGCCCACGATGCGACCGGACGGATACGGTGAAGCTCACGTCCGAGACCGCCCGCACGGGACCGTACGACTTCGTCACGTGCTCGACTTCGAGCATCGGGCCGGCCGACTCGAAGGGCCGCCCGGACGGGGCGACGGTACGGAGGCAGGGTCCGTCGACAAGCTCGCCCCTCGGTAGAGAAGCGGGCGGGGGTTCTTTACTCCCGCCTCGCGCGCGAAGGCCACGAGTTGTCAAGTGGAGCGCCGAGGTCCGGGTCGCGCGCGCTCAGGAAGGCGACCGGCCGCGCGGGTCCGTTCGGGCGCAGAGCGTCCGCGAGGGCCACCAGCAGCTCGTAGGCCGCGTCCTCCGAATCCGCCGCGTCGGTCGGTGCCCCTCCGGCGGTCGTGTAGATGCGCAGCGCTCCTCCCTGGGCTCCGAGGAGCACCGTTCCGCTTCCGTCGCGGTGCGCCCACGAGAGGAGACGCTGGGACGACCGTTCGACCACCCCGACCCATCGAAGGCCCCCGAACCATCGGCCGGTCAGCCGGGCCAGGATCGCCTCGGGCTGGAGGCCGAACGGTACTGCGATCTGGGCGACCGGGCGGAGTTCCCCTCCCGGTCGCGTGGGCGATCGGTCGTGGCGCGCTCAGCGCCCGATATCCATCCGAAGAACGGTCGATAAGCCCCTCTCGTTCGAGGCGCCGCAGGGCGCGGGCCAAGGACTCCGGGTGCGCGCCGAGGCTCCGTCGTAGACCGCTGAAGGCCATCCGACCGTGCATCGCCTGCAGCGTGACGAGGACGCGATCGTCGAGCCGTCCCGAGGCCGACGGTTCCGACGTCGGGGTCAGGGGCCGCGCACGTTGGTCCAAGGACGAGTCGCAGGATTTAGAGCGTCGGTCACCCGCCCGTAATCCAGTGGCCCTCCCCGCAGGGGACGCCTCGCTCCCGGTCGTGACCGGACCCGTGTGACCCGGTCAATATCCCTCGCTCGGCGGTGCGTGAAGTGGAGCCCGACCGGGTTCCAGGAAGAAAGCAACGATGAACGACCACGAGGGAGATTGCGAGACCGGATATGCGAACGGGCCATGGCTGTGGACGGCGTACCGCGCCTACAATGAGCTCCTCCGGGACAAGCTGAAGAAGAAGTTCGAAGCGCAGGAAGGTCCCTGGATGGACAACGTGGCCGAGGTCCTCGCCCAGATCGTCAACGCGCGCTGGGAAGGCGGCCGCCAGCAGGAGAAAACCGCCGAGGAGCTGTTCGAGCGACTCGAGAAGCTCCTCTCGGGGTAGTCTGGATGGAGACGTTCCCCCTCCTCCGCTCAGCGCCCCGTCCGACGCCGGTGGGTCCGGAGCCCGCGCTTCCCTGGCCCGGGCGGCGGCGGATTCCCCCCGCTCTGACGGAGGAGTCGTCGGGACCCAGAGCCCAACCCTTTCCTCCGATCGACCGCCCCGATACGTCGGTCCGCTCGGCCGTCCTGCGATGGCCCCGGGGGCCGATATCGACCCGCGGGGCCGGCTTTAACAACCGGAGGGGATTCGGGAACCGAGGAGCACCCCATGACGGTCGATTTTGCGTTCAAGCGGACCCCGACGTACCGAGTGGCCTACATCGCCTGGAAGGGGCCCTGGAAGGACGCCACGATCCGACGGAACTTCGAGAAGGTCGCGAATTGGGCCAAGGACCGCGGCTACGGCCCCGGTCTCTGGATCTTCCGTGAGCCCGGAGAGCGGAGGTGGGAGACCGCTGTCGTCGTCAACGCCGCGGGCCCGGGCCGAGGGGAGCGGTCCACCTGCGGACGCTCCCCGCCACGCGGGTCGCCTCCGTCGTCTTCGACCCTGAAGTGGTGTCGCCGGCGGTCGTCTACCACGGTCTCACCGACTGGCTCCGCTGGCGCAAGAAGGACAAGAAAATCCAGCGCGTGGTTTCGTATCGCGAGGTGTACCGCGGGAACCCCTGGAAGGACAAGTCGGCGTACTCCCGCACCGACGTCCAGTTCGTCGTTCGGCCCGTACGGCAGCCGCGGCTTCCGGCCCGGGACCGGCAGCGCCGAGGTCGGAGGGTCGCCTCATTGGCGCCGGTCGGAGTGCGTGAGTGAACGAGCTGTACCTCGTCCTCGCCGGCCTCGCGCTCGGGTTCAGCCTGACGGTCCCCCCTGGGCCGATGAACGCCCTCATCGCCGGCCGAGCGATGCGCTCGCTTCGCGCCGGGATCACGACCGGACTCGGAGCGATGACGGCCGACGCCCTGCTCGGGGCGATCGTGTACGCGGCGCGCACCGAGATCGACCTCGGAGCGCTGGGTACGCTGGGTCGAGGCCGTCGGGGCGGTCGTGCGTAGCGGCGATGGTGGTCCGAATGCTGCGGGAACCTTCCGTGACCGACCCGTCACCGATCTCCAGCGTCCGTGTGTACTCCGGAAGCGCTCGTCGTGGGGATCACCAACCCCTTCCAGATCCTGTGGTGGGTGACCGCCGGCCTTGCCTTCGCGTACGTCGGGGGTGCCTTCCTTTTCCTCGGCCTGTTCGCCGCGATCGCGATCTGGGTCGTGGTCTTTCCCTACGCGCTCACCGAAGGAGCGCGGCGCGACCCCAGGGTCCGCGGGTCGTATCGCTCGTCTCGGCGGCTCTGCTCGCCGGGTTTGCCGCGTTCTTCGCGCTCAGTGCCGCCGGAGTGGCGCTTGAGCGACCGGCGGCGGCTACCGGGTTCGAGCGCAGCCGGTCGGTGTAGTGCTTTCGGAACTTCGCGACCTTGGGTGCGATGACCATCATGCAGTAGCCGGCATACGGATTCCGCTCGAAGTACCGCTGATGGTATTCCTCCGCCGGGTAGAAGACCGAGAGAGGGACGACCTCGGTGACAACGCGGCCCCTCCACAACTTCTGACCCTCGAGCTCCCGGATCACGGTCTCGGCGGTCGCGCGCTGCTCCGGGGAGTGGTACAGGATGATCGACCGGTACTGCGGACCGTGGTCGTTCCCCTGTCGGTTGAGCGTGGTCGGGTCGTGGGTGGTCATGAAGATCGTGAGCAGGTCGTGGTAGCTGAGTTCGGCGGGGCGGAAGGTCACCTGGACGACCTCCGCGTACCCGGTGCGCCCTCCGCAGACCTGCTCGTACGTCGGGTTCGGGACGGTGCCACCGCCGTACCCCGGGAACACGCTGACCACGCCGCGCACTTGGGAGAAAACGGCCTCGGTGCACCAGAAGCATCCGCCCCCGATCGTGGCTTGTTCGATCCGACTTGCCGGGTCCGTGGCGGGCGTAGCGCTCATGGTGTGGGGCGAGCCCGCGCCGGGGGATGACGATGACCCCTTCCCCCGACGGCCATCGGGCCGGTGCCACACCCGAAGGCGGGAGCGGGGCCCGGCACATCGCCAAGCCCGACCTAACGGGCCGATGCGAGGGGGTTCTTTCTGACGGGCGTTCGGGCGCGCCGCGGGCGGCGAGTAGCCGCACCGTCCCGTTCGAACGCCGCCAACCACGCGTACCCGGTGACCCGGGGGTCCGACGTCTCGAATCGCGCGTCCCGGATCCAGAGTTCCTTCCACCCTTCCGCGAACGTAGAGCGGAGCTCGGCCTGCGAGATCCGCCGCGGACCTCCCCAGTCGGTGGGTTCCCGTTCCGAAAAGCAGAGGACGAACAGGCGTCCGGCCGGGCCTCAGGACGGAGGCTAGGCTGGCCGAGTAGATCGGACGGTGAGGGTCGAGAAAGGAGTGAAACAATCCGCAGTCCGTGACGGTGTCGAACGTCTGTCCGAGCCCCGCCAGCTCGAGGGCGGAGGCGACCTCGAAACGCACCGGGGCTTTTCGTTGCTCGGCCTTCTCGCGGGCCCGCCCGATCGCGGTGGAGGCGAAATCGATCGCCCACGTGTCGTGTCCCCTCGTGGCGTAGAAGAGAGCGTTCTCTCCCGTCCCGCAGCCCACATCGAGGACCCGTCCCCGAATTTCGCCTCGGTCCTCAAGCCGGACGAACTCCCGCTGGGGCCGGCCAATGTCCCAGGGGGGCGTACCCTGGTAGGCCCGGTCGAAGAAGTTCATCGGGGGGGCGAACGCGGTCGTTTGCTTAACCTCGGCGCGATGCGACCCCCCGTTCCCGCCCAAGCCGAGGTTTATCAACGAGGGAGCCCGGACGATGTGAGATGGCCGCACCCACCGTGACCGTTCGGGTTGAAGATGCGAAGGGCTCCCACCGGATCGCGATCGGGGCCGGCCTGGGAGTCGCGGCGGCAGCGATCACGCTCGTGCTCCCGTTCGCCCTGTTGTGGTGGGCCGTGTACAACCCGGGCGGGATCTTCCAGCTCAACGCCTCCCTCGTCCAGGACGTCAGCCTCCTGATCCTCGCCGGGGCGATCCTCTTCCTCCTCTCGTTGTTCCTGTTCCGACGGGGGTTCGCGGCGCTGAGGGGGGTCGATCGCCGCTTCACGGCAGCGTCGGCCCTCTGTCTCGTCGGCTCGCTCGGGTTTCTCCTGCTTCTGGTCGCCGTCATCGTGATCTTGGGTTCGTCGACCTCCCTCGTGACGTGCCTTCACGGGCAGCCCTCCCACGCCCTCTCCTGCCTCCGGTCCGGAGAACCGCTCGGGGCCTACACCGGCCTCGCGGGGTTCTGGCTGGGGTGGCTGGGCGGAGTCGGTCTGGTGCTCGGTCTCGCGTCGGCCGGCCGGCGCTTCTCTCGGGGCGTGCTCTACGGCTCGGCGGCACTGTATGCGATCCTCCTCCTGGCCCTCGTGGGCCCGTTCTTGGGCCTCCTTTACCCCGTCCCGGGAGCGCGGTACTTGCTCCTCCTGACCCCGATCCTCGCACTGCTGGCGCCCGTGCTCGCGTATGCCGGCACACGACGACCGCCCGCCACGATCACGCCAGGGTAGGGGAGCCTTCCTCCCGTCGGGGCGAAGCGGCAACACTCATGGGCGAGGTCCCCCTGGCCGCGTGATGACCGACCGCGTCGAACTGTACTTCCTGCCACTGAGCCACTACTGCGTCTCCGTGGAGCGAATGCTCGCGTTCAAGGGTGTGCGCGCGAAAAAGATCTATGCGCCCTACCACGATCGCCAGGAGCTCCTAAAACGAACCGGCCAGGACTACGTTCCGACCCTCCTCTGGAACGGGAAGGCGGTGACCTGGCAGGCGATTCCGGAGTTCCTGGACGAGACCCGACCGGACCCGCCGCTCCTCCCTCCGGGCCAAGGGGGGCTCGCCCGGACTCTCGAGAACTGGGGGCACCAAGTCCTCGAAGAGCGCGTGTGGCGCGCGGTCGTCACCCAGGTCCCGAAGGTGTTCAAGAGTGCGGCGGAGCGATGGGTCTTCGAAGAGCTGCAGACCCGCTCGCGCGGGCCCTGGCATGTGCTCCAGGCCCGGCGCCCCGAGTTCGTTCGCGACCTGATGGACTACTTCGCTCTCGTGGACGAAATGGTCCGTGGGAAGGAGTGGATCCTCGACGGTCCTTCGCTCGCGGATTTCGGGATCTACGGAGGCCTCTCGCCTTGGTTGCTGGTCGGGGAGAAGATCCCCACCCGGTTCCCGGCGCTCCGGTCGTGGGTCGCCCGGGTCCGGTCGATTTAGGCGAGCCCCGACGGGGGTCCGGCGGACGGGACCGACTTACTCCAGCAGCACGGTCACGGCGGCCGGTGCGCGAAAGCCCATCCGCCGATGAGACCCGTCGCAGAGCGGCTTGAGCGCCGAGTGGCCGCAGCGGCAAAGGTCGGCGACGACCTTTTCGTCGACCCACACCAGGTTCGAGCTATTCTCCTTCGACTGAACGTACGCGCGCGGCATGGTGTCCCGCGCAGGAATCCGTACGGTAAAGACCGGTGCTGACCTCGAGGTTACCGACGGACCCTGCGTTATGTAGGTCCGACCGCGTCGTGGCGCCGAGGGACCATGAAGGTCGGCATCGTCGGGTCGGGGGACGTCGCGCAAGCGCTCGGGACCGGGTTCGTGGAGCTGGGGCACGAGGTCATGCTCGGCTCCCGAACGCCGGAGAGCGAGGGGCTGGTCGCGTGGAAGAAGAAGGCCGGAACGCACGCTTCCACGGGAACGTTTGCGGACGCGGCGGCGTTCGGTGAGCTGGACGTGCTCGCGACGCACGGCGTGCAGAACGAGAACGCGATCCGACTCGCCGGGCCCATGAACTTCTCGGGAAAGGTCGTGATCGACACCACCAATCCCCTCGTCTTCACCGCCGAGCGGATGCCGAACCTGGCCTACGGCTGGTCGGACTCCGCCGGTGAGCGGGTCCAGAAGCTCCTGCCCGACGCCCACGTCGTGAAGGCGTTCAACACGGTCGGCAACGTGCACATGTTCCGGCCGAAGTTTCCCGGCGGCCCCCCGGACATGTTCTACTGCGGGAACGACGCGAGCGCGAAGAAGAAGGTCGCCGAATGGCTGAAGGCATTCGGCTGGAACCCGGTGGACATCGGCGGGATCGAGGGCGCCCGCACGCTCGAACCGATGTGCATCCTCTGGGTGACGATCGGGATCACCGGCGGGAGCTGGGACATCGCGTTCAAGGTGCTCCACAAGTAGTCAGGCCGGGGCGGGCGATGGCGCGAAGCCCATCTCCGGAGCTACTCTCTCGAGCAGGTGGACGTCGATCCAGCGGTCGAACTTGAACCCGACCTCCCGCATCACACCCACCGTGCGGAACCCCAGCGTTTCGTGCAGGCGGACGCTGACCGCGTTCCCGTCGGCGATTCGGGCGAGGAGCACGTGGAGGCCCAGCGCATCCGCCCGGGCGACCAGGGACGTCAGGAGCTCGCGCCCGATACCTTGCCCCCGATAGTCCGTCTGCACGTAGAAGGAGACCTCGGCCGTGCCGTCGTACGCCCTTCGGTCCGACCAAGGGCTGAGGGAGGCCCATCCGACCACCTCACTCCCCACCTCTGCGACGAGCACGGGGTGCCGAGCATCGTGAAGGCGGAGCCACACTCGTTGACCCTCCACCGAATGAGGCTCGGTGTCGAACGTGGCCACCGTCGCGAGCACGGCCTCGTTGTAAATGTCGGCGATCGCGGTCGCATCCTCCTCCCGGGCGGACCGGATCGATGAGGGGTCACGTCCTCCTCCGGTCGGTTCGCGCGTCGGGGTCCGCTCCATCGTGACGCCGCCCGCGCCCCGTGGGTCCGAGTCGGCAAGAGCCTTGCGCCCCTTCCGAACCGGACGGGACCTTCGGCCGGGCGGCCCGGTGCCCCTGGGGGTCGGAAGGGTCTCGACCTCGAACACCGAGTGAAGGATCCCGAACTCCTGCTCCATCCGCTCCCGCAACTTCGAGACTACGGTGGTCCACTCGCTCAGCGGCATCTCCCGGACCTGGATGTGCGCCGTCATGCACACCGAGCGTCGGGCAGACCGCCCAGACGTGGAGGTCGTGGACCTCGGCGACGCCCGGGACCGCGAGGGCGGAACTTCGGATCCGGTCGGTCGATAGGTTCCGGGGCGTGCGTTCGGTGAGGACTTCCCACGCTTCTCCGAAGAGCGGGAGCGATTCGTAGACGAGGATCCCGGCGATCGCCACGGCGGCTCCGGCGTCAGCCCACCAGAGCTGAGGGCGGAGGAGTAGGAGGACCCCGGCGACGAGGATCGCCCCCGTGATGGCGAGGTCGCTGGCCAGGTGGAGCACGACGCTCGCGAGATTGAGGTCCCGGGCCCGCCGCGGGATGCGACCCAGGATCGAGAGGTTCACCGCCCGGAGCGCGAGCACCGGCAGCGCCACGATGATCAACCAGACCGCGTCCACCGGGCCGGCAAAACTCGCTCCTCGAACGAGGCCGTTCAGGGCCTCGTATCCGAACGCGACCCCCGTCCCGAGGATGAGGACGGCGTTCAGCAGCCCCGCGAAGACCTCGAAGCGGTGCGTCCCGAACGTGTACTGGCGCGTCGCTCCGGTTTGGCAGGCGCGCAGAGCCGTCCAGGAAACGGCAAATGCGAGCAGGTCCGGGATGTTGTGGACGGCGTCGACCGTAAGGGAGAGGCTCCGTGAGAGGTAGGCCCCGACACATTCGGCGGCCAGGATCACGAGAGAAAGCTCGAGGGCGAGCCGGAGGCCGCGGAGGACCCGGATCTCGGCCTCCTCCTCTCCGTGGGCCAGTTCGGACATGGGCGATCGACGGGCTCGGGGGCTCCTCTAGAGCGCGCTCGCCACGACGTCGCGGAGTTCGAGCACGGTCGACCTCGCGGACGGCGGGCCCCGCACGGACTGGACGCAGTCGGCGGCGAGGTCGCCGACAATGACCTGGACGACCGAATCGATCGAGGAGCGGACGGCGACGAGCTGCTGGACGATCTCTCGATACGACCGTCCCTCGTCGACCATCCGGTGCAGGGCGTGGAAGTGACCCTCGATCGTCGCAAGGCGGGCGGCTACGGCGGCACGGCTGTTGGGTGCCATGGACTTAGCCCCCCCCAGGGGGGAGGGGGGTATACCCTTTGCTCCCGCTACTTCGAGCGGGCGTCGGACGCCGTGGGAACGAAGATCATCGAGATCGAGTTCACGCAGTGGCGAGTGTTCTTCGGCGTGAACCGCTCGCCCTCGAACACATGGCCGAGATGGCCGTCGCAGTGGGCGCAGCGGATCTCGACCCTCATTCCGTCCGGGTCTGGGATCTGTCGTACGGCGCCGGGGAGCGCTTGGTCGAAGCTGGGCCAGCCACAACCCGAGTCGAACTTGTCGTCCGACCGGTAGAGGGGGGTTCCGCACCGCTTGCAGAGGTACGTGCCCGCGCGGGCGTTGTGCTCGAACTCGCCCGTGAAGGCCATCTCGGTGCCGCGGTGGACGATGACACGCTCCTCCGCGCGGGTGAGCTTCCTCCATTCCGGGTGGCTGGGGTCGGTCACGGCTCGAACAGAAGAGCGGGAGTTCTTAGGCTCCTCCCTCACTGCCGGTCCCGCGCCCGAGGAGAGCCCGCGTTTCAGCTCCGGGGGGCGCGCGACCCCAAGTAGCACGGCGGATGTCCCCCCACTTTCGATGCCGGCCGCCTCGGAAGGAACCTCGGAGAGCCCGCTCCCGCCAGCCCCTGGGCCCGAAGCTTCGGGCCGACCGAGCTTTCGACGAGTCCTCGGGCACCGCCCCTTCTTCCTGCTGTGGCTTTCCCAGCTGGTCTCGCAATCGGGGGATTTCGTATTCGACGTCGCCCTCCTCTGGCTCGTCCTCGAGGTCACCGGGTCGGTCTTCGCGGTCGGTGTGGTGGTCGCGGTCATCGCGCTCCCCGGGGTCGTTCTCGGGCCGTTCCTCGGGGTCTACGTGGACCGATGGGACCGACGGACGATCCTGGTCGTCACCAACGTGGCGGAGGGGCTGGTCGTGGCGGTCCTATCGGGGCTCGTGCTGGCGCATTCCGTAGGCCTTCCGGTGATCCTCGGGATCGTGTTTGCCCTCGGGACCGGAGCGCAGCTCGTTCGCACTTCCTCGGGGGTTATGGTCCCCCAGCTGGTGCGAGTGGAGGACCTTCCCCCGGCGAACAGCCTCCTCTCGTTCTCCGGCTCCATCAACCAGATCGTCGGGCTGTCGATCGGCGGCCTCGTCGTCGCCCTCTTCGGCGTTACCCTGCCCATCGAATACGACGCCCTGAGCTTCTTCGCGGCCGCCGTCATCGTCGCGGCGATCGCCCGGTCGTACGGTCGCCCGTCGGACGCGGGACCGACCGGTCGGGTCGGATTCTTCGCCGAGTTCCGGGAAGGGCTGCGGTTCATCCGAGAGAACCGATTCATGGTCGAGCTGATCGCTCTCGGCGTCATCGTCAACTTCTTCGGGAGCGCCACGATCGCCCTCTTTGCCCCGTACACCAAGATCGTCCTGCACTCCGGTCCGGCCACCTACGGGTTCCTCGGCGCAGCCATCGCGTTCGGGGCCATTCTCGGAGCCGCCTTGGTGGGGAAGCTCGACACGCGCCAGACGACGGGGAAGTTCCTGCTCGGCGGGGGGATCGGGATCGGGCTGGTGTTCGTCGCCCTCGGGTTGACCACGTCGGTCCCGCTCGCCTTCGGGGAAGTGCTCGTCCTTGGTGTGGTCCTTTCGATCACGAACGTCCCGATCTTCGTCCTGATCCAAGCGAAGGTGCCGGGGCGGCTGCTGGGCCGGGTGATGGCCGCGTTCATGAGCCTCATCGGGGCGAGCGGACCGCTCGGTGCGTTCTTCGCGGGGGCATTCGCGGCGGCGGTTTCGGTCGGCACCGTCATCGTCGTTTCCGGCGGGGTCGTCGCCGTATCGATCGTGTTGGCCTCGGTGCTCATGAAAGAGCTACGGGAGGTTCGCTACTGACCCGTACGGCGGGGGCCGCGAAGTCCCCCCGAACCACTCACTTCGGTACGTCGGGGGGAGCGCCGAGCTTCTTCGACATCATCAGGTTGGTCGCGACGTACCCGAGCTTCTCGTAGAGGGAACGGGCGACCGTGTTGTGCCCAAAAACGTGGAGCGAAACCGTGTCGAACCCGAGCTCTCGCGCTCGGGACTCGATCAGGCGCATCGCTTGGGCGCCGTACCCTCGGCCCCGGAACGGTTCGTAGACGAGGAGGTCGTAGATGAACACCGCGGGCGGCCGCGGGGCCTCCGGTCGCTGGTCCGCGCGGAACCAGACGACGCCGACGATTTGCTTCGCCGGCGGATCTTCCAGCCCGTAGAGGTAGTGGCCGGGCGTATCCACCCCTTGCGGGAGGAGCTGACGAAACTCCCCCTCGGACTTGGCGAGGGCCTCTTCGGCCGTCCAGTTCCCCGACTTGACGTGTTCGTCCGCGTAGTCACGGGTCGCCCACGCCCACCACCGGTCGTACTCGCTCGGCGGCAGCGGGACGAGTCGCAGGTCGGTCATCGGAGAGAATGGCGAGCGAGGACCCCTATTTCAGGGACGTGGTTTTCGGCGACCCCACGGGCCGCCGCGGGGCGTGCGCCCCGTGGGGGGGTAGGGACGGAGTGACGCGGGACGGCCGGCGCTCCCCGCCGCACGCGACCGAGATCAGGTTCCGGACCATCGGGGGGGCCGTTTCTCCCGAAACGCAGCGCGGGCCTCCCGGTTGTCCGGACTGTCCCGAAGCGGGTTCGCGAGTTCCTGCTCAAGACGCAAACCGTCCTCGAGAGGAAGCGCCAACCCCCGACGCACGGCGGCCAGCGCGGCGCGGATGGCTCGAGGAGGATGGGCCGAGATCGCCCTCGCCATCCCTTCGGCTTCTTCTCGAAGGCGGGACGAGGGGTAGACATGGTTCACGAGTCCGATCTCGGCGGCCCGGGCGGCGTCGATCGGTTGGCCCGTGAGGATCATCTCGAGCGCGATCGCCGGCGGCACGGTGCGCGGAAGTCGTTGAGTTCCTCCTTGGCCGGGGATGATCGCCCACCGAACCTCCGGTAGGCCGAACGTCGCGTTCTCACTCGCGAGCCGCAGGTCGCACGCCAGCGCCATCTCGAGCCCTCCGCCGAGGCAGACCCCATTGATGGCCGCGATGACCGGCTTCCCGACGTCGAGGTTCCGGGTGATCCCGCCGATCCCCGGCACGCGATTCCACACTCCCACGCGCTCGTTCGCGGGGACGCCTTGGTAGAACTCCCCCATGCGCTTCAGGTCGACCCCCGCGCAGAAGGCCTTCGTGCCGGCGCCCGTGAGGACCGCGACGCGGACCCCCTCATCGTCTCGGACGCGCTCCCAGGCGGTGACGAGCTCCGCGTGGGTCTCGGGGTCGATGGCGTTCAGGGCTTCCGGCCGATCGAGCGTGATCCACGCGACGGGTCCATCGGTCGCAAAATGGACAGTCATCGTTCCGGCACCCCTCCGTGCTTCTTGGACTTAGCGGAGGGCGGACGACGGCCCGCCGAACCGAAGGGATTCGGTGAGCTCGGGGGCGTGCGGCATGAACTCGAGCCGACGGTCCTTCCAGATCGATACGCAGTCAGGAAGTCTTTCCCCCTGAATTTCGCTCCCGGACCCCGCCGAGTGGGCGAGGCGGAGACTCTTCCCGGGAGCCTGTTCCCATGAGTGGGACAGAAGGCCACTGATGGCACCCAGCTATGACCCGATCCAGAACGAGGACCCGCTCCTGTTCCCGTTGGCACAGGCCGTGGTGAGCCCTCGCGAGATGTCCGAGGTCGCCCAGATCTGCCTCCAGATCGAGGGTCGTCCCGGTTCGACTCTCCGGACCGTCGCCGGCCCTCCGGACCGTCCCGAGTAACCCGGATCGACACGCCGCGATCCAGCCAGATCTCCGGGGGGACCGCGAGGGACCCCTAACCGGTACGGGACAACCCGCATCACTCACGAACGGTCTCCCGGACCCAGGTCAGCCATGGGGAAGGGGCACGTTCGGGCGATGGCTGTGGAACATCGGCCGGACGTCCTCCAGCCCATGCGCCCGGGAGAGTCCCACTTCCAGGACATCCTCTACGAGAAGCACGAAGGAGTCGCTCGGATCACGCTGAACCGCCCCCAAGTCTACAACGCATACGCCACGGGTACGCTCGAGGAGCTCACCCGGGCGGTCGGGGATGCGGCGTTGGATGACGCGGTCGGCGTCATCGTGCTCACCGGGGCGGGATCGAGCGCGTTCTGCACCGGCGGGGACGTCCACGAGTATGCGGAACGGTACACGCAGCGTCCGCGGGACTACTGGAAGTACATGGGGCTCTTCGAGGGGGCCGTCGAATCCCTCCTACGGTGCGGGAAGCCGACGATCGCCCGTCTCAACGGCATCACCGTGGGCGGAGGGAACGAACTCCATCTGGCGTGCGACCTCTCGGTGGCGGCGTCGCACGTGTACCTCGGTCAGGTGGGGGTCGGCGTGGGCTCCGTGGCGTGCGGCGGCGCCACCCAGTGGCTCCCGTTGGCCGTCGGCGACCGTCGGGCGCGCGCGATGCTGATGCTCAACGAACGGGTGCCGGCCCAGCGGGCGCTCGAGTGGGGCCTGGTCAACGAGGTCGCCCCCTCCGTCCGCACGGGGAGGGAGTTCGTCGAGGACGCCCACCGCCGAGGAGGTCGCCCTCGCGCACAAGGGATCGCAGGGTTACCGGATCGACCTCGGCGCGCTGGACGCCGCCGTGGACCGGCTGAGCGCTCGTTTGCTCGGGATGTTCCCCGAATGCCTCCGCTACACGAAGCAGCAGGTCAACTTCTGGAAGGAGCTCTCCTGGCACAGCACCGTCGGTCACGGGCGCGAGTGGCTCTCGCTGCACTTCTCCAATCGCGAGCCCCACGAAGGGATGAACGCCTTCGTCGAGAAGCGAGCCCCCGACATCGCGGGCCTTCGCCGGCGCCTCGCCGAGGGCAAGGGCGGCGAATACCTCTACGGACGGCCGTCGCGGAACTGCCCGAAATGCGGGGCCCACGGTCTGCCCGACGAATTCGAGTTCTGTGGTCGGTGCGGGAATCCCCTCCCTCGTCGGCTCCCACCGGAGGGGTAGGCCGATGCCGGAGCGCTGCTGCGGCCCCGGTCCCCCCCGGTGGCGCCTCGCCGGCCTTCTTGCGGGACGCGCGGGATCTTCAACGCAAGCTGGTCGAGGAGTACTACGCCGGCCTCCAGCCGACCGACGGCAAGCGCCGCCCCGTGGCGTACATGCTCGTCGGCGGGAACCTCACCGAGATCGTGAGGTCGTTCGGGTACGACGTCGTCTTTCCCGAGATCGTCGCGCTCAACTGCGCGATCAAGCACCAGTCGCTCGACAACATCCTGCACGCCGAATCCCTCGGCTACGGCCTGGACGTCTGTGGCTACGTCAAGAACGACCTCGGCCTCCAGGACCTCGGGCGGCCAGACCTCCTTCGGCAAGATCCCCCGCCCCGACCTTCTCGTCTGCAGCTTTTCCGGCTGCTATGTGTATGTGAAGTGGTGGGAGGCGCTCGCCGAGTCGTACGGCGCGCCGCTCTTCATGTTCGACGTCCCGTACATGCGGGACGAGACCCCGCGGAAAGAGGACATCGACTACCTGGTCAGCCAGCTCTGGGAGCTGGTCCATTTCCTCGAAAAGACCACCGGCCGAACGTTCGACATGGACGCCCTCAAGCGCGTCCTCGCCGACTCTCGCCGGGCCGAGGACGGGTGGGTGGAGTTCCTTCGCGCGGGCCGGCAGCGTCCGTCTCCCATCGAGGCCTACTTCGAGGCGATCTTCTACATGTTCCCGATCAACGTGCTGCGGCACTCCCGAGGCCGCCGACTTCTACGGCGTCGTGAACGAGGAAATCCGGGCGCGGGTCCGCGACGGGAACTACCCGCTGCCGGAGGAGAAGTTCCGGGTGCTCGTCGAGGGCGTTCCGCCCTACACCAACTACCGGACGTTCTGGGACTTCTTCCGCAAGTGGGGCGCGGTGTCGGTCGTCGCGACGTATCCGAAGGTCGGAGGACTGTTCGACCGCGGATTCCGGCACGACCCCTCCCGGCCGTTCGAGAGCATCGCGGAGTACAGCCTCGGGGCGTACGTCAACCAGTCGTGGCCGCTCCGCCGGAAGATCATCGCGGACTACATCAAGGAGTATGAGGCGGACGCCGCCATCGTCCACGGGATCAAGTCCTGCCGCTCGTTCACGGCGGGCCAGGGAGACCTTCGGGACTGGCTGATCCACGACCAGAAGGTCCCGACGCTCTACATCGAGTCCGACCACCAGGACCCGCGGTACTTCGCCCCCGCACAGATCAAGAACCGGATGGACGCCTTCTTCGAGTCCCTCGAGCAGCGCCGCGCCGTCGCGGCCGCGGCGGGACCGGTGCCCGCATGAGCCCCGTCGTGGCGGGTGTCGACATCGGGTCGACCACCGCGAAGTGCGTGATCCTCGGGGACGACGCCCGCGTCCTCGGAAAGTCGCTCAACCCGGTGGGCGTGGATATCGTGAAGGACGCGGAGCGCGCGCTCGAGGCCGCACTCGCGGACGCCCGCGTCGCCCGCTCGGACGTGGGGTTCATCACCGGGACCGGTGACGGGCGGTACAAGGTCTACTTCGGTCAGCTGGTCG
Source organism: uncultured Thermoplasmata archaeon (assembly GCA_963842165.1). Lineage (GTDB taxonomy): Archaea > Thermoplasmatota > Thermoplasmata > Lutacidiplasmatales > UBA184 > Lutacidiplasma. Next base: position 199,370 of record CAWJFK010000025.1, on the reverse strand, counting down.
TGACCGAGATCTCCTGCCACGCTCGCGGGGCCAACTTCCTGTTTCCCGGGACGCGGGTCGTGGTCGACATCGGCGGGCAGGACACGAAGGCGATCCGGATCAACGACAAGGGGGAGGTCGTGGACTTCGCGATGAACGACAAGTGCGCCGCCGGCACCGGGCGGTTCCTCGACGTTTGCGCGAACGCGCTCGGATATGACGTGGGCCAGATCGGGCCGTTGTCCCTCCAGGCACGCCGAGCGGTCAAGGTCACCAGCACGTGCACGGTCTTCGCGGAGTCGGAGGTCACCTCCTATGTCTCGCGCGGGAAGGACCCCAAGGACATCCTCGCGGGATTGCACGCCAGCATCGCCAACCGCACCCTCTCGCTGATGCAGCGGGTCGGAGTCGAGCCCGAGATCACGTTCACCGGCGGCGTGTCCCAGAACGAGGGGATGGTCCAGGCTCTGCGCCGGCGGGTCGGCGCGCCGGTCAACGTGAGTCCGCTCTCCCAGTACCTCGGGGCGCTGGGGGCAGCCCTCCACGGTCGGGACCGCCTCGTCGGAGGTGCGTCGTGATCACGGTCGGGCTGGATCTCGGGGCCGGCGTCATCAAGGGCGCCCTCCTGGAGGACGGCCAGCGCGTGCTCGCGACCGCGTCCGCCCCCTCTCGAGGGATCCCCGTCCAGGCGGCCCGGAACGTCCTCGAAGAGCTCGGCGAGGCGGCGAATATCGCCCCCGACGACGTGGACTACCTCTGCACGACCGGCTTCGGCCGGGTATTCGATCCCCGAGCGGAACCTGCAGGTCAGTGACTTCACCTCTTCCGCGCGCGGCGCGATCTTTCTCTTTCCCAAGACCCGCCTCGTCGTCGACGTCGGGACGCAGGCCTCCCGGACGATGTCCGTTTCCGAGACGGGGAAGGTGCTGAAGTTCAAGATGAACGAGAAGTGCGCCGCCGGCGCGGGACGCTTCGTCGAGCGGTGCTCGAAATACCTCCAGGTGCCGCTGGAGGAGATGGGGCCGAAAGCCCTCGCGGCCGAGCATCCGAAGCTCATCTCGAGCGTGTGCGCGGTCCTCGCGGAGACCGAGATCATCAACAACGTCGCCGAGGGTGTCCCGCTGCCGGACATCCTCATGGGGGTCTTCCTGTCGCTCTCCCAGCGGGCGCACTCGCTCATGCGGTACGTCGGGATCCAGCCGGAGGTCACGCTCGTCGGGGGCCTCGTCCGGAACGTCGGAATGGTCAAGGCGCTCGACGACACGGTCGGGATGAAAGTCAACGTCACTCCGAACGCCTACTACGCGGCCGCCCTGGGCAGCGCGATCCTGGGGCACGCCCGTCTCCTCAAGCTCTCGCAAACCGCCCCCCCCGCCGGCGGGTAGACATGCCCGACCTCCTCCAGATCCGCTCCTTCGGCGGAGAGCGCGGGGACGACGCGGGCCTCCCGGTCGTCGAGATCTCACCGGATTTCCGGGAGTTCATGGAGGCCGACACCGTCGAGAAGATCGTTCGCCTCGCCGAGGAGGTCTTGGCCGACCCCACGTTCCCCACGGTCCGCGCGTGGAGGAAGTCCGGCGGCAAGGCCGTCGGCTGCTTTCCCGTCTACACGCCGCAGGAGCTGGTCCACTCGCTCGGGTTGTTGCCGGTCGCGATGCAGGGAGGCGGGGAGAACCTCGAGATCTCCCGCGCCGACGCCGCCCTCGGCTCGTTCCTCTGCTCGATTTCGAAGTCGACGCTCGAGATGGCCCTCACGGGCCTCCTCGACCCGTTCGACGCGTTCGTCTTCCCCTACATCTGCGATGTGAGCCGCAACCTCGACGGGATCTTCTCCCGTACCTTGCCGGACCGCCCGTCGCACATGCTCCATCTCCCGCAGAACTTCACCTCCCCCGCGACGATCCCGTTCCTGGTCGCGGAGTACCGCAGCTTCCTCTCGAAGCTCGAGCGCGTCGCCGGCCGTCCGTTCTCCCAAGACGACCTGCGGGCCTCGCTCGAGCTCTTCAACGAGCAGCGAGCGCTCGTGGACCGGCTGGCCACCCTCAAGCGGGAGACCCCGTGGAAGGTGACGCTGGTCGAGGACCACCTCCTCCTCCGGCTCGGCGGTCTCCTCCCTCGCGAAGTTCACATCCCGCTCCTGCGGCGGGCGGTGACCGAGATCGAGGGCCGCGAGCGCAAGAACAAGGACGCGATCCGCGTGATCGTCATCGGCCCGTTCTGCGAACAGCCCACGCTCGAGCTCCTTCAGTTGGTCGAGGACGTCGGGTGCTACGTCGTCGGCGAGGAGCTCCAGATGCTCCACCGCTGGTGCCCGCGGATCGAACCGGGCGCCGACCCCCTCGAGAGCCTCGCCGCCTCGTACGTCCGCACTCCGCTCGATATCGGGGTCCGGAGCACGCCGACGACGAAGGGGGCCGCGGTCCTCGCGCGGGTCGACGCGGCGAAGGCGCAGGGCGTTCTCTTCCTCACCGCCAAGTTCTGCGAGCCGGCGCTCGAGGACGTCGTCCTCTACCGGAGGGCGCTCGAAGGCCGGAACCTACCGTACCTGCACATGGAGTTCGAGGAGAAGTCGACCACCTACGAGCAAGCCCGGCTCCAGCTCGAGACGTTCGTCGAGTCGATCCTCTTCGACTGAACGGGGAGGACGATGAGCGGGAAGGCGCCAGGGACGGTCTCCGTCGAGCGGGTGGGGGGCCGGGCGACCGTGACGTGGGAGCACGGGCCGGCGAACGTCTTCGACATCCCCCTGCTGGAGGAGCTCACCCGCACCCTCCGGCGCGAGGAGGTCACCGGGGCCCACGTCGTGGTCCTCCGAGGCGGAGGGAAGATGTGGAGCGGCGGGCTCAGCGTGGAGGACCACCTGCGGCCCCGCGTGTTCGCGATGTTTGACGCGTTCCATGAGACCCTCACAACCCTGTGGAACGTGCCGGCGCCGACCCTCGCCCAAGTCCACGGTCGTTGCCTCGGGGGCGGAATGGAGCTGGTGATGGCGTGCGACCTCGCGGTCGCCTCGGAGGGCGCGACGTTCGGTCAGCCGGAGATCCGGCGGGGAGTCTTCGCTCCGTACGGAGCCGCCATGTACGCGGCTCTCCTCGGAGCCCGGCCGGCCGCCGAGCTGTTGTTCGTGGGAACACCGTTCGATGCCCCGCGCGCCGCGGCGGTCGGCATCGTCAACCGGGTCGTCCCGGAGGAGACGCTCGACGCCTCGGTCGCCCTGATCGCCCAGACCCTGTGCAGCCACCGTCGGGAGGCGTTACGGCGGCTCAAGCAGGAGCTGCACCGCTCCGAAGTTGACCCGTGGTCTCGGCTGGCCCACTCGGAGCGCACCTACCTGCACGAGCTCATGGGCTCCGACGAGGCCGAAGAGGGCCTCCACGCCTTTCTCGAGAAACGCACCCCGGTCTGGAAGGCCGACTGACGCGGTCTCCATGCGGGCGGCCCTCTTCCTCGGTCCCGGGACCCCCCTCGCCGTGCGCGACGTCCCCGCCCGGTTCCCGGCCCGGCGACGCGCTCGTCAAGGTGGCCGCGTGCGGATTCTGTCATACGGACCTGCACTACCTCGACCACGGAGTTCCGACCGCCAAGCCCCCGCCCCTCATCCTGGGCCACGAGATCTCCTGGCACGGTGGAGGAGCTGGGGCCCGGCACCACCGAGCGGACGGTGGGAGATCGAGTGCTCGTACCCGCGGTGCTCCCGTGCGGCCGGTGCGACCTGTGCCGGTCGGGACGGGCCAACATCTGTCCGCATCTCCAGATGCCCGGGAACCACCTCGACGGGGGCTTCGCGGAGTTCGTCCGGGTGCCCGCCCGGGATCTCGTTCCGTTGCCGCCCGACCTCGATCTCGCCCGCAGTGCGGTGATCGCGGACGCGTTGACGACCCCGTACCACGCGGTCGTTCACCGGGCTCGCGTCCGGAGCGGCGACTGGGTGGTCGTCGTCGGATGCGGGGGGGTGGGCATCAACGCCGTTCAATTCGCGGCGGCCGCGGGAGCGAACGTGATCGCGGTCGACCTCCGCTCGGAGAAACGGGAGGCCGCGCGCCGGCTCGGAGCGTGCGATGCCCTCGACCCGCGCGAGCACCCCGACCTCGGGCGCGAAGTTCGGAAGCGGACGGGAGGAGGGGCGGACGTCGCCCTCGAGGTCGTTGGGAAGCCCGAGACGGTCACGATGGCGCTCGCGACGCTGCGGCGCGGAGGGCGCCTGTGCGTCGTCGGCTACAGCGACTCGGTCGTCCCGATCCCGCTGAACCGGCTGATGTTCTTCGAGTACGAGGTCGTCGGTTCGCTCGGCTGCCGTCCCGTGGACTACCCGCGCGTGATCGAGATGGTGAGGCAGCGCCAGGTGAGCCTCGACGCGGTCGTGAGCGGCCACCTCCCGCTCGAACGGATCGGCGAGGCCGCCGACGACCTTCGCGAGGGCAAGGGATTCCGGACCCTGATCACACCGTAGGCGGGTCGTCGGCGGTCTCTTCGGAAGCTCCGGACGGGCCTTCGCCGCGGTCGCTCCGAGCGGAGTGGGTCCGACGAACGCCCGCCTCGGCCTGCCGCTGGGAGGCGAGCTTACGGATGCCCCGTCGCAGATTCTCCATGGCCGTCGCCCGACTCACTCCGAGGGACTTCGCCACATCCTTGAGCTGGGCGCGCCGGGGGTAATCGTAGTAACCGAGGGCGAACGCGGTGCCGACCGCGATCTCCTGACGGGCCGTGAGGTCGAGGGAGCCCCGATAGGACCCGATGCGGATGAGGGAGGCGGGCGAGTTGCCGGGCGTAGTGAACGACGCCAGCAGGGGGTGCGCGTCCCGGACCCGATGGACCAGAACTCGCCACTCCCCTTCCCGGGACTCGCCCGTCGCGCCTTCCGCTGGGGGAAGGAAGGGGCAGCTCATGCAGATCGCTCCCATCTCGAAGACGCTGTGGCAGACCGGGGGAGAGGACCGACCAGGCGAACCAACAGCCGGTGGGGACCGAGCTGGGTCAGCGACACCTCTTCCGGACTCGGGCGTTGCTGTAGGAAGGCCTTGATCTCGGGAAGCGTCGCCGGGCTCGCGTTGATTTCCAGCAGTTGCAAGAGCCGGCGCGGGGTTCCTTCCGTCTGGCGGCAGACGTGAAGTCGTACCCCGGCCCCCCACCGCGTGCCGAGGTCCTGCATCCAGTGGGGAACCGGTCCTCCTCGGATGCGGAGTTCCACCAGGGCCGGCTCGGCCGGGGAGCGCTCCGCCGGGCCGGTCGTGTCACCCGCGCGGGCGAGCTCGCTTCCGCCCGCCGCGTCGACGGGGCCGCCGCGGGGAGCGCGGACCGCCGGACGCCCGGCGCTTTCCTTCGGCGATTACCGCGCGGAGGATCTGATCGACGTGCTTCGGCGAGAGGCCCCGCCGGCGGGGCGCTCGCTCGGGCCGCGGCGAGGACTCGGGCCTCCTGCCTCCGGTCCTCCAGGGGGCGGCCGACCGCCCGCTTGTGGTCCCAGAGGCGCCCGACGAGCTCGTGGCGTTCGGCGAGGACCGCGATGAGCGCGCGGTCTACCCGACGGAGCTCGGCCCGCAGCGCCCAAGTGAGTTCATCCCCTCGAGGGACCGAGCGTCGGACGGTCATTCATCCCCACACCCCCGGCCGAGAAAAGGGTGTGGCCCCCTACCGGTAAGGGACCCGGCTTACGCGGTCGCCGAGGTTCGACCCTCTTGCCATGGAGCTCGTTCTGGCGACGAACTTCGACGACGCCCTCATCGACCGCGTCTCCGACCTGCCTGTACAGACGTTCTTCGGAGGGTTCCCGGTCTCGCTGATCGGAGCGGGGCGTCCTCCCTTCATCCTCCCAGAGGTCGACCCGGACGGTTCCGGGACCACGTGGCGTCGATCCATCGGGAGGGTCGTGAGTTTTACGCGACTCTCAACAGCAACGACCTTGGTCTCCGGGAGTACCGTCCCGGGTACATCGACCAATTCCTTGCCGAGGTCGCCCGCCTTCTCGACCTAGGGGTCGACGGGTTCGTCGTCGCCATCCCGGCGCTGCTCGAGGCGGTCCACCGCGCGTATCCTGATGTCCCTCTGTCGGTCTCCTCGTTCGCTCGGATCCGGTCCGTGACTCAGGCGGAGTACTTCCTCCGGCTCGGTGCGGACACCATCATCCTCGAAGAGGGGGACCGGAACTTCCCGCTGATCCGTGGCCTCGTTCGGGCGGGCGCCCGGGTCGAAGTGCTCGTCAACCAAACGTGCATACGGGAATGCCCCTTCCGAGCGCACCACCTCAACACCAGTTCCCTCTGCTCGCAACCCGGCGGCGACCAGCTTTGGTTCGAGTATCCCATCCTCCAGTGCGGCCTCGAGGTCGTGCGGGTCCTCAGGAAGTTGATCTCGTCCATCTGGGTCCGCCCCGAGGACCTCGCCGTCTACGAGGAAGCCGGAGTCCACCGCTTCAAGATCTCCGGACGTAACCGCCCGACCGCGTGGCTTGCCCGGGCGGCGGAAGCCTACACGGCGGGCGAATACCACGGGAATCTCTTGGACCTGCTGAGCTTCGTCCAGGTCAAGGGTCCTCTGAACGCCCTGACTACGCTGTCCGCCCGCGGGGTCGCGCCGGAGATCGTCGAGCCGCTCCGAGAGGCCTTTGCTGCATACAGCGATGTGGTGATCGACAACGACGCCTTTCCGCAGGGGTTCCTGCGGCGGATCGCGGCCACGGACTGCGAGCATCAGCGGTGCGACGAGTGCGGGTACTGCGGCACCGTCGCCGAGAAAGTCGTTCGAGTGGCCGGCCGCCCCCCTCTCAATACCAGACGCCACGGGACCTCCCATCGAGCGTCGGGTTGCTCGAAGAATTCGGTACGGATTCGTCGGGCGAGTAGTCCCCGGGGGGATCCGACTCTCGCGCGAGGGGTCACGAGCCGTGTCCGTCCGCGGTCCCGGGGGGCTCGCGCTTCGAATCGAGTCGAAGGCCGGGGATACGTATTAATCCCCGGAAGTGGGTCCTGAGCCTCGTGCCGAAATCCGTGGAGTTCCCGGCGAGCCAAGTGGCGGAGCGGCTGGGGCACGTTTCGATCCTGGGAAGCCTTTCCGACCGACAGTTGAGGAAGCTCGCTGGGTGGGCTAAGATCGTCGCCTACTCCGAAGGCGAGACGATGGTCAAACGCGGAGAAGGGGGGATCGGGCTGTTCCTGATCCTCGACGGGGCGGCCGAAGTCCGACGGGGCGGTCGAAAGCTCGCGCGCCTCGGCGTGGGACAGTTCTTCGGGGAGATGACGCTCTTCGACGACCAGCCGCGCTCGGCCGAGGTTCGTCGCCATGAAACCGTCCAAGGTCGCCGTGCTGTCCAAATGGGAGTTCTGGGGGTTCGCCGAAGACGAGCCGAAGGTCCTTCGAGGCGTCCTCGAAGAGATGACCCGTCGTCTCCGCGAAACCAACCAGGCGCTCTCGGAGTGACCCGGGCCCTCCTCGAATCAGACCCCGGAGCGGGTCCGCTATCGTCATCACGAGTAACTTAAGCCGGCGCCGCATTCCCTCGGAGGGCGGGGGAGACGGCCGACCCCTCCGCGCCGGGGGAGACGGGGATGACCGAGCCGGACGTAGTGCGTACGGTCATTCGGTTCGTGAATGAGATCAATCGGCATGACCTGCCGGCCATGCTCGCACTCGTCTCCGCGGACCACGTCTTCGTGGACGGGCTCGGCCATGAGGTCCGGGGCCGAGAGCGGTTGCGCGAGGCATGGGAAGCCTACTTCGCGCTGTTCCCGGATTATCGGATCCTCATCGAGGACCACCTCCAGGCGGGCATCGTGGTCGGCCTGTTCGGGTCCGCGAGCGGGACGTTCGCGGTGAACGGGGAACTGTCTCCGAGCCGACGGTGGAAGATCCCGGCCGCCTGGAAAGCGATCGTCCGCGAGGAGCGCGTGGAGCGCTGGCAGGTTTACGCTGACAACGAGCCGGTCCGGAATATCATGGGCACGAAGCGGGTGTAACGACTCGCCGACGCGAAGGACCCCGGTCGGTACGACCGGTGTCGAGGGGGCCGGACCTCCTCCTTCGTCAATTTGAATTGACGTGAACTTCATAGACTACGCCCAGGACGTGGGCGTAGGTCCGACTGTGGAGGACCAGACATGGTTCGGCCTCGTCGCCGCGGTGGCGGCCGCCCTCGTCGTCGTGACCGGGTTCGTCGTTCTTGCGGTGGGTCCGGGAGGAACGGCGCCGAATCGGATCGGGGGCGCCGTGGCCACGAACCCGACCGTCTATCGTAACCTCACGATCGCCTACGACCCCTCGCTCGGCGATTATGCCTACAGCACGTCCCAGTTGAACGTGCCCCTCGGCCAGCATGTGATTTTCACCATCACCAATTACGACCCCCAATCCTCTCACGTACCGGCCCTGATGTACGATCAGGTCCTTGGGACCTCGGGCGGGTCGATGAGCATCTCCACCGCCGCCGGGACCGTTTTGGCCAGCAGCCTCCCCCCCAGTGAGGTCAGTCACACCTTCACGGTGTGGGACGGGTCGTACCACCTGAACGTCCCGATCCCTATCGCCGGAGGGAACGCCGCCCCCGTGCGAGTGACCTTCTCGGTCACCTTCAACACTCAGGGAACCTTCACGTTCGGGTGCGTGGCATACTGTCAGGGCGCCAACATGAGCAGCATGTCGGCGATGTTCGGTACCTTGTCGGTATCGTAATACCCGCGGGGTCCTCGGCCGACCGGAATGGGTGGCTCCACGGATGGGGCCGGGGTCCCGGCGAAGACGAGACCCCGCGCCGAGTCCCGCACCGCACGCTCGCGCCGGATCTCCACCCGGTTGGCCACGACGCCGACCGAGATCGAGCACGCGCGAGCGCTCTTCCTCGAGTACCGAGCATGGCTGATCGCTCATCGAGAGGTGACGGCCTTCCCGGACGAGGTGCTGGCTCGGGGACTCCAGATCATGGACCAGGAGATCGTCCGGCTTCCCGGCGAGTACGTCCCTCCCCGGGGGGCGCTCTACCTGGCGTGGGCCGGAGGAGATCCGATCGGATGTGCCGCGCTCCGGCCTCTCGGACCCACGACCGCAGAATTCAAACGCCTCTTCGTGCGCCCCTCGAGTCGCAGCTCGGGGGTGGGACGGGACCTGACCGCCCGAGCCCTCCGGCGAGCCCGTGCGGTAGGATATCGACGCGTGGTCCTCGACACGCTCCCCACGATGGTTCGAGCCATCGCCCTGTACCGATCGATGGGATTCACGGCCACTGCTGCGTACTGGAAGCATCCGGTCCCGGGGGCCCTCTTCTTCGAGATCCGCCTCCCGGTACGGAAACCGACCCCTCCCCGCCCGGTGGCACGCGTTCGCGCGCCCTAGACCCGCGAGCGAACGATCGAGTTCGGCGGCCCCAGCCCGCGGCCTGAGCGGGCAGCGCCGGGCTACGTGGGAGGCGTAGACGGCCGCTCGGCTGAATCCGACCTCGGAGCTTGCGCGGGACGGGACGACCCGACGGGCTTGTTGCTGGGCCGGGATTTCGAGGGAGGACGGTCCCCCCCGGAATCGGGTCGGTCCCGTTCCCCGGTCAGGAGACCCGCTCCCAGAAGCTCCTTCCGTGTCTTCTGCACGGCGACCTGGATGTCCGAAGGACGGCGCGCACCGGTGCAGACCATCTTGCCGCTGCCGAAGAGAAGTAGGACGACGCGCGGCTCCTCGAGGCGGTAGACCAGCCCCGGGAACTGCTCGGGCTCGTACTCGACCCGGTCGAGACCGAGAGTGATTGCGATCGAATTGAGGTTGATCTCGCAACCGAGGTCGGACGTCGCGACGATGTTCTGCACCTCGATCTTCGGGTGCATGTTGATCTTCTCGCCCGACTTCTTGATCTGGGTGGCCACGAGGTGGATCGACTCCTCGACTTCGTGCATGCTCTTGCCGCCCGTGCAGACGACCTTTCCCGAGCGGAACAACAGGATCGCGGTCTTGGGCTGCTTCAGTCGGTAGATCAGGCCCGGGAACTGTTCGGGTTCGTACTCGGCCCCGTCGAGGGTAAGGGCGATCGATTGCAGGTCGAGAGTCTCGGCCAGCGAGGTCGACGCCACTACGTTCTCGATTCGGATTCGCGCCAGCATCGTATAAATAGTATTTAAAACGGTATATAAAGAAAGCGGCTCCCCCGAAATTCGCTTTCGGGGCGGGGTTCTACGCCTTTCTTCGGTCTCTCGGCCCCCGGCGAAGGCGGGGCGCCGGTTCGGACCGGGCCGCCCCCCACCGCCTCGAGTCTCCCCTCGGCCAAGTCGAGCTACGCCGGTCGAGAGCCGGAAGGGATCGGCAGCTCGTAGTGGAGAAACTCCCGGTTCCGGATTCCAGCCGTGGGATTCGTAAAGATGCTGGGCCGGATTGTCCACCGCGGTCGAGAGCTCGAGGAAGTGGGCTCCGCGCTCCACCCCGAACGTGCGGGCGGCCGCAAGGAGCCGAGCCCCGACGCCCTTGCGACGTGCCTCGGGCGCCACGAAGAGGTCGTTCAACACGAAGATCGGACCCAGGGAGACGGACGTGAACGAAGGGTAAAGGAGCGTGAACCCGACGGCGCGACCCCGGTCCTCAGCAATCAGGACCACGGCCTCCTCGCGGGAGAGTCGGTCCGTCAAGAAGGTTCGCGCCCCCGAAAGGTCCGGGGCCTGCTGGTAGAACCGTCGGTACCCGTCGAAGAGAGGAACCAAGGCATCGAGATCCTGGGCCGAAGCCCGGCGCACGGAGAGGGCCGGGTCGGGGGCCGGAGGTGCCCTGCTCGGGGGGATCGGAGGCGCAGGGCGCCGCGGTCGGCGAACCAGTTCGCCCGAGCAGTTCGGGCAGACGAACTTCAGCTGGCGTACGCACGTCGGGCAAAAGGTGCAGTCGTGGGCACAGATGTACGCGGACTCCTCGGGGGTCAGGGAGACATGGCAACGACCGCACTCGCGCCGAAATTCCATGAGTTCGCCAACCGGTCGGCGGAGATTAACCGTTCGAGTTGTGATCCGGGTTCGGTCCCGCGGGCCCGCGATGGGCTCGTGCTCCGTTATCGGGCCAGCCCCGCCAGGACGCGCGAGTCAGGCTCGGTCCAGGAGCCCGCGTTCCGCGAGCTCCTTCCTCAATCGGGGGACGGACGTGAAGCGGAGCGAGTCCCAGCCCACGCGCCGGCCCATGGCCACGTTGGTCGGACTGTCGTCGACGAACACGGGACGTGCCGCACCGGGGGGAAGACGACGTGACGCCCGCTGGAACGCAAGGAGGGCGGGCTTGACCGCCCGGATCTGGAACGACGGGATCGCCGGTGAGAACCCGTCCAACCATCCCGAGGAGCGGAAATGTCGCCAGTGGGACGCGTCCGTGTTGGAGAAGACGCCGGTGCGCACGCCGACGTGTCGAAGGTCGGACGCGAGAATCTGCACGGAGCGGCGGGGGCGAGCCCCCCGCTCGAGTTCCGTGGCCCACAGCGTCCGCCAGTCCTCCGGAACCGGGACGTGCAGCGTTCGTGCAAATCGGGACCAGAATTCGTAGAGCGTGAGCCGCCCGGATTGAAGTCCCGGCCGGAGCGCCCGCAGTACGGCCGATGTGGGCCGAAGGTCGAGGCGATACCGGCGCGCGACCCGTCGGAACGCCACCTCGTCATCCCATCGGACGAGGACTCCGCCGATGTCGAAGAGGACACATCGGACGGGCTCACGGGGGGCCCTCCTCACGCCGGACCTGAGCGCGACCGAACCCATTAGCGGACCCCCCTCACGGGCGCGGTCCGGTGGTGCGTCTCCCGGGCTCCGCGGCGGGCGCGCGAAGTGCCTTCTCTTCCGCCCGTATCAGCGAGCGGGTCCCTCGACCTGGTCCGGCGAGCTTCGCTCCCTCGACCATCGCCTGAAGCTTGGCGTACGCCACTTCGAGGCTGCGGGTCCGAAGGCCGCAATCCGGATTCACCCAGATCCGCGCCGGGTCTCCGAGGTACCGGCTCGCGCGCAGGATGCGTTCGGACACCACGGCCGGGGTCTCGATCCCGTTGCGGTGCACGTCCACCACACCGAGACCGATCGACCGCGTATCCGAGTACTCCCGCAGGAGCTTCAGCACCTCGTACGCGTCGTGACCCTCTCCGTCCCGGTTCGCGAACTCCCAGGCCCACTGCCGGCACGCCTTCGCCTCGAGGAGGGCGGGGAGGAGGTCCTGGTAGCGGGAGTAGCAGATGTGCATCGAGAATTCGGCGTCCAATCCCTCGGTCGCCTCGTTGAATCCCTCGACGACGAGGGGCGCCTCGTCCGGGTGGGTGCCGGCCGCCGGCTCGTCGATCTGGATCACCCGGCAGCCGTGCGCGATCAGGCCCTGGAGGGTGGGCCGCAGCACCCGCCGAGCCAGGTCGACCACGAACTCGCGCTGCGCGGCCCGCCGCTGAGGGCGCCCCTTCCAACCGGGTTGCCGGGCGAGATAGACTCGTCTGTAGCTCCAGTCGGCCAGGGTGTAGGGGCCGGTGATCGGTAGCTTGACCGCGGCGCGGGCGTGCTCGCGCACGAAGTCGAACTCTTCGAGATGGTACGGGGCGATCAGGTCGACGCGGCTGACGACCGTCCCCTTGCGGTAGGACTTCGAGTCCCACGAGCGGACATGGCCCTGGAACTGGAAGCCGGTCATCTGGCGAACCGCGGTACCGGTACATCTCGACCCGGCGGGCTTCCCCGTCGTACACTCGGTCGAGACCCGCGGATTCGAGGAACGCGATCGCGAACGCGGCCCGGAGGTTCTGAAGCGTCGCCACGTCGGGGTGTCGGAGCACCTCCTCGGGAATGTGCGCGAGTCGAGAGAGGAAGTGAACGCGCTCTTCCCACTCATGGAGGGCCTCGAGCGACTGGCTTCTGGAGGCTGCCGATCTCTTGGGTCGGGAACAGGGGCGCGCTCAATCCCATCCCTCCCGAAGCAGGGCGTGCCGGACGTCGGAGAGCCGCAGGAGCTTTTGCTCGGCCGGTCGCGCCGGAAGGAGGTCGAGCGGAGCGCCCGGGCCGAGCCAAACACTCGACGAGGCCGCGCCGAAGGGCCTCGCGGACGACCCCGACCGAGTCGGCCAGGGTCTCCGGCAACGTTGTGCGAGGGTCGATGATCCCGAGGCCGAGCCCGAGACGTTCCGGTCCCGGCCGGAGCGCTTCCGGCTCGGTCTCGGTCAGGTCGATCCCAACGACCGACACCGGCAGCCGGTCGAGCAGCGGGAGGGCGGGACCGGCCCCGCCGCCGAACGTCCAGACCACGGTCGTCGCGCGGGCGGGCTTCGACGATCGACCCATACGCGGCGACCACCCCGTCGGCGAGCGAACTTTCGGGAGGGTCTGTCACCAGCATCGGGTCGCTGAACTGGAACACACCGAACCCGTGCGAGCTCAGCTCCTGGACCTCCTCACCGAGCAGGCGGCCAAGGGTGAGCAGGACCTCAACCTCCGACGCGTCCGAACGATTTTCGATAACCTTCGTGAGCGTGTAGGGGCCGGGCAGGAACACCCGCGCGGACGCCGCCCGGGCCGCGAGCGGAGGCGGGAGGCGGGCGGCGATCGCGCCCGGCGACCGGTGCGGCGGACCGGAGAGGATGGGTTGCCGGAAGAACGTATTGGTCTCCAACCAGCGCGTCAGCGGGCCGACGGTGAAACCGCCCCAGGTCTCGGCGAATGGGCGGAAGAGATCGTTCCAACGGAGATAGCCGGCGGTCACATTGGAGAAAAGGCGTTCCTCGAGGGCGAGGAGCTCGGTCTCCGCCTCGACGAACGCCTTCTCGGCGAGCTCCGGGGTCGTCCGTCCCCGGTCGAGGTCGCGCGTGGCCGCGACCAACCGCTCCGGTCGAGGGAAGGGGGAGGTGAGGCTGGCGTAGACCGGTCGGGATTCGGCCGTCACCTGACCTCCGGCCCCGCGGAGACGGACGACCGTCGCCGCTCTGGTAGAAGCCCGCTGAACGCGATCAGCAAGTCCCGCGCGCTGACGAAGTGCCGGGTCGACACTTGCTCGACGCTGACCCCGAGGGGGACCCCGGCCCCGGCCGTGGCTCCCACGACCTCGGTCCACACGCTCAGGGCGAGCTCCACGGTGCGTCGCGAGAGCGCTTGTTCGTCTTGAAGGAGCGCCTGCTCGACGTCGTCGGGCAGGTGGGCTCCGAGCCACCGCACGAACTCGATGTCGTCCTCGTCGCCCAAGGGGGCGAAACTGAGGACGACGGTCGCGGGGGTGATCCCGGCCGCCGCGCACAGTCGGCCATACCCCGTGATCGCGTCAATGATCCCCTGGGCCTCGAACAACAGTTGGCTCGTGAAGAAGACGACCCCGGCCCGCGTCTTCCGAAGCATGCGGGTGGCCTCCTCGGCTCGGTGGGGAATCGTGATGTTGCCGACGACCCCTCCCTGCGCCGCGAGGATCGGGACGACGATCCGGTCGGCCTCCTCGACCGGAGGTTCGGGATACGGTATCCGGTCGCTCGATCCCCCCACGAGTACGATGTTCTGCACTCCCCTCCGGACACTGCGCTCCGCCCAGTCCCTCAGCGCCGAAGGGCTCTCGACGTGCGCGACGACCTTCGTCACGATCCCGGGGTGGCCCGTGCGGCTGGTCACGTGGACCACGTACTCTCCGGGGTCGTAGGAACGGTACCGGGGGCGGCCTTCGTGGTTCTCCTCCACCAGCTCGGGGATGTACACCGCATCGACCCGAGGCGCCTTCAGGAGCAGTCGAGCCGTTTCGTCGACCCGCTCGGCGATCCGGTGAGCGGGGCTCCGCAGGGAGGGCAGCACCGGGGCGAAGAACAGGGGGTGGTCCCGGAGGGATTCGCGAAGGGAGCGCGGCATCATCGATCTCCGAGGTCCAGTGGACACGGGGGGATTTGAACCCCCGACCTCTGCTTTGCGAAAGCAGCGATCTTCCGCTGATCTACGTGCCCAACGGCGCGGGGGAGGGCCGACCCAGTTTAAGGGCTTCTGGGCAGCCAGCGGCCCCGTCGCCGCGAGGTCACGTCGCGAGAACGGCCAGCGGCGCGGTCCGGGTCTCCGTATCCGAAGGGGCGCGGGCCGAGCGAGCCGCGGTCGGACGGGTCTTTGACTCGCCCGGCGAGGACGGCGGCGGGGGTCGCGAACCGCCCCCGGTCTTCGCGGAGGGGTACCGGATGGCGGTCAGGCGGTGCTCGTCCGAATCGTACCGGAACAGCTCCGCGTACCGACCCCAGTTGACGATGTTCTGGACCGCGTCCTCGAGCGGCGCCTGGGCGAGCGACACGATCGAGCCCAGCTCCTCGTCGCTCAACTGGCGTTCCGGGGCCCGGTCGAGGGCGCGGAGGAGGGTGCGGAAGAGCGTCGTGCGGGCGAGCTGCTCGCGCAGGATCGACTTTCGCTCCCGGATGGTGGCGGCCAGGAACTTCTTCCCGAGGTCAGTGAGGGTCGTGTGGCCGTCCGAGACCTTGACGAGCTGGAGCACTTCCGCGTACTCGACCGAGGGCAGGATTTCGTCGATCTCGAGGTCGAGGTCGTCGGCCAGGCGCGCCACGTCCTCGGACCCGTTGTGCGAGTTCAACAGGACGAGCAGGCCCATCATCTCGGTCGGGCTGCACTTCGGATAGCTGGTTGCCAAGGATTCTCCGTAGAGGGGAACCGGACCGAGGACGAGCCCTATAAGGGTTGTGAAGACGGCGGGGCCACCGGGGGGGCGGCGGCCCGGGCGGGGCGGGGGACCCCGCTTTCCGTGATGAGCGAGTAGACGCGGTCGGTGAGGTCGTAGAACGCGCTCGACTTCCGGTCGCGCGGCCGGGGGAGGTCAACTTCGACCTGCTCCAAGACGTGGGAGGGGCGCATGCGCCATGACAGACGATCCGGTCGGCGAGCTGGATCGCTTCTTCGATGTTGTGGGTGACGAGCACGACGGCCTCCGGCGGAAGCCCCGGGTCCCTCCAGAGTTGGAGGACCTCCTCGCGAAGGCTCTCCGCGGTCAGGGGGTCGAGCGCGCTGAATGGCTCGTCCATGAGCAGGACCGCCGGCTCCACGGCGAGCGCCCGGGCGAGCCCGACTCGCTGCCGCATCCCGCCCGAGAGCTCCCGCGGATAGGCCTCTTCGAACCCCTCGAGACCGGTGACGGAGATGTAGCGCTCCGACTGGGCCCGGATCCGGTCCGGCGCCCAGCCGAGCGCCTCCAGCCCGAACGTGACGTTCTGGGAGACGGTCAGCCACGGCAGGAGCGCGAAGTTCTGGAACACCATCGCCATCTCGTGGCACACGCGGTCGACGGGCTGGTCCGCGGAAGTAGATCTGGCCCTGACGTGGGGTGGTCCAGTCCCTGGATGAGGCGGAGCAGCGTCGACTTGCCGCAGCCGGAGGGACCGACGATCGCGAGGAAATCCGCGTCCTTCACGTCGAACGTGATGCCCTCCATGATCGACATCGTGCCGTGGCGGGACGCGAAGCTCTTGCCCACGTTCTCCACGCGGATCAGTGCCATCCGTACCCTCCCGCGCCCTTCGATCCCGGTGCCGGCCGCGTCAGTCGTACCGGTACTTCTCGACCGCCCGGCGGTAGAGCGGCTTCCATATGAGTTCGTTGATGGCGATCACCGCGAGCACCAGGGTGAGCAGGGCGGCGACCATGAGCGGGAGGCCGTTCGGCTCGGCGTAACCGATATCGATGGCGGAGCCGATCCCCGGCACCCGGAACGTCTGGAAGTACCACGTTCAGGTACTCGGCGACGATCAACGTGTTCCAGCCGCCGCCGAACGCCGTGATCGACCCCGTGATGAGCGCGGGGAAGACGCCGGGGAGGAGCACCTTGGCGAAGAAGCCCCGGCCTTTGACCCCGAACGAGCGCGAGGCCTCCTCCAGATCTGGAGGCAGCCCCCGGATCCCTGAGAGGAGGTTGAAGAAGAGATACCACATCATTCCGGTCATCAGCATCAGGACCGCCGCCCCCTCCCCGCTGATGTACGGGAGCAGTTCGAAGATGATGACCGGGAAGAGCGCCGTCGCGGGGAACGAGGCGACCACTTCCACGATGGGGAGCCCGACGCGCGCCGCCCGCGGCCTCCTCGAGAGGAGGATGGCGAGCGGCAGGGCGATGGAGAGACAGAAGGTGAAGGCCAACACGACCCGAACGAGTGAGAGGCCCATCTCGAGGGGGAGGTCTAGGGATCTTGGTCTCGCACCGACTGAGACGAGCGGGGCGGAGAAAACGTTGAAGATGGCCACGACGATCTCGATCAAGAGGAGCCAGACCGCGACGAGGATCGGCGCCCAGGATCCCGTAGTAGAGCGCCGGGTGGTGGTCTTCGCGCTGCCGACGGCCGGAGGAGGAACGGAACGGGATCGCGGCAAGCTGCACCAGCGGAGTGCTGACCCGCGTGACCCCCGAACGGACCCCGCGCGCGATGTACCCGGCCGCGCGCCGGAACCGGGTCGTGGTCGTCCCGATGCCGGTGACCTCGCCTTCCCCCGAGGGGGACGAATGGTACCGGAACCGCTCCGCGAAACGGCCGAGGGGGCGCCAGACCCCGAAGTCGAGGACCGCGATGACACTGACGAGGAGGACGAGGCCAGTCAGGAAGGCGGTCCCGTTGTGATTCCCCGCGGCGAACGAGAGGTAGCTCCCGATGCCGGGGAGCGCGCCGCCCCCGTTCGTCGTGAAGATCTCCGCCTCGACGAGGAAGAACCAACCCGCGGTCCACGAAAGGACCGAGTTGTAGACGAGACGGTTCGATCGATCGCCGGGAAGAGCACCTGGCGAAATCGTTGGATGCCCCGGACGCCAAACGAGTCGGTCGCCTCCCGAAGGTCGGCCGGGAGGGTCTTGACCGACTCGTAGACGCCGAAGACCATGTTCCACGACATCGAGGTGAAGATGAGGAAGACCGAAGCGATGTTCGGGCCGACCCAGCTGTTCGGCGTGAGGTCCGCCAAGGCGACGATGGCGACGGGAAAGAAACCGAGGATCGGGACGGATTGGAGGATGTCGAGCACCGGGATCATGACGCGTTCGCCTTGCCGGCGGGTCGCGGCGTAGTATCCGTAGGCGAGCGAGAACCCGAGCGACCCCGCGTAGGCGGCGCACATCCGGAGGAACGAGTAGAGGAGGTCGACGCTCGCCGTCGGGAGATAGCCGGCGAATCCGATGAGGGAAATGCCGACCGTCGCGGCCGCTACGCCGCCGGCGAGGAGCGGCGTGAGTAGGTAGAACATCGCCGAGCGATGAGTGCCTTGCCACCAGGCGGACGTGGCCGAAGGAGCCTCAGCCGTGGAACGAGTTCGCCCGGGCTCCCGACGGCCGCCGGTGGTGCCGATCCCCCTTCTCCAGCGAACGAATCGAGGTGTCGAGCGCCATGCGTCCCCCCGGACATGGATGTGACGCGGACGAAGCGAGCCTATTTGTGACATTGGGTCGGACTGGCCGCGGGGCGGCCCAGTCCTCCCGACGGGCGGGGCAGTGGCGCCGAAGCCTTGGTCCGGCGGGGCCGGCGCTGGCGGATGGACAACCCCGACGGCGGGGGGCGGCGTAATGAGGGGTCGACGCCCGTACATTTCCTCACGAACATGACGCGCACCTGTCCCGACTGTGGAACGGCCATGGAATATGACGCTCGAACGACCACCGTGCTGACCGGCACCTGCGGTGGATGCGGACACCAGCTCACCGTTCTGCAGGAGGGGGCCGGCCCGGGCACCGACCAGCCGGGGACGGCGGGCGGTCCCGACGCGGCTCGATCCTGGAAGACCGCCGCCCCGGCAGCGGCCGGGCCGCCCTGCCAGGCCTGCGGCGCTCCGCTGACGTTCCGTTCCTCCGGTGGCCCCGGGATCGAAGCCACCTGTACCGGATGCGGAGCGGTCTCTTCGTACGTACCCGGCAGGGATGGCACCCCGCGAGTTCCCGCGAAGGGGCGCGCCTCGGCCCGAGCGTTCTGACGATTCAGGTCCCGGCTCCCGTCCGTCGAACGCCCGACCCTGCCGAGAGTGCGGAGGTCCCCTCCGGTTCACCACGGCGCCGGACGGAACGATCTCGGGCGAATGCGGTTCCTGCGGCAATCGGTTCACCCTGCCTCCCCGTCGCGAGTTCGAGGGGGGTCGGGGTGGCGGTGCGCGCCGGTTCGAACGCGGACCTCCCCGAGGGAAGTTCGGCGGTCGGGGTGGATCGCGCCCGTACAGTCGGCCTCCGGGCGGAGGATTCCGTCGGCGGGAGAGCCGAGACGACGGGGACGAGGACGAGCGCCCGCGCCGGCGCCCCCGTCGCGAGTGAGCCCCCGCGTCACGGTCGGCCTGGCGGTATGGCGCTCATCCCCGTTCAGTCCGGAGAGTGGGTTCCGGGCACTCACCCCGACGACCGGGCGCTCTAAGGCTACGCATCCCGTCGGGTGCCCCGTTGGCGCGAGTCTCTCTCTGGGTCAAGCCCGGATCGAAAGAGAACGGACTCGGGGTGGGATCCATGGAGGACGCGCTGGGTGGTCGCCTGTCGGGCCGCTCCGACCGGCGGACAGGCGAATCGAGCGGTCCTCGAACTCGTGGCCGATTGGTTGGACGTCCCGCACACGGCGGTCCGTTGGGAACGGGCCGGGTTGACCGAGCGAAGGTGCTGGAAGTCGACGACCTGACCGACGACGAAGTGGAGCGGCGATTGCGCCAGTCCTCGTCACGGGCCGGCACGCGCGCCCCTCCGCTCGAGGGCTGAACAAGCGCGACCCGGGGGAATGTTTTATCAACGGCCCCCCGCTGGCTCGCGCTGTAGCCCCGTAGTGTAGTGGCCAATCATGCGAGACTCTGGATCTCGCGACGCAGGTTCGAAAGCCGCGGGAGTCCGCGAGCCCGCGGTCCGGAACTCCTGCCGGGGCTACTCCGCGGTCCGATCCTTCCTTCCTGTGCGGGGGTGCTCCAGCTCGGCCAAACCGCCGGCGCTCGCCGGTGGGGCTACCGAGGCAGGGCTTAGGACCCTGTTGCCTAGGGCATACGCCGGTTCAAAGGGCCGGCCGGTCCGCACCGACCGGCGGCCGGGAACTCCGGCCCCCCGCATCCCCCGGGCGCGAGGAGTGATCCGGAGCGCCCTTCGTCATGCCGGAAGACGTGCTGAGCCCGGAACAGATCCTCCACCTGGACGAGTCGGGCGCGGACGCCTTGCTGGACCGGCTCGAGCGGACCGTTCCGGTGCATCCGCCCTTCGTTCGGATCGCCACGACCTCCCTACGGGAGGCGATCGTGTTCGGAGACACGCACGGCGACTGGCGGTCGGCTCTCGAGGTAGAGCGCCGGTTCTCCGCGGGCGGAGTGCCTCGCCTCCTGGTGGGGCTGGGAGACTATGTTGACCGGTCTCCCCCGACTGCGGGCAGGGTTCGGTCGCTTCGGCCCTGCATCTCCTGTCGCTCGCAGCCCGATCTCCCGGACCGGGTCTATCTGATCCAGGGAAACCACGAGACGACGCGTCGGATTCCGGTCGTCCCGCACGACCTCCCCGAGGAGGTGGATGCGCTGTGGGGACCGGAATCGACCCGGTGCACCCGGATCGAGGCGCTACTCGAGCGCGGCCCCCTCGCCGCGGTCCTACCCGACGGGGTCTACCTCGCGCACGCGGGATTCCCGCTCGTCGGTTCGTCCGAGGAGCTGGGGCCGCGCGTTCGAGAAGATCGACGAGGAACGGCTCGAGCGAGATCGTGTGGTCGGTGTGCGATCCGTCGCGGTTCCGGCGGTCGGGCGTCCCGACCTGGGGCGGGCGCGACCTGGAGCGCCTCTTCCGCGCCACCGGTATCCGCGTCTTCCTTCGGGGGCACGACCCGGACCTCACCGGGCGGCCGCTCTACGACGGTCGCTGCCTCACGCTGCACACGACCCGGGTGCACGAGCGATTCGGGGGCGTCATCCTGGTCCGCTGTTCGCTGGCGCCGGTCGAATCGACCGCGACCTGCTCATCGAGCACCTCGCGACCGAAGGGCAGACGTACGAACCCGTCGGTCGACCCGGCGCGCTACTCGCCACCGTACAGCTTGCGCTCGGCGATCGCGCACGGCCTCGGGGTGCGACGGCTCGCGTACAAGTCGAGCCGCTCGCGGTTGATCGTGAGAAACCCATGGCCCCCGCGGAAGCCTTCGAGAAGACGGGCCGCCTCCGTCCGCTGCCCGAGGACGTACAGCGCCGCGCTCGAGCGCCTCGACCGTGTTCAGCTCGGCGATCCGCGCCAAAGTGCTGGGGGTTGCCCGCGACCAGGATCGGCAAGCGCCGGTGAATGCCCCCGTCATCGACCGCGAGCCCGGGCAGCCGCCCGCGGCTCGCCAGGCGGTTCCACGAACAGTCGACCGCCAGGACCCCGCCTCGCCGGGCGAGCGCGCGGTCGGCCGCGGACAACGGGTCGGCCGCATGCGGGTCGAGTACCGATCGGCGGTGGACGCACGCTCGCGATGCGTCGCACCGGACGGGCGAGTCCCCGGTGGAGGAGGCGACGGCCGGTGCACGCCTTCGGGTGATCCTCCCCGGCGAGGAGGAGGAGGAGCGGATCGCGGGTCTAGGCGAGGGGCTCGGCGTACTCTCGGAAGATCGCATGCAAATCCCGGGTCAGGTGGAGGGCCTCGGCCTTCGGTCGCTGCCAGAGGTTCCGGCCGAAGATGATCCCGGTCGCCCCGGCGTCGATCGAGGAGCGGACCTTGTCCAGGAGTTCGCTGTCCCCGACCTTCTCGCCGCCCGAGACGAGGACGAGGCTGCGGCCCGCGCTCTCGACGACCTTGCGGAACATCTCGAAGGGGGAGAGCTGGAGCGTGTTGTAGGGCGGGGGACTGTCTTTGTCCTTCTCCGACGGGACCGGGTAGTTGATCTTCACGATGTCGGCGCCGAGTTCGAGCGCGACGCGCGCGGCGTAGTCGATCGCGTAGAGGCTCTCCTTCCCGCCCTTCTTCGCGACCGCCTCACCTCGCGGGTACGCCCAGACGATCACCGGCACGCCGAACCGATCGGCCTCAGCGCGGACCTGGGTGAACTGGAGGAAGTCCCGGTCCTGGGCCGGCGAGCCGACGTAGACCGTGTAGCCGACCGCGTCGGCACCGAGGCGGACGGCGTCCTCGACGGTCCCCGTCAGCGAGCTGAACGACTGGGCGTCGGAGGGGATGCTGGTCTTGCCGTTCAGCTTGAGGATGAGCGGGACCTCGCCCGCGTACTCGTGGAAGTACTTCTCCGCGAGGCCGATGTGGAGCGCGATCGCGCTGAAACGACCCTCCTTCGCGAGCTGGAACTGATAGGAGGGGTCGAGGGCGGCCGGGTTGGCGAAGAAGTCGACCGGGCCGTGCTCGAGTCCCTGGTCGATGGGGAGCACCAGCAGCGTGCCGCCGCCGGGCCCGTAGTCGTAGAGTAGGCGCTTGAGGCGGGTCCGTTTGCCCGGGGAGAGGCCGAGCTTGGAGAGCGCTGCCCGGGGGTGGAACGCGGGGGTGGGCCGGACGTGGGAGATGCCCCGACGATGGGGGTGCCCAGGGGGGTCCGTACCGTCGGCTCGCTCATTCTCTGTCCTCGGAGGCGGGCACCGGTCGGTGCGATTTAATGGTTCGGCCGCTCCCCCGCGCGCACCACCGTCCGGGGACTTCCGGAAGGATTAACCGCCGGCGCCAGGTGGGTACATCCCCGGAGGAGCACCCGGGCACCGGATGCGTCCTCAGGTCGTAATCGTCGCCACCCTCCTGTTGAACGCGTCCCTCTTTGCGGTCAACCTCGTCGTCGCGCTCCTCTCGGGCAGCCGCGCGGTCCTTTCCCAGGCGATCTACACGGTCACGGACCTCGTCGGCAGCGCGTTCCTCCTCTGGGGGCTCTATCTCTCCCGCCGGGCCGCCGATTACGACCGACCGTTCGGGCACGGCCGGGAGCGGTTCTTCTGGGCGTTCGTCTCGATCGTCGTCACGTTCACGGTCGCGGGGCTGCTCGCGCTGACCGTCGGGTTTGAGCAGCTCGTGAGCCCGGAGAAGATCTCTCACATCGGTTACGGACTGATCGTCCTCGGAGGAACGGTCCTCGCGAGCATCGCGGGGATCTACGTGACCCTCCGTGAGCTCCGGCATTCCCGCGAAACGCTCGCGTCCCTGCTAGCGTTCGCCAACCAAGGGTTGAAGTCGATCTTCTACCAGGACCTGGTCGCGATCGTCGGCGCCATCGCGGCGTTCATTGGTCTCCTCGTCGTCTACCGGACCGGGAACGGAGCGGTGGACGGTCTCACCGCGATCATCGAAGGAATGATCCTCGTGGCCGCCGGTGTCGTGCTCAGCGCGGAGAGCCGCGAGTACCCAGTCGGGCGCGCGCTCCAGCCGGCCGACACGCGCGCCATCCTCTCGATCGTCGAACGGGACCCGCGCGTGTCGAAGGTCCGGGACGTGCATTCGATGCTCCTCGGCCCCGAGGACGCCCTCCTCGCGCTCCGGATCAACTTCCAGGACGGTCTCACGACCGACCAGATCGAGCAGACGATCGACCAGGTCACGGCGGCGATCCGGGCAGGCCCGGCCCACCGTCCACCACGTGGTCATTGAGCCGGAGTCGTAGTCGACGCCGGCGGGGCCTTCGCCGTTTCCCGAACGCGGGCGACCGTGAGGAGGATGAGTCCGGCCGAGACCAGCCCGAAGAAGACGTAGATCCCCTCGTTGCCGTAGCGGGAGTACAAGCCGGTCGATGCGATCAGACCGACCAGCATCCCGAGCGAGATCGTCAGCGAGTAGATCGCCATCGTCGTCGCCCGGCTCGATCTCGAGCGTCAGGTCCGCCAGAGCCGCCAGCGCCGCCGGTCCGTAGGCGAGCGCGAGGATCACGCTCAGTCCCAGCGCGCCCAGGATCGGGTACGTGACCCCGTAGGCGAGCAGGAGGGACGCGGCCCCCATCGCGCCCACGAACCCGGTCGCCCCCACGGTGAGCAGTCGGTTGCGGCCGAGCCGGTCCGCGAGCCCGCCGTAGTACGGCTGGGTGACCACCAGGATCGCTCCTCCCCCTCCAATGACGAGCGCGAGCGACGTCGGTGGAGATCCCGATCCCTTCCGCGGCCGTGCCGAGAAAGACGAGGGCGGTCCCGATCAGCATGTAGATGACGAGCCAAGGGAGCGTGACGAGGAGGACGCTCCGACGGAAGACGTTCTGGATCACGCTCCGGAAGGAGTACGCTCGGGGTACCGTGGTAGGTCGGCGCGCCGCGCAAGAGCCACGCCGTCACTCCGAGGCCCCCAGCCAGGGCCACGGCCCCGCCCGCGAAGACCAGGTCCAGACGATCGTTGGGCAGGGCTCCGAGCAGACCGAACCCGAGCGCGAACCCGCCGACCCAACCGAACAGGTTCATCGCGTCGAAACGTCCCATCTCGTACCCCCGTGGCGCCTCGTCCGCCCGGTCGCCGACCACGGCGAGGCTGGCGGCCAGGATCGCCCCGCTCGCGACCCCGAAGACGAGGTTGATCGCCCCGAGCGTGTACCGGTCGCGGGTCGTCGCGGCCACGGCGAAAAGGACCGCTGCCGCCGCCATCCCCGAGAAGAGTACCGGCCAGCGACCGTACCGGTCCGCGAGCGCCCCGGACAGGAGGACAGTCGAGAACTCCCCCACCGGTGCCATCGCGCTGATGAGACCGGCGGCGCCCACGTTGCTTCCGGTGAGCCCGGTCGACCGTCCGAGGATGTAGCTCGCAAAGACCGCGAGCGTCAGACCGAAGCCGAGTCGAACGAAGAACGTCGCGACCAGGACCGCGAGCAGCGGCCGCCGTCGCTGGTCCGGCGCCGACGGAGCTGCTGGGGGGAGCACGGTTCGGGGATCAGCCGGGCGCCTTCGCCCGTTCGATCAGCTCGATCCAGACGTCGTTCGGGTCGAGGATGAAGGCCAGACGGGTCGACCCACCGGAGATCTGGTAGGGTTCCTTCGCGATCCGGATCCCCTTCGTGCGGACGCGCATCAGGAATCGGTCGAGGTCCTCGACCTCGAACGCGAGGTGGTCGAGCTGCTCCCCCGCTTCGAACGTGTCCTTCCCGTCCCAGTGCGTGAGCTCGATCCGGCCCCCCGAGACCCGGTCCTTCACGAAGGCGATCTCGGCCTTGTTCTCCGGGATCGTCCGACGCCGGTTCACTCGAGGCCGAGGACCTCGGTGTAGAAGCGGAGGCTCTCGTCCATCGAGCGCACGGTGATCGAAGTGTGAAGCAACTTCATGCGACCGTCCCCGGATTCGACCCGGCGCACCTAAAGGTTCGCTTCGGACTCACGGGTGGCCGAAGACGACCCGCAGGGGGCCTGCGCCGGGCGCCCAATCGCGCTCGACCCGGACGAAGCCCACCCGCTCGAACTGGAAGATCTCGCTCGGGCGGGCCTCGGCGAGCGTCGCCTCACCGAGACCCGACGTGTGCTCCCCCTCGATCCCGAGGACATCGACCGCGAGGGCTCCCATCGCGCCCACCCATTGGAGCCGGGGGATCCGCTTGTTCTCCCGGCTCGTGAACCGGGCCCGCAAGTTCCCGGCGGGAGAAAGCGGCGTCGTCGGAAGTTCGATGTTGAGGAGGTCCTTGAGGCGAACTTCGGTCCCGGCGCGGGCTTCCAGGTCCTTGCGGGCCAGGAAGAACGAAGGCCCCGTCGGCACCGTCCGCGAACCGAGCTCGGCGGCCGGGTGGTTGGAGAGCGTGACCGAGGAGAGCCCGTCGGGGAACTCGTCCACGTCGACCCGCACCGGATCGGCTACGAACGCACGGCGCGGGGTCGTGGCATCGATCCGCTTTCGATTCTCGGAGTAGAGCGTCTCGGCCGGGACCTCCACATCCGAGAGGGACATTCCGAACGAGAGCGTGAAGGCCCGGATCGCGTCCATCGAGATCCCCCGACGATCGAGCGAGCGGAGGGACCACGTTCGGGGGTCGGCCCAACCGTCGTACAGACCCGACTTGACCTCGCGGTAGGCCTTGCTCTTGGCGACCTTGGCCTCGCGGACCCGAAGGATCCCCCAGTGAAGGAACGGCGGACCCGAGATGCCGAGGAGGTCCCAGATGTACCGCTGCATCCGGTCTTCGATCACGAGGTCCTTCCCGCGCATCACGTGGGTGATGCCGAGCTCGATATCATCGACCGCCCACGAAAACTCGAGCATCGGCCAGAGGCGATACTTCGTGCCGACCCGAGGGTGGTCGATGTCGCTGATCCGCAGGAGGACGCGGTCGCGGAACGCCGGGTCAGGGTCGTTGAGGTCGGTCCGCAGACGCAGCACCGCCTCGCCCGGGCCGTAGGCGTTGGCCAGCATCTTCTCCCACTCCTCGACCGTCTCCTCAATGGTCTGACTCCGGTGGAGGCAGGCGCGGCCGCCCGCCCGATTCTCGCGGAGCAGCTCGGCGGGGCAGGTGCAGACGTACGCGCCTCCCTTGTCGATGACCCGTCGCGCCCACGGGTAGAAGTTCGGGATTCGGTCGGACTTGTAGTAGACCACGTCGGGCCGCACGCCGGCGGCCCGGAGGTCGTCCTCGATCAGGCCGAAGAACTCGGTCTCGACTCGCTTTTCCTCGGAACCGACCGTGTCGTCGAAGACCAAGAGGATCTTGCCGCCGTACTTTTCCCGGTAGTACTGGTTGATGAAGATCATGCGGGCGTGCCCGATGTGGAGGGCCCCGCTGGGGAACGGCGCGAGCCGGAGGACGACCTGACCGGGGACCGCTCCGACCAGCTCGGGGAAGTCGCCTCCGGTACTCGACGGCTCGCGGGCCCGGGCCGTCTCGGGCCCGCCCAAGCGGGCGAGTCGGTCGACCAGTTCCGGGCCGGGGATCGAGAGCACCTCGGCGACCACCTCCGAAACGAGGTCACGCACTTCGACCGCGTGCGGGCGAAGAGCCGGGTCGGTCGCCAGGAGGCGGCCCACGATGGGGTCGACCCGCGCTGCCCCGGCATGGGTGACCGCATTCTCGAGCGCCAGCCGGAGAGCTCGGGTGCGGACCTCGGGGGCCACCGTCACGGGCGCGAGGAGCGGCGTCGGGATTAAAGGGGTTCCGGCGCGCCGCCGTGGGCCGAGGGCGGATCGGGGCTCCGCCGCGCCGCGGCGTCGACTGCCTCGGTGAGCGAGACCTCGCCGCGGAGCACCCGGACCGCCGAGGAGCGCGAGATGGTGAAGCGACCCCCACTGTGCTCGCGGCTGAGCCGCTGGAGGTTCGAGATCTCGCCGGCAGTGAACGTGAAGGGGATCCGTTCCCGGATCGCATCGCCTCGGATCTGGGCGATCGAGCGGGCCGCCGCCGCATCCCGTGGGCGGCGGTGCCCGCGGGGGGTCGTACGGTGCTCGTTGACGACTTCGATGGATCGGTGGTGTGCGAGGAGCTTGTTCACGATGCGATTCCGGTCGGGCGGGTCGCCCGCCCCCACCCGGAAAAGGACGTGACGGGAAGGGAACCGGTGGTGGATCTGGCTCGCGAACAGCCCGACCGACTCGGGGGACTCGAGGATCCCTTGGCCGATGCAGGACGTACCCACCCAGACCGCATAGCCCGGTCGGGGACCGGGGTCGATCCCGACGATGACCTCGCCCTTTAGGTTGCCGGATTCGAGCGCGTGCTCGACCGCAGCCCCGAGCGCCCGGTGGTCGCCGTCCGGGGTAACGGTCAGAACGCGGTCATGGCGAATGAGGTCCGCCTCCGAGGCAGACGTGAGGACGACCGCGACACTTTCCGGAATCCGCTGACCGGGAAGAAGGCTTACCGCCGGCCAGCGTCGCTCCCGCAGAAGACCCGCGAGCTCCGCGTAGAGAGCCGCGTCCCGCGTGACGAGCGCTACCGACCGATGTCTCACCGCGAGCCCTGACGGTCAAATATCGCATATACCTTCCTCACGACGTGCCGTTCTGTCTCCACTGCGGCCAGCTCGCACCGGACGGGGCTCTCTTCTGTCCGAAGTGCGGGTTCACTCTGCCCCAGGGCGATGTAGCGACGGGTCCGGTCATGCCGCGCCCGCCACCCTCCGCGTCCGTGGGTCCCCCAGGTTCGTCTCCTCCATCACCGCCACCCCTCTACAGTCCGGGCCCGACCGTCGCGGCCCCCGGGAACGTTATTCCCATGCCCCCCTCCGCTCCGCCACCCGTACCGTCCCCGGTGTACCTGACCCCCATCCCTCCTCCGCCGAATGGAAAGTACTGCATCCGGTGTGGGACGCTGATCTCTCGCCCGGCGGTCTACTGTCCCGTATGCCAGCAACCACAGGGGCCCTGAGACGCGGGGGCCGGCGCGGCCGCCGGACCTCGGCGATGGTGCGGATCGCCCGCGAACGGATCGCGGACCTGTTCGCGCTCGCGGAGCGGGAGGCGGAACGTCCCGACGGAAGACTCGCCGATCGGTACGTACAGCTCGCGCGACGCGTGGGAACGCGGTACAATGTCCGGCTCCCGCCGGAGTACCGCGAGCTCTATTGCCGGAGGTGCTCCGCCTTTTGGGTGGAGGGGCGCACGGTGCGGACCCGCCTCCGAGGAAACCGGAGGGTTAGGACCTGTCTCGCCTGCGGCGTGTCCCGACGGACGCTCGTTACCTCCGCACGGCCCGGCTCCGCCCTCCCGGAACGGGGCGACCCGTCCACCCCGCGCGAGGAAGAGGTGCTCGTGGGTCCAGTGAGCGACGAAGAAGAGGAGCCGGTGGACGAGGACGGCTCGGAAGAAGCATAAGGCGGAGGTGCTCCTCAGAGGGGTGTGCCGGGGTAGCCGAGCGGCCAAAGGCGGCAGACTCAAGATCTGCTCTCGCAGGAGTACCCAGGTTCAAATCCTGGCCCCGGCATGAACTTCTTTTCGAGGCCCCTCTTCGGCTCCGCCTTTGCAAAGGGGTTCCTTGTCAAGCTCCCATGTAACGCAGAACAACGACCTTCTTACCAGGGGACCCTTGCTCCTTCGGTCAATGCAAGGTTGGACCCGAAGGTGGCGGGACCTACTTCCCGGGGGGCCGCGGAGAACGTCGGCCTTCGAATGAAGTGTGGGCCAACTTTTCCGGAAAGGTTCATTGCGTGCTCCACCTTCGTTCGAGTTGGTGACGACGGCCTCTCCGTCTCAACTGTTCCGCCCGTGGGAGGTTTCGCTCGTTATTCTCCTCGTGGCATCAACAATCTTCCCGGGGGCAGTCTCCCAAGCAGTTGCCGCTCACTTTGTCGCTCCGACGGCCGTGCCTCACGGTGCTTCCGCCGCACCCGGAACTTGGTACGTCGCCACCACCCTGGTTCTCGCCAACAACACGCTGATCTCCGGGAACTTTCTAGCTTCCGTCGAAACTGCCTCAACCCTCCCACGGGACCTAGCGTACGATTCCGGTACGGGGGGAGTCCTCGTCACGAGTCCCGGACGTGCTCGCGACACAGGGGGGAATCTGAGCTTCGTGTCCCCCCTGACGCACCGAGTGTCCTCTGCAACGAAAGTGGGAGTCTACCCCGAGGAAGTGGCCTACGATGCCGCGCGGGGGGAGGCGCTCGTCTCCGACTGGGGAACCGGTGCGGTCTATGTCGTGTCGGGTGCCAATGGCTCGGTCTCCGCCTCACTGTTCGTGGGGGGAGAGGGAGGACCGGGGGGAATCGCGTTCGACTCTGCCCGTGGAGAGCTTTTCGTCGCGGGTACGCCGAGTGGGGTGAGCGTAATTTCGGATTTGACCAACTCGGTCGTGGCCACCATCAACGGGACGTCGGAGGGCAGCGAACTTGCCTACGACTCGGGGAAAGGAGAGGTGTTTCTCCCCGGCTCGAACGGGGTGAGCGTAATCTCCGACACTCAGGACTCGGTCGTCGCCACCGTGTCGCCCGTGTCGGGTGTCTATCTTGCGTACGACTCCGGGAAGGGGGAGATCTTCGTCGGGGATTATCCCGACCCAGCAGTCACTGTCATCTCGGACTCGACCAATCAAGTCGTGGCAAATGTCTCGGTGAGTTCGTCGCCCTTGGGCGTTGCGTACGACAATATCACGGACCAAGTGTTCGTCGACCGGATCCTCCGGGGTTACCGTGATCTCCGACGCCACGAACAGGGTTACGCAGACCTTGGCCTTGGGAGGCTCCTTCAGTGGGATTGCGGTCGACCCCGAGGACGGGCTGGTCTACGCGGCAAACACGCAGAATGGAACGCTCGCGATCCTCGCAAATCATCCCCCCAGCAATGTCACCTTCTCGGAGAGCGGACTTCCCCAGC
Source organism: uncultured Thermoplasmata archaeon (assembly GCA_963842165.1). GTDB lineage: Archaea > Thermoplasmatota > Thermoplasmata > Lutacidiplasmatales > UBA184 > Lutacidiplasma. The sequence continues at coordinate 169,342 of CAWJFK010000025.1, read as the reverse complement.
GCACCGCCTGGGAGGTGACGCTAGACGGCGACATCCAAATGACGACGGACCCCGTGGTTACTTTCCCGGCCCTGACCGGGATCTACTCGTACCAGATAGGCGCGGTGCAGGGTTACCGCGCGACACCCTCATCAGGGGAACTGAACCTCTCCAGCTCTCCGGTGAATGTGAGTATCTCATTCTCCCAAACTCCTCTGATAACCACCACGATTGAATGGGCGATTCTTGGAGTGGTCCTCGTCGTGGTCCTAGGTTCGGTGGTGACGTTCGCATTGGTGAGAAGACGGGGCAGGAAGCCCCCTCCCCGGGCCCTCTACTCCCTCTGGCCCTCGAGTCTGGAACCCCCGACCTCGCGACCTTGAGCCGCTCGTGGAACGGGGCTCATTGCCTAACCTTGAGCCAGCTCTCCTCCAGGTCCGACCGCTGTCTGCCCAGGGAGTTCTCTAAGGAGACCCCGAAAGGGGTCCTTTAGTGTCCCCTCGCGGGCCGTCCCGCACGATAGTCGGCCTCGCAGGCCGCCCCAAACCGAGCCCAAGTGGCCGCTATCTGTGCCCGAAGTTCTTCCTTAGTCGGATGGTCGGACGTGACCCAGCGCTCGGTGGAGAGCAGATGAAGGCGGGTCCGCGCTGGGCCTATCGCGGTAACACGATAATCCAGCGACTGCCGATCGGTTTCGTCGATCTGATCGAGGTGCCAGGAGTACGGCGGATTGAGACGCACCAGGTCGACGGCGATCGCGGGGTCGCGACCGCGGCCCCGGGCTACGCGGATGCGGACCACGCGACGCGGCGAAACTCGGATCACTCGAAACGTCGGACGAGGACGCCTCTTCGAGAACCGCGAGTCACTGGTCCGGTAGTCCGTGCACCACTCGTACACGTATCGCGAAGGGGCGCGGATCACTAGTGACAAGCGAACCCGGGTGGTACCGTACCAACCGGTGGCCCCGTTCGGGCATAGGAGGCGGAAATCGGGTGTTCGACTTAAGCGCTCGTTGCCTTGCCTAGACGTCATCGAGTCGACGGCTCCAACCCGTTTCTAACTCGGGGTTTGAGTAACGGGGAAATCCTCGCCCGGAGGCTCACGCCACCCCTCGATTGCCTCGTTGGGGGGCTGATCTAGAATCCGAAGATTCGTTCGGAGCCTGGCATAGGCATCGCCGTTCTCTTCCAAGCCGGAGAAACGGTCGTCGTTGCGGATTAGCCGTTACACACGCATAGAATCCGAAAATCTGTTCCAGGCGTGGCCCCGGCATCAGACCCTGCCCGCGCGACGCGCCCGTCCGCTGTTGGCAGGCCAGCGGACGGCGTACCGGCCCTGAAAATGGGTCAGTCTCGAACCACATACCGGCCGATTGACCTACCGCGCGACCTCGCGAATTCCTCGGGACCGGTCGGGGGGGCGGAATTCTGTTGCGCCAGACGGGAAGCCGGTATCCGCTGGCGGGATCGTGCGTAGCGCGGAGACGCGTCGTGCTGGCGGAGCGGAAGGAGTGGGGGTTGGGGGCGGAGGGACGAACCCACTAGGGCAGGGCGAGGGGACCAGTGGCGCCCGAGAAGGAGCCCGTGCCCACCGCGACGAGCTTGAGCCCCTGGCCGGTCGTGGGGGAGGCGGAGCCCATGTCGATCACGATGGTGTGGAGGTTGGTCAACGCGCTCGACGAAGTGTAGGTTGGAGCGGTGGTCGTGAGACCGTAGGCTTGCCAGGTCGTGGTCATCGCGATCGTCGCACCGGTGACGCTGAGGGCGGCGACGTGATTCGTGATATCGATCAGTGCGAAGGAGGAACTGGCGCTCCCACCCGAGTAGACCGCGCCCGAGGCGGTCTTGACCACGAAGAGCACGCTCCCGAGCGAGACCGTGGACGACTCGACCGTAAGGGTGTAGATGAAATCGCCCGCCTTGCAACCACCCGAGATCGGCGCGGCCCCCAGCGACTGGGCGCTCCCCGCCGCGCAAGTACCTGTCGCCGGGTGCCCCGCGGCGAAGGCGCTCCCAATGGGCGTCGACCGGGGCCGTGGACGAGCCCCGAGACCAGCACGTACAGAATGGCGGCCAGCACGACCGCGACCGCCACGAGGAGAATAGTGGCGATGATGGGCGACACGGCCCGACTCGGTCTCTTTCTCCAGTTCCGGGGGCTCGCGTTGAGAACGTTCATGAAGTGCTTCCTCCGTCGGGTATTCGGGGTCTGACCGTTTCTTTTCGGGGTCCATCTTATTTTAATGATTGCTCCGACTCAATCGGAACCCCGAGGGAGAGGTCGGTTCTGACGACGACCGATGCGATGGGCGCCCGACGCCACCGACCTTAGAAGGGGCCCCGAGGTCGGGCGGGAGGGGCGGAACCGTCCCGAGAAGTGCGCCACATGGGACCTGACCCAACCCTTCGTTCCCCGAAGCCCCAACCGGCGACGGCGACCGATCCTAGAGGGACGCGAGATTCGCTCCCACCGCTCGAGTCGCTGTTCGACCGTGCCCGGGGCCGGCCTGTCCCATTGCCCCGTGCCCTCGCTCGAGTGTACGGGACACTCCGGATCCCCCCGCATTCTTCGAGGCCGTTCGTCATGGGCAATTTCGCGACAGGACGCTTGACGGCGTGGTGTCGCTCCACGCCCACGGAGTCTCCAGCGGGAGTGAGATCACTGGGTTCAACCCGTACGACCGATTCGTAATGGGATTGCTGCGCGCCCTCGCCGACGTCGTCATTGTAGGGGCGGGCACGTTGCGAGCCGTTCCTCGGCACACCTGGACCGCCGACCACGTGTACCCTGCCGCGGCCCGCGAGTACGCCGCCTTGCGCCGTTCGCTGAAGAAGCCCCCGATGCCGTTGAACGTGATCGTCACGGCCACGGGCCGACTGGACCTGCGCCTGCCGCTCTTCGCACGGGGCCAAGTCCCCGCACTGATCGTGACCAATGAGCAAGGGGCCCGACGTTTGGTCCGGGCCCGTCACGTTCCGAGCGTGGACGTGGTCGCCCTGCGGCACTCGGGAGAGATTGGTGCCGCCCAGGTGCCTCGACGCCGTCCGCGCGCGGATTCGCCCCGACGTGGTACTGATCGAAGGGGGACCTCATCTCATGGGAACGTTCTTCGAGGACCACCGGTTGGAGGCCCTGTTCCTCACGCTCGCACCTCAGGTCGCGGGGCGGGGCCACATGAATCGACCCGGCTGGTGGGCGGGTCGGACCTTCGCGCCCGAACACCCCCTCTGGGGCGAGCTCGACGGGGTCCGACGCGGAGGGGATCTCCTGTCCCTCCGATTCGCCTTCCCGACCGGGTCGAGCCCTCGCCGCTCGCGGGACTCGCCCCGTTCCCGGCCGGCTCGCGGTGAGCCTTAACCGCCCCGCGCGTTCCTGGGCCTCGAACATGTCGACGCCGGAACCACGGGCACCCTCCCGAATCCTCGTGCTCGATATCGGTGGGAGTCATGTCAAGGCCGCGTTCTCCGACAGCGCGAAGGAACGGCGGATCCCGTCCGGGCCCCGGCTCACGCCGTCACGGATGGTGCGCGGGCTCTCGAAGCTCTTGGCCGGAGAACGGTATGATGTCATCGCGATGGGCTACCCCGGGCTAGTCGTCCGAGGTCGAATCGCTCGCGAACCGCACAACCTCGGCGCCGGGTGGGTCGGTTTCGATTTCGAGGCGGCGTTCGGATGCCCGGTCCGTATCGTGAACGACGCCGCCCTGCAAGGCTTGGGAAGTTACCGCGGCGGCCACATGCTCTTCCTGGGCCTCGGAACCGGACTCGGCTCGGCCATGATCGTCGAGGGGAAGCTCCAACCCATGGAGCTCGCCCACCTGCCGTACAAGAAGGGCCGGACGTTCGAAGAGTACGTGGGGGAGGCCAGCCTCGATCGACTCGGTCGCCGGAAGTGGCAGAAGGAGGTCTACCGGGTAGTCGAGCTCCTCGAGGCAGCGCTCGAGCCGGACGAGGTCGTGCTCGGCGGGGGGAACGTGCGCAAGCTCGACCGGATGCTGCCCGGAGTCCGGCGCGGCGACAACCGCGAGGCCATCGTGGGAGGCGTCCGACTATGGGGCGGGTCGAGTTGGCCCGGGTTCCCCGCCAACGGCCCCGAGGTCTTTGCCGCCGCGACGCGCCATCCCGCCCCAGCTCGCCGGCGAGCCCGACCCGACCGGGCGTCGCTAGGCCGCTCCGCGCCGCCGAAGTCCCGGCGGGAGTTCGGACGCCGCGGCGCGGTCGAAGAACCAGACCGTCGAGCCCGCGGACCGGACCAGGCTGGCCGGCCACTTCGGATCGCCCTCCGGGAAGGACCAAAAGATGGCCGCGGCTGCGGCGGCCTTCTCCGGGCCGGGGACGAGGAACACGACCTCGCGCGAGGACGCGATCGCGGGAAGGGTGAGCGTGAGGCGTGGGACGAACGGGGGCTGGCCCGGACGGCGGACGCTCACCACGGAGCGGTAGCGTTCGCGCAGAGCTCGATCCTTCGGAAAGAGAGAGGCCGTGTGCCCGTCGGCCCCGATTCCCAGAAGTACCAGGTCGAACAGGGCCCGGTCCATGCCCCGGTGGGCGGCCGGAGAACCGAGTCGACGGGCATAGTCGGAGGCGGCCCGAGAGGGCGGGCGAAGCTCTCCCCGCAGCCGGTGGATCCGGCGGGCCGGGATCGCGACCTGGGCCAGGAGCGACGACCGGGCCATCGCAAAGTTGCTCTCGGGGGCGCGGGGGGACACGCATCGTTCGTCACCGAAGTAGACCTCCGTGGCCCCCCACGGGAACCGGCGACGGTAGGTCCGGGAAAGCAGGTGGTACAGACCCTCGGGGGTATGGCCGCCGGCCAGGACCCACGCGAACCGACCGCGCGCCCGGACGGATTCCTCGGCTCGCGTGAAGAGATGGGCCGCGGCCGCCGGGCGGCCGCCGGTAGGTCCGGGTAGATGTGAACGATGCGACCTACTCCGTGCTCCACCGGTGCCCCCAGGCTTCGGCGAGGCGCTTCGCCTCTTCGGGGCCTTCGGAGCCCGCGGGGTAGAAGACCAACGGCGGCGGGTCGACGAGGATCGGACCGTACAGCCGCCAGGATTCTTCGACCTCATCGGCGCGGACGAACAGGCTCGCATCGCCGATCATGACGTCCTGCACGAGCGTCTCGTAGCCGTCCGGCAGCTCTCCGAAGACGTCGGCGTAGTGGAACTTCATCCGGTGGGTCTGGACGCGCATCTCGCGTCCGGGAACCTTGATCTCGAAGGCGATCTCGAACCCCTCCTCCGGCTGGAGCAGGATCGTGAGCCGGTCGGGGTTCATCTCGTATTCCTTCTCGGACTGGAAGAACGAGACCGGCGGGGCCTTGAACGTCACCACGACACGGCTCGACTTCGCCGGGAGGCGCTTTCCCGTTCGGACCAGAAAGGGGACGTTGTGCCACCGCCAGTTGGCGATCCGGAGCCGGAGGGCGAGGTAGGTCTCGGTCGTCGAGGTCGGCGAAACGCCCGGCTCTTCCCGATACCCGAGGACGGCGGCCCCGCCGACCGTCCCTCGCTGGTACTGCGCCCGAACCACGTCCTGGGGGCGGATCGGCAAGGTGCTTCGGAGCACCTTCACCTTCTCGTCGCGGATCTCGTCCTCGGTGCGCCGGGCCGGGGGCTCCATCGCGGTCAGCGTGAGGATCTGGGTGACGTGGTTCTGGACCATATCGCGGAGGGCGCCCGCGGTCTCGTAGTAGCCGGCGCGCCCCTCGACGCCGAGGCTCTCGGCCACCGTGATCTCGACCTGCTCCACGCGGTCGCGGTTCCAGTCGGACTCCACGAACGCGTTGGCGAACCGGAAGACGAGCAGGTTCTGGACGGTCTCCTTGCCCAGGTAGTGGTCGATGCGGAAGATCTGCTTCTCCTCGAAGTAGCGGTGCGCGAGCGCGTTCAGCGCTACCGCCGACGCGAGGTCTCGGCCGAACGGCTTCTCGACCACGACCCGGGTCCACCCCGGACCTTTGGCGAGCCCCGCTTGGCCCAGACCCTCGAGGGCGGGACCGAAGGCTTCCAGCGGGAGCGCGAGATAGAAGATACGGTTCCCCGGAAGGCCGTGGTCCCGTTCCAATTGCTCGATGCGCGCGCGGAGGCCGGGATAGCCGGTGGGGCCGTCACCTCCCAGACACTGGTAGAACAGTTTCGATCCGCAGAACGTCCGGACCTCCGACTCGGGACCGGCCGCGTCGGTGAGCAACGATTGGGAGCACGTCGCGCGAAAGCCGGCGTCGTCGTGCGGGTGCCGCGCCGCCCCGAGGACGATGCTGCCCGCCGGGAACCGTCCCTCCTGCTGGAGGTGGAAGAGCGCCGGGCAACAGCTTGCGCTGCATGAGGTCCCCCGTCGCCCCGAAGGCGACGAAGACGTGCGGGCGAGCGAGGGGCTCGGCCATCCCTACGGCTCCGTCTTGACTTCGTGGCCGCCGAACTTGTTGCGCATCAGGGCGAGGAGGCGTTCGGTGAACGGGTCGGTCTCGCGGGAGCGCAACCGCTGCTGGAGGGCGAGGGTGATGATCGGCGCCGGGATGTTGAGCTCCATCGCCTCCGTTACGGTCCACCGTCCCTCTCCCGAGTCGGCGACCCAGGGTTCAATCCCCTTCAGCGTCGGGTTCTCGGCGAGGGCCGCCTCGGTGAGTTCGAGCAGCCACGAGCGAATGACGCTGCCGTCCCGCCACACCTCGGCGACCTGGTGGAGGTCGAGAGCAAAGTCGCTTTTCGCCTGGAGGACCGCGAACCCCTCGGCGTACGCCTGCATGAGGCCATACTCGATCCCGTTGTGGACCATCTTCACGAAGTGGCCCGAGCCGACCGGCCCCATGCGGCCCCAGCCCTTCGTCGGGCCGGGGGCCAGGGTCTCGAGGATCGGTCGGAGCCGTTCGACATCGACTTCGGCCCCGCCGACCATCATCGAGTACCCCTCCGCGAGACCCCAGATCCCGCCGCTCGTGCCGACGTCCACGAATCGGAATCCCCAACTCGTGACGAGCGCGGCCCGACGCAGGGTGTCCCGATAGTAGGAATTGCCTCCGTCCACGACGAGGTCCCCCGCGGAGAGGAGCGGACGGAGTTGGGCGAGGGTTTGGTCGACCGGATCCCCGGACGGGATCATCATCCACACGACCCGAGGCGGCTTCAGTTGGCGGACCAGGTCGGCGAGCGAGTTCGCCCCGACCGCGCCGTGCTGAACGACCGCTTCGACGACGGCCGGGGTCCGCGCGTACCCCACGACCCGGTGACCGCCCCGGACCAGCCGGACCGTCATGTTGCCGCCCATCTTTCCGAGGCCGACGATTCCCACTTCCATCGCTCCCCTCCTTACCCCGGACGATCCCCGCCGAAGCGAGCTCCTCCCGGACGCGCGCGGGATCGCGCACGCGCACGGTGCGAAGACCGAGGCGTGCGGCGGCGGCGATGTTCTCCTCCCGGTCGTCCAGGAACAGGGCCTCGTCGGGATCGTGTCGCGTGATCTGCAGCGCATACCGGTACGCCTCGGGGTCCGGTTTCCGGCGGCCGGTGTAGCAGGAGCTCAGGAAGACATGGAACACCTCCCGCAGGTGGAACGTAGAGATCCGGTAACCGTTCAGCTCCGTGGATTCGTTGTTGAGCGCCGCCATCACGTACCGTCCCTCCTTCCGGAGGGCCTGCGCGCACACGAGGGCGAGAGGGTGCGGGGTCGATCGAGCCCACATGAACGCGCGAAAATCGTCCGGGGAGAACGGGCGAGGGACTTGAAAGACGGTGCCGGCGAGGTAGTGGTCGAGGTCCAGACGTCCGGTCTCGAACCCTTCGGCGACCGCTTCGTGCCGGCGCTCGAGGTCCTTCGCGTCCAGGTGGAAATGCTCCGCGGCGGCCGCGCGGCCGGTGTGGTCCCACCCGTTGGACAACAGGACGCCGCCCACATCCCACAACAGCAGCGAGATCCTAGCCATCGAAGGCCTCGGCGAGTCGTGCCAACCCTCCCGGAACGTCGGGTTCCGAGGTCCACGCGCAGCACCCGTCGCCCCTTCTGCCGAAGCGCTTGATAATCGCCCAGCGCCTGCGCGTGGATGAGCTGCCCGAAGGTGTAGTCCGTCCCGGGTACTTCGAGGTCGTGCTTCGGGGCGTCGACGATCTGGAGGAAGAGCCCCGACGGCGGGCCCCCCTTGTGGAGCTGCCCGGTCGAGTGGAGGAACCGAGGTCCGAACCCGAGCGTCGTAGCGATGTGGTGTCGCTCGCCGATCCTCCCGCGGAGCGTGGTGAGCGCGGCCCTCGTCTCCGGAGTCGGAGCGAGGTAGGCCTGGAGGCCAGCGTAGTCCCCCGGACGGATCGACTTCCTCCACTCGTGCACGGCCCTCCCGAGGTCCGTGGGGTCGGCCGCGAGGACCGTGGGGACGGAAGGCGTACCGCCGCTGCCCGCCGGTCCGGCCATCGCCTGGCGAGCGAGGTCCTTCGCGAGCTCGACGTCCGGCTGGTCGAAGGGGTCGATCCCGAGGATCGTTCCCGGAGGCGGCGACCGCGAGCTCCCACCGGAAGAACTCTTGCCCCAGGTCCGTCAGCTCCGGAACGCGGAGGCGCACGATCGGCTGACCCGCGCTCTCCAGCCGCGCGAGGTGGGCCGTCAGAGGAACGTCGGGCGGCCCGCCTCCCTCGATCGCCACGAACAGCCGGTCGGAGCCGTAGTTCTCGGGAGGGAGGCGAGGTTCCTCGACGACGGGCACGATCCCGCGGCCGATCTTCCCCGTGCTTTCCGCCACCAGCTGTTCCAGCCAGTCGGGGAACGGTGCGAACGCGCCGGTGGCGTAGAACGTGAGCTTGTCCCGGCCGGAGGTCGCCATCTCGCCGAGGACGGCGGCGAGTCCGAGGGAAGGGTTCTGCGCGACGGGGACCGTCGGGCCGACATTCGCTGCCATCGCTCGGGCCCGGTCGAGGATCGTTCGGACATCGACTCCGGCGAGGGCCGCCGGGACGAGCCCAAAGTGAGTGAGAGCGGAGTACCGACCCCCGACGGTCGGGACGGCCGTGAACGTTTCCCGAAAGTGTCGTTCCTTCGCCAACCCCTCGAGCGGGGTCCCGGGGTCCGTGATCGCGAGGAAGTGCCGCCCCGGGGGAGCGCCCAGGTCGCGCAGCACGTTCCAGAAGTAGTGGAAGAAGGAGAGTGGCTCGGTCGTGGTCCCCGACTTGCTGGAGACGACGAACAGGGTGTGCCGCGGGTCGACCCGCCGGCCCATCGCGGCCACGGCGTCGGGGTGGGTACTGTCGAGAACCAGCAGTTCCGGGAATCCGCTTTGGTGCTCGAACATTCGGGCGAAGACGTCGGGGGCGAGGCTCGAACCCCCCATCCCGAGGACGACCACGTGCCGGATCCCTTCGGCGCGAACTTCGTCCGCGAACGCAACGAGTTCGCTGACCTCATGATGCATCGTCTCCGGGAGACGGAGCCAGCCCATCCGCTGAGCCACGTCCGCCGGCGGGGCGGCGGGCCAGAGGCTGGGGTCGCTCTTCCAGACCCGATCGCCCACGTGCGACTCCTGCCAGGAAGCGATCCGGGTCGCCACGCGCGACGCGGCCGAACCGAGACTCCAGGACAGCGGGTCGATCGCACCCGCGAGGAGCGCGTTCTTCTTCGCGTCGAGCGATTTCAAGAGGTGTTCGTAGGAGGCACTGAACAGGGCGACGCCCTCGACCTGGAGGTCGTCCGTGACCTTCGCGAGGTCGATCCCGAGCCGCGCCAGCCGATCGAGGAGGGCCCGCGCCTCGGGAACCCCGCGTACGACCGCACCGGGCCGGACCACACCGTGGTCCTCGAACGCGGTGAGGGTCGCCGGCGGGATGGTGTCCACCGTGTCCGGCCCGACGAGCTCCTCGACGTACATCGTGTCCCGGTACGCTAGGGTCCTTCGTGCTCGTGCTCGCCCAGAGCACGCGTTGGGGGCGCGCCCCCTTCCCTTCCCACGCGGCAAACGGGAGGCCCTCGAAGATCTCCTGGAACCGGGCGTAGAGCACGCGGCAGTTGGCGATGGCGACCTGACCCCTCAGCGCCTTCGCCTCGGGCGTGGCCACCGCGTCGAGGAGCTGATCGACCGCGGTGTCGATCCGGCTCGACGAAGACCGAGGCGACCGACGCGAGTCGGTTGTGGTCGGGAGCGCGGCCGAGGGCGCGCAGATACGCCTGAGCGACCGCCTCGTAGTGAGCCATGGAGAACATCAGGGTGATGTTGACGTTGATCCCGGACGCAAGCAACTCCTCGATCGCCGGGATTCCTTCGGTGGTGGCCGGGACCTTGATCAGGAGGTTCGGACGATCGACCGCGTCCCACAGGCGGTGGGCCTCGGCGACGGTGCCGGCCGTGTCGTGCGCCAGACGCGGTGAGACCTCTAGGCTGACGAACCCGTCCTTCCCGCCGGTCCGGTCGAAGACCGGGCGAAGGACGTCGGCGGCGCGGGTGACGTCCTCGACGGCGAGCCGCTCGTACAGCTCCGCGGCCGGCAACCCGCGGCTCCCGCGCGAGCAACGCCTTGATCGCTTCGTCGTAGTCCTGGCTACCCGCGATCGCTTTGTCGAAGATCGTGGGGTTGATGGTGACCCCGGTGATCCCGTCGACCTCGACCATCTTGCGCAGGTCGCCGCTCGTGAGGAGACTCCGCCGGATGAAATCGAGCCAGGGCGACTGGCCCGCGGCGAGCAGGTCGGAGAGGCGGGTCATCGAGCCGCCCCTCCCGACCTCGCGGCCAGAACGCGGCGGACGACGTCCACGACGTGCTCGGTCGTGAAGCCGTACTCCCGCTGGACGACGGGGCCCGGGGCGGAGGCGCCGAACCGATCCACCCCGATCGAAGCGCCGTCCGAACCCACGTAGCGCGACCAGCCCATCGTCACGCCGGCTTCCACGGAGACCTTCGGAACCGTCGGCGGTAGGACCGAATCACGATACGATGTCGGTTGCTCTTCGAACAACTCCCACGAGGGCAGAGATACGACGCGAGTGGGGACACCGGTCTTCTGGAGCTGCTGCTGTGCGTCGAGCACGAGCGCCACTTCCGAGCCCGTCGCGATGAGGACCACCTTAGGAGTTGCACCGTTGGACTCGGACAGCACGTAGCCTCCCCGCGGGACACCGACCGAGATCGGGTACGCGCCGGGGTCGAGGACCGGCAACTTCTGACGGCTGAACACGAGGACGGTCGGCCCCTTGCGTTCCAGGGCGACGCGCCACGCGGCGGTGGTCTCGTTCGCGTCGGCGGGCCGGATCACGGTCAGGTGAGGAAGAGCTCGGAGCGCCAGCAAGTGCTCGACCGGTTGGTGCGTGGGCCCGTCCTCGCCCATTCCGATGCTGTCGTGGGTGAAGACGAAGACCGCGTGGGTCCCCTGGAGGGCCGCCAAGCGGAGGCCGCCCCGGGCGTAGTCCGAGAACGTGAGGAAGGTCCCGCCGTACGGGATCAGCCCCCCGTGGAGAGCCATCCCGTTCATGATCGCGACCATCGCGTGCTCGCGCACACCGAAGTGGAAGTTGCGTCCCGCCCCGTCCTTCGCGGAGTAATCCGATGACCCGGGGAGCAGCGTCTTGGTCGAGGGGGACAGATCCGCCGCGCCTCCGAGCAGCGCCGGCAGCAACGGGCCGACCGCTTCCAGGAATTTCTGCGATGCGTCCCGCGTGGCCATCGGCCCGGTGGCGGGAGCGAACGTGGGGATGCGGGCATCCCATCCGGCGGGGAAATGTCCGGCCCGTTGATCCTCCCACCGCTTCGCGTCCGCGAGATGTGAACTGCGGAAACTCGCGAACATCGCCTCCCACTCGGCCTGCCATCGAGTTCCGCGATCTCGCGCGGCGCGGAAGTGGGCACGAACGTCCTCCGGGACGAGGAACGACGGCTCGAGCGGCCAGCCCAGCTTCTCTTTCGTCGCCTTCAGGTTCGCCGGTCCGAGGGGCTCTCCGTGCGCCTCCCGGGTGTCCTGGACCGGACTGCCGTACCCGAGATGGGTTCGGACGCAGGTGAGCGTGGGGCGTCGGTCTCCGTCCGGGCCGCGCGCAGCGCCCCGTCAATCGCCGCGAGGTCGTTGCCGTCGGCCACCGACAGGACCTGCCAACCGTAGGCTTCGAACCGGTGGGGCACGCTCTCGGTGAACGCCCATTCGGTCGGGCCCTCGAGCGAGACGTGGTTGTCGTCGTAGAGGTAGATCAGCTTGCCGAGGCCGAGCGTCCCGGCGAGCGAGGCGGCCTCGGACGCGATGCCTTCCATGAGGTCCCCGTCCGAGACGATCCCGTAGGTGTAATGGTCGACGATCGGGAACCCTTCTTGATTGAACTCGGCGGCGAGGTGGCGTTCCGCGATCGCCATCCCCACGCCCATGCCGAATCCCTGGCCGAGCGGGCCCGTGGTGGCTTCGACGCCCGGCGTGAGACCGTGCTCTGGATGGCCCGGGGTTCGGCTGCCCCACTGGCGGAAGCGCTGGAGCTCCTCGAGCGAAAGGTCGTAACCGGTGACGTGGAGGAGCGCATAGAGGAGCGCCGACCCGTGGCCGGCCGAGAGGATGAACCGGTCCCGGTCGGGCCAATCCGGTTGGGCGGGATTGTGTCGTAGGAAACGATCCCAAAGGACGTACGCCATCGGCGCGGCTCCGAGGGGAAGTCCCGGGTGGCCGGATTTCGCCTTCTCGACCGCGTCGACTGCGAGGAACCGGAGCGTGTTGACGCACGTCGCATCCAGGTCGCTCATCGTTGCCGGTCGGAGGCTCTCGGAACGGTGCGGAGGCGGCCGCGAGTGCGGAGGTACGTATCGGCCCCGCGCGACTCCGTGCCCCCCCGCGCGCTCGAACCGGGTCCTCCGGGCCACCCCAGACGCGTCGGGGTAAAAGAAGAACTGCCCTCCCGACCGACCGACGCCTTCCTCTCGCGACGGACGATGGCTCCCAGACCGTGGGGGATTAATATCCGGAACGGAAGGCCGACCGCGGCACCATGGTCCGGGAAGGGTGGGACGCGCTCGCGACGTGGCGCGACTACCGCACGGGGGAGCGCGGCGACCTCTGGCACCGGGCGATCCTCGACCCGAGTCTCCGGGCCGTCCTCGGAAGCGTGCGGGGCCTCCGAATTCTCGACTTGGGTTGTGGGAACGGTTACCTCACTCGACGGTGGGCCAGCGAGGGAGCGACGGAGTCCGTCGGGATCGACGGTTCCGAGGCCAACATACGAATCGCCCGCCGGCGGGAACGGAGCCGACGGACCGGGGCCCGCTTCGTTCGTCAGGATGCGGCCCACCTGGCGGAGTTCAGCACCGGCCACTTCGACCGAGTGGTCGCGCACATGTCGCTCATGGACATCGAGGATGGGGAGGGTACGATCGGGGAGGTCGGGCGGGTCCTTCGACCGAACGGCCGCTTCGTCTTCTCGATCTCCCACCCCTGCTTCGACATCGACCTCCGTTCCATGTGGGTCGTCGAGCGGGAGTTCCTCCGGGATACGGTCTTCCGGAAGGTGGCGGGCTATCGGCAGGAACACACGGTCCGTATCCCGTGGCGGGTGTCCGAGACGGAAACCGCGTACACCCAGTCGTACCACCGGCCGTTGTCCACGTACTTCCGGTACCTCCGGGGGGCCGGTATGGTCGTAGCCGGGGTCGAGGAGCCTGTGCCGCGGCCCGAGGCGGTCCGGAAGAGCCCTCAGGGGGCGTACATGCTCGAAATCCCGCTCCACCTGGTGGTCGACGCGGTCCGGCTGGCCGCCCCCGCGACTCCGGAGCACCGCCCGCGGGGGGTCACGCCACGGGGGTCGCAAACGTCGGGACGTACTCTCGCGGCAGTCGGCCGACGATCGGGATCCGGTGCCGGCAGGCGCGGCAGCGGTTCTGCGCGTCGAGGTTCCACGCCTGGATCGTGAACCCGTATCGGCGGACGGCGATCGCGCCGCACGCCGGACAGTACGTGTGCTCGAGCGGATGGCCCCAGACGTTCCCGAGGTAGACGTCACTCGAGTCCCTCGGCCTTGACGACGGCATGGAGCTTCTCGAGGGTCGGGATCGGCGTCTCGGGGAACTGCATCATCTTGTAATCGGGATGGAACCGGAGGAGGTGGAACGGGGTCGAGGGCCCGAGGTCGTCCCGCACGCGTCGGGCGAGGTCACGGGTCGCCTCGACCGATTCCCCTACCTCGGGGACGATCAGGTCCGTCACCTCGACGTGCACGCCCCGACGGTGTAGGTCGGCCATCGTGGCCCAGATCGGCTCCGGTCCCTTGGCGGCGACGTACTTTCGAAGGAACCCCGCTTCGCCGCTGCCTTTGAAGTCGACGCTGATCGCGTCGAGGTGGGGACCGAGCAGCTCCGTCGCCTCGGGCGTCATGTAGCCGTTCGTGACGAAGTTCGCGAAGAGGCCGGCCGCGCGCGCTTGCTTCATGATGTCGAGCGTGTACTCGATGAAGATCGTCGGCTCGTTGTACGTGAACGTCACTCCGGAGCAGCCGTATCGGAGCGCCCCCGCCACCGCGTCGGCCGGCGAGAGGGGCCGTCCCACGATCTCCTGCTCCTGGGAGATCTCCGCGTTCTGGCAGTAGAGGCAGCGCCAATTGCAGCCGACCGTCCCGATCGAGTACACGCGTGTCCCCGGGTGGAAGTGGGAGAGCGGCTTCTTCTCCACCGGGTCGACCTGTACGGCGGCCGCCTTCCCGTACGACAAGAGCTCGAGACGTCCCTCCACGTTCTTGCGGACGAAGCAGAAGCCGTGGGACCCGGCGGGGATGATGCAGGTACCGGGCACACGCGGTGCACCGCACCTTGCCGCCGGGCAACGGTTGGTAGAGGAGGGCGGGGTGGGACATGTGAGAAGCCTCCCGATACTGCTAGGGCGGCGCGTCCATTAACCATGCCGTAAACTCCGCCCGACCTCGAGCCGAAGGTTCATCCCCCGCGAGGGGGTCAGGCGGGCGTGCAGGGCAGTCACCGCCCGTCGCCCGCGAATCCCGAGGCCGACCGGCTCGAAGCCCGGGTGTCCGAGCGGATCTCACCCACGGCCGAGATGCAGGAACGCGTCGCCCGGGTACGGAGCGAGCTGGTCGAACGGGTCCGGACGGCGGCCTCGGCGCGCTCCAGCCCCCTCGTGCGCGCGCTCGTCGCCGGGAGCGCCGCCCGAGGGACCTACCTCTCCGACCGCCTCGACATCGACCTCTTCCTGCTGTTCCCTCCGGACCTGACGCGGGACCGACTCCGCGAGGAGGGACTCGCACTCGGCCGCGCCGTGCTCTCGAACCCGGAGACTCGGTACGCCGAGCATCCGTACTTGCGCGGCCAATTCGAGGGGTTCAACGTCGACGCGGTCCCGGGATTCGCCATCACCGACCCTTCCCGGCCGCTCTCCCCGGTGGATCGAACCCCGTTCCACCAGGAGTACCTCGCCGGACGGGAGACTCCCGAGCTCGTCGCCCAGGTTCCGGCTCGCGAAGCAGTTCTTCCGCTCGCTCGGGGTGTATGGGTCGGAGTCCCGCACCGAAGGGTTCTCGGGCTACCTCGTCGAGCTCCTCGTCCTTCGATATGGCTCGCTCCAGGGACTCCTCGGGGCGGCGCGGTCGTGGAGGGTCCCGGTTCGTATCGAGGCGCCGTCCAAGGACCCACCCCGCCTCCCCGCCGAGGTCGCCCTCATCCTCGCGGACCCCGTCGACCCCCACCGGAACGTCGCGAGTGCCCTCTCCCGTCGGAACCTGGCCCTCCTCATTCTCGCCGCCGGAAGCGTACCTCGACCGGCCGGCGGAGCCGTGGTTCCACGTGCGGGCCGCGCAGGCCTTCTCCCGGGAGGAAGCGATCCGACGGATGCACGAGCGGGGAACCCACATCGCGATCGTTTCCCTCCCGCGGCCGGACCTCGTCGACGACACGCTCTACCCGCAGGTCCGGAAGGCCGAGCGCGCGATCGCCGAGGAGGTGGCTCGCTCGGGGTTCGAGGTCATCGGTTCGGCGTCCGCCGTCGAGCCGGCCCGCGTCGTGGTCGCGATCGAAGTCGGCCACGCCCACCGTCCGGCGGTCCGGGCCCAGGACGGTCCCCCGGCCGGGCTCGACCGCGTGGGACAGTTCCTGGACAAGTGGACGGCGAAGGACGCCCCCGTGCTGCAGGGCCCATACGTGCGCCCCGACGGGAGCCTGGGCGTGGACACCCGTCGGGCCGACCGGGAGGTCGAACCCGTGATCCGCTCGGTCCTGCCTCGGCTCTCGCTCGGCCGGGACCTCACCCCGACCGACCCGGCCCGGGTCATGGTGCACCCCCTGTCCGCGGAGTCCGAGAGTCCGGCCCTCTCGGAGGCGCTCCGCGAGCTGGTCGGACGGCGGCTGCCCTGGCTCGATCTCCCTTGAACTAGAGCCCTACCGGGGCGATGTCCAGGAGCAGGAACCAGATTGCGATCCAACCGAAGAATTCGAGCGCGAGCAGTCCGGCCCAGTCGCCCTTGGTGTAGTGGGTCGAGTTCGGGCGGATGCGCTGGATCAGGAACACGCTCCCGGCCATCCCCGCGATCCCGATCCCGAACGGAATGAACCCGTTGAGGCCGGCCGCCGTCATGAGCCAGCTCACGAGGCCGAGCACGATCGCGACCAGGCCCGCGAGCGCGGTCGCGGTCGCGAGCTGGTACTCCTTCCAAACGAACCCCGCCTCGTCGAAGGTGGGGAACTCGAACGCAGGGATCGCGTCCTCTTCCATCTTCTTACGGGCCTTCTTCGCCATCGCTAGCCCCTCCGCGCGGCCGCGGCGCGGTCGAACAGCTCCTCCGCGTGGTAGGAGCTGCGAACGAGGGGGCCGGATTCAACGGCGGTGAACCCCCGGTCGAGAGCCCGTTGCTTCCAGACTTCGAACTCCCGCGGAGGGACGTATCGGGAGACCGGGACGTGGCGGGGTCCCGGTGAAGGGTACTGCCCGAACGTCACGAGGTCGACGTCCGCGGTCCGAAGGTCGGCCAGCGCGGTCTCGACCTCTGCGTCCGTCTCACCGAGGCCGAGCATGATCGACGTCTTGGTCACGAGTCGGTTCCCGCCGATCGAGCGGGCCTGCCGAAGGACCTCGAGCGAGCGGTCGTAGCCGGCCCGCGGGTCGCGGACCTGCCTCGAGAGCGAGCGGACGGTCTCCAGGTTGTGCGCGAACACGTCGGGCGGGCGGGCCAGGACCTCCCGGAGAGCGGCCTCGGAGCCACCGAGGTCGCCGGTGAGGAGCTCGACCTTCGTCGACGGGGCCTCCTGACGGATCCGATCCACCGTCTCGCGCAGCAGCGACGCACCCCCGTCCGGGAGGTCGTCGCGGCAGACTTGCGTGAGGACCACGTAGCGAAGCCCCCAATTCCCGACGGCCGTCGCGACCCGCCCGGGCTCCGTCCGGTCCACCGCCCCGGCCGGCCAATGAGTGGTCACGGCACAGAACCCGCAGCGGCGGGTGCAATCGGTGCCCAGGAGCATCAGGGTGGCCGTGCCAGCCGACCAGCATTCCGACAGGTTGGGGCAGTGCGCCTCTCGACAGACGGTGCCGAGACGGAGGCCCTCCAGGAGGCCCCGGACCTCCGGGTAGAGCGGACCCTTCGGAGGCCGAATGCGGATCCATTCTGGGAGCCGCCCGGACCCGGGACGCGGGTCCGGCCATAGCTTCGGCAGTCGCCACGCCCGTCCGACCCGTCAGCACCTTTAGGCTTTGCGCGGACGACTCCGGCCGAGGCGCTCCTCGACCAACGTCGCGAGGTAGCTGGCCGGCAGGTCGTCCATGGCGACGTCGGCTCGACTCTCCGGTACCGGCCGTCTCGAGCGTGACGAGTCCGTCTCGCTCGAGCTCCTTGAGCGTCCGCCAGAACGTCGTGCGGCTCATCGGCGAGCCCCCGAGCTCCTCGAGGAGCGCGGTGTGCGCGGCCCGGAGCTTCTGGCTCGCGACCGCCGCCCCGCGGCCCCGCAGCGAGCGGGACAGCGCGAGGAGCACGCCGAGCTCGTTGGTCGACAGGTCCTCGAGCTGGGATTCCGAGAGAGTCGGCAGGAGCGATCCCTTCGTCCGACGCACGTGCTCGGAGAGGATCGTGTCGGACCCTGCGTCTTCGGCGGTGTGGGCCGCACCGGAGAGGATCTCGAGCGCGAAGCGCGCGTCCCCGTTGGGGACGGCGATGCGGGCGATCTGGTCGAGCACCTCGCGGTCGAAGCTGCCGGGACGGAGCGCGAGTTCGGCCCGCGCCGCGAGGATCTCCGTGAGGTCCTCCCGGGTGTAGGGTGGGAGGGCGAGCCGGTGGGTGACGCCGAAGCTCGAACGGCTCGGGGCGTCCAGGTACGGGAGGAGGTCCTCCGCCGCGACGAGCAGCAACGAGATCGATCCGAGCGCGACCTCGTGGGAGCGGGAGAGGAGGTAGACCAGCTTGGTTTCCTGCTTGACCAGCGCTGCCGCCTCGTCGAGGAGGACGACCAGATGCTGGGGCCGGCGGCGCAGGCCCTGCTCGAAGACGTCGATCATCTCCGAGAGGCTGTACCCCCGGTCCGGCAGGGAGACGTCCACGGACCGGAGCAGGTCGAGCATGACCGTCCGGTCGCTCGCCCGTCGCCAGCAGTTGATGTAGGCGGACCGGACGGGGAGCTCGTTGCCACGGCCGGTCCGTTCGAGGTCGCTCGCGAGCCGGCGGGCGAGTGCGGTCTTCCCGCTCCCGACCCCGCCGGTCAGCAGGAGGTGGGTACGCTGGTCCCCTTCGCCAACGCCTCGCGAAATCGCTTCGTCAGGACTTGGAGCTCTTTCTCTCGGCGTACCAGCCGCGGCGGCAGGTAGGCCGGGTCGAGGGTCTCCTCCTTGAGCAGGATGCGGGGCGAGGTCGGCACGGAGTTCGGGACAGGGGTCCCCGATATCAGGTTCGCTGTCCGCGCGCCGACCGAGGCCGCGGCCTGGCACGCGACCGCGGGAGGGGAAGGGTGGCGGCGATCGCGGCGACCAGCTCAACGGTCGGTCGTCGCGCGTCCAGGACCTGCCACCCCTCGCGCCGGGCCAACCGGCGGTACCGGGTCGCCACGCGTCCGAGCGTGCGGCGTCGTTCGAGCGGGCCGCGGACGCGCGAACGCCCGCCCAGTCGACGGAGGGCGTCGACCGGTGAAAGATCGAGCAGGACCACTCGATCCGGTAGGATCGTCGCACGGGGTCCGAGCTCCTCGAGACGCCGGACCGCCTCGGCCCCCAGGGCGCTTCCCTGGTAGGCGAGGGTCGAGTAGAGGGAGCGGTCGCAGATGACCAGGTCCGAGCGGTGCAGGTCGCGCTCGAGGGCCGGACGCGCGAGGAACCGGTCGACAGTGAAGTAGACCGCCCCACTCCACGGATCGCGGACGCTCGCCTCCTGCGCCAGGCGACCGAGGGCCGGGTCCGAGGGCTCCCGCCGGAGGAGGACCCGCAGACCGCGACGTCGCAGGTGGGTCGCGAGCGCTTTGGCGAGCGTCGACTTCCCGGCCCATCGATCCCCTCGAGAGCCAACAGCGGCCCCGGCTCGGGCGACGTGCGCTCATGGCGACCTCCGGCGAGGGAGCTCCGGACGCCAACCATACACGGTCTCGAACGACTCCACGAAGGGGATCCGAAGGCGTTCGGCCGATTCGGGGTCCCGCGCGGCGAGGGCGGCCGCACGGCGCGGCACGGTAGCGAGGTCGAGCACGGCACCGGGCCGGGAGGGGTCGTCGAGGAAATCGGTTTCGAGGAACCAGGGCCCCTCCTCCGCGAGGACCGCGTGGACGAGATCCCTCCGTGCGAGGAACGACGGGGCGACCCCGTGACGGTCGTCCCGCGGCACCAGCGAGCGGGCATAGTGCTTCACGACCCGGTGGGCGGGGAGCCCGGCTCGCGCGGCGCGGGCGGCGAGCTCCCGGTACCCTGACGCATCCAGGTCGGCCGAGTGCACGACCGCCGGACAGTCGGCGTCGGGCGACCGCGAACGCGTGGTCCAACGCGAGCGCGCCGGCGAGCCGGATCGGCTCGTCGACGGGGAAGTGGGGCGTGCCAACCTCGCCCAAGGCGACCGCGCGCCCCTCCCGGTACGAACCGTCCGGCCAGGTCGGCGGCTTCCCGCTGCAGGGCGAGGGCCGCTTCGACCCCGAGGATCGGGGCTGCGTGGACGAGGTCGATCGGGTAGGGGCCCACGACGCACCGGACGTCGACCCCGGTTTCGGTCCGAATCGATTGGGCGAGCCGAAAGGTGATGTCGAACTGGTCGCGGTAATCCTCGATCCGCCGCGGGACCGTTCCGGTGTAGTTCTGAGTCGCGAGGATCAGGTGGGTCCCCCCGGCGGCGGCGAAGCGTTGGGCGGCCCCGATCCCTTCTCCGGTCGGGCTGAGGTGACAGTGGTGGTCGACGACGGGCAAATCGCTCGGGAGCGGCACCGGGGCCGTCCTTCGAGGTCCGGGCCTAGCGCAGGAGGCCGGCGCCCTGGAGCTCCCTCGTGATCTTCTTGACCGCGACCTCGACATCAGCGGGCTTTCGGGCGCCGGTGCAGACGAGCTTGCCGCTGCCGAAGAGCAGGACGACCACCTTCGGCACGTCGATCCGGACACGAGCCCCGGGAACTGCTCGGGCTCGTACTCGACCCGGTCGAGGCCGAGGGTCACGGCGATAGCGTTGAGATTGATCTCGCTCTCGAGGTCGGAGCTCGCCGACGATGTTCTGCACCTCGATCTTAGGGTGCAGGTTGATCTTCTGCCCTCCTTTCTTGATCTGGCCGGCCACCGAGTGGATCGAATCCTCGACCTCGTGCATGCTCTTCGCGCCCGTGCAGACGACCTTCCCCGAACGGAACAGCAGGATCGCGGTCTTGGGCTGCTTCAACCGGTAGATGAGGCCGGGGAACTGTTCGGTTTCATAGTCCGCCCCGTCGAGACCGAGCGCGATCGATTGGAGGTCGAGAACTCCCCCGAGGGAGGTCGACGCGACGACGTTCTCGATGCGGATCTTGACCAACGAAATCCCTCGCCGCTGGACTATTTAAGGTATATATAAACCGTTGTTCAAGGAATTCGGTCCTGCACCGCCGAAAACCACCGATCCGGGAAGGTGCATGTCGGGGCTCCGGATACCGCCCCGGGCGGGTCCTCGGAGTCGAACTCGTCCCCGCCCCGTGAGCACCCCAGTCGTTGCTTCCGCGGAAGCGGCCTGGTGGAAGACCGTGGGGAGCAAGGGAACGATGGTTTCCGGACTAGGGCGGAGCCGTGCGTCGAGGGACGTAGGCGGGGCCGAAGGGCTCGTCCTCGAGGGGGAGGTCGAAGAACTGTCGAAGTACCCGTCGCGTGAACCCCCACAGGACGTGCCCGTCGTGAACCGTCGCGTTGACGGGGATCGTACCGATCGAGGTGTCCCGCTCCACTTTGCGTGTGCTCTCGAGCGCCGAGCGGGGAAGCCAGAAGACGTGGGCCACCTCGAGCGGACTCCGAGCCGTGGGGGGCTGGGCCTCTGAGAACAGCTCCGCGGCGAACACCCCTACATCCAAGCCGAACCGTCTCGCATGCACGATGGTCACGTAGTGGGGGTCGCCGACGAGGTCGCGGCGGGAGAGTCCCACCTCCTCCTCCAACTCCCTCAGCGCGGTCTGCGCGAGGTTTCCGTCGCTCCTCTGATACGTGACCCCCGGGGAGCGCCACCTGGCCCGACGCCGGGTCGCCCGTTCGGGCGGCTCGTTCGATGAGAAGGACCTCGAGGTCGATGTTCCCCTTCCGTAGCACGATCGTGACGGCCGCTCCGGCCGTGCTCGTGGGGGGCCGATCGATGGGGTACCGCTTCAGGAGGTCATTGGGCAAGGGCGCGGGTCGGGCGGGCGGGGGCGTCACTTCTGCCAGTCGTACGAGACCTTCTCGCGGACCGTATCCCGGTCGAGGGGATGCTCGACCCGGGGCGAATTCTTGATCACGGCTTCGAGGGCGGCGACGCGAACCGTCAGGTCGCGGACGAGCCCCTCCAGGGCCGCGATGCGGGCCATCAGGGTGGGGTCGGAACCGGCCATCGGTATCCGAATCGCGGGACCGCAGATAACCTCGTACGATGGTCTAGGGAGTCCCGGGCGGGTCACCGGAGGGGGCGGCGGGGGACTCCGCCTTCCGAACGAGCGTTCGGATCGATTCGGCGAGCTCCTTCGGGCGCTCGACCGGCACCATGTGACCGGTCTGGACCAGGATGCGGATCTGGGCGCCGGGGATGGTCTGTCGGAGGATGCGGCCGTGAGAGGCGTCGACCACCGCATCGTCCATCGCCTGCACCAAGAGGGTCGGCAGCTTCAGCGAGGCGATCCGGTTCTTCTCGTCGAAGGTGGTGATCGCCTTCCCCCACGCTCGGGCCGCCGTGAAGTCGCGATCCACGACCCCCTCCCTCACCATGTCGGCGACCTCGAGATGCGCCTCGATCCAATCCGGGTAGTACAAGTCCTTGAGCAGGCGGAGGGCGAACGCATCCGGGCCGTCCTTTTCATACGCGCCCCACCACCGCTCCATCATCGCGCGCTGGTGCGCGTCACAGGTACGCGGCCCCGCTCACGATCGTCAGGCTGCGAGAGCGCTCGGGATGGTCGAGCGCCAACCGCAACGCGAGGAAGCCTCCGGCGCTGAACCCCACCCAATGGACCGAGGAGAGCGCCCGACGGTCGAGGAACGCGAGGACATCGCGTTCCAGCTCGTCGAACGAAAGGGTCGAGCCGTCGGGCAGCCCAGTATCTCCGTGACCCCGCAGATTGGGCACGATCACGTGGAACTCTCCGGCCAGCTCTGGTACCACCGCGTTCCAGAGGAGGCGGTCGCCGCCGAGACCGTGCAGGAAGACGATCGGCGGGCCCGACCCCTCCTCCCGGAACGAAAGTTCGACTGGTTCTGCCGCTTCGGGGGCCATCGGCCCGCCGAATCGCCCGCGCCTATTAGTTTCGTGGTCGAATCCCGAGTTTCGGAGAGGGACGAGGGGGGCGATGCCGCCGGGGGGGCGTCCCTAAATAGGGGAGGGCGGCTCTTCTGCCGACCATGTCGCGCGGCGTGATGCTCATGAGCGGGGGGATCGACTCCCCGGTGGCGATGCACTACCTGCTGCGGCAGGGCCACGAGCTGCTCGCCGTCCACATGGACAATCGCCCTTTCACGGACGATTCCCCGCTGTCGAAGGTCGTCGATCACCTCACGGTGCTCCGGGAGCGGTACCACCAGCCCATCCCCCTCTACGTCGTCCCGCACGGGTCGACTCAGGTCACCCTGATGCGGGAGACCGATCGGCACGTGGGGTGCGTGCTCTGCCGGCGGTTCATGTGGCGGTCGGCCGAGCGGATCGCCCAGCGCGAGGGGGCCACGTTCCTCGTCACCGGGGAGGCTCTCGGCCAGGTCGCCTCCCAGACGCTCTCCAACATGCGGAGCGCGACCGCTTCGGTCTCCCTTCCGATCGTGCGCCCGCTGATCGGTTTTGACAAGTCCGAGATCGAGGTGGTCGCGAAGTCGATCGGGACCTACGAGATCTCGACGCGCCCGGGAGTGTGCTGCCAGGCGGTGCCGGACAAGCCCGCGACGCGCTCGAACCTCGTCCAGATCCTCCGAGAGGAGGAGCGGATCGACGTCGAGCAGATGATCGACGACTGCGTCCGGAAGGCCGTCATCCTCTAGCCGAGTAGGGCGGGGATTGGCCCCACGCACCTCCCCCTCGTAGGTGAGTGCAGAACTCCGGAACGTAGGGCGGGTGGTGGATTCAGGCCCCTTCTTGTGGGATGGGGCAGGCGGGAGGCGCGGGCCGCGTAGGTAGGCAGGTTCATGTAGGCGAATGCTGACTGCCGCCGTTGGCTACGGCACGGTGGGCAAATTGAACGCACCTTACACCTATGAGCCGCCAGAGGCGCAGTCGATCAAATCGATGTACCACATCGTGAGAATCCTTGCGATCATCTTTGGGATTCTCCTGTTCCTGGGGGGCCTCGCGTACGTGGGCCTAGTAGTCGCGGCGTACAACGCGTGTAACAACGTCGTGGGATCGGTCTGCACGGGGGCCTATGCAGGCGGGCTCGGAGTCCTCTTGGTGCTCCCGCTCATCCTCGTTATCTTCGGGGTCATTGACGTCATCATCTACCTCAAGATGAAGAGCCTCGAGGCGATGGTCAACGCACGCCAGTATGAGCAGGCGAAGGCCTCTACGCTCATCTGGATGATCCTCGGGTTCATCCTGGGCGGCATCATCCTCGGAATCCTCCTCCTGATCGCCTACCTCAAGTTCGACCCCCTGATCAACGCGGCTCGCGCCCAGGGAGCCCAGGGACAGTGGGGCCAGCCCGGCCAGATGGGCGCGCCCCCCCAGCAGGCGCAGTGGGGAGCTCCCCCGCCGCAGACGTGGGGACAGCCCACCGCGCCCCCCGCCATGGGCAAGACCTGTGCTTCGTGCGGCACCCCCAACGCCGCGGGAGCCCAGTTCTGCGCCAAGTGCGGGGCCGCGCTTCCCCACTAGGTTCGTCCTCAGGAATCGAACCCAACCCCTTCTTCCCATACACGCCGCAGCCCCGGGTGGGATGCGCCCGTAGAACCGACCCAGACGGCGCGGAGAAGAGGTCAGATAGGCCGCCCTGCCTCACGGTCGGCGTAAATGTATCGAAGGCTCCAGTTGTGTTCCAGCGGCGGCGGCTTCGAGGCCGTTCCCGACCCGCCCGTCCGGCTCGACCTCCGCCAGGTGCGGGCCGCCCTCGAGAAAGAGGGGTGGCCGGGTAATGGACGCTCGCGTGATGCTGATCGCCGGGACCGACCCCGAAGTGACGATCAGCCAGAACGGCCGGATCCTGTTCAAGACCGACGAACCGGCCGTGGCCGACCGAGCCTTCGCTCGACTCCTCCCCGCGATCGAGGGAGCCCGCGATCCGAGTCGCTGACCGGGACGCCGGCGTAAGGTTAAGGGTCCTTTCCGCCTGCTTTGCGACGGGAGGAAACCGTGAGGGAGACCTGGGTCGTCGGGGCGGCATCGAACCGCTTCGGCAAGATGAAGAAACCGGCCGCGAAGCGGCCACCCGGGTCTCGCTCGCCGCGATCCAGGCCTCGGGCTTGTCGCCCAAGGACATCGGGTACACCTTCGTCTCCAACTGCTTCGGCATCGCCGAACATCAGGCGCATGTGGGCCCGCTCATCAACGGCGGGCTCGGGATCCCCGAAGTGCCGTCCGTGACCATCGAGTCGGCCTGCTCGTCCTCGAGCGCGGCGCCTGCACGAGGCGTTCGTCCAAGTCGCAGGCGGGTTCGTCGACGCGGCGCTCGTCGTCGGAGCCGAGAAGCTCTCGCACCTCGACACGCTCGCCGCGACGAGCTACTTCGCCATCGCGGCGGACTACGCGTTCGAGACGAAGAACGGCGCCACCTTTCCGGGCCTCTACGCGACCCTCGCGAGCGCGTACCGCGATGGGTACCGTACGACCCCGGAGATGTTCGGCGCGATCGCGATCAAGAACCACGCGAACGGAGCGCGCAACCCGCACGCCCACTTCCAGAAGGAGATCACGATGGAGACCTACCTCTCTCTCGCCGTCATCGCCTCCCCGCTGCGGCTCTACGACTGCTGCCCGTTCTCCGACGGGGCCGCCGCCGGTCGTCGTCGCGGCGAAGGAGTTCGTGAAGACGCCGCGGTCACCGAACCGCTGGTCGATCCGCGCCTCGGCCCGGGCGGGCTCGATCACCGAGATGCAGGATCGCCCCGACCTGCTCGGGCTCCCGTCGACCCGGATCGCGGCCGAGCCAAGGCGTTCCGTCAGGCCCAGCTCGAGCCGAAGGACATCGACTTCGTCGGAGGTCCACGACTGCTTCACGATCGCCGAAGCGCTCGCGCTCGAGGACCTCGGCTTCTTCCCGCAAGGCACGGGGGCTCGCCCGGCGGCCGACGGGGTCACCGCGCGGGACGGGCGGCTCCCGATCAACCCGTCCGGCGGCCTCAAGGCGAAGGGTCACCCGGTCAGCGCCACGGGGGTCGCCCAGGTGGTCGAGGTCTTCGAGCAGTTCAACGGGCTCGCGCGAACGGTCGCGAGGTGCCCCGAACCCGGAGACCGCGCTCACCCACAACGTCGGAGCCACGGGCGGGTCCTGCTCGGTCCACATCTTCTCCCGGAGGTAGGAGGATCGACCATGTCGTCCGAGTTCTGCCCACCGCGGCCCACTCGATCGAGGAGTGGGTCCGCTCCTACGAGCAAGGGGGTCCGCTCCGCGGATTTCGATGCCCAGATCGCCGGCTGATCACGGCGACGTGGGGGCTCGCCTGCCCCCGATGCGGCCGCATCGGATTGGAGGAGCATGCGCTCGCCCCCGCGGGCAAGGTCGTCGCGTTCACCCTGCTTACCGTGCCCGGGGACGAGTTCCTGAACGACGCGCCCGTACGCCTACGTCGTGGTCGAGCTCGACGGCGGCGGTCGGATCACCGGCTGGATGCCCTCGGTCAGACCGTGGACGGGCTCTCGATCGGCGAACGCGTCCGCTTCGTGTCCAGCTACAAGCCCGGGGTGCAGTTCGCCCGAGGAGTCCGAGGCCCCGGAAGCGGGAAGGTCTGCCTGAGATGGCGGACGGCGGCGCCCTCGGCGACCGCGTCTGGCTGAAGCGATACCCGCCCTCCGTCCCCCCCACCCTCGACATCCCATCGAAGCTACTCCCCGAGGTGATCGGGGAGGGCGTCCGCGAGTGGGGCGACCGCACGGCCCTCGTCTACTACGGTGCGAAATGGTCGTACCGTCGCCTCTGGGAGGAGAGCGGACATTTCGCGGCGGCCCTCGCCCGCGACGGGCGTCGGGCCGGGCGACCGCGTCGCGATCTACCTCCCCAACTGTCCCGCCTACCCGGTCGCGCTCCTCGGGATCCTCCGTCTCGGTGCCGTCGTGGTGCAGGTCAGTCCGCTCTACATCGGCCAGGACCTCACCCGGATGTTGAAGGACTCGACCGCCGAAGGCGCTCGTGACGCTCGAGATCCTCTACCCGAACCTGGAGAAGGTGCGGTCGGAGGTCGCGGTGCCGGTGCTCTACGTCGCCCGACTGCGCGAGCTCTATCCGTTCTGGACGCGACCGTTCGTTAACCTCGTCCTCCGCCGCCGGGGGCTGCCGACCGCCTATCCCCGCCACGACCCGACCGTGCGGCCCTGGACGTGGACCGTGCACTATCGCGGAACGTTCACGGAGTTCCGGGGCGATCCGGTCGACGACGGTCGCCGTGCTCCAGTATACGGGCGGTACGACCGGGGTCCCCAAGGCCGCGATGCTCACGCACCGGAACCTACTCGCCAACCTGCTTCAGATCAACGCGTGGAACACGCGGCGGAAGCCGGGCGAGGAGGTCCTCCTCGCCTCGATCCCATTCTTCCACATCTACGCCCTGACCGTCGCCCTCTTCGCCGGGCCTCGCGGACGGCGCGACGATCGTTATCCAGACGCGCCCCGACGTGCCCGAGCTCCTGAAGCTCATCGACCGGTACGCCCCGACCCAGTTCCCGGGCGTGCCCGCGCTCTACGCGGCGTTCAACCAGACCCCCGGGATCGAGAAGCACAACATCCGCTCGATCAAGTTCTGCGTCAGCGGATCGGCCCCGCTCCCGGTCGAGGTCGCCCGCCGGTTCGAGGAGCTCACCGGCGGGACCCTCATCGAGGGATACGGCCTCAGCGAGACCTCGCCGGTGACGCACGTGAACCCCACGGAAGGCGAGCGGCGCGCGGGGTCGATCGGGATCCCGGTCCCCAATACCGACCAGCGGATCGTGGACGCGGAAACCGGGACCCGAGTCCTCGCGGTCGGCGAGGTCGGCGAGCTCGATGTCCACGGCCCGCAGGTGATGCTCGGCTACTACCACAACGAGGCCGAGACCCGGATGGTGCTGCGCGACGGGTGGTTCCGGACCGGCGACATCGCCCGGATCGACGCCGACGGGTTCGCCTACATCGTCGACCGGAAGAAGGACACGATCAACGTCGCCGGAATGAAGCTCTACCCCCGCGAGGTCGAGGAGGTGCTCTACCAGCACCCCGCGGTCGCCGAGGCGGCAGCGATCGGGCTCCCGGACCCCGAGCGGGGCGAGGTCGTGAAGGCGTTCGTCGTGCCGAAAGCCGGGACGCATCCGACCGAGGCAGAACTGATCGCGTTCGTTCGCGAGCGGATCGCCCACTTCAAAGCGCCCCGCTCGGTCGAGTTCCGGGACGAGCCTCCCCCGGACCGGCGTGCAGAAGGTGCTCCGGCGGGTCCTGAAGGAGGAGGCGCTCGCGGCGGCCCACGCCGCCCCGCCCGTCGCCCCTACCAGCCCCGGGCGATGAGGTCCCGCGAGATCACGAGCCGCTGGATCTCGTTCGTCCCTTCGAAGATCTCGCTGATCCGCGCGTCCCGGTAAGCGCGCTCGATCGGAGTGCCTCGAATGTACCCGAGACCACCGTGGATCTGGAGCGCCTCATCGATGACCTCGCTCGCCCATTCGGAGGCGAGGCACTTCACGATCGAGGACTCCCGCGTCTTCTCGGCCCGCTCGAGCCGGCTCCACGCCTTCGGGTCCGAACCCATTCGGTCCTGGTGGGCCGCGGCGTGGTAGACGAGCAGCCGGAGCGCCTGGGCGCGCATCGCCATATCGGCGAGCTTGAACTGGATCGCCTGGAACTCGCTGATCGGCAGGCCGAATTGCGTCCGGTTCTGAGCGAACTGGAGGGAGCCGGCGAGGGCCGTCTCGATGCCGCCGAGGGACGCCGCGCCGAGGGAGACCCGGCCCACGTCGAGCGCGGTCATCGCCACGTGGAACCCCTTGCCCACTTCCCCGAGGACGCACTCGGGACCGAGCTCGACGTGGTCGAGGATGAGCTCCGCGGTCGACGTGCCGTGCAGGCCCATCTTCTTCTCGCACCGGCCGACCTTGAACCCGGCGCTGTCGGTATCGACCAGGAAGGCGGTGACCCCACCGTTGGGGCCGAGCTTGACGTCGTTGCCGGCCAGGAGAACGACGGTCCCCGCTTCGCGTCCGTTCGAGACGTAGATCTTGTTGCCCGTGAGGACCCACCCGTCGCCCTTCTTGTCCGCGACCGTCCGCACGGCCCCGGAATCACTTCCGGATCCCGGTTCGGTCAGGCTGAACGCAAGGAGCCGGTCTCCCTTGGCCGCGGGAGTGAGCCACCGTCGCTTCTGCTCCTCGGTCCCGTAGGAGAGGAGCGGGGTCATCCCGAGCGACGTGTGGGCGCCGACGATCACGCCGTGCGACGGCGTCGATCTTGCCGAGCTCTTCGAGGAACAGGCAGTAGCCGACCTTGCCGAGCCCGAGCCCACCGTAGGTCTCGGGGATCGGGATGCCGAAGTACCCCTCCTCCTGCATCCGGCGGACCGAGGCGGCCGGGAACTCCTCCTTCTCGTCCATCTCGGCCACGACCGGGGCGACCTCCTTCTGGAGGAAGTCGCGGGCTGCTTCTCGGAACGCCTCCTGGTCCGGCGTGAAGGAGAATTCGATCGCCATCGCTAGGCTCCGAGGAACTTGGGCGGGCGGCGCTCGACGAAGGCGAGGAGCCCTTCCCCCAGGTCGGACGAGGTGAGGACCTGCGAAGCGAAGAGGTTCGTCTCGACCACGATCCCCTCGGCGAGGGGTTTGGCCATCCCCTCGTTGATCGCCTGCTTCGCGGCCTGCACCGCCTTTGGGGCCTTCTGCGCGATCGTGTGAGCGAGGTCGCGGGCCGCCCGCAGCTCCTGGCCCGAAGGGACGGTCTTGTTGACGAGACCGATCCGCAGCGCCTCGGCCGCGGAGATCATCGCGCCGGTGAAGATCAGTTCCTTGGCTTTGGGAAGACCCACCACCCGGGGGAGTCGCTGCGTCCCACCGTAGGCCGGCATGAGGCCATAACTGACCTCGGGCGCGCCCAACTTGGCCGATTCCCCCGCGACGCGCAGGTCGGCCGAGAGGGCGAGCTCGAGGCCGCCCCCGAGCGCGAGGCCGTTGATCGCTGCGACGAACGGGCGGCCGAAGGCCGGCGATCCGGGCGAACAGCGCATGGCCTCGGCGAACGACGTCGGGCGCGTTCGCGAGGTCGAAGGTGGCGAGCTCCTTGAGATCGGCCCCCGCGCTGAAGTACTGGCCGTCGCCCGTCAGGATGACCGCCCGGATCTTGGGGTCGGCCTCGATCGCGGAGACGTGACGGTCGAGGTCCGCGAGGAGCGCGGTGCTGAGCGCGTTCACGGGGGGGTTTTTCAAGACCAGGACCTCGACGCCGTCCTCCTCGCCCTTCCGTCCGACCAGCCCACTTTCCGGCATCGACCCTCTCCGAGCCGATGAGGTCGTCCCCCTCTCTTAACTCATGCACCCCGGGCCGGCTCGGGACCGCTTCCCCCGGCGGGGAGAACCCTAAGAACGCGGTCTCGTTCGACCGGTGTGGTTCGCCGGGAGCTCCTGTCGCTTTCCCTATACTCCCTGCTGGCCAGCAACCGGGGAGGGCTGTTCATCGTCTTCCTTCCGCTCTACTTGGTCGAGATCAAGGGCGCCTCCCTCCCGGTGGCCCTTGCCATCCTGAGCTTCGCCTACATCCCCGCGAGCCTCATCGGCCCGCTCGTCGGCCGCCTCTCGGACCGCGTCGGACGTCGCCGCCCGTTCCTCCTGCTGGGCGAGGCCGTGGCGTTCCCGCTGTTCCTCGCGATCGTGTTCGCCCCGGGTTGGGAGCTCGCGGGGAGCCTGTTCGTCGGGGCTGAGCTCGCGCTCGCAATCGGGGGACCCGCGTATACCGCGTACGTGGCCGACGTCACCGGGGCCCACGAACGGGGAGAAGGGTACGGGCTCCTCAACGCGACCTCGAACGGGGGCGCCGTCGTGGGGTTCATCCTGGCCGGTGTCCTGACCTACTGGTACGGCCTCCAGGTCCTCTTCCCGTTCGTCGTGGTCGTGATGGTCGGGACCCTGTCGGTCATCTTGTTCCTGGTCCCGGAGAGCCGGGTCGCTCCCACGCCACGGCGGCGGCCGCTGCGCGACATGGCGCCCGTGGCCCTCTTCTCGTTCTCGGTCTCGATCCGTGCCGTCGGGAGCGGCGCGGTCGCGACCTTCTACGGATACCTTGCGTACAGCCTCGGCGCGAACGACCTCGAGGTGGGCCTGGTCGCGATCGCCGGACTCGTCACCGGTGCACTGGTCTCCCTGCCCCTCGGCCGAATGATCGACCGGCGGGGGGCGATCCGGGGGGTGTGGTACGGAACGGTCCTGACGCTCTTCTCCTACGGAATGTTCATGCTCTCCACCCGCTGGGTCGAGACCCTACCGGCCCAGGCCGTCCGCAACGCCGGCCTCTCGCTCGTCGGGCCGGGCATGCAGGTCTACGTCGCGGAGCTCGCGCCCGAGGGCCACCGGGCGGAGTACCTGGGGTTCTTCGCGCTCATCAATTCCACGATGTGGAGCGCCGGCCCGCTCATCGGCGCGGTCTTCCTCGAGTTCTGGGGGTACGCGGGGTTGTTCTGGATGGCGATCGGTACGACGATCCTCTCGCTCGCCGTCATGGAGTTCCTCTACGGGGAGGTCGGGATCCGGGCGCGCCTCATGGGACGGGCCCCTGAAGTCCCGCTCGCGGGCGCGGGAGCTCCCCCGCTGTCCTGACCACCGTGATATACGAGGCCGACGTTCCTCGGCCGTGATTCGCCCGACCACCTTCGCCGATGCATCAGCCTCGCTCGAGGCCTCCCGGTACGTTGTGGTGGGCGTCCCGTTCGACCGGACCACGTCCTTCCGCCCCGGAGCCCGCTTCGGACCCGATTCGATCCGACAGCACTCGTGGAACTTCGAGTCGTACGACCTCGAGACCGGGCTCGATCTGTCCGACCTTCCGATCCATGACCTCGGGAACACGGAGGAGTTCGGGACCGCGGAGGACATGGCGAATTCGCTGCGCGAAGAGATCCGGCCGCTGTACGGGGCCGGCAAGGTCCCGATCGTGCTCGGCGGGGATCATGCGTGTTCACCGCCGGTCGTCGAGGCGTACCCGGACGGAGCCCCGAGCCTCGGTGTGCTCTACCTCGACGCGCACATGGACTTTCGGTCGAGCTACCTCGGGGACCGGCGCAGCCACGGATGCTCCTCTCGCCGCATCCTGGAGAAGGTGGGCGCCCGGAACATCGTGGTGATGGGGGTCCGCTCGGTCTCGGCCGAAGAGATGGACGACAACAAGGAGCTCGGAATGTCGTTCGTCACCGCCCACGAGATCGCTCGCGAGGGGATCGAGTCAGCGGTCCAGCGGGCGCTCAACATGCTGCGAACCGACCGGCTGTACATCTCGCTCGACATCGACGCCATCGACCCCGCCTACGCCGGCGGGACCGGTACGCCCGAACCGTTCGGTCTGACCCCCCGCGACGTGAAGTACGTCATCGGGCAGGCCGCCCCGCGCCTGGTGGGGATGGACATCATGGAGGTTAGCCCCCACTACGACACGGGCAACACGAGCGCGCTCGCGGCGCGCCTCGCGCGCGAGGCGATCGTCCGCCACGCGGCGAGCCAGTCCCCCCACTGAGGAGCGGATCCCCGTGGCCGATCCCCCGGAGACGCCCCCCATCGCCCGGGGCGCCGAGGCGGCCCTCCGCAAGGTCGACTGGTGGGGATTTCCCGCGCTCGCGAAGGAGCGGGACGTGAAGGCCTACCGCCCCAAGGCTCTCGACGACCGATTGCGTCGAGAACGTACCCGGACGGAAGCCCGTCTCCTCGTCGACGCACGCCGACTCGGCGTCCGTACCCCGATCCTCTACGACATCGACCTTCCCCGCCACCGCCTCATCCTGGAGGAGCTGCCCGGGCCGACGCTCAAGGAGATCCTCGAGAACACCGAGATCGCCCCGGAGCTCGTCACCGCGGCGGTCCGGTCCTTCGGGAACTCCCTGGGGCGGCTGCACGCAGGGGGGATCTCGCACGGCGACCTCACCAGCTCGAACGTGCTCTTCCCCGACGGGCCCGGCGGAGCCCCGGCCTTCATCGACCTCTCGATGGGGAGCCGCAGCCCCGGGGTCGAAGAGCTCGGGATCGACCTGCACCTCGCGGAGGGGGACCTGAGAGCCCTTCACGCCAAGGCCGAGGGGCTCATCCGCGCGTTCCACGAGGGGTACGCCGAAGGGAACCCGAACGGCGCGAAGGACGTCCGACAGCGGGCGAAAGAGATCCGCGGCCGGATGCGGTACTCCTAGGCTCGCTCACTCGGGGTGACGGACCCGGCCGAGGCCGGCGACCAGCACGGCCGGCAGTTCCTCGATCAAGTCCGTGGCGACCAGGCCGTCGCCACGGGTCGCTGCGACCCGAAGGCCGGCCTCCCCTACCCAGTAGGTCCCCAGCAACGCCGCGCCCGTAGCCCCGAGGCCCTGGGCGAGCAAGCTCCCCAGGACCCCACCGAGGACATCGCCGGAGCCCCCCACGGTCATCGCGAGGGCGTGGTGGCGGTTCTCGTAGAGCTCCGCTCCCTCGGTGATCAGGTCCGGGTCTCCCTTGGCCACGATCGTGATGCCGAGGTCCTGGCTCGCGGCCCGGGCGGCCGCCCGCCGTTCCTCGGGCGCTCCGTCCTTAGGGCCATGGAAGACGCGGATGAACTCCCCACCGTTCGGGGTCGCGATCACGGGGTGCGCCAGCGTGCGACCCCGGACGATGTCGGGAAGCACCGAGAGTGCGTCGGCGTCGATCACGACCGGGTATCGGCCCAGGATCGAGCGGGTGAGGGCCCGGAGGGCTTCGAGCGTCTCCGACTCGGTGCCGACGCCCATCCCCATCACGACCGCCCGCGGCGGGGTCTGGTCGAGGTACCGAAGGATCGGCCCGACGTCCGCCGGCGTGAACCGATCCTTGCCGAACGAACGCACGATCAGGTTCGGGCTGAACCCCTGGATACGGTCGGCGGCCCCGCCCGGAGCGAAGATGGTCGCCCGCTCGGCGCCCGAACGTAGGGCGGCGAGTCCGGCGAGCGCCGGGGCTCCGGCGTACGGCCCCCCACCGATGACGACCAGACGGCCGGTCCGGCCGCGTCCCTCGCGACCGTGGGCGTGGCGGAGGAAGAGGAAATCACCGGGGCCGGTTTCCTTCCAGGCCGCATCGGGGATCCCGATGTCCCGGACCGCGACCTGGCCCGGCTCGGCCGGCGCGAACTCCGCTTTCGAAGCCGCGAGGGTGATGGTGCGGTGCGGCCGCAACCCGTCCGGGTCGGTAGAGCCGGTCGGTACGTCGATCGCGAGGACCGGGACGCCGCTCTCTCGGACCGCCC
Source organism: uncultured Thermoplasmata archaeon (assembly GCA_963842165.1). Taxonomy (GTDB): domain Archaea; phylum Thermoplasmatota; class Thermoplasmata; order Lutacidiplasmatales; family UBA184; genus Lutacidiplasma. The sequence goes on along the minus strand of CAWJFK010000025.1, from coordinate 135,243 downwards.
GTACCGCTTCCCGGAACGGGGAGCGCAGCGCACCGGATTGCCCGGTTCCGAGCATCGCATCGACCACGAGCGGGAACGGGGTGAGGTCGGCCGGGCCCGGGACCCCGGTGTGGATCGGGCAGCGTCGAGCGACCCGTTCGAAGCAGCGACGGGCCGCGCTGGTCCGGATCTGGGACGCCGGCTGGACGAGCCAGATCTCGGGACGATAATCCCACTCGAGCAGGTAGTGGGTCGCACAGAATCCATCGCCGCCGTTGTTGCCGGTGCCGGCGACGACCGCGACCCGGGACTGCGGAGTCGGCACGTCGTGCACGACCTCCTCGGCGACGACGCGCCCGGCATTCTCCATGAGCACGTCGGTCGAGAGCCCGAGGGCGAGGGCGTTGGCCTCCGCGACGGCCATCTCTTCCGAGGTGACCGGGCGGCCGAGGGCAACCCCCACGGAGCTCCTACGTCGTCGGCGTGGGCTCGGGCTTGGGTTCGGTGGAGCCGAACAGGTTCACCGACGGGGGGAGGAGGTTGCGTCGTGCGAGGTACTGCGCCTGCGTACGGCTGTACCGGAACAGGATGTCGGCCTTCCCTTCCTGGAACCCCCACGGACGGAGGATGAGCAGATCGCCCTCCCGGATCCACATTTTCTTCTTCATCTTCCCGGTGATCCGCCCCATGCGGGCGATGTTGTCCTCGCACATCACCCGAATGCGTGCGGCCCCGAGGAGTTGATTCGCAATCCCGAAGACCTCGCCCCGGTTGCGGCGGGGGAGCGGAAGTCGACCGACCTCCTCGCCGCCCTCCGTGATCTCGACCACCGGCGGGGTCTCCTCGACCGTCGGGGCGGGAGGGGTCCCTTCGGCGTCGGCCGGGCCGGAGTCGGTCGTCACGAGCCGCCGAGCCGACCCCAGTATTTCAGGTCGGCCCCCGGCGAGGGAAAACCTTGAGTGGATTCTCTTCGAGGATCCGTCGTTGGGCGTCGGCCGGGATCGGGAGCGAGCGGAAGGCGTCGAGGTTCGTGCGAATGTCCTTGACGCCGGGGCCGGGCCAATCGGTGCCGAACAGGACCTTCTCGGACAGGCGCGGAAGGGTCGGGAAGTAGTCGAGCAGCCGGCTCGGGGGCACCCCACTCACCTCGAGCCAGACGTTCGGGAACCGGCGGGCGAGGAAGACGGCGGTCTCCATCCAGATCGGGCGGCCCCCGTGCGCGAGGACGATCGTGAGGTCCGGGAAGTCGAGGGCCACGTCCTCGATCATCATCGGGTCGGCGAACCGGTTGCGGGCCCGGGGAAGACGCTCGTGCCGGTGTGGAAGATGACGGGGAGCTCGTAGCGCGCGCAGGCCGCGTAGAGCTCGCGGAGTCCGGGCAGGTCCCCGTCGGTGTACGCATTCGGGCGGAACCCTTGGTGCGGCGGATGGAGCTTGATCGCCCGGAGGTGGAGTTGCTCGGCCGAGCCGGGCGACCTCTCCGCCCGGGTCGGGGTGGTCCGGTCGCAGGCCCCCGACCGCTACCAAACGCTGGGGGTCCGCGCGGACGTACTCGCTGACGAAGTCGTTCGCTTTCTCCGTGTATCCGATGACGTCCGGTGCGACGTAGTTGATGAGGACGGCCCGCTCCACCCCCGAAGCGGTCAGGTACTCGAGGAAAGCCGGAGGGTCAGTGAGGTAGTGCGTCGGACCGGCGCCGGCGTACCCGAGGAGCTCGGCCGCGTCGGGTCGCATCTCCCAGATCGGGTTGATGTGTACGTGGCAGTCCGTGACACCCATCGGGCGACCGAGCGGGCCTCCCGATATAAGGCGCGACCGGCGCACTCCGACCGAGAGGTTATCAGGGGAGAGCGGCGTGGGCCGACCGATGGCCACGACGACCCCGACGCGCGCGATGCCGAAGCACCTGAAGGCGACCTACCTGGCCGACCAAGAGTACCTCCTGGAGGAGACCCGGGCGACCAAACTGTACTACTTCCCCGGCCCGATCCTGTGGACCCTGTTCTGGGGACTCTTGACCCTGGCCGCCGCCGGTGACGTCTACAGTTCCGTCCCGAAGTGGGGGGCGCTCTCCGACTGGTTCAGTCTCCAATTCACGCACAATTCGACCATCCAGATGTACGTCACCTGGCTCTGGGCGGTCCTGTTCCTCGTCGGCCTTCTGTGGATCCTCGTCCGCTTCCTGCGCTGGATCTCCACCGTCTACGCCGTCACCTCCCGCCGGGTGATCGTCCAGAAGGGGATCCTCGGCCGCAACTTCGACGAGATCCCGGTGACCCAGGTCCGCGGGGTTGACGTCCACCAGAGCGTCGTGCAACGGATGCTCGGGTACGGCACGGTCCGCGTCAGCTCCGAGGGCGGCTCCCGCGTCGGGAACGAGGACTGGGAAGGGATCCCCAAACCGTTCCGGTTCCAGAAGGACATCGAGAACGCCACGCAGAACCTGACGAACCCGGTGTATCCGCCCGCGCCGCCCCCGGCGCCGGCTCCCCCTCGCTAGCGACTTCCCCCGGGGCCGCGGAGCGGGGCGGAGCGGCGGCCCCGGGAACGGCCTGATTGTTCAGGCCCCGGAGATCGCCCGAGAGGCCCACCGGAGAGCTAAACTGCCCTTACGCCTCGTGACGGTCGGACATGTCGGACGACTTCGACGTGATCGTCGTCGGCGCCGGGATGGCCGGATCCTCGGCCGCCATCCGTCTCGCCCAAGGCGGGGCGAACGTGCTGCTGTTAGAGCGGGGCGCTGAGGTCGGCGCAAAGAATCTCTCCGGGGGCATTCTGTGGGGTCACGACCTCGACCGGATCCTGCCGGGATGGTGGCACGAGATGCCGGTCGAGCGCCACATCATCCGCAAGCGCTTCGGCTTCCTCACCGCCGAGAGCGCCCTCTCGTTTGAGTTCGACGACGGGGCCTGGCGGAAGGAGCCGTACGTCGCTCACTCCGTGCTTCGCGCCCGCACCGATGCGTGGTTGGCCAAGAAGGCGGAGGAGGCGGGGGCGACCGTCGTGACCAGCGTCCCGGTGGACCGGTTGAACTGGGAAGGGATGCGCGTCCACGGCGTCGTACAAGGCGGGGAGACGATGACTGCGCCCGTGACGATCCTCGCCGACGGCACCAACTCCCGGCTCGCGTTGGGAACCCCCATTCGGCCGGCCGGCTCGAGCGGCGAAGCGACGGAGCTCGGGATCAAGGAGGTCTATCGCCTCGACTCCGGGCAGATCGAGGACCGATTTCATCTCGGACCCGGCGAAGGCCACGCGGAGGAATGGGTCACCGGGCAGTTCACACCGGGGGTCATGGGCGGGGGCTTCCTCTACACGAACACCGACACGATCTCGGTCGGTCTCATTCTCAACATTCAGTCGCTGTTCGGCCGCGGCGTGTACTCTCAAGAGCTGATCGAACAGTTCCGCCTGCACCCGACGATCGCCGCGCGCCTCAAAGGGGCGGAGCTGGTCGAATATGGGGCGAAGCTGATCGCTTCCGGTTGGGCCAGCCGGCCGTCGCCTTCCACGGCGATGGCTGGATGGTCGTGGGGGACGCCGCGGGATTCGTCTTTTCGAACGGCCTCGTGATCCAGGGCATGAACTACGCCATCCGCTCCGGGTTGGAGGCGGCCGAGACGGCGCTGGCCGCGAAGAAGGCCGGCGACGTGTCCGCCACCCGACTGGCCGAGTACGACCGGCGGCTTGAAACCACCGGAGTCCTCCCGGACTTCCGGGACTTCGAGCGGATCGACGAGGTGAAGTGGAATCCCCGGATCTACACCGTCTATCCTGCGTTTGCGATGGAGCTTTTCCACGCGCTGATGACGGACGATGGGGCGCGCAAGCGGTCGATGAAGCGGATCCTCCTATCCGTCCGCAAGGCGGCGGGAATCCCCATCACGACCTTGCTCAAGGACGGGGCGAGCCTGGCCCGCGACCTTTGACCCGTATGCCCGACCACCCGCGAACCCGGCGCCCCCCCAGCGCCCGTCGTTTTCGACTCCGGCGGGCGACGCTCTCCGACATCCCCGTCCTTACCGTCCACCGGGAGGAGATGTGGCGTTCGATCGGGCACCACACTCCCCGACAACTGCGCGACCACGCCGCCCCGTACCGGCGCTGGCTTCGACCGCGGCTTCGCTCCGGCGATGTGGTCGCCTACGTCGTGATGGCCGGGGACGAGGTGGCGGGTTCGGGCGCCCTCTGGTACATGCCGCAAGAGCCTCGCCCGGGGATCCCCCGCGACACCGTTCCGTACGTCATGTCGATGTACACGCGCCCCGAGCACCAGCGGCTGGGGATCGCCTCGGCGATCGTCCGGGCGCTGGTGCGGGAGGCGCGCGACTCGGGCGCGAACCGTGTGACCCTGCACGCCGCCGACCAGGGCCGGCCCGTCTACGAGCGGCTCGGCTTCGAGCCGACGGCCGAGATGCGCTTCTGGATTCGCCGCCCGAAGTGGGCCCGTCGCCCGTCCCGCCGAGCTACGGGGCGCGGACACGGCGGATCTCGGTGGTCAGCGCCGGGACGACCTGGAACAGGTCGCCCACGATCCCGAAGTCGGCGACCCGGAAGATTGGCGCGCTCGGGTCGGAATTGATCGCGACGATCACTCGGGAGCTCAGCATCCCGACGAGATGCTGGATCGCGCCCGAGATCCCGACCGCGATGTAGAGTTGAGGTGAGACCGAGCGTCCGGTCTGGCCGACCTGGAACGAGGCCGGGCGCCACCCCGCGTCGGTCACAGCACGCGAGGCGCCGACCGCGGCCCCGAGGGACGCCGCGAGCTCCTCGACGATCGGGAAGTTCTCGGCGGTGCGGACCCCCCGTCCGCCGGAGACGACGATGGAGGCGTCTCCCAGGGACGGGCCGGCCCCCTGGGCCGCCGTCTCGATGGCGGTCCGCGTGGGGGCGAGCAGCTCGGGTGGGAGAGGCACCATCGGGACTTCCTCGATCGACGGTGAGACGACCGCAGGGGGGGGCGAGGCGAAGGCGTGAGGTCGGATCGCCAGCGCCACCCGAGGAGCTTCCAAGCGCCGGGTTTCGGTCGCGCGTCCGCCGAAGATCGGTCGCCGCACGAGGATCGCACCCCCCTCGCGACGAACCTCCGTCACCCCCGTGGCGACCGCGGCCTCCCAACGGATGGCGAGCCGTCCCACGAGGTCCCGGCCGAACGTCGTGCCGCCGACGAGGACCGTGTCGGCCCCGGTCGCGTTCGCTGCCGCGGCGACCACCGCGGCGAAAGCGGCGACCGGCGCGAGTCGAGCGCCGGGTCTCGCGCCAGCGCGACCCGTCCTACTCCCACGCGGCCGAACTCGGCGGCGGCGCTGCCGGCCGCACTGCCCCCTGCGAAACCGACGATCCCATCGGACCCGCCGCCGAGCGACTGAGCCACCGACACCGCCTCGAGCGTCGGACCGCTCAGGCGGGCGTTCTGGACCTCGCCGACGACCAGAACGGGGCCGGTCACGGGAACACCTTGGCCTCCTCCCGGAGGATGCGGACCAGCTTCTGGGCCGCTTCCTCGGGAGTCTTGTACCTCGATCATCCGGGCCCCCGTCCGCGGTGGGGGTAGCTCGAACGCCGTCGGCACGCTCTGCGGCCCCGGGTCGGACGCCTCCCGAGGACGCTTCGCGATCGGCGCCTTGCGCGATTTGAGGATGCTCGGCAGTTTCGCCGTGCGCGGGTCGTTCCACGCCTGCTGGAGCCCGATGACGCACGGGGTGGGGGCCTCCCAACGCTCCCCGCCCTGGTCCGTGGAGCGGAGGAACTTCAGTCGGGAGGCGGACGGGTCCCACCGAAGGTCCACGACCGAGCCGAAGTCGGGGACTCCGAGGAGCTCCCCCAGCGCCGACGGAACGAGGCCCGCCTCATCGTCGCCGGCCTGCTTGCCGCAGAGGACCAGGTCGTGCGGAACGGCGGCGATGGCCGCCGCCAGCGATCGCGCGGCGAGGATCGGGTCGGCCGCCGTGCCCGACGGCGCCTCGACCCAGGTGGCGAGGTCGGCGCCTAGTGCGATCGCGGCGCGGAGCACCTCCTCGGTCCGTGGCGTCGGCCCGTACGAAACGGCATGCACCTTCGAACCGGGCACCGATTCCTTGAGTAGGAGCGCCTGCTCAAGGGCCGACTCGTCGTACCCGGCCAGGACGAACTTCACGCCCTCCGCATCGAGGGTTTGGCCGCCGGGCGCCACGCGCAGCCGCGTCTCCGCCTCAGGGACCGGCTTGATGCAGACGACGATCTCCACGCCGCCCTCCGGGCTCAGGCGTACTCACGGAGCAGTTCGCGGGCGATGACCGTCCGTTGGATCTCGTTCGCTCCCTCGTAGATCTGGGTGAGCTTCGCGTCCCGGAGGAGCTTCTCGACCGGATACTCCTTCATGTAGCCGTACCCGCCGAAGGTCTGGATCGCCTCGTCCGCCACGTGCAGCGCGGCATCGGAAGCGAAGCACTTCGCGATCGACGACTCGAGCGTTCCTTTGGCTCCGCGGTCGATCGTCCAGGCCGCCTGCCAGGTCAGGAGGCGCGCGGCGTGGACGGCTTGGGCCATGTTGGCGAGTTTGATCTGGATCGCCTGGTGCTGACTGATCGGCTTGCCGAACGATTGACGCTTGAGGGAGTAGGCGGCGGCGTGGTCGAGGGCGGCCTGGGCGATTCCGGTGGCCAGCGCACCGATCGGGGTCCGGGTCTGGTCGAGCGTCCGCATCGCGATCGAGAAGCCCCCGCCCTCCTCGCCGAGACGGTCTTCGACCGGGACTTTCACGCCGTCGAACCGCACCGTGCTGGTCGACGAGGCCCGATGGCCCATCTTCTCCTCGTCCTTGCCGGTGCTGAGGCCAACGGCGGAGCGAGGGACGACGAACGCCGTGATGCCCTTCGTCCGCAAGCTCGGGTCGACCGTCGCGAAGACCGTGAACAGGGAAGCGTGCGGAGCGTTCGTGATGAAGCACTTCTCGCCGTCGAGGACGTAATGGTCGCCGTCCCGGCGGGCCCGGGTCAAGAGCCCCCCGGCGTCGCTGCCCCCGACGGCTCGGTGAGGGCGAAGGACGCAAAGTGGTACTCGGAGCAGAACGGCGTGAGGAAGCGTTCCTTCTGCTCGGGCGTACCGCCGAGGAGGATCGGTTCCAGGGCGAGGCAGTTCGCGATCACGGAGGTCGTCATGCCGCCGCAGGCGTGGGCGAGCTCCTCGACGATGAGGCACTGGTCGAAGAGGCCGAGGCCGCTGCCCCCGTACTCGACGGGTACGTTGAGGTTCATGAGGCCGAGGTCGTACGCCTTGCGGTAGATCTCCTCCGGGAACCGAGGGGTCCGGTCGCACTCGGCCGCGTGCGGCACCATCTCCGTCCGTGCGAACTTCCGGGCCATATCCCGGAGACTTTCCTGCTCCGCGGACAGCGAGAAATCGGGCATTTCGAGACGGACCGTCGTGCCACCGGAGCGCGCTATATCACGGCTTGGGTGGTCCGGGCTTGACGGCCTCATTGGGGAGGGAGAGTCCATCGGGAAAGCGTACCGGACCTGGCCCCACGGTCGGGAGTACGTCCCGCCCCGGGCCATGGCACGTGCACGCCCAGTTTAACACGACCTGGGTCGTGTGGTAGAGGCGGGGGAGACGCGGATGGCATCCTCGCCCTGCGCGCAATGCGGCCGACCCCTCACCCCCGGTTACCCCTTCTGTCCGGCGTGCGGGGCTCGGGTCGCCGGGCCAGGGTCTCCGACCTATGGGCCGCGCTCGCTCTGGCCACCCGCGCCTTCACGGCCGAGTCCGGACGTTGCCATCGTCGTAGCGGTCGTGGTGGTCGTCTCAGCCGCGGCACTCGTAGTAGGGCTGGTAGGGCTGGAGTACGGGGGCCTGATCGGCCGGGGTTTCTGCCACTGTGCCGGCAACACCCCCCTCGTACCGCTTTCCTTCCTGGCGTTCCGACGGTCGGACAATGCCCCGTCGGCAGCACTTTCCTCTCCACGGGCTGTCAGGGCCCCGCCGACTTCTATTACGGGCTGAGCATCATCGAGTCTACGATCACCGTTGGATCCGCGTGGTTCTTCGTCCAGACCGAGCGAGGGGCGATCGACGTGGCGACCGCCGGCCACGGATTCTCCATCCTGAACTCGAACGGCACGGTGGTGGCCCAGTATGCCGCCGTCGGGGGTTCGATGGGAATGTCGTCGGACTGGACCCTCGGGAGCGGTGTCACGGACGGCACCCCTCTCAACACTACCGATTCCATTGTGATCGATATGGGCACCCAGAATCCTACGGGACTAGGGCTCCAATTCGTCGCCCAAGGCATGCAGAGCTACACCGGGACCACGAACGCGTTGGCGCTTCCTTGATCAGAGGACTCGGGCCTGCTGGCCTTGGCTTCTCCACCGAATGGACGGACTTGAACAGAATCCAGGGGCCGGCCGCTCGACCACCCGGTCCGATGCGCGGGTCCGTTTAGGGGGGGCCGAACCGGACGGGATGTCTCGACGCTCCCGCTCGACGACCGCATAGCCGGTCGCCGGGGTGGGGGAATGGCCCGCCGAGGGAGCCACTTCATACTCGTAGGTGCCGCTCGGCCGACTGAATCGGATCGTCTCCGTCTCCGAGAACTCGGTGACGTCCTTCAGCCGCACGGACCAGCGCGTACCCGCCGGGCAGACCGGTCTCCGTGAAGACGATCGGATAGTTCGGCCGCCGCGCCAGGACCAGGAAGAGGATCGCGGCGATCGCGGCGACGAGGATGCCCAACAGGATGTACCCGTCCGAACCCGGCAATCCCAAGAAGCCGGACGGTGACGGAGGCGGCGACGTGCCGGTCGGTGTGGCCGTGAACGTGATGGCGACGGTCTGGCCCGCCCCGGTGATGGTCACGGTACCGGAGGCCGGGCTCGCGGTGTACCCCGTCACGGAAGAGACCGTGTAGGGGTAGCTTCCGTTGGCAGCGGTGGTCGCGATGGTCGAGGTGCTCGAGGAGAGCAACGTTCCGGCGAGGGTCACGGACCAGCTGGTCCCGGAATCGAGCCCGGTCTCGGTGAACGTGATGGGGTAGGTGGGGGGCGGGGCCGTGGTCGGAGTGAACACGATGTCCCGGGTCAGCGGCCCCCCGCTCACGACCACCGTTCCGGACGACGGAGCCGCCGTGTAGCCGGTCACGGCCCCCACGGAGAAGGAGTACGAGCCGTCGACCTCCACGAACTGGATCATGGTCGTCGTCGCGCTCTGGGGTGAACCTTCGAGGGTCACGGTCCACGAGGGGGGAGACGGCAGACCCGTTTCGTCGAAGGTCACGGCGTAGGTCGGAGTCCCGGTCGAGGTGAACCCAATCTCCACATCGACGGGCGCTCCGTTGACGGTGACGGGGCCGCCGGTCACGTTGGCGGTGTACCCGGCCACCGTGCCGGTGGTGAACGAATAACCGCCGTTCAGGACAGAGTAGGCGATCGAGGCGGTGGTCGAGCTCCCTAAGGTCCCGTTGAAGGTGACGCTCCAGGAAGTGCCCGCCGGTAGGCCCGTTTCGTGGAAGGTCACCGGATAGTGGGTGGGGCCGGTGCCGCCCGTAGGGGAGATGAGCATCAAGGTTCCCTGGTTCTGGTCCGAGGTATAGAGGTCCCCAGTCTCGGCATCGGTACGCCACCGAGCTCGGCGCCTCTCCGTCCGGGGAGATCGAGTAGACTACGGTATTGGTCCCGTCCGAAATGACGGAAACAGTGTCCCCGTAGTCGCCGCCGATGAAGATCTCGCCCGCCGCCGAGTCGTACGCAGCGCCCCACGCCCCGGGAAGTGAGGGAATGTTCGCCACCACCGTGTTGGTCGCGTCCGAAATGACCGTGACGTTGTTGGCGTTGACGTTCGTGAGGAAGATCTCGCCCATCGCGCTATCGTAGGCCATCCCCCAGCCACCGTAATCGCCGGTGCCGACCGACGCCACAACGGTGTCGGTGCCGGCATCGATCACGCTCAGGTTGCCTCCTTCGTTGGCGGCGAAGATCTCACCCTTTCCACTGTCGTACGCCAAGTCGAAAGGAACGAAGCCGGAGTAGGCGACCACTCCAACCACGTCGTACGTCGTGTCATTGATGACCGTGATGTTGCTGCAGGGTGGGCAATAGTCGTTGCCCACGAACAGCTCACCCAGCGCGGGGTCGTAGGCAATTCCCGTCGGACCGACACCGGGGATGCTGAACGTCTCGACGACGGTGTTGGTGGTGGCGTTGACGACGGTGATGTTGCCCGGTCCCCCGTTGTTGGTGATCCACACCTCGCCCTTTCCCGAATCGTACGCCACCTGGTAGGCCCCCTCTCCCACCGGGATCTCCGCCACGACGTGGTCGGTCACGTCCGAAACGACGGCGACATAGCCGGAGTCGGAGTCCACGAGAAACTCCTCCTGGTTGGCGTTGTCATACGCAAAGTACCGTGAGGAGAAGGTAAGCCACACCGTCGCGGTGATGGCGTGGGTCGCCGTGGAGACCGCGGTGACGTACCCGGGGAACCCTCCGAAGTCCCATACCTCGGCCTGACCGGGGTCATAGACCGGATACTCGGGGCCGATGTAGAGCGAGACATTGGGGTTGGAGACGAGCGGAACCGTGGCGATTACCGAGTTCGTCCCGTCCGAGATCACGCTCTCGTTGTCCGAACCGTGGTTCGTCACGTAGAGCTCGTCCAGCGACGGGACGTACGCGATCCCCGTGGGATCGAGGCCCACGTCGATCGTCGTCACGACCGTGTCGCTCGTGTCGTTGACCACGGTCACATTGCAGGTGCCCCCGGCGCCGTAGAAATCGCTCCCGACGAACACCTCTCCCTTCTTGCTGTCGTATCCCAAAGAAATGGCCCCGTACGGGACGGTGATGCTCGCGACCGCCGTATTCGTCGCGTCCGAGATCACGGTCAGGTCCGAATGGTACAGGTCGGTACGAGGCATTGATCGCGAACACTTCATTCTGGCCGGAGTCGTACACGAGCTGCTCGGGGTACCCGAGTGGGAGAGCGATCGTGGCGACCACCTTGTTCGTGGCGGTGGAGATCACGCTCACGTTCCCGGATTGTGGGTTCGAGACGAAGACCTCTCCGAGGCCGCTGTCGTACGTGATCCCATACGAGCCGTCCCCCACCGCCACGGTCGCTAGGACCGCGGTGGTGGTCGCGGAGAGGACTTGGACGTAGCTCGACGCGTCGTACACGTAGTAGAGGACGAACATCTCGTTGTCCTTGTAATCGAAGGCGATACTGGCCGGCGTTCCGAGGATGGGGGGGTAGAAGGAATTGACGACCTCATTGGTCGTGTCCGAGATCACACTGATGACGCCGCCTTGGGAGAGAACAAAGACCTCTCCACTGAGATTGTCCGGGGCCAGGTCGACGCCTTCCCACTGAGCGCCATTCCATAAGTTAGCAAAATTCCCCGACAGCAAGGTGTTGTTGTAGATCACGAGCGTGTTGGAGACGGCCCATCCGCTCGACGCCGGCCCTTGACCCAGAGGGGGAGCGAGTGGATTCGAACCCGCCGCCGGGAGGCCGCTTCGGCTCGACGACGCGGGGAGCGCCGTTCCCCCGCGCGCCTCCGGAGATTCCCGGACCCCAAGGCCCGAGGCTGCCCTCACCCCGTCTCCCGGTACGATCGGGGAGCGGGCCGCATGCGTCGCCGATCCAATCATCGCCGCCGAAGAGACGGCCAGGAGAACGACAGTCCAAACGGCGACGGAACGGCTCCGCATCCGCATCACGCCCTCAACGACTTCGCGGGGAACCGGGCGGGGGTCTTATCCTTGGCTGCGAGGCTCTGTCCGAGGTCAACCCCGGCGGTTCTGCGTCGAAGCAGGCCGTTTTTTGGGACGGGATGGAACGCGAAGAGCGCCCGCCGAGGTTAAGGTTCGAGGTCGGTCCCACAAACCGTGGTACGCGCGCGACGGGCCCCCCTCCGTCACAGCTCAAGGGCGGAGGTCCGAGTGGGCCGGATCGCCCGGGTCGACCGAGACCGGCCGCGCCGGGTCGGGGTCCCCGAGGTGATCCTGGGCGAAGGAAAGACGGTCGAGGACCTCGGCTCCATCCTTCGCGAACTGCACCGAATCGGCCTGGGAGCGATCGTCTCGCGGGCGTCGCCCGCCCAGCTTCGTGCGGTGGACGGATGGGTCGGGGAGGGGCTTCCGCTCCGAGGTCGCGCGGAAGGACGCGTCCTCCGGCTGGAGGGACCTCTCGGCGCGGAGTATCGTTCCGGGGTTGTGGGGCTCCTCACGGCCGGGACCAGTGACGTTCCTCTGGCCGAGGAAGCCCGCGCCGTGTTGGAGGAACTCGGGGTCGGAGTCGCGAGCGCGTACGACGTGGGCGTCGCCGGACTGCACCGACTGGTGCGGGCGCTCCGCCGGATCGAGCGGAAGAACCCGGAGATCTACCTGGTCTTCGCGGGACGGGAAGGCGCGCTGCCCACCGTCGTGGCCGGTCTCGTCCACGCTCCCGTCGTCGGTGTGCCGACGTCGACTGGGTACGGTCGAGGGGGCAAGGGCGAGGGCGCGCTGACCGCGATGCTCCAGTCGTGTGCGCCGTTGGCGGTCGTCAACATCGATGCCGCGGTCCCCGCGGCGCTCTTTGCGGCGCAGCGCTTCGCACGCACTCCCCCGCGTCCCTCTCGCAGGAGACCGGCGCTCCGGCGGGGATGACCGACCCTCCTTCGACGCCCTGGCCGCCGCTCGCCGAACGCTCGGCGGGCGCCGAGAATATCTATGAGGGGAATCCCGACCGGTTCACGGGCCCCCCGAGCCGCTTTGCGGCATGGGCCATCGAACGTTTGCGGGAGCGGTTCCCCCGGGGCCAGGTGCTGGAGCTCGGGTGCGGGACCGGACGCGATGCGCGCCTCTTCGCCTCGGGGGGCTACCAGGTCACCGCCGTGGACTATTCCGCGACGGCGATCGGGCGGGCGCGCCGGGAGATCGCTAACCCCCCGGAGATCCGGTTCCGACAGACCGATGCACTCTCGGCGCTCCGCGACACCCTGACCGCGTCGCTCGAAGCGGTCTATGCCCACGCGGTCTACATGATGGTCCCCGACGACGAGCTCGCGACCATCTTCCGGGAGGTTCACCGGGTGCTGCACCCGGGAGGCCTCCACCTCTTTGCGGTCCGCTCCACCACCGACCCGATTGCTGGACAGGGGGAGCCCGTCGCCCCGGACGTATGGCGGAGGACCCCTGGGACCGCACCCTATCGGTACTTCCGGAAGGAGTCGATAGACGCCCTCACGGGTCTCGGATTTGAGCGGGTCGCTACGCAGCTCCCCGAGGGGCTCCACTTTTGGTACGTGGCCGACCGCCGACCCTGAAAAGTCGGGCGCGAAGGGCTTTTCTGGCCTCCGGGTCCTCGGTCGCCCATGGCCCCCCGGGTCGTCCTCTCCGAAGAGGAGGAGCAGAAGGACCGGGACGACCGGGACCGCCTCCAAGACCTGGAGCGGAAGTTCCGGTCGCTCGAAACCCGCCGGGGGACGCTCATCGAGGAGATGCGCCGCCTTTCCTCGGAACAGAAGGCCCTCTACGACCGACGGCAGGCCCCCCAGCAGGAGGTCGAGCGCATCTACGACGAGCACGGCGCGCTCGGCAAGCGGCTCATGGAGCTCCGGTCGGCCCGGGAGAAGGCACGTCGCCACCTGGAGGCCGCCGTGGTCGCCGTCCGGGAGCTCCGCCTTTCGTTCCCCGCGACCGAGCGGATTCGGCCCGAGCAGCTGAAGCGCGAGATCGCCGACCTCGAACTCAAGCAGCAGACCTCCGCCCTACCGATCGAGGACGAGAACGCCCTCATCGCCCGCATTCGGGAGCGGACGCGCGAGCTCAAGACGGCCGAGACCCACGCCGCCACGATCGCCGAGCACGGGAAGCAGCGCAAGGAGGCGGACGACCGCGTGCGCGCCTGCCGCGCCGAGGTCGACGCCGGCTCGGGGCCGAGTTCGCCCAGGCGAAGGCCGACCGTGACGCGATGATGGCGGCCATCCGTTCGAAGCTCGAGGCCGCGGGCAGCATGGTGGCCGAGATGCGTGCGAAAGGCAAGGCGCGGGCCGAGCTGATGGAGACGATCGACGGGATGAGCCGGGAGATGGCGACCCTGGACACCGAGGCCCGACGCATCTACGGGGAGAGCCGGGCGCGCCGCGAGGAGGCCCAGCGCACGCTCCGAGCGTACACCCGCCCCCGCGGCGGAACAACGACGACGTCGCCACGAACTTCGCGGACGCCCAGCTCCAGGAACTCCTGAAGCGGGGCAAGATCACGCTCGGCGGTTGACCCTGTCGGCGCGGGCCCGCGGGGTCCGGCGGCGGATTCAGCCCTTGAAGATGTCCACGACGGTGACGCGGAAGATCAGCGTCTGCCCGGCCACTTCGCTGTTCCAGTTGATAGTGAAGGTCCCCGCGTTGAGGTTCACCGCGGAGATGAGGTAGTGGCTCTCGGATTGCCCCTGACACGTCTTGGCCGTCGAGAACGACCCGAGATAGCTGGCGTAGTTGCTCGGCGTGATCAGGTTGAGGACCGAGATCGTGGTCGAGGTGATGTTGGTGACAGTGATGTTCCAGGCGCCGAACCGCGTCGTCTCTCCCAGCGTCGGCAGGTGGTTCACCACGACCGACGTCGCGTTCACACTCAGGACGAGGTCGGTCCAACCATACGAGGGGTCGGTGAACGTCGTTCCCGCGGTGGCGCTCACCCCCGAGGTACTGGGTCGCGAATTCACTGGCCGGGACGGTCACGTAGACGGGAACCGAGTAGGCGAGCGGGAGGACCTCGGTACAGGTCAGGTCGAGCGGGCCGTACCCCAGGTTCGGCGGGATCACGATGTACCGCGTCTGGTTACCGGTCATGCCGATCAGGCCCTGCCAAAAGCCCGTCACCGTCGTCCCGAAGGAGAGGTTTCCGATCGTGTACCTGCCCCGACGAGCCGATGTGCGTCGGCAGGGGGGTGTAGTTGCTCGGGTTGCCCCCGTGGGTCGAGGGGAAGTAGAGCGATTTGGGGTATGTCACGTTGTTCTGGTACACACTGTAAATGGACGTGTCGAACGTCCGCCCGACCTCGCCTCCGCTGCCGAAACTACCGATGTAATTCACGGTGACGTTGTCGCCCACCTCGACCGTGAGGATCGACGCCTGGGGCGGGGGATGTAGGAGGTAGTTGGCCCCCCAGACCCCCACACCGGCTCCGACGATGCCGATGACCACGAGGATGACGATGAGTAGGCGGGAGGGTCCAGGTTCGGCCATGATCGGATCGGTATGGAGAGGTGGGGGTCAGTTCGTCGCAGGTCTCGTCACGGATCGGAGAGACAGGTGGTCCTCATTCCCCCGCGCCCCGAGTCCGGGCCCGATATAAATGCTCGCGACGGCGGCGGGGGCGGCGGAGGGCCGGGTTCGGGGCTCTCCGACGGTCAGGCCCGCCTGAGCTTGCCCACGATCGGCTCCTCGACGACCCCCTCGTCCTCGAGTCGCGTAAGCACCTCCTCGGCCCGGTCCACCCCGAGGCCCCTCGAACCGACCCTCTCGAGCAGCTCCCTCCGGTCGGCGTAGGCATCCAGCGAGGCCTCGGCGACCTGGTCGAGGAATTCCAGCAGCACCGACTCCTCCGCTCGCTCGGCCGCGCTCGGCGCGGCGCGAGGGGCCGCCGGCTCGTCCCGCCGGATCTGTACGCTCGGGGGAGTCTCGGGAAGGTCGGTCGGGGACGAGACGCCCGCGACCCGGCGGTTGGCCGCCCGGAGCTCCCCACGGAACTTGCCCCGGTCGGCGTTGGGGTAGCGGCGGAGGGACTCGCGCGCGGCCACGATCCAGTGGGAGGGGACCCCTTCGTCCCTAAGAACCTCGGAGGAGGTCGGAGGGACTTGGGCGAGTCGGTCCAGTACGTCGAGCCGGTCGAGGGTCTGTCGAACCGCGTCGGAGAGCGCCGCCCGCTCGTCGGTCTCCCCCACGGTCCGCACGGCCTCCGCTCTCACGGAAAGGTAGGCCGTCCCATCCCGCCCCTTGTACAGGTGCACTTTTCCGACCACGATCGCCGAGCGGGGCGCGTTCGACGAGCGCAACTGGGCCATCGCCCGGGGCTGGAAGGTGCCGGCGGTCACCGCGACCGCGCCGGTAGGGTCCGAGAATCGGGAGCGCCAGAACGGCTGCGACGCGTGGCGGCCGATCGGCTCGGGCGACGAGAGGGTCCCGGCCAGGAGTACGCGATTCATTCGGGCGCCGAAGGGGGAGAGGACGTAGGACGCGGCCCGCTCCCCGGCCCCTCGCTCCTCCTCGAGCGAGCTCTCGAGTTCCCGAGCGACGACCCGCCACGCCGGTTCCCGGAACGTCACGCCCGGCCGCCCCCGATCCGGGCGGCCAGCCGCTCGGCGGTCGCGTCCAGGTCGATATCGATGGTCTCGATCGATTCCGGAGTGAGGGTCACTCCGAAGTCGTCCTTCGACGCCGGACCTCGTACCCGGAGCCGGCGGCCGAGGAGCGCCTCCGCCAGTTCTCCTTCCCACACCGCGGGGTCGGGTCGGGCCGGGAGTCCGGCCAAGACCTCGCCGAGAGTGTGCCCCCAGAGGCGTTCGGTCTCGGGTCGACCGGCGTTGACCGTGACCGCCCCGGTCCCGTCGTCCAGTACGATCCGCGCCCGCAGGTCCGCCGTTCCCTCGACCGGGCCGTGGAGGCGGCACACCCCTCCCTGGAGACTGCGCCGGCATTCCGGACAGCGATAGACCAGCCCGCTCGGTGGCAAGAGCCCTACGACGAGCCCCTCGACCGTGGCGGACGGGCCGCCTCCACTCTCCTCGAGCCGCGCCATGGAGACCGGAGGGGCGTTGAGGATCGACGCCGGGTCGGGGAGGTGGGGTCGGTCGACCCGGCGGACGGTGGCCCGCTCGTCGAGGACCAGTTGGGTGACGCCGCGGAAGGCTCGGAGGTATCCGCCCGTGATCTCGAGGGTCTCGCCGGCGCGCAGGTGGAAGTCGGTCCACGCAGAGAGGGCGATCGTCCCCGTTTCGTCGGCCACGAGACCGTCGTATACGACCCGCCGCTCCTCGCCCACCGAGACGGAGCGCTCCGCGATGCGCGCGACGCGGACGTAGACCCGGAACCCCTCGGCCGGCGGTCGAAGGTCGCGCACCTTCAGCTCGGGAACCTCCGAGGGATCGACGGAGGGAAGCTCCGCATCGCTGGCCGGTCCGACCCGGCTCTTCCAGCTGAACGTGACCTCCGTCCGACCGCGATACTCGCCGATCTCCGGACCGACGGCCCGGAGTATGAGGCCGCGTTCGACCCCTTCGCGGGGCGGGTCCCACCAGGTGAAGCGGACCGTGGCCGTGCCATCGCTGAGAAGTCCGGAGAGCAGGGCCCGCTTGCTGCCGTCGGACTTGCGGCGGACCTCGCGGCGGTCGCACGTGACGATCCGTGCCACGAACTCGACGGGGCCCTCGCCCGGCCGCAGGTCGCGGAGTCGGACCTCGCGCGGTGCTTCCGGCGAATCCGGTCTCCGCCATCGGTCGCACCGCTCCGGGGACCCGAGCGTTCGATAAAAAGGTCGGGACCCCCCCGAAGGGTGAGCGGTCGCCCGACCGCTTCCCGAGAAACCCTTTTCCTCCGCGGCCGCTCCCGGACCCAGTGCCTCAGCGATTCATCGACCGCGTGGACCGGGTCCTGAAGGCGCGCGACTCGTTGCTGTGTGTCGGGCTCGATCCGGATCCCGCGCTCCTGCCGAAGCCGATCCGCGCGATGTCCGCCGGTCGCCGTCTCGACCGCTTCCTCGACGGCATCGTCGACGCGACCGCCCCGCACGCCGCGGCGTACAAGATGCAGCTCGCGAGCTACCTGCCGTACGGCGAGGTCGGCCTGCGCGCGCTCGCGCGATTGCCGAAGAAGATCGGGAACACGAAGCTGCGGATCCTGGACCTCAAGGCGAACGACATCCCCAACACCATGCGTTTCTACCGGGACGCCGCGTTCGCCGAGATGGGGTTCGACGCGATCACGGTGACCCCGTGGCTCGGATGGGAAACGCTCGAACCCTTCCACGCCGACCCCACCCACGGGGTCTTCGTGATCGCCCACTCCTCCAACCCGGGCGCCGTCGATTTCCAAGAGATCCCCACCCCCCGGGGGCCGCTGTGGCTGGCCGTCATCGGCGAAGTGCGCCGGCTGGCCCACGCGCACGGGAACGTGGGGGCGGTCATCGGGGCGACGTTCTCCGACGCGTTCCGGCTCGCGCGCACGACCCTCGGCAACAAGGTTCCCCTGCTCGTCCCGGGAATCGGAGCCCAGGGCGGGTCGCTCGCCACGGCGGTACGGGAGGGCGTGGATGCCGAAGGGCGGGCGCTCCTCGTGAGCGCCTCGCGCAGCATCACCTACGCGTCCTCCGGCAAGGACTGGAAGACGGCGGCCCGGGCCGAGGCGTCCCGTCTGAAGACGCAGATCAACCAGCTGCGATCAGGTCTGCGTACAGCTTGAGCAGCTGGCCCGCGACCGTCGCGAGTCCGTAGCGCTGCTCGGCCCGGCGCCGTCCGGCCGCTCCCATCCGTCGGGCCAACGCGGGGTCGTCCAGCAGGCGACGGACCTTGTCGGCCACGTCCTTCGCCAGGAGGGGTTCGGCGAGGAGCCCCTCGACCCCGGGTTCGATCACTTCCCGCACCCCGGGCATGTCCGCGGTCACGACCGGGAGTCCGGTGGCCATCGCCTCGGTCACGGCGAGCCCGAACCCCTCGAGCCGGTTCTCCGAGGGAAAGACGAACGCGTTCCCGAGGGCCAGATGGAGCGGAAGCTCCTCGTCCGAAACGTTCGCACAGAACCGCACCCGGTCCTCGAGGTCCAGCCGTCGCGCCCGACTCCGAAGCCCGGCAAGACGGGGGCCCGCCCCGATGAGGACCAAGACCACGTCCTTGGGCAGCTCCGCGAGGGCGTCCAAGAGGACGTCCACGCCCTTGTGCGGGACGAGCCGCCCGGTGAAGGTGATGACCCGCTTGCCCTCGAGCCGGAGCCGCGTCCGGAGCTCGCTCGGGTCGAGGTCCGGGCCGGAACCGGTCGAGGTCGACGACCGACGGGATGACCTCGAGCTCCCGCCCGCGGAGGCTCGCGGAGGTGATCCCGTAACTGCGGGTGTGGACGATGATGCGGTCCACGCGGCGCAGGGTGGGAGGAAGGAAGATCCGCTGGTAGGTCCGCGCGGCCAGACGGCCCGCGATCCCGGGCAGGTCGAGGTCGCAGTGGTACGTGAGGCAGACCGCGACGCGCCGTCCGACCAGCCCGCGCGTCGCGAAGAACGAGGTGAGCGGGGGCGGGTAGTGGAGATGGAAGACGTCGCCCGGCTGGTGGCGGAGCGCGCGGCGGGTCCCGAAATCGATCGGAGTGTTCACGACCGGTCCGAGGGACCGGGTCCGTGACGATGCGGTAGCCCTCGAACTCCTCGGTCGCGGGCAGGCTTCGGCCGAATCGGGACGTAACGACCGTGACCTCGTGCCCCTGCCGCGCGAACTCGCGCGCGAGCGTCCGTACGTGGGATTCCACGCCGCCCGTGTGGGGGTAGAAGAAGGGGGAGACCTGGACGATCCTCACGGCCCGCTAGGCCTCGGTCGAATCCCGGCGGGGAGTCCCCAGCGGGGTGGACTCCCGTCCCTGCAAGAGCGCCTCGGCGGGAAGTCCCGCGAGGTCGATGCCCTTCATCGGTTCTCCGAGCCCGGAGGAGACCCGCACGAGGACCTCGGGGTCGTCGAAATGCAACGACGCCTCGACGACCGCTCGGGCGACCTTCA
The DNA here is from genome assembly GCA_963842165.1 of uncultured Thermoplasmata archaeon. Taxonomy (GTDB): domain Archaea; phylum Thermoplasmatota; class Thermoplasmata; order Lutacidiplasmatales; family UBA184; genus Lutacidiplasma. The sequence goes on along the minus strand of CAWJFK010000025.1, from coordinate 115,550 downwards.
TCGGGTGTTCGGCCTTGAAGATCCCGCTCCCGACGAAGATCCCGTCGACGCCCAGCATCCGGCACAAGGCCGCGTCCGCCGGGGTCGCGATCCCCCCGGCAGCGAAATTCACGACCGGAAGCCGCCCCAGGGACCGGACCTCCCCGCAGACCGCCTCGGTGACGCGCTCCTTCCGGGCCCAGGCCGCGACGTCCTTCTTGGGCATCGCGACGAGTTCGTCGATCTCGCTCCGGATCTGTCGGATATGTCGGACCGCCTCGACCACGTTGCCCGTTCCGGCCTCGCCCTTGGTCCGGACCATGGCCGCACCCTCGTCGATGCGACGGAGCGCCTCGCCGAGGTTCCGGGCACCGCAAACGAACGGGACCTTGAACCCCTTCTTGTCGACATGGCGAAACGGGTCCGCGGGCGTGAGCACTTCGGACTCGTCGATCATGTCGACGCTGAGCGCCTCGAGGATACGGGCCTCGGCCGTATGGCCGATCCGGCACTTCGCCATCACCGGGATGGAGACGCGGTCCTCGATCTCCCGGATCTTGACGGGGTCGGCCATGCGCGCGACGCCCCCGCGGCCCGGATGTCGGCCGGCACGCGCTCGAGCGCCATGACCGCGACCGCGCCAGCCTCCTCCGCGATGGAGGCCTGGTCGGCGGTGGTCACGTCCATGATGACTCCGCCCTGCTGCATGCGGGCGAAGCCGCGCTTGACGAGCTCCGTGCCGAACCGGAGCTTCGGGACTGGATTTGCCATCGGAACCTTCCCGTTCGCGTTAGTGCGCGGTTGCGTATAAGAGAACGATGGGGCAAAAAATCGTTAAGTGTCCAGTCGGGGTCCGTTACTTGCAGGGGGAGCTGGAACCGGCTGAGAGGACGGGGGCAACCCCGTCGACCCCAGGAACCTGCACGGGATAATGCCCGCGAAGGGAACGCGATGGAACCATTGAGGCGACTCTCCGCCGGTCCTGCGGAGGGATGACCGGGGGATCGGAAGTTATCGGGCCGCCCCGACGGCTGCGCGGCCCGGGCCGGTCGCGGCGCGTCCTCATCTCGGTCCTCGCCGCGGTGATCGTGATCGTGGCGGGGCTCGGACTCTACACCCTCGCCAGTCAGCAGACGGCGACCCTCGTCATCTACACCTACCCGAGCCTCTTCGGGGGCACCAACTGCGGGGCGACGGACTGGTCGACGGTCTTCGGGGCCTTCGAAAGCGCCCACGACGTCCACATCGATGTCGAGTGCCCGGCCGGTACGCTCGCGAGCACGTTGCTCGCACAGCAGAACGCGCCCGCAGCCGACCTCGTGATCGGGCTCGACGAGCTCACCGCCCCCGAGGCCGACGCGGACCACCTGCTCGTCCCGTACGCACCGCCCGAGCTCGCGAACGTTTCCCCGACCCTCGTGGCGGAGCTCTCGCCCAACGATGCGGTGGTCCCCTACGAGTGGGGCTACCTCGGGATCGACTACAACGCAAGCTTCGCCGCCCAGACGCGCGGTGCGGTCGCCCACGCGACCTTCCCGGACTTCACCGCGAACGCGAGTTGGGCTCGGCAGCTGCTCATCGAGGACCCATCGGTCGACATCACGGGCGAGGAGTTCCTCGTCTGGGAGATCGAGTACTACGAGCACGTGCTGCACCAGGACTGGCAGGGATTCTGGGACGCCGTTCTTCCAGAGATCCCGTCGCCCGCGCCGGACTGGGGGACCGCCTTCGGGGAGTTCACGAGCCCACCGCCGAACCCTCAGATGGTCGTTTCGTACACGACCGACCCGGCCTATGCGGCCGCGAACGGCCAGGCCGGGCAGTACAACTCGACGGTCTCGTGGTGGAACGGCACGGCGTACGGCTGGCGCACGATCTACGGGATCGGGATCGTGGCGGGTTCGCACCACGTGTCGCTCGACCAGGAGTTCGAGGACTGGTTCCTCGGAGGGACGGTCCAATCGCTGATCCCTCTCAATGAATGGGAGTACCCGGCGAACGAGACGGTCGCCCTCTCCTCCGTGTACGACGCGGCCATCGACCCGGACTCGATCACGCCCTTGAACGCCGAGACGTCGCCGTCCCAGGTCGCCGAGAACCTCTCGGGATGGGTCACCACCTGGTTGACTCTCGCCACAGGGTCCGCATGAGGCGCTGGCTCCGCGAGCTGGTGCCGCTCGCCCCGATCGCCGTCTTCGTCGCGTTGTTCGCCCTGATACCGGTGGGCTTGTTGTTCGCGAGCTCCCTTTCCGCCGCCGGAGGTCTCGGGGGCCTCGGGAATCTCCTCGCGCTGCCCCTCAATCAGCGGTCGCTCGCGAACTCGCTCGTCCAAGGCGGATTGTCCGCGGTACTCGCCGTCGCCTTTGGATACCCCGCGGGGGTCTTCCTGGGCCGGTACCGTTGGCCCGGGCGCGAGGTCGTTCGGTCCCTGCTCCTCGTCCCGTTCCTCCTTCCGAGCCTGATCGTGGTCCTCGGAGTGGAAGATCTCTTCGGGGCCGGGCGGCGCCCTCGCCGGGCCGTTCCCTTCGCTGGCGTTCTTCGGGCACGGGATTCCCGGGATCATCGCAGCGAACTTGGTCTTCAACGTGCCCCTCGTCGTCCTTCTCACCGCCGCCGGGTGCGAGACCGCTGCTCCGGAGTTCGAGGAGACCGTGGTCACGCTCGGCGGCTCGCCGGCCCGAGCGTACCGAGACGCGTGGGGACCGTCGACCTGGATCGGGGCGGCCGCGGGGGGCTTGCTGACATTCCTGTTCTCCGCGCTCTCGTTCGCCCCTCCGCTCCTCCTCTGCGGGGAGCGGTGCTACACGGTCGAGGCCCGGATCTGGTCCCTCGATCAGATCCTCCTCTCCCCGTCGGACGCGGGGGCGCTCGCCTTCGTCATGGTCGTGCTGTTCCTGGCCCCGACGGTCGGCTACCTCTACCTGGTCCAGCGGTTGTCCCGGCCCTCCGGGCGAAAGGCCTTCGGGGCGCGGCCCCTCGTCTGGTCGGGGGCGACGGCCGCCCTGGCCGGCGAGACCGCGGCCGTTCTCGTCGCGGTAGGGGCTCTGCTGGGGGCCGTGATCTATCGGACGTTCAGTCCATTCGGAGGGGGTGGACCGGGCTCGGCCTGGTCTGCCTTGTTCGGTCCGGCGACGGCACAGCGACTCGGGATCGGGATCCGGCGGCGACGGCGAACACGCTCCTCTTCGCGGTGGCGGCCGCCGGCATCACGGTGGTCCTCGCGGTTCCCGCGGCCTATGCGGTCCTTCGGCGGCCGGGGCGGAGTTACAGTCTCGGCCTCCTCCTCTTCGTGCCGCTGCTCCTGTCGCCGGTCGTTCTCGCCCTCTCGCTGGCGACGTTCTGGCGTCCGCTGCTGGGCGGCGAGGGGTCGGTGTGGGCGCTCGTCATCGTGAGCCAGACGGTGTTGGCGCTGCCCTTCGCGCTGCAGAGTCTCGGGATCCCGCTCGCGGGTCTCTCCGCGGCTGGAAGGGAAGCCGCCGAGAGCCTGGGGGCAGGACGCTTCTCCGCCTTCCTTGACGCCGACCTGCCGCGCGTGCGCGACGGCTTGGTGACGGCCAGCCTCTTCGCGTTCGCCCTCGGACTCGGGGAGTTCACGGCGACCTACTTCCTCGTCACGCCCCGGTTCACCACGCTCCCCGTCGCGCTGTACGGGTTGATCGGGACCCGCCAACTCCCGGTCGCTGACGCCGCCGCCGGCCTCCTCCTGCTCCTCAGCCTCGTCGTCTTCCTCGCCCTTTCTATCGGAGGTCGTCGTGTCGAGCTCTGAGCCGATCCTGCGGGTCGAGGGTCTCTCGGCGGCTTGGGGGACCGTTCCCGTCCTCGAACAAGTCTCGCTCCGGGTCGAGCGCGGCGAGCTCTTCGTCCTGCTCGGACCCAACGGGAGCGGGAAGTCCACGCTGCTGCGCTGTCTCGCGGGCCTGGAGACGCCGACCGCCGGGCGGGTCGTGCTCGATGGACGGGACCTGACCGGAGTCCCGGCCCACCGGAGGGGGATCGGGCTGATGTTCCAGGACGCCGCCCTCTTTCCGCACCGGAACGTGTACGAGAACATCGCGTACGCGCCCCTCCTGCAACGCCGGCCCCCGCCGGGAGGTCGACGAGGAGGTCCGACGTCAGGTCGACTTGGTCGGTCTGGCCGGGTTCGAGGACCGCGCCCCCGACGAACTCTCTGGGGGCGAGCGGCAACGGGTCGCCCTCGCCCGCACCTTGGCCGCCCGGCCCCGTCTCGTCCTCCTCGACGAGCCCTTCGCTTCGATCGACCCCGAGCTGAAGGGCGAGCTGCGGGCCGACTTTCGGCGCGCCCTTCGTGCCGCCGGCACCTCGGCGATCCATGTGACCCATGACCGTCCGGAGGGTCTCTTCCTCGGCGACCGGGTCGGTCTGCTCTTCGAGGGCCGGCTCGAACGGGTCGCGCCGCCCCGGGAACTGTTCTCCGACCCGGGGACGGAACGGGCCGCTCGGTTCCTCGGGTACAACGTGTTCCTCGGCGTCCGCGGTCCCGGAGGCGGTGGATCCTCGGGACCTCGACCTGGCGGCGGAAGGGGGCGAGGGACCCACCCTCACGGTCGTCGCCGGCCGGGACGACCGGAGGCGAGCGGCTGGTCATACTGAGAACGGACGGCGGCGACCGGGTCGAGTCGAGAGGACCCGACGAGGGGCCAATCCCCGTTCCCGGCGACCGCCGACGAGGCACGTGGACCAAGTCGGTTCGGGTGACTCCCCGGTCGCCCGGACCGTCCAAAGACGCCAAGAACCGCACCGCATTCTAGACGGCATGAGCGATGCCGACCCTCTCCGTGTCTCCGAGGTCGCCGACCTCGGAGGCGAGCGCGCCACGATCTTCCGTGTGGACCACCTGAACGGAGTCGACCCGGTCCGCCTGGCGCGACGGCCGAGAACTGTTCGGGTCCTGCTCGAGAACATCGTTCGCCACTTCGACCCCAATCGCTCCAACGTCCGGGATATCTGCGCGCTCGCTAACGGGAGCCCTCTCGCCGAGCGGGTCGAGTTCGCCTACTACCCCGAACGGGTCCTCCTCCAGGATTTCACGGGCGTCCCGGTCATCGTCGACCTCGCGACCCTCCGCAGCGCCGCCGTGGCGCGCGGCATGTCCCCCGAGCGCGTCAATCCCACCGTGCCGGTCGACCTCGTGGTCGACCATTCCGTTCAGGTCGACAGCTTCGGGTCGCCGCGTTCGATGTTCATCGACTTGGACCGGGAGTACGAGCGGAACCACGAGAGGTACCGGTTCCTACAATGGGCGAAGGAGGCCTACTCGAACTACCGGATCGTACCGCCCGGCAACGGGATCTGCCACCAGGTCAACCTCGAGCACCTCTCCCAGGTCGTCGTCCGCCGGGGAGCGAACGGGGGGGCCGTGGCGTTCCCGGACACGCTCATCGGGACCGACTCCCACACCACGATGGTGAACGGAGTGTCGGTCCTCGGCTGGGGCGTCGGCGGGATCGAGGCGGAGGCGGTGATGCTCGGCGAGCCATATTTCCTACCGCGGCCGGTCGTGGTCGGCGTCGAACTGGTGGGTACCCTTCCCGCGGGCGCGACCGCTACCGACCTCGTCCTGACCGTCACGCGGAAGCTCCGAGAGAAGGGGGTCGTCGACAAGTTCGTCGAGTTCTGCGGCCCCGGCGTCTCGCACCTGGCCGTGGCCGACCGTGCGACGATCTCGAACATGTGCCCCGAGTACGGGGCGACGGCCGCCTACTTCCCGGTGGACGAGGCGACGATCGCCTATCTTCCGGTTCACTGGGCGCGACGAGAGTCTGATTCGTCGAGTAGAGGCCTACGCACACGCCACCGGGCTGTGGGGGTCTCCCGCCCCGGGTTCGATCGATTACGACGAGGTCGTGCGGATCGATGTCGCCGCCGTGGTGCCAACCATCTCCGGCCCGCGAAACCCCGAGGAGAGCGTCGCGGTGGCGGAGGCGGCTCGCTCGTTCGGCAACGCGCTCGGCACCTACCGCAAGGGACGACCCTCCCCCACTCGCCCCGGAACCGCCGCCTCGGTCGACCCTCCCATTGCGGACGGGTCCGTCGTGATCGCCGCGATCACGAGCTGCACGAACACCTCGAACCCCTACGTGATGGTCGGCGCCGGTCTGATCGCCCAGAAAGCACTCTCCCTCGGATTGAAGGTCCCGCCCCACGTGAAGACCTCGCTCGCCCCCGGATCAAAGGTCGTCACGGACTATCTCGAGAAGGCCGGGTTGATGGCCCCCCTCGCCGGTCTCGGGTTCGCCCTGGTCGGATACGGTTGCACGACGTGCATCGGGAACTCGGGACCGCTGCCTCCGGCGGTCGCCCAGCAGGTCGTCGACCGCGACCTCTACGTCGCCGCGGTCCTGAGCGGGAACCGTAACTTCGAGGCGCGGATACAGAACCTGGTACGCGCCAACTACCTCGCGTCGCCGATGCTGGTGGTCGCCTACGCGCTCGCCGGCCGGATGGACCTCAACCTCACGACCGACCCCCTGGGTCGAGCGGCCGACGGGACCCCGGTCTTCCTGCGCGACCTCTGGCCGGGCACCGGACGAGGTCCGCGGGGTGATCGAACGGAGCATCGACCCGGAGATGTTCCACAAGGAGTACCGGTCGATCGAGGTCGGCGACGTGCACTGGGAATCACTTCATCCCCCGCACGGTCCCAACTACGCGTGGTCGGCCGACTCGACGTACCTCGCCGAAGCGCCGTACCTCCGACTGCCCCCCCCGTGGCTGGGCCAGGACGGGACTCTCGTCCGCTCCGCGCGGCCCCTCGTGGTCATCGGGGACCGGGTCACGACCGATCACATCTCGCCCGCGGGCGAGATCTCGGAGACGTCTCCGCCGGGGCGTACCTCCGGGCGCACGGCGTCCCGCCGTCGGAGTTCAACACCTACGGAGCCCGACGCGGGCACCACGAGGTGCTGGTCCGAGGAACGTTCGCGAACGTCCGTCTCAAGAACGAGCTCGTCCGCCCCAAGGAGGGAGGGTACACGCGCCATCTGCCGAGTGGCGATACGATGACCGTGTTCGACGCCGCCGAGCGGTACCGGACCGAAGGGGTGCCGCTCCTGGTGTTCGCCGGCAAGAGTTACGGACAGGGGAGCTCCCGGGACTGGGCGGCGAAGGGCCCCCGGCTCCTCGGGGTCGGGGCGGTGATCGCCGAGGGGTTCGAGCGGATCCACCGGACGAACCTCATCGAGATGGGGGTCCTCCCGCTCTCGTACCTCCCGGGCGAGAACTGGGCCTCGCTCGGCCTCACGGGCCGAGAAACGTTCGAGCTCGTCCTCCCCCCGAACACCAACCTGGGTCCGGGGGTCGAGGTCGAAGTCACGGCCCGGCCCGACGTCGGCCCGCCGAAGAAGTTCCTTGTCGAGTGCCGTCTGCACAGCGCGACCGAGCTCGCGTACTATCGCGCCGGCGGGGTGCTCCCGTACGTGATGGAGCACCGGTTCGCGAAGTGACCTCGACGCCGGTCACCGGCGGCGACGGTCCGCCCCCGGCGGCTCCAGATCGCGAGGGACTCGATCCGCCGATAGGTGACCGTGCGATCCGCGAGCTCCGCCCGCGCCGAGGCGATCGCACGGCCAAGGACCGGGGCGGGTACGTGGAGCACGTGCCGACTGGCCCTCCGCTCGAACAGGACGAGGGTCCGCGCAAGCCGCTCGGTGACCTCCCGATCGGTGAGCACGACCAGCTCGTCCGGCGGGAGCAGTTCCAGGAGGAGCCGCTCGCGGGCGCGGGGTCCCCCTGTGCGCGGGGGCGGGGGGACTCCCTCGCGGGCGAGGGCCCGGTAGACGGCGCGCCGACCTTCGTCCAGCTCCGCGTTCTGAAGGGCGGCTCCCGGTCCCGCGGCCGGGTGGACGAGGGCCAACGCTCCGGCCCGCCCGACGCGGTCGGCCTCGTGCAGCGCGCTGGGCGGGTCGTCCAGCAGGTGAAGCACATGGACGAAGAGCACCGCATCGAACCCTTCGTCCGAGAACGGCAGATGGTAGGCGCTGCCCCGCACCAATCTTCGAAGGCCCTTCCCCTGGGCGACCGCGAGCATGCCGCGCGAGGCATCCAGCCCCGTGACCTCGAAGCCCCGTTCCTCGAGAGGACCCGCGATGCGGCCCGTGCCGACCCCGACCTCAAGGAGCCGATGGATCCGCCGGTCCCGAAGGGCACTCGCCAGGCCGTCCACTGTGGCCGCGTCGAGCGGAGGCCGGGTCGCGTCATACTCGGGTGAGATCGCGTCGAACTCGTGCGCCACCGACCGGGTCGCCATGCTGTTCGGAGAGCCAGCCGCGCGGTCTCATAGTCGTTGGGGCGCCGGGTCAGTTCACGCCGTCCGCGCCTTCGGAGCGAGGGTGGTGAAGCGCCGAAGAATCCCCCGAGCGTTGCACCGACCGGTTGCTCGAGAGAACGGGCAAGAGTGGCGCTCGTCGGCAGGGCCATTGTGCCGGTTTTGCGATGACTCTCCGAAACTTAGTTTCAGCCGTGTAAGGGCAAGTTCAAATACCATCCCTCGACCAAACATCGATGCGGCCCGAGAAATTGACCCCGGTGCCGTCGAAGTCCGAGGAGGTGCTTCGATGTTGAAAAAGCTCGTTCTACTATCGGTAGGGATCGCGGTCCTCCTGCTCCTGCCCGGAGCGCCGTTCGGGCTCGATGCGATGCGTTCGACCGCGGTCTCGGCCAACCCGGCGGCCCCCTCCAATGCGTCGTCGCCGGTCTTTCTGCTCCCGACCCTGCCGAGTGGCACCGCCAATGCCTCCGGACCGATCGCGCCCACCGCCGCGAGCGCGACGGTGTCCCTGGCCAACTTCAGCAAGGCTCGGGACGTGCCGAGCGCCTTCTGGGGCGTCAACATAGCGGCCGCCCAGAAGTTCACCACGACCGACGCCGCGAACGTCGCGGCGACACCGGCGAAATACCTCCGTTTCCCGGGGGGAGTCCTCGGTGAGGAATACAACTACACGTCTGGGGTCCTCACGAGCGACAGCGGAGGGGGCACCAAGACGGCCGACACCTCGGTCCAGGAGTTCATCACCTCGTGCCAATCGATCCATTGTCACGCCATCCTCCAGCTGCCCGCCGAAATCGACCAACCGAAAACGGCGGCGTACTACGCCAGTTACGTCGTGAACACGCTCCACTTCAAGCCCTCGTATTGGGAGATCGGCAATGCCGTGCAAAGTTGGTCCCACTTCGATACTCCGTGGTCCCAATGGGGGACGACCTCCAAGACCCACATCAACGCAACCCTGTTCGCTCAGGAACTCGCGAAGTACATCACCGCCGTGCGGGCGGTCGTTCCGGGCGCGCGGATCATTGCGCTCGGTTTGGGCATGGGGCACCCCAACAATGACCTCGAGTACATCACGGACGTCGCTCGGGTCGACGGGAAGAACATCTCCGGAGTTTCGATGCACTCCTACACGAGCGGGTCGGCTCCGGCGCATCCCACCTGGGCGCAACTGCTCGCCAACCTCAACGGAAGGTACTCCCTGTACAGCGGCGTCACATCCGCCCGCGGATACTTGGCATCGGCGTGCCCCAAGTGCAATCTCCAGGTGTTCGTGACCGAGGCCAACGCGGCCGAGGTCAACAGTTACTCTCAGCTCCTCCCCACGTTTGCGGGGACGGTCTATGTCGCGGCCGACACCGCCCAGGCGCTCAACCTCCGACTGAAGAATCTCGACTGGTTCGCCTACAGCTCGAACTACCTCGGCGCGTGGGAACGAGGGAAAGTGTTCGGGCAGCAGTACACCTTGATGACGCAGATGATGACCCACCTCAAGGACAAGACCGTGGCCACGACGGTGACCGGCCCCTCGTTGTTCTACGCGTCCGCCACGTACAGCTCCTCGGGCCTCGCGCTCCTGATGGTGAATGCGAATGTGACGCAAGCGGTCAAAGTGAACCTCGGGAACACCGGCATCCGGTCCGGCGCCACCCTACAACAGGAGCAGTGGAAGAACGGCTCGACGGGTCCGACGAACTCGTCGTTCACCCTTTCCGGTACGGTTTGGATCCCTGCGCTCTCGATCACGATCTTGACCGTCAGCTCGAGTGGACTTGCGGGCGTACCGGCCCAACCGACCCCCGCCACCACCTCCGCCCCGGTCGAATCCTCCAACTCCGCGGGGACGATGGCGAGCCCCCGCGCATCGCTTGCCCCGCTCAGCGTGGTCGAAGCGGAGCTCGCCCTTCGCGGGCCGGATTAGAGCGGCGGCCGAGGGTCCTCGGGCGGAATGGGTCCGACGCCCGAGCCGCGCCGGCTCGGTCATATCGTGAGAGAGCGTCGTAGCCCAACGTAGCGAGAGATGGCTCGTCCTCGGTGCGACAGGGGTGGCGGGGGCCTATTGCGCGACGTCGCTCGGGAAGAAAGTATAGCCCGCGAGCAGCCCGGTCGATCCTGAGGGCCAACGCGTGCCCGCGTCAGCCGCCCGACCGGGGAGCGGGACCGACATCGGCGCGGACAGTCGGCGACCGATGTACCTGCGGCCCCGTTCGGGCGAAGCTGGCTCGACGGAGCCGGATCGGGGGCCGATCGAGTCGCCCCCCGCCCACGCGGGAGCGTCGGCAGGTGGGCAAATTTCGAATGCCGTCGCGGGCCGAGGACCTCCTGGGCGAACAGGATGGTCCCCGTCCCCACGACCGTGATCCCGGCGGCGAGGAAGAACGCGTACTGGAAGGCGAGGTGGGCGGGGAAGATCCCGGCGAACGGACCGCTGGTGACGACGTAGGTCGCCAGGAGCGACCCCGCGATAGGCGCCCCGAGACTTCCGCCGACATTTCGGAACACGTTGTTCATGGCCGTGGCTTGGCCCATGTCCTTCGGGTCTACGGTGAGGATCAAGAGATTGATGATCGACGCGTTGAGAAGCCCCATACCGGCGCCAACGACCACTTCGATGACCAGGGCAGAGGTCAGGTTCGTCGCGAAGGCCTCCAAGGTGAACCCCAGCGCGATGACGAAACCTCCGGTGATGGCGAGAGGTTTGACACCCACTCGCGAGACGATCACGCTCGTGAGGAGAGCGACGCAGGTCATGCCGGCAGCCAACGGGAGAATGTCGAGGCCGGCGGTCAGTATCTGGAAGTTGCAGTTGAGCAGGCTACGACAGGCGGCGTTGTAGCCCCCGGAGGCGATCGGATACTCAAACTGATAGATGAGGCTGAAGAGAGCGAGGAACATCCCGAGGCCGGCGACCGTCAGCACGATGTTCGTCACTGTCACGTTCCGTTCGGTGAGCAACCTCACGTCGACGATCGGTTCGCGCTTCAGCACCGTCAGGCGCCGCTCGACGAGGACGAACGGGACGAACATGACCAACCCGAGCGTGGCGAACCCCAACGTCAGGCCGGAGGTCCATCCCCACGACTCTCCCTGCGACAAGGCGGCGACGAGGCCGGCGAGGCCGAGGCCGAGGAAGAGGGCCCCGAGATAGTCCACGCGCGTGTCCGGCCGTCGGTACGGGGACTCCTTGACCAGAAGGAAGACCAGGACGGCCATGAGGACGACGAACGGGACCGCCGAGTGGTAGGTGGTCCGCCACCCGTAGTCCTGAGAGACCCACGAACCGAGCGGGAGGCTGATCGCGAACCCGATCCCGAACATCGCGCTGAGGATCCCCTGCGCCCGGGGGACCATCTCCCGGGGGAATTCCTCCCGCATGAGCGACATGCCGAGGGGCATGATCGTGAGGCCGATGCCCTGGATCGTACGCGCCCCGACCATGAAGGCGAAGTTGGGCGAGAATCCGGTCACGGAAACCGCCGCGGCGTAGGTGAACATGACCGCGATCATCACCTTCCGCTTCCCGTAGATGTCTCCGAGCTTGCCGATGACCGGGCTGAGGGCTACGCCCGACGCGGCATAGGCCGAGATGATGAGCGTGATCTGGGCGGCATCGACATGAAAATCCGACTGGATCGTGGGGAGCGACGGGGTGAGCATTCCCTCGATGTACAGGACGACGAGCACGACGCCGGCCAGCAGGATCATGATCCGGTTGGCGTATCTCTGGTCGAAGGTCTCGATCGTCTTAGGCCGGGGGGAGTGCGGGAGCGGAGGGTCCACGGACCCCACAGTGTTCGCGGAGCCCGGGCGCATATCGCGCCCCTCTGGGGCCGCGGAGATATCTCCTCTTCGACCCGCGAGTAAGGGTCTCAATCCCTCGTCCGGACCGGTCGAGCGCTCGACCGCCCGTGGTCTGCCCTCCGCCGGTTAGGGTTGTGCTCCGCTATTGAGCCAACCTCGACCATGAGGTTGATGGATCCCTCGAGGGCCGTCGCCGACGAGAGAGGTACGCTCGTCGGGCCCACGGGCGGGGCGGAACGGGTTGGGCTAGTACTTCGCAGCCCGTCCGCTACGCGACGGTCGCCGTGAAGCTCACGGTCTTCGTCACATAGGAGGTCGTTCCGACCTTGCCGGTGAAGTACGCCTTGCAGTCGTAGGTGCCCTTCGGCGTGCTGCTCGTGATCTTGTACGGATAGAGGCTGTAGGTTTGCTTCGCGGTCTTGCCGGCCCCCACCGAGAACGTCTTGAAATTCGGGCAGCTCGACTTAGAGTAGGTGGTAGCCCCCGGATACTTGATCTCCACGACACACCCGGTCGCCTTGAAGGTCGACGAGCCGGTGTTCTTCTCGGTCAGAGTGATCTTCGGAGAATCCCCGACGTGGTACGTGTGGGACTTCGGGCTCGCTGTCAATTTCACAGGGTAGGAGGGTACGCTGGTCGCGCTGACCGCGGGGAGAAGCAGCACGCTCAGAACCAGTAGTAGGACTGCTACGCTGGCTCCCAGCATGAGGCCATTGCCCAACGGCTTGGACAGCCTCGTCGTCATGGTCGGCGCAGAATCACGGGCCATGATAAGATCATACTGCATTCAAGCCGCGCCCCCGCTCAGCCGGCCCGCCCGGGAAGTCCTACGATCCGGCATAGCACGTTCGGCGGAAACGGGGCATGCCCAAGGAGGGCGGGGCCGTGTTCCCGCCCAGGTTCAAACGCCCGTGCTGGGATTCGAACCCAGGTCTGAGGCTCCGCAGGCCTCTAGGATAATCCATTGCAGCGGGCCGGGGGGTATTCCCCGCTCCCGTAGCTACCCCACACGGGCATTCAGTTTAGGCTAGTCTCCCGTCAGTGCCGAGCGGCGTTCTCTATAAAAGGCGCGGGGTCCGCGATCGCTTCGTCTCCGTCACAGTTTATACCGAGGCGCGCTCCCAAGCGCGGGGACGGGAGACGCGTGGAATGAGCGACGCGAAACGGACGGATCCCTGGCCGGAGCTCTCCACCCTCCCGATGGGGCGTCGCGTGGAGGTCGTCGACCGTGCCGGATCCATCTGGCGAGGCACGATCGTTCCCCGCCATGGTTTCAGCGGCGATCGCATTCTCCAACTGAAGCTCCCGAGCGGGTACAACGTTGGGCTCCGCATCGAAACCGGATCCTCCTTCCGCCTGCTCGACGACACTGCTCCCGCGCCGGTGCGCCCGACAACCCCTCCCCCCCCCTCTGCAATGCCCGAGGGCAGCTGGGTGGCGCTCCTGACGACCGGGGGAACGATCGCCTCGCGCGTCGACTACGAGACCGGGGGCGTTCGGCCGGTCAGCAGCGAGGCCGAGATCCTCGCCTTCTACCCGGAGCTCCAGCGCACCGGCCGGGTCCACATCGTGCCGGTGTTCGACCGGTTGAGCGAGGAGATCCGGCCGGAGGACTGGTCGGAGCTCGGCGCTCAGGTCGTTGAGTCGTTCCGGTCCGGGGCGTGCGGCATCGTGATCGCGCACGGAACCGACACCTTGGGGTTCACCGCCGCTGCCCTCAGCTTCCTCCTCGTGAATCTGCCCGGCCCCGTGGTCCTGGTCGGGGCCCAACGCTCGCCCGACCGTCCGTCGTCCGATGGCCCTTCGAACCTCGACGCGGCCGTCCAAGTGGCTCGCGACGGCCGGATCGGCGAGGTCGTGGTGGTCATGCACGCGGGCCCGTCGGATTCGAAGTTCGCGGTCCACCGGGGAAACTGGGTGCGCAAGATGCACTCGAGCCGTAGGGACGCGTTCGAGAGCCGCAACGGGCCGCCGCTGGGCTGGCTCGAAGAGGGACGGTTGACTCTCGAGGCGGCGGTTCGTCCGCCGGCCGTGGGGCCGGCCCGTTGCGACCTCCCCATCGACACCCGCGCCGGCCTCCTCTGGTTCTACCCCGGACTCGCCGCCGAGGCGGCGTCCGCCTTCGCTCGCGGCCTGCGCGGTATCGTCCTCGCGGGCACGGGACTCGGCCATGTGAGCTCCGCCCACTTTGGTTGGATCCGCGAAGCTACTGCACGAGGCGTGGTGGTCGCGATGACGACCCAATGCCTGGGGGGCCGCGCCGACCCGTACGTCTACGCGACCGGACGGGAACTGCTCAACGCAGGCGTGCTCTATCTCGATGACCTGCTGCCCGAGACCGCCTACGCCAAGCTCGTCTGGGCGCTCGGCCACGAGAGCACTCCCGAGGGAGTCCGCGCGCTGCTCCAAGCCCCCCGGGCCGGGGAGTTCCTGGATCGACATACCGGGGGCGCCCCCCCGTGAAGGTGGGCCTCGAGGTTCACCAACAGCTCGCGACGGGCAAGCTGTTCTGCGCCTGCCCCTGCGAACTCTCCGAAGGGGTCCGTCACACTTTCTCGCGCAGACTCCGGGCGGCCGGCGGGGAGAACCGGGCGGTCGACGCGGCGGCCGCGCTGCAGGCCGAGCGAGGGCTCGTCTACTCCTACGAGTCGACCCCCTCGGACTGCCTCGTCGAAATGGATGAGGAACCCCCCCGACCCCTGAACGCGTCGGCGCTCGACACCGCACTCCAGCTCGCCCTCCTCCTCGAAGCGCGGCCGGTGGACGAGGTCGAGGTGATGCGAAAGATCGTCGTCGACGGGTCCAACACGACCGGTTTTCAACGGACCGCCCTCATCGCGACCCAAGGACACCTCGACGTCGGGGGGCGCCGTCACGCGATCGATACGATCTGCCTCGAGGAGGACGCCGCGCGGAGGATCGCCGATTCGAAGGACGGGGTGACGTTCCGGCTCGATCGCCTCGGGATCCCCCTCATCGAGATCGCCACCGGTCCGGACATCTCCGACGGTCGGGAGGCCCGTGAGGTGGCCGAGGAGATCGGAGCCCTGCTGCGGGCGACCGGGCGCGTCCGGCGGGGGATCGGAACCATCCGCGAGGACCTCAACGTCTCGACCGAGGGGGGCCGGCGGATCGAGATCAAGGGCGTGCAGGACCTCCGCAAGATCCAGGAGTACGCCGACCGCGAGGTCGAGCGGCAGCACACCCTCCTCGCGGTCCGGGACCAGCTGCTGGCGCGCGGAGCCGCGGCCCCCTCCGGCGCTTTCCACGACCTCACCCCGGTTCTTGGAGACGTCTCCTCCGGTCCGCTCGCGGGCGCCCGGAAGAAGGGGAGCGTCGTGCTTGCGCTCTCCCTGCCGGGGTTCGCGAACCTCCTCCGGTCGGGAACTCGGTCGGACGAACGCCTCGGGCGGGAGCTCGCCGACCAGGCGCGGGCCGCCGGTCTCGGTGGGCTGCTCCACTCCGACGAGCTTCCCGGTCACGGGCTCGGGCCGGACGAGGTCGAGCGTATCCAAGGCGCGCTCCGACTCGGCGAGAACGACGGGTTCGTGCTCGTCGTCGACCGGTCCCGGGAACGGGCCGAAGCGGCGCTGCGACGAATCGCGGCGCGGGCGACCGCGGCCCTCGAGGGAATCCCCGGCGAGACGCGGGACCCGTTGCCGGACGGGAGAACCCGGTACTCCCGGCCGCTCCCGGGTCGAGACCGAATGTATCCGGAGACGGACGTCCCTCCCGTGCCCATCACGGCCGGGCATCTCGCCGAACTGAAGGCCCATCTGCCGGAGCGTCCCGCGGCCCTGCGCGAACGCCTGGTCGCGTCCTTCCAGCTCCCCGGGGAGATCGCCCGGCAGCTCGTCGCCTCCGGAGACGCAGACCTCCTCGAGGACCTGGTCGTGCGAGGGCGTTCGCCCAGCCTGGTCGCCCGGCTCGCTGACGCAGGACCTGCCCGCGGCCCGCACGTCCCGTGCGAGCGAGCGCGAGCCCGAGCTCCCGGTCGAACGACTCGACGAGCTGCTCTTGGCGGCGGAAGCCGGCCGATTCTCCAAGGAAGGGATCCCCGCCGTCCTCGGGGCCCTCTTCGCCGGCGCCCCTTCGATGGACGTCGCCATCGAGCGGGCCGGCCTGACCGGGCCCCGAGTAGAGGACCTCGACGCGATCGCGGACCGCATCGTCCGTGCCAACGCTCCGATGGTCCGGGACCGAGGAGACGCGGCCTTCTCCCCGCTCATGGGCGATGTGATGCGCGAAGTGCGCGGCCGGCGGGATGGCAAAGAGGTCGCCGACGCGGTTCGTCGGTCGATCGCCCGATTGCGGTCCGAGCAGGGAAACTGACGCGAGGCGAATCGATGGGCAGTGGGCGACCCGGGACGCGGAACGCCCGTCCCCATCGGAGGCCCCGATTCAGCCTCGTCGTCACCGACGTCGACGGGACCCTGACCGATTCCACCCGTCGACTCGACCCGGACGCGCTGCGATGGGTTCGCAAGCTCGAGGACGGGGGAGTCCCCGTGGTACTGGCCACTGGCAACGTCCTGCCCATCGCGCTCGCTCTCCACCGGTCGTTCGGTCTCACCGGGCCGATCGTGGCGGAGAATGGGGGGCTGGTCTGGTGGAAGGACGAAGCCGGCCGCGACCGGGTCGAACGGCTCGCCGACCGGGGCGTAGCCCTCGCGGCGTACCGGAAACTGGTCCGGTCGGGGCTGCCGGTGCGTCGCCTGTTCACGGATCGATGGCGCGAGAGCGAGGTCGCGATCGAACCGACGGTCACGGTCGCGGCCGTACGCCGGGTCCTCGGGTCCGGGGCGGTGATGGTCGAGTCGACCGGCTGACGCGATCCACCTCATGCAGCGCGGAGCCGGGAAGTTGGCCGCCCTGGTGCACGTCCTGGCGCCGTTGGGCCGTTCGGTCTCCGACGTGGTCGTCCTCGGGGACGGGGACAACGACGTCCAAATGCTTCGGGCCGCCGGGTTCGGCGTGAGCTTCCCGTCCGCGAGTCCGCGCGCCCGGGCGGCCGCGGATTACGTCACGCGCCGCCCCTACGCCGGCGGGTTCGTCGAAGGTCTTAAGGCGAGCCGAGTTCTCTCTTAGGTACGGGTCTCAGTCGGAGGGACTCATCTTGTTCGTCGGGCAGTGCGCGCGGTGCGGGATCCCAGCGACCCTCGGCTGTACGGTCTGCGGGCGGACGTTCTGCCGGGGCTGTCTGGACGCGGACGAGCGCGTGTGCTCCGATTGCGCCCAGACCCTGAAGCAGACCAAGAACCCGGTCGAAGCCCGCAGCCCGCCGTCCCGGCGCGTCACGCGTCCGGGCGGCGTGACCGGTCGAGTTCAGTAGTCGGCGCCCGGCAGGACGAACGGCCCCCGCGGGGTTCCCCGGGCGACGGCCAAGAGGGCGGCTCCGACGGCGCCGGTGGCCAGTCCCAGGGCGAAGAAGGCCCAAGCGTACGGCCCCATCGTCGGCCCGAAGTGGACGGTCCAAACCTGGAACGGTCCCATCCCGGCCTCCCAGTGGAGTACGAGGTTCACCGCGACGCCGAGGACCCAGCCGAGGAAGACCAGGCCACCGCCCGCGAGGTAGTAGCCGATCCGCTCGTCCCCGCCGGGATCGAACGGGGGCGTCGCCGGGGTCTCCTCGAGGTCGACCACGTACGGCCGACCCGGAACGGGAGTATAGAAGTTGCGCCCGAGGGCGAAGGACGGTGCGTCCGGGGGCGGGTGTTCAGCCGAACCCGGTGTTGGCCTTCGGGTCGCGAGGGCCGCCGGGTCGCAGGGGCGCCTTGCGCAGCTCCTTCGGGCACTCGACCAGCCGAACGAGCGGGGCGGACTGGACGATGTACGCCGGGAGCCCCGTGTTGGGGTCGTTCCCCGCGCGCAGGATGTTCATGATCTCGAGGCGGATCTCCACGATCGAGCCGTCCTTGAGCTTCAGCCGGACCTTGCCGTCGCCCTCGATCGTCTGGTAGTCGACGATCTCGGCGTTCGCGAGGTCGGGCGGCGGGCCGCCCGGATCGCCCATCATCGGGCGCCTCGGGCGGCGACCCGTTCCTTGAGGAGGAGACGGGGGTCCTGCCCATCGACGGTGAGGCCCAGCGAAACGCACGTGCCGATGACCTGGTTCGCCTGCTCCTCCTTCGTGCGGCCGTGCAGGTCGTCGCCCTTCGCTTCCGCGATACGTCGGACCGCCGCGAGCGATACGTCCCCGATGGTCTCGGTCTTCGGCTTGCCCGACCCCTTCTCCTTGTGGGCTTCCTTGAGGAGGAGGGCGGCCACGGGCGGCCGGCCGACGACGAGCGTGAACGCGCGCGTGTTCGGGTCGACGCGGATGATGACCGGCACGCGCATCCCGGCGAACTGCTTCGTCTCTTCGTTGATCTTGGCGACGACCTGACCGACGTTCACGCCGAGCGGGCCGAGCGCCGAGCCGAGGGTCGCCCCGGCCGCCGCCTTGCCGCCTTCCACGAGGACGCTGACCTCAACCGCCACCTTTCGAACCTCCCCGCTCCAACATGCGGACGTGATCTCCCCGAACGGTGACCGGGATCGGTACGACCGCCTCGATGAGTTCCACTGTGATCTCCTCCTTCGCCTGGTCGATCTTCTTGACCCGGGCCTTCTCGCCCTTGAACGGCCCCGAGATGAGCTCGACGATCGCGCCCTCGACGAACCCTTCGACCGTGATCTTCGGGACGAGGAGCGGCTCGACCTCCTTGAGGGTCGTCTCGCCCTCCACGAGGCCCCGCGCCTTGCGGATCCCCTTCAGCATCTCGCGAACGCCCTCGAAGCTCATCCCTTCGGCGAAGACGTAACCGCGCAGCGAGCTCGGGACGAGGAGCGAGAAGACGACGTCCGGCTTTTCCTCCGCCCGGGCGAGGAGCGTGTCGGCGACCTCCCGCTCGTAGCCGCGCGAGGTCTTGATCGCGAGCACCGCCTGACGAGCGACGCACGCGAGCGTCAGCTGGACGGGGTGGCCGTCGTCGTCGAGCTCGGCCGCGAGGCGGACCTCGACCCGGTCCCCATAGCGGACGCCGACCGGGGCGGTGACCTCGAAGGAGAGCGCGACCCCCGTGTTGGGTTGGAGCGCGATGTTGTGAGACTCCTTCCGTGGGAAGAGCTCGAGCATCTGGCGCTTCCCCGGCGGGGTCCAGCGGACCGGCCATTCGGCGCCCTCGCCCGGATAGGTGGAGGTGTAGCCCACGTCGATCGGCGAGCTTCGCCGTCGCGGGGCCCGGAGCCCGGCTCGTCAGGACGGCGGAGAGCGTGGTGATCGTGCCGGCCGTGAGGTTGCGGGCGGTGTCGTCGGCCGCCTGGAGCGTGAGGAACATCCGGCTGTCGAGCTTCGGGGTCGGCACGTGCGTTGGTTCGGGAGAGAACGTCGCCTGGGCCGGCGCGGAGGCGCCCGGCTTCGCCGCCACCGGCGGCGTCGGGGTGCCGGACAACAGTCCGATCTCGTCCTCGTTCCCGGACATGGCCGCGACCGTCCTACAGCCCCGTCAGGAAGGTGGACCAGAGCCAGGGTCCGACCTGGGTGAAGAAAATGTAGAGCAGGAACCCGGTGGACCCGATGATGACGGCGCCGAGCCAGGTGACCTCGAGGACCTTCACGTACTCCTCGGAGGTCGGACGCCGAGCCATCCGGAGGATGCGGCCGTACTTGCCGTGGCCGAACGTGCGGAGCCGGCCGTCGAACTCCTCCTGCGCGCGGCGAGCGCGGTCGAGGAACGCCATAGTACCTTAGCGGACGACGTCGATCTCCGGTCCGGGCTTGCGACCCGCTCCGGCGGCCGTCGTCTCGCCCTCCACCGAAAATCTGGGGGGATTTAACTCCGGTCACCACCAGCATGACGCGGATCGTGCTCTGCATCGTCGGGTCGACCGCCGCGCCCCAGATGATCCGGGCGGAGGGGCTGATGACCTTCTGGACGACCTCGGCCGCCTTCTGGGCTTCGCTGACCGTCATGTCCGGTCCGCCCGTGACATTGATGAGCGCCCCGGTGGCGCCGGCGATGTCGACGTGCAAGAGCGGCGAGTGGATCGCCTCGAGGACCGCGTCCTCGGCGCGGTTCTCGCTCTCGGACTCGCCGATCCCGATGAGGGCGACGCCGCCGCCTTTCATGATCGTGCGCAGGTCGTTGAAGTCGAGGTTGACAAGCCCCGGTCGCGTGATGATCTCGGTGATCCCCCGGATCGCGCGAGCCAGGACGGAGTCGGCCACTTTGAAGGCCGTCTGGATCGGAAGGCGCGGGACGAGCTCGAGGAGCCGGTCGTTGGGGATCGTGATGACCGTGTCGATGACGGAGCGCAACTTTTCGAGTCCCCACATCGCGTTCTCGGTGCGGACGAGACCCTCGGAAGCGAAGGGGAGCGTGCAGACCGCGATCGTCAGCGGCTGTCCGCCGTTCGCGTCCTTCGCGACCTGCGCGACGACCGAAGCCGATCCGGTACCGGTCCCGCCGCCGAGACCGAGCGTGATGAAGACCATGTCCGAGCCGGCGAGCACCTTCTTGAGCTCGTCCTCCGCCTCGTGGGCCGCCTGTTCGCCGACCTGCGGGAGGGCGCCGGCGCCGAGTCCCCGGGTGAGCCGCCGACCGAGGAGGATCTTCTTCGGGGCGTGGATGGCGAGGAGGTGCTGCGCGTCCGTGTTGCAGGCGATCATGTCGGCGCCCGCGAGCCCCTCCTCCGCGAGCCGGTTGATCGTGTTGCACCCACCGCCGCCGCATCCGACGACTTTGATGTTCGTCTTGAGCGAGGCCAGCACGGCCTCCAGCTCGGTGTCGTCGTTCGTCGGTGGAGGAACCGGTTCGGAGCCGCGCTTCGTTTCACCGGGCAGGTGGGAGAGGATTTCCTGGGCGAGTGGTCGCATCAAGGGGAGTACCCGGCGGCGGGAGCAGGGTCCTCATTATAAAGCATTAGACGCCCGTGCAGAGGCGCTTTGGAGTACTCCCGCTGGTCGCCGCTGTACGAACGGATCCGCCGGGAGTTCGGGTTCTCCTGGGACCGGGAGGAGGCCGCCGCGGCGCGGCTCCGGGAATTGTTGCCCCCCGCCGCGCTCGAACGTCCGCTCGAACGCATCTCCGGGCGACTGAACCGGAAGGAAGTGGTCGTCGTCGGCCTGGCGCCCCGCGCCGGCCCGCCGCCGCTCTGGCGACGCCCGTTCACCGCCGGCGGAGTCGCGGTCGTCGCGGCGGATGGCGCGACCGCGGCCTGCCTCGATGCCGGCGTGGTCCCGGACGTGATCGTGACCGACCTCGATGGACCCGTTCCTTCGGAAGTGAACGCGAACCGTCGCGGGTCGCTCGTCGTCGTCCACGCGCACGGCGACAATCGACCGCTCCTCGAGGAATGGGTCCCGCAGTTCCCGAACGAACTCGCCGGGTCCTGGGCCGGACCCCCCGGCCGGGGGCTGCTCGACGAGGGAGGGTTCACCGATGGGGATCGGGCCGCTTTCCTGGCCGAGTCGGCCGGAGCGGCCCGTCTCCTCCTCTGGGGATTCGACCTCGAGCACGCGGACGACCGGGATCCCTCGGTGCGCGCGCGAAAGGAGGCCAAGCTCCGATGGGCCGCCCGGGCGCTCTCCGAACTCGTCGCTTCCAGCCAGACGCCGGTCTCGCTGTGGAACCGAGACGGGACCCTGGTGCCCTACAATGCGGCCGGTATCGCCGGCGCATCGACCAGGTAGACGACGTTCGCCCCGTCCTCGTAGATCGGGACGAAGGGGAGCTGCTGGAACCATGCGATCGCGGCGGCGCTGAGGGGATTGGCCAACTGGGCCGGGTCGAGTGCGACGCCCGCGTACATGACCGAGTCGACCACCACGAGGTCGATGGGATGGGGGTGCGCCGGATTGGGCGTCCCGACACTCCGCAGTTCGCCCGCGGCCGACGTCGAGTTCGCCGCTCCGTTGAACAGGGCGGGCGTGGTCACCCACGTGGCCGGATTTCCGTCGAACCCGAAGATCATCGAGCTCAACCGGTGGTCGGTCGCGACGGTCCACGCGGGCGGCACGGCGATCCCGACCCACATCCACAGGGCCGCATCGCCGTGCGTGAGTCCTTCCTGGAAGCCGCCAAAGTCGTTCGCCGGCGGGTAGACGATCGCGGCGTTCGCTCCGAGGACGACCACCACGCCCAGCACCGCGGCGACCATCGCGCGACGACCCCAGGCGTCGCCGACGCGGGCGACGGCCCGCGCGATCCCAATAGCCAGCAGCAATCCCAACGGGAGGAACAGGTACTCTACGTGTCGGGACGGCGAGATCGTCGCCGCGAGGCTCGCCGCCGCCGCATAGTGCGAGCTCGTCGCCGAGAATGCCGCGAGAGCGAGGAGCGCGCCGGCGGACAGCCCGAGGGCTCCGAGCCAGGTCAACGAGAACGGTCCGAGCCGCGCCGTGGACGGGGTCCGACGGCTCCCGGCGCCGAAGACGCCGAGGGCGAGGAGGGGGGAGAACCAGAGGACGGCCCCCGGGATCGTGTGCAGGCCGGTCCCAGGGATCGGAACGAAGAGGAGCGTGCAGACGAGGCCGAAGACCACCACTGAGATCATCGCCACGTCCCGGAACAGGCTCCGGTCCGTGGGCAGGCGGACCCACTCGCGCCGCGGCCGGAAGCCGGAGCGGCGCCAGCGGACCAAGAGGGCGGCCATCCCGACGCCGACGAGCGCAATCCCTTCGAATGCGGCGAAGCCGACGTACGCGGGGAAGGGCAGGCTGTACAGGATGACCTTGGTGACGAAGGAGGTCGTGCCGTAGAACCAATAGGCGAACGTCAGGGTGACGAAGGCCCCCACGAAGACGAGCTCGCGGGTCGGGAAGCGCCGACTCCAGAGGCCCGGGCGCCAGAGCTCGAGGAGGACCAGGCCTCCGAGCGCGCTGATCACGAAGAAGTACGATGAAAGGTGGTGCGTGACGATGAGGGCACCGCCCGTGAGGGCGAGCGGGACGTACCAACGTCGGTCCATCCGACTCTCGACGAACATCCAGAGGGCGGCCACGCAGAGGAAGTCGCCCAGCGCGAGAGGAGCCGGATGCGCGATCGAGAAGAGGCGAGGCATGGCGATCGACGCGACCGCAGCCCCGAGAAGCGCCACGGTATCGTTGGGGTAGAGCCGACGGAAGAGGAGGAACAAGGGGAGGACCGAGAGTACCGCCACCACCGGCACGATGATCGATAGCGCGGAGAACGCGTCGATCCCGAGGGCCCCCGCGCCGGCCCCCGCGAGGAGGAACGTTCCGGGGAAATCCGGGTACACGGTCCCCCACCCGGTGTAGGCCGCGCCGGTCGGGAGGTGGCCCGTCGCGAGGAGGGACGACGTGAGCGCGAAGTACTCTCCCGTGTCGGAGCCGAAGAGAGCGTACGAGAGGAACGGCTCGAGCGCCAGGAACACCAAGAGGAGCGCGAGGCCGGTGAGCAGGATGACCGTCGCCGGGGCCATCGGGGGGCGCGGGTTGGGAGCCTCCGCCCGGGGTGCGGGGGGCCGCTCCGGCGAGCTCATGCGAGAAGACCCGAGCGGGCGACCGCGTAAAGACGTGCGCGTGGGGCGGCACCAGAGGGCGGGCGCCCCGGTGGCTTGCCATATCGATAAATAGGGGGGCTTGGTCCGCCCGCACCAAGGCGGCGATTCATGGCCTCGTCCCGGACCTCAAAATCGAAGGCGCGGCCGCACAAGGCGGCCCGCTCCCCGCCCTCGAAATCCTCGAAGAAGCCGGCTCCGAAGCCCGCCCACAAGCCCACCCCGAAGCCGTCGCCCAAGCCCGCTCCCAAGAAGTCGGCGCCGCCCGCTCGACCCTCCGTCTCCAAGAAGTCCGCTCCCGCACCCGAGGCACCCCCGGCCGTGTCGGAGGCGCGGCGGAGCGACGGACGCCGCCATCTCCTGTCGCTTTCCTTCGTGCGCAACGGCGACGAGTTCCTCGCTCGCCTCGAGACGGACTCGGGCCACATCACGGAACTCAAGAACCGAGCCCTCGATCAGCTGCTCACCCTACGTCGCGGGCGAGCTCGAAGACCTTCTCGATTGAGGTGGCCGACCCTTACGCCAACGCGGCCGGTTCCGCGAACAGTCCCGTTTCCACCTGGTAGGTCCGCCGACGACCGTTGCGGTCGACCACCTGGACCAGGTCGACGGGGGCCGAGGAGAGCAGGCCAGCCGGATAGTCCCGGAGCACCTTTGGCTGGAGCTGCGCCACGGGTGGGAGGAAGGCCCGCTGACCCCACCGACCCACTACGATGACCCCGTCGGCCCGCACGTCGACGAAGCGCGGGGCCGGCGACAACGCGAAGATCACGCTCCCGACCGCGAGGAGGATCGCGATCCCGATGAACAGCTGCAGACCGCTCTCGACCCCGGGACGGCCCGCCTCTTTCGACGAGAGGTCGAGGGCGACCAGGATGACGTCGAGTGCGACGAGAACGAGGACGTAGAGGATCGCGAACCGGAACGCCCGCTGGGTCCCCGCATTGTTCGGCCGGTGCTCGAGCAGCGCTCCGACCACGCCGACCGGGCGCGAAGCCGCCGGCTCCCGAGGGATCCGCACAGGACGGGGGTTCGACACGAGGCCTCGGCGGTCTCAGGCGTTGAGCGCGTCCTTAAACCTACCCTGGGACCGGAGGGGACATGGCCCACCGAACCGAGTACCTGGTCTTCGAGACGAAGCATCCGCGCGAGTTCCTGAACATCACCGAGCGCGTACGGGCCGTGGTGAGGGCGAGCGGGGTCACCGACGGGCTGGTCCTCGTCTCCTCCATGCACCTCACCTCGGCGGTCTACGTCAACGACGACGAATCGGGGTTGCTGAAGGACATCTCCGCCTGGGCCGACCGGCTCGCTCCCCCGGGAACTACGAGCACCATCGGTCCGGCGAGACCAACGGCGACGCCCATCTCAAGAACCTCCTCCTGGGACACCAGGTCCTCCTACCGGTGACCGACGGGGACCTGGACCTCGGGCCCTGGGAGCAGGTCTTCTACGCCGAGTTCGACGGACAACGTCGAAAGCGGGTCATCGTGAAGGTGCTCGGCGACTGAATCAACCCAGCGGGCGCTTCGTGCCTCTGTCCCACTGTCGCACGTGCTCGCCTCCCCGTCGACGGGGCTGCCTACGGACCAGCGGTTTCTACGAAGAGATAGCCACCGATCGAGTAGGGGCTTCCATCTCCCGCGGCATACACATCCCAGGTGCCCTGGTCGGTCGAGGCCGGGAAGACGTACGTGGTCGACGAGTTGACGACGATCATGGCGGGGAAGACCTGGGTGGTATCGTTGGTCAGCACAATGGGAACTCCGAAGTGGGCGGCCGTGGACTCGGTATGGATCACCAGCTCCGTGGCGTTCGCCGAAACGTCCACCCCGGCCCCGGTGAGGGAGGGAGATCCTCTCGAGTAGACCTCGGATCCGTGGATGTACCACGTGAAGTTCCCGAGTGGGCTCGGGGGATAGCTTCCGTCGATCACCGCCGACGGTACTCCTAACCCGGTGATCGTGGTGGGTACGGTCACCCGCTGACCAATCCCTGCGGGTGCTCCCGGGCCAATCGTCCAACCAACATTCGTGGAATTGCCGTTCTCGGATTCCAGGTCATTCGGAGGGCAGGAAACGGACTCTCCCGGACCGGCCACGAGGACGGATCGATTTGCGAAGAGGCTCCAGTTGAGGACCGTGAGCACCGCGGTCGTGCTGTTGAACGAAGCCGCACTCCAGCCGATCGGGGGTAGAGAACCCTGGGCGATGACCTGGCCTCCCGGAGGTGGAACGTAGACTGCGGCAGGCGAGTTGAGCAGCCCACTATCCCCGAGGATTGGACCCTGGACACAAGCGTAATGGAACGGGACGCCACCGCCGGACACCATTACGATGGTGAGGGCCGCCACGGAGCCAACCACGATGGCTACGGCCGACGAATGCCAGAGTCCACGGGTCCGTGCCACGGCCGGTCCCCAGTCTGGCTATGTCGCCCGCACGGATACCGACTTCCCTACGGGGATCGCAAACGCCCCATCGGGGAGGGCGGGGACGGAGTTGGGCTTCACCCCTCGAGCGCGGGGTCATGCGCGGCGGCCATAGGGTCGGCGGGGGGCCGCGGAAGGGGCGCGTGCGGGTCCACGAGGGGGACCTTTCGGGCGATCTCCTTCGCCATCGCGGAGCACGAGGACGGCGTCACCGGACGGCTCGTGTAGCCCGGCAGTGCCAGGTCGTACGTGACGACCTTCTTCTCGGAGATTGTCTCCCAGACCGCCCTGAAGACGCGGTCCGCCGCTTCGTTCTCTCCGAGGTGTCGGAGCAGGAGCTCGACGCAAAGGATCTCGGCCACCGGGTCGGCGCGGTCCTGTCCCGCGTACTTCGGAGCGGAGCCGTGCACCGGTTCGAAGACCGCGAGCGAATCACCGTAGAGCGCCCCCGGGGCAACGCCGAGCCCACCGGCGAGACCGGCGCAGAGGTCGGAGAGGATGTCACCGAAGAGGTTGGTCGTCACGAGGACGTCGTACTCCTCGGGTTTCTTGACGAGCTGCATGCACATGTTGTCGATGAGCCGCTCGTCGGACTGGATGGTGGGGTACTTCGCGGCCATCTCGCGGAAGGCGGTCTGGAAGAGCGCCCCGGTCGTCTTCATGATGTTCGCCTTGTGGACCGCGGTGACCTTCTTGCGGTGGTCGCGGCGCGCGAGCTCGAAGGCGAACCGGCAGATCCGGTCAGACGCCTTGCGCGTGATGATGTTCACCGTTTCCGCCGCGGTGTGGTCGTGGTCGACCCAGTGCTCGACCCCCGAGTAGAGCCCCTCGGTCGCCTCACGCACTACGACGAGGTCGGTCTCGGGGAACCGTGTCCCCTCGCCGGCGATCGAGCGCGACGGGCGGACGGACGCGTACAGGTCGAGCTGCTGGCGAAGTGCGACGTTAACGGAGCGGAACCCGCCCCCGATCGGGGTCGTGATCGGCCCCTTCAGGGCAACGCGGTTCTTGCGGACCGAGTCGAGGACGGCATCGGGAAGTGGGGTGCCGGTGGCTTTGATCGCCGCTTCCCCGGCGTCGACGACGTCCCAATCGATCGAGACCCCCGTCGCTTCGGCGACCAGGCGGGCGGCCGCGGTGACCTCCGGGCCGATCCCGTCGCCCGGAATGAGCGTGACGCGATACCCCATGACCTCTACCGGACCTCGCCGAGCCTCCCGCAGATTTAAGGAACCGCCAGCGGACCCCCGGATTGGCACGCCCCGCCGGACATCCGTCTCCGTCGCGACCCCGGTGGAGGCCGGGTCGGCTCCGGCCGGTCCCATCGTTCACTCGGCGAAATTGGGTTACATCAGTATTCTTATAGGGCACAGCAATGCATGGGCCATGTTCGAAATGCGCCACCCCGAAGTGCTCGCCCGGGACTGGGTTCCCCCCGTGGCCACCGGCCGGGAGGCCGAAGTGGCCGAAGTCGTTCGACGGCTCGACCCGCCGGTTCCGAAGGCACCGCCCCCATGGCTCGTGGCGGTCGAAGGAGAGCGTGGTACCGGAACCACCACCGTTGCCCGTCGCGCCGCCCGGACGGTCGCCGATCTGCTCCGGGCCGGGACCGGAAGCGGCCCGCCCCACGTGCTCCCCGTGCGGACGGCCGGACTTCGGGGGACTCACGGAGTGGCGAGTGCGCTTCTTCGCCATTTGGACGGGGGGTTTGACGGGCGCGGCTTCTCGGTCGTCGAGATCCTGGCGGGGTTCCTCCGTCGTCTCCGGCGCGAGGCCCGGCCCGCGATCCTTGTCCTGGACGACGTAGGGATCGGCGGACCCGACCTCGGCCCGATCTTGCGCGCCCTCGGCAACCCGGATCGGTTCTTGCCCGAGGGGGAGAACGGCATCCCCGCTATGTGGGTGATCCTCGCCGGCACGCCCGAAGGACTCCGGGCGACGGAGTCGTCACTGGAACGCCGACTGTCGCTCGGAACTCCGGTGCGCCTGGCTCCGTACTCGGACCGGGTCCTTGGCGCGATCATCCGGGACCGTGCCGTGCGCTCCCTCGGCCATCCCGTGGACCCGGGGCTGGTGCGCGACGTGGTCGCTCGTGCGGTGGAGGAGGGCGCGAGCGCCGGGGTCGCGCTCGACCTGCTCCGACGGGAACTCCTCGGCACGGCTCGTGGCGGGCGACCGCGGGCACCCTTCGCGGTCGGGGTCGCACCCGTGGCGGTCGAGCCCCACGTCGTCCGAGCAATCGAGTCGGCGGTCCGTGGTCACGAGGCTCGGGTCGGAGAGGTACGACGGTGGGAGGCCGAGCTCGCCGAAGCCGAGGGCGCTCGGTCCTTGCCTCCCACCACGCTCTGGCGGAGGATCATCCGCCTCGAACAAGCCGGGTACCTACGGCGCGAGATCCGCCCGGGGGGCGTCGGGGGCACCCGGTCCGTAGTGCGCGTGCTGACGCCCGTGGACGAGTGGGTCACGCTGGACCTTCGGGGGGGTAGTCGTCCAGCCGACGGGTCGTGGGCTTCTTCCCCGTGGCAGGGGCCGGGTTCGGCGGGGTCGGCAACGCCTCCGGCAGTGGGACCGCCTCCTCCTTCCGACCCAGTTGACTGAGCACCATCCTCGCGAGCGTGGACGAGTGTAGGGCGGCCGTGATGCGCTCGGCCGGTGCCCGCCGCAACGCCTCGCGGTCGGCGAAGCCCGCCTTGTAGAGCATCCGGGAGCGCACCCGCCCGATGCCGCGGAGACGGACGAGGTCCAACAGTTCCTCTCGTGCGCCGTACCGCACCCGCGTGGCCAGGTCGTCCAAGGTCCGGCCGAGACGCCGTTGGAAGACCGCCGCCAGCCGCCCGGCCCCATAGAGGAGCCACTCCGCATCCTCGGCCTTCGTGCGGAGGTCGCCCGCGCCGACACCCCAGCGCTCGGTCAGTTCGACGATCGGGACCTCGTTGATCCAGTCTTCGAGGACGGAGGCGGTCTTGAGGGACGCCAACACCCCGTCCAGGTCGAGATGAAGCGGAGCTTCGTCCGGCTTCACGAGCATCTCCTCGACCTCGTCCGTGAACCGCCCCATCAGTTCCACCTCGTCATCGCGGCGCAAGTACATCGGCGGAAGGTCCGGCGTGGCCGCGATCGCGGCGAGCAGAGAGAACGGCTTCACGCCGAGGGGCGCCCGATCGAGTACCTGGCGGAGCACGACCGCGGTGAGCGGGTCCAGATAGAGGTCGCTCGTGAGACGGCCGAAGCGCGTCGCCTCGAGACGGGGACCGGGCGCGAGCAGCTCGTTCTCCTCGAGGAATCGCCGAACGTTCCGCACCTTCGTCTCGAGCTCAATGAGGGGGAGGGTTCGTCCGTAGAAGGTCGCCGCGAAGAATGAGGTGAGCTCCGATTCGGAGCGGACGGCGCCGCTCGCGACCAGCGCCAGCACGTGCATCCGGAGCGCGGGCTCGGCCGCCAGCCGGCTCACGACATCCTCGGGTGGGGCGGAGAGGTAGTCGTCGAGGAGCCGCTCCTCGTCCTCCGCCGAACGGGCGAGCAGGAGCGCTTCGCCGGCGGAGTCGAACCGGGGCCGCCCGGCCCGTCCGAGCATTTGCTGGATCTCGCCCGCCGGGATCGGCGCCTGCATGCCGATCCGGCCTTCGTAGCGGCTCGTATCTCGGACGATCACCCGACGCGCCGGGAGGTTGATTCCCGCGGCGAGCGTGGGAGTCGCTACCAGCACCTTGAGGGTCCGCTCCCGGAATGCCTTCTCGACGACGCGGCGCTCTGGGTTCGTCAGCGACGCGTTGTGGAATCCGACGCCGTTCGGAAGGAGTCCGGTCAGTCGCCGCATCCCCTGCGTGTCCTCGTCCGAGGCGTGGCCGAGCTCGGAGGTCCAGTGGCGGGCCCGTTCCCTCTCCTCCGGCGAGAGGAGGGCTCGGACGGTCGGCACCAGCGCTTCGGCGACCTGCTCGCTCGCCCGCCGGCTGATTGACGAAAACGAGCGCCTGGCCTCCCTCCTCGATCACCGTTCGCACCAGGCGGGGGACGGCCTCGCCCGGCGCCGGTATCTCCCGGGTCGAGAGGTCGGTGAAGGTGATTCGCCCGTCCGAATAGACTCCCAGGTGGAGGGGGACCGGTCGGAAGTCGCTCGCCACATGACGGGCCCCGAGCCAGTCGGCGACCTCCCGCGAGTTCCCGACGGTCGCGGAGAGCGCCACGACCTGGAGGTTGGGGTACTTCCGCCGGAGCCGGGTCAAGCTGACCTCGAGGGTCGGTCCCCTCTCGGGATCCCGGAGCAAGTGGACTTCGTCCGCCACGACCACGCCCAGCCGGTCGAGCCACGGGCTCCCGCGTCGAAGGAGCCCGTCGGCCTTCTCACTCGTCGCGACGAGCACGTCGAGGCGGTCGAGCTTCTCGGCCGGAAGGTCGAAGTCGCCGGTCGAAAGTCCGACCTTGAGACCGAGCTCCGCGAATCGCTCCAGCTCCTCGGCCTTCTCCTGGGCCAACGCCCGGAGCGGGACGAGGTAAAGTCCGGTGCGATGCGCCCGGGCCGCGCGGAGCAGGGCGAGGTAGGCGACGAGCGACTTCCCGCTCGCGGTCGGGCAGGCGAGCAGGAGGCTCTCGCCGGCCATGAGCGGGTCGAGCGCCGCGACCTGCGGCGGGAACAGGGACTTGATCCCGTCCGCCTCCAGCACCCGGCGCAGGTCGGCGTCGATCGGAAGCTCGGCGAGGCGGACCGAGGCCGCCGGTTCTCGACGGGGACCCTTCGCAGGGATCGAAGCGCGCGAGCGGCCCGGCACGGGCGCCCGAGCGGGCCGTCGTACTAAGCGGTTCGCGCGCTCGTGTCCTCGAGCAGGCTGCGGGCGAGGATCAGCTCCTGGATTTCCGTGGTCCCTTCTACGATCGGGAAGACCCGCGCGTCGCGGAGGAGACGCTCGGCCTCCACCCCCGTACGAGTTCCCGAGGGCCCGGCCACGTCCATCCCAGCGGACGCGATCGAAACGGCGGCCCGCGCCGCCACCAGCTTCGCGGCCGAGGCCTCGACCCCGAATGGTTCGTCAGCGTCGCGACGCCGCGCCGCCTCGTCCACGAGGGCGCGGGCCGAGGCAAGCTCAACGTAGGCGCGCGCGAGCAAGCTCCGCTTCCACTCGGCGTCGTCCGCGCGTACGGCGCGCTGCATCTCTTCGAACGCGGCCCGGGCGACTCCGAGCGCGCAGCTGGCGATCCCCACGCGGCCCCCGGCCAATGCACTCAGGGCCACCTTGAGCCCGCCCCCCTCCGGGCCGAGGAGGGCTTCGGAAGGGAGCGAGACTCCGTCCAAGAGGAGCTCAACCGTCTCGCTGCCACGCAATCCGAGCTTGTCGAACCGCTGGGTGACCGAGAACCCCGCGGACCCCCCCGGGACGATGAACCCGGAGATCCCATGCGAGCCGAGGGCGGGGTCCCGGGTGGCGAAGATGAGCACCAGGCCCGCGGTCGCGGCATTCGAGATGAACGTCTTCGACCCGCGGAGGGCGAACCCCTCTGCCGTTCGCTCGTAGCGGGTTTGCAGCGAGGCGGTATCCGACCCGGCGCCGGGCTCGGTGAGCCCGAACGCACCGATCCGCTCGCCCCGCGCGAGGGACGGAAGCCACGTCGACTGCTGAGCGGGCGTGCCCCAGCGCGCGATGGGTGCGGCGCACACTGAAAGATGGACCGCGAGGGTGACCGCCACCGCCGCGCTCGCCGCCGCCAGCTCCTCGAGCACTGCGCACACCGAAGCGGTGTCGGCGGCCTCCCCTCCCCACTCCCTCGGAAGTCCGAGCGCGGTGAAGCGGGCAGACCCGAGGCCCTGGATCACTCGCGACGGGATCCGGTCGTCGCGGTCGATCGCGCTCGCGACCGGACGGACCTCGGTCGCCGCGAAGGAACGGGCCGCTTCGCGCCACTCGCGCGACGACCTGCGGTCGGCGTCCGGCACGAGGCCGCCCAGGACGACATACTCTTAATGCGTGGCGGCGGGTCGCCGGACCCGGCCGAGGTGCGGGCGATGGCAGGCGGGCCGACCACGAAGGACCGGTTCACGGCCCTCGACACACTGGCCGTGGTCCGCGAGGTGCGCGCCCTCGACCGCACGCACGTCGACAAGGCGTTCGACCTCGCCGAAGGCGGCTGGTCGCTCGCTCTCCGCGCTCGGGGCGAGGGCCGTCGCGAACTTCTCCTCGTGCCCGGCCGATACGCCGCGCTCCTTCCGTTCGGCTCCGAGCGCTCCGAGGAGCTCTCTCCATTTGCGCGAGAACTGCGTCGGCTCCTGACCGGCGCGACGATCGACCGGATCGCCGAGCCGGCGGGGGAACGCTTCCTCGAGATCGGGTTCACCCGGGGCGACACGTCCTCCGAGCTGCTGCTGTCGCTCGAGATGTTCGGCAGCGGCAACGTGACGGTCGCCCTCGGAGGCAAGATCGCCGCCGTCGCGTTCTCGCGTCGATGGGCGCATCGGCTGGTGCGCGTCGGAGCGGAGTACGCCCGACCTCCCGTGCGCGCCGACCCCTGGGAACTCCCGGAATCGGGCATCGAGGAGATCCTCTCCCGGTCGCGCACCGACCTGACCAGCACGCTCGCCGCCCGCCTGGGACTCGGGGGGACTCTGGCCGAGGAACTGGTCGCCCGGATGGAGGTGGACGGCGCCGCGCCGTCCGCCGCGGCGCCGGCCCAGCGAGCGCACTCGCTTCACACCGTGCTCGCGGAGCTTCGAGGGGAGCTCGGGGACCGTCCCGCGGGGTTCCTGTGCTCCCGAGACGGGGTCCCGGTCGATGCGACCCCGTATCACTCCCGACGGTGGGAATCGGTGGTCGGCGTCACCGAGGAACGACGCGCTACATTCTCCGAGGCGGCCCGCGAGTATTTCCGGGCGGTCGTTCCGGTCCCTCCGACCGCGCGCGAAGCGGAGGCGAGCTCCGAACGAAAGGAGATCGAGCGCCTGCTCGAGCGGCAGACCCGAGCGATCGAGGAACTCACGGCCGAAGTCGCGGGGCTGCAGGCGGGGGCCGAGGTGATCCTCGCGCACTATGAGGAAGCCCAGGCGGCGGTGGACCGGGCCCGGACCGCGGGAACGACCGAGCGCGAGATCCAGGTCGACCTGGGAGGCCGTACGGTCGTCCTCGGGATCACGGAATCGCCGCGGGAATCCGCCCAGAATCTCTTCGAAGAGGCGAAGCGACGCGCGGCCAAGCTGACGGGGGCGCGCGCGGCGCTCGCGGAGACGGCCGCCCGGACGGTCGCTCCGGCTCCCGCCCGCGGGTCGAATGCGACCGGACCCTCGGGCTCTCCGGGGTCCGCGAAGAAGCCGTTCTGGTTCGAAAAGTTCCGCTGGTTCATCAGCTCCGAGGGCGCGGTCGTCATCGCAGGACGGGATGCGCCGTCCAACGACCTCGTTGTCCGCCGGAACCTCAAGGACGGCGACTACTACTTCCACGCCGACCTGCACGGCGCCGCGAGCGTCATCGTCAAGCGACCGACGGCGCCGACCACGGTCGGGGAGGCGACCCTGCGCGAAGCGGCGCAGTGGGCGGTCTCCTACTCGAAGGCCTGGCGGGCCGGGCTCGCGTCGGCGACCGCGTTCTGGGTCACGCCCGACCAGGTGTCGAAGGCGGCGGCTTCGGGTGAGTTCGTCCCCCGCGGGGCGTGGGTGATCCACGGAACGAAGAACTTCGTGCGGGATGTTCCGCTCGAGATCGCGGTCGGAACGATCCGGTACGAGGGGGCCGAACGATGGACCGCGGCTCCCGAGCCCGCCGTTCAGTCGCGCGGGGAGGTCCGGACGGTCCTGCTGCCGGGCGAGGAACGGGAGCGGGCGACGGTCGAACGGGCGCTCGCCGAATCCCTCGGAGTCTCCCGCTCGCTGCTCCAGTCGCTGCTGCCGGCGGGCGGCATCTCGGTCCGGCGGACGTAGACCCTCTCGACCTCCTCGGCCGGGAAGACATCCCCCCGCATCCGCCACGTGTGTCCGCGAGCGCGGACGGCGGCGATCCAGAGCGGCCGGTTCTCGACCACGACCGGCGCCCCCACCTCGAACCTCGTCCCCGGCGCGTAGGGGAGCCGCGTGGTGCGGGTCAACCGCCCGGTCACGATCGACACCTTCACCGACGGAGGGGACTCGCGAGTGACCCAGAGGGTCCCGATCTCCTCGGTCCGAGCTTCGGTCGCCCGGTCGACCGTCCTTGAGGTCGATGCGCCGAACGCGGAGGGACGGCTCCATGGAGGGAAGTCCCGAACCCACGAGGAGCCGGCGGTGCCGGGGAAAGGGGACCACAGACCGGGTCGACCGGTCGAACTCCGAGACGACGACGCGAACGTCCACCGTCGCCTCGGGCTTCGATTCGAACGGGTGCGTCAACCGGCACTCCTTGCACCGGGCGATCCCACGGACCGCTCCGCTCCCCGCCCGCCCGGGGAGGACCCGAAGCACCCGGTGGGGGTCTCCCGGCGGCAGCTGTCGCAGAAGATCTGGGCGGACGCGATGCGGGCGCTCGCCGGGGCGGCGGCCGGGTTCTCGGTGTCGGGCGCTTCGGCCATTTCGTTCCTCCCTCGGGCGAAAGCCCACCGGGGCTTACGGAGGTCCCCTCGCACCCGACGACGGGACCCGGGGGGCATCGGTGCCGTGGACGCGGCGTCGTTCCGCTCGAGGACCTCCCGTCCGTCCCCGTGCAGGGCCCCCTGAACGTACGCGACCGCGCCCAACGTGAGCCCGGCGCCGAACCGAGCGGTCGTCCGGCGGGTGAGCGTGAGAAGGCGCGCGTACTCTCGGTATCGGTATCCCATGACCCGGAACTTCCGCGCGGCCCACATGGTGTGACCGCTCCGACGCCACGGGCCCACGTTCGGGGCGAATCCCGCGGGTCGAGGTTTCAAGTCCTCCGCGACGCGGGGCAGGAGGCATCGCTCCACTCCGAAGCCCGCCCGGAAGGCCCGCAGGAGGAGGGGGGGGTCCTCCCGTTCTTGGGTGTCCGGGTAGCCTCCCGCCCGGTCGAACGCCTCGCGCCGCCAGGCGTAGAAGCGGGTCGACGAGGGATCCTGGTCCGCGGCGCCGACCGTGAAGATGAGCCCCACCGGGAGTCGGGAGCGGAGCCGCTCGGCCACGGTCACGAAGACCCCGGGAGCATAGCGGTTGTCCCCGTCCACCTGCGTCAGCACGAGCGGCGCGCGGGAGGTCGCAACGGCCAGGTTCCGGCCGACCCCGCGATTGCACCGTCGCGAGACGACGGTCAGTTCGGGCGAGGTCTGCGCGGTGCGGTCGAGGAACTCCTTGGTTCCGTCGGTCGATTCCGCGTCCACGATGACGAGCTCGCCACCGGCGGGTCGGAGCGGGAGGATCGTCGCCAGGGATTCGCCGATCGTGCCGATGTTGTTCCGGACGGTCATCGTCACGGCGAACCAAGGGGCCGAGGGGTCGGGGTCGCCCGTTCCTCCGGCGCCCGACGAGGGGTGGGCCATGGGCGTCCTACCCCGCCGCCGGGGCCCGAAGCAGGTCCCGAATCGTCTCGTCCACTCGGTGGCCCCCGTGGATCCCGAGAAGGCGGGCGGTCCGCTCCCGGGTGACGGAGAACTCCGGATCGACGAGCTCGATAGCGGCCCGGGGGTTCGGCACGATATCGACGCGAAGGTCGGGAGCGCCCGGCTTCGTCTCCTTCCACAGTCGGACGAACTTGTCGGCGATCTCGAGCACGGAGTAGGCCTCGTCGCTCGCGCAGTTGAACAGGTAGGTCGACGGCTCCGGGTGGGCCCGGACGAAACGGGCGGACGCCAGCCAGTGGGCGAGGACGTCCTGGATGTGGACGAAGTTGCGTCGCTGGGTCCCGGGGGAGTTCACCGAGAGGTGTCCCGTGAGAGCCTGTTGGGCAAACAGGTTGATCACGTTGCCCTTGCCGATCGTCCGGCCGTTGGCCGAGTACGACCCGTAGACGTTGCTCATCCGGAGGACCACGCCAGGGGCGGTCCGGCCCGTGTCCGGTCCGAACACGATCCTCTCGCCCTCGGCCTTCTGGCGCGCGTACTCGTGCGTGGGGCGAGCGGGCGTGTCCTCGGTAACGGGTAGGTGGGCGGGATGGCCCACGACCGCGAAGCTGCTCGCGAAGACCAGCGGGATGTGCCGCCCCCGACACTGATCGACCAATCGTTGGGTCCCCGCGACGTTGACCCGCGCGGTCCCCTCGGGGTCGTTGGCGCAGAGCACGACCCCGGAGGCGGCCCCCAGGTGGAGCACCACGTCGCATTCGGAGAGGAGACGGAGCGCTTCCGGGCTCGCGAAGTCGAGCTCCTGGACCGGCCATTGGGGGTAGTCGACCCGGACGGGGCCGGTATGATTGTCGATCAGGACGAGGGAGTACCCCTGGGCCGCGAGCCGGGGAACGAGGGCGCCCCCGATGAACCCGGAGGAGCCGGTGACGCCGATCGTGGGCACGGAGCGCGCCATTCGGGTGCCCGTTAAAGCCCTCGTGGTCCGCCGGTCAGACGAGGTTCCACCGTCGGAGGCTCGACCGGTAGAGGAGCCGACGTGCGAGCTCGGGACTTACCAGGGTCGCGAGCGCCGCAGCAAGCACTCCCCGGTCCCGGCGTCCCGCGTGGTGGGTGAGGGCCCGCGCGGCGGCCCGACGGGGCCGACGGCCCCCCTCGAGGTCGGCAAAGAAGCGGTAGGCTTCGGTCTTCTCGGCGAGGTACGTGGTCATCGGCGCGGACGGCCCCAGGCGCTCGCTCGCGAGCCGCGCCAGGGTGCCGTTCGAGCGGGCGAACCGTTCGCAGGTCGTCCCGTGGCGGGATCGGAACTGCTCCCGCGTGGAGCCTCGCGTCTGGGACATGTTGGCGTCATGGAGGCGAAGCAGCGTCAGAGGGTCCGGTCCGATGACGACCGGGCGATGGCTGAGGAGCGCGGCCACCAGCCAGAAGATGTCCGCGGACCATCCGGCCTCTCGGAACGCGGGGATCCACTCAGCGGCCCACGTGCGGCGCACGACGGTGGAGGAGTTGTTGCCGGGCCAGATCGTGGTCACGAGGCTCTCGAAATCGGAGCCGCCCCACGCACCGAATCGTTCGGGATGCTTGTCGGCCAGCTCGCGGTGGCTCGCCGTGACGGGCTGGCCCTCCGAGTCGATCGGTCGTTGGGCATGGCAGAAGTAGATGAGCTCGGGGTCGCCCCCGAAGAGCGTGCGCACCTGGGGAACCTTCTCCGGGGCCCACAGGTCGTCGTCGTCCAGGAAGCCGACGACGTCCGCCTGGCTCACCTCGAGGCCGCGCCCCTCCTTCTCGTTCGTGTCCGGCGTCGCGCACGGGACGTCGCGGGTAGCGACCTTCGCACCCGTCGATCGGTCCGGAGAAGTTGCGGACCACGATGACCTCGTCCGCCCCGCCATCGAGCGCCGAGCGCACGGCGAAGGGGAGGAACTTCCGGCGGTCGTGAGCCGTGACGACAGCCGCGACCCGAACGGGCGTCACGGAGGGACTCCTCCGGGCCTGGGCTCCGTCGTCAGAAGCCCTCGACCCCGAGCGCACGCTCGACCGACCGGACGGCGCGGCCGCGCGCCGCATGGGGCTGCCCGAATTTGAATCGGGGTCCCGAGCTCCCAAAGCTCGAAGGATGGACCAATAGAGCGGACGGAGGTGCGCGCCTCCGGTCCGTAGCTACCCCACAGCCCCGCATCGGCGTCTAGACCGCGTCCACCCGTTTCAAGGTTCGGCCGATGAGGCACTCGGCCGGGCCGGGGTCGACCCGTTCGATGCGGTACCGCTGCTTGGGTGGGAGGCCCGGTCCCGCACAGACCCACCAGTTGGGGCAGTCGAGCCGGCGGCACTGGTAGCGGCCGACCTCGACGGAGCTTCCGACCACCGCGCTCCGGGCCTCGACCACCAGCGCTCGGGGGACCGCCTTGACCTCGACGACGTGGGCGTCGGTCTCCTGCAGGGCGCACGGGTGCTTGACGCTCCGCACCTTGGTGACCTGGTACCGGCGGCCTACGTCCAGGGTGAGGCAGGCGTGCCGGTACGGGCAGGTGCGGCAGACCGGTGCCCCGCCCTCGTAGACGAATTCGAACCCTTCCTGCGACTCCGCGATCGCCAGCAGCGTGATCTCCGCCATGTTAACCCAGAACTCCCGTGACGTTGGCCAGCCGCTCGGCTGCCTCGCGGCTGAGACCGTTGTCACCGAGGATCGTGTAGCGTTCCGGCCGGATCGAGTGCGCCAAGACCAGCGCCTTGACGATCTCCTCCGGGCGGACCCCGAGCTCCCGGGCCGTGGTGGGAGCCCCGATGGTGTGGAGGGCGTTCTTGATCCGATGCCAGTCGCCGCCGTGTAGGTACATCATCATGATCGCCCCGACGCCGCACTGCTCGCCGTGCAGGCTGGGGTGTTCGCTGACTCGGTCGAGCGCATGACTGAACAGGTGCTCGCTGCCGGAGCAGGGCCGCGAGGAACCCGCGACGCTCATCGCGATCCCCGCGACGAGGATGGGTCGGATCGCGATCCACACCGACTCCTCGAGATTGGGCTTGATCGATGAGGCGTGGTCCATGATCTCCTGGGCGGCGTACTCG
Source organism: uncultured Thermoplasmata archaeon (assembly GCA_963842165.1). Classification (GTDB taxonomy): domain Archaea; phylum Thermoplasmatota; class Thermoplasmata; order Lutacidiplasmatales; family UBA184; genus Lutacidiplasma. Next base: position 77,022 of record CAWJFK010000025.1, on the reverse strand, counting down.
CTCAGGGTCGCGGCGGTGCTCGAGTACTCCTCGCTGCGCAGGCGGACCGCGAGGCGCCAGTCGAGGACCGCCGTGACGTTCGAGATGACGTCCGCGCACCCCGAGGCCAGGAGGCGGAACGGGGCCTTGACGATGAGCTCGGTGTCGGCGATGACGCCCAAGGGGACCGCCGCCTCGGTGCTGACGGTCCGCTCCACGCCGTGGATGGACGCGCGCGGGGAGGAGATCCCGTCGTGGGCGGCCGAGGTGGGCAGGCTCACGAACGGGATCTGGAGGCGCGACGCCACGACCTTGGTGATGTCGATCTTGCTCCCTCCGCCGACGCCGACGAGGAAGCGGGCGCCGAGTGCTCGGGTCTCGCGCTCCATGCGCGCGACCTCCTCCTCGGTCGCCTCTTGCGCGATGAGCGTCGTGACCTCAAAGCCGGCTTCGCGCAGGATGACCGTCTGCGCGGTTCCCGGCGAGCTCGGCGGTCCGAGGGCCGGTGATCACGACCCCCTGCTTCTGGAAGCCGAACTGGTGGCACGTCGAGCCGAGGTCGGAGATCACGCCGTGGCCGACGAGGACGATCCGCGGGAAGACCATCCCGCGGGCTTTTCCGAACGGGAAGTCCTCCCCGATCATCGAGTGGTGAGAACGCGTGGGATCTCCCGACATCGCCGAGAGGGCGGACGGGGGGAGGCCCCTCTTTAGGCTATCGCGAGCGCCGCTCGCACGCCGGGCGGACCGACCTACCGTCCGGGGGTGTCGCCCCAGAGAACCTTGTGCTCCTGGAGCATGACCCGGACGTCCAGCCGGTCCGCGAGGACCCAATCGGCGAGCTGGCCGGCGTTCGAGCCCCAGACCGGCTGGAACACCACCGACGGCAGGGCCGTGGTATCGGCGCAGCACCGACTTCGCAAACGCGTAGTCGGTTCGGTCTCCGATCACGAACTTGAGCACGTCCGAGGCCCGGAGGAGCGGAAGGTTCTCCCACCGGTTTCGGCCGTGCATGTGCGAGCTCGGGCACTTGACGTCCACGCTCAGGACCACGTTCGGGTAGGCCAGGTACGGTCCGACGTCGAGGGAGCCCCCGGTCTCGATCACCGTCGTGATCCCCCGCTCGGAGAGACGGCGCACCAGCTCGACCGATTCCCGCTGGAGGAGCGGTTCCCCACCGGTGAGACAGACGTTCCGCGTCCGATGCCGCGTCACCTCTCCCAGCAGCGAAGCGATCGACCGTTCCTGGCCCGGGCCGAAGGAGTAGGTCGTGTCGCACCAGGAGCACCGAAGGTTGCACCGGGCGGTCCGGATGAATGTGGTCCGGACGCCCGTGAGCGGCCCTTCCCCCTGCAAGGAGTGGAAGACCTCATTGATCCGCATCGCCCGGTCACTCGCCACCGGCGCTAAAGGCGGTTGCTGCGGCCGCGCTCCGCCGCTCCCCACGACCCCTCAAATACGGTCCTCGTGTCGAAGGAGGACGATGGACCCGTCCCGAGACGCCCACTGGCAGGAAGCCTGGGCGGGCGCGGGTCTGGCCCGGGGACGACGGGTCCCGGGCCACGGAAAATTCTACGCGCTTGTCGCGTACCCAGGACCGAGCGGGTTCCTCCACGTGGGCCATTTGCGGGGGTACGCCTACGCGGACCCGCTGCACCGGTACCATCGGATGCTCGGCGAGGAAGTGTTGTTCCCGTTCGGAGTGCATGCGTCCGGGCTACCCGCGGTGACCTGGTCTCGGCGGCTGAAGGACGGCGACCCGACGATCCTCGCGGGGTTGGAAGAGCGGGGCGTGGACGCGGCGACCCGAGCCCAGCTCGAAGACCCGGAGGAGGCGGCCCGCTTCCTCGGCCGGCAGTACCTGCGGGTCTTTCGGCGGTTCGGTGCCCTCATCGACGAGTCCACCTTCCTCACGACGGTCGACGAGGACTACCGCGCGTTCATCCGCTGGCAGTTCCACGCCCTCCACGAGGCCGGTGCGCTGGTCCGGGGGAGCTACTTCTCCTCCGTCTGCCCGGTCTGCGGACCGGTCGCGGTCGACCCTTCGGAGACCGACCTGCAATCCGGGGGTGACGCGGAGACGGTCCGGTTCACGACGGTGCCCTTCCGGCTCGACGACGGACGAACCTTGCTGGCGGCGACCCTCCGACCGGAGACGGTCTTCGGTGTCACGAACGTCTGGGTCGCTCCGGGAGAGACCCTCGTCGTCTGGCATCACGAATCCGGCATGTATCTTCTCGCACGACCCGGCGCGGAACGGATGGTCGAGCAGCACGGGGGCCGGATCGGACACGAGGTCCCCTCCGGGGAGCTCGTCGGTCGAGAGGTCGTCGTCCCGCTGCGAGGAGTTCGGGTCCCGATCCTCGAGAGCTCGATCGTCAATCCGTCCGTGGGCACGGGCGTCGTGATGTCGGTGCCGGCGCACGCGCCGGCCGATTTCGCCGCCCTGGCGAACCTCCCGTCCGAAATCCGGACCCGACTCGGCGAACCACCGCTGCTCATCGAGATCGACCCCGGCGAGGCGCTGACCGCCTCCGAGGAGGATCTCCGTGCGGGAGGAGGCCCGCCCGCCGAGCGGGCCCTGCGGGCCGTGGGAAAGGGCCGGGCGGTGGACCCGTCCGCGATCGACGCTGCGACGGAGCGTCTCTACCGCCTGGAATTCGTGCGGGGACGAATGATCGTCCCCTCCCTCAACCACCTCCCCGTGAAGCAGGCCCGGGAGGAGGTCGGCCGGGCAGCTCCGCGCGACCGGCTCGAGCTTCGAGCTCCAGGAGTTCGACCGACCGGTCATCTGCCGGAACGGGCACGCGGTCGTCATCCGTCGGGTACCGGAGCAGTGGTTCCTCCACTACAGCGATCCCGCCTGGAAGGCGGAGACCCAAGCCCTCGCCAAGCGGGTCACCACTTGGCCCGAGGAGTACGGCCGGGAACTCCCCTCGATCCTCGACTGGTTCGGCGACCGCCCCTGCACCCGCAAGGGGGTGTGGCTCGGCACGCGATTCCCCCTCGACCCCGAGTGGGTGATCGAACCGATCGCGGACTCGACCTTCTACATGGCGTACTTCGTCGTGCGCCGGTTCGTCGCGACGGCCGGGTGCGACCGGAGGAACTGACCGACGCCTTCTTCGACTACGTCTTCCGAGGGCGCGGGGAAGGCGAACCGAAAGTCGACCGCGCCCTGCAAGAAGAGGTTCGAGCCGAGTTCCTGTACCTGGTATCCGCTCGACTTCAACGTCGGGGGAAAGGAGCACAAGCGGGTCCATTTCCCCGTCTTCCTCTACACGCACGCGCGACTCCTGCCGCCGGAACTCCGCCCGCGGGGGATCTACGTCCATGGGTGGGTCACGGGACCCGCGGGGGAGAAGATCTCGAAGAAGGAGGCCTCGGGCAAGCGACGGGCCCCTCCGACGGACCAGGCGATGGAGCAGTGGGGCCCCGACGCCCTCCGGCTCTACTACGTCTCGGCCGCGTCTCCCTCCCAGGACTTCGAGTTCGAACCGGCCGGAGTGGATGCAGCCCGCGCGCGACTCTCGGACATCGAGCGTCTCGTGCGCGAAGCGGCCGGCACGGCGGACGGGCCGCCGGAGCTGGCCGGCTGGCTCCTCTCGCGCACGCACGACTGGGTGCGACGGGCCCGGGCATCGTTCGAGGGCACCGACCTCCGCCGCGCCGCAGAGATCCTCTACGTCGAAGTGCCGAGCCTCCTCCGGCGGTACTACGCCCGAGGCGGTGCCCCGGGACGAGCGACGGCACGGGTCGTCCGCGCGTGGACCCTCTTCCTCTCCCCTATCACTCCGCACCTGGCCGAAGAGCTCGGAGAGGGGCGCTTCCCGGGCCTCGTCGCGCAGACCCTCCTTCCCGGGCCCGACGAATTCGCGCGCTCGCTCGGCGCGGAGATGCGGGAGACCTTCCTGGACCAGGTCGAGGACGACCTCCGGGCCGTTCTTCGGGCCTCCGAAGGCCGGGGGGAGCCGACCGCCGGGGAGCTGACCTTCTACGTGGCCGACCCCTGGAAGGCGACGCTCGAATCGTGGCTCCGTGAAGGGGTCGACCGGAAGGAGACGCCGACGGTCCGGGATATCATGGTCCGGGCCAAGGACCATCCCGACCTCTCGTCCCATCGGGCCGAGATCCCGAAGTACGTTGAGCGGGTCGTGCCCCTCCTCCGGTCCGAGCCCATTCGGGAAGGGCCACCGATCGACGAAGCGGCGACGCTCCGTGCCGCGGAGGGGTACCTCGTCCGACGGTTCGGTTTCCGGTCGGTCGCCGTCTATCCGGAATCCGAGGCGGCGCCCCACGACCCGAAGGGTCGGCGGGATCGCGCCCGACCCGGTCGACCGGCCTTCTACCTCGTCGGGCGCCCTTCGCCTACGGGGTGAGCTCGCGGGACCGGCGTTCACCGGCGGGCGGCCGCGGCTCCACGGCGCGCCGACGGTTCCGGAAGTTGAGGTGCATCCGGGACGGCATCGGGTGAGGGGAGACCTTCCGGTACTTGGCCGACCGCTTGTGGGAGTAACTGTGGTCGATCCGTCCGGAGATCTCGAAATAGATCAGCTGTCCGACCGGCATCCCCGCGTAGATACGGACCGGGATCTTCACGCTCATCTCGAGCGTCCAGTAGTTGCAGAACCCTTCGTCCCCTTTCCCGGCCGTGGAGTGGATGTCGACCCCGAGGCGCCCGAGGCTCGATTTGCCCTCGAGGAAGGGGACGAACCCGTGGGTCTCGGTGTACTCCTCGGTCACTCCGAGGTAGAGCTGGCCGGGGACGAGGACGTAGCCAGAGGGGGGGATGCGGAACTCCCGGACGGGTTCGGGCGACGGGCGTCCAGGGCGCCCCCCCGATAGACTGAGAGGAAGGGGCCGAGGTGGACGTCGTACGAGTTCGTTCCGAGGCAGTCCTCGCGGAAGGGCCGAATGACGATGCGGCCCCGCTCCATCTCCGCGCGGATCTTCGCATCCGAGAGGATCATGCGGGCCGGGGGCGCCGAGCCGAGCCCGCTATTTAACGGGGGGCGGGGCCGAGGAAGGAGCCTCGAGCAGGAGAGCGGCGTACCCGACCACATCCCGCATCGCGACGGCCTCGCCGGAGTGCCCCCAACGGAGGAGTCGGGCCGAGAGCGGCTCCCCCGCCAGGGCCGACAGGAGCACCGTAGTGGGCGCGATCCCACACATCGAGATGTCGTTCTCGGCCACCGTCTCGTACAGGGCCGTCGCGTTCCGAGAGAGGATGGTCTCGATCGCCAAACGGTCGAGCCGCTGGGCGGTGGACGCCGGCACGTAATGCGAGAAGTCGGTCGACGCGATGAGGAGGGTGTCGCGTCCGCGGACCGCATCGGCGACGACCCGGGCCGTTCGTTCCAGCTCGGGGAGCGTATCGAACGGGACCTGGAGGGGGACGAAGCGCGGGTGGGGCAGGACGTACTCGAGGAAGGGGAGCTGGACCTCGATCGAGTGCTCGAGGGCGTGGGCTGCCTCGTCGACGGCGACCGGCGGATGGGTCAGGGCTTTCCGGAGCGTCTCGTCGATCGGGGTCGGGCCCAGGGGGGTCATCCAGGGGACGTCGGAGAGTGCCGGCCCTTCCCCGGCCCCGTGGTGGTCGACGCCGAGCACGAGAACGGACTCCGGGGGTCGCTCCGCAGCGACCTGCGCGTAGGCGAGGGCCGCGATCGGGCCGGAGAACTCGTAGCCCGCGTGCGGGACGATCGCCGCCCGGATCCTACGCTCCGGGCTCCGGTGGTGAACCGGCAGCTCGCCCGGACCGCGAGGCGAGCGGAAGCACTCCTCGACCGCCCGCGCGAGCTCCGCCCCACTTTCGGGGTAGAACTGGCCCGCAACGGCCGGCGGCCGAGTTCGAGATCCCATCTTCCCTCACGGGCGCGAGAGCTCGGCGATGAGCGCCTGGGCCTCCGCTTCCGGCAACCGGACGCGGCTGGCCGGATGGAACGGATTCGCCTCCCCGTACCGAGGGATGATGTGGAAGTGGACGTGGAAGATGATCTGGCCCGCGGCCGCCCCGGCGTTGAGCGCCAGGTTGTAGTCGGGGGTCAGCCGCTCGGCGCGTCGGCACATCGTGTCGAGGGTTCGGAGGAGCGCGGTCTGGGAGGTGAAGGGCAGGTCGGTCAACCGTTCCCCGTGATGCTTCGGCACCACCAACAGATGCCCCCGGGTGAACGGGAAGAGGTCCAGGAAGGCCATGGTCGCCTCATCTTCATAGACGACGTACACCGGGGCGGTGCGCGCGGCGATGCTGCAGAACACGCACCCGTCCGCCGGGGTCGGGCCGACGCGCGCCATCGCGTCCGCGAGGGCGACCGACTCTAAAGGATTGTCTCGAAGCGGGCGCGAGCGGGTCACGTTGATTAGGGGAGCCCGACTAGGTTGACGGGATGCGAGGCGGAGCGCTCGGGCTCATCGCGGCCGTGTCACTGCTGCTCGTTCTGAGCAGTTCGGCGGTCAGCGAAGTACGTCGCCGGCACCCACGTCACGGGCCGTGCGGTCCCGGTTCCGCTGGTCACCGACCAGCTGGCGCTCTCGCCTCACGCCACGGTTCGACCGTTACCGCCGGCCACAGAACTCTCCATTGCGCTCACCCTCCCGTACGCGAATTCCGGGGAGCTCGCGCGATTCCTTGCCGCCGTCCAGGATCCGGCGTCCCCGCTCTACCGCCATTTCCTCACCGCCTCCCAGTTCGAGAGCGATTTCGGACCGCTTCCCTCGAGCGTCGGGACCGTTACCGGGACGCTACGACTCGCGGGGGCGACCGATGTTTCGGTGTCGGGGTCGCACGCGGTCGTATCGGCCGTACTCCCCGCGAGCTCGGTCGAGCGCCTCTTCGGGATCTCCCTCGTCACCTACGGCTCCGAGGGCAGGGTTCCGCTGTACACGGCGGTAGGCAGCCCCTCGCTGCCGCCCTCCCTCGCCGGTCAGGTGGTCGGCATCGGCGGCCTCAGTGACGGGGCCAATCCCTACCTTTCCTTGGCGGTCCAGCACGCGGCGGTGCATCCGGCCGGGGCCACGCCCCGGAGTTCGTCCTATCGAACACCAGCAACGAGTGGTTCGTCGGCTCGGACTTTACCCAAGCTTACGGCGCGGCCGGCTTGTTCCCTGGCGGAACGGTCGGGGCCAACGAGACCTTCCCGACCCACGTAGCGATCGCGACACTGTTGGCGAGCGGATACAACGAGTCGACGAACCAGAACCTGCCCGGATGGGATCCGACCGTCGTGCAGCAGTACTTCAACGACAGTTTTCCGCGGTCCTGGCCCCAGTCCATCCCCTCGGGGGTCTCCGTGAGCGTAGGTGGGATCAGTCCTCCGTCGCCCGCTTCGTTCGGGACGCTGGACGACTCGAGCCTCGACGAGTTCGAGAATTCGCTCGACCTCGAGATGGCCGGGAGCCTCGCGCCGGGCGCCGCGCTGTACAATTTCTACTTCGCGGGCAGTCTGCTCGCGGGGAACGCTCCGGTCAGTGACCTCGCCGACGACTTCGCGGTCGACCTCCAGGCGGCGCTGGCCTTTCCCTACTCGCCGGCCCGCTTGGGCGTCATCAGCGGGTCGTTCGGACTCCCCGACCTCAACGACTCGGCCTGGAATGCGGGCCTCACCGAGGCGGCGGCCACCGGGGTCACGATGGTAATGGCGAGTGGGGACCAGGGGAACGCCCCCAATGCGGACACCGGTCGCGGGGAGGGTCAGTGGCCGGTTCTGGCCGGCGTCCGCGGCGTTCAACTCCAGCGGTTCCATCTCGGTCGGGGGCACCTCGATCCAGCTCAACGGCACGGCCACGACCACCTGGAACGGGACGTCCCTCAACATCTCGTTCGATGCGAACTCCACCGGTTTCAGTGTGGTCTCCGCGTGGTGGGACACGACCGGCTGCCCGACCACGTGCGCCGGGAGCGAGGGGGGACTCAGCACGGTCTTCCCGGAACCGTACTGGCAACTTCACTCGGCGGCCCAGCCACCGATCTCGGCGGCGTCGGCGGAGCAGGGGGCGTCGGCGCTCGGACGCGCCGGCCCGGACGTCGCGTTCCCGGCGAACGCGACGATCGCCTACGTCTACGCGGACGCGTCGGAGAATGTCTACTTCACCGTGCTCGAGGGGACGAGCGTCGCCGCGCCCGTGTTCGCGGGTCTCCTCGCCGACGTCATCGCGGTCGAGAATCGGTCCGGGCAGGACTTGGGGTTCGGGTACCTGGACCCCGAGATCTACCGGGTCGCCAGCTTTTACACGGCCCACCCCGGCTCGGCGAGCCCTTTCCTCGACGTGACCGTGGGCCAGAACTACGTGTTCTCGGCCGGCTCCGGCTGGGACGCCACGACCGGATGGGGCGGCCTCAACGCTCTCCGGTTCTTGGCGGCCGACGAGAACGCGACCATCACATCCTTCCAGTACACGGGCCCCCTCCCGGGCATCCCGAGCGACGTCGAACGCACCCATCCCGGCGGTCGCGATCTACGTGATCCTCGGGCTCGCGGTCCTCCTCGCGGTGCTCCTCATCCTCGTCTTCGCGTGGCCCGCCCGGGGTGGCCAGCCTCCACCGGCGCCCGCGTTCGGGCCCCCGGGCACGACCTACGGGGTCGCACCCCCGCCTCCGCCCAGCGTCTACGGGTTGCCGCCGCCCGCGCCGGCGACCGTCGGCCAAACGAGCGCTACGTTCCTGTGCCCGTACTGCGGCTCGGTCCGCCCGGCCGAGCCGGTTCGGTGCCCCCGTTGCGGTGCGCTGTAGGCCCCGGCCGCGCCGACCCCTCCGACCCATGCGTGGGCCGGGCCGTCGACGCGCTTCGGCGCCCTCTCCTTTAAGGTCGACACCCCGTTCCCCGGCCGCCGTGAGGCCCTTCCACCAACCCCCCGGGTGGTGCGGTTCGGGTCGGGACCGTTCGGGTCGGCGCGCGACCTCGCGGTGGGTCGATCTTCGAGCGAGGCCGTAGTGGCGATCCCACCGGGATCGACCCTACGTCCGCAGCTCGGGTTCTTCGCTGCGGTCAGCACGGGTCTGGCGGCGATCCTCGGGGCCGGTATCTTTGCGGTCATCGCGCCGGCGGCCGGGCATCGCGGGCCCGGCGCTCCTCATTGCGCTCGCCCTCGCCGCCTTCGTCGCTCTCTGCAACGCCCTGTCGTCGGCCCAGCTCGCGGCCGTGCTGCCGAGGACCGGCGGAACGTACGAGTTCGGGCGCCGGATGCTCGGACCCTGGTGGGGTTACTCCGCGGGGTGGATGTTCCTCGTCGCCAACACGGTCGGCCCCGGAGCGATCGCGCTCGCGTTCGGCGAGTACCTCTCGGCGGTGTGGCCCGGCGTGCCGACCCGCGCGATCGCCGTCGCCGCGGCCCTCAGCATGACGATGCTGAACGCGCTCGGGATCCGTCGGTCGGTCCGGGTGACCGAAGTAGTGGTCGTGTTCTCGGTGCTCACGCTCCTCTCGGTGTTCGTCCTCGCGCTCCCCTCGGTCCGTCCGAGCAACTTCGTTCCGCTCGCGCCCGCCGGGGTCCTCGGGATCCTGCAGGCCACCGCCCTCCTGTTCTTCGCCTACACCGGTTACAGCCGGGTCGCGACCCTCGTGGAGGAGGTCAAGGACCCCCGACGGACCATCCCGCGGGCGACCGGTGTGGCGCTCGGGAGCGCGACCGTCCTCTACCTTCTCGTCGCCGTCGGTGGCGGTCGGCGTCCTCGGGGCGACCCGGCTGTCGCAGTCCGGCTCACCGCTGGAGGCGACGATGGTCGCGGCCGGGAGCGCGGTCGGGGTCGTGCTCGTCGGTCGCCGGGGCCCTTTCGACGACCTTCAATGAAGGGCTCTCCGACCTGCTCGGGGTCTCCCGCGTGGCGTTCGCCATGGGTCGCGGCTCGGACCTTCCGAGCCCGCTCGCCCACCTGGGCCCCGGCCAGAACCCGTGGGTCGCGGTCCTCGTCGGTGGGGATCGTCGCGACGCTCGTGTCCGCCTTCGCGCCCTTCACGCTCGCGATCGCGGTCTCTAGCTTCGGCACGCTGCTCTACTATGTCGTGACGAACCTCTCCGCGCTTCGCCTGCGTCCGGAACAACGCATGTTCCCCCGCGTCCTCATCGTCGCCGGGCTCGTCGGGTGCGTAGGGCTCGCGCTCTCCCTCGCCCCCCTCGAGGTCGGCGTAGGACTGGTGCTCCTTGCCGGCGGGATCGCCTTCCGCATCGTCTGGCTCCGCGTCCGGCCGCCCGTCCCGGCAGAAACTCTCGCCTGACGGCCCCGATGCCATCCGGTCCCACGGGGGCGCTCCCGCGAAGGGCGCCGGCCGACGGTCCTACGCCGGAGGTAGGGGCTCGTCAGGCGGCATCGGTTCGGGAGGAGCTTCGACCGAGGGGGGCGACTCCGACGGCGGCACCGGGTTGTCCATCAGGGCGGCCGCCGGGATGACGATCGTCGGCGAGACCCCGAGCTTGCCTTCGAGGTACTTCCGGATCTCCTCGGGGCGCGAGGAGGGGATGCCGAAGTACTCGGCGAACCGCCGGGTCGTCGTGAGCTCGAGCGTCGAGGCGTTGGGTTCCGTGTGGACGAGACCCATGCCGCGCAGATGCTGGACCTCCTCGGTACGCGATGTCCCCAAGCATCCGCACGAGGTGACTTTGGAGGATCGGCTGGTGGTAGGCGATGAGCGTGAGGGCCTTCACCGTGCGCGCCCCCATCTCGACCGGGGTGACGGCGTGGACGGTCGGGACGTACTCCTCCTTCAGCTGGAGCGCGAAGCGGTCGCCGACGCGCGCGGACCCTCGAGCGAGGACTGGCGGTTCTCGTACGTTTGTTCGAGCGTGCGGACGGCCTTCTGGACCGGCACGGAAGTCCTCGAGGCCGAGGGCGTCGGTGAGCTCCTTGACGCTGAGGGGCTTTCCGCTGGCGAACAGTACGGCCTCGACCTGGAACACGAGCTCGTCCAACTTGGAGGGCATGGTTCACTCCTCCTCCACGATGCGGCTGCGCACCTCGGTCATCCGGACGACCTCGATGGGCGACTCGCCGAGCACTTCTTGGTTGAGCTCGACGGACCGCTCGCGGGAGAGGAAGAGGAGGGCGAGGAAGATCGCGACCAGGCGGTCGCGGCCGGTCAACGGGCTCCACAGGCTGAGCAGGGGGAAGGGCTCTCCGACCGGATGATGGGAGGCGGCTTCCCACGTGTCCTCGAGGTCGGTCTCGGGAACGTCACCGTGCACGAGGACCTCGGGGGGCGCGCGCTGCTCCTCGCGGAGGCGCTCGCGCAACTCCTGGATGCGCAGGGAGCGGCGCGCATCCACCTCGGCCTCCCCGAACGCCCGGACGAGCTCGAGGAGGGAGACCGGTCGAGTTTCAGGGTGGCGGACCATCTCGAGGAGCGGAGGGGGAGCGGACGAGCCGAGGACCGCGCTCGTGACGTCGACCGCCTCGGGCGTTTCCATGAGGGGCAGGTAGCCGTCGTCCGATAGCGCTCCTCCGGCATCGAGCGAGGGGTCGACCGTAGGCTCGGGAGGCGTGTCGCGCGTGCGCAGGAGGACCTCCGACTGGAGGTAGAGGATGCTCCAGGCCATGTAGACGAGGCGGCCGGCGATCGCGAAGTTGACCCCGCCCTCCTCCTTGACGCGGTCGAGGTAGGCTTGCGTGAACTTGGCCAGGTCGATCTCCCAGGGGTCGAACTCTTGGTCCATGACGAGCTCGAAGAGGAGCGCGGTGGCCTTTTGGAACGGGTCGGTGATGACGAGATGGACACCCTCCTTCAGGTTCTCCACGAGCGTGAGGTAGCGTTCGAGAAGGACCGAGGTGTCCTCGGCCTCGCCGAGGAGCGAGCGGTGGAACACGAGGTAGCGCAGCATCTTCTCCGCGGCGTCGCGCGGGACCGCGTTGGGGGCGAGGATCGTCGGCGTCTCGGTCGCGGAGAGGCTCACCGGGCCTCCAACGGCGCGTTCGGCGCGGGTGCGTCCGCCGCCCGGGCCCCGTCGCGCGCCTCCACATCGTGGATGTCCTCGAGGTGGATCCCGACCACGCGGGAGCAGCCGTCGCCCCGCATCGTCACGCCGAACAGGTGGTGCGCGAACTTGAGGGTCACTTTCCGGAGCGAGATGACGATGAACTGGGCGCGCTCCGCATTGTGGCGGAGGAGCCGACCCACGTACTCCGCATTCATTCCGTCCAACGACATGTCGACCTCGTCGAAGACGTAGAGCGGGCTCGGGTCGTATCGCTGGAGCGAGAAGATGAACGCGAGGCTCGCGAGCGACTTCTCGCCGCCGGAGAGCTGTTCGAGCCGCGTGACGGTCTTCCCGACCGGTCGCGCTTTGATGATGAGCCCGCCGGCGAGCGGGTCGGCCGGGTTCTCGAGGGCGATCTCGCCCTCGCCGCCGGCGCTGAGCTCCCCGTAGATCTCCTTGAAGTTCGTGTTGACCTGGATGACGACCTCGGAGAGCTTCTCCTTCTTGCGGCGCTCGATCTCGCCGACGAGGGCGACGAGCTCCGTCTTCTCGGTCGTGAGGCGGGAGGCCTCCGTGCCGAAGTCGTCGAGCCGCGCCTTCTCCGCGTCGTACTCTTCGACGGCCCGAAGGTTCACCGAGCCCATCGACTCTAGCTGTTCGGTGAGGGTGGCGATCTTGCGCTTCAGCTCATCCACGGGGACCGGCTTCTCGTCGGGTTCCGGCTCGGGGAACTCTCGGAGCGCCTCCTCGAGCTCGTGGAACCTCGCCTCGGCCTGGGCGAGACGAGTTTCCTCCTGGACGACGAGTCCCTGTCGGGTGGTGAAGTTGGCCTGAACCTCGCCGAGCTTCCCGGTGACCTGGAGCCGCTCGGCCTCGAGGACCCGCTTCTTCTCGGCGAGGGCCTTCTGGGAGTCGCCCTGCTTCGACTCGACGGCCTTGAGCGCGTCGAGGGCCGAACGCGCTTCCTTGACCTCCGCCTGGGTCTTCGCGATCTCCTTCTTCTTGGCGGCCAGGGCGGCCTCGGATTTTCCAAGTTCCTGGCGCCGGCCCTCGAGGTTGGCGACGAGCGCCTGCAACGACGCCCGGGCGGACTCGAGTTCCCCATTGACCTTCACACGTTCGTCGGCCGTCTTCTGGGCGACCTCCTGGAGCGACCGGAGGCGGGTCGAGAGCGCCTCGGGCAGCTGCCCCGGGTACTGCTCCTGGGCCCTCGCGATGCGCTCCTTGATCTCCGTCAGCGACACGGCGAGCTTCGTCGCCGACTCTTCCGCCACGGCCAGGCCGGCAGTGAGCTTCTTGGCCTCGGCCTCCGCGGTCGTGATGCGGGAACGGGCCGCCGCGAGTCGCTCGCGGGAAGCCGCGAGGTCGGACTCGAGCGCCTTGCGGTTAGATTGATGGGCCTGGTCCTGGATCGACCGCTTGGAAAGCTCCTCGGCCAGGACACGGATCCGGTCGGAGGCCTTCGTGAGCTCGACGCGCGCCGCGGATTCGGCGTCGCTCTTCTCGCGCAGCTCGTCGCCCAGCCGCTTCAGCTCGACGGCGCTGTCCGCCCCGCGGCCCTGGTACGAAGGGTCCACGTAGCCGCCGGAGATCGCGCCCGTGGCCTCGATGAGGTCGCCGGTGAGAGTGACGAGCCGCACGCCGCCCATCTGGGCTCGAGCGTGCGCGAGGTCGTCCATGACGACCGTCTCACCGAAAACGTAGCCGAAGGCGGCCCGGAGGGTCTCGTCAAAGTGAACGAGGTCGACGGCAAACCCCGCCGCCCCGGCCCCCTTCGCGACCAGGAGAGACTTGCCGTGCGGTCGGCCGGGAGCATCTTGTTGAGTGGAAGGAAGGTTGCGCGGCCCCGCTTCTCCTGGCGGAGCAACTGGATACACTGCTCCGCGACCTGATCGGTCTCGACGACTAGGGCTTGGAAGCGGCTGCCGCCGGCGGTTTGGAGCGCGGTGCGGTACTTGGGGTCGAACTCGGCGAGCTCTTCGACCGTCCCCCGGATCCCGGAGATCTTCCCCAGGTTGCGCTGGGAGAGGAGGAAGTCGACCGCGGCGAGTTGGTTCGGGCGGCCGCCCGACTCGGAACGGGCCTTGAGGCGGGCATCGAGTGTAAGGTATCGGCGGTTGAGCTCGCTGACCTCGCGCGCAAGACGCTCGGCTTCCGCCGTGAGGGACTGTTCGCGCGCTTTGACGGTGTGCAGCTCCTTCTGGAGATCCCCCGTGGCGGCTTCGCCCGACCCTCGGCCCCCTCCGGCCTCCTTGATTCGCAGCTCGAGGTCCTTGACCTCGACCGACCGCTCCCGAAGGTCGTCCTCCGCCTGAGCTTGAAGTTGTTCCGCGGCCTGGAGGGATGCCTTGGCGGCCTCCCGGCGCTGGACGGTCTCCTGCCAGGACTTCTGAAGGGAGTCGGCCTCGCGCTGAAGCTCGAGCTGGGACTTCCGGGCCGCTGCCAGGCGGTCTTGGGACTTCCCGGCGGGGGCCGTCGCGCCCTGGATCTCCTTCGAGTTCGCCTCGGCCTGGGCCGAGAGCGCCTCGAGGTGCTTCGAAAGCTCCTTGTCCTGGGTCGCGAGCTTCCCGCGGGCGGTCTCGTCCGCGCGGACCGCCGCCGTGAGCTCCTCGACCTGCTGGGCGAGCGCCTCGCAGCTCTCGGTCAGGTGAGCGAGATTCTGGTCGAGGCGCGCGTACGCGATCTTCTTCGCGTCCAGCTCCTCCTTGAACTTGAGCGCGGCAGCGCCGCCAGCCTCGGCGATCTCCCGGTCCGCCCCGTCGACCGCTTTCGCGAGCTCCTGGTCGCGCGAGGTTAGTTGGGTGCGCGAGGTCTGGAGGCGCTCGATCTCGGCGCGGGCCGCTTCGACCTGTTTCTTGCAGGTCGTGAGCTCCTGCTCCGCGATCCGGTGGCCCGCACGGGCCAGTCGGGCCTCGGTCTTCCGCTTGTCCTGCTGGAACTCCTTGTATTGGATCGCCTGGAGACGCTGGCTCTCGAGCGCGCCGAGGTGGTTCTTGATCTCCCCAAGCAGGGTCTGAATGCGTTCGAGGTTCGAATCGAGGTCGGTCCGCTTCGCAGCCGCCCGTTCGAGCTCCTCGTCGTACTGGCTGATGCCGGCGAGCCGCTCCAATAGGCCGCGCCGGGGGACGGGGCCCATCGTCACGACCTTGTTGACATCGCCCTGCTGGACCAGGTTGTACCCGTCTCCGCTCAGCCGACCGTGCGCGAGAATGGAGTCGATCTCGGTCTGGGTCGTCCGTTTGCCGTTCACGTAGAAGTACGAGTAGTAGCCGTCGGGGTCGCTGGGTGCGAGCTTGACGTACCGAGTGACCTCGACCTCCGCCGAGTCGACGGGGAGGAGTTTGTCTGAATTGTCGAAGACGAGGGAGACCTCGCACTCCGTGGCAGCCTTCTTGGAGGAGCCTCCGTTGAAGAACAGGTGGGTGAGGCGCTCCGCCCGCAGTGCCTTCGAGCTGGTCGGGCCGAGGACGAAGAGGATCGCGTCCGAGATGTTCGACTTGCCCATCCCGTTGGGGCCCGCGACCCCCGTGAAGCCGGCCTGGAACGGGATCTCGGTGGCCCCGGCGAACGACTTGAAGTTGCGGAGCTTGACCCGCTTAAGATACATCGAGCGTTCCTCCCCAGCGCGTGTCCCTCGAGACGTTCCCCGTGCCGGCCACGGTCTGTTTGTCAGACAGTTGTCAGCAGGGTTTCATGTCCAGTTCCAGCCATATTTAATGGCTGGTTTGAACGGGTACTGTCGCAGGGGGAGAGGCGTCGCTCCACCACCCGACCCAGAAGGGACCTCGAGACGATTGCCGGGAGTCAGGCGACATCGAGACGGGAGTCGGATTCGCTATGGACCGCCGCAGGCGAGTCGTCCCTCGTTCACCGGTGGGCGGTCTCCGAAGATCCGAGGCTCAGGGACATTTCAACGACCCTCTCTCCCGGGGTATGCCCGAGGTCCGACGAACGTCCGGTGAGCCGAAACCCTCGGGAATGGTACAGATGCACCGCCGCTTCCTGTCGTGGGTTCACCTCAAGGACGAGGAGGCGGCCGGGGTGCGCACGCCGGACCCAGTCTAGGGCGACGTCGAGCAGCCGGCCGCCGACCCCGGACCCTCGAACTTCCTGGTCGACCCACATCCCGAACAAGTGGAGGGTCCCCTCGACATCCGCGGCGACGGTCATACCGATGAACCGTCCCGAGGGACTCATCGCAACCCACGAAAGGGACGCGAGGGACGACCGGCCGCGGGAGATCCGCTCCTTCCACATCTCGGGCGTGAACGCCTGTTCTCGCTGCAGCGTGGAACCGAACGCCAACGGGTCCGAGGAAAGGGCCCGCAGCCGCAGCTCCCGGTACTCCGCCCATTCATTCTCGTGGATAGGACGAACCGCGATCCGGGACGGCGGGCGGCGGGGGGTCGACACAGCCCGAAATGATAGGAGCTTGAGATTAACCCTGCCGAGGAGGGGCGCTCGACGCCCGTCCGGCAGGTGGGCCGGTGCGCGGCCCTGCCGGACAGCGACCTCCCACAGGACGATCGCCCGAGCCGACCCGAGGGGGACGCGTCGATCGGAGGGGCCCGGCTAGGGTCGAGTCGTTCCTCGTTCGAGTCGGCGAACGATCTGGTGTGTCCCGATCAAGATGAGGATCGGAGCGATCACTCCGAGGAAGGGGATGATCATCAGGATCGCACCCACCTTCGTGATGGTCGATCCGTACCGCTTACCGATCCGGTAGACGCCGATCAGCAATCCGATCCAGCCCAAGAAGGCGAGGAAGAGTCCCCCAAAGATGGCCAGCACCGCTCCCGCCAGTTGCGAAAGGTCGAGGCAGGAGGAGGTGGCCCCCGAGGCACTGCAGGCCACGGCGTGGAAGAAGTCCAATAGGACGAGGGCCGCCCCGACCAGGATGAGGAGGAATCCGACGAGGCCGATGACCATGAGGGCGAGCGGTCCCCCAAACCCAGGACCGGCTTTGCGGAACGCATTGAACGAGACGAGGTAGAGCACGAGGGAGACCAGGATGAGCGCCGCACCGAATACCACCACACCCAGCAAGTCCTCGATCGAGGCGACCGTGGCCGCACCCGAGCCCAGGTGGAATCCGCCGTAATGAACCTCCACCCCGAGGAAGAAGATGATCGCGACGGGGCCGACCCAGGCCAGGAGCAGGCCTAAGAGGCTGGTCAGCGACGCGGCGCGTGCCAGTCGAGCTCCTCGGAGCTCCACCGCACGGTCGGCCGTAGGGGACGCCGCCATTGGTCCGGGAGGGGGAGGCATCGGCACACTTCCATACGGGGTCGGTGAGGAGGTCACGAGTCCGCGGGTAGTCGCAGCACTAAATGAGCCCTTGGGGAACGAAGGAGCGCCCGGAAGGTCATCGACGTTATCGCTCCGAAGGTGGAAAACTGTTGGGATGCGCTCTTCGAGCCGGGAGCGAGGGCCTCACCGCCCGGTTCGCCAGAACCTCGGGAGCCAACCTGCCCGATACCCATCGACGTCTTCGTCGCCAGGCTCGGGAGTGTGATATAGCCCGGCTGATTTCGCGGCTCGCCATCGACACCATGAAGATCCAGTTTCAGGGCAGCGTAGATCCCGACGATGTCGCGAACGCGTTCATCCTCGCCTACCTGGCCCGCCACCGGGGCCGTGGCGTGACCGCGGATCGGGTCTGGAAGGGTCTTCGGTCGGGCGGCTTCGTCCCAACCGACGGACGTCCCACCTCGTCGAACGACCTCGATAACGGGGCTGCCATCGCGGAGATACAGCAGCGACTTGAGAAGTGGCTGGAGGAAGGTATCATCGGTGGCGAGAGCGCTCCGGAGTCGCTCACCGGACAACGACACTTCTGGGTCATCGGCAAAGCGCTCGCCAACGGCTGAGTCCGGACCTCCGAGAGTACGGGCCGTCATCAGGGAAGCCCCCTTCGGAGCTGAGGATGAGCGAAAACGGTCCCCGGGAGGGGACCCGCGATCTGCCGCGCTCGGGCCCTGAGGCCGGTCGTCGAGCCGTCGACCAGGATTCAGCCTCCGGCGCAGCCTACCAGGCGATCAGCCGCCGCGCCGCCCGCCGTCGACAGGAGATCCTTACTCTCGTCCGCTCCGGACTCTCGATCGAGGGAGCGGCCCGTGCGTACACTCGGGACCACCCGTTGGAAAAGGAGGTCACCGCCTCTGAGGTCGCCGTGGTAGTCGCTTCCACAAAGACCGCTTCGGCCGCGGCGGGCCACCCCAGAAAGTAGCGTACCTAGCCACGCCTGATCGTGAGTGTACCGCCCTTCCCTGAACTCTTCGGTCACGCCTTCAAGCAACGAAGCATCCCGTCATCGGCGTCGACGGTCACGGGGCGCTGGTTTGGGGGTCGGTCCCCGCGACGGGAGTGGGGGCCCCGGTCTCGAAGGCGAAGACCCTCGCCATGGCGCCGCTCGCACCGGCGATCTTGAGCGGCGCAGCCACGAGCGAGTACTCCACCCCCTCGCTCAGCTGGTCGAGCTGGTCGAGCGCCTCGAGGAGCCAGATCCCCCTTCCTAGGAGCACTTTGTGCGCTTCGAATTTCGAGTTCGAGTATGGGTCGATGCTGAGGGTGTCAGTCCCCACTCCGCGCACGGATTGGGCCGCGAGCCACTCCGCCCCGCCGGGGTCGATCCCGGGAAACTCGTAGAGGTAGCGTTTCGTGGGCGCCCGCTGACGGCTCCAGTCGGTCCGCAGGAGCACGACATCGGGGCGAAGGCCGTGAGGCCAGTGTCTTTGCAGCGCTTCCTTGGGAATGAGGGTTCCTTCCAGGTCCGCCCGGACGTCCAGAACGAAGGCCGAGCCGACCAGCTGCTCGGGGAGGATCTGGTCGACCGTCATTCCTTCCGCGATGAAATGGGAGGGGGCGTCCATGTGCGTACCGGTGTGGGTCAGGCAGTTGATCCGTTCGATCGCGTATCCGTCCCGGGGGATCGACCCCACCGGTTCGAAGACCGGCAACGGAGAGGTGGGCCAGGTTGGCATGTGAGTCTGCAGGAGGGCCGTCAGGTCGTAAACGCGGCGGGCGGCCGTCATGACCGACCGACCGGAGGCCCTCTGATAACCCCGGCGGGAGGGCCGTCCCGGCCCTTACGGCGTTCGGTCTCGTCGAAGGGCGCCCGGCGATTCGGGTCGCCTAGTAGCCGTTCGACGAAAAGGAGAACAGGCTCGCCATCGCCGGGAAGGCAGAGGTTCCATCGTACCCTCCGTCGCTCCCGAGATGGAACAGCCACTCGACCGTCGAGTCGAGATTGTAGTGGGTGGCGTTCAGGGTGTAGCTCCGGTGGAGCGAGTACGGGCTCACGACGCTGAAATAGACGTGTCCGCCCGCGATCGTGGTGCCACCGGCGCTGAACCCGGACGTGTCGCTGGTGCCGCTCTCGTCGTACACGATGAGGAACGCCGTGTGGTTGATCGTACTCCGCTCGGCCGCGGAGGAGAAACGGCCCGTGTGGTTCAAGATCGGGCTCAAGAAGCCTTGCAGCCACGAACTGGCATCGGCGACCGACCTCGGCGTGTGGCCGCCATCGTACAAGTTCGGAGTGTAGAAGGAGTAGTTGTCGAGTTGTCCCTTCGCGACCGACGAGTTGAACCCGCTGCTGTTCACGACGTGCTTGTCGCAAAACGTCGGTCGGGTCACGATGTCGTGATACGACACGAACGGGTCGTGCCGAGCGACGTACTCGCCGGAGTTGGACGCAACACACGGGGAGGGCATCGACTCCTGGTAGGCCGCCCAGGAGAGGCCCTTGACGCCGAGCAGGTCGACGACGTTCTTGACCGAATGGACGGTGTGGTTGTCGTTTCCGCACTGGAGCGACCGTCCGTTGGTCATCGAGAGGTAGTTCGCCGCCGAAGGATGGCAGACCCCGAAGTAACTCGTCGCCCGACCGTAGTGCGTCCAGAGGTAGTCGAGGTACGCACCCGTGGTCAGGGTGGAGCTGAGCTTGGCATTCTCGAGCACGATGACGACGACGTGTTCGACACAGTGAGGGGTGCAGCTCACCTTCGGAGCCGCTGGGGCTGCCGTTGTAGAGCCTGCCGTCAGCAGGAGCACGCACGCCACCGCGATGGCTGCTCCTCCCGAGTACGCGGACGACCTCCAGGGACCGGAAGTTATCCACGGCAAGCCTCCCGCCCTCCCGCGGACGACGGGACCTCCTTCTGGGACGTTTCGCCCTCTCATTCCCCCACCTGGCCGCAGGGGGCGGCGGACTCCGCCGTGCCCGAGTCGTCCAAGATGGAGAGGTCCATATCAAGGTGTGCGACGGGAGGGTTTCGGAATTCCAGCGGCAGGCCCCCATCCACCGAGAGATCCGTCCGAATTCCTCTCACCTAACTCCCTAAGTGTGGACTAAAGTCACCCGCGGTTTATGAGGCCGAATCTCGCATTCTTCTTTGGGGAGACTGGGGGCATGACGAGGTACGAGCGTGCGAGTCGATCTCGAGCTTCGCCGCGTGGCGCGGGTCGTGTGAGTTCGTTCGTTTGGATCGCGGTCGCGACCGTGGCGGTCCTGATGGTACTCGGAACCGTTTCGTCGGTTCCGATCGGACCGAGGACCCCCTCCGACCTATCTTCCTCGCCCGTGAGTGCAGGCCTGAGTGGCGCGGCGCCGTCCCATTCCCACAACTCCTCCACGTCCGGCTGGCAGCTCGTCAACACGACCGGGGGTCCCTCGGCGCGCGCGGGGTTTGGCATGGTCTACGACCCTGCGATCGGTGCGGTCCTTCTCTTCGGGGGTTGCACTTCCGGTCAGTACCTGGAACTACTCCTGTGCGGTGGTGAATGAGACGTGGACCTTTTCGAGCGGGACGTGGACGCACCTCTCTCCGGCCCTTTCTCCGCCCGCCCGCGTCCAACCGGCCATGGCCTACGATCCGGCCACCGGCGATGTGCTGATGTTCGGGGGAGGGACCGGCTATCCCAGCTACCTCTCCTTCCACGACACCTGGGAGTTCAACGGGAGCACGTGGTCCCCGGTCAACAGCACCCTCACCCCGCCCCCGAGCGATTTCGGGGCGGTCATGACCTACGACAACGCGATCGGCGCGGTCGTGATGTTCGATTCCGGCGAGCTGTATCAGGGGGGTCCCTTCCTCAACGACACCTGGATCTTCTCGGGAGGCCAATGGTCCCTCGCCCTGAGCGGAACGGGCCCCTCGCCTCGGTCGGCGGTCTCCTTCGCCTACGACCCGACGCTCGGAGCGGTCGTGCTGTTCGGAGGGAACCAGTGCCAGAACGCTACGGGTCTCTGCCCTAACCTGGGTGACACGTGGACGTACGCGAACGGTACCTGGACGAACGCGTCGGCCACCGGCCCCTCGGCCCGTAACGGGGCCGAGTTCGCTTTCGACCCGGCGCTCAACGCCTCGCTGCTGTTCTCGGGCCACAACGTGTTCTCGTACTACGACGACACCTGGACCTATTCGGCGGCCGGATGGACGGAGGTATCGGGCGGAGGCGCCGGTCCCTCCCCGAGCGACGGAGCGGGGCTGGTCTATGATGGGGCCAGCCAGCAGATGATCCTGTTCGGCGGATACGACGCCGACGACGGTCCAGTACAACGGGAGCCAGGTCTACTTCGACCAGACCTGGACGCTCTCGGGGGCTCCGTCCGCGGGACCGCAGGTACTGGAGCCCAGTGAACTCCACCGGGGTTCCCTCCGCGCGGGCGGGATTCGGGATGGTCTACGACCCCACGATCAGCGCGGTCCTCATGTTCGGCGGATGCACGTCCGGACATTACTGGAATTATTCGTGCAACGCGACCGGCGAGACGTGGACCTACGTCCACTCGACCTGGACGCAACTCCATCCCCCCGTCGCTCCGAGCGCGCGGGTGCAGCCGGCCATGACCTATGATCCGGCGACGGGCGACGTCCTGCTGTTCGGGGGAGCCTCGGGGTACCCCACCTATCTCGTCTACAACGACACGTGGGAATTCAACGGAACCTCGTGGATTCAGCTCTTCCCGACCGTGAGCCCCGCCGCCAGCGGGTTCGGGGCCGTGATGACCTACGACAACGCGACCGGCTCGATCGTCCTCTTCGATTCCGGGGAACAGTACGCCGGAGGTCCGTACCTCAACGACACCTGGACCTTCTCGGGCGGACAGTGGACGCTCGTCCTGAGCGGGGCAGGTCCATCGCCCCGGAGCGGGGAGTCGTTCGCGTACGACCCCGCCGTAGGGGCGGCCATCCTATTCGGGGGGAACCAGTGTCAGAACTCGACCGGCAACTGCCCGAACCTGGCGGAGACGTGGGCGTACGCGAACGGCGCGTGGGTCGAGCTGACCCCGACCGGACCGCCGGCCCGCAACCAGGCAGAGTTCGCCTACGACCCGGACCTCAACGCGTCGGTCCTGTTCTCGGGCCACGACGCGGCCACCTACTATGACGACACCTGGACCTACTCGGCGCCCGGGATGGGCGGACCTTTCGGCCGCCACGGTCGGGCCCTCCCCCTCCGAGGGGGGCGGACTCGTCTACGACGCCGCGGACCATCTGTTCCTGCTGTTCGGAGGATACCAGAACGTGGGCGGGAGCTGGCTCTTCAACGGTACCGAGATCTACTACGACCAGCTCTGGAGCTTTGCTCCGCCCCCGACCCCGCCGGGCCTCGCCATCACTTCGCTCATAGCGACCCCTTCCTTCCTCACTCTCGGGAACTCGACCGTGATCTCGGCGATGATCCAATCCCCCAGTCCCGCCACGTTCTCGTACTCGGGCCTCCCGACCGGCTGCGCCTCGGCGAACGCAAGCGTGCTCGACTGCACGCCTATCGCGCTCGGGAACTACACCGTGACGTTGACGGTCAGCGACACGCAGAGCCAGTCGACGCTGGCGACCGTGGCGATCTCCGTGGCGGCGGACAGCTCGATCGGGAACACCACGCCGATCCTCGTGATCCTCTCCCTACGGGCGACCGCGACGACAGTCACGGTCGGAAACACGACGACCATCTACGCCAGCGTCGTATCGACGAACCCCGTCACCTTCGCCTACACCGGGCTGCCGACGGGATGTCTCTCGGCGAACACCGACATCCTCCGGTGCACGCCCATCGCTCCCGGGGCCTTCACGGTCCAGCTGACCGTGACGGACACTCTAGGGCAGGTCGCGGTAGCGGCTATCGCCATCACGGTCACGCTCCCGACGACCGTGCATACCCAGCCCCCATCGACTGGGCTGGGCGCGCTGCTCTCGGGGCCGACCGAATACCTGCTGATCGGGGTCGTCGTGGGGGCGAGCGTCCTCGGTGCCCTCGCGCTCAGCGCGATGTCCGTCCACGCGCGGTACCGCCGGGAGGGCGAGGCGCTCGCCCGTGAGATGGTCGCTCCCGGGGCCCCCGGAGAGGACCCCCCTCACCCGTAGGACTCTTCCTTCCCGGACCGATGACAGCGAACCCGTAAGGGAGCGGTGAAGGGAGGTTGGACCCACTCCTCTGGTTCGTCCTCGGCGCGGCGGCGGGAGCTGGTCCCGTCGCTCTCGCATGGCTCGCGTACCGATGGAACCACCGCCGGATCCGCGAGCCCCTTGGGCCTTCCCTCGACCCCGGTGCCAGCGGACCGACCTCGGTCCTCCTCGAACCCAATGCGCCCACCCCTTCCCCTGGGGTGGCGAGCCCCGAGACGGACGAGCCGCCCCCCGCGTCGGTCGCAGATCTCGCCCGACTGTCCGAGCGCGTTGTGATCCAGCTGGCGCGACTCGGCCGGATCGAAGTGGATGCGCCGGCCCGCCGCGAGCGGACCCAACAGGGACTCGCCGAAGCCGTGCATTCGAATCAGAGCGCGGTGTCCAAGGTCCTCCGTCGGCTCGTGGCGGCCGAGGTCATCGCGGAGGAGCGACGCCACATTGTCGGCTCCGGCCCGCGGATGAAGGCGTATTCGCTCACGCGGCGCGGGGAGATGCTCGCGCGGGAGGTGGCCCGCCGGCGCCACGTGGACCTTCTTCCTCCACTCCATCGTTCCGAGCCCGAACCGGCGTCTAGCTCCTGGGTTGCCCCACCGCGCTAGCTTGCGGAGGCCCCCGGGTTCCCCCGCGCTTCCGCTAGCCATGATTCCCTGGCCGCCGCTGGTGGGCGGCGGGGGACGGCCCCATGATTAAGGGAGGGGCTGGCTTCGCTGCGCCGATGGCAGCTCCCAAACGGGTCTGGCGGTACACCGGCCTCCGCGTTCAGGACCTCGCCCGGTCGATCCGGTCCTACCGACGGATGGGCTTCCGCGTCACCCGCCGAGGTGGGATGCAGCACGGGGGCCGCTGGGTGGACCTCGCGTTCGCCGGTAGCCCTCACCTCTTGGAGCTCAACTTCTACCCCACGACGAACCGGTTCTACGAGCCGTTCGTCCGCGGGTCCGAGTTCGACCACATGGGGTTCGAGGTCGACGATGTCGAGGGGTGGGCTCGCCAACTCCGTCGCTGGCGGATCCCGCTCGTGGCGGACTTTACCGA
This sequence comes from uncultured Thermoplasmata archaeon, assembly GCA_963842165.1. GTDB lineage: Archaea > Thermoplasmatota > Thermoplasmata > Lutacidiplasmatales > UBA184 > Lutacidiplasma. The sequence continues at coordinate 52,690 of CAWJFK010000025.1, read as the reverse complement.
GGCGGCCCAGCGCCTCATCTATGCGTCTGACCCGGACGGCAACTGGCTCGAATTCTACGGGCCGGTGTCACCCACGCCGGCGGCCCGGCGGCGCCGGGCCTAGAACGACCCACCTCCCCGACCCGGAACCCTTTTTATCCACCACGGCCCTCTTCGGGTCAGATGCCTCGAACTGCGAGGGGAACCCTCGCCAACGCGCCCCGCTGAGCCGGGATTCTTTTTCCGACCGACACCATGGACGTTCTCGAGGCAATTCGCTCCTACCGCCCTTGCCGGCGAGTTCCCGTCCGCGCCCGATCGCTCCCGAGACGCTCAAGAAGGTCCTCGGGGCCGCCCGTCTCGCCCCCAGCCTCCGCAACCTGCAGCCCTGGCGGTTCGTGGTCGTGCAGGACGACGAGCGAAAGCGCCTCCTCGCGCAAGCGTCCGCCGCGCGGCCGCCTCATCGCGGAGGCGCCTGCCGTCATCGTGGCGTTCGCGGTCGAGGAGGACATGCCCGTGACCATCGGGGGCTACATCTCGGCGTATCCGCTCGACGTGGCGGTCGCGATCGAGCCACATCCAGCTGGCCGCGACCGCCGAGGGCCTCGGGACCAACTGGATCATCGACTTCAACGACGAGAAGGTCCGCTCGGTGCTCGCGGTCCCCGAGGGGGTCCATCCGCTCGCGCTGCATCCCGATCGGCTACCCCGCGGAGCCGAACGGGGGGACACCGGTCCCGGGGACGGACGCAAGAGCCCCGACGAGATCATCGCCTACAACGAGTACCCGTGGTGAGCGTTCGTCACCCCGCGTCACCTTCGTCAGCCGCGAACCGCCGGCAAGGTCCCGGAGGTCCGAGCCGTCCTCGCGCCCGTACGGGGTCCGGGTCCGTTGGACCCGTCGGGTGCTCCCCGAGCCTCAGGCCGACCGCCTCGAGGAGGTCGTCGAGGCGAAGCTCGCCGCCGTCCGGGGGCTCGGGGGTACATCCTCGTGGAGGACTCCGGCCTCTTCATTCCCTGCGCTCCACGGGTTCCCCGGGGTCTACTCGGCCCACTTCCTCGAGATCTGGGGGTTCGGGCCCATGCTCGAGCTGCTCCGACGGCGGCCCGCGCGCCGCCTACTTCCGGACCGTCGCGGGACTGCGCCGCGGGCGCCAGCACGTGGACCTTCGCCGGCGAGGTCCACGGGACCATCGCCCGGGCGCCCGGCGGGCGCGAACGGGTTCGGCTACGACCCGATCTTCATCCCGGACGGTTGGAGCCGAACGTTCGCCGAGCACCGGCCGACGAGAAGAACGCGATCTCCCACCGCGGCCCGCGGCGATGCGGCAGGTGGGCGAATTCCTCGCACCGCCGCGCGAAGAGTGCGCGTCGGCGCCGGAGAGAAACATCCGGCCCCCCGGGGGGTTCCGCCCGGGGAGCGGGAAAAGGTTCGGCGCGGGGGGCCGGAGGAGCTGCCTAGTCCTCGCCGAAGTCGCCGCCGCCCATTCCGCCCATGCCACCCATGCCGCCCATGCCGCCGGGGCCCCCGCCGCCGCCGGAGGGAGGTGGGCTCGACTTGGACGCGATGACGTCGTCGATCCGCAGGATCATGACCGCGGCGTCGGTGGCGCTCTCGATCGCCTGGCGTCCGACGCGGATCGGCTCGATGACGTGGAGCTCCTCCATGTCGTCGACCTTGCCCGTGAGCGACGTTGACGCCCGCGCGCTTCTGGCCGCCCTTGTGGGCCTTCCGCAGCTCGATCAGGATGTCGATCGGGTCGAGCCCGGCGTTCTCCGCGAGCGTGCGCGGGATCGTCTCGAGCGCCTCGGCGAAGCTCTCGAACGCGATCTGCTCGCGCCCGCCGACCTTGGCCGCCTCGTCGCGCAGCTGCATCGCGAGCTCCTCGGCCGTCGCGCCGCCGCCGAAGACGAACCGTCCGTCCTCGACCGCGACCGCGACCACGTTGAGCGCGTCATCGAGCGACCGCTCGATCTCGTCGAGCACGTGCTCGGTGCCGCCGCGGATGAGGATCGAGACCGCCCGCGCCTTCTTGGCGCCGGTCACGAACGTGAGCGAGTCCTCGCCGATCTTGCGCTCCTCGACCAGGCCCGCCGTCCCGATGTCCTCGGGCGTGAGCTCGCTGACCTTGGAGACGATGTTCGCCCCGGTCGCCTTCGCGAGCTTCTCCATGTCGGACTTCTTGACGCGGCGGACCGCGTAGATGCCTTCCTTCGCGAGGAAGTGCTGGGCGAGGTCGTCGATCCCCTTCTGGCAGAGGACGACGTTCGCGCCGGACTTCTTGACCTGGTCGACCATCCGGCGCAGCATGTTCTCCTCCTCCTGGAGGAAGGCGTTCAGCTGCGTCGGGTCGTTGATCTCGATCTTCGCGTCGATCTCGGTCTTCTTGATCTCGAGCGCGGCGTCGAGGAGCGCGATCTTCGGGTTCTCGACGCGGGTCGGCATCCCCGAGTGGACCTTCTCCTTGTCGACGATGACGCCCTCGATGAGCGGCGTGTCGGTCATCGAGCCGCCCTGCTTCTTGATCATCTGGATGTTGTCGAGGTCGACGTAGTAGCCCTCGCCCTTCTTCTCGGCGACGGCGGTGATCGCCTTGACGGCGATGTCGGCGAGCATGTCCCGGTTGAACGAGACGGACTTCGAGGCCATCGAGGTGACCGCGATCCGCGTCGAGCAGCTCGTGGTCCGTCGGTTCACCGGCTGGCTGACGCTGCTGGAGGATCTCGAGCGCCTTCGTCGAGGCCAGGCGGTAGCCCTGCGAGATGATCGTGGGGTGGATGTTCTGCTCGATGAGGGCCTCGGCGCGCTTCAGGAGCTCCCCGGCGAGGATGACCGCCGTGGTCGTCCCGTCGCCGGCTTCCTGGTCCTGGGTCTTCGCGACCTCGACCAGCATCTTCGCGGCCGGGTGCTCGACGTCCATCTCCTTGAGGATCGTGACCCCGTCGTTCGTGACGACGACGTCGCCCATCGAATCGACCAGCATCTTGTCGAGCCCGCGCGGCCCGAGGGTCGAGCGCACCGCGTCGGCGATCGCCTTCGCGGCCGCGATGTTGTTCGAGAGGGCGCCCGCGTCCCTTCTCTCGCTTCGTCCCTTCCTTCAGCACCAGAATCGGCGTCTGTCCTGTCAGCATGTGTTTTTCCTCGTCCGAGATTCCTCTCGGTTGTCGAGTTTGGTAGAAATGCGGTTGTATTTAATACTGACCTACCGCTCTCGGGAGCGGAACGCCAGTCCCCGCCGATGGCGACCGTGCTCCGCGCGCGCTCCGTGCTCCGTCGGAGCCACCGGGGAAAGCTACTTCGGGCCGGCCGGTTGAGCGAGCTCGGGTGACCGAGAGCGCGCGCCGGCGGAGGCATACTGATGCAGGCGGAAGGTCACTACTCGACACTCCTGCGGAACCCGGGCTATCCGCGGGTCTTCACCGCGGGCCTCGGCTCCATCGCCGGGTCCGCGATCGCGGGGATCTGCATCATTTGGATCGTCTGGGCCGCCACGGGGTCGGCCCTCGACGTCGCGCTCCTCGGCACGCTCGGCCTCGTCTCGGCGATCCTGTTCAGCGTCTTCGGCGGGACCTGGTGGACCGGTACGACCGCCGGCGGCTGATGATCCGCTCCGACCTCGCGCGGGCGGCCGCCGCCGTGGCCCTCGTGGTGGTCGTGTTCCTCCAGGTCTCGGGTTCAACCTGCCCCGTCCTCCTCGGCGGCGCCTTCGTCCTCGGAGCGTTCACCACGCTCTTTAACCCCGCCGAGCAGTCGATCGTCCCGTCGCTGGTCGCCGCGCCGCTGGTCGCCGACGCGAACGGCCTCGTGCGCTCGAGTCGATCCACGGTCCAGTTCGTCGGCGCCTCGCTCGGCGGGGTCCTGATCGTCACGGTCGGTCCGCTCACGGCATCGGGATCAACGTCGCCACGTTCGTGCTCTCGGCGGCTCTCCTCACCGGGATGCACGTGAGCTCGCCCCGCCGGGCGGCGACGCGCCCGGCGGGGGGGCCCGAGCCTACTTCGCGGACGTGTCGGCCGGATTTCGCTGGCTGTGCCGGGCGACGGGATTCCTCCAGCTCACGGTCTCGGCGACGTTCTTCAACTTCTGCTCGACGGTCATCGGCACCTTCCTCGTGGTCTTCGCGACGCTGGTGCTCCACGGCTCGGCGCTCGTCTTCGCCTGCCATGCTGGCCGTCGAGGTGGCGGGTAGGCGATCGGCGTCGCTGCTCGTCGAGTCGTTCGGGCGCGGTCCGATGGGCGGGCAAGGCTGGACGGTGCCGTACGGGGTCGTCTCGGGCGCTCTCGCCCTCGCGCTCGCCGCGCTCTTTCCGTCCCGCTCGCCATCGCGGCCTTGTTCGTCCTCGGTCTCCTGCGAGGGTTCGCCGGAACCGCCTGGCTCACGCGCCGCTCAACTGCTCGTGCCGACCGAGATGCAGGGACGGTACTTCGGGATCGACGGCCTCGGGCCGGTCGCGATCCTTCCGGTCGCCCAGATCGGCGGTGCCTTCCTGATCGATGTCTGGGGGACGCAGACCACGCTACCTCCTCATCGGGCGTCCTCTGGATCATCGCGGGGGTCGTCTTCCTCGTCCCGCGCGGCGCTCTGGCGACTCGGATACCCGCCCGCGCCCGAGGACGCCGTCAGTTACCGTACGGCGACGCTCCGTTGCTGATACGCCCAGATCGCCCGGAGGAACTCCATCCGAGTGAGCCCCGGCCACAGCACGTCCGAGAAGTACAGCTCGGTGTAGGCGGACTGCCAGAGGAGGAAGTTCGAGATCCGCTCCTCCCCGCTGGTCCGGAAGATGAGGTCGGGATCCGGTAGGTCGGCGGTGTAGAGGTGCCGGCGACACGGCCTCCGAATCGATCTGCTCCGGGTCGAGCTTCCCGTCCCGGACCTCCCGCGCGAGGGCCCGGATCGCCTCCACGATCTCGTCCCGCCCGCCGTAGGCGAGGGCGACGTTGTAGCGGTACGCCGTATAATCGCGCGTGGCGTTCTCCGCGATGTCGATCGCCTCCCGGATCCGGGGAGGCAGGATCGCGCGATTCCCGATGACCCGGACGCGGATCTGGTGCTTGTGGACCCGCTCGTCGACGGCGATGTCGCGGAGGGCCTTGTCGAACAGGTCCATGAGCCCCTCCAGCTCCTCCGAGGAGCGCGAGAGGTTCTCCGTCGAGAGCGCGTAGACCGTCAGGACCCGGATCCCGAGTTCGAGGCACCAGTCGAGCAGTTGCTCGAGCGTGTCCCGTCCGGCGGCGTGTCCGTCCTTCACCGCCAGGCCGCGTTCGCCGGCGAACCGCCGGTTGCCGTCCATGATGATCGCGAGATGGTGCGGGACCGGCTCGGTCTCGACGAGCTCGAGCAGCTTTCGCTCGGTGAGCTCCCGGAAGGCGTCCCCGACGACATGCGAGAGGTACGGAGCCCCGCCTCGGCGCAGCGGCTCCTCCGGGGCTTCGGCCATCGGTGTAGCGAGGGCGGCGAGGCGCTTAAGCCGTCCCTCGCGGCGGGAGGCGCCCTGGTCGGGAGTTCCGGGTCGCGGGGGCGCGCCCCGCGACGCCTTCGAACCCGAGTCCCAGGCTCGACAGACCTAGATCCTAGACCGCTAGACTACCAGGGCAGCCTCGCCGGGCTAATCCTTCCACGCTATGAACCTTGCCCGCGGATCGGGGCGGGCCGACGCGCTCGCGCCCGCGTTCGGCGCCCCCGCCGACGTGGGCGCGGGCGACCCGCTGTGCCGGTGGAAGCTCGAGATTTATCTACGACCCCGCCGGAGTGGCTCCCCTCACCGAGGGGGCGGACGATGGTGGCAAAGACAGCCGAGGCTTGGACCGTTTCGATCCTCGCCGTGCTCGGACTCGTGCTCGCCCTGAACCAGCTGGGCGTCAACGTCCCCGGGGCCCTCGGGGCGATCGTGCACGGAGCCGAGCACGTCCTGAACCACGCGCTCTAGCGCGCGGCGGACGTGACCCCTCGGCCTCCTGGGACGCTCGTCGGGCCAGCGTTCGCGCGAGGTCGCAGGGCGGACGATCCCGCCGGGCGTGATGAACGCCGTGACGTAGCGCGCCGGGGTGACGTCGAAGGCGGGGTTCCTCGCCGGGCTCGCACGGGGCGTATGCGACGCCCGGCCGATCTCCGTCACCTCCTCCGGATCCCGTTCCTCGACCGGGATGCTCGCCCCGGTGGCGCGCCTCGGGTCGAACGTGCTCCACGGGGCGGCGACGTAGAACGGGACCCCGTTCTCGCGGGCGACGACGGCCTTCTCGTACGTGCCGATCTTGTTGGCGAAATCCCCGTTCCGGGCGATCCGGTCGGCGCCGACGATGACGGCGTCGACCTGGCCGGTCGAAAGGAAGTGGCCGGCCGCGTTGTCGGCGATGACCGCGTGCGGGATCTGCTCGCGGGCGAGCTCCCACGCGGTCAGGCGGGCCCCCTGCAGGAGGGGCCGCGTCTCGTCGACCCAGACGAACAGCCGCGCGCCTCGTTGCCGGGCGACGCGGAGCGGGGCGAGCGCGGTCCCCCACTCGACCGTCGCGAGGGCGCCCGGCGTTGCAGTGGGTCAGGACGCGACGGCGTGGTCGCGAAGAGCGGGGCGCCGGCGACCCCGATCCGGTGGCATTCCTCCACGACCGGTCGCGCGGTAGGCGTCGGCGGCCGCCTCGACGTCTCTCCCCGCGGCCCAGGCCGAGCGGACCGTCCTCGATCCCGACGAACAGGTCGTTCGCCGTCGGGCCGGGTCGCACCCAGGACCTTCGCCGCACGAGCCGGGGCGTCTCGTCCTTCCCGCGTTCGGCCAGGACCATCCCGTACGCCGCGGCGACCCCGATCGACGGCGCCCCGCGGACGGTCATGGTCCGGATCGCCTCGGCGATCGCCGCGAGCGTGCGGAGCCGCAGCACTCGGGTAGCACCGGGGAGCGCGCGCTGGTCGAGGACGGAGAGCACTCCTCGGGATGTACCAAAGGGCTCGGACCGGCACGACTGCTCCTACGGCGTCGAACGTGTGGAGGAGGTCGAGCCAGTCGCGGGTGACGACCTTGGTCGTGCCGACGGCCTCGTCGAGAGGAATTCCCAGGACGACCGACCCGCGCAGCACCGCGACCTGGCCGAACTTCCCCGCGAGCGCGAGGTCGACCGCCTCCGCGCCGAGCCGGGTGGCGAGAAGCCGGTCGAACAGCTCGGGGGCCCCGCCGCGCTGGATGTGGCCGATCTGGGCGCTTCGGGTCTCGATACCGGTCGCCTCCTGGATCCGTCGGGCGAGCTCCGCGCCGACCTCGCGCTCGCGCAGCAGCTCGTGGCCGAACTCGTCCTTGGCTCCGGCCGACCCGCGTCGGGGCCCGAGGTCGATCCCCTCGCTGGCGACCACGACGGCGAAGCCGCGGGCCCGGGCCGCGTCGCGCACGCGGTCCATGAGCCGTGCCTCATCGTACGGCTCCTCGGGCACGAGGGTCGCGTCCGCTCCTGAGGCGAGCCCCGTCGCGAGCGCGACCCAGCCGGCGTGGCGCCCCATGACCTCGAGGACGACGGCGCGGTGGTGGCTCGCGGCGGTGTCGCGCAGCCGCTCGACCGCATCCACCGCGACCGCGACGGCCGAATGGAATCCGAACGTCCAGTCGGTGCCGCCGACGTCGTTGTCCATCGTCTTGGGCACGCCGACGACCTTTCCGCCCCGTCGTGCGAGCTCCCGAGCGGCCGAGAGCGTGTCGTCCCCCCCGATGGCGACGAGCGCGTCGATCCCATCCGAGCGGAGCCGGTCACGACCTTCTGGCCGTCGGCGGGCTTGGCGAACGGGTTCGTTCGGGACGTCCCGAGGACGGTTCCCCCCGTGCCGATGAGGGGGCGGACCTCGTCCGGGGTCAGGGGCCGCGAGAGCCCGTCCCGTACTCCTTTCCATCCGTCGAGGTAGCCGACGGTCGAGTGGCCCTTCTGGTGGGCGCGCAGCACGACGGCCCGGATCGCGGGATTCAGGCCCGGGCAGTCGCCGCCACCGGTAAGGACGCCGAACTTCACGCCGAAACCTCAAGGTACCCGCGGGGTGCGGTCGTGAGGAACTCGTAACCGTTCTTCGTGAGCACGATGTCGTCCTCGATCCGCACCCCGCCGTGGCCCTGGATGTAGATCCCCGGCTCGACCGTGACGACCATCCCCTCCTCGAGGGGCTCTTCGGAGGTGGGTCCGAGGCCCGGCCCACCGTCGTGCACCGCGAGCCCGAGCGAGTGCCCGAGCCCGTGGTTGAACAGACCCTTCCACTTGGTCGCGTTGATGACGTCCTCGGCGGCCTGGTGGACCACCTTGCCCGAGACCCCCGGACGGAGGACGGCGAGCGCGGCCCGTTGGGCGGCCTCGACCGCATCGTGGACGTTCTTCAGCTCCTCGTCGCGGGGTCCGAAGTGGAACGAGCGCGTGATGTCGCACGCGTACCGGCGGTAGTACGCGCCGAAGTCGCAGACGATCGAAACGCCGGGCGTGAGCTTCGCCTCCCCGGCCTGGTAGTGCGGCTCGGCGCTGTGGGGGCCGAACCCCACGATCGTCGAGAACGAGCGGCCGTTGGCGCCGTACTTGTTCATCCGGTACTCCATCTCGGCGGCCAGTTCGAGCTCGGTCATCCCCGGCTTGAGGAGGGAGGGGATCTCTTTCCCGACGCGCGAGCCGATCTCGGCGGCTTTGCGGATCTTCTCGACTTCGGAAGCGTCCTTGATCGCGCGCGAGCGTCGGACGCCGGCCGTAGCGTCGACGAACTTCGCGGCGGGGAGCAGCTTCTCGAGCCGGAGGTACCACCCGTGGGTGAGTTCGGGGAAGTTGAGGCCGACCGTCGGGGTTCCGGGCAGCAGCTTGCGCAGCAGGGCCTCGAGGCTGTCGTTGCCGTCGCGGGTCACGATATGGATCCGCACGTGCGGGTCGCGCTTGGCGGCGAGGTGGGCCGTCTCGGCCTCGAGCGGAGAGCTCGTGACGTCGAGCGAGCCGTCGGGGTGCGCGATCGCCACGGACCCCTCGAACAGGCCCCCCGGGACCTCGAAGAGGTGGAAGAAGCTCTGGTCGAGATGGGGGTCGGTCGCGTTCGCGAGGAGGACCGCGTCGGGTTTCGTTTCGAGAGAGGAGAAGACCTTCTCCACACGTCGCTTCATGGCCCCGAAGACACCGGCGCCGCCTTTTCATGGTTTGGGGTGCGGGCGCGCAGGTCCTTCCAGGAAAGCGTCGGCTCGCGCGCCGCGCGGACCTCGTCCACGCGCTTCACCGCCAGGTGCTGCGGGGCGGCGTGAAGGTGCTCGGGGGTGTCGGCCACGGCCCGCTCCAGGGCCGAGGCGAACTCGTCGAGGTCCCGGCGCGACTCCGTCTCCGGGAGCTCGACCATGATCGCTTCGTCCACGATCGCGGGGAAGTAGATCGTCGGCGCGTGGACGCCCTCGTCGAGCAGGCGCTTTGCCAGGTCGAGGGTGCGGACGCCGTGCGCCTTGAGCGGAGTTCCGGAGAGAAGGAACTCGTGCTTGACCAGGGGACGGAACGGCCGCGGCAGCGACTTGCCGAGGCGGTGGCCGAGGTAGTTCGAGTTGAGCACGGCTCGTCGCGCGACGTGCTGCAGGCCGGCCTCCCCGTGGGAGATCGCGAATGCGTAGGCTCGCAGGTCGAGCCCGAAGTTGCCGTAGCCGGACTTGATCTTGCCGATCGATTTCGGTCGGTCGTAATCGAGCCGGAACTTGCGGCCGGTCTTGACGAGGCGCGGGATGGGGAGGTAGGGTCCCAGCGTTTCGCCCGCCGCGAGGACCCCGGCCCCGGGCCCCCCCCCCCGTGCGGGGTTGCGAAGGTCTTGTGGAGGTTCAAGTGGGCGACGTCGAACCCCATCCGGCCGGGGTGGGTGATCCCGAGGATCGCGTTCAGGTTCGCTCCGTCGTAGTAGAGCATTCCCCCCGCGTCGTGGACCGTCTCCGCGATCTCGAGGATCTGGGACTCGAAGAGGCCCGCGGTGTTGGGGTTCGTGAGCATGAAGCACGCGGTCTTGTCGCTGACCGCGAACTTCAGTGCGGCCAGGTCGACGCATCCGTCCTTCGATGCGATCTCCCGGGTCGTGAATCCGGCCATCGCGGCCGACGCCGGGTTCGTTCCGTGCGCGGTGTCCGGCAGGAGGACCTCCGTCCGCTGCGCGATCTCCCCGCGGTCCCGGAAGTAGGCGCGGACCATGAGGAGGGCCGCGTACTCGCCATGGGCCCCCGCCCCCGGCTGGAGCGAAACCTCCGACAGTCCGGTGACCTTGGCCAGCAGCCGCTCGAGCCGCCACAGGATCTCCAGCGCGCCCTGGACGGTCGCTTCGGGCTGGTTCGGGTGGAGCTCGGCGGCGCCCTTGCGCCGGGCCAGGACCTCGGAGATGCGAGGATTGTACTTCATGGTGCACGAGCCGAGCGGGTACGGGCTCGTTTCGATCCCGAAGTTCATCTGGGAGAGCCGGGTGTAGTGCCGGAGCACTTGCAGCTCGGAGAGCTCCGGCCATCGGACGCGCTCCTTCCGGCGCATTCGCTCAGAGAGCCCGGCGACCGCAGGTGCCGGTTCGGCGGGAGGGAGGGGCGCGAGGTCCCAGACGGCCGGCTCGTCCCAGCGCGCTTGACGGAACGTCACGGGGATCCTCCCGCGGCCGCCGAGCCGGGCCGCGCGGGCGTACTTCTGGATGTCCTTCTCGGTCGTGACGTCCGACGCCGCGACCAGGATCCGGGCGGGAGCGTCGGGAGCTCCCGGTCGAGGGTCGTGCAGCGGGACCCCTCCGAGGACCCGGCGGCGGCGCAGCCGCTCGAGGAAGGTCGCCTCGTCGGTGTGCTTCAGCTCGATCGTAAACTCACCCAGGTACGGTGCTTCGAACCGGGGCGCCTGCACCCCGTCGATCCCGCTGAGCGCGCTCGCAATCGTCCGGGCCTTTTCGGCCAGCGAGACCTGGAGGGCGGCCAGGCCGCGCGGCCCGACGACGCTGGCGTAAACGACGAATGCGACCGCCATCAGCGACTGGTTCGTGCAGATGTTGGAGGTCGCTCTCGAGCGCCGGATGTGTTGCTCGCGGGTCTGGAGAGTGAGCGTGTAGGCCGGAGCCCCGTCCGCGTCGACCGTGGCGCCGACGATCCGGCCCGGGGTCAGCCGAAGGTGTTCCTTTCGACAGGCGAACAATCCCAGGAGCGGACCCCCGTAGGAGGGCGCGATCCCGAACCCCTGGCCCTCGCCGACGACGACGTCCGCGCCGTAGTTGCCCGGCGGCTCGAGCACGGTCAGGGCGAGCGGGTCGGCGGAGACGACGTACGGCACGGGGCCGAGGAGGGACTTGAGCTCCCAGAGCCCCTCGTCCACGTGGCCGAACCCGTTCGGCACGTCCGCGAGGAGACCGAAGACGTCCTGCGACTGGAGGGCGGCTCGGACGAACTCGAGGTCGAGATTGCCCGTTCGGGGGTCGAACGGGATCTCTTCGACGGTGAGGCCGGGTCCGACGGCGTAGTTGCGAAGGACGCTCTTCTCCTCCCATGGGAGGCTCGCCGGCACGAGGAACCGGTGCCCCTCGTGGAGCCTCCGGCACAGGAGCATCGCTTCGCCGGACGCGGTGGCGCCATCGTACAGGGAGGCGTTTGCGGCATCCAGACCCGTGAGCTCGACCCAGAGGCTCTGGAACTCGAAGAGCGTCCGGAGCATCCCCTGGCTCGCCTCGGGCTGGTAGGGTGTGTAGGAGGTGTAGAACTCGCTGCGCTGGAGGATCGAATCGACCGCGGCCGGGACGTAGCGCGAGGAGATCCGCCCGCCGAGGAAGTTCGAGAACTTGCTGAGCGGTCGGTTCCGGTCGAGGATCTTGTCGACGTGGGCGACCACCTCGGGCTCCTCGAGACCCGCCGCGATCCCGAGGCGCCCGATGCGGGCCTTCTTCGGGACGTCGGCGAACAGTGCGTCGACCGAAGGGATCCCGAGGGATTCGAGGAGGCCCGCCTCCTCTCCCGCCTCGTCCGGAATCCAACGAGCCACGCCGCTCCCCGGTGACGCGCTAGCGGTGCGACCCATAAATGGATTGGGCACGTCCGTCCCGCCGAGCCGAGCGAAAGCGTATTCGGGCGCCCCGACTGGGGCCGGCGGGCGGAACGATGGGTCGGCGGCTGACGAACGCGCGGACACGTCGCGGCACGGAGCCGCCACCGCCTCCCTCCGTCGCGATCCTGGACACCGCGTTCCACCGGGCCTCGCTCGCGGACCCGCACGGCACGTCGAAGGCGGAGCGGGACCGACGGCGCGCCCAGCTCAAGATCGTGCGGGCGTCCGCGACGGTCGTTCGCCACCTGCGCCTCGAGACTCGACGATTCTTGAAGCCCCCACTCACCGAGTTCGACCGGGCCTTGGTCGGAGGGCGGTTCGGAGACGGACCGCTCGAGCGCTCGCTCGTCCGAGTTCGGAGGGCCGAGGAGCGCATTCGGAACCTCGCGCGGGACGCCGAGCGCGAGGCGCATCGGGCCTCGGGCTCCGAGGCATTGGGGGACCTGATCCGCTCGTACTACGGTCGCCTTTCCAGCCACGTGCGGGAGGTCGATCCGGACCTCGTCCGCCTGCGGGAGATCGGCGATTTCCTGAACGACCGGCCTCGACTCGACCCCGCCGCTCCGACGCTCGTCGTCGCCGGCTTTCCGAACGTCGGCAAGTCCTCCCTACGTCGCCAAGCTGTCGACCGCCCGCCCGAAGGTGGCGGACTATCCGTTCACGACGCTCTCGATCGCGGTCGGGCACGCGGACCTCGGCTTCGACCGGCTCCAGGTCGTGGACACGCCCGGCGTGCTCGGGCGGAAGCGCCACGTGAACCCGGCCGAGACGGAGGCGGAGACGGCCGTGCGCCGGGCCGCGACGGTCGTCCTCTTCGTGATCGACCCCACCGGCACTTCGGGCCACACGCTCGAGGAGCAGGAGGAACTTCTGGCTCGGTGGAAGGCCGAGTTCCCGGCGCTCCCGATCATCCCGGTCGAAACCAAGTGCGACCTCGTCCGCCGGTCGGTCGACCGCGTCCAGGTCTCCGCGGTGACGGGCGAGGGGATCGACGACCTCCTGGCCAGGATCCGGGCCGACGTCACTCCTCGGGGCGCGCTCCCACCGATGGAAGAGTCGATCGTGGAGGATATCCCCGAGTACGACGACGAGGGCCCGGAGGAAGCGCTCGCGCCCCCGCCGCCGCGGGCCCGCCGACGGCGGAGCTAGAGGGCCATCGGATGCCGTGGCGGCCGACCCGGGTCTCGGCGGCGACGCTGCTTCCGGGCGCGCTTCGAGAGGTCTCGGTGGGCACCTCGTCCGCCCTCCTGGTCCAGCGTCGCACAGGAGGTCGTCGCGCTCGACCCGTACTGCCCGCACGCCGGCGGGGTGCTCGCGGAGGGGACGCTCGAGGGTTCCCGCCTCGTATGTCCGGTCCACGCGGCCGTGTTCGATGGCGTCCGTGGCGCGGTGCGGGAGGACCCGTTCGGGATCACCCCGCCGGTCGGCGGGGTCGACCCGCTGACGGGCTACCCCGTGCGGCTCGTCGAGGGAATGGTCGAGGTCGACTTGCCCTGACGCGGGCCGTGGTCTACGCGATCGAGAACGTCGGGCCGTTGCCCGGGAGAATGACGTCCGCGAAGCCCGTCAGCGAGTCGCGGAGGAGTTCGCGACGGTCCCCATGCATCAAGACCACGGTCTGCGCGCGGGTGCTCTCCGCGAAACGGACGAGGTCGGAGTGGCCGGCGTGGGCCGAGAAGTCGAAACGACCGATCTCGCACACGGGGCGGATCGTCGTGTCATCGACGGTGATCGTGCCCTCGTCGAGGAGCTGCCGTCCGTTCGACCCCTCGACTTGGAATCCGGTGAGCAAGATGGACGAGTTCGGGTCGCGGTAGAGTTCGCCGAGGTAGTAGAGCACCGGGCCGCCGTCCAGCATTCCTCCGGTGGTCACGATGACCTGGCCCTCGCGCAGGGCCTTCCGGCGTTCGCTCGGGTGCTCGATCACATGGACGCCCTCGAGCGCGTGGCGGAACCCGCCGGGAGTCCCGAAGGTATTCGGGGGCGCTCGAGTAGATCGAGTTCACCGCGCGGGCCATTCCGTCGAGGTACGTCTCAAACCCCGCCGACGCGAGCGCCATCAGGACTTCCTGGGCGCGCCCGACCGCGAACGCCGGCACGATCGCCTTCCCGCCGCGCGCGATCGTCTCCCCGACCTTGTCGCGGAAGCGCCGCTCGGTCTCCTTCCGGTCGGGGTGTTCCTTCCCGGCGTACGTCGATTCCATCACGAGGACGTCGCACTCGACGGACTCCGCCCCCCACGAGATGGGTCGGGATCGTCTGCAGGTCGCCGGTGAACAGGACGTCCTTGTCCCCGCGGTAGAGCATCATCGAGGCTCCCGGAATGTGCCCGCCGGCGTGAACTCGATCTCGATCCCGCGGTGGCGGAACGTCCCGTGTCGGTCGACCGCGGTCGAGCGAGCGCCGAACGAGTGGATGTCGGCGGTGGTGAACGGGGCGTTGTACCCTTCCAGCCGGGCGATCTTGAGGGCGTCCCGGGTCAGCAGGTCGGCGACCGCGAGCGTCACCGGTGTCGCGACCAGGCGCGCCTTCGGCAACCGGCTCAGAATCGGCGTCATCCCCGAATGGTCGAGATGCGCGTGGGAGAGGACAGCGACGTCGATCGACGGGGGCGCGGGCTGTGGGTAGCTCGGCGGGTCGGTCGGGGTCATGCCGTAGTCGAAGAGGAGCGTGCGGCCCTGGTCGCGCACGACCAGGCCGAGCGACCCGATCTCCGAGGCGCCCCCGAGGAACTGGAAGTCCATCGGGCGGCCGAGCGGTCCTCCCAGATAACATCATGCGGCGTCTCGGCAGCCGCCTCGACCGGGAAGGCGTCTTTAGGAGGGTCGCCCGGTCTCCGGAGCCGTGGTCGCCCCACCTCTCCGCCCCGAGGTCGAGGTCCTCTACCGCGTCAGCGTCGCCGTCCACCGGGTCTTCCGGGACGCGGCCACCTCCCCGCACCGGGCCGACTTCGTGGCGATGGGAGCCGATGGCTCGCCGACCGAGCAGATCGACCGCCTCGCGGAGTCGGAGATTCTGAAGGTGCTGGACGCCGAAAAGGTCGATTGGAACCTCCTCTCCGAAGAGATCGGGTACGTCGACCGAGGCGGCACCCGCACGTTGGTCGTCGACCCGATCGACGGCAGCCATAACGTGTTCCGCAACCTCCCGTTCTCCACGGTCTCGCTCGCGCTCGGCGCGAAGGACCTGAACGGCGTCGACCTGGGTCTTGTACGCGACCTCCATCTCGGGACCACCTACTGGGCGGCCCGCGGCGAGGGTGCCTGGCGGGACGGACGACCGCTCCACGTGCGGCCGTGGGTGGCGCGCGGTGAGGTCCTGTTCGTGAACCTCGGCGCCCACGCGAGCGACCGGGCGATGCGTTTCGCGCACCACGGTCGTCGGGTCCGCTCGCTCGGGTGCGCGACGCTCGAGACCCTCGCGGTGGCGGGCGGAGGCGGCGACGCCTACTTCTTCGAGAACACGCCGGAGAGCCGGAACCTTCGGGCGACGGACATCGCGGCCGTCTACCGGATCCTGACGGAATCGGGCGGGGGGATGTGGGACGCCCACGGCCGAGAGATCGGGTCGTTCCCGCTCACGGTCGACCGGCGGACCAGCGTCTTCGCCTGGGGGGACCGAGCGTTCGCGGACTCGATCGTCAGCGGAGGGCTCTCGTGAAGATCGGTCTCCAGGCCAACCCGCGCCGGCCCCGCGCCCTCGAGCTGGGCCAGCGCCTCGCCGACCGCGTCGCCGGGCGAGCGGAGCTGGTCGTCACCGACGAAGCGCCCGCGGTCGCGCCGGACCTCCCCCACCTTCCCCTCGCCGAGATGCGCCCCGACGTGGTGGTGGCCATCGGTGGGGACGGGACGTTCCTCTACACCCTCGGTCGGACGAGCGCGCCGGTGCTCCCCGTCAACGCGGGCACGTTCGGCGTCCTCGCCGAGATCGCGACCGACCGACCGGCGGAGTTCGACGGAGCCGTCGAACGGTTGCTCTCCGGGTTCTATCACCTCGAGGAGCGGATGAAGCTCGCGGCGGACCTCGGAGGTCAGCCGCTCCCCGACGCGACCAACGAGTACGTCGTCCACGCCGCTCAGGCCGGCAAGATGGGGCTGGTCGAGGTCGCCTTCGACAACGAGGTCGTCGGGCGAATACGGGCCGACGGGGTCATCGTGGCCACTCCGACCGGTTCGACCGCCTACTCGCTCAGCACGTTCGGACCGATCGTCGACCCCGGGCTGGACGCCTTGATCCTCACGGCGATCGCTCCCTTCCGGGCCGAGGCCCGGGCGATCGTGGTCGAGCCGCTCCACACGCTCCGACTGCGGAACATCCTGCCCGGTCGCGGGGCGCTCGCGATCGCCGATGGTCAGGCGGAGTTCGCGATGGCCTCCGAGACCGCCCTCACGATCTATCGGTCTCCCCGGCGCGCTACGTTCGTGCGGTTCGGGTCGACGTTCTTCGACCGGCTGCGCGGGAAGCGCATCCTTCCGTGGAGCGAGGACCCGCGGGTCGGAGGCCCCGACTCAACCGATGTTCCGCCCCCACCGTAAGCGGCTCCCCGGCGGGCCCCGCCTCGGCGACGCCCCGAACGCGATCACTCGCCGGGCCCTCGAGAACGCGCTCGCGAGCGCACGAAGCGCCTACCCCAACGAGTTCGGGGGCGTGCTGCGGGCCGAACCGCCGGGAGTGATCGGCGAGCTCATGCTCGTCCCGGGCGGGACGGCCGGACGCCGGCACGCGAACTTCCACCTGTACATGCTGCCCGCCGACCTTTCGGTCGTCGGGACGGTGCACTCGCACCCGTCCGGCGCGCTCCATCCGTCGGAAGCCGACCTGCGCCTGTTCCGCAACTGGGGACGCCGCCACCTGATCCTCGGCTCGCCGTTCTCCCCGGGGTCGTGGCGGGCCTACGACGGGAACGGGGCGCCGATCTCGCTCCAGGTCGTCGGGGAAGGACCCCCGGGCGCGTCGGCGGAAGCCCGTCTCCCCGAGTACCGGCCGCGGGCGCTCCACCGCCCCGAGAGAGGCGAGCCCTTGACCGATTTCCCTTCGGACGAGCCCTGAGGGCCCCGCTCACTCCCGGACGGGAATAGTGGGGATCGGAAGACGGTCGGGGACCGAGTTCGGGTCGACCATCGCGCGCGGAGGGCGCTGCGCCGGGCTCCACAGGCCGTTCATCCGGGCGAGCGTCTCCAGGAAGGCGATGAACCCCCGGAAGCCGGCCCGGTAGAGCCGCGTGTGGGAACCTTCCCAGTCGAAGAAGTCGTTGAGCATCATCTTCGACTGGCGGACACCGTGCGTCAGGGCCCGCTTCAAGAGTTCCTCCTGGAGCGGGGAGAGGCGGTCACGCCGGAACCAGTCGCGCGACTTCAGGTGACCGAGGGGTACGAAGAACATGGGGACGAGCAGCCCCTTGAAGTCCCACAGGTCGTCGATGAGGTCGATCGTCTTGGCCACGTCGTCCTCCGTCTCCTGCGGAAGGCCCACGATGAACGTGCACGCCGGGAAGAGGCGGTTGTCGTTCATGAGCCCGGCCGCCTGCACGACGAGCTCGGGCCACTGCGACGCCTTGAAGGGGGCGACCTTGCCGGGCATGGCCGCCGTGATCATCCGAGGGGAACCGGTCTCGACCCCGACCTCGACGCCCCACCAGTCCTGCTTGTCGTCGATCAGGACCTCGGCGCACTTCTGGAGCAGCTTCGGTTTGGTCATCAGGCTCGCGATGGCCACGTGACTCCAGCCGACCTGCTCGTAGTAACGCTTCGCGAGTTTGAGGAGGGGGATGAGCTTCTCCTCGTGCGGCATCACGTTCGGGCTGCCGTAGAAGTAGACGTCGTCCGAATGGAGCAGCCCCTTGCGGAAGCCGACCTTCGCGTTGACCTTCAGCTCCTCCTCGATCTTCTCGAGGGGGTACCACCGCGTCGGGCGCGTCGTGACGGAGCAGAACGAGCATCCGCGGCAGCAGCCGCGACCGATCTCGATGAGCCCGTTCACGCTCGCGAACTTGATGGAGGAGATCTGCTCGACCTTTGGGGCCTCCTTGGCGCCGAGGACCACGTGCGGCGGGAGGAACTCGTCCCGCAACGCTTTGCCGACGATGTCCCGGACGAACAGGTCCGCTTCGCCCTCGACGACCGTGTCGATCCCGCCGATCGAGTCGACGAACTCCTGGATCCAGGGAAGCTTCATCCGAGTGGCGGGTGACAGTTGCCAAGCGCACGGTCCGCCCGCGATGATCTTCATGCCCTGCTTCCGGGCCTCGACGACCGCGGGCTGGCTGAGCATCCGCTTGAAGTTCACGCAGTTGAGCGGCTCCTTCCGCATCACCCCGCTGAAGGTCGAACTGGGCGGGTTGAGTCCGAAGTAGTCGTGACCGGAGACGAGGAGCACCTTCGCCTTCCCCGGCATGTACTTGTCGAGATGGCTCGGGTGGACGATCCGGGCGTCATACCCCCCGTCGATGAGGGAGGCCTCGATCTTGCGCATCCCATACGGCGCCTCGCGCGGGTACCCGTTCTCATCGACGGGCATCGCGGGGTAGAACAACCGCTGGTAGACCTGCTCCGGGAAGATGTACGCGGGGGTGGTGGTCCCGAACCCCAGGAACTCCTTCCCGTGGTGGTTGCTCATCATCGTCCAGTCGCAGGTGATGACGACCTCGGGCATCGACTGATTTCCTCCGTACAACACCGGGAACCGACCCCCGGGATTCCGTGGTTCCTGCGACCACGAAGGCCCGGCTCTTAAGCCCTACGAAGCGCGGGGAGCGACGAGCGGTCCCTCCGGGGAGCCTCCGCGCGGAACCGGCTCTGCGTTCGAGCGGTGCCCGGCAGCGCTAATCGAAGTCGGGGTCGTCGTCGTCGCGGGAGAGAACTCCGTCCATCGTGTCCCCGGACTCGTCCCCGCCCTCGTCGTGCTCGTCCGATTCCCGGAAGGCGGGATCGCGCTGGAGGAGGTGGACCCGAACGCAGTCCCGGTGCGCGGGGCTGCCGTTCCACGAGCTCGCCTCAGAAGGGTTCCCCAGCGGCTCCTTGCAAAGGGTGCAGATCTCCGGCGGGGGGCTGATCCATGCGATCCGACGAGGAGGCGCCGCCATGACGAGCGGACAGAGGAACGGCTCGTCTCCTCCTTTACCTTTCGGGCGTCCCCGGCGAGAGAGGGCGCCCCCGGTGGGCGTCGGTCCTCAGGTCCTTGACGGACGCCCTCGGTTGGAGGTGCGAACGGCCCGGAGCAGCGCCTCGACCGCGCAAGCAGCCCCGAGGGCACCCAGGGCGTCGGCGGCCGCCCCCGGACGCTCCTCGCGGGGCGGCTCACCCGCGGCGCCGGTCGCCGCGACGAACAGGAGGTCGCCGTCCGTGGCGCTTTGGAAGGGGACGATCGCTCCCCCCAGGCCCGCGTGCGCGATGGACGCGATGCGCTGAAGGACGGGCCGCTCGATCGCCAGGTCGGTGACGATCAGGGTGAGCGTCGTTCCCTGGTCCTGCGCGCGGGATGGGGAACGGGGCGACGGAGGAACGACTCGGCCTCGGGCTCCGCGGGCTCCGGCGACCCACCGCCCACGGCTCGGGTCCCGAACCGCTCCGACCGCGTTCGCGGCCACGAGGGCTCCGATGTGTCCCCGACGTCCGAACGGTCGCTGAGCCCATCCGACCCCGCCTCTCATCGCCGCGGCCCGCCCCCGATACTTCCCCACCAGCGCTCCCGCGCCGGCCCCCACCCGTCCCGACCGGACGGGGCCGGCGGTTGCCGAGCGAGTCGCTTCGTACCCGAGGGTCCGGTACGCGGGCATCGGCCGCACCGTCGGGGGGAGGTCAAAGAGCGCGGCGCCCGAAACAGGAGCGACGCGGTGAGGGTTCCGAAAGACCTGCTGACCGCCTCCGGTCTCCAGGATCCGGTCCCGCACCCCGGCGGCGGCGTCGAGGCCGAAGAGGCTCCCCCCCGCAAAGAAGACCGCCCAGCGCCGCCCGAACGTGGCATCCAGCGAGAGCGAGGCGAGGTCGTACGTCGCCGACGCCCCGCCTCGAACGTCCACCACGAGCGGCGTCGAACGGTCGAAGACGGCGACCGTCACTCCGGTCGCGCCGTCGAGGGCTTCGGCGTGACCGATGCGCAGCCCGCGGACCGAGAGTCGGGCCGCCCCGCGCCGGACCATGTCGGCGGGACGCGCGGAGGAGGAATACTCCTTCTGGTCCGCCGCGCCGGGAGGGCGTACCGTTTTCTAGGGGCCTCGCTCCCGGCCGCGCGATGCGGCCCGCCGAGAAGGACGCCCCCCTCGAGCCCGAGCCTCCGGCCGGCTTCCGGATGGCCCGCGAACTACCGCTCGGGCGCCATCCCATCCTCGAGGTCTTTCCTGGGCTCGACCGCCTCCCGCCGGGCCGGAAGATCCATGCGGACGCCCCGGTCCGCCGCCGGCTGTTCGCGAACACCTTCGTCGAGCTCGTCGATGCCGACCTGTGGATGTACGTCGCCCCGTGGGAGGTTCCGGCGATCGCGCGGGGCCGCTGGCGACCGGTCGTGACGCCCGGGTCGGACTGCATCGTCGTGGGGGCCGGCCACTTCCGCACGAGCCTTCCGCTCATCGTGTACCTCGACATCTACCACGAGCTGTGCCATATCCTCCAGCGGCACGACGGGGCCAACCTGTTCGAGCCGGGACTGAGCTACGTCGAACGCCCCACCGAGGTCGAGGCGTATCGGTTCGTCGTTGTCGAGGCGCGGCGGCTCGGGGTCAGCGACGAGTTCATCCGCGACTACCTGCGCGTGGAGTGGATCACGAAGCGCGAGCACCTGCAGTTGCTGGCTACGCTCGACGTCGACCCGCCTCCGAAGAAGCGGTGAGCGGTCGACTCCGCGCGCGCCGATAGCTTTCCGACGGAACTCACCCTTTATCTCGCGGTCCCGAGGATGGTCCGCCCCACTGGGAGGAGGGCGTGCCGTTCGACGTCAAGACACGCTCGGTCGTCCGCCCGTCCTCGAGCGACCTGTGGTTCCTCGCCTACCTCCCGCTCGCCGTCTCGGACGGGATCGCGACCCCGCTGATCCCCCTTCTCGCGCTCCAGCACTTCGGCGCGTCGGCGTTCGCGGTCACGATCATCATCGCGGCGAGCGCGATGAGCCAGGTGCCGTTCACCATCCTCTGGGGGAACCTGTCCGACCGCGTCGCGCACCGCAAGTTCTTCCTGGTCGGCTCGTTCGTCGCGACCGGGGCCGCGATCATCGCGATCGCCCTCGCGCATGACCTCCTGACCTACTTCTGGCTCAACATCGTCGAGGGCCTCGCGTCCGCGGCGAGCGCTCCGATCGGGACGATGCTCCTGCTCGAGACGCGCCACAAGCGCTGGTGGCCCCAGGACATCGGCCTCTTCGGCCTCATTTCGGGCCTCGGCACGACCGTCGGGCTCGCCATCGGCTTCGTCTGGTTGTTCGTCGTCGGCGTCTCGACCCCCGTCGTGCAGGTCATGACCGCGCTCCTGATCGTCTCGGGGGTCCTCGCGCTCGTCTCCGCCCTCATCGCGTGGGCCTGGATCGAGGAGCCCAACTCCCGCATCGACCGCCGCTCCGTCGCGGACCTGGTCCACCTGCACCGCGGCGTGGTCGAGCGGATCCGGCAGGTCCGTCTACGCGTGGTCGGGGTCATCGACCTCGCCCGGTCGTCGGCGGAACGACTCCCTGGACGCGAATACCTCTTCCTCGCGGCGCTCGGCGTGATGAGCGTCGGCTTCGACATCTTCTACGGGCCGTTTCCCGTGTTCCTCTGGCAGAACGCCCAGTTCTCCGACGCGGGGGTGTTCATCGTCTACCTCGGCTCGGCCGCCGCGTCCACGGCCCTCTTCTTCCATTCGGGGAAGGCGGTCGACTCCCACTCACCGAAGTCGGTCTTCCTCGAGTCGCTCGGCGCCCGGGTCCTTCTCCTGCTCCTGTTCCTGTGGGGTCCCCTCTACATCCTCTTCGGCCTCGGGACCCCCGCGCTGTTGGCGTGGCTGACGCTACTCAATGCGCTGCTCGGGGTCACGTGGGCGTTCATCAGCACGGCGAGCACCCTCTTCCTCGTCCGACTCGTGGGCCGCTCCGCTCGGGGGCGCGCCCTGGGTCTCTACAATGCGTTCGCCGGGGCCGGTGGGCTCGTCGGCGTGCTCCTCGGCGGATACTTGTACGCGACCTATGGGGTCCACCTGGCGTACTCGATCGCGGCCCTGACGGTCATAGCGGGTGGCGCGTTGCTTCTCCCGATCCCCTACCATCTCTTCCAAATCCCCCACCCTCGGTCCCGACGAATGCATCGCGCCGGGGGCGTGCGCGCTACGCTTCCCGGCCCCCGCGGTCGAGGACCCCGGACCTAGACCCGTGGCGGTGGGGGTCCGTCCTCGGGTCGTCGCCCCGGGCGCGGTACCGTGCGAGGCACGCCTTCCGGGACGGCAGGATCATCAGGCCCTCGTCAGGGCGTCCGATCGCGAAGAAGTCCCCGCGCAGGTACGCCCGGCCGACCAGGGCGCACGTGACGCCGTCCAGTTCGTCGTGGGTCAGGTCGGTGCGTTCGAGGTCGCCCCGCAACCCGGTCCGCAAGAGACCGCGTCGGAGCGGCTCCACGCCCGCCTGCTTCCGCGGGATCCCGAGCAGGTCCTGGGCGGCGCCGGGATAACTTTCGATCGTGCGGAGGCCCTCCGCCTCGAGCTGGCGACGGAGCGTGAGACCCCGCACGGTGAGCATGCGCATCGGTCCCAGCGTGATGGGAAAGAAGCGGATCCCGAGGCGGAGGAGCTCCCGGTCCGCGGACCGGAGGTGGGGTCCGGAGCGGTCGTCGATCGTCCGGCGGCCCCGCGGCAGGGAGAGGGGCGCGTCGATGCTGACGACCTCCGGACGCGCCGCGCGGGTCGCGTCCAGGATCTCCTGGTCCGTGTGGAGCGCGGCGGTTCGGACGTTCGGGCCTCGGCCGAGGAAGCAGAATCCGGTCGTGCGTCGGGGACTTCCCGCCAGGTCGAGTCCCACCACGCGCGCCATGCGAGGCGGACGCCCGAAGGGGCATAACCCCCGCGGACCGACCCCTAGCCGAACATCTCCCAGGTCAGGGTCCGGATGACGTAGCCGATCGAAAGGTTCGCGAAGATCACCTCGAGCTCCGGCGGATAGTCCTTCAAGACGCACGACCGGAACCCGAGCTGACCGACGCCGACCGGTAGGGTCTCCCGGAGGATCGTGAAACGACCCGTGAGCCGCTCGTTGATCGTAAAATGCACCCCTCCGTAGTTGAGGCCCAGCGGGCCGAACGCGGTCGACGTCGTCTTCACCAGATTCCCGCCCAGCTGGATCCGGATCTCGTCCGTCTTCGCGTGGTAGGAGACCGTCGAGTGGACCACTCCCGGCTCGCTCGACCGGTACGTGAGGTATTCCGTGGAGAACAGCGCGGCGAGGCGTCGTCCGAGCCCCGCGTCGTCCGCGCCGGCCGGGCGTGCGGTCCACTCCTCGTCGCCGACCCGAAGCTCGATGACGTTCTTCAGCACGCGCGCCGTAGCCTCGATCATCGGCCGCTACCGGCGGGAACGGGTCCGGCATCTAATAATGACCCCCCGACTCCCGCCGATGTGCCGATGGCCCGGGTACCGCCGCTACCCGAGCGGGCGATCGGGCTCGAGTTCTACGGGAGCACCGCCCCGGGCGTTCCCGGCCGGCTGAAATCGTCGAGCGACGCGTTCCGGGTCACGGAGATCTCCTCCTACCCTCTCCCCGACCCGGACGGACCGTACTCCGTGCTCCGGGTCCTCAGCCGCGATTGGGAACAGCACGAGCTCGCGGACGCCATCGCCCGCCGGCTCGGCCTCGGGAGGAACGCGGTCCACTGGGCGGGGACGAAGGACCGTCGTGCGGTCGCGGAGCGGTTGCTCTCGTACCGCGGTCCGCTCCCGGACCGCGACCTCGGCCTGCCGCGCGTCGAGGTCGTCGAGGCGTACCGGGCGCGCGACGGGTTGGTCCTGGGGCACCACTACGGGAACGCATTTGACATCCTCGTCGATCAGCTGGCTTGCCCTTCCACGGAAGCGGCGAGCGCGTACCGGGTGGTCGAAGCCGAACTCCGGGCCGCCGGCGGATTCCCGAATTTCTTCGGGCCGCAGCGTTTCGGAGAGGTCCGTCCGATCACCCACGAGGTGGGTCGGTGGGTCGTCCGCGGGGATCTCGCGCGGGCCGTGGACGCCTACCTCATCGACCGCCCGACCGGAGGACGGGAGGGGACCGGGGACGCGGCCCGAGCCGCGTACGCCGAGCATCGGGATGCCGCGCGCGCGCTGCGCGAGTTCCCGCCCGAGTACCGGTTCGAGCGAACGCTGCTCGAGCACCTGGCCCGCGGGCATCCACCCGAGCGCGCCTTCCGCGCGCTGTCCCGGGACCTCCGCCTCCTGTTCGTTCACGCCTTCCAATCGTTCTTGTTCAATCGATGGGTGAGCGAGCGTGTGGCCGGCGGGTTGCCGCTCGCCTCTCCGGTCGAAGGGGACGAGATCCTCCGCCTCGGCCGCGACGGGTCGGTCCGTAGCCAGGAAGGGATTCCGGTGGGCGCCGACAACCTCGCCGAATGCACCGAGCTCGTCGCCCGCGGTCGAGCGCTCGTCGCTGGCCCTCTCGTGGGGTACGAGACACCGGCCGCGTCCGGGCCGGCGGGAGCGCTGCTCGACCGACTTCTCGCGATCGAGGGAGTCGACCGGGCGATGTTCCAGTTGCCCGCGACGCCGGAGATCGCCAGTCGCGGAGCCGCGCGCGCGGTCCTGGTACCGATGCCTCCCCTCGGGATCGCTCCGGAGGGCGACGATCGGGTGCGATTTCTCTTCGCCCTTCCGAAGGGAACATACGCGACGGTCCTCCTCCGGGAGTTCCTCAAGGACGCTCCCGCGGGGTAGACGCCGCCGTTCCAAGGGAGCCTACTAATACCGGGCGCCCGCGTCGGGCCGCCGGAGTCATTTACCGGATGGCCGCCCAGTCCCCTCGCCCGTTTCTCATCCCTCCGCAGAGCCCGTCGGGTCCCCCGCGACCCCCCGACCTCTCGGGAGTTCCGGCGCGCGTGCCGACGGGGGTGCCGGACTTCGACTACCTGACGGGCGGACTGCCGACGGGGTCGGTCGTCCTCTTGTGGGGAGAGGCCGGCGCCGGCCACCAGGAGTTCGCGCTCACCTCCGCGGCCCACCTCATGTTCCACTACGACTTTCCCCGGCTCCACGAGTTCTACCTCGGGAGCGCGAAGGGGCCGTTCGTCTATCCGGAGGGTGTGGTGTACGTGAGCACCAGCCGGTCGAAGGCCCAGGTCCTCGACGAGGTCCGCGGCTCGTTCGACTCAACGTACGGGGACGTCCTCGGACGCCACATCACCTTCCTGGACCTCTCTCGAGAGTACTTCCAGGACACCGTCGTCCCCTCGGCGTGGGCGTCCGTCCCGAGCCCCCTGCTCGGCGCGCGATCCCCCACCGTCGGGGCCGACAGCGGCCCCCTTCGCGCGCTCGCGGACGGAATCGACCAGGCGGCCGGCCGCCACCTCGTGATCCTCGACTCCCTCACCGACCTCCTCGTCCGCCGAGGGGTCGAGTCGAGCGACCTCCTCACGCTCCTGAAGGGACTCCGCCGCCGCGCGAAGGAGTGGAACTCGATCGTCTACCTCCTCCTTAGCGAGGGCGTCGCGCCGGCCGCGGTCGAGCAGGCGGTCATCGACTCGGTCGACGGGGTGCTTCACTTCCGGTGGACGACGAGCCCCAGCCACTCGCACCGCCAACGGACGATGCTGATCGAGAAGTTCATGCCGGTTCTCGCGCGGGTCCCGGCCGAATACCAGGGCCGGTTCGTGATCCGCGTGGGGTCGACGAACGGGCTGGTGACCACACAGTATGAGCGAATCTAGCGCGCCCCGACCGAAAGTCCCGACCGGAATCGCCGGCCTCGACGAGATGCTGGGCGGCGGCATCCCCGCCGGCTCGGTCGTCCTCGTCACCGGACTGCCCGGCACGGGCAAGACGTGCTTCGGCCTCCAATTCCTCTTGTCCGGCGTCGCCCGCGGGGAGAAGGCGGTCTTCCTCTCGCTCGAGGAGGACGTGCCCCAGCTCACCGAGACCGCCCGCCAGTTCCACTGGCCGGTCGACGCAGCGATCGCCGCCGGAACGCTCCGGATCGTCCGCCTCGACCCCAAGGAGACGCGCCAGAGCCTGCACCGAATCCAGGGCGAGCTCGGCAAGGAGCTCGAAGCGCTCGGCGCGACCCGCATCGTGCTCGACTCCGTCTCGCTCCTCAACATGCTGAGCGACGACGAGCCGAGCCGCCGCACGACCCTCTTCGCCCTGGCGGGCGCGTGCCGGGCATCCGGCGCCACTACCGTCCTCACCGCGGAGGCCGACCCCCGCCATCCGGAGATCACTCGGGACGGGCTCTCCGAGTACGTTTCCGACGGGGTCATCCTGCTCGGCTACCGGACCGGCGGCGACGGGCACCGGGTCGGCCTCTCGGTGCGGGTCCTCAAGATGCGCCGTACCGCGCACGTCCGGACGGTCCAGCCGGTACTCGATCGGTTCGAACGGCCTCGTCGTCGACGCGAAGGCCGTCGACTTCGGCGGACCGTAGCCCGGCCTCTATCGGGGTTCTTCCCCGGGCCGACATCGTAGGGAGGAGGCGGACCCTGACCCCGGAGCGCGTTCCCGCAAGCGAGCCTCCGCTCCCGGAGAACCCGACCCCACCGCCCGAGGAGCGGTGGGTGGTCTACGTCGACCTCGACGCGTACTACGTCTCGTGCGAGGTCCGCGATCGACCCGAGCTGGCGGGGAAGGAGGTCATCGTCGGTCCTCCCCCCGCCCACGGACCTTCGCGCGGCGTCGTCCTCTCCGCCAGCTATGAAGCCCGCCGCCACGGGGTCAAGAGCGCGATGCCTGCCGCGGCCGCCGCGCGACTCGCGCCCGACGCCGTCTGGATCCCGCCGGACTTCGCGAAGTACGAGCGAGTGGCCGAGGAGGTGCGCGATCGACTGCGTCGATTCTCGTCGGACGTCGTCCCGCTCAGCATCGACGAGGCGGCCGTGGGGCTCGGAGCGGTCACGGCCGAGGAAGGGCGTCGCGTGGCGGAGGAGATCCAGCAGACCCTCCGGCGCGAGCTCGGTCTCCCGGCCTCGTTGGGAGTGGCCACCTCGCGCCTCGTGGCGAAGATCGCGACGGACCGCGCCAAGCCCGGCGGGATCGTCGTGGTGAGAGCCGACGAGGTCGCCGCCTTCCTCGAGCCCTTGCCGGTGCGCGCCATCCCCGGAGTCGGTCCCAAGACGGGGGCCGTTCTCGACGCACTGGAAGTTCGGACGATCGGGGAGCTCGCCCACCGACGCCCTCGCGAGCTAGAGCGTGCGCTCGGGTCGTTCGCGCGGGAGCTCATCTCGCTCGCCCGCGGGGCGCCGGTGGAGCGCCGGGAAGTGGACGGAGGGCCCCGCGCCCGCTCGACCGACCACACATTCCCGCGCGATGTGACCCTCTGGGAGGAGGTGGCCGCCGCCCTCGGCGAAATGGCCGACGAGCTCGGCCGGTCGCTGGCCCGCCACGGATACCGGTACGCCGCCGTCAGCGTGGCCTTCCGATGGGAGGACTTCTCCCGGAGCCAGCACGGTGGGGTGCTTCCCGGTGCGGCGGAAGGTCCGGCGCCGTTGCGGGAGGCGGCCCTTCGATTCGGTCGGGAATTGTGGGAGCGCCCGACCGGCGCCGGTCCCCGCGCGGTCCGCACGGTGTCGGTCCGGGCCGAGCGGCTTCTGCCGCGCTCCCGACGCCAAACGTTCGCTCACCGACTTCGACCCGGGACCATCGGGCGTTAAGTAGGGCGTCCCGAGTGGCGGCGCGAGGAAGCATCCGTGTCCCCCCGTGCGAACTGGGAATCGATCGACGCGGAGGTCCGCGCCCTCGCTACCCCTGTAGGTCCGCACGGACTGCCGCGCCCGGCCTACGACGGTCGGTCCGTCGTCAATCTCGTTCCGTCCATCTTGCGAGCGCTCGGGCGGGAGTTCCCTGCCGGCCCTCCCATTGCCCCTCCCCTCGCGAAGGACCTCGACCCGTTCGACGGCCGACGGGCCGAGGGACCGATGGTCGTTCTGCAGGTCGACGGGTGCGGCTGGTATCCGTTCGCCGCGTGGGCCCGACCGACGTCGGACGCGCTGGTGGGTGCCTGGGGGGACATGGCGCGACCGATCACGTCCGTGTTCCCGACGACGACGGTCTCCGCCTTGACGAGCCTCTCGAGCGCCGTTCCCCCCGGGCGGCACGGCGTCGTGGGTCCGCTGCAGTACCTCCCGCGACTCGACCTGACCGCGGACATCCTGCGGATGTCCCGGTCCGACCGACCCGGGGCCGAGGAGCTGGTCGGTCCCGGGTGGAGTCCTTCGGACGTCACCGGAGTACCATCGGTCTTCCGTCGAGGGGTCCCGGGCGTCGCCCTCACCCGTCGGCAGTTCGATGGGACGGGATTCAATCGCGTCCTGTATGACGGCGCGGAGTTCGTGGGCTATTCCACGGCCTCCGACCTCGCTCACCTCCTGGGCCAACTGCTTCGCCGTCCCGAGCCCCCGCCCCTCGTGATGGTCTACTGGGACGAGCTCGACACGGTCCACCATCTGCGCGGCCCGAGCTTCTCGCTCTTCGAGTTCGAGGCGAGTCGGATCGCCCACCTCGTGGCGCACGTGGCCGCCCAGGCCGACGTCGAACGCCAGCGGACGACGCACATGTTCGTGACCGCGGACCACGGCCAAGTGCCGGTCGACCCCACGAAGCAGATCCGCGTCGACCTGATCCCCGAGATCGCGAACGAGATGGCCCGACCGCTCGCCGGAGACCGGCGGGCCGGATACTTTACCGCCCGCTGGGGGCGGTTGGATGCCCTGCAGACGGCGTTGCGGCGGAACCTCCCTCCGGAGACACGCATCCTCCCGATGTCCGAGGCGATCGCGGCCGGCTGGTACGGCCCTCCTCCGTACCACCCCGAGCTCGTCGAGCGGTTCGGGGACTTGCTCGCGCTCGTACCCGATCCCCTACGGGCTCTTGACGCCCCGGCTGCGGGTCGAATCCCGGACCCCGGAGTTTCTGGGCAGCCACAGCGGTCTCGAGCCCGAAGAGCTCCTGGTGCCCCTCGTGTCGGGACCGCTCGCCGGTTTCCGGCACCCGGAGCACGGGGCGAGCCCCCCGGGGCAACGGTAAAAGGTCCCGACCCCTCGAAACCGACGTGGCAGACCTCCGACAGCCGATCGTCTCCCTGCTCGGTCACGTCGACCACGGGAAGACGAGCCTGCTCGACCGCATCGCCGGGAGCGTGCTCGCTTCGAAGGAGCCGGGCGGCATCACCCAGCACATCGGGGCGATCGAAGTTCCCGGCGCCACCGTCCGATCCCTGACGGCTGGGATCCTGCGCACCGACCAGTTCACGGTTCCCGGCCTGCTGTTCGTCGACACGCCGGGCCACCGGTCGTTCGAGACCATGCGTCGGCGCGGAGGCGCGCTCGCCGACCTCGCGATCCTGGTCATTGACTCGCGCGAAGGGGTGATGCCCCAGACGCGCGAGTCCGTTCAGATCCTCCGGAAAGAGAAGACCCCGTTCGCGGTGGCGATGACCAAAATCGACCTTCTCGCCGGATGGCGCAAGGTCTCCTCCCCGGTCCCTCTGGCCGAGCAGATCGCGAAGGGCGGCCCGGACTTCGTTCGTACGCTCGATACCCGGGTCTACTCGATCGCCGAGGAGCTGAACGGCCTCGGGTTCTCCGCGGATCGCTACGACCGGGTGAGCGATTTCGCCCACAACCTCGGGATCGTCCCCGTCTCGGCGAAGTCGGGCGTGGGGGTGCCCGAACTCATCGCCCTGCTCGTCGGGCTTTCGCAGCGGTTCTTGAAAGGGGAGCTCCAGCTGGTCGAGGAAGGAGGCGAGGCCACGATCCTCGAGCGCAGCGACCAGAAGGGCGTCGGCCCCGTGGGGAACGTCATCCTGTACCTCCGGACGCCTCCGTGTCGGCGACGAGTTCGTCGCCAACGGACGGAGCGAGCCGTTCTCGGCGCGCGTCCGCGGGATCTACCGTCCCCTGCCGGCGAAGTCCGGGAAGTCCCCTCGGACGCCCCGACTCGAGTCGTTGACGGAGGTCGAGGCGGCGGCCGGTTTCTATCTCTCGGCCACCGGGATCGAGGACGCGATGCCCGGCGGCCTCCTCCGGGTCGTACGGAACGAAGAGGAGCGGGAGCACGTTCGGGCCGAGCTCCAGCGCGAGAGCCAGCCGGTCACGGACCCGGCGCCGAGCGGCGTCGCCCTCTTCGCCGATACGCTCGGCGGGCTCGAGGCGCTCGCGTTCGAGTGCCGCGAGAACCAGATCCCGGTCCACGAAACCGGGGTCGGCCCGGTGGGCCGACCGACCATCCTTCGGATCGCGACGGTGAAGGATCCGACGCATCGCGCGGTCCTCGCGTTCGCCGTCCCGATCCTTCCCGACGCCCAGCCCGAGGGAGACGCGGGCCCGGTGAAGATCTTCCGGGCCGACGTGATGTACCGACTCTTCGAGGAGTACGCGACCTGGAGGACCGAACGCCTCCGGGCGCTCGCCGCCGAGCGGCGACTCGCGCTCGTTCACCCGGCCAAGCTCGAAGTGCTTCCCGGCTTCATCTTCCGTGCATCCAAGCCGGCGATCGTCGGGGTCAAGGTCCTCGGGGGGACGCTGCGGCCGGGGCTTCGTCTCATGAAGGCGGATGGGACCGAGATCGGGGTGCTGAAGGCGCTCCAGAAGGAAGGCGATTCGGTCTCGGAGGCCGAGGAGGGTATGGAGCTGGCCGCATCGATCGACGGGGCGGTGATGGGGCGGAACCTGAAGGAGGGCGACGTGCTGCTCGTCTCGGTTCCCGAATCGGCGGCTCGGGCGTTCAAGGCCCAGGGCCTCTCCCCGACCGAGATGGGGATCCTGGAGGAAGTGGCCCGGATCCACCGGCCGACGCAACCGTTCTGGGGCCAGTGACCCCGGCCGCCGCTCGCCTATTCCGGCGGGTCGTTGGGCAGGTCGTCGTCGGGCTCGAGCTCCCCCGCATCGAACTCCGGATCGAGGTCGTCCGGGTCGAGTCCGTCTGCGCTCGGGGGTGGGGAATACAGGCCGCTCCGGAGGAATAGCCCAAGGAATATCGCAACGCCACCAAGGGTGATACAAACGACTCCACCGGCGAGCGTGGAGACGAAGATCCAGGTCGGGACTCCGGGATTGGTCGACGACCATACCTCGTCGAAGACCGCGTTGACGGTCACGGGCTTCGCTCCGAGGTTCTGCAGGTTCAGGAGGAGCGGGAAGGAGATCGCGCCGGTCGTGTTCCAGTGGCCGGACGAATTCGACGGCCAGCTCACGAGCGCAGCGCCCTGCGGGCAGTAGCTGACGTGGGCGTTCGCATTGACGAACCCACAGCTCGTCGCCTGATAGACGCTCACGTTCACGGTGGAGCTCGACACCCAGTTCAGCTCGAGGGTCCCCGAGGTCGTGTTCTCCAGCCAGACGACCATCGTCCGAGGCAGCCCCGGCTGCAGGTTCGGAGCCGCGAGTGGATTGACCTGGGTCAACGAGGGCGCCCCCGGTTGGAAAAAGGCGCTCAGGGTGAGGCCCGCCCCCACGACCGCGAGGGCCACTCCGACGATGACCAGGCCCGTCCTCACGTGGGTGTATAGGGGGCACTTAAGGAATAGTCTTGCCCTCCACTTTGAACCCCGATGGCTGACCTAAATACGAGTGATACGCTAGCCCGTAGCACCGTGACGGAAACCGGGGCTGTCTCGGAGAGCGGGCCTGCCAGCCCGAAGGGGCCGGCCTGCCCCATGTGCCGTAGCACGCACCGAATCGTGGACGAACTCCGCGCCGAGACCCACTGTGCCGAATGCGGGCTGGTATTCGACCAGGTCGAGATGGTGGCCACCGCGCCCCCACCCCGCGAGGCAGCGACCACCGAAGGAAGCGGCCGTGGGATCGGTCCGTTCGCCCGGCCGGGCGGGTCTCGCCGTTCCTTGGGATCGACCCTCTCGTTGACCCGTGACGGGCAGGGCAAGCGACTCGACTGGCACCGACGGTACGAGTTCCAGCACCTGCGACGCGTAATGCAGCGCCAAACGGCCCGGGTGGCGGACGGCCCCCTCGACCGCTCGCCCGCCCGGAGCGAGATCGCGCTCGCCGTCACCAAGATGGACCTTCCTCCGATCGTCCTCGCCGAGGCCGAGGAGGTCTATCGAGAAGCCAAGCACCGCGGCTTGTTCCGGGGTCGCAGCCTCCCGGCGAGCGTCGGGGCGGCGCTCTACGCGGCGTGCCGCCGGTACTCCATCCCCCGGACCCTCGGCGAAGTCAGCGAGGCCGTCGGCGGGCGTCGTTCCGAGGTCGGCCGAACGTTCAAGGTCATCCAGCGCGGAGCCGGGCTGGCCATCCCCGGCGTCACCACCAAGGCGTTCCTCGCCCGCTACGCGGAGGAGCTCGCGCTCTCTCCCCGGGTCCGCTCCAACGTCGAGGCGATGCTCGACGAGGCGCGCCAGGATGCCGAGCTGTCCGGCCTCTCGCCGCATGGGCTCGTCGCCGCGCTCATCTACCTGGCCGCCGAACAGAACGGGGAGCACCGCTCGCGCGCCCAGGTCGCTCGGGTGACAACCGTGACGGAGGTCACCCTCCGGTCCACCAGCCGGATTGTGGGAAAGATCTGGGGCGAGCCGGCCCCCGCGAAGGACTCTGCGCCTACTTCGTGAGATAGTAGCCCGCGGCCTTTTCGCGCACCTTGCGCCGGACCCAGCCCTTCGTCTGGAGTTCCTGAAGGGCGTTCATGACCATGTCTTGGGGAGTTTGACCGTCTGGGTGATCCGCTCGGCGGTCCCCATCTTCTCTTCGCTCGCGTAGGCGAGGTCCTTCATCGTCTTGTAGACCTTCACCGCATTCGAGCTGACCTCGTCCTCGATCCCCATCTCGGTCTCCCCGCCGTCCGAGGGTGGTCGGCACTTAATGCTGGCGGCCCTCTGCCGTGGGCCAGATGAGACATTATGGGGGTCGGGGCTCCCTCACCATCCCGATGCGCCTCCCGCGACCCAACCCTCCCGAGATAGCTCGCCCGTGGGGCGCCTGCCCGCTCCTGAGGCCGAGGGCCGATACGTCGGGTTCTCAGCGCCTGCGGGTCGGCCTTCCCGGGGACGCGGGCCCGCGGAGCCCCTGACCGGGAGAGGAACATGGCGCGGCCGTCGGGCGGGTACGTCTGGGATGAGCGTTTCCTCGAGTACGATTTCGGGCCGGAGCACCCGTTCACCCAGCGAAGCCGTCGACTGGCGGTCCGGCTCCTCCAGGAAGTGATCGACTCGTCCCCGACGCCGCCTTCCGTGGTCCATCGGGACGAGGTGCCGGTTCCGGAGTCGGACTACCTCGAAACGTTCCACGAACCCGACTACGTCGAATTCGTCCGCCGGGCGGGACGCAGCGACCGGCCGGGATTCCTCGACGAAGGGGATACGCCGGCCTTCCCCGGGTGCTTCGAAGCGGCCGCCCGGATCGTCGCGGGCGCGGCGTGGGCGGTCGAGACGGCGCTGGAGACGAACGGCCCGACGTTCCATCCGGCGGGCGGCCTCCACCACGCCCACCCGGGCCGGGCGAGCGGGTTCTGCATCTTCAACGACCTCGCGGTCGCGATCGTCGGAGCGGCCCGGACGAGGCGGAAGGTCGCCTACATCGACATCGACGCCCACCACGGGGACGGGGTGATGTACGGTCTCTACGAGTCGGGACGACGTCCTGGACATCGACTTCCACCAGGACGGACGGACCCTGTTCCCCGGGACCGGCTTCCCCGAGGAATCCGGCCGCGGGGACGGCGCGGGCCTCAAGGTCAACCTCCCGCTCCCCCCGGGGGCGGGCGACGAGACGCTCCTGCCGCTCTTCCGGCGGGTCGTCCCTCCGCTGCTCCAGGTCGATTCCGACCGGAGCTGATCATCCTCCAGCACGGCGTGGACGGGCACGCGGGCGACCCCCTCACGCAGCTCGGCTACACGTCGACCAGCTACGATGCGATCGACCGCCTCGTGCTCGACCTCGGCGCCGAGCTGTGCCAGTCCCGGATCGTCTTCGCCGGGGGAGGGGGGTACCGGCCCGAGTCGGTCGCCCGCGTGCTCGCGCGCACCGGGATCATGGCGCTCGGCCTGGAGCTCCCGGGGGCGACGAACCGCTGCCGAAGGCGTGGAGCGATGAGTTCACGGCCGAGTGGGGCCGTCCCGCCCCACCGACCTGGATCGACCCGTTTCCCCTCCGGAGCAGTCACGCCGCCCGCGGCGCAACTCGAGCGAAGCGATCGTCCGCGCTCTCGAGAAGAGCCTCGGGTGCACGTTCCCCCGGGTCGATGGGGACTGAGACGGTCGCCCCAGGTCGAGACGTCCATCAGGTCCTGGTCCGTGGCCCGAATGCCGCTCGCGAGCTCGACCGCATTCAGGCGGTCCACGCCCCCACCGGCCAGTTTCGCCCGGACCGAGGCTCGGCTCACGACCGTCGCGCCGATCTCGCCGGAGTTCCTCTTCCACCCACTCGGTGACGGAATCCTCCCCCTCCTCCACCATTCGAGGCAGGGCCCAAGCGAACAGCAGGTCCCGTTCGAGGAAGTATCGCAGATACCCAACCAGCAGGGCGAGCGCTTCGGAGGTCAGGGAGGGGGGCACGGTCGGCGGGGGGATGGACCCGAGATGGCGCTGGACCCCGCCGGAGGGCCGAAGCTCGAGCGCCTCCCAACCCCCGAGCCCACCCGCGAGGGCGACCGGTCCGGCCCGGCCGCCGTAGTAGAGCGGGAGCAGTTCGAGTCCGTCGCTCGGTCGACGGCGGGTCCCCGACCGGGAAGTCGTCCGGGCCGGGGGATGCGGAGGCGAAGGAGGTCTCGCACTTCCTCCTCTTCGACCCAGCGGCCCTCCCGCTCGAGGGACCGCACGATCCGACCCCGACGCCGGGCCGCGTCTTTCATACGACGGCGTCGACGCTCGGCCCGAGCCGCTCCTCGACCGAAGCGAGCTCGCCATCGAAGTCGGGCGATCGAGACCGTGACGAGTACGGGGAGCCGCCCGCGAGGGCGGCGAGGTCGATGCCCGGGCAGGAGAGCACGAGGCTCGCCTGGAGGCGTGTTCCGAGCTGGACATGCACGGGGAACTCCCGGCACGGATGCGGCCGAGCGACGTGGGCCGCGCAGCGAAGCCCATCCAAGAGCCCGCAGGCGCCCCCTCCGGTCGGGCGCGGAGGAAGCTCGCTCCGCCCATCTCGAAGAGCTCCGCGGCGGGGGCGATTCGCAGGAGCGCGGGCCGTTCGCCCGGTTCGACGCGAGGTTCGGCAAAGCAACACAAGCCACATCCCGGGCGACACGTGTATCGGAATCCGCGCAGGAGTGTCGTGTCGAGGGACGTAGGTTCCTCTGCCATCCGGACCGACTCCCTCTCCTGGAGGGCCGCACCCTCTTATCGCCGCCCGGGATGGGCCGGGGCGATGGTGCTGCTCGCTCGGGACATCATGGACTCGCAGGTCCTCACGGTCGGGAGCACGGCCGACGCGCTCTCCTGCGCCCGCTCCTTGACCGCCCAGCGAAAGGGATACGCGATCGTCCTCCGTCCCTCGGGAGAGGTCGCGGGCATCGTGACCGAGTGGGATTTTCTCGAGAAGATCATCGCGGCCGGGAAGGATCCCGCCCAGATGTCCGTCGCGGACATCGCGAGCCCGATCGTTCGCTCGTGCGCGCCGGAAACCCCGGCCGAGGACGTCGTGACGATGATGGCGACCAGTGGGATCCGCCGCATGCCGGTGCGCTCGGGGGACCGCGTGGTGGGGATCATCACCTCTCGGGATGTGCTCGCGATGTTCCGTCAGTACGTCGACAAGCTCTCGAGCCAGATCGCCGGGCTACCACTCCGACCCGAACCCGCTCGGCTAGGCCCCGAGCGCAGACTTATCTCTCTCGGTGCCGCCAGCGGGGCCTCAAACCGACCGCCCTCGTCCTCCCCCTCCTTCGGGCCCGACGGACGAGGCGGGCTCACCGATGCAGTACAAGTGGAAGGTCCTCTCCAACACCACCGTCGCCACCCTGATGGCGGCGATCGACACGAACATCGTGCTGATCTCGCTCCCGACGATCGGCCGAGAGCTTCCCGGGACCGACGCGACCACGCTCCTGTGGATCCTGCTCGGCTACTCCCTCCTCACCGCGGTCGTCCTCCTGAACTTCGGTCGTCTCTCGGACATGTTCGGGCGGCGTGCGGCTCTACGTCCTCGGGTTCGCCATCTTCACGGTCGGGTCGCTCCTCTGCGGGTTCTCGCAGACCGGCATCGAGCTCGTCTCCTTCCGCCTCGTCCAGGCGATCGGCGCCGGCTTCCTGTTCTCCAACTCGGCCGCGATCATCACGGACGCGTTCCCGCCGAACGAGCGAGGGCGGGCGCTCGGGATCAACCAGGTCTCGATCGTCGTCGGGGCGGTCTCGGGTCTCGTGCTCGGCGGGGTCATCACCTCGACGATCGGCTGGCGCTGGATCTTCTTCGTCAACGTGCCGATCGGTCTGATCGCCACGATCCGGGCGCGCGCCGACCTCCGCGAGCTCGCGAACCCGGCGGAGCCACCCGCACATCGACTGGGTCGGGAACCTCGTCTTCGCGGTCGGCCTCACGCTCCTCCTGCTCGCGATCACGCTCGGGGCGCTCGGGGACCTCAGACCCAGCGACCGCGCTCGCGATGGGGGTCGCGTCGGGGTCGGCGCTGCTCGGCGGTCTTCGTCTTCGTCGAGTCGCGGGAGGTCGCTCCCGATGCTCGACCTCTCGCTCTTCCGGAACTCGTCAGTTCTCGGCCAGCGCGATCGCGATGCTCCTCAACGCGCTCGCGCGCGGGGCGTTCACGTTCATCCTCGTCTTCTACCTGCAGGGGCCGCCGCGATTCCTGAGCCCGTTCACGGCCGGCCTCTTCCTGATCCCCGTCTCGGCGTCCCTCGCCACGGTCGGTCCGATCAGCGGCTGGCTCTCCGACCGATACGGTCCCCGATGGTTCCTGGTCGCGGGTCTTCTCGTCTCCGCGGTCGGGTTCCTCTGGCTCGCGACGATCGGCCCCGACGAGAGCTTCCTCGCGCTCGCGCCACCGCTCATCCTGGTCGGGGCGGGCATGGGGCTCTTCGCCGCCCCCAACCGAGCGGCGATGATGACGGCCGTCCCGCCCGGTCGGCGCGGAGTCGCCTCGGGGATCGGGACGACCCTCCTCAACTCGGGTGTCACCATCAGCCTCGGGGTCACCCTCATCGTTCTCTCGCAGGTCCTGCCTCACGCCGTCGATCGTGGCGATCCTCCTCGGATCCCCGAGCGGGCCCGTGCCGGCGGGGGTGGCCTCGGGGTTCCTCGAGTCGATCCACGTGGTCTTCCTGGCCTCGGCCATTCTGCTGCTCGTTGCGCTGGTCCCGTCCGCCCTTCGTCACCCTCCCCATCCCGAACCTCCCTCGCCCGCCGCGGCCGGGGACTAACGGGCCCCCACCCCCCCGCGCGTCAGCCGAACCGGCCGTTGACGTAGTTCTCGGTCAGCTTCTCGCCGGGGTCGTGGAAGATCTTCTCGGTCCGGTCCATCTCGACCAGCTTGCCGAGGTAGAAGAACGCGGTCGTGTCAGCGACTCGGACGGCCTGAGCGAGGTTGTGCGTCACGATGACGACGGTGTACCGCGACTTCAGGTGGTGGATCAGCGCCTCGATCTTGTTGGTCGCGATCGGGTCGAGCGCCGAGCACGGCTCGTCCATGAGCAGGACCTCCGGGCGGACGGCGAGCGCCCGGGCGATGCAGAGGCGCTGCTGCTGACCTCCAGATAGGCTCGTACCGGGCGCGTCGAGCGTGTCCTTCACCTCGTCCCAGAGCCCCGCCAGCTCGAGCGCCTCGACGACGCCCTGGTCGAGCTCCTGCCGGCGCCGGACGCCGAGCAGGCGCAGCCCGGCGGCGACGTTCTCGAACACGGACATGTTGGGGAACGGGCTCGGCCGCTGGAAGACCATCCCGACGCGGAACCGGACGCTGACGACGTCCTTCTTCGCAAGGTCCTCCCCGTCGAGAAGGATCGTGCCCGACACACGGGCGCCGGGCGTCTCCTCATGGAGGCGATTGAGGCAGCGCAGGAACGTCGACTTCCCGCAACCGGACGGCCCGATGATCGCCGTCACGGCGCCGTCCGGGATCTCGAGCGAGATGTCGTAGAGCGCCTGCCGGCGACCGTACCAGGCATTGAGCTCCGTCGCCTCGATCTTCGTCGCCATGGCTTACACCCCCTCCGCCGCATCGACCGGGGAACGTACCGCGAGGCGGGCCACGAGGCTGATCCCGAGCATGATCACGAGGAGGACCAGCGCGGCGCCCCACGCGTCGGTCCGGAGGTTCTCGTACGACGACCCGAAGTTCACGAAGATGAACGGCGTGATCGCCGCGGTCTGGGTGGTCAGGTTCGTGAACCAGAAGCTGCTCCCGCCCGCGGTCAGGAGGAGCGTCGCCGTGTCGCCCATGGCCCGGGAGGCCGCGAGGAGGATGCCGGTGACGAGGGCGCTGCGTGCGCTTCCGAGCACCACCCGCAAGCTCACCCGGTGCCGGGGGAAACCGAGCGCGAGGGCGGCCTCCCGGACGGACGTGGGTACCGAGCGCAGCGCTTCCTCGGAAGCGCGCGTGACGATCGGCACCATCAGCACCCCCAGCGCCACACCCCCCGAGAGGGCGCTGAGGGCCGCGTCGTGGTCCAGGTAGATGAAGAGGACGAACACGAAGACGCCGAGGATGATCGTCGGGATCCCGGTCATGACGTCCGCGAGGAAACTCACGACCCGCCCGAACCGGTTCCGTCCGTATTCGGCGAGGTAGATGCCGGCCAGGAGACCCAGGGGGATCGCGATGAGGGCTCCGATCCCGAGCATGATGAACGTCCCTTGGATCGCGGGGCCGATCCCTCCGAGCGAACAAGTCGTGGAGGCGTTGGGGTTGCAGCCCAGCGGGGGGACGGACGTGTAGAACGACGGCCGCACGATGGCCGGACCCCCCAACCGGGCGGCGGTGAGGAGGACGCTGGTGAGGGGAGCGAGCGCGAGGACCACGCAGAAGGCCGTGAGAGCCACCATCCCCCACTGGACGGCCCGCCGGCGAGAGATCCGGGCCCGGACGCCGCCAGCCACCCGCTGCCTCCAGGCCGGCGACCGGCTCGTCGCCCACGGGTCCGGTGGGGCGTCCGCCGTCGCGAGGGCCGTCGGGGAGGTGCGGGGACGACGGGAGCGCCGCGGGGTCTCCCGGTCCGGCTGCGGGCTGAACCGCCAGAGAAGACCTCGGGCCACCACGTTCACGACGACCGTGATCGCGAGGAGCAGGAGCGCGAGCTCGAGCAACGACTGGTAGGCGAGAGTCCCGGGGGAGACCTCGCTGAAGTTGGTGACGATGACGGTGGCGAGCGTCGAGCCGGGCGAGAAGATCGTGCCGGGGAGGATGTAGACGTTCCCGATGACCATCGTCACCGCGATCGTCTCCCCGATTGCACGGCCGAGCCCGAGCATGACCCCCGCGACGATCCCGGTCCGGGCCGGGCCCAGGACGGCCATTCGGGTCGCCTCCCAGCGCGTGGCGCCGAGGCTCTGGGCGGACTCCCGATAGATCCGCGGTACGGCAAGCATCGACTCGCGCGAGATCGCCGCGATCGTCGGGATGATCATGACCGTGAGGACGATCGTCGCCGTGAAGAGGTCGTACCCGAGCGAGGTCGAGGTGGGGAACGGGAACCGGCCCCCCGTGAGGGAGCTGAGCCCCGGCTCGACGGTCGAGCTCATGATCGGGATCAGCACGAAGAAGGCCCAGAACCCGTAGACGACCGACGGGATCGCGGCCGACAGGTCGACGATGTACGTCAGGGGGCGCCGGAGCCAGGCCGGGGCGATCTGGGAGAGGAAGATCGCGACCCCGAGGGAGACCGGGACCGCGAGGAGCAGCGCGAACAGGCTCGTCACGACCGTGCCGACGACGGCCGGGGCGGCCCCGTAGATGTCGTGGACCGCGTCCCAATCGGTCCCGAAGAGGAACCCCGGACCGAAGTGGAGGATCGAAGGCCATGCGGTCTCGAGCAGGAACGCCGTGAGCAGGCCCAGCAGGGCGAGTACCGCGAGCGCCGCGAGGGCGGTCGTCCCGTGGAAGAGGCGGCCCAGCGCGCGGAGGTAGCGGATCCGCCGGGCCAGCGGGGCTCCGGGGGAGAGCCCCGCCATGGGTTGCTCTATCGGTGGTACCGTCCGGCCCCCCCTCAGCACGAAGGGATCGACGCTCCGTTATAGTTCATGGTCCCGACCCCCGTCGCATCGTTCGCCAGGATGGAGGCTGGGAGCGCCGGGTAGTAGAGGTTGTGCCCGGACACGTACGACTGTCCTTCCGACAGCGAGATCACCCACGTGATCCACTGTACGAGGACCTCGGACTTCATGAGGCCCGGGCCGAACCCGTTCTGAGTCGCTTGGTAGACGTACATGTAGATGAACGTGGCCAGCGGGTAGTCGCCCGGGCCGTTCGCGTTCACCATGCTCACGTTGTACCAGCTCGCGCTCGCCGCCGGGATGTGGGCGGTCGTCACTCCGTCCGCGAGCGCGCTCGCCGTGTCGGTCAGGGTCGGGACGACGAACGCATCCGCGGGGTTTTCGATCGCGGCGTACCCCAGGGTGTGGGTATCCAGCGTAAGGACGTCCGTCAGGTCGCTGTAACCGATCGTGTCGGCCGTGCTGTTGACGAGCGAGAGCAGGGCCGAGTTGGACGACTGAGCGGTCTGGGAGGGCGCGGTAGGGAACTTCACCGAGAGCCCCTTGCCGACCTGGGAGGCCCACGTGGCGTTGTCCTGGGAGAGGAAATCGGTGAAGACGTACGTCGTCCCCGCCGAGCCGGCCCGGTCCACGGTCTTGATGGTCGCGTTGGGCAGGTCGACGCCCGGGTTGATCGCCCGGATCTGCGAACTGTTCCAGTTCGTGAGGCTGCCGAGCCAGATCGCGGCCAGGATAGGTCCGGTCAGGTTCAGGTGGGTCGTGGTGGGAACGCTCGCGAGGTGGTAGACGATGGTGATCGCACTGCCCGTGATAGGGAGCGTGAGCGCGGGCGACGGAAGGGCCGCCGTCTGGACCGCCGAGAGCGGGCTATCGGAGAGCCCGAAATCGATGCTCTTCGAGGTGAAATGCGTGATTCCCGTCCCGGAACCGGCGCCCGGGTAGTTCACCTGGTTGATGGTTTCGCTCGCATAGGCCGCCGCCCAGGTGAGGACGAGAGGGGTCGCGATCTGGGCTCCGTCCCCTTGCAGGGTGATGGGACCACATTCGCTCGATTCCGCCTTGGGCCCGATCCAGTGTTCGGCGTAAGCGAGGCCGAGCCCTCCGACCACGAGGACCGCGACCACGAGGACCGCGATGATTCCGAGGGAACTCGATTTTCGCTTGACGACGGGAGGCGCGCGGGGAGGCGGAGCCGAGAAGTCGGTCGGGGTGGAGCCGGTTCCGCTCATCGTCCGGTCTCCGTTCGGTAATCGCTCGCTTCGTCCGTCGGGGGCAGCATTCGCGGGAGTGACGGGGATTCGCACATGGCGGAGGGGCGAGACGGGGATGTATCTTATCGGGATGGAAAAGCGCACATTCCCCCTCGAGATGCGCCATTTTCGTATATTTGGCCACCTGATACCTGCAGAAAGTGAGAAACGCCGTCAGGACGCGGCCTCAAAAGCCTGGTTCCGAGGCAGAGGAGCGCGAAGTGGGCCCCCGCCGACGGTCCCCCGGGGCGGGAAGGAGCAACCTCGGCGACCCCACCATAACCAAACGTATTCATCCACCGTGCGGGGTCAGGGAGCGGATGGACGGAGCGGGGTCGGCGGGCCGGGAGGGCTTCGTCGTCTGGATCGAGGGTCTCTCAGGATCAGGAAAGACCACGCTATCGCAAGAAACAGCGGGGTACCTGCGGTCCACCGGATGGAAGGCGGAGGTCCTCGACGGGGACGAGGTCCGGCGGATGGTCTTTCCGGAGCTGGGGTGGTCCCGGAAGGATCGGGAGATCCACGCTCGCCGGGTCAGTTACGTAGCCCGTTTGCTGGCTCGAAATGGCGTGGCGGTGCTCGTGGCGATGATCACCCCGTACGAGACCTCCCGCCAAGCGGCCCGCTCGGTCGAGGGGACGCGGTTCACGGAGGTCTGGCTGAAATGCCCCCTGGCCGTGTGCCAGCAGAGGGACCCGAAGGGGATCTACCGGCGCACGACCCAGGGCTCCGTCTCCCACATGACCGGCGTAGACGATCCGTTCGAGGAGCCCCTCAATCCCGACCTCATCGTGGATACGGGGAGCGACCCCCTGCCCGTGGCCCTGCGCAGGATCCTCGACCACCTTCGGGCGAAGGGGTTCATCCCGGGAACCCCCGCCCCCGCCCGTTAGCACCGGGTCGGGCTCCGAGCGTTCCCCGGCGGTCTTCCCCGGTGGGAGCCGGGCGGCCGGCTCAGGGCTACAGGGGGGCGACCGGGTCACTCCACGCGCATGTAGCGACGGGCGACCAAGGTGCCGATCACGGCCATCGCAGCGGCGAAGATCGCGAGCTCCCCCAGATAGGTCCAATCCGGCGTCCTGTACACGACGATGCCGCGGCCGAGCAGAGCCGAGTAGGACACCGGATTGAACGCAGCGATCGTCTGCATCCAAGATGGAAAGTTCGCTGACGGAAGGAGGGCTCCGCTCGCGAACATGAGAGGCATGGTGATGAAGTTCGAGATCACCCCCGGGGTCTGCCAATCGGTGCTCGAGGCGGTCACGGCGAGGAACAAGCAGGAAAAACCAAACCCAAGGAAGACGAGTCCGAGCACCCAGCCGGCCCACATGAGGGGGTCGCCCGCCGGTCTGGACCCCGAAGAGGACGGCGGCCCCGACCATGATCGGGATGCCCACCAGCCCGCGAGTCGTGGCCCCGAGCGCCTTCGCGAGGAAGACCGTCGCCTTGCTGGTGGGGGTCAGCAAGATGCGCTTCATGAAGCCGAACCGCTTGTCCTGGATGGTGCTCATCGCGCCGAACATCCCGATCGTCAGCATCGACGTGGAAAGGACTCCCGGTAGCAGGAACGCGATGTAGCTGCTCGTGCCGAACAAAGATCGGACGAGACCGGAGGGTGCCCCGCTGAAACTGCTGCCGAAGAACGCGAGCCACATGAACGGCTGGGCGACCGTCACGAGCAGGACCAGCGGGTTGCGGAAGGTCCGGAGGATCTCGCGAGTGTAGAGGCCGGAGAACTGGCTCCACTGGCCCACGGCCCCTTCGCCAAGGACCGGGGCCGGCACCGGGAGGGTCACAAACTTCGTTTCCGTGCTCACTGACGGGCCCTCCGCATCGTCGCGTAGAACTTCCGATAGTCCCGGACCTCGGTACCGACCTGGTCCAGCCTCCGACCGGTCAGGTCGAGGAAGACCGTCTCGAGGCTCGGCCGCTCGACGTTGATCCGACGGATCGCGTCCGTATGGAGCGACGCGAACAAGCGAGGGAGGAGCGCCTCGGAGGATGTGGTCCGCAAGATCCAGGTCGATCCTTGACTTCGCACCTCGGTGACTCCGGGCAGGGCCCGGAGGTACTTCGGCGGTCAGCAGCTGGGACGTCTCCAGTTCCACCAGGTCCGCGGTCACCCGGGATTTCAATTCGGCGGGCGTGCCCGAAGCGACGAACCGGCCGTGGTCGATGATCGAGATCGACCCGCACAGCTGGTCGGCCTCCTCCATGTAGTGGCTGGTGAGGAGGACCGTCACACCGAACTCTTTGTTGACGCCCGTGATCAGCTCCCACAGCATGCGGCGGGTGCTCGGGTCCAGCCCGATCGTCGGCTCATCCATGAAGATGACCGAGGGCTGGTGCAGGAGCGCGAGGGAGATCTCGAGTTTCTTGCGCATCCCGGTGGAGTAGGTGGAGACCTTGTCCTTCTTCCGGTCGGAGAGGCTGAAGTATTGGAGGAGCTCTTCCGCGCGTCCCTTCCATCCGACGAGCCGTTGAAGCTTGGCTTGCAGCCAGAGATTCTCCCAAGCCGTGAAGTCGTCATCCAGGATCACCTCCGCCGCGACCCAGCCGATCCGCTGCTTGACCTGCATCGGGTGCGTGCGGACGTCGTACCCGGCCACCCGAGCGTTTCCCGCCGAAAGGTCGCTCAGTCCGGTCAGGAGCTTGATGATCGTGGTCTTCCCGGCTCCGTTCGGGCCGAGGAGACCGAAGATCGTTCCCGAGGGGACTTCGAGATGGACATGGTCCACCGCGGTCAGGGATCCGTAGACCTTGGTGAGGCCGTCCGCTTCGATCGCCAGGTCCGCCATAGGTCACCGTCTCGCGGGGGGGAGTGCGGCGGGGGAACGCGACGTGGTTCCCCGGATCCGAGCGGCGGACTGGGCCAGCTCGGCTACGACTTGGGTACGAAGGTTCCCCAACGGATCCGTCCGGGATGGAGAAGGATCCAGGCGGGCTTCGATCGCTTCCAGCGTCCGGCGCAGTCGAAGGAAGAGGAAGCTGCCGAAGTCCTCCGCTCCCATCACCTCGGCCCAAAGGAGCCCGAGGTCGGGCTTGGATCGGAGGAACTGGTCTCGTCCGGTGCGGATGCGCCCGAGGAGCGCCCGACCGGCCGGGGTGATGGCGTACTCG
This sequence comes from uncultured Thermoplasmata archaeon, assembly GCA_963842165.1. Lineage (GTDB taxonomy): Archaea > Thermoplasmatota > Thermoplasmata > Lutacidiplasmatales > UBA184 > Lutacidiplasma. The sequence goes on along the minus strand of CAWJFK010000025.1, from coordinate 8,073 downwards.
TTCCTCCGACCGACCGCCTTCGCGCGGACGAAGCCGGACTTGGCCAGGTTGCGCAGTGAAGGGTAGACCGCGCCCGGGCCCGGCCGCCACGCGCCCTCGGTCCTCTGGGCGATCCGCTCCGAGATGCGATACCCGTGGACCGGGCCCTCGCGCTCCATCAAAGTCAGTGCGTACAGGCTGACGAGCCTCCGACGAAAGTGATCTTCGGATCCAGGTCGGGAGGGCATGAGTCAGTGACCACAACTGATTATTTAGCAGTGTCACTGGTGATATAGTCCCCCGGGGGGCGGCAGAGTACGACCGACCGCCCGAAGGGCGACCTAGAACTCGCCCTTGAGACGTTCCTTAGGGGTCCGGTTGACGAGTGGGCCACTCAGGAGAGTCGAGTTGCTCATGGATGCGACGCTCCCGTCCTCGAGCCGGAGCCAGGAGGTCACGAGGCCGATCTGGACGACCCGGCCGGAGATCCCGCTGATCGTGATCGTATCGTTCATTCGAAGCATCTTGCTTTGCAATAGAATGAATCCGGCGATGAGGTTCGCGAGAGTGGTCTGAAGTGCCAGCGTCGCGGCGAGGCCGATGATCGCTGAGAAGGTCAGCCCTAAACCCACTCCGACGGGTCCGATCAGGACGAAAGCGGCCGCGCCTGCGACGGCGGCGGCCACGAGGGTGATCGAGATCCGGACGCCGCGGACCGACTGCGGAGTCGCGCCCCGCCTCATCAATTGAGCGGCTGCCGAACGGCCCCCCATGAGACCCAGGGTCATGATGATGGCCACCGCGGCGACGGTCTCAATCCATGGAATGTATGGAGTGTAGTCGATCATGAGGGCTCGCGAGAGGAGGATCGAGCGCTCACCACATCATGGTCTAAAAAGTCGAGGGAGCGGGGTCCCCGATGCGAGGGACGCACAACCGGCGACACCCTGATTCCGCGCGTCGGCGAGGTTCGGCGGGGGTCGTTCCCAGCGGGCCCCGCTCAGGGTTTTATCCTCCAAACGGGGTTTGAGCCTGCTATGCAGCCCAAAAGGGTCGTTATCATCGGCGCCGCGGGCCGCGACTTCCACAACTTCAACACCCTCTACCGGGGCCACCCGGAGTACCAGGTCGTCGCCTTCACGGCGGCTCAGATCCCGAACATCGCGGGCCGAGCCTACCCCTCGGGGCTGGCGGGGCCGGGCTATCCCAAGGGGATCCCGATCGTCCCGGAAAAGGAGCTGCCCGCTCTGATCGCTCGCGAGAAGATCGACCTCGCCGTTCTCTCCTACTCCGACCTTCCCGACCTCGAGGTCATGCACCAGGCCGCGATCGCCCAGGCGGCCGGCGCGAGCTTCGTGCTCCCCGGACCGCGCGAGACGATGATCAAGTCGGTCAAGCCCTTGATCTCGATCTGCGCCGTCCGCACCGGGGCCGGGAAGAGTCCTCTCACGCGATTCGTGTCGCGCTCGCTTCGGTCCCAGGGGCGGCGCGTGGCTATCGTGCGCCACCCGATGCCCTACGGGGACCTCGAAGCCCAGGCGGTTCAACGGTTCGCCTCGATGGAGGACCTCGAACGGGCCCACTGCACCATCGAGGAACGCGAGGAGTACGAGCCGCACATTCGCGAGGGGGCGGTGGTCTTCGCGGGGGTGGACTACGAGCCAATCCTTCGGGCGGCCGAAAAGGAAGCCGACATTGTCCTCTGGGACGGCGGGAACAACGACATCCCGTTCTATGTCCCCGACCTGCAGTTCGTCGTCGCCGATCCTCATCGCGCCGGCCACGAGCTGAGCTACTACCCCGGAGAGACGAACTTCCGGATGGCCGACGTGATCGTGGTCAGCAAGACGGACTCCGCGAAGCCGGAGGGCATCCGGATCGTCGAGGAGAACGCCGCCCGCGCGAACCCCCGAGCGAGGGTCGTCCGCGGCGCGCTCAAGGTGAGCGTCGAGGGCGGTGAGCCCCTGCGCGGACGGCGCGTCCTGGTCGTAGAGGACGGGCCGACCCTGACGCACGGCGGGATGGCGTACGGGGCCGCCACGATCGCGGCCGAAGCTCAAGGAGCGACGATCGTCGACGCGAAGGAGACCGCCGTGGGCAGTCTCGCCCGAATGTACGCCGAGTTCCCCCACCTCCACCGGGTCCTGCCAGCGATGGGGTACAGCCCGGAACAGATCTCGGAGCTGGAGGAAACGATCCGACTGTCCGGTGCCGAGCTCGTCCTCGATGGGAGTCCGGTGGACCTAGGCCGTCTGGTCCACGTCCCACAGAAGATCGTCCGCGTCAACTACGATTTCGAGGACCTGGGCCACGCCGTGACCGAGATCCTCGCCCAGTTCCTCGGAGCCCATCCGAAGTAGCCCTACCGCCTCCTCCTCGCCGGCCATCGGGCCAACGGTCTCAGCTCACTCTGGTGCTGTCCCGCTGTCGCGGCGCCGGGCGCCGGAGCGTACAGGTTGCGAGAGGGGCAAATCGCGTTCCGGACATTGAGATAGACCGGGACCCTGGCGGTTGGGGGTGCCATCCTGACCAAACGCAGATGACACGCCCCTCGTCTGGACGGCGCAGAAAATGGCCGTCCTCACCGAAGACATGAAGCGGGTTGTCCGGGCAGTAGCGCCTGGGATTCGTCGCCGCCGTCGCGCCCGAGGGTCGGCCGAATGTCTCGCCGAAGGGATCAGTGACCGTCAGGGAGGGGGACCGACTGGTCTTCGCCGATATCGAGTCCCCGCCCGTATGGCCGGCCTCCGGAGCTCCTCCCGCGACCACCCACCGCAAGGCTCGGGCCGAATCACCGGTTCAGCCGGAACCCTGGAACAGTGGGTACACGGCTCGCGGGACTGTTGCTCAAAACATTTCTGAGTGAGACACGACAGTTCCGAGAACGAACAGCGGGCCGCGGTTCGGCACCCCGGGCTGCCTGACGTGGAAAATCCATTCGAGCCTCATGAGCCGCCGCGCTGGGCACGGGATTCGAACGCCCTATGCCAATCCTGCGCGCTTGGCAGCCTATAGATAGGGAGTTTTCAGCTCGCCGCCGAGCTAATCCACATGATCCCGATGGACAGCCTCTGGCTTGCGATCCTCGCGTTCGGGGCCGCCGTGGTCAACGGGGCGGTCGGATACGGGTTCTCCTCGACCGTCACGCCGATCGCGATCTTGTGGTACTCCAACAAGGTCATCAACCCGGCGCTCGTCATTGTCGAGGTCGTCGTGAATGTCGCGCTCCTGACCCGCGAGCGCAAGTACATCGCCACGACCTGGTCTCGGGCCCGCCCCGTCATCACGACGCTTCTGCCCGGGGTGATCCTCGGCACGTTGGGCCTCGCCTACCTGGCGGTCAACGACGTGAAGGTCGTGGTCTACGTGGTCCTCCTGCCCCTCGTCCTCCTCCAGCTCTGGGGCTTCTATCGTCCCTTCAAGAACGAACGCCGCAGCAGCACCGCAGTAGGTCCCGGCATCGGGTTCCTCTACTCGCTGACGACTATCTCCGGCCCGCTGCTGGCCCTGTTCCTGCGGAACCAGGGGATGTCCAAGAACGAGTTCCGGTGCACGATCGCTCAGATCCGGGTGGCCGAGTCGTCGCTCACCCTCGGGACGTACCTCGCGTTCGATGCGTTTCTGGGCACCAACCTGGTCTCACTGCCGGCGCTCAGTCTCCTCCCGTACTTGTTCATCCCCGTGCTGATCGGGGTCCCCCTCGGGACGCTCCTGCTCAGCGCGGTCTCTCCGGAATTCTTCCGCCGATTCATCATGACCGTGGACGGGGTCTTCGTGTCGTACGGACTCTCCCGCGTGGTCATCGCTCTCCGGTGGGTCACGACCAACGAGGGAAACGCCTTCCTCGGCGTGCTCCTGTTGCTGGTCGCCATTCTCTCGGCCATCTCGTTGAACCGCGTCGCTCACGGCCGATACGACCGAGGTCCTTCGGGGACCCCCCTCGCGGGCGCCCCAGAGACCGATGGCGCCCCGCCGACCTCGATGGATGCGGCGGGCTCCCCCCGCGAATCGTTCTAACGGGCGTCCACCACCGTTGAGCTGTCCCACTGGCGGTCGACGCGTCCGAGCTCGCTCCCGAAGGGTCTGACGAGGCGCTGAGAATTGGCGCGAACGCAACGTCTTTAGTATAACACCTAATCCGGCCGCGGGGGACTACCCTTGAATACTCGAGATTTGAAACAGAGAAACTGGAAAGTCTTTGCCATCGGCGTCCTGACCGTGCTGACGTTGAGCGGTCTCGCGATCGCACCGGCCGGAGCGAGCTCTCCGGGAACCCACTCCGTGGGCTCCCTTCCTCCGGCCGAATTCGCGCCCAGCTCGCTCGCGGGAGTCACGTCCTCGACGATCCATGTCGCGGGGTTGACCTATTCGGGTGCCGCGAGCACGGCCGTCCTCGGCCCGTTCCGGACGTCGGCCTCCGCCGCCCCGGTTGGTCTACGGCCGGCCGGACGAGTTCGGCCGCTCCGCAAGCCTATCCCCAGATGAACCCTCGCGCCGCGGCTGCGGTAAACTCCGTGGCGCGGGCGAACTCCCACGGCCCCATCTCGATCCCGACCGTCAATTGCCAACCTCTGGGGGCGGGCTGTGACACGATCAGCACCTCCTCCGGTGGAGCGACCGGCGTAAAGGGCATCAACGCGGTCGACAGCAGCGCCATCTATGGATTGACCGTCGAGCCGGCCGACCAGGCCGTGTGCGCCGGCAACGGCTACGCGATGGAGGTCAACAACATCGGCGAGATGATGGTGTTCTCCTCGACGCTGCACCTCGTCTCGGGCGACATCTCGCTCGACAGCGTGATGGGCCTCGGGAGCGTCCCGGCGAGCCTCGGCGGCCCCTGGAGCAGCGGAGGCGACATCTCCTGCCTCTACGACTACAGCCACGGCGGCCACTGGTTCATCACCGAGTTCGTTTCTAACAGCTCGTGGGCCGCGGCCGGCCCCTTCGGCGGTTGCTTCGCCGGCAAGGCGTTCGGCTGCTGGGAAGGGATCGCGGTCAGCGCGTCCAACAACCCACTCGGCGCCTACAACGTCTATTACTTCAACCCGAACTACAACCCCTCGGAACCGGGATACCCCTACCTGCTCAACGACTTCGCCAAGATCGCAACGACGTCGGATGCGTTCCTGCTGTTCTACGACGAGTTCCCGCTCTACTGTGGCGGCCTCGGCGGCGGTTGCTTCAACGGCGCCCAGGAGATCGCGATCGACAAGAAGGCCCTCGAACTCGGCTACCCGGTGATCACCTCGTTCGGCACTCCGAACCCGTACTTCACCATGGTCGCGGAGAACATGGGTCTGATCGCGACGCCGGACGGAACGTGCACGGCCACGAGCGGGGGCGACTGCTGGTACCAGGTGATCCCCGCCCAGTCCCCGGACCCCTCCCAATTTGACAACAGCCACGGAGGCACCGGATTCATGGTCGGAGCGCTGGACTTCAACGGCGCGGGGGACAACCGGATTGCGGTGTTCGCGTGGACCGGCTTGAGCCACCTCGACAGCTACAACTGCGGAACGTGCTCGTCCATTCACTTCCGCGGCCAGCTGTTCCGCGGAGTAGAAGCGTACGTTGACCCCGGTTTGGTGGCGGTGCAGAAGAAGGGCCCCATCCCATTGGGAGATGCGTGCGTCGCCTACGGACTGAACGCCACGAGCGTAACGAGCTGTGCCGAGGGCGGGATCGCCACCAACGGTGACGGATTCACGCAGGCCTCTCTCGCGGGAGGACAGATCTGGGCTGCGATGAGCACCGAGATCAACCAGCAGTACGCGACGGGCATGGGTTGCCCGTGCGTCGAGACCCACATCGGCGTGGCCTACTTCGTCATCGGACAGGCCCACTTCGACAAGTGGGGCTCCTGGAAGTTGACCAACCAGGCCTACGTATCGGCGGCGCACGAGGAGTTGGAGTTCCCGGCGGTCGCGGCCGAGGGCTCGTTCGCGCAGGACGGCGGAAACCTGGGGGCCATCATGACCTTCACGCTGTCTGGCAACGGCGGCCCGAAGCATGCGGACAGCGGAGGCTTCTACCCGAGCACCGCCTACGGCCGGTTGAACAGCACGTCCAACGGGCTCCTGGGCAGCGTGATCAACGTCGCGGACAAGGGCAGGGGAGCGCAGGACGGCTTCTCCGAGTACCAGGGCTACGGGGTCGGAACTGGCCCACGCTGGGGAGACTACAGCTGGGCGATCTTCGTCCCCCACTCGGGCGGGCTCGTCTACTTCTCGACGAACTACATCCAGTACCCGAACTGCGACTCAGCCAGGTTCGCGGTGGACCCGTCGTGCGGTGGCACGCGGGACCCGTTCGCGAACTGGGGGACTTCGGTCAACTTCGCCGTAGCCTAGTCCCTCCGAGTGACCCCCGGTGAACCCGGGGGTCACGCCCGACCAACCCTTTCCACTGCCCGAGTGGGACCCCTATCGGCATTGGCTTGGCCCTGCGGCCTCTTATCTGCCATCGAAGGGTCATTCGAAACCAGCGGAGGAGGAACCGTAGGGCGGTCCTCGCTTCGGCGTGAGAAGATGAAGAAGATCAAGCAGAGTTATCCCCGGCGAGACAAGATGCTAGCGACTCCGTTCGAACCGTTGTCCGATGACGAGTTCCGTCAGCTCATCGCGAGCGGGTCCGCTATTCCGGGCGGCCAGGGGACCGACCTGTTCGTCGCCAAGTGGCGCGACGGACCCGGCGTGAATGCGGACGCGTTCTTGATGGCCTTGCGAGCGCAAGGGTCCACGTTGGTCGCACGGAAATTCCGTTCCGACGTGAACATCCGGGTGGTTCGACGCGAGGCTTCGGGGTCTTGGGGCAAGCGCAGGTTGCCGGTCTCTCCACGGGCGACCACCTGAGAACCCGTCTCGACCCGGGAGCGCGCCTCCGACGAGGCATCTCCGAATCCGCCGGTGGGGGTCCAACCCGCGACCGATGGCTCCGAGGGGAGCCGGTGGGGTCCACCGATTTGAGGTGGGCAGGGGTCGGTCGCACGCCGACCGGAGTCGGGCTCCCTTCCAATCGGCTCGGATACGACGTTTAAGCCCCCCGGCGCTGGGAGTCACAATGGCGCCCGAGACCGTCCTCGTGGTGGGATCGACGGGCCTCGTGGGTCGAGCGGCCACCCGCGCCCTCGCGATGCGGGGCCACTTCGTCCGGGCGCTGGTCCGTGAACCCGATGCGGCGAAACAGATCGAGGGCCAACGAGTGACCGCGATCGTCGGCGATCTGTCGGGTCGGGGGGACTGGACGGCGGCGATGGAAGGGGTGACGGCCATCGTGGACGCTACCCAGGTCCGATTCGCTGGCCGGCTGACGTTGGGAAAGGCCCATCGGGGGGCCGAGGAACGCCAGCGCATGCTTGCGTTCCTCCTATCGAAAGTGCGTGCGCAGTCGGCCTCCCTCCGCAGTTTCGTGGCGTTGAGCGGCCTCGAGGACTACGTACCGACCGGGAACGCATGGTTCGACGAATCCGCACCGCCCGCGACGACTCCCGCCGGTTATTCGAACCTGAGCGTCCTCTCCCGTGCCCTTCTGGCCCGGGCCTACCGAGAATGGGGGCTTCCTCTCGTCACGCTCCGAATGGGACTCATCTACGGCTCGACCGGCTGGTTCCCCGAATGGGTCGAACGGATCCGCCGGGGCCGGGGGGTCCTGATCGGCCCCGGAACGAACTTCTCCTCGCTGGTGTCGGCGCAGGATGTCGGGGAAGGGATCCGAGCGGCCGTGGAGCGTGCACCCCGGGGAGAGGAGTTCCTGGTGGTAGACGACGAACCAATGACCCAATCGGCGTGGCAGGCCAGCTTGGCGGCGGCGCTCGGACGACCGCCCGTTCGGCGGACCGTGCCGATCTGGCTGGCGTCCCTCGCGGCCGGGCGCGTAAATGCGGAGACGTTCGCGAGCTCTCGACGGGCGAGCAATCGGCGGGCGAAGGATCGACTCGGCTTCCAGCCCGCGTACCCTACGGTCCGGGAGGGGTTTCCCGCGGTGCTCACCAATACCGCGGGCTCGATCCCCCCGTAAGGGTCCCACGGGAGGGAATCCGGCCCCCCGGGGGGGCCAACTCTCTTCGCGCGAGGCGGGCGTAGGAGCTAGCCCGAG
>CAWJFK010000024.1:0-34149 GCA_963842165.1 uncultured Thermoplasmata archaeon | reverse complement strand
CCGAGGACCACCTCGAGGTCGAGCTCGCGTGGTGCGACCTCGCCCAGATGCTCGACTTCGAGGAGCGCATGGTCGTCGACGTCGCACACGGTCGCGGAGCGCCGCGCCCGCGAGCTGACCGCGCTCGGACGGCCGCCCGAGGAGCTGCACGCGCTCGCGACCCCGTTCCCGCGCCTCCGTTACGCCGAGGCGATCGACCGCCTCACCGCCCAGGGGTTCCCGGTGCCGCTGGGGGAGCGACCTCGGGACCGCGGAGGAACGCGCGCTGACGCTCGAAGCCCACTCCCCCATCTTCGTCACGCACTTTCCCCGCGAGCTGAAGGCGTTCTACATGCTCCGTTCGCCGGACGACCCGCGGACGGTCGAGGCCGCGGACCTCCTCGCTCCGGAGGGGTACGGGGAGATGATCGGCGGTTCGTGCCGCGAGACCGATGTCGCGCTCTTGACCGAACGTCTCACCCAGACCGGAGCCCCGGTCGCCGAGGACCGAGCGGTACCTCGACCTGCGCCGGACGGCAGCGTCCCGCACGCGGGATTTGGCCTCGGCATCGAGCGCATCCTCCGGTGGATGCTCCGACGCCGAGCACATCCGCGAAACGACTCCGTTCCCGCGCACGCCGTCCCGGCACACCCCGTAGGCCGGTCGGCGAAGCATCCTCGCGGGGGAAGGCTCAATAACGACGGCGCTTCTCGCGCCGCCAAGCTCCCGCAAGGGAGAACTACTCGTGGCAACGGAGCAGGGATCGGACCGAGGAGAGCGCAGCCCCGGGGCCACCGGTAAACCGGCGGAGAAGGCGGCGGTGCCCGTCACCATCGAGCGGGTCACCCACCAGGAAGTCCCCGCGATCTGCGCGCTGTACAAGAAGGTCGTGGAGTCGCACCCGAACGACCTGCCCATCGAGCTCCTCAAGGGCTGGCAGCCGACGCCCCTCGAGTTCACGAGCTGGATGGAGGGCGTGACGTACTTCGTGGCCCGCCGAGAGTCGCGCCTCGTGGGTTCCGTCGGGTGCGAGATCCGGCACGGTGCGTGCCACCTCGTCAACCTCGTGGTCGACCCCGAGTTTCGTCGAACAGGGCGTCGCCACGGCGCTGATCGGCACCGCGATGGATTGGGCCCGCAAGTCGAACGCGGCGGTCGTCTGGCTCGACCCCCTCGCCCGGCCGACGCCGATGGTCGAGCTCCTCAAGCATCTCGGATTCTCCGAGTCGGGCGTGCTCCACAAGCACATGTGGGCCGAAGACGTCCGCGTCTTCGAGCGAACGATCTAGCCAGTGGCCGCGCCGCCGCCCGCGCCGAGCGACTCGGCGGCAGCCCGTGCATCTCCTGCAGCGCGCGCAGGCGCCGCAGTCCCTCCTCGGGATGGCCCCGGAAGAAATCCCGGGCCCCGCGCGCGAGGTCGATCGCCTCGCGCTCGGTCGCGATCCCGTGCGTCCGCTCCTCGACGAGGTAGTCCCCGTAGTCGGTGATGTACCGCGGGAGGTTCGACTTGAGCTTCCCGACCGCCTGGAGGCGGAGCGCCCGGATCTGAGCCTTGAGCGCGGCGAGCTTGCCGGCGCGGAGCTCGGCCTCGAGCTCGTCGGCCGTCTCCGCCGGGTCCTGGGGCGGGTCGATGCCGAGCGCCTGCATGTCCTTCAGGAGCGCGACCACCCGCTCGAGCTCCTCGCGGGCCTGGTCGAGGTGCCGCTCCTTGATCGAGACGACCCGGTCGACCTGCCGGTAGGTGGCGAGCGCCTGGGCGATGTCGCCGGTGCGCGCGGTGTGGAGCGCATCCTCGATCTGGTCGCGCTCGAGACGGCTATCGACCGAATACGCTTCGAGTCGCGTGAGGCGACCCTTGGTGGTCTTGGCCCACTCCTCGAAGGCGGTGGTGATCCGGCGCTGCGCGATCCGCTCGACCCCGCGCACGACCTCCGCCCACGGCTCGGGGTTGGTCGCTTCGCGGGCGGCCTCCTCGGCCCATGCTGGAAGATGCGGGATGGAGACGCCGAGGGATTCGACGCTCTCGGCCCACTGGTTGAGGCGTCCGAGGCGTCGGGCGAAGTCCTGACTGAACGGGCTCGGGGGCGCCGCACGGCGGGCCGGAACGGGGCGCGGCCGGGCGGGCTGGGTGGCGGAAGTGGATGACGCGCGGTTCTCGGCGGACGGGGGCGGGCGGGGGAACGGAGGCTCGGTCGCCGCTTCCCCGGGCGGGGCCGCTTCCCACTGCTCCTCGCCGACCGGCTCATGACAGGCCGGGCAGAGGAAGGCGTCCGTCGGCACCGCGGCCCCGCAGTTGGGGCAGTTGGAGGGAGGAACCATCAGTAGGTCACGACTAGGCGCAGGGGTCTTAAAACGAGGGCCCGGAAGCCCACGGTCCGGATTGGCCTCGAGGAGGACGGGGGGAGGTGGGTTCGCGTTCGACGGGAGAGGAGTGCAGGGGGTGAGATTTGAACTCACGGACTCCTACGAGACTAGGACCTCAACCTAGCGCCTTTGACCAAGCTGGGCCACCCCTGCACGGTCGTTCGCGCGTACGAGGGGGTACCCATAACCTTTGCGAAGCCGACCCGGACTCGAGAGGAGGCCGGGGGTCACGTCGGCAAAACCACAAGAGGGGAGACGGAGTATCCTTGCTTCCATGGCGCCCCCTTCCGCCCCGGAGATCACCGTCTACATCGGCCTCAAGCCGACGATGACGTACGTCTTCCAAGTCGTCACCCAGCTGAACTCGGGGGCGGGGCCGGTCCTCGTGAAGGCGCGCGGCAACGCGATCGCCCGCGCGGTGGACGTCGTCGAGGTGGTCCGCCACCGCTTCCTGGAAGGTCAGGTGGCCGTGGGTCCGATCACGATCGGGACGGAGCGCCTCACCAACCACGGGGGGCGCGACGCGAACGTCTCGTCGATCTCGATCCCGGTCATCCGGAACGACCCCGGTGCCGATGGCGCCGGTGCCGGTGCCGGCCGCGCCCCCGAAGGCCGGACCGCGTAGCGCGCCGAACGACCCAAGTTCCCGCGAGCAGGTCGCCGGCGCGCTGGCGCTCCGAGGTCGCGGAGATCGTGAGGTATCCGATCACTCCGAGCAGCCCGACCCCGAGGATGACGAACACCGCGAAGAACGCTGCGGTGACCGCGCCGAGCGGGACGAGCAGACCGCCGAACGAGACCGGCGTCGAGCTCCCCTCGACGAAGACGAACTCGGTCGCGATCGCGAGCCCGATCCCGAGCACCGAGAGGGTCGGGAGTCGGAAGGAATTCCGCACGAGGACCGGCAGGAGGGACGTCGGTCGCATGCCCCGTTCCTTCACGACCAACCCCCGCATCCATTTGCCGAGCGTGGTACCGTAGACTCGCTCCCCGATCACGAAGTAGAGGAACGCGAGCGAGATGAACCCGTAGATGGCGGTGTTGTAGGCCACACTGGACGCGACTCCCACGTACCCGCCCGGCAACGTGGCCGCGAGGTACGCCCAGAGGGCCACGGCGGGGGCCGTGAGGAGGGCGAGGTCGATCGCGTAGGCGATCGTCCGGTGGGCGGCGGTGCCGAACCGTCGCGACGTGAGGTGGGTCGACAGCTGCACGAGCGAGCGGGCCATGATCCAGCCCCGATAGCTTTCCCGACCGTCGGTCGTCCCCGCCTTCGCGCTCGCCTCGAGGTTGGCCTGGTCGGCGACGACCCAGCCCGGCACCGGGAGTCCCTGCCACGGCCGGTCGGGAGGGGGCTCCGGGACCGCGAGGAGCTGACGCGACTGTGTCGCGGCTTCGCGAGAGGCGAGCACCGAAGCGTTCAGCGACCCGGACAGGTCACCCCGAACGCCGGCCCGGAACGCACGGGCGAGCCGCCCGACTGGCGTGGGGCCGGGCGAGGTGTACTCGCCGACGGGGGCCCAACTGCGACCGAGCACTCGGTGGGCGACGAAGGCGGTGGCGAGAGCGAGAAGCCCCGAGAGGTAGACCAGGTCGAACACGCCCGCGCCACCGATGACGTAGAGGCCTGGCTGCGAACTCGGGTAAAGGGGCGGCTGGCGCAGAACGTCGGCTCCGACGAGTACGCCGAACGTCCCGGCCACGAACGAAGCCGGCAGGGCCAGCCCCTCCGCTCCGCGGAGGGCCAGCGGCGCGACGAGGGCGGCCACGGCGGCCACTCCGACCGGGGCGAGGAGGTACTGGGGGAACCCTTCCGTGATCCCCACGCCGGGAACCGAGGCCGAGAACACGAAGGTCAGGACGATGACCCCACTCGTCAGCGCGAGGAGGTAGGCGACCCGGTTCCCCACCGCCTCGCGCGCCGGAGAGAGCGCCCAGGCTCCGAGCGGGACCCCGGCCGAGACGGCGATCACCCCCACGTCCTGTTCCCAGGGCGTCTTCAGTGCGACCACGACAAGGAGGCCGGCGACGGCGAGGACGGCGTACCCGCCTAGGAAGAGCCGAAGGGAGCGCCGCGCGGGCGGGGCGAAGCGGTCGAACGCGAGGAGCCCGACCAGGATGGGGAACAGCGCTCCGGAAAGGCCGATACCGATGATGTCGGACCCGACGGGGAAGAGGGGCAGGTTTCCGAACGTCGAGGCCAGCGCGCCCGGAAGGAGCAACCAGAAGGCTCGCCGACCCACGCCGATGGAGGCGGAGAAGGAACCGTTCTCGAAGGCGAGGAGGAAGACCGCAGCCCAGAGGAGTCCCGGGAGGGCGAGCGAGACGGAGTTGCCGACGATGTCCGATGCCAGCTGCCCCGGATCGATCACGACGGTAGCACGAGGACCGCCGATGTCGGGGGTCGGCCTAAACGTTTCGTGGATGTCGACGCGAGCGACAGCTCCGGGACCGGTGCCCTCCGTGGCGAGCTCACGTGCCGCCGTGGACTGACGACACGGCACGCTTATCGGCGGAGCCGTGCGTCCGGCGGGAGAATGGCGGCCGGGGCGGAGGGGCTGCGCACGGAGACCGACCTTCTGCTCAACTTGCCTCCCACGAACCAGCCCGGGGTCTTCCCGCGGAGCCTCCTGACGGGCGACGAACGGGTCCTGTTCGAAACTCGGCCGAGCCTCGTTGCGATGTACTGGGGTCGCCTCGTTCTCCTCCTCCTCTGGGCCGTGCTGTTCTTCGCGGCGACGATCTGGTCGAGCATCCCCAGCAGCGGGGCCGCGGAGGTCCTCGCCGCCGTGCTCCTGTTCGACGTCCCGCCCGTGGTTCTCATCGTACTCTACGTCTTCCTGTGGCGACAGACCGTCTACGCGCTCACCGACCGCCGGGTCCTACGACTGTCCGGCCTCCGGCGCACGAACCTGGTCGATGCCAACTACGACCAGGTCCAGAACCTCAGTCCCGTGTCCGGATTCTCGGGGGGGATCAAGTTCGACGCCACGCCCCCGCACGCCCCGACCGGCCTCATGGGCGGACGGAAATTCGCGAAGACCATCTACTGGAACGCGCTCTCCGACTCTCCGCGCGTCTACACCTTCGTCCAGCAGGCGTTCGCCCTGCACGTCCACACCGCGGTCGAGAGGGGCGCCCGCCTCGAGCTGACCGCCCGGTTGCATGAGGGTCGGATTACCTGCGAGTATTGCCGAGCCCTCGTCGACATCCACCAGGTGAACACGTCGTCCCCGAAGTGCCCCCGCTGTGGCGCTCCGCTCATGGCTCCCGGCGCGTAGGGGGGAGCGAGCCTATGGGTCGAACCTCAGGGGCCCGGGTTCGGCCCCGGCGTCCGCCGTCGAATCGCCGGGTACCGGGGCGGTGGCTGGCCTTGGCGGTGGTGCTGACCTTCGCGGTCTTCTTGATGTTCCCCAGCTGGGTCGGGGCCCCGCCGGCTCGCTCGGTCGTTGGGAACGCTTCGGCGACCTCGTACCCGACGACGGGAGTCTCGCCGCCTCCCACGTCCTACGCGGCGGCCACCTTCGACTCGGGGGACGGCTACCTCCTCATGTTCGGCGGGAACGATGTGAACGGCAATCCCACGGACGCGACGTGGACGTTCATCCACAACAACTGGACCGACCTGACCGACAGCATCGGTGCACCCCCCTCGGCCCGTTGGGCCTCGGCTATGGCCTACGACGCCGCCAACAACACGGTCGTGCTCTTCGGTGGCTGCTTGGATCCATCCTGCTCCTCCCTCACCAACGACACCTGGACCTACGCGCACGACCGATGGACCGACATCTCCGCGTCCCTCGCCATCGCCCCCCCGCCCCGGGGACGGGCGATGATGACCTACGACGCGGGCGACTCGACCGTTCTCCTCTTCGGTGGGATTGGGGCCACGGGAGTGTATCTCAACGACCTCTGGGGATTCCACGACGGTCGCTGGTCGCCGATCGCCACCCCGAGCGCTCCCTCCGCGCGGGGCGGGAGCATGATGGCGTACGACCCGGTGTCGAACTCGACCATCCTCTTCGGAGGAAACAACGGGCAGGACCGGTTCGCCGACACCTGGTCGTACGCAGCGGGCCAGTGGACCGACATCACCGGAACGGTCGGGGCGGGCCCGTCCGCGCGGTGGGTGGGAGAGATGACTTACGATGCGGCCGACGGGTACCTGCTGCTGGTCAATGGATACAACTCCGGTACCTACTTCGGTGACGAGTGGACGTTCGCGAACGGGCAGTGGAGCCCCCTCTCGGCGAGCGGGGGACCGACCCCGTCGTACGGGGGCCTGCTCGTCTACGACCCGGTCGACCGATACGTCGTCTACTTCTCCGGGGTCGCGAGCGGGGGCGTCCTAACCTCGACCCTGATCTACAGCGCCGGTGCCTGGACCCTGCTCATCAACCCGCCCGGCAACGACCTCCTCTACTTCTTCGCGTTCTTCGCGCTGTTCCTACTGGCGCCGATCACGATCGGCCTCATCGCCGGCACCCTGCTCCAGCGGCGTCGCGAACGTCTCCTGGGCGAGGGTTTCCTGCTCCCCCCGAGCGAGCCGGTGACGTGGATCCCCGCCGGGCCGGCCCTGACGCGGCAGCGTCGCATCCGTTGGGCCACGGCGGTTGGCCTGACCGCATTCCTCGCAGTCTTCCTGCTCGTGCCGGCGGTGCTCAGCCCGGGCGGCGTGAACATCTTCCTCATCCTGTTCGAGCTCCCCCTCCTGCTCGTCCTGGTCGCCGTCTTCGCGACGGGCGGGAACCGGCAGGAAGCCTTGGACATCGCCGGCGTCCGTTCCGGCGTCATGTTGCGACGACGGCGAGGCGAACTGCGGGTCCCCTGGGGGCAGCTTCAGCCGGGCCTGATGCGACCCATGCGGGGCATGTACTCGTTCCAATACGTCTTGCCCGGCCGCCAGTCGGCCGTCGCCGGATTCCGGGTGTCCGTCGAGCAGGCACGCGCCATCCTTCAAAGCCCGCACGCTCCAGCGTGGGTCCTCACCCCGGTCGTGGCCTCCGGATTGGGACTCCCGATCCAGCCCAAGACCACCTCCGGGGCACCAGCGAGCGGTGGGCTCTCCCCGCCCGCTCCCTCCCCCCCTTCGTCGCCGCTCCCAAGCAGCTACCCCAGCACCGCCCCTTCACCGGTCGACCCCGCGTACACCCCCCTCGATGCCAGCGGGGGCACCAGCGTCGTCGGCACCATCCCGTGCACCGTCGCCCCCGCGTCCGACGTCCCCCTCGGGGCCGCCGCCCGGGACCGTGCCGTGCCCGCGGTGCGGCCAGTTCAACCCGATCGGCCGGGTCGCATTCTGCCAATCGTGCGGGCAGCGCCTGGGTTGATTCGATTCGGCCCCCCCCGGGGTGAACGCCGATTGACGAGCGGTATAAGCTCCGAGACGTTGCCGTTTCCGGTGATGCACCGGAGTGCGCGTCGCCCTCGAAGGAACCACGGCGGGATCTCCCAGGTCATTGGGGTCATCCTCCTCGTGGGACTGACGATCGTGGCCGGCGTCATCCTCTGGTCGTTCCGCATCCACCCCCCGCCCACGCCTCCGACGGTGTCGTTCTCGATCCGCTCCGGGAGCAGCAACCCGACCTGGGGCGACCCGACCGATTGCCAGCCACAAGGCCACTGGACCTACCCACTCCTGGCCAGCCAGGATACCGCGTGGTCGAACGGGTGGTACAATCAGTGTTACATCGGGACGACCGGCAACTTCTCCCTACTCAACACCTCCCTCTGGATCGTTTCGTCCGTGTCCCCCGCTCAGATCCCCCTCTCGGAGATCCAGCTCATGTTCGTGTGCAACAACGCGAGCTCGTCCGGGGGAACCACCGTGCTCCTCTCGGGGTCGCTCGCGTCGATGGTCTGGTTCCCCGGCGTATCGACCCAACCGGCGCCGGACGCGCCCCACCTCGGGTACTGCGGGAACTTCGACGCGGGGAACTGGTCGGGAGTGGCCGGGCTCACGCCCGCGAACGGGTCGCTCTACAATCGGCTGGGGATGTTCGTTCCGCTGACGCCGGGCGTCAACGTGCTCGACAGCGGGGACACGTTCATCCTCTACCTGCACAACGGCGGCTGGCCGCTGACGTACCTGTGCGTCGCGGCGTCCGTTGGATTGTACGCTCCGTGGGATTGCCCGTCGGGCGACGCGGCGGTGCCGCAGCTGGACTACGACGACTACCACGGTGCCCCGCCGTGGTGCTTCACGAGCGCGACGGCGTGCACGATCGACCTCATCTACACCGGTTCTCCCCAGACCGTCCTCGCGAAGATCCCGGTCATGTCGCTCGCGCCGGCTCCGAGTTAGTCCGGGGAGGCTCCCACGAAGCACCGGATGAGCCGCACGCAGATGTGGGAGCTCGCGATCGGCGCGGTCACCGGAGTGATCGTCGTCCTCCTCGTCCTCATCGGCAGCGGCATCCTCGTCCGTCCAGTCGTCCTCGGGGACGACCGTCACCGTGGACGAGGTCGAATGGGTCATTCTCCAGGGAACGACCCACGGGGGATTCGGTTGGTTCGGCCCGAGCTACATCAACGTCACCGACGCCGACGGGCTCCCGACCACGATCCCGTCGGGAGGCACCCTCACGCTGTCGGTCATCCTCGCGAACGTCGACTCGTCCAATCACACGGTCTCGATGGTGACGGCTTCTCCCGCGTTCAGTGTGGCGGGAACGACGCCGCACTTCCCGGCCTCCGTGGCCAGCGGGGCGGACGACTGGGACCTGGCGGTCACGCTGGTCGCCCCGAGCGTCTCTTCCGACACGACGTACGCGACCGTCATCGTGACGGTCGACGCCATCTCCTGAGCTCGTCTCGGGCGGGCATCGCCGGGGCCGGGGGAGCCGCCTCCGAAAGGCTTTCTCCGCTCTTCCCGTGACGCGACCATGACTCCTCACAGGGTCGAACAGGACTCGCTCGGCCCCCGGGACGTGCCCGAGGAAGCGTACCTGGGGCATCCAGACCCTCCGGGCTCGCGAGAACTTCCCGGTGAGCGGGGTGCTCGCCTCCCCCCATCTCGTCCGCGCCTACGCGTGGTTGAAGCTCGCGTGCGCCCGGACCAACGTCGCGCTCGGGGCGGTCGATGCGGGGAAGGCCCGGGCGGTCGAGCAGGCGGCCGAGGAGGTCGCGTCCGGGAAGCTCGCGGACCAGTTCGTCGTGGACGTCTTCCAGGCGGGCGCCGGCACGTCCTTCAACATGAACGTCAACGAGGTGCTCGCGAACCGGGCCCTCGAGATCCTGGGTCGGCCGCGCGGCGACTACGCGACGGTCAGCCCGAACGACCTCGTCAACCGAGGTCAGTCGACCAACGACACCTACCCGTCGGCGGCCCAGGTCGCCGTGCTGCTGGCCCTGCGGGACCTGCGGGCGTCCGTCGGGATCCTGACGACCAGCCTCCGGCACAAGGCGCTCGAGTTCGCCCACCATCCCAAGGCCGGCCGCACCCACCTCAAGGACGCGATGCCGGTGACCCTCGGCGCCGAGTTCGGGGCGTACGCGAGCGCGCTCGAGCACGTCCTCGAGACCCTCGCCCCGGTGGAGAGCGCCCTCGCCGAGATCCCGCTGGGCGGAAGCGCGGTCGGAAGCGGGGTCAACTCGCTGCCCGGGTTCCGCACGGCCGCGGTCGCCGAGTACGCCCGGCTCGACCGGCCTCGCCCTCCGTACGGCGCGGGACCCGTTCGAAACGATGCAGAGCCGCTGGCCCCTCGGGGCCGCGTCCGGGTGGCTCCGCACGCTCTCGCTCGAGCTCATCCGGATCGCGAACGACCTCCGCCTGCTCGCGAGCGGGCCGGCGACCGCACTCGACGAGATCCGCCTCCCCGAGATCCAGCCGGGGTCGTCCATCATGCCGGCGAAGGTCAACCCCTCCGCGGCCGAGTGCCTCGACATGGTCGCCTTCCATGTCGTCGGCGCCGACACGGCGACCGCGTTCGCGGTCCAGGCGGGCCAGCTCGAGATCAACGTGATGATGCCGCTCGCGGCGTTCGAGGTGCTCTTCTCGGCCGAGATCCTCACCCGCTACTTGCCCGTCTTCGCGCGTACCTGCGTCGACGGCATCACGGCCAACCCCACGCAGCTGGAGCACTACCTCGTCAGCTCCGCCGCCCTCGCGACCGTGCTCACGCCCCGGTTCGGCTACCTCAAGGTCGCCGAGCTGCTCCACGACGCCGAGCGTCTCCACCGGCCGGTTCCGGGAGTTGCTCGTCGAGCGGGGTCTCCTGACCGCGGCCGAGGTCGAATCGCTGCTCGGGACCGCGGCGCTCTTGAAGCTCACCGAGCCGGTCCCCTGACCGGGCCGTTAAGACCCGCTGCGGACGTCCCGCCCCCACTCCGATGACGACCATCCAGGACACCGCCGTCGCCCTCGGGAACCCGACCAGCGAGGAGTTCCGCCGAGCGACCGAGGTGCTCGGGAAGGTCGGACTGACCCAGTACGAGGCCCGCGCGTACATCGCGCTCGTCGCCCGCGGCGTCGGGGACGCGACCACGCTCGCCTCCGCCGCCGGCATCCCGCGCACGAGTGCCTACAAGGTCCTCGAGTCGCTCGCCGCGAAAGGGTACGCCCAGCCCACCGGTGGCAAGCCGATCCTCTTCCGCCCTCGTCCTCCGCTCGACGTGGCGGAATCGTTGAAGGGAGCGATCCAGGAGGTCTTCGAGCAGCTCGCGAACCTCCACCGCGAGGTCGCCGAGCACGGGGAGCCCCAGCTGGTCTACCTCCTCTCGGGCCGGGAGAAGGTCCTCCAGAAGATCGGCGAGCTCTTGGACGGCTCGGCTCACACGTTCATCCTCACGACCCCCGGGGTCAGCGAGGTCCGCGACGAGCTCGGCAAGAAGATCCAGCACGCGGTCAAGCGCGGGATCCAGGTGACGTTCGTCACCGCCCCGCTCCAGCGTGTCCCCGAGGGGATCACGTACGTGCCGCGGGAGAACCTGCTCGCGACGGAGGTCCTCGCGGACGGCCAGCACGCCCTCCTCGCGGCGCCCGGGCTCGACGCGTGCGGGTTCACCGACAACCCGATCCTCACAGCCCACCTCAAGCAGTTCCTCGAGGTCATCCTCGACAGCAGCGGCGGGACCCCGAAGTGAGCCCGACGGCCGGGCGCGGACCGCGCCGGCCCCCGGTGGAGCGCGTCCGCGACGAGCTTCGGGCCGCGGCCGGTCCCGACCTTGCCGCCCAGCTTCCCTCCGGCTACCAGCGCCTGGGCCACGTACTGATCGTGCGCTGGCCGGAGTCCTTGCGGCCCCAGTTTCCGCTGCTCGCCGACGCGTTCCGCCGCACCCTCGGCGTCCGGACCATCCTCCGGCACGTGGGCCCGATCGAGGGCGAGCTGCGCACGCCCCGCGTGGAGGTCCTGCTCGAGGGACCCACCAAGACGGAGGTCGTCGAGCACGGGATCCGGTGGCGGTTCGACGCCGCGCGCATCATGTTCGCGGCCGGCAACCGGACCGAGCGGGTCCGCGCGGGCCGGCTCGTTCGGCCGGGAGAGACCGTGGTCGACCTGTTCGCCGGGATCGGCTACTTCACCCTGCCCGCGGCCGTCGTCGGCCACGCCGGGCGCGTGGTCGCGGTGGACCGCAACCCCCTCTCCGTCCACTACCTCACGGAAAACGCGCGCCGGAACGCGGTCGCCGACCGGGTCGAAGCGATCCTTGGGGACAACCGAGTCGTCTCCCTCCCCGAGGGCGGGGCC
The DNA here is from genome assembly GCA_963842165.1 of uncultured Thermoplasmata archaeon. Lineage (GTDB taxonomy): Archaea > Thermoplasmatota > Thermoplasmata > Lutacidiplasmatales > UBA184 > Lutacidiplasma. The sequence goes on along the minus strand of CAWJFK010000024.1, from coordinate 22,116 downwards.
GACCGTGTCTTCCTCGGGTATCTGCCGTCCGGGGTGCCCTGGGTGGGACGGGCGCTCCGTCTCGTGCGCCCCTGGGGAGGATGGGTGCACGTGCACTCGGTGGTCGATGCACGCGGAGCCCTCGGGTCCGCCGAGGAAGCGGTGCGGCGGGCGGTCGACGACGCCGGTGGGTCGCTGCGGACGCCGCTTCGGTCGCGCGAGGTGAAGCCCTACGGTCCCGGGCGGCACCGCACGTGGTGGTCGACGCCCACGTCGTGCCGGGACGCCGCTAGGCGGCGGGCGGGGCGGTCGCGCGGGCCCGAAGGCTCCGGATCGTCTCCGGGAAGGCGGTCGCGAACCGGTCGAGGTCCCCCGGAGGGTTCGAGAACGACGCGCGGACGAACCGTCCCCCGTGGGTCGGGGAGAGGTAGTTCCCCGAGCGGATGAACACGCCGTGCGTCGTCAGCAGCTCCTCCTGGATCGCCTCGGGCGAGAGACCCGTCGCCGCGACATCGAGGATCGTCATGTTCGCCCAGGACGGGTGGACCGGGACGGTGACACCTTCGACCGTAGCGGCCGTCGCGGCGACCCGCTCGTAGTTCGCGCGGGTCTGGCGGACGACCTCGCCGATCCATCGGGATTTGGAGCGGAGGGCCGCGAGGGCAGCGACCTGGGCGAGGATGTTGACCCCGAGGTCGTTCGTGTTGTACCGCGCGAGCTCCTTGACGCGTTCGGGAACCGCCGCAAAGCCCCCGATCCGCAGTCCGGCGAGGCCGCAGTTCTTCGAGACCGACCAGACCGTGATGGTCTGTTCGGGAGCGAACTCGGCGGCGAGCGTCGGCTCGTAGGAGAAGTCCCGGTACGTCACGTCGTTCAGGAGCGCGAGGTGGTGGTCCCGGGCGATCTCCGCGATCGCGCGGACCTCGGTGCGGGGGTACCCCGAGCCGAGAGGGTTCAGCGGGTCGATGAGGAGGATCATCTTGGTCTTCGGCCCGATCGCCGCCTGAACGCGGTCGGCCGTCAGTCGGTACGGGGGCGCGTAGATGTCGAGGTTCTTGGTGCGGGCTCCGGCGAGCTCGATGAACCGGTGGATGATGAGGTAGCTCGGGTCGGACGCGATGACCTCGTCGCCGGGGGCGAGGAGCGCGCGGGCGATCATGTAGAGCGCCTCGGTTCCCCGCCGGTGAGGAACGGCGTGAGCGACGGAAGCCCCAGGTCCGCGCGGACCAGGTCGAGGAGCTCGGGGTCGCCGGTCGCGTAGGGGTACCCTTCGTACCGGTGCTCCCGCAGCGCCTCGTCGACCGCCTCGCGGATCATCTGGGAGGGGACCAGATGGTTCGTGTTCTGGCTCATCCAGGCGATCTGTCGCCGATGCGCGTGCGCGTACCGGAAGGCGTCGAACGGGGGAGTGGACACGTTGGGTCGAACGGGTTCTGCCGGGCTTAACGCCTTTGGTCCGCGCCGGTCCCCGCCTCGGCGAGGTACGTCGTCACGATCCCGAACGACTGCGGCCGGGCGACCGCCCGGGGGAACCCGGCGGAGCGCAACAGGTCGACGAACTCCTCACGGGAGGGGAGGGAGCGGAGCGACTCCGGTAGGTAGCGGTACGGACCTTCGGACGCGACCGCGGCTCCCATCCAGGGGACGACCTGGTCGAAGTAGGCATGGAACAAGGAGCCGAAGAGGGGCGAGGTCGGCTCCGTGATCTCGAGGGTGAGCAGCACGCCGCCGGGGCGCAGGACCCGACGCATCTCGGATAGCGCGCGCGGGAGGTCGGAGAGGTTCCGTGCGACGAAGGCGTTGGTGACGAGGTCAAACACGCCGTCCGCGAACGGGAGGCGCAACGCGGTCGCGCGCGCGAGCGCGACGCGCGGGCCTTCGGCCGCCCGAAGCCCCCGTCGGCGGGCATTCGCCAGCATCGGGGCGGTGAAGTCCGCCCCCACCACGTGGGCCGAGGGGTACCGACGCGCCGTGAGCCGAGCAAGGTCGCCCGTCCCACATCCGACGTCGAGGATCCGCCGCATCGGACCGCGGGTCCGGAACCGGTCGAGCTGGCCCAGCGCGCGCGGTCGCCAAAGGAAGTCGTTGCCGAGCGAGCGCGACGTGGTCGAACCAGTCGTACCGTTCCGCGATGTGGCCGAACATCTGGCGCACGTCGCGCTCGAACGTCGGTACCGCCCGGTCGGGGTAGGGCGAACCGTCCGGCGCCCGCCGCGTCGGGGCGACCGGGGCGTCCATCGAGCTCGGACCCGGCCGCGGGGCTTAACGGTGGGGGTCGGGCGGCTCGGCGAGGAGCGCCTCGATCCGAAGGGCGCGCGCCCGGAGGTCGACGCGGTGTTCGAGGATACCGGTCGCGCGCGCCTCGTCGAGCTGCTCGCGGCACCGGGGTCGGTTCCCCTCCCCGAAGGCGACCTGGGCTAGGTGGATCAAACACTCGGCGACCTCGGCCGTCGTGCCGAGCTGCTTGGCCTGCTCCAACGCCTCGGCGTAGTGGATGTCGGCGGCGTCGAGCGACCCTTCCGCCTCCGCGACCATCCCTCGGGTCATGGCCAGCTGCTGGGTCGCGAGCCGGTCCCCGAGCGGGTTGATCGACTCGACGCACCGGTCGAGCGCCCGTCGCGCCGACTCGGGGCGACCCTGTTCGGCCTCGATCTGAGCGAGGTTGAGATAGCAGTAGCCGATCCAGACGGGCGAGTGGGACCGCTCCGCGGAGGCGATGGCGGCGTGGAGGTCGACGAGCGCCTCGTCGACGTGGCCGGACGACCAGTGGAGCATCGCCCGGTTCATGAGGACGCGCGCGCGGGCGCCGTGGTCGTGCTCCGAGGCGAACAGCTCGGCGGCCCGCCCGTACAGCGCGAGGGCGGTCTCGAGCCGCGCCGCTCCCTCCGGGACCATCGAGTTCGCGAGGTCGATGAGCGCATGCCCGACCTCGGAGGGGGTCCCGTCCCGCTCGGCGACCTCGAGCGTGGTGCGCTGGTGCGCCTCCGCCTCCTCCAGGCGTCCGAGCCGCCAAGAGACGAGCCCGAGGACCCGGTGCCCGGTGATGAGGTCGCGCGGCGTGCCGAGCCGGCCGAGGAGCTCGGTCGCCTCGACGGCGAGGGTCGCTGCGGAGGCGTAGTCACTCTGCTCGGCCCGGCACTGCGAGAGCCCGAGCAAGGCGAGGCCGAGGTCCCGACCGGCGGTAGGCTCCTCACGAGCCATGCGGACGGCCTCGGTCAGGGTCTCATCTGAACGGTGCAGACTCCCGACCTCAACGAGGAGCCGGCCGAGCTCGGTGAGGAGGCGCACCTGCGACTTTCGGCTCGCGTCCGGGCGTCGGCGCTCGGCCTCCAGCGCCCGCCCGAGATGCGAGACCGCCGTATCGAGCGCGTAGGCACGGGTCGCGGCCTGGGCGGCCTTCTCGTTGTACTCGACCGCCTTCGCGTCGTCCCGGCCGAGGTAGAACTGTCGGGCGAGCTCCGAATCGCTCGCGCCGCCCCGGTGCTCGAGGGCGCGGGCGGCCTTTTGGTGGAGGATGCGGCGAGCGCGTCTCGGTGAGCTCGGAATAGACCGCCGCGCGCATCGCTTCGTTCACGAACTCGTAGACCTCGCCACCACGGCCGCGAAGCAGACCGCCGTGGACCAGCCGATCGAGGTCCTCGGTCGCGCGCTCCTCGGTCGTCCCCGCGACCGCGACCAGGTCAGCGAACGAGAACTCCTTGCCCAGCACCGCGGCGTGGGCGAGGAGCCGACGCTCCGGGGCGCCCATGGAGGCATAGCGCGCCTGCAACATCTCGGTCACGTCTCGGCCGACCGGTTCGTCCCCTCCGGGGGCGCCCGTCCCATACCCGGTCATCGACCGGACGATCTGCTCGACGAAGAGCGGGTTCCCATCGGTCTGGGCGTGCCAGCGCAGGACCTCCGCCTCGGTCGCGGGCCGGCCGCCCCGGATCCACCGGACGAACTCCGCGACCTCGAGCGGGCCGAAGGGACGGAGCAGAATGGTCCGGAAGGCAGAGGCCCGGCGGAGGTCTGCGATCGCGGGGCGCGCCCGGTCCGGCACGAACGGGTCCTCGGCTAGGCTCGCGATGACGGCGATCGGGGCACCCGCGAGCTCGGAGGCCAACCGTCGGAGAACGTCCAGCGACGAACTGTCGGCGAAGTGGAGGTCGTCGATGAGGAGCAGCAGGGGGCGGTGCTGCGCCTCGCTCCGGAAGTAGTCGGCGGCGCGGCCGATCAGCTCCTGGCGTCCGAGGCCCACGGCCTCGCCCGCGCCGATGTCGGTCGGGAAGAGGATCTCGTCGATCTCCGTCGACGAGCGAACCTCCCGGCCCGGCTCGGCGAGCGAAGCGTACGGACGGGACGAGTCGCCCGAGAGGAACGGCGCGAGGTACATCGGCAGGTCGCCCGCCGGCGGGACTTCGCTGGGGGAGGCCGGAGCGTGGACCGGGTCGGATCGTTCGGACGTGAGCATTTCGCGGATCAGGGCGAGGGGCGTGGGCAGGTCCACGGGCAATGCCCGACCGGTCAGGATGCGGTAGTCCCGCTCTCGGCCCCGGTCGCTCGCCGCGCGCAGGAGGTGGCTCTTCCCGATCCCCGACGGTCCGATGAGGAGGAGCCCCTGGCCCACACCCTCGCGGGCGCCGTCGAGCACCCGGAGGATTTCCCCGATCGCCTCTTCCCGCCCGAAGACCGGCGCTGTCCCCCGGGTGGGCCCGGACGTGCCCACGGCCATCAGGAAATGAAGCCGGTACGGCCCTTATAAGGGTGGGTGCTCGGGCGACCCCTCGGCCGCGGCCGGCGCGGGGTCGGAGGCCGTCGTCCCGGCGGCCGCGAGGGTGCGCTTCAGCTCCGCGAACACCTTGGCCAGGTTGGGTCGGACCTCGGCGAGCCCGAGCCGCTCCGCCTGGGCGAAGGCCTCCCGTGCCCCATCCCAGTCCCGCACTTTCGACGGAGCCGGGCGAGCCGGAAGAGCGCCTCCGCCTCGTCGGCGCCCAGCGCGTACCTCCGGCACCGCTCGACGGCTTCGCCGTACCCCGCTCGGCCTCCTCCCACTGGCCGCGCCGCTCGGCGATCTCGCCCCGGTTCAGCTCGACCTGTTCGAGACCGAGCGGGTCGACGGCGCGCTGCAGGAGGCGGAACGCCTGCTCGTTGTCCCGCTCCGCCTCGTCCATCTGGCCCAGGGCGAGCCGCATCTCGACGCCGGTGAGGAGCGACCATCCCGCGCTGCGGGGGTCGTGTCCCCGGTCCGCGGCCTCCCGGGCCTTCGCGAGGTAATCGAGACCGTCCTGCGGATGGCCCTCGCCCACCGCGACCGCGAGGTTGTGGTACGCGCGCGAGAGCTCGGTCCAATCGGACACCGCGCGGAGCTGCGTCACCGCGCGTTCGTACCACTCGACGGCGATCGCCTTCACGTCCGGGCCGAGCAGGGCGAACGAATTCCCCATCTCGATCGCGAGGGCACCGATCAAGCGGGGGTCGCGGTTTCCCTCGAGGAGCTCGAAGGCGTACATGTTCTCGTCGAGCGATCCGGGATAGTCCCCCCGCTGGAACGCGAGCCGCGCCATGAGCCGGTGCGTCTGCGCGACGCCGACCGGGTCGCCGGCAGCCTCGAACAGGTGCCGGGCCTCGAGGGCCCCTTGGGCCGCCTCGTCCGAGACGAGGTTCTCGCGGGCGATCTCGGCCCGAGCGAGACGGAGTCGAGCGGTGAGGCCGGGTTCCCGGTACCCGGCTTTCTCGAGGGCCTGGCCGTAGTAGCGGTCGGCGGCCGGGAAGTTCCCTACCGAGTAGTACAGGTCCCCGAGCGCTTCCGTGATCACCGCCTCCTCCCGTCCGTGGCTCTCGGGCAAGGTCGCAAGGTCGAGGAGCACCCGCTCGAAGTGGTGGATCGCGCGCTCGGGCTCCTCGGCCTGGCGCGCCTGCTCGGCGGCCCGCCGGTTGAACTCGAGGGACTTGGCCGTCACCTTCCCGAGGAAGTAGTGGCGGCCCAGGTCTCCGTACAGCTCGGGAGGAGGTCCGGGGCGGATCGATTCGAGCGCTTCAGCGATCTTGCGGTGCAACACGCGCAGCCGACTCTCGGTCAGCGAGCGGTAGATCCGGGCGCGGAACTCCTCCTCGGTGAACGCGAACCGGTCCCCGCCCGAGCGCTCGACCAGGATCCCCTGGTGTACGAGCGCCTCCAGGTGCTCGGCCAGCTCCTCCTCGTTCGCCGACATGGCGGCGACGAGGAGATGGAAATCGAATTCGGAGCCGATCGCGCTCGCGTACACGAGGATCCGATGTTCCTCCGCTGTGAGGTCGCCGGGAGAGGGTCGTACCGGCCGCTGCGCGACGCCGGCGACGTCGCCCTCCCGGTCGGGCATCGGGGGCTTCTAGGGCGGCGGCGGAGTTAAAGCCCTCCTCCGCGCGCACGCACCGAACGCGCCGGCCGATCGCGCGTCGCCGTTCGCGGCCGCAAGGGTTATCTAACGGACCCCGGCTCGGCGGCCCGCGATGTCGCCCGACGAGTCGGAAGTCACCGGGACCGAGTCCCGGCCGGCGATGTCGTTCCCCCGGCAGCTGACGTTCTGGGGGTTCGCCTCGCTCGTCGTACTCGCGGTGCTCTTCTTCGTGGGCTGGGGCCTCAACTATGGGGTTTGGCTCGACAACGGGGTCTACGCCGTCACGATCACGTTGCTGCTCTTCGGGCTCGCCGGGATGTGGTTGGTGTTGCCGAACCCGCCCGCGCCGGCGCCCCCGCGCTAGGCACCCGACGGGTCCTGAGGGGCCGGGCCGCGAGCGCCCACCGAACGCCCGAGCTCTCTCCGCAAACGAGGCAGCCCACCGGGAGCGGAGCGTCGATCGGGGGCGCGCCCTCGGGAGTCCCCAACAGCGCTCCGTCGATCGCTTGCTCGATGGCGTGACCGCACGCCTCGCTGCCGCACCACGCGAGCTGGCGAACGTGTTTCGACGCCCGCAGCTCGTCGATCGTGTGAGCCAGGGCGAACGCGCCGGCGAACTCGGCCCGGGCCCGCTCGAGCAGCGTCCGGTCGAAGGCGGCGAGGGCGCGCTCAACGTCCGCTTCGAGCGTGTCGAGTGCCACGCTGCCCCGTGTGCCCAGTCGGTCGACCGTGCTGGCGGTCCGGGCCGCGGCTTCCCTGCCCCGACGTCCAAGCGAAGGGGAACGCCCCGCAACTCCCAGTAGTAGTACTTGGCCCCCGGGCGGTCCTCTCGGTCGTCCAGATGGACCCGGACTCCGGCCGGGTGAGGCGCGAGAGGATCTCGTGGGCCGCGCGAGTGGGCGCGTCGCCCGATGCGGTGGAGAGGATCGGGACGACCACGACCTCGTAGGGGGCGATCTCGCGGGGGAACACCGCGCCCTTCGCGTCGCCGTGGACCGCGACGACCGCACCGAGGAGCCGCTCGGAGAGGCCAAACGTCGTCTGGTGGACCAACTGTGTCGTCCCGTCGGCCGCCTCGTAGTGGATCTCGTAGGGCCGGGAGAAGTTGTCCCGGTAGTGGTGGACGCTCCCGATCTGGAGCGTCCGTGCCTCGCCGATCGGAATGTCGAGCGCGATCGAGTAGAACGCGCCGGCGAACTTGTCCCATTCCGGGCGACGGACCGAGACGAACGGGAGGGCGAAGGCCGTGGCCATCCGCTCGAACGCCGCGAGGTTCGATAGGACGCGGCCGGTCGCCGCGGCCTCGTCGACCTGGCACGTGTGCTCCTCGAAGAAGTGGATCTCGCGGACCCGGATGAACGGCCGGGTCGTCTTCGTCTCGTACCGGAACGTGTTGACGATCTGGTAGACATTGAGCGGAAGGTCTTGGTGGGACCGGATCCAGAGCGCGAACACGGGATACATGGCGGTCTCGCTGGTCGGCCGGAGGACGAGGGGGATGTCGAGGTCGCTCGCTCCGCCCCGCGTCACCCAATAGACCACGGCGTCGAACCCCTGGATGTGTTCCCTCTCCTTCGCGAACTCCGTCTGAGGGATGAGCGCGGGGAACTCGACGGCCTCCGAGCCGGTCGCCTCGATCTCGCGGATCATGATCCGGTCGAGGTTGCGCCGCGCCCGGAACCCGTACGGGGTCCAGACGTTCATCCCCTTCACCGGGTAGCGTTTGTCGGAGAGGCCGGCCGCCTCGACGACGGCGAGGTACCACTCGATGAAGTCGGTCCGCTTGTCGGGGAGCGTGGCCATACAGGACGCGGAGGGGTAGCCGGGGGCTATAAGGCTCTCCGCGCGGGACCCGGCCCCGCCCGGCAGCGACCATCCCCCGTCGCGACGGGGCGCCCGGTGAAATGCGATTAACACGAGCAGTTAAGCCTCGGGCCGGACATGGTAGGAGGGCCATGCGCCTCGTCGTCTGCGTGGACCGCGATGACGACCTGGGCCGGAAGGCTGGTGTCCAGGGGCCGATCGTCGGGCGTACGGACGCGATCGACGCCGCGACGCGGCTCGCGATCGTCGACCCCGAAGATTCGGACACGAACGCGATCTTCGCGGCGGTGAGCCTGCTCGACGAGCTGCGCGGGGCCGGCGAGGAGTGCGAAGTCTGCGTCCTCACCGGGTCCCCGAAGGTCGGGGTCCTCTCGGACCGGCGCGTCGCGGACCAGTTCGACCACGTCCTCGCCAAGGTCAAGGCGACGTCCGCCTACCTCGTCAGCGACGGCGCGGAGGACGAGTACCTGTTCCCCATCCTCGCCTCGCGCGTGCGCGTCGACGGGGTCCGGCGGGTCTACATCCGGCAGTCGGCCTCGATCGAGTCGACGTACTACACGGTGATCCGCGCGCTGAAGGACCCAAAGCTGCGCGCGAAGACCGTCCTCCCGTTCGCCCTCGTTCTCCTCACGCTCGGGATCGCCGCGGCTGGCGGGGTCTTCCTCTGGGGGATCATCGGGCTGTCGATCCTGCTCGGGGTCTACCTCGTGTTCTGGACGTTCGACATCGACGAGGCGATCATCGACTCGCTCCGTTCGGCCTCGACCGACATCCGTCAGGGGTCCGCCGCGTTCGGGTTCGGGCTGTTTGCCATGGCGCTCGTCGGCGTGGGGTTCCTCGAGGGGTACAACGCGTATGCCGGGGCCCCGAACACGGCGCCGCTCCTCCGCCTTCTCCTGTTCTTCCAGACCGCGCTCCTCTGGTGGGTCGCGGGCGCCCTCGTATGGGAGTTCGGCCGCGCGGTCCGCCGCACGTTCGCGCGGGGCCGTTTCCCCCGCAACTTCTGGGTCGCGACCACGTCGATCATCGGGACGGGCGTGCTCAGCGCCGGGATCGTCTACCTCGTACGCTACCTCGAGGGGGCGATCGGGTCGAGCCAACTGCCGGTGCTCATCGCGCTCCTCGCGGTCGGGTTCGGTCTTCTGATCGGCGCCGGTGGCCTCTTCCAGTATTGGAAGTCGGTCGCGCGCCGGTCGACCGTCGACACGACTCCGTCCGGTTGAACCGGGACGCGGTCGGGCGCCGGGGCTACTCGGATCGAGGGATGCGTACGGGGCGATCCGTTCGAGGTCGCTTAGCGGCACGTCGAGGCCGCACCGCTCCCGGAGCGTGGTCCGGATCGGCTCGAGGCCGGGCGTGACCTCGGCGGCCTTCTGGGCCAGGGCGACCAGGTCCTCCCAGTAGTTCCACGGGAAGACGACCCAGACCCAGGCGTCGCGCGGGATCTCCTCCGCGAAGTACGTGGGAACGATCTTCGAGCGCGGGATGTGCAGGAACGTCGCCGTCTCGACCCGGGCCGGGCCGGCGGCGCGGACGTGCTCGAGCGCGAGTTGGAGGCTCTCGCCGGTGTCGGTGATGTCGTCGACGATGAGGACGTTCTCTCCCGTGATCGGGCCCGAGAGCCCCTCGCTCAGCGCGGCGGCCCCGTCGAGCGTCGCGGTGACCCCCCAGTGCTGGGCCCGGACCGAGACGAGGCGCTTCACGCCCAGCCGGTCGGAGAGCATCCGCGCCGGGACCCACCCGCCGCGGGTGAGCCCGACCAGCGTGTCGGGGACATGGCGGGCTGAGCGGACCCGCTCGGCGAGCCGGTCCGCCCAGCCGTCGACCTCGGTCCACGTCGCCCGACGGCAACGCGGGAGGTCGACCATTCGGTCGGCTCTAGGGGTAGAGGCCGCGGATCCGGATCGCGTCGACGACGCGCTGGACCGAGACCACGTAGGCGGCCGTTCGGTTGTGGACCTTGCGCTCCGTCGCGACCTTGTGGACCGCCTGGTACGATTCGGTCATCGTGCGCTCGAGGCGCTGGTTGACCTCGGCGAGCGTCCAGGAGTAGCCCTGGATGTTCTGGGCCCACTCGAAGTAGCTGACGGTGACACCGCCCGCGTTCGCGAGGATGTCCGGCAGCACGATGATCTTCTTCTCGAAGAGCACCTTGTCCGCCTCGGGGAGCGTCGGGCCGTTCGCGGCCTCCGCGACGATCTTCGCCTGGATCTTGTTGGCGTTCTTGCCCGTGATCACGTTCTCGAGCGCCGCGGGGACCAGGACGTCGACCTTCGCCTCGAGGACTTCCTCGTTCGAGATCGACTTGGCGCCGGGGAACCCGACCACCGAGCCGGTCTTGATCTTGTGGGCCTCGACCGCGTGCGGGTTGAACCCGTCCGCGTTCCAGATGCCACCCTTCGTGTCCGACGCGGCGACGATCTTGGCGCCCTGCTCGTCGTAAAGGATCTTCGCGGCGACGCTGCCGGCGTTCCCGAAGCCCTGGACGGCGACCGTGCCGCCCTTGACCTTCACGCCCGCATCCTTCGCGGCCTCGCGAATGACGTAGGCGCAGCCGCGCCCCGTCGCTTCGCCACGGCCTTCGCTGCCGCCGAGGCTGATCGGCTTGCCCGTCACGACGCCCGGGACGGAGTAGCCCTTCAGCATCGAATAGGTATCCATGATCCAGGCCATCGTCTGGCTGTCGGTGTAGACGTCGGGCGCGGGGATGTCCATCTCCGGGCCGATGATGGGCGCGATCTCGGTCGCGTAGCGGCGGGTGAGACGCTCGAGCTCGCCCTGGGAGAGCTTCTTCGGGTCGACGACGACGCCGCCCTTCGCGCCCCCGTAGGGGATGTTGACGACGGCGCACTTCCAGGTCATCCACGCGGCGAGCGCCCGGACCTCGTCCAGGGTCACGCCGGGGTGGTAGCGGATCCCTCCCTTGGAGGGGCCGCGCGCCATGTTGTACTGGACGCGGTGTCCGGTGAACACCTTGTACGACCCGTCGTCCATCCGGACCGGGAAGTTCACGGTCAGTTCGCGCTTCGGGTGCTTCAGCACCTCGCGCACGCCGGACGTGATGCCGATCAGGTCGGCCACGATGTCGATCTGTTGCTTCGCCGTCTCGAACGGATTTGCGGTGGCCCCATTGCTCGGCATCTACGATCCCCTCAGGGTAGTCCGAGAACCCGAATCCGGCTACTTGATACTAACGTGACCGTGCGGGGGCTCGACGCGGTCAAGTTTCGCGGACGAAACGGTTATCAGGGCAGTTTCGTGCGGCGCGGGCCGAAGGGGCGCCACCCTCCCGCCGGCATCGGGCGGGGCCGTCCCCGGCCCTCCAGCCAGGCCCCCGCACCGCGTTCGATGTGGCCGATGGTCGTGAGCCGGCCCCCCACCCGTCGTACCGCCGCCGCGGCCCGATCGGCCACGTGCGGTGGGACCGCCGCGAGGAGTTCGTAGTCCCCCCCGAAGAAGGCGATCGCGCGTCGTTCCTGCAGTGTTCCTACGACGGAGGAAGAGACCGGGGGCCAGCGGGAGAGCGGTCTCGTCGACCGAGACGCGGCATCCGCTGGCCTCCGCCAGCAGCCAGCTCGAGTCGGCGAGCCCGTCGGATGTGTCGAGCATCGCACGGGCGAACTCGGCCAGAACCGGCCCTTCGCGCACCCGCGGCCGAACCTCCAGCAGGGCCGCGAGCATAGGGCGATACGCGGCCGACCGCTGACCCGTTCGAGCGAACCGATGGGCAGCTAGGCCCCCTCTTCCTACCGTGCCCGTCGTCACCAGGAGGTCCCCCGGGCGCGCGCCGGTCCGGGCACTGAGTCGGTCGGGCCGTCCCCAACCGAGCACGGTGCTGACCACGGTCCGCGTCGGGCCCGGCTTCGTGTCGCCACCGACGAGGGGGGCCCCCCCCACCGCGCCGGCCCGGTCGGCACCCCGCGCGAGGTCCTCCGCCCAGCGGCGTGGGGTCCCGGGCGGGACAATGAGGGCGATCAGGAGCGCGGCCGGTCGAGCACCCTTCGCGGCGATATCGGAGAGGCTTACGTTGGCCGCCGCCGCCCCGATCCGGCCCGCCGGGGAATCCCTGAGGAAATGGGTCCCCTCGACGAGGGAATCCGTCGAGAGCACCACGACCCGACCCGGAGGGACGGAAAGGGCCGCCGCGTCATCCCCGAGAGGAAGGAGACCCCGCGAGGGGCCGGTCATCCGCCGGGCGAGCCAGGCGTGGAAATCGCGCTCGTCGAGCGCGCGGGATCGACGGGCGCGGGAGGCCGTCATCGAGCGGTCACTTGTAGGGGATGAACTCCTTACCGAGGAGTTCGCGTCCGAGAATGATCCGCATGATGTTGAGGCCGCCCTCGGCCCCGACCAGGTAGGACATGATCCCGCGGAACCCGAGTTCGAGTCCGACGTCCTTGGTGTAGCCCGCAGCCCCGTACCACATCATCACCCGCTTGACGCACTCGAAGGAGATCTGGGGCGCCATCAGCTTCACGCTCGCGACCGCCCGGTTGACTTCGGACCGATGGGAGTGGTCGCCCTTCAAGGTGTAGGTATCGAGGAGCCAGGCCGCCCGCCGGCATTGCCACTTCACCGCCTCCAACTGTGTCCACAGGTCCACGAGCTCGAACTGGATCCCCTCGAACTTGCCGAGCGGCTGTCCGAACACCTGCCGCTCGCGGATGTACGCCATGCCGGTCTCGAGCGCCCGCTCGGCCGCACCGACACAGGCCGCGCTGACGAACGTCCGGGCGACGGAGAACCCCTCCATCGCGATGTCGAACCCCTTTCCGTCGGTCCCGAGGAGGTACTTCGAAGGGACGTGGGCGTCCTGGTACGAGAGAGCCCCGGTCGAGATTCCCATCCGCCCGAGGTTCTCGAACTTCTGGGTGGTGATGCCGGCCGATCGGGTGGGGACGTACATGAACCGGAAGCCGCCTTCGACCGCCTTGGACAGGGTCAGATGTCCGCCGCCGAGCCGCTTCGCTTCCTCGACCCCGGAGACGAACGCTTTCTCTCCGTGCAACGAGAACCCACCCTCGACACGCGTCGGGAGGTGGTGCGCATGTTGGCGAGGTCGCTGCCGCCGGTCGGCTCGGTCGTGGCGACCCCGAGGAACGCTTTCCCGGCGCAGACCGGGGGAAGGACCTCCTGCTTCGCCTCTTCGGTCCCGTGCGCGGCGAGGATGTACCCCCAGCCCGCCTCGAGGAGGAAGAACACGGCGGTCGCCATGGAGAAGTCGCCGCGACCGATCTCTTCGGCCGCGAGCTCGGTGAGGGTCGCCGACCCGCCGATCCCACCGTATTCGGTCGGTACCGGCATCGCGAGCAGCCCCAAGTGCGCCATTTCCGCGAGGACCTCGTCCGGGATCCTCCCTTCGGAATCGATGCGCCGCTCGTTCGGGCGGAGCACTTTGTCGCCGAACTTCCGCACCGCGGCCTGGAACGCCTCCTCCTCGTCGGTCAGTCGAAAATCCATGGTCTCACCGCCCAACCATCCCCGAGACCTTTAGCGTTCGCAGGGGCGCGGGATACGCCTTTAAACCGCCCCGCCTCTGTTTCGCCGGAGCCGCTTCATGACCGTCCGCGTCGCCGTCAACGGCTACGGAACCATCGGCAAGCGCGTCGCGGACGCGGTCGCGCTGCAGCCGGACATGAAGCTGGTGGGGGTTGCGAAGACCCGCCCTAGCTACGAGGCCCGGGCGGCCGTCGCCAAGGGGTACAAGCTCTACCTGGCCGCCGGCGCGCCGCAGGACCCGTTCGATAAGGCGGGACTCCCCGTCGCCGGACGAGTGCAGGACCTCCTCCGGGAGGTCGACCTGGTGGTGGACGCGGCACCCGACAAGGTCGGCCGCGAGAACGCCCGTCTCTACAAGGACGCCGGACTTCCGGCGATCTTCCAGGGAGGAGAGAAAGCCGACGTCGCCGAGGTCTCGTTCAACGCCCTCGCGAACTACGATGCGGCCAAGGGCAAGCGTACAGGTCCGGGTCGTTTCGTGCAACACGACGGGGCTCTCCCGCGCCGCCGCCGTACTGCTGCCCCGTTGGCCCATCGCGGCATGGGAGGCGACGATCGTTCGGCGCGGAGCCGACCCCGCGGAGTCGGACCGCGGCCCCATCAACGGAATACTGCCCAAATTCGAACTCCCCTCACACCACGGCCCCGACGTCCAGACGATCTTCCCCAAGCTCCCGATCGCCACGACCGCGGTCGTGGTCCCGACAACCCTCATGCACGTGCACGTCAACCACATCCGCTTCACCCAAGGGCCGAAGGACGGGGCCGAGCTACTCGAAGCGTTCCGCCGCACCCCACGCTTCCATATCTTCGCGCCGTGGGAGGGGGTTGAGGGGACCCCGCAGGTCATGGAATACGCCCGCGACCGCGGTGTGGGGCACCACGACATGATGGAGAACGTCCTGTGGGAGAAGGGGCTCCGGCTGGACGGCCAGAGCGCGTACTTCTTCCAGGCGATCCACCAGGAATCGATCGTCATCCCCGAGAACATCGACGCAATCCGTGCGATGTTCGACCTCGCCCCGGACGCGGTCCACTCGATTGCCATCACCGACCGAACCCTTGGGCTACCCGCGCCCTAGGGCCCCACGTCCTCCGGTCCCACGGGACCTGAGGAGGTCCGTGTCGGGCGAAACAGCGGACCGGCTTTGGGATTCTATTCAAGGGATTGCCCGCTCGGGGAGTCCCGGAACCAGTCTCCCTTCCTTCCCGTCCGCTCCACCCGTGCGGGTCGGCACTCGTCCGACCCGTAGAGGGGTCTCACCACATCCTGGGGAAGGGCGTCGGGGTCAAGTCGAAGACCCCCAAGTCCCGCAGTCGTCCGCAGGACGGTCAATCCTAGGTTCAGTCCTGCGTTCAGTTGGCGGTCGAGCGACCACCCACACTTCGCGCAGTCGAACCTGGTCCCCACCCTTCTTCGGCGTTCCGATACTTCGCCACACTTCGGGCAGGTGCGTGAACTGAGATACGGGTCGACCCAGCGGATCGGTACGCCCCGATCCTGGGCCTTGTAAGCGAGTTGTCGGTGGAGCTCGGCGCGGGGCCAGGAGGAGAGGCGGCGTCGGAACGATCGCGAGCTCAGCACTGACGTGCGACCTCGCATCCCTTTACGCCGAGGTCGAGGCAAGTGGGTGAGGTCCTCGAGGGCGAGCGCAGAGTGCTGCACGGCGAGTTGATCGATCAGAGTGCGGGTCAGAACGTGGAGTCGTGAGCGGATCCGGTTCCGCTCTCTTCTCCCTTCCCGTCCGAGCAACCATCGAGCAAGTCGACGGTCGTGAGCCTTCTTGCGGCCGAGATACCGTCGCCGACCCATGTGACGGAACTGGAGCTCTCGGATCTCAGGGAAGCCAACCCGCACGAAGCTCGCCGACTCGAGGTCGACCTGAACGCCATCCAGCGACGATTCGTTGGTGTCGAGGGCGACGAGAGAGACCGGAGCGTAGGGTTCAGGAACTTTCCTTGCGTAGACGAAGACCACCCGACGCAGCCCGATGTGCACCTGGGTTACTCGACCACTCGGATGCGTGAGCACCTTTCGGTGATAGTTGGACACCGGGACGACGAGGGAGGTCCACTCGCCGCGTCGGAGAGAGAGGCGCAATCTCCCAGTGTCGAGGTCGAAGTGGAAAGCCGTCTCGGGCACTCGAACGAACGGGGTGCGGACGTAGGGGACTCGACATCGGATCCCCTGGTGGAGTCGTCGACGGTGTCCGCTGGCAAGTGACCGGGCGACATCGGCCGCAGCAAGACCGATGGTCCCGGTCACCCGGGTTTCCAATGCACGGGTACGGGCAAATCGGGAGATCGCCCCGCGGGAGGTCAGGTCGTTCGTGAGCATCTCGCGGAGACACTCGTTGACCAGGAGTCGAAAGTCTCCCATGAGGGCACGGACGGGAGGAGGGAGTGGTCCGGCCAGGTCGAAGTCGGCCGCAACGGAGCGCGAAACAGGCCCACTGCCCGGTGCGGAGGGACAGGGAAGTGGTACGACGAGCGAGCGTCGGGGGTCCACCGGTAGGATTCTCCTACCGGACGGATGACCGTTGTCGACCCCCCTGAACGATGAAAGATGACCGGTGAGGCGAGGCTCCTCGATATACTCCGCAGCGAGGAGGAATAAAATCCCAAAGCACGGCGGACCCCAAGAATCTTATACCGCACGCCACTCGCGCGCGAAGCATGTATTATCTCGACCACCGACGCGACGTCGTCCGCATCCCTCCGGAGCGGCTCGGCGCCGAGGTCGACACCGTCCTCACCGAGCTCGCCCAGCAGCAGTTCGAGGGGAAGCTCGTGGACGGTCAGAACCTGGCTGTGACCATCCGTGACGTGAAGTCGATTGGCGAGGGCCACATCATCCACGGGGACGGCGGGGTCTACCAGGAGGTCGAGTACGAGGCGCTCCTCTTCCGGCCCGAGATCCAGGAGGTCGTCGAAGGAGCCGTAGTCGAGATCCGGAAGTTCGGGGCGTTCGTCCGGTTCGGACCGCTCGACGGTCTCCTGCACGTCTCCCAGGTCATGGACGACCGGGTGAACATCGACGAGCACAACCAGCGGCTCGTGGGGGTCGAGACCAAGCGCGACCTGAAGGTCGGCTACAAGGTCCGGGCCCGCGTCGTGTCCCTCTCCCTCTCCGAGATCTCGCCCCGTGACAGCCGGATCGGTCTCACGATGCGGCAGCCGGCGCTCGGCCGCCTCGAGTGGATCCAAGAGGCCCACAAGAAGGCCGACGAGAAGTCCGGTAAGCGCCCGCCGGCGGCTCCGGCCGGTAAGAAGCCCGTGGCCAAGCCCGCCGCTCCCGCTGCCCCCAAGCCGGCCGCGGCGAAGCCGGCCGGCGGTGCGGCATGATGAACCTGAAGGCGTGCAAGAACTGCCGCACCATCACCGACCAGGCAAAGTGCCCGAAGTGCGGGGGCGAGGTCTCCCGCGAGTGGCAGGGGTACCTGGTCGTGATCGACCCCGAGCGTTCGGATATCGCCCGGAAGATGGGGATCCATGCCGCGGGCCGGTACGCGCTCCGCGTCAAGTGAGCCGACGGCCTGGGCCGTCCCCGAGTCCCTGCGCCCGAGCCTCGCGAAGAAGTACGGGCCCGTCTACGCGGGCCCGGCGGCCGATCGCCGGATCCTCGGACTGGAGCGGTTCGGCGCCTGCGGAGACCGCGTCACCGAGCGGTGCCTCCAGCTCGGACGGCCGCCGCTCATCGGGATCGTCGATTACAAGACCCAGCGGAACGACCCGATCCCCCGGAACGCCTTCCGCGCTCTCGCGGCCGTGCGCCGCGTCCAGGTCCGCAACCCGCCCGGCCTGCTGACCGAGTCGCTCCGGAAGGCGGTCCGGGACTTGGTGCGCTCGGGCGGCGGGCTCATCGAGGTCGACGGGGAAGAGGATCTGGGGTCGCTCGCCCTCGTGGAATCGCTCCCCGCCGGGGCCACCGTTATATACGGTATCCCGGGTGAGGGGGTCTCCTTCGTCCGCGTCGATGCGGTTGCGAAGGAACATGTACGCCAACTGATCGCGCAGATGGAACCGAGGAGGCTGGGCCGTGGAGATTCAGGATCCTGGAGGAAAAGCCGAACCCGCTGCTCCACCGCCGCGAGTACTCGTTCGAGGTCAGCCACGCGACCGCCGCGACCCCCAAGCGGGACGAGGTCCGGGGCGAGTTCGCGAAACTGACGAAGTCCCCCAAGGACCGCGTGATCATCGAGCGGATGCAGGCCCGCTACGGGACCGCTACGACCCGCGGCGAGGCGATCGTCTACGAGACCGTCGAGCTCGCCAAATCGACCGAGCGGAGCCACATCCTCGTGCGCAACGGCCTCAAGGAGAAGGTGGTCAAGGGCGCCGCCGCACCCGCAGAGCCCACCCCCGCCCCAGCGAAGGCAGAGGAACCGAAGGCTGAGACCCCCGCCAAGAAGGAGTAGAGCCGTTGGCCAAAGCACGGGTCGGCCTCTACAACGTCAAGGGCGAGGCGCTCGAGCGCACGCACCGTTCCTGCCCCAAATGCGGCCCCGGGACCTTCCTCGCGGAGCACAAGGACCCGCCGGTCGTGCGGTCGATGCGGCTACTCGGAGTCCAAAGCCCCCTCGGCGCCCAAGGCGCCCTCGCCCCTGAAGGCGAAGCCCGCCAAGGCGTAGCCGTCACTTCGAGCCGACGGCCCCCCCTCAAGTAGGGCCGCGCCGTGGTTTCGGCCGGTGGCCCCATGGCGGTCAAGAACCTCCGACAGACCGTAACGATCCGAGCGAGCCCGCACGACGTCTACACAACGCTCGTCGACCCGAAGGAGCACGCGAAGTTCTCCGGCGCGGCCGCGCGCCTCGTCGCGAAGCCGGGCGGACGCTTCGCCCACTACGACGGCTCGCTGACGGGCCTCGTGGTCCACCTCGAGAAGGACCGGCGGATCGTGCTCGCGTGGCGCTCGAGCGGATGGCCCGAGGGGCACTACTCCATCGCCGACTTCGTCCTCACGAAGGTGGCGGGCGGGACCCGCCTCGAGTTCTCGCAGTTCGGGATCCCGACCTCCGACTTCGCGGACATCTCGGACGGCTGGCGTCGGTACTACTGGGAGCCCCTGAAGACCTACCTCGAGTAGGTCCCGTACCGGCCCACGCGACTTCCCGCCGTGAACCGTCGGGTCAGTCGGGGTAGGCGCCGACCCCGAACCGGTCGATGTCCCGCAGGATCGAGGCGAGGACCTCGTCCGTTTCGAACGGTACCCCATACCGCGCGAAGTATCGTCGCAGGGTGACCATGGCGTGCTCGAGCGCCGTGCGGGCCTCGCCAAGGCGGATGTGGGGCGAGGAGCCGAGGCGGTCGACGCGCAGTCCCTTGCCCAGGTCGATGATGACGGGGTGACCCCGATGCACGAGGATGTTGAACGGGCTCAGGTCGGTGTGCACGACCCCGGCGTGGGCGAGGTCGTCGATCCCGGCGAGCAATTCGCGGGCGAACTCGGCCGGTGATTCGAGCTGGGTGCGTCGGAGCTGGGGCGCAGGTCCGTCCCCGTCCCCGATGTCACTCCATCGTGAAGGCGTTCTCCTCCCGCTGGATCGGTTCGGGCACGGGCGCGCGGTGCGCCCACGCGTAGCCCAGGAGCTCGAACTCCCGGGAGGCGAGATGTCCCATGCCGTCCGCCTTGACCGCGCCCCGCGACCGGTTGGAGGTCCGGGTAGAGCCGGTAGGACTTCGCCACCACGAACCGGCTCCCGTCGCGCGCGAGGAAGACGTCCGCCTCCTTGCCGGCCCCGATCGTCCCGAGGACCTCGGTCACGAGCCCATTGTCGAGCAGCTCGGCGACGACCTCCGCCGTCCGGGGCTCGCGGAAGGCGATCGCCCCCGACTTCAGTTTCCAGCGTACGCTGGCGTCGAGGTACGGTGCGTTGGGCATTCCTTTGGTGGTTGCTGTGGGGGGTTCCGTCGACAGTCTCTCCGAGGCGCTACCGCGCCGGGGATCGAGCGGTTACCCGGTTCCCGGCATCGAACAGGACCAAACAATCTCGTTCATTCCAGGAACCTCCCAGCCCAACGGGCCGAAGGAACCGACCCGATACCACTACGTAAGCATTCCGACGGAGGTCCCGTTCGTGGGTCGGCCGGGGGCAATCTTTAGGCCGAGCCGCGCTCACCCGCGTCGCGCGGCCCGTAGCACAGTATGGGCTGTTTTGTAACGGCCCAAACAACACGTCTCTTGCGCTCGGCCCCCCACGGCCCGTCCTCGCCCGAAGCTCCGTTCGTGATAGCCATCGGGGGCATGAGCCGCCCCCGGGCGGCTAAAGCTCGAAGCCGCCGCGGGGCCTGGGATCGGCAGAGCCATGACGCCCCCCCGAAAAACCGCTCCCAAGAAGACGCCCACCCGAACGAAGGGGCCCTCCGAGATTGCCCCCGGCGTGTTCGTCGGGGGATGGAAGGACGCTCTCCAGTTCGAAGGAGCTCGGTTCTGCGTACTGGACGAAGCCCCGGAGGATATGCCGCCTGCGACCCACATCCGCATCTACGACGAGGCGAGGGGCGGTGCCGACCGGCGAGGCTTGGACCGACTGGTCCTCGGGATACATGCAGCCCGCACGAAGGGCGAGTCGGTGCTGGTCTTCTGTGGTCACGGAGTTCGACGGAGTCCGCTCGGCGGGGCATGGTATCTACGCAACCAGGTAGGGCTCACCCTGGACGGAGCTTACGACCGGATCCAAGCGGTACGCCCCCAGGTCGAGCGTGCTCGCGACTGGCTAGAGAACGCCGACGAGCTCGAGCATCCCTGACCAGAAGAGTTCGCATGCGACCGGAAACGGATCCTGACGCGGAGTGGGTGCGAGCCCTCAGCGACCGACCTCTGCCGGCGGTCGAGGAAGCGCTCCGAGAGGCCGGTTCGCAGCGTCGGCTCTATTCCTACCTCGCCCGGCGGCACCGACT
Source organism: uncultured Thermoplasmata archaeon (assembly GCA_963842165.1). Taxonomy (GTDB): domain Archaea; phylum Thermoplasmatota; class Thermoplasmata; order Lutacidiplasmatales; family UBA184; genus Lutacidiplasma. The sequence continues at coordinate 1,555 of CAWJFK010000024.1, read as the reverse complement.
CGAACGCCGAGACTCCTACGTGGAGATTGATGCGCCGTTAGAGCTCCACGCACTCGTCCGACATCTCCGGCCGTCGCACGTCGTGGAATTAGGGGTCTCCTCGGGCGTCTCGTCGGCGTACCTGCTGAACGCGCTCGCGTTGAACCGAACCGGGACCCTCCACTCCATCGACCTCCCGAGCCATCCGACGCGAAAGCAGATCCGCGAGGGCACGATCCGGGGCTCCTGGACCCTTCCCCTCGGGCGCTCCACCGGGTGGGCAGTACCCCGGGGCTCCGGCGCCGCTGGGACCTCCGTCTGGGCGACAAGGCCGAGGTGCTGCCGATCCTGTCCGAACAGATCCCCGAGATCGACCTGTTCGTCTACGACGCCCCCCACTCGGACACGACGACCCGCAAGGAGCTCCAGGAGCTGGACGGTCATCTTCCATCGGCCTCGGTGGTGATTATCGATCACGGCCCGGGGGGCGGTCTCTGCGACGCACTTCGCGCCTGGGCACGCGGCCGGGGCGCCGTTCCCGCGGGGCGGACAGGACTCGGTCTGTACGGAGCGAGGGCCCGGCGCTGACGAAGGGCGGGGCCAACGCTACCGCGAGACGGGGAACGGAGGAAACTCGCCGGGTCTTCGACGGATGTCCGCCGACCGTCGTGACCTGCGGCGGGCGCCGAGGGCCGGGAGGACCACCGGAGGTTCCGCGGGCCCCAGGCGGGCACGGAGGGCAGCGTAACTATTCAGCAACAGTCGTCGCTGCCCCTTCCGGAGGTGTTCTCCGAAGGTCGACCGCGAGAGCCCCTCCCGTCGGGCGACCTCGGACCACCGACCCCGGGCGGGGACATCGAGCAGGCCCCCCTCGTAGGCCGCGACGAGCGCTCGGGCCTGTCGGTCGGTCAACCCCTCGAAAAAGTGGACCGAAGCGACCGGAAGGTCCCGAACCTCGCCGAACGTCATCCGGCCGGAGACGGACAGGAGCTCAACCTCCCCCAGGAGTCGGAGACGCGTGACCAGGCGGTAGAGCTCGCGCTTGCTCGGCGCGACGAAGCGGTACGTTTCTCGTCCGTCGAAGTAGAGGACCGGGGGGAGGACCCATACGGCCGTCTTACGAGCCAGCCCGGTAACGGAGGGCGGTGAATTCCAGCGGAAGTCTCGGACCATGACCACCGCATCCCACCCGTCGACCAGCAGGCTGCGAGCGTGCAAACGGCGTCGAAGGGTGGCGAGGACCCGTCGCAGCTCCGGTTCGTCGGGGGAGGAGACGAGGAACACGTCGCGTCCGTTGTCGCACCAAAGGAGCAAGAGAGTCCGTGGAAAGGCGACCGAGATGTCGCAATACGGACAGGGGTGTCGAACCCGGACGTGGGCGTCCACAACGGCCATCGACCCTCGATCCCGAGGAGCGGTTACACCAGGCGACCCGTAAGTGTTACCCACTCAGGCGCGTCGGGTCGAGCCATCCGGACGACCCCCGACGGACAGGGGGTGGCACGACCCTGCGGGCCCGTAGTATAGCTTGGATATCACGGGGGCCTCCGGAGCCTCAAACCCGGGTTCGAATCCC
>CAWJFK010000023.1:0-258003 GCA_963842165.1 uncultured Thermoplasmata archaeon | reverse complement strand
TGGCAGCCATACCCATTACCTATCGCAAGGTATTGATAGGCCACTTAGCCATCGAGGGTTCTATCCCGGTGGGTGATGAGATCGATGATCTAACCAACGAACTGTTCTGTCCTCTGGATATGTTCCAAGGATACGATTATGTATGGATGGGCCACGTTCATAAACCACAGGTAATGCAGAAGGCTAATCCATACATTGCCCATATCGGTAGTATGGATATCTCCAACTTTGGTGAGACCGACCACAAAAAGCATATCGTCATTTTCAACTGCGATACAGATAATGGGTGGGTGGCCGAAGATTTGCCGACTCGCCAGCTCAAGAAGGTGGCTATCACCGTCCCCAAAGACACGGAAGACACAACTGCTTACGTTCTGGATGAATTGAAGAAATTGGGCTCGGTTGACAAGGCCATCGTCAGAGTGGAGATCGGCCTGGGTGCTCCTGAGCTAACGTCGGTCAATAAATCCACTATTGAGAAGTATCTGTCTTCCCAAGGCGCCTTCAACATTACCGGTATTTCCGAATCCAGAAAATTGGCTCTCATCAAGAAGGACGTCAATAACACTATCGATACTAAGATGGATGTGCCGGCCGCCATCAAGACTTATGGGCAGACCTATGTGCCCGACAAAGAAAGACCAGCCTTCATTGAGTTGGCTATGGAGATTCATAATCTCTATAAGATGGAGGGTAAAGAATGAACCCTTTGAGACTATACATTGAAGGCTTTATGTGTTATGACTGGGCCTATATTGACTTCTCCCAATTTAGTTCTGCTTTGATAGTGGGCAAGATTGAGGGTAATGACGCTGACTCTAATGGCGCTGGTAAGACTACAATTTTCAAGGCTATCGAATATGTCTTGTTCAATCAATCAGACTTCAATTTGGAAAGAATTGTTCGAGATGATTGTGCTTCCTGTAAGATAGTTTTTGATTTTGTCATCGGTACACAGGAGTATAGGCTTGCACGCACACGTACGCGCAAAGGTGCAACGGACCTTTCTCTCTACGAAAGAAATGGCGTGGATGGTTCTACTGAAGAAGTTTTGCATACGGACAAGTATCAAGCATTGTTTGATGAAAAATACTGGAAGGACATTTCTGGTAGACGCACTACTGATACCGAGAAAGATTTGGCCAAACTGTTGAAGATCAATCTCAAGTCTTTCCGAATCTTCGTTCACTTCATCCAAAACGATTTTGTCGGTTTGGCCACTGCTACCCCAGAAAAACGCAAGGGTATTCTCAAAGACGCTCTCAATTTGGCCGTGTATGCTAAGTTAGAGAAGATAGCTAAAGATAAGTGTAGCTTACTTAGTAAGGAGGCAGAAAAAATCCGCCTCCTTATCGATGGCGTAGGAGATCCTGATTTAGCTCTTACTGATTTAGTTCTTCAACTATCTAATGCGGAAGTGGGTATCGAGTCGAGCACTACGCACGTGGCGCGTTTGGAAGAATTTCTGGTTGGAAGAAATGAAGACCTGAACAAACTAACCAACGAATACTCTAACCTGGAAAGCCGATTCTCTAATCTGATTGCTAAAGAGAAAACACTAACTGCTGAAAAATCTAGACTAGAGATTTCTGTCAAGGAATACACCTCTAAGAAAGCTAATGTCGTCAAAGCTGCCCGTGATTTAGTGGCCGAGATGAAGCAACTGGAAGAGACCCGGAAGCAGTTAGTAGAGATCGATTTCAACCAAATTGACATCTTGTCAGAGCTGATTATCACCAACAAAGAAAGAGCCGCTCAACTCAGCCTTACTATCCAAACTGATACGGTTCGCTATGAGAAGCTCAAGAAGCCTATCCCCAAAGATGGTGAGTGCGAGGAATGTCGTCAGCCCATCACATCCGAACATAGGAAAATCTGCCAGGCCAAGCTGGACCAAGAGCGCACGGAGCGTCAGCAGAATATTCAGACTTGTAAGAAAGAAATTGGTGTATTGACCACGCAGAACGGGTTGCACCAACAGACCATCAATACTCTAACTTTGTCTAAGCAGCATTTGGAAGGGGTCAACGTCAAAATTGCTTCCAAGAAGAAAGAGCATGCGGATAAGCGTGAAACTCATGACGAATACAAAACCCTGTTGGATAAATTCACGACTGAATTAGAGGCTAAAAACACTGAGATTGAGAAGATCAATGAGGATTTACAGAGTTCCTATACAGAGGTAGCGACGGCTCTCAATGAAAAAATCCAAGAGGCTAAACAGAAAGTGTCTCGCGATAGTGCGAGTTTGTTGGCAGCCAATAAAGAGCTGACGCAGTTCATCAGTAGTAAAGCGGTTATTCAACATAGTATCAATCAAAAGACGGAAGATAAGCGTAAAAAGCTGGATTATGGTAAGCTCCTCAAAGAATTGGAGGACAAGCTCAGCGTGTATCCTTCAGTTTTGCAAGCCTTTTCTAGCACTGGTATTCCCAATCTAGTACCCGACACGTTCGCCGCACGACGCCTCCTTCCGGTCCACGTCATGCACCTGGATCGAACGGACCTCGACGACCCTGGCCGTGGGCCAGAGACGAAGGCGCTCGTGCGCGCGCAACGTGCCCTGGCGGACCACTCCCAAGGCGACCGCGCCGACCCCCTTCACCGGGAAGGCATGGTCGATTGGCACACGGACGGGACCGGCGACGTCCGGAGCCGACCACGAATCCAGTAGGCCGCGAAGGGCCGGGAGGTCGAGCGGTACGCGAGGGGCGGACTCGAGACGGCCCCCCTTCAGGATCCGTGCGACGTCGGCCTCGCCGACCGCGGGCCCGAGCACTACCGTGGTCGGCGTCTCCGAGATCTCGAGCGTGGCGATGGTCTCGGCGAGCGGTCGGTTGAGCGCCTGGACCACCAGGAGGCACTGGTCGGCCATCGAGAGCGCGGTGACCAACGGGGGGAGCCGCTCCGGGAACTGGGTCGGCTCGACGAGGGTGACGGCATGGCCGTCGCGAACGCTGTTGTAGAGCGTGATGTCGGACGAGCTGCCCTTCTTCGCGAGCTCCGTCGCGACCCCCGGGGCCCCCACGACTGCGACGGTCACCGATGCGGCCATGGAACCTACTTCGCCGGGCGGGGTCCGGCCACGTGCAGGACGATCTCGCCGCCCTTCACGTCCACCGTGACCTCGCTCCCGTCCTTGATCTCCCCTTCGAGCAGGCGAGCGGAGAGTGGGTCGACGACCCGACGCTGGATCGTTCGCTTGAGGGGCCGGGCTCCGAAGTGGGGGTCGAGGCCCTCCGCAGCGAGCTGACGCTTGGCCGCGGGCGTGGCTTCCAGATGGACGCGCCGCTCCTTCAACCGCGCCTCCACCAGAGCGAGTTGCAGGTCGACGATGGTGGCGATCTCCTTCTCCGTCAGGGGGTGGAAGATGACCACCTCGTCCAGCCGGTTCGAGGAACTCGGGCCGGAAGTGCGCCCGCAAGACGGGCTCGATGATCTTCCGCCGTTCGTCGTCGGAGGTCGCCTCGCTCAGCAGGTCCGATCCGAGGTTGCTGGTCATGATGACGAGCGTGTTCCGGAAGTCCACCGTCCGGCCCTGCCCGTCGGTCAACCGCCCGTCGTCGAGCAGCTGGAGTAGCACGTTCACGACGTCCGGGTGGGCCTTCTCGACCTCGTCGAACAGCACGACCGTGTACGGATGGGATCGGACCGCCTCGGTCAGCTGACCGCCCTCCTCGTAGCCGACGTACCCCGGCGGGGCCCCGATCAGTCGAGCGACGGTGTGCTTCTCCATGTACTCGCTCATGTCGATCCGGACGAGCGCGCGCTCGGAGTGGAAGAGGAACGAGGCGAGCGCCTTCGCGAGCTCGGTCTTGCCCACCCCGGTCGGGCCGATGAACAGGAAGGTCCCCATCGGTCGGTTCGGGTCGGCGAGACCGGAACGGGAGCGGCGGACCGCCCGTGCCACGGCCCGGACCGCCTCGTCCTGGCCGACGACGCGCTCGGAGAGCGACCTTCCATCCGCAGGAGACGGTCGGCCTCCCCTTCCAAGAGACGGCTGAGCGGAACGCCGCTCCACTTCGAGACGACGAGGGCGACGTCCTCCTCGTCGACCTCCTCCCTGAGTAGGCTCTCCGTTCCGGGCCTTCCACGACCTGGCTCACCGTCTCGAGGGACGTTGGAGTTCCGGGATCGTCCCGTAGCGCAGCCGGGCCGTCGTCCTCGAGGTCGCCCGCCTGTTCGGCCTTCGCCTCCTCGGCCTTCGCCGGTCGAGCTCGGCCCGCAGGGCGCGGACCTTCCCCACCTGCTCCCGCTCCTTCTTCCAGCGGGCCGCGAGCGCGGTCTCGCGTTCCTTGAGGTTCGCGAGCTCCTTGTCGAGCTGCGCGAGCCGGTCCTTCGACTGGCGGGGTCGCTTCTCCCGCGTGAGCGCGGTCCGCTCGATCTCGAGCTGGCGGATCCGCCGGGACAGCTGGTCGAGCTCGCCCGGGCGGGAGTCGAGCGCGAGGCGGACCATCGAGGCCGCCTCGTCGATGGCATCGATCGCCTTGTCGGGCAGTCGACGGTCGGGCAGGTAGCGGGCGGTCAGCGTCGCCGCGGCCACGAGCGCCGCGTCGTGGATCCGGACCCCGTGGTGGAGCTCGTAGCGCTCCTTGAGGCCCCGGAGGATCGAGATCGTGTCCTCGACGGTCGGCTCCGCGATCGGGACCGGCTGGAACCGCCGTTCGAGCGCGGCGTCCTTCTCGATGTACTTGCGGTACTCCTGGGTCGTCGTCGCCCCGATGCAGTGGAGCGTGCCCCGGGCGAGGGCCGGTTTGAGCAGGTTGGAGGCGTCCAGCGCCCCTCCCTCGGTCGCGCCGGCGTGGACGAGGGTGTGCAGCTCGTCGATGAAGAGGATCACCTCGCCGTCGGAGCGTTCGACCTCCTTGAGGACCGCCTTGAGGCGCTCCTCGAACTCCCCGCGGAACTTCGCGCCCGCGAGCAGGCGCGCCCAGGTCGAGCGCGACGATCCGCTTCTCGCGGCAGGACCTCCGGTACGTCCTTCGGCGGCGATGCGGACCGCGAGCCCCTCGACCACCGCGGTCTTTCCGACCCCGGGTTCCCCGATCAGGACCGGGTTGTTCTTGGTGCGGCGCGAGAGGATCTGGATGACGCGACGGATCTCCTCGTCCCGTCCGATCACCGGGTCGAGCTTGCGCTCCCGCGCGAGCGCGGTCAGGTCCGCGGCCGTACTTCTCGAGCGCCTGGTACTGGGCCTCCTGATTCCGGCTCTCGATACCGTCCGGATGCCCCTCGAAGCGTCCTCCAGCCCCTTTTCGACGGCCGCGCGACGACGCCCGCGGTCTCGAGGATCTCGCGCGCCCCCGAGGCCGCCGACAGAAGCCCCAGGAACAGCTCGTCGACCGTCGTGTATCGGTCCTTCCGTCGCGCCGCCTCCTTCTCGGCCGCGTCGACGGCGGCCGTCAGGCCGCGGGAGAGGTACTGGTCGGAGGGGGCCACGTGTTCCGCCGTGGGGAGCCGCGCAACCGTTCTTCGACCGCGGCGGAGAGGGTGGCCGTCGACACGCCCTGCGAGCGAGAAGCGCTCCGACAGGCCCCTCGGGTTCGGCGAGGAGCGCCGCGAGGAGATGCTCGGGCTCGACGGAAGAGTGGCGGAGCTCGGCCGCTCGCGCGAAGGCGGACTCGAGCGCGGTGCCGGGCCGGCGTCGGTCAGGCGGTCGAGGTGCATCGGACCCGAACTACCGGCCCGAGGCGATTTAAGGGCACCACTGGTCGAGCTGGGTTCGTGGCAGATCTTCGGCGTCCGGATGGCGGGGCTCTCCCTCCGGAGCCCGTTCCTCCTGGCGTCCGGGCATCTGGGGAGAGAGCGGCGAGTCGCTCGCCGGTGCCTGGCGAGGCCGGCGCCGGTGGCGTCATCACCAAGTCGATCGGCGAGGGACCGAGGCCGGGCTACCCCGAACCCGACGGTCGAGATCTACGACCAGTGGGGGATGCTGAACGCGATGGGCCTCCCCAATCCCGGGGATCGACGAATACCCCCGAGAGATCGAGGTCGCGCGGCGCGCCGGGGCGACGGTCATCGGGTCGGTCTTCGCGGGCACGGACACGGAGTTCGCACGGCTCGTCCGAACGGATCGAGGCGACCGGGGTCGGGGCCATCGAGCTCAACCTGAGCTGTCCGCACGCCGAGGGATTCGGGACCGAGGTGGGCTCCGACCCCGCCGATGTCGAACGCGATCGTGCGCGCCGTCGTCCGACGGGTCCACGTCCCGGTCATCGCCAAGATCACCCCCAACACGTCCGACCCCGCCGCGCTCGCGCTGGCGGCGGAGCGGGCCGGCGCCGCGGCGATCAGCGCGATCAACACCGTCCGCGGACTGGCCATCGACGTCGACGCTGCGGCGGCCGGTCCTCGCCCACGGCCTGGGCGGTCTCAGCGGGGCCGCGATCAAGCCGGTCGGTCTCGCGTGCGTCTGGCAGATCTACCGGCGGGTGAAGATCCCCGTGATCGGGGTCGGCGGCATCCGGACCGGCACGGACGCGCTCGAATACGTCATGGCGGGGGCGCGTGCCCTTGAGGTCGGAACGGCGGTCACCTTCGACGGGATCGGCGTGTTCGGCCGCCTCAATCGCGAGCTCTCGGAGCGGCTGGACGCCCTCGGGTACGCTCGCCTCGAGGACGCAGTCGGAGCGGCCCACGCTCCCGCGACCTGAGTCGCCGGGAGCGGCGCTATATCTCGGGGACCGTAGCGCCCGGCGTGCGAACGATCGTTCAGGTCACCGACACGGTCGTCGGAGACTCCCTCGACGATCACGCTCCGATTTCCGTATGCTCCGAGCGCGGACCCGGGCCAGTTCGTGATGATCTGGTTCCCGGGAGACGACGAGCTCCCGATGTCGCTCTCCTATGTCGACGGCCCTTCCAAAGGAGTGACGATCAAGGCCATGGGGGACACCAGCCGCCGGGTCCTGTCGCTGCGTCGTGGGGCCGCGATCGGAGTACCGGGGCCGTACGGCAATCGCTTCGATCTGACCCCCCGACGCGTCCTGGTGGTCGGCGGCGGGTCGGGCACCGCCGTGCTCGCGCCGGCCGTGGAGCGAGCGCTGGCCCGCGGGTCCGCGGTCACGGTAGCTCTGGGGGCGACCCGGGCGAACGAGCTGCTGTTTCGGGACCGACTCCAACGTCGCCGGCGCACGCGTCGACGTGGCGACCGACGACGGCTCCGAGGGGGTCCGAGGGTTCGTCACGGGCCTCGCGGCCACGCTCCTCGGGGAGGAGCGGTTCGACGCGGTGTGGACCTGTGGACCCGAGATCATGATGAGCAAGGTCGCCTCGGCGGCGGGCCTCCGGGGCGTGCCCGTCTACTGCTCGGTCGAACGGCACATGAAGTGCGCCCTCGGCATGTGCGACGCGTGCGCCCTGGGACCCTACCACGTCTGCACGGACGGACCCGTGTTCCCGGCTGCCCAGCTGACGGCCACCGAGGACTTCTCTCGATTCCACCGCGACCCGTCGGGTCGCCGCGTCCCCTTCGGTGTTCCCGCCCCTCGGTGAGTCGGAATTCCGGCGCCCGGCGTGCGCCGGTGTCACGGCCCTCCCGGAGCCTTTAAGCAAGAAGCCCGCTACGAGTCCGCGGGCGCATCTGTGAAAGTCATCGTGGTGAGCGGTGGCGTAATTTCCGGCTTGGGCAAGGGCATCACCACCTCGTCGCTCGGGCGTCTGCTCAAGGCCCGGGGCATCTCCGTCACGATCCTGAAGATCGACCCGTACCTCAACGTCGACGCCGGGACGATGAACCCGTATCAGCACGGGGAGGTCTTCGTCTTGGACGACGGCACCGAGGCCGACCTCGACCTCGGGAACTACGAACGCTTCCTGGGCCAGAGCGTCTCGGGGACCCACAACCTCACCACCGGCAAGATCTACCGCGCGGTCATCGAGAAGGAACGGCGGGGCGACTACCTCGGCAACACGGTCCAGATCATCCCTCACGTGACGGGGGAGATCAAGCGGATGATCCGCGACGTCGCGCAGGCGGCCGGGGCGGAGGTCATCCTGGTCGAGGTCGGCGGGACGGTCGGCGACATCGAATCGATGCCGTTCCTCGAGGCGCTCCGCGAGCTCTCCTACGAGCTCGGCGAGGGCCACATGGCGTTCGTCCACACGACCCTGGTCCCGGTCGTCGGGCCGGTCGGTGAGGCCAAGACCAAGCCGACCCAGCACTCCGTCCGAGAGCTGCGCGCCATCGGGATCCGGCCGAACCTCATCGTCGCGCGCGGACCGGCGCCGCTCGCTCCCGAGATCAAGGCGAAGATCTCGCTCTTCTGTGACGTCCCGCCCGAGGCGGTCATCTCGGTTCCCGACCAGCAGGTCATCTACGAGGTCCCTCTGGTCCTCGAGGCGCAGGGCGTGGGCCAGCTCCTCGCCCGAATTCTCGGTCTGCCCGACCGCGCGCCGGATTACGCCGGCTGGAAGGAGTTCCTCGAGATGTACCGTCGCAACGAGGGGACGGTCGACGTCGCGATCGTCGGAAAGTACACCGAGCTGCGCGACGCCTACCTCTCCCACACCGAGGCGTTCCACCACGTCCAGGGCCATCTCGGGCGGGAGGTCCGGCTCCACTGGTACGACGCGGAGGATATCCCCACCAACCCGGGGCTCCTCGCCCGGCTCGAGCGGGCGGATGCGCTCCTCGTCCCGGGTGGGTTCGGGGCCCGAGGGGTCGAGGGAAAGGTCCAGGCGATCGAATTGGCGTTCCGACTCGGGATCCCCTTCCTCGGAGTCTGCTACGGATTCCAGATGGCGGCGGTGGAACGGATCCGCAACGGGGCGCATCTCCCCCGGGCCAACACTACGGAAGTCGATCCGGCCACTCCCGACCCGGTCGTGTGCCTCCTCGAAGGTCAGGCCGGGGTCGGCGACCTCGGAGGGACCATGCGCCTCGGCTCGCAGCGGGTCCTCTTGACGCCGGGGTCCCGCGTGGCCGAGATCTACGGGCGCACGGAGATCTGGGAGCGCCACCGCCACCGGTACGAGATCAACCCCGCGTACTTCGATCGCCTCGAAGCCGCCGGCCTTCGCATTACCGGACGCTCGGTCGACGGGCGGGTCGAGGTGCTCGAGTCGCCGGACCGGCCGTTCTTCCTCGGGGTGCAGTACCACCCGGAATTCCTTTCCCGCCCGGAGGCGCCCCATCCGCTCTATCTGGCGCTGATCCACGCGGCGCTCGCGCGCAAGGAGGTCCCGACCCCTGTCGGCCCCTCGACGGCTCTCGCGTGAGCTGGCCACCCGGGACGGCGAGACCGTCCGGGTCGCGGGCTTTCTCGAGGACTACCGGGCACTCGGGGGCGTCGCGTTCGCGCTGGTCCGCGACCGTTCGGGTACCACCCAGGTCACGTTGAAGAAGGGGGTCGCCGACCCCGCCTGGTTCGCTCTCTTCGCCGAGGTTCCCCGCGAGTCGGTCGTGGAGGTGGAAGGGACCGTCCGCCGGTCGGAGAAGGCGAACCGGGGCGTCGAGCTCCTTCCCTCCGAGGTCCGGGTCGTCTCCCGGGCCGAGGTCCCCCTCCCCCTCGGGGTCGTCGACAAGGTCGCCGCGGACCTCGACACCCGCCTGGACCACCGCGTGATCGACCTCCGCAAGCCCGCGGTCCGTGCGATCTTCGAGCTGCGGGCCGCCGTGCTCGCCGGGTTCCGCCGAGCGTTCATCGAACGCGGCTTCCTCGAGGTCGAGACTCCGAAGTTGCTCCGCCAGGGGGCCGAGGGGGGCGCGACGCTCTTCTCGGTCGACTACTTCGGCCAGCCGGCCTTCCTCGCGCAGAGCCCGCAGCTCTACAAGCAGATGCTGATGGGCGCCGGCTTCGAGCGGGTCTTCGAGATCGCTCCGGTCTTCCGAGCCGAGCCCTCCGACACGGTCCGTCACATCACCGAGCTGACGATGCTCGACGGCGAGATGTCGTACATCGACAGCGCCGCGGACCTTCACGACTCGCTCGAGGCGCTCGTGAAGGAGACCTTGGTGAGCGTCCGCGACGAGCTCACCGAAAAGGGGAACCCGCTCGCGGAGCGGATCCCCGTGCTCGACCGCCCGTTCCCGCGGATCCCCTTTGAGACGTGCGCGGAGTGGCTGGGACGTCCCGGCGCGGAGGAGGACTTCGGGACCGAGGAGGAGAAGGCGATCGGGATCCGGGCGGAGGCCGAGTTCGGCTCCCCGTTCTACTTCCTGGTCGACTACCCCACCTCGGTGAAGCTCCGCACGTTCTACGCCCGACGGAGCGATTCCAACCCCCGCAAGACCGGGTACTTCGACCTGGGCTTTCGGGGGGTGGAGATCGCGAGCGGAGGTCCGCGCGAGCACCGCCTCGACCGTCTCACCGAGAACATGTTGGCCGCGGGATTCGACCCGAAGAACTTCGCCGGTTACCTCGAAGCGTTCCGTTTCGGGATGCCTCCGCACGGCGGCTGGGGTCTGGGCATCGACCGCATCGTCTGGGTACTGGCAGGGCTCTCCAATATACGGGAGGCGCGCCTCTTCCCCCGCGACCGCTACCGCCTGGACCCGTAGAGGAGAAGCTCAATCATGGTCGCTGCACGGAGGACCCTCCCCGCGCCGCCCGAGCTCCAGAGTCGGTGGGCGGCCGTCCTGGAGGAGGCCGGACTCCGCCCGACGATCCTCGCGATCTCGGACAATTACCCCGAGACCCGTTCCCTGGAGGTACCCTTCGCGACGCTGGACGCGGCCGACACCAGCCTCGCCGACCTCCTGCTCGAGCGACCGGAGGAGGTACTCGATGCGGGCCGCCGGGCGATGAAGGAACTCCTCCCCGTCGCGGGCCAGGACGCCGACGGGCTCCGCGTGCGACCCATCGGCCTGCCTCCGACCGCGCACCGATCCATTCGGGCCCTTCGTGAGACCGACCTGAATCATTTCGTTGCGATCGACGGGATCGTCCGACTGGTCACGGAGGTACGCCCCCAGATTCGGGATGCGGTCTTCCAGTGCGTCGCGTGCCGCGTCGAGTTCCACGAGCCGCAGGACGACGCGTCGATGGTGTTCCGTGAGCCCCTCGAGTGCCCGGAGTCTCAGGGGGGATGCGGACGACCTCAGGGAAGGACCCGGTTCCGGCTCATCCCCGAGAAGTCGAGCTACGTCGACGCCCAGCGGATCGAAATGCAGGAGAACCCGGAGAGCCTCCGACGGGGGGCCCACCCCCAGGGGATCGCGGTCCTGCTCACGGAGGATCTGGCCGGCCATGTCCTGCCGGGGAATCGGGTGGTTCTCAACGGGGTTCTGAAGAGCTACCAGCGCGCGGCTCCCGGCCGCGGCGGCGGGGCCGTTCGCAACACGACGTTCGACTTGCTCGTGCTCGGGATCTCGGTCGAATCGAAGGTCGTCGAGTACGACGAGATCGAGATCACGCCCGCGGAGGAGGCGGTCATCCTCGCGTTCAAGGGCGACCCCACGGTCGTCGACAAGATCGTCCTCTCGCTGGCCCCGACCATCAAGGGGATGGAGCAGGAAAAAGAGGCGATCGCGCTCCAGATGTTCGGAGGCCTCGAGAAGCGGCACTCGGATGGAGTCCGGACCCGGGGCGACATTCACGTCCTCCTCGTCGGCGACCCCGGCATGGCGAAGAGCCAACTCCTTCGCTACGTCGCGGACGTGGCCCCGCGGGCCATCTACACGAGCGGCAAGGGCGCCACCGCCGCGGGACTAACGGCCGCCGCGGTGAAGGACGATTTCGCCGGTGGGCGCTGGGTCCTCGAAGCCGGGATGTTGGTCCTCGCGGACGGGGGCATGGCCGTCATCGACGAGCTCGACAAGATGAGTGCGGAGGACCGTTCCGCCATGCACGAAACGCTGGAGGCGGGAACGGTGTCGATCGCGAAAGCAGGGATCACGTCGACCCTGAACGCCCGATGCCCCGTCTTGGCCGCGGCCAATCCGAAGTGGGGACGCTTCAGCTCGGACCGGACGATCTCCGAGCAGATCGACCTGCCTCCCACCCTCCTCTCGCGATTCGACGTCATCTTCTCCATCCAAGACCATCCCAACGCCGAGAAGGACCGGCGCCTCGCGAACCGGATCCTGGCGTCGCATCGCGAGGGCGAAGTTTCTGGCCAACCGGGGGGCCAGATGGCCGCGGAGAGCGCCCCCTTCTCGACCGACCTCCTCAAGAAGTACATCGCCTACGCGCGGCGAACGATTCGTCCCATCCTGACCCCGGGCGCCCTCGCCGAGATCGAGGACTTCTATGTACGCGTCCGTCGGCAGGGTGAGGAGCCGAACTCTCCCGTCCCGATCACCGCACGCCAGCTCGAGGCCCTGGTGCGACTGACCGAGGGGGCGGCCCGGGCGCGCCTCTCTCCCGACGCCGATGTCGAGGACGCCCGTCGGGCCATCCACATCATGGAGAACTTCCTGAAGCGCGTCTCGACCTCGGAGGACGGGAAGCTCGACATCGACCTCGCCCAATCCGGGGTCAGCCACAGCCAGCGGGAGCGGCTCGACATCGTGATGCGGGTGATGCGCGAGCTGCAGGAGGAGGGCGGCGGGACGTTCACGATGGAGATGTTCCGGGCCGCGACCGAGCGCGCGGGGATCGCCAGCCCCAAGGCCGAGGCGCTGCTCCTCTCCCTCCGCAACCAAGGAGAGGTCATCGAGCCTCGGGCGAACCAGTACCAGCTCGTCCGCTTCTAGGGCGGCGTCTGGGGAAACCGTCCTATATCTCTGCCCGTCGCCCTTTCTCCAGGAGGGACCTCGTGGCAGCCGAAGGAACGGACCCCGGATTCGTCATGCGCGTGCACCGCGTGCGGACGGAGTTCGTGGTCGCCGCGTGCGACGCCGAACTCGTCGGCCGGGAGCTTCCCATCGGGGACGCCGGCCGAACCGTCGCCGTCACCTCCCACTTCTACGGCGAGCGCCGGGTCTCGAAGGAGGAGCTCTTGTGGGCCCTCCAGCGGGCCACCATCGCGAACCTGCTCGGGTCGCGGGTGACCCGTCTCGCCGAGGAGGAAGGGTACATCGAGCCGGGCGCGACGGGCGAGCTGGGCGGGGTCCCGCACGCCGAGATCTTCGCCATGCTGGGGTAGGGGGTCGCCGCGGTGGAAGATGCGGAGTTCTGCGTCGTGTGCGGCGCGACCGGTCGCGCTCTTGTCGACGGGGTGTGTTCGGAGTGCTCGGCCGACCGGACGAAGCTCGCCTGGGCCCCCCAGCGGGTCGTCATCACCATCTGCCCTACGTGCGGCGCCCGCCCCGTGGGGATGCGATGGGAGGGCGCGGGCTCGAGCTCCGCGCTCACGTCGACCGACCTGACGCCCCACGTGAAGGTCCATCCCGAGGTCGGACTTCGACGCGTGGACTGGGAGGAGGTCTCCTCGACGCCGACGGTCCGAGAGTACGAGGGGGTGGCCCAGGTCGGGTTCCGGGGCGCCGAACGGAAGGTCCGTATCCCGATGTCGGTCCGGATCGACCACCGAACGTGCCCCGACTGCAGTCGAAAAAGCGGGCGCTACTTCACGGCGACGATCCAGCTGCGGGGTCCGGCGGAGGGCCCGTTCGAAAAGTCGCCGGCGCTCCGCGACCGCTTGGAGACCCAGTGGAACCGCTTGCTCAACGAGGCCCGGCCGGACTGGAAGCGGGCGGTCTCCTGGCTCGAGCCCCTCCCGGAGGGGTTCGACTGCTTCTTCACCGACACGCTCGCGGCGCGGGCGATGGCGCGCCTCGCCAAGCAACGCTTCGGGGCGTCGCTGAAGGAGTCGGCGACCCTGTTCGGGCGGAAGGATGGCCGGGACGTCTACCGCGTTACCTTCTGCCTGCGGTTCCCGCGCCCTCCCCGGTCGGCCCCCGCGTCCGTGGAACAGTAGTCTTAAGAACCGAACCCTCCTCGATGCCCCCGATAACGGGGCTCGCGTCGATGATGAAAAAGAGCGGTATTCTCCGGCGACACCACGGTTCGGACACACTGGAAGAGGGAACCTTCCTCGACCTCGGCGCGATGACGTTCGACGACGAGGCCGGCGCTCTCGCCGGAACGAAGGGGACGGTCCGTCTGGCCGAGATCCTCCGTTTCGAGGACCTGCACCAGATCTCGAAGCTCGCCTACCAAGGCGATATCGTACTGCTCGACTACACCTCGATCGCGAACGACCAGATCGCGGTCAAGCGGATGAGCATCGATCTCAAGAACGTCACGAAGGACACGGGCGGCGACGTGGCGGGGATCGCCAAGAACCTCATCGCGATCACGCCCGCCGGGATCCGGATCGATCGCAACAAGATCCGCCCCTCGTTCTAGGGCGCAGGCGCGTCGGAATGAAGTTCGGCGTCGACCGTCGCGAGGCGGCGGCCTCGTCCGCCGACGCGGTCGCGGTCGGCGTCTTTGAGATCGAGGGAAAGGACGACCGGCTGCCCGCCTCGCTGGCTCTCGCGGACAAGGCCTCGGGGGGCCTCCTCGCGTTCGCGTGGAAGAACCGGGAGGTCCGCGGGAAACGGAAGGAGATCACGGTCCTTCACCGCCCGGGAGGCCGGGGACGGATCCTCCTCGTGGGGCTCGGCGCCCGCGCCCAGTTCACCCCCGACTCCGTTCGGCGGGCCGCGGCCGATGTGGTCCGCAGCCTCCGGGGCAAGGGCGCACGGACGCTCGCCTACCAGCTCGGGTCGTTCGTGGACGGGACCGTCACGGCCTCGCTCGCGGCACGAGCGTAGCCGACGGCTCGATCATGGGCGCGTACGAGTTCCTGCGGTACCGTACGACCACCGAGGGCGGGGTCGAGGAAGCCTCGGTCCACCTCGGGGAGGAACGGTCGGCCGAGGAGCGGAGCCTGACGGCCGAGATTGCCGAGCAGACGGTCATCGCCGAGAACGTCCTCTGGACCCGCGACATCGCCAACCTGCCGGCGGATACGGCTACGCCCGAGCGGCTCGCCGAAGAAGCGCGGGCGCTGGGCAAGGCCCTCGGCCTCAAGGTCACGATCTTTGACGAGAAGCAGCTCGCGAAAATGGGCTGCGGCGGGATCTCGGCGGTCGGAGCGGGTTCGAGCCACCCTCCGCGTCTCGTCATCCTGGAATACCCCGGTGGCACGCGGCGGGGGCGTACCGTCGCGGTCGTCGGGAAGGGGATCACCTTCGACTCCGGCGGCCTCTCGATCAAGGACGCCCCCCGGATGTCCGAGATGAAGTTCGACAAGTCGGGGGCGGTCGCCGTCCTCGGCATCGTGCGCGCCGCGGCGACCCTCAAGGTCGCGCCTCGGGTCATCGGCGTGATGTGCTGCGCCGAGAACCTCCCGAGCGGGTCGGCCTACCGACCCGGGGACGTCGTCCGCACCTACAACCAGAAGACGGTCGAGATCCTGAACACGGACGCGGAGGGGCGGGTCGTGCTGGCCGACGGCCTCGGCTACGTGGTCGACCAGTACCATCCCGACGAGGTCATCGACCTCGCGACCCTCACGGGCGCCCAGGTCGTGGCCCTCGGGGACGACACCGCCGGCCTGATCAGTTCCGACGACCGCCTCGCCAACGGTCTCCTGGCGGCGTCCGCCGCCACCGGCGAGCCGATCTGGAGGATGCCGCTCACCGACTATCACCGGGAGCTCGTCAAGAGCGAACTCGCTGACGTCCGCAACTCCACCGAGCTGACGGTGGCTGGCATGCTGACGGCGGCTGCGTTCCTAGAGACCTTCGTCGGCAAGACGCCCTGGGCCCACATCGACCTGGCGGGGCCCGCGTGGGTCAACCCGGTCACGAGGAGGTACCAACCCACCTACCAGAGCCTGGGCGCTACCGGCTTCGGGGTGCGCCTCGTGACCCGGTATCTCCAGGACCTTGGCCGGAGCTAAGCCGACCTCGCCGGACCCTTCCGGCCCTGGGTCCTTCGGCGCTATTCTTGTCGGACTTTATACCGCCGGTCCCGATGCGGGGTGAGGGGCGAACGTCGGTGCGTCACCCACTCTACGGAAGGAGTCGCCTCGGGCGTGCGTTCGCCGTCGGGATCCTCCTCCTGATCGTCATTTCCGGCTCGAACGCTCTCCCCGCTCCCTTCGCCCCGGCGCTCGGGACCCACGTTCCACTGTCGAGAACGGGCGCGACCGTGGCCGCCCTCCCACCATCTCACCCCGCCCGACCGATCTCGAGAGCCGAAAGCACATCCGCGTGGGTCGATTTGTCCTCCGATTCCGTGGCCACGCCTCCGTGCGGGGGAGACCAGGGGATCGCGTACGACCCCTTGCTCTGGGAGTTCGTCTCCTTCGGAGGAGTGATCCCTTGCACGCTGCCCGGCTTCGCCGGCGGATACACCTGGACCTTCTCGAACGGAACGTGGACGAACCTCTCCGCTTCGCTTCCGACCGCCCCCTCGCCGCGGTACGGGATGGCGATGACCTACGACGCCGCCGATGGGTACATCGTCGGGTTCGGGGGCGCCACCTCGGCCGGCGTGCCGTTCAATGATACGTGGATCTTCAACGGCACCTGGGTCAACGTCACGAACCGGCAAACCACGTCCCCCACTGGGGTGTTCAACGCGGGCGTGGCGTACGATGCGTCCACGAGTTCGGTCGTGCTGGTCGACGGATTCGGACTGGGGGGAAATGTCAACGCGACCTGGTCGTTCTCGGGCGGCCAGTGGTCCCAGCTTCACCCCACCTCCCTGCCCCCGGCCATCCATTCTCCCGGAATGCTCTACGATGCGTCGACATCCTCGATCCTTCTCTTCGGCGGGGTAAGCATCGGCGGCCAGATCCAAAGCGAGACGTGGAGCTTCGCCGGCGGGAACTGGACCCAGCTGTTCCCGACGATCTCTCCGCCGGCCGTCTTCGATCCCACGGCGTTCTACGACGGAGTCGGCCAGCGGCCGATCGTCTTCGGAGGGTACACTCAACTTCCGGGCTCCTACGCTCCGGTCGCCGGGACCTGGACGTTCTCGAACGGGAACTGGAGCAACATCTCCTCGTCCGTCACGGGCTCCCCCAGCCCCCGAGGGTCGGCGCGCGCCGCGTGGGATCCCGACCAGAACTGGACCCTCGTGTTCGGGGGTCGGGCGTCCAGCGTCTCGCTGTTGGATGACACGTGGGGATTCCCGGGGGCCCCCCTCTGGGGGGCGCGTCTGACCTCCTCGGCCCCGTCGCTCGACCTCGGTTCCTCGGCCAACCTGACCGCCACTCCGAACGGGGGGATCGCGCCGTTCACGTTCGTCTATTCCGGTCTCACCGGCGGGTTGCTCGGGGGCCAATTCGTCGACCCTCGAGTGCATGCCGACCGCGAACGGGTCGTTCCGGGTGACCGTGAACGTCACCGACGCGACCGGACACTCCGGGAGCGCGAACACGACGTTCATCGTGTACCCCCGGCTGAGCCTCTCCCTGAACGCGTCGGCGTCCGAGCTCGACCTCGGGGAGAACGTCACGTTCACGGCCACGGCGGTCGGAGGATCCGGTGGCGACGTGTACACGTGGACCGAGTCGGCGGCCGGCTGTAGCTCGAACGGACATGTTCTCTCCTGCGTACCCGTGTCGACCAGCGGGCTCACGGTCACGGCCCACGTCGAGGACGCGAACGGGAGGATCGCTTCCTCTCCGCCGGTCGCGGTGCGGGTCTTCGGAGCCCCCTCGATCTCGCTCTCGGTCTCCACGGGGGCCGTCGACCTCGGCCAGAGCGTGGAACTCAACGTCTCTCCCCTGGGGGGAACGGGGGTCTACGCGCTCGCCTTCACCGGCCTCCCCACCGGGTGCACGAGTGCCAACACGACCTCGCTCACCTGCCAGCCCACGGGCACCGGGAACTTTTCGATCGTCGCACACCTCGTGGATACTCTCGGGGTCCGAGCGGTTTCCGGTGCGAGTCGGATCTCGGTGGCGCCGAAACTGCTCGCCTCCTTCTCGGACGCGACCCCCACGATGGTGATCGGCGTGGCGTACGGTGCGAACGCGACCGTGTCGGGCGGAAGCCTCCCTCGGACGTTCACCTGGACGGAGCTCCCCCCCGGGTGCTCCGGGATCGGGTGGCACCTCCAGTGCTCGCCGACGTCGAACGGCACCTACCCCTTCCAGCTGGTCGTGAAGGACGCGGCCGGGGTCTCGGTCGATGCGAACGGCTCCGCGACGATCGTTCCGCCCGTGAAGACCGTGATCGCTCCCATCGGCGGTTCGGGGGGACTGCTCGCCGACCCCCTCTTCTGGATCGCGATCGTCGCGGTCGTGGGGGTCGCGGCCGTCCTCACGGTGTTCCTCTATCGCCGGCGGGGTCCCCCGACGACCACCGCGCCGGCCCCGGCGAACCCTCCGGAACCCACCGGATGGGTGTACCGCGAGCAGACGCCGAAATGAGGTCGGGCGGCTACGCCGCCACGATCTGTACGCTCTCGCCGCCGTGCCGGGTCGCGCGCGGCCGGACCTCGCAGAAGAGCGGGGTGTGGTACCCGCCCCCGGTCACGAGCGCCACGCCGACCGGGAGGGACTGGATCATATCGGTCATGCCGGGCGTCAGCCCCTCGATCGACTGGGCGATCGCCTTCAGGTCGAGTGGGTTCGTGACCTGCAGGATCAGCTGCGTGTTGCACTGGGAGAGGACGCTCTTGTCGATGCGGGCCGCGCGCTGGGTGACGGCGCAGAGCCCGAGCCCGAACTTCCGTCCCTCGCTCGCGATGTTCTTCAGGATCCGCGAGCACGTGGCGCTCCCCTGCTGCGGAGCGAAGTTGTGGGCCTCCTCGATGACGAGGAAGAGCGGGGGGATCTTGTTCTTCTTCCGGTTCTCGAAGAGGGTCGTCGCGATCCGGGCGACCACGAGCTCCTGAACGTCGGGCGCGATCCCGCGCAGGTTGATGAGGGTCGCCTCGCCGTTCTTCACGAGCTCGGCGAGGCTCGTCCCCTTCGGGCCGAGCAGCTTCGTCTGCTCGACGTACTCGAGCCGCTCGTGGAGCGTCTCGGCCACGGCCCCCTCGCCCGTCGAGGCCGCGCGCACGAGGTCCTGGACCGTGAAGTCCGGGTTCGTGGTCGCGACGTTCTCGATGATCTGCTTCAGCGGGGCGAGGTAGGTCTTGATGTTCGTGAGCCCCATGAACACGAGGAGGTCGCGCGGGTCGGTGCTCCGCAGGCTGAACGTGAGCGGCTTCGCGGAGGGGTTGAGGCTCACGTCGGGTGAGTACTCCTGGATCTGGCGGGCAAAGCCCTGCGGCTCCACACCGAACCGGGCGTGCACGCCATTCTTCTCCGACGGGATGCGGAGCGAGCCGTACTCGCCGTGCGGGTCGATGATGACGCACGTGACCTTGTGGCGCAGGAGCTCCTCGATGAGGACGCCGAGGAGGTAGCTCTTCCCGCCGCCGGTCTTGGCGAGCACGCTGACATGGCGTTGGACGAGCTGGTTGATGTCCAGCTCCACCTTGAGCTCGTGGTTCCGGAGCAGCCCCACGTACGCCCCGCTGTTGGTGTGGTGCTTGAGGCCGAGCACTTCCGCGATGAGCGGTTCCTCGGCGCGGAAGACGTGGGCGCCGGGGCGGAACGGGATGGAGGGGATCTTGACGAGCCCCTGGCCGTCGCGGTACCCGACAATCCGCACGGCGCCCAGGAGGTTCTCGTGGATCGCGGTCTCATCGGTCGGTTGGAGCGCGCCGGCGTGTTCGAGGTCGAGGTCGCTCTTTCGCTTGAGGTCGTCCAGCTGGCAGAGGACCTTGCCGTGGACCTCGTCGATGACCGCGAGATAGTCGCCGCGTTCCACGGGGTGGGCCAGGCTCAGTTGGAACTGGCCGAGGCCCACGTCGCCGAAGATGCGGCCGACCTCCTCCACGGGCCGATTGAGCCGGGGGGTCGGATATTAGTATGACGCGGGAGACGCAAGCGGGTTCCACCGCGTGCCGGAAGTCTTTATATCACGGGGGTCGGTGGAAACTTGCCCCCGACCGGGAAAGGTCACGGCGGGGCGCAGGCCATTGACGGACGCGTCAGAAGAGCTCGAACGCAAGCGGGCGGAGTCGAACGCTCGAGCGGACGAGCACCGGGCGAAGCGCGACAAGCTCAACGCGGAAGCGCGCGTGATCGCCGACGAGCGCGGCCGGCTGCTCGACGAGCTCCACGCGCGCAGCGCGGAGGCGCAGGACCATCGGCGCCACCGCGACCAGCTCAACGCGGATGTCCGTGAGGCCAAGCGCCTCCGCGAAGAGTGGAACCGGAAGCTCCAGGAGCTCGGCGACAAGGTCCAGGAATTGAAGCGCGCGCGGGCCCCGCGGCCCGGCGCCGTTCCCGTCTGGCGGCTCCGCAAGGAGCTGAAAGAACTCGAGTTCCGCCACATGACGACCGCCCTCACCGGGGATCAGGAGAAGCGCCTCATCGAGGAGATGAAGCACCTTGAGGCCGCGGTGCGGGAGCAGGACCAGGAGCTCCGGGAGGACCCGGCGGTCGAGGGGACCCTGAAGGCGTTCCAGGAGGCCCGGGACGAGGCGGAGAAGCACCACGCCGCGGTCGGGCAACTGGCCGAGGACGCCCAGCTCGAGCACGAGGCGATGGTCGGCCTGTACGAGCTCGTCGACGAACTCCGTCGGCAAGCGGACGAGATCCAGACCAAGCTCATCGCGGCCAAGACCGCCGCGGACGAGGAGCACCGGGCGCACATCGCCTCGATCGAGGAGGTGCGCGACCTCGAGAAGATGCTCTACGCGGCCCGCGGCGGACGCGCCCCGCCGAGCTGGGCCGACGCCGAGCCCCCGCGGGAGGAGGACTTCCTCGCCCGCCTGAAGAAGGGCGAGAAGGTTTCGACCGAGGACCTCCTCGAACTGCAGAAGAGCGGCCGCGCCTGAGCGGCCTCGCGCCGACGGTCGCGGCGGCCGTCCGTGACAACGTATATACCCGCCGCGGTGGTGCCCGCGCCCGATGCGTCAGGTAAAGATCGACCAGGGCGAGCTCCGCCAGATCAAGGAGCTCTACGAGGGCGTCATGTCGCACGCCTGCCACGGTCTGTTCTTCAAGGAAGGGTCCGTCATCGCCGCGCCCATGGCCGAGGAGGCCCTCAAGGACCACGCCCACTACTTCGACCGGGCCGGCCAGCAGCTCAGGGAGCACGGCTGGGTCGAGGAGGTCACGTTCTCCGAGCGCGAGGTGATCGTGAAGGGGTCGATCGAGGTCTCCCCGAGCGACATTCCGACGTGCCACCGCCTCCGCGGAATGCTTCGCGAGTTCTACGAACGGTTTAAAGGGGGGCGCGTTAAATGCACGGAGGAGATGTGTGCATCGACCGGTCACCCCGAGTGTCGCTTCCGAATCGAGGAAATGTAGGAGGAGGTTCGGGTAGATGATGGCAACCGGGAACGTCGGCACAGTGATCAAGGACCTCAAGACCCGCATCGGGGGCGCCGCGACCGCGCTGGTCTCCCGAGACGGCCTGGTCCTCTTCGCGGACGTGCCGGCCGGGGTCTATACCGAGACGTTCGCCATCATGTGCGCGACGATCCTCGGAGCGGCGGCGACCGCCAACACCGAGCTCAACCGCGCGCCCCCCGAGCGGATCATCATCGAGGGAAACGATTCCAAGACGATCATCGTCGGGAGCGGCAAGAAGGCCCTCCTGGTCGCGGTCGTTGAGAAGTCGGCCGACGTGACCAAGGTCCTCGAGGAGGTCGGCAAGGTGGCCGAACTCCTCAAGGCGAACTAGGCCGGCCCGACCCGCGGGCCCGTCCCGCTACGAATCGAGCCCCGAGTGCATCGGACTGGGTCCTTCGACCCGGTGGCCCGCGCCGGTCGTGACCCGGAAGAAGTAGCCGGCCATCGCACCGCTCAAGCGCGCCCACGCGATCACCGTCCGCTGGCCCGAGAGGAGCCGGCGGAGCCGGTAGTTCCCCCAGAGGTTACCGTGCTTCTCGGTCAGCTGCTTGCGACCGTACCCGTTCCAGAACGCCTGGATCAGAAAGCGCAGGAACCTCGTGCGCGCGTGATGGTAGACGATCGCCTCCGTATCGTAACGGATGGATGCCCCGTTCTCGACCGCGCGCAGGTTGAGGTCGATGTCCTCGGCCGTCACGAACCGGGGGTCGAATCCCCCCAGACGGAGGAACAGCGCCCGGGAGTAGGCGAGGTTGCACGAGGGGTACGTGACGTCGTACTCCTTCTGGAACAGCTCCACCCGCTCGAGCTGACCGTACTTCGGCTTGCCCACGGGTACGGTCCGGCCCGCGACCACCGGCGTCTCGCGGAGGTCCCGGCGCAGGGTACGGAGCCACTGAGGGTCGGCATAGCAATCGCCATCGATGAAGGCAATGGACTCGCCGCGGGCCGCGTGCACGCCGATGTTCCGGCCGATCCCGCGGGAGCCGGGGCGTTCGATGACCCGGAGGAGGTCCGGGCGCCGGGCCGCGAAGGACTTCGCGATCTCCGCCGTCCGGTCTCGGCTCTCCGAGTCAACGAGAACGATCTCGAAGGGCGGCTCCTGGACGCGGAGGCTCTCCAGGAGCTGGGCGAGGTGGGGCTCCTCGTTGCGGGTGGTGATGACGACCGAAATCAGGCCAGAGGCGGGGTCACTTCCCAATTTCCATCACGACAACGTCCTTGACCGCGCGCATGCTCTTGAAGGGGAGCACGAGCCGGCCGGAGGCGTCGCTCTGGAAGAGGCGTTGCTCGACGTCTTCGCTGGGGGTGACCAGGACGTGCGCGATCCCGCCGGTGAGCGTGTCGACGACGAAGTTGTCGATGAGACCGAGGATCTGGCCGTCGTTCGTCATCACCGTCTTGCCGCGGAGCTCGGTCAGGAACCTGCGCATGGAGGAAAGCCTCGGGCGAGGATGGCGGAGGGCAGTATTTAATCGTTCACGAGGAGAAGCAGGCGTCGCGGACTTCGAGGGAAGATGGCCCACTTCCGGACGCCAGATGGCCCACTTCCCGACGCCCGGGGACCCCCACCACGGCTCACAAAATCGTCCGCAGGCCAATGCTTATATCGGGCACCCGGGTCGGAGGCGACCCGCTTATGGCTCGTCCTCACGTCAAGGGAAACCCGGAACTCCTCCGGGTGGTTCGCGAACTCCGGCTCGCGGCCCGTTCGCACGACGCGCCCCTCTGGGCGTCGGTCGCGGACCGGCTCGAACGGGCCCGTCACCAGAACCAGGCGGTCAATGTCGGTCAGCTCGAACGCATCGCCGCGCCCGACGAGACGTTGGTCGTGCCCGGCAAGGTGCTCGCGGACGGAGAGCTCTCCAAGAAGCTCACCGTCGCCGCCTTCTCCTATTCGGAGGGGGCTCGCTCGAAGATCCATGCGGCCGGCGGCACGGCGCTCTCCCTCCACGACTTGCTGCACGCAAAGCCCAACGGCGCGGGGGTGCGTCTGATTGCCTGAACCCCCCATCGAGCCGTCTCCGACCCTCGTAGATGCCTCCGGGCTCGTCCTGGGGCGTGCGGCCAGCGTGATTGCAAAGCGCCTTTTGAACGGCGAGTTCATCGTCGTGGTCAACGCCGAAAAGGCGGTCGTCACCGGCTCCCGCAAGCAGATCATCGACTTCTACACGGCGGCGCGCGCCCGCGGCTCCGTGCGGAGCGGCCCCCACTTCCCCCGGTACCCGGACCGAATCTTCCGCCGCACCGTCCGAGGGATGGTTCCGCACCTGAAGACCCGGGGCAAGGAGGCGATGGACCGGCTCGAAGTGCACATCGGCGTCCCCGAGCCGTTCCAGGGTCAGAAGGGCGAGACGCTGCCGGACGCGCATCCGAAGCCTGCCCTGCGCCCGCCCCTGACGCTCGCCGAGGTCACGCGCCTTTTGGGAGCCAAGGTATGAAGGCCCCCCCGATCGTTCTCGCCACCGGCAAGAGGAAGGCCGCCGTCGCCCGGGCCACCGTTCGCAAAGGGATCGGCAAGGTCCGCGTGAACGACCGCCCGCTCGAGCTGGTCGAACCCGAGATCGTCCGCCAGAAGATCCAGGAACCGCTGCTCATGGTCGGCGACCGTTCGAAGAACCTCGACATCGCGGTCCAAGTACGCGGCGGCGGGATCGTGGGACAAGCCTCGGCGGCGCGGACCGCGGTCGCGCGCGGCCTCCTCCTCTGGCTCAAGGACGATAGCCTTCGGGACATGTTCCGTCACTACGACCGTTCGCTGATCGTCAACGACCCTCGCCGAAAGCTGCCGAAGCGCCCGGGCGGCCGCGGAGCCACCCAGCGCCGCCAGAAGTCCTACCGGTAGGGAGCGTCTCCGTCCATGACGATGATGGTGCCCGTCCGCTGTTTCACCTGCGGGGCGGTCATCGGCCAGCACTGGGACGAGTACCGCGAGCGCACGGCCCGCGGGGAGAACGCGGGCGAGGTGCTGACCAATCTCGGCCTCCACCGCTACTGCTGCCGCCGGATGCTGCTGACGCACGTCGACCTCTTGGACGAGGTCGGCCCGTACGGGTAGGCGGCTTCGGGCGGCCGTTCGGCCGCATGGAGAGCACCGAAGCGAGCCTCTGGCTCCAGCCGTCCGACCCGGAGCGCTAGAAAATCGGGGAAGGAAAGGGTTCTCGCCGGGGTAGGACGAGCCCTACTTGTCGTCGTCCTCGTCTTCGTCCTCGTCGTCGTCCTTGTCTTTGGCCTTCCGGTCCGAGGTGGACCGACCGCCCGACTTGGACGTCCCGCCCTTCCGGCGGGAGCGTAGGTAAAGGAAGACGATGGCCGCGATGACCGCGATCACGGCGACCACGATGCCGATGTCGATCAGCAGCGTCGTCGTCGGGTTCGGGTTCACGGTGATCGACTGCGTCACCGTCTGCGGTCCGTTCACGTAGTCGCCGGCGTACTCGTTCTGGGCCGAGACGTTGGCGTAGAGCACGAAGTTACCGGTCGTCCCGGGGGACCACTGGATCTCGGCGCGGACGGTCTTGTTGAACGCGAGCGTCGGGAGCACCCCGGTCGCGAGCGGCGTCGCGCCGACCACCCCGCCCGTGTAGTTGAAGAACTGCACCGTGCCCGGGGAACCGGCGATGTTGTTCGGGTTGCCCGTCCCGCTCGGCGAGAGGGTGTAGAAGCGTACGCTGACGTTCTTCGCGACCGCGAGGCTGCCGCCTCCGACCGTGACGTTGACCCAGATCGTGTACGACGACCCGACCTGGTAGGTCGAGGGCGCGGTCAGGTTGTTGGCGGCCATGATCGGGCGGTACGTCGTGTTCGGAGAGACCGTCAGGGTCTGGTTGGTGAACGCCCGGTTCCCGTTGAGGTCCCACACGGTCAGATTGACCACGTAGGGCTTCAACTGGGGGTTCAACCACTCCGACGGGAGCGAGCTGTTCGGCTTGACCGCGGTGTAGTTAGCGCCGAGGTGGACGCTCGTGTTGGACGGGTTCGTGATCAGCCAGTAGTACTTGACGAGCGAACCGTTGTGCGGGTCGGTCGAGTTCGCCGCGTTGAGGACCACCTTGGCCGAGTCGTTCAGACCGACCTGGAGCCCGCTGCCCGAGATCGTCTTGCCGGCGGCGTTCTGCAACGCGAACGCCGGCGTCGGTTTCTCGGTGTCGTTCACGAGGACGTTGAACGTCGTGGTGGCGGACTGACCCGTGCCGGACCAGACGGTAAGGCTGACATTGTCACTCCCAGCCGGTGACGGTGACGGGACTCCCGCCGACCATCGCGGTCTTGGTGTAGTAGTTCCCGGCGCCCAGGAAGGACGGGGTCCAGTTGCCCGGTACCGGCGCCGCGTTCTGACTGGCCGAGAAGTTCTTCGTCTGCTTGTAGCCCTTCGCCGTGATGGTCCACGAGGCCACCGAGATCACGTTGTGGACGGTCGCCGTCGGGGAAACGATCGCGGAGCTGCCGGTCGCGTTGACGTTGATGGCCGTCGACCAGTTGATGACCGCGTACGGGGCCGGGGTCGCGAACGAGTGCGTCCAGTTCCCGGTGATCTGCGCCGTGACGCCGCCGGTCTGGGCGACCCAGACCTTGAACGTGGTCGAGTTGACCTGACCGCCCGAACTGGTGATGTTCACCGTCCCGATGTACGGGGTGGCACCGCTCACGACCGTGTACGTGTGGTTGGTCGTGGGGGTCGTCAAGCTGACGGGCGAGCTACCGTCACCGAAGTTCCAGACGAACTTCGTGCCGTTCGTTCCGGCGGGGTACGTCGAGTTCAGAGTCGAGAACGTGACGTTCTGGCCCGTGCCGACGATGACCGTGTAGTTCCCGTGAGTCGAGTTCAGGACGTTCTGGGAGGAGAAGGCGAAGTTCTTGACGGACGCCGAGACGTTCGCCTCCAGGTTCGCCGACTTCACGATCGAGAACGTCGCGGTGCCTGCGGGGGTCGAGGACGGCAGCGACGAGAGAGTGAAGCTCGTCCACGTGTGGTCCGGTCCGGTCGCCGAGAGGGACGAGCGGGCGGGGGGCGAGGTCCCGGCCGCCAGGACGTAGCCGGTCGGAAGGACGAAGCTGTAGTTGTAGACGTCCGCGGCCGTCGCGGGGTGGGCAAAGCTGAACGAGACCGAGTACGAGCTCGAGTTCTTGGGGAACGTGCCGTTGATCGCGTACACCGAGTGCCAGCCGAACGACAAGCCACCGCCGGTCGAGGGGCCGCACGTCCCCGCGAGGCAGGAGGACGTGTAGTTGGCGATCGCCGGAGCGACCGTCGGGTTGAGCAGCGTCGTCCCGTTGATCGCGAAGTTGGCCTGCGTGGCGGGGAACGTGGGTCCGCTGGATGCGAGCCAGGCACCGACCGCGGCGTTGTCGGCCGACGAGTAGTTGATCGACCCGCCCCAGTCGAGCCCGAGCTGCGTCCAGAGCTGGTCGACCGTCGCGTTCGGCAGACCGGCGACCACGGAGTTGTTCCCGAGGTTCGCGGCGGTCACGACCGAGACGTTGCCGGTCCCCGAGAGGACGTTCACCTTGGACAGGTTGATCGTCGTAGAGTAGGCTCCGAGCTGAGCCGGTGCCACCGGGCTGACCTGGACGTTGTGCGTGACGGGGCCCGAGGCGGCGAGGTAGTACCACGTCGTCGTGTAGCCCGACTCGGCGAGGATGACATCAAAGGTCTGGGTCCCGCTCGTGAACCCCGCGGGGTACGTCCCGATCGAGTAGTATCCCCCGGCGGTCCCGGCGGAATAGATGTAGTGGTTCGTAGGGTCGATCAGGGTCACGTTGCCCGCGTTCGGCACCGGGTTCCCGGACGAGGCGATCCGGACCCGACCGTCGACCACGTAGTTGTTGAGCTGGGGGTTGACCGCGGGCGGGGTCCGCGAGGAGATGGTCACCTGGGTGAAGTTGTAGGTCGTGGGGATCCCGTTGAAGGTCGACTGCAGGACCCAGGTGCCGAAGGGCACCTTGAGCACGTAGCTGCCGTTGACGTTCGTCGTGTTGTTGACGAGCGTCACTCCGTTGTAGTTGGCGGCGAGGAGCGAGACGGTCGCTCCCTGCTCCGGTGCGCCGGAGGAGGAGACGTTCCCCTTCAGGGTCGCGGTGTAGGGCAGGACCACGACGTTCGAGACCACGATCGAGTAGCTCTGGGTGGTGAGCTGGCTCGCGTCCTGGTAGTAGTAGGTGGGAGTGGTGTTCTGGGGCAGGACGGCGCAGCTGAACGGCTGGCAGGCCCGGAGCGTCAGGTTGGTCTGGTCGGGGACGTAGACCCCCCAGTAGCCGGGCTGGAGGCCCGCGCACGCGTTGGGGCCGGTGCTGTTGAACTTGAACTGGCCGCCGGAAAGCATGCCGTTGCCGGTCACGGTCGTGGTGCAGATCGCACCCGTCGCCTTGGACACCAGGTCGACCTGCACACCGAGGGGCACAGGGGCCCCGCTGGGTTGCTGCGCAATCCCAGTCAGCGTGTACGTTGGCGACGAGGCGGCCGCGACCCCCACGAACGCGCCCAGCAGACTCGCCAGGACCACGATCGCGAGGACCCACAAGGCGGCATGGGACCCAAACCGGACCAACTGCTTCACGTCTCCCGTTTTTCGCCTTCCTTAGGGGGGAGGCGGCGCGGCGAACTTGGCCCTGCTACATATAGCTTGCTTGGAGGGAAAAGAGTCCGGGCGGCGCGGGCGGCTCCGGCTCGAGGAGTCCTAACGATAGATGCCCTGGACCGGCTCGGCTCGCTGGGCGGTTCGGTCGCGCTGGAGGCGCTTCTCGTACTCCTCGTACGAGCGCAGGGTATCGGGGTCGCACGACGCCCGCACGACGTGGAGCGCCGCCTCGAAATGGGCGCGCGTGACCTTGGACGCCTTCACGTTCTCCCGCAGCGCGGTGAGGCCCGCCTCACGACAGAGCGCGGCGAGGTCGCTCCCGACGTACCCCTCGGCCCGCTGGGCGATCGCGTTCAGGTCGACGTCGTCGGCCAGCGGCATGCGCTTGGTGTGGACCTTGAGGATCTCGACGCGCCCGGCGACGCTCGGCGGTCCGACGAAGAGCAGCCGGTCGAATCGACCGGTACGGAGCAACGCCTCGTCGAGGATATCCGGTCGGTTGGTGGCCGCGATGACCAGTACGCGCTCGAGCGACTCAAGGCCGTCGATCGAGGTGAGGAGCTGGTTGACGATCCGCTCCGTCACGCCGCTCGAGTTCTGGAGGCCACGACGAGGCGCGATCGAGTCGATCTCGTCGATGAAGACAATGGACGGGGAGGCCTGACGGGCCTTCTTGAAGATCATCCGGATCGCCTTCTCGCTCTCGCCGACCCACTTGCTCATCACTTCGGGGCCTTTGACCGAGATGAAGTTGGCCTGGCTCTCGGTGGCGGCGGCCTTGGCGAGGAGGGTCTTGCCGACCCCGGGCGGCCCGTAGAGCAGGATGCCCCGCGGCGGCTCGATCCCAATGTGGCGGTACGCCTGAGGATTCTTGAACGGTAGCTCCACGGACTCCTCGAGGACCTTCCGGACCTTGTCGAGACCGCCGACCTCCTCCCAGCGGGTGGACGGGATCTCGATCGTGACGTCCCGCAGGCTCGACGGCTCGATCTGCTTCAGCGCTTCGCGGAAATCCTGCTCGGTGACCTTCATCCGCTCGAGCAGCGAGATCGGGATCGGCTGGTCGAAATCGATCTCGGGCAAGTAGCGCCGGAGGGCTCTCATGGCGGCTTCGCGCCCCAGCGAGGAGAGGTCGGCCCCGACGAACCCGTGGCTCTGCGCCGCGAGGTCCTTCAGGAGGCGTTCGCGGTCCTTCTCGCTCCCTTCGATCGGCATTCCGCGGGTGTGGATCTGGAGGATCTCGAGCCGTCCTTCCTGAGTCGGGACTCCGATCTCGATCTCGCGGTCGAAGCGCCCCGGCCGGCGGAGCGCCGGGTCGATCGCTTCTTCCCGGTTGGTCGCCGCAATGACGATGACGTTCCCCCGACCCGAGAGCCCGTCCATGAGCGTCAGCAGCTGCGCGACCACGCGCCGCTCGACCTCCCCCACCACTTCGTCGCGTCGGGGAGCGATCGAGTCTAGCTCGTCGATGAAGATCACGCTCGGGGCGTTCTTCTCCGCCTCCTCGAACTTCTCGCGGAGTTCTTTCTCGCTCTCCCCGTAGTATTTCGAGATGATCTCGGGCCCCTGGATGCCGATGAAGTGCGCGCCCGCTTCGTTCGCGACCGCCTTCGCGATCAGGGTCTTGCCCGGTCCCGGGCGGGCCGTAGAGCAGGACCCCCTTCGGCGGAGTGATCGCGAGTCGGTCGAACAGCTCGGGGTGCTTCAACGGCAGCTCGATCATCTCCCGCACCCGGCCGAGCTTCTCCTTCAATCCGCCGATATCCTCGTAGGAGATGCGGGGTGCCGCGACCTCGGTCTCGCTGACCGTCTCCTCCTTGATCGTGATGAGGGTCGCCGGCGCGACCTGGACGAAGCTCTTCGGCTGGGTCGCCACGACCATGAACGGAAGCGAGCCCCCCATCAGGAACACGCCAGGGATCACGAACACGTCCCCGCGCACGAACGGGCGGCGGGCCAGCGCCTTCGCGACGAAGCTCTCCAGCCCCGGTCCCAGGTCCATCCGGGCCGAGCCCGCATAGATCGGGGCGATCGTGACGGAGTCGGCGTTGGGGCAGTCGATCCGCTGGACCGAGATGCGATCCCCGATGCTGACGCCGGCGTTCCGTCGGACGACCGCCTCGATCCGAACGAGGCCCTTTCCCTCGTCGTCGGGCTGGGCTCGGCTGACGAGCGCCGGCGTCGCCTTTCGGCCCCGAATCTCGACCACGTCGCCGAGCCCGACCTTGAGCCGCTGTCGCGTCTGCACGTCGAGGCGAGCAGAGCCGAGCCCGATGTCCTGTTGGAACGCCTCGGCGACGCGGAGGGTGACGGCCTCGCCCATCGACGGGCCGATTCACTCGCCCCGCGGCTAAATAGGTGCGCCTCGGCGAGCAGGAACGCCTCGCCCGGGAACGCACCGAGGCCCGACCGCGCCCGCACGAACGGAACCGAGATATGGAAGGGACCGCGTCGAACCGTTCGTGCCGCCGTCGACTCCGCCCGCCCCGGTCCTCCTGCGCCTCCTGACCGCTGCGGGGTATCGGGTCCAAGCGCGAGGGGATGCCTCCGTGGCGGTCCGAGTCCGGGACCGGCGGGCGGTGGTCCTCGTGGCGGCGACTCGCTCTCCGGCGGAGCTCGAAGGGTTGTTTCCCTCGGATTCGGTCCACCGCACGATTCTGTATGACGACGACCCCGGATCGGTCGCCCGCACGCTCGCCGCCGACCGCGGGATCGAGATCCTGGACCCTTCGACGCTCGGACCGGCGCTCGGCGAGCTCCTGCTCCCCTCCGGCCCGCCGTTTCGGACGAGCCCGCCGGTAGCCCGACGCTCGAGACCCCGTTCTCCGTCCTACCCGAGGGCACGCGCATCGTCCGCCCCGGATCGGACGGGCCGAGGCGGAGCTGCTGGTCGGCGCTGAGGGGCCCCGGTTCACCTTGCGGCTGGTCCCGTTCTTTGTCGCGCCCTACCGAGTCCGACCGGCCACCCCCTATGGGGAAGCCAGCAAGATCCTGGACCGGACGGTGGCGGTCCACGGCGTTTCCGGGCACGCGGAGGTCTGGGACGAGGTCAGACCGGGAGCTCGTCGGCGAGCTCGACGTCCCCCACCAGTTCGTTCCACCGGAGGTCTCGGTCTCCGAGGCGGCCGGGCTCGCGCTCGAGGCCATCCGCCGGCATCACACGATCCACGTGGACCACACCGAGCAGCACGATGGGGCCCTCGTGATCGAGACCCGACGCGTGCCCCCCGCGGCCGACGACGTCCGGGTCGGTCCACTCCAGCTCATCTATCTCCCCCACTGGTACGCCGAAGGGTCCCAGGGACGGGTCGTGCTCGACGCGGTGACCGGCCGTCGGAACGCGGCCCCGCTCGCATCTCGGTAGGACGCGCCTCCATCGTAAAATACGCCCCCCCGCTCGACGCGCCGTGCTCCTCGACCAGTACCGCATCGGGCCCGCGCTGAACTTCACGTACCTCGTCGCGGACGCGGAAGGCGGCGAAGGGGTCGTGATCGACCCCTCGTATGGGATCGACCCCGTCCTCCGGGCGATCGACTCGAAGCACGTCAAGGTCCGTTTCATCCTCAACACGCACAGCCACCCGGACCATGTGGCCGGGAACGGGGACGTTCGGTCGCGCACCGGCGCCAAGGTCGTCGCGCACCGGGTCGCCCCGATCGGCCAGGACGTTTCGGTCGAGGACGGGGACCGGTTCAAGGTCGGACCCCTGTCCTTCGAGGTCGTCCACACGCCCGGCCACACCAAGGACAGCGTCCTCTACATCTTCGAGGGGAACGTCGCGACCGGCGACACGTTGTTCGTCGGCGAGTGCGGCCGGACGGACCTCCCGGGGGGCGACCCCTCCGAAATGTACGACAGCCTCCTCCACCGGGTGATCCAGCTGGACGATGCGCTGGTCGTACTCGCCGGGCCACGACTACGGCGTCACCCCCACCTCGACGATCGGCCGGGAGAAGCAGGAGAACTACACGCTCCAGCCCCGAACGCGCGAAGAGTTCCTCGCCTTCCTCCGGGAGTGAGCCGGCCCCTGACGCCCCTCCCCACGCCCGAGGAGCGCGCGCTGCGGGCCCTCGGCGCCCGCCGACCGGCCCCGGGCGCCCCGTCGACCGGCGACCTCGTCCGGAAGCTGCGCAGAGCTCGCCCAGGAATCCCCCACCCTGGTCGCGCTCTTCGATGCCGGCGCGGTCGCCGGCGAGCGGCACCTGCTCTCCGCCTGGGCCCACCTGGGGCGCTCTCGGGGGCGGGGCGAGAGCCGCCTTCGGGAGCGAGGGGCGGAGTTCGCCCTCTACGTGGCGGGCGAGGACCAGCTGCCCCGCGCGCTCGCGCGGTTGGGGTTTCGGACGCGACGCAGCAGTTCGTGATCGTCGCCGAGCGACCTCTCGACCCGTCGGAACTGGCCGATCGGTTCGGGCTCGCCCCCGACCCGAGTGCCTACCCTCGGCCGGTCGACACGGCGATGCTCGACCGTCTTGGGATCGGCGAGGCCGAGCGGTCCGCGGTTCCCGCGTCGGCATGGGAGGGACTCGTCCTCGAGCGGGTCGCCCTCGTCGACCTCACCGACCCCCTCCGGCCACGGCACGACGGCAAAGCATTAGACACGGAAAGACGGTCGGCGCGCCGGTCCGCGGGCGTCCGTGCAGGTGTAATCTAGTGGCTAGGATGTCAGCCCTCCAAGCTGACCACCCGGGTTCGAATCGGCGGACCGTACTCGATCCGCCGCGGATCTCCCGGCACCTGCATGCCCCAACGCCCGCGGCCCCCGGGCGAGGGTTTATTCCCGATGCGCCCGCTCGCACTCCGCGCTGAGGTAGCCTAGTCCGGTAAGGCGCCAGCCTTGAAAGCTGGTGGCGTTCGCGCCACGGGAGTTCAAATCTCCCCCTCAGCGCTCGGCCGGAGCGACGCCGACGAGCCACCCCCGCGAGTCGGGACCGCGCGGCGGCACCCACGTGGCTGCGAGGCCGGCGTCTGCGAAGCAGCCGTTGGAGACGGCGGGGCGGCGTCAGTCGCAGCTCCTCGACCTCGTGGACGTGTCGGAACCCGCGTCCGGCCTCCCCGATGAGGTAGTCGAACGTGATGCGGGAGATCGCGCCCCGCCGATCCGAGAACCCCGCTCGGGCGATCTTCGTCGTCGCGCCCTGGTAGACGTCCAGGCTCACGTGCCCGGGCCGGAACCGATCGGGGCTGATCCATGGCGACACGAGGACGACGCCTCGCGGGACGAGATGCCGGGCGAAGGAGCGGAAGGCCCGCGCGAGGTCCGCCTCGGTCCGAAGGTAGCCGATGGCGCTGAACAGGCAGCTCACGACGTCGAACCGCTCCCCGAGGTCGATATCTCGCATATCTCCCGCGAGGAGGCGCACGCCGGGAAGTCGACGCCGCGCCGCGCGCAGCATCGGTCGGCTCAGGTCGACCCCCGTCACGTCGTACCGGTGCCGGAGGAACTCGAGATGGCGGCCGGTCCCGCACGCGACATCGAGCCACCGGCGGCCGGCGGACCGGCCGAAGCGTCGGGCGAGTGCGACGATGCGGGCCGTCTCGCTCCGGTAATCTCGCTCCGAGTAGATCCGGTCGTAGTAGGTGGCGAGCTCCCGGTACATCGGGCTCGGTTCCGTCATTTCCCCGGGTCCCCCGCCGGACCGCCCCGCCGTTCCAGGGACCCCCGGTCCCGATTATAAGGGCGGTCCCGCTCGCCGACCGGATCATGCCCGAATCGGCCCCCTCCACACCGCTCATGGAGCAGTACGAGGGGGTCAAGGCCCGCTATCCCGGCCACCTGGTCCTCTTCCGGGTAGGGGATTTCTACGAGACGTTCGGGGACGACGCCCGGGTGCTCTCCCGGGCCGTGGACGTCGTCCTGACCGCTCGGTCGGCCGACGCCCAAGGGGTCCGCACCCCGATGGCGGGCGTTCCCCACCACGCGGTCGAAACCTACCTGGGACGCCTCGTCCGCAAGGGGTTCAAGGTCGCCCTCTGCGACCAGGTCGAGGACGCGCGGTTCGCGAAAGGGCTCGTCCGACGCGAAGTGACGCGCGTCATCACGCCCGGCACGGTCGTCGAGGACCGGATCTTGGGCGGACCCGACCACAGTTTCCTCGCCGTGGCGAGGGACCGAGAAGGCGACCTCGGCGAGTACGCGGCCGTGGACATCACGACCGGTGAGTGGTACCACGGACGCGCCGACGGACCGGGATCCGAGGGGCTCTCGTCCGCGCTGGCCCCGTTCCAACCGCGAGAGATCCTATGGTCGACGCCCCCGGACGGCACCCTCTCCTTGTCTCGGGTCCTGGCCCGAGAGTATCCCGCGGCCCGGCTCGGACTCCGCCCCGACACCCCTCGCCCCCGAAGAACTTCCCGAACGAGTTCGGCGTGGCTTCGTGGGGAACGACGCGCTCACGATCGCGGACCGGCAGCTGGCCAGCTACGTCCGCGCGACGCAGCCGCGCCTCCTGCCTCACGTGGAGCTGGTTCCGGGCGCCGCGACCGTGCACCGGCTCGCGCTCGACGCGAAGACGCTCCGCCACCTCGAGATTCGTCGACCGATGAATCCCGACGATCCGAGCGGGCCGACGCTTCTCGAGACGTGGGACCTGACCGTCACCGGCCCGGGTCGTCGCACGCTCGCCTTCTGGCTTTCCAACCCGCTCGCCGACCTGGGCGCGATCCGAGACCGGCAGGACGCGGTCGCCGCCCTCCTCTCCCGGGGGGCGTTCCTGGAGGAGTTGCGGGCGCAGATGCACGAGGTCGCCGACCTCGCCCGGATCGCGTCCCGCATCGCCGGCCGTCGAGTCCGCCCGACGGAACTAGGAGTTCTCAAGGAGGGACTCCGAGCCACCGAGCGCCTCGCACCGTGGCTCGCCGAGGGCGCGAGCACGCCTCGGTTGGACCGGGTGCGGGAGGAGCTGAAGCCACCTCCGGGGCTCGTCCAACTCCTGGTCTCCGCCCTCGCCGACCCGCTCCCGCCCCGAGAAGAGGACGGAGGCCTGTTCCGGACGGGCCACGCTCCGGAGGTCGACCGATGGCGCGCCGCCGAGCAGGCGGGGCTCGCCGAGCTCCAGGAGCTCGAACGGGCGGAGCAGGAAGCGACCGGCATCAAGACCCTCCGCATCTCCTACAATCAGGTCTTCGGCTACTACATCGAGGTCACTCGTCCGCACCTCGCCCGGGTCCCACCGCATTTCCGGCGACGGCAGACCGTCGCGCAGGCCGAACGGTTCACGAGCGACCGCCTCGAGGAGATCGAGCACCGGATCCTGGACGCCCGCGAGAAGGCCCGGGACGCCGAGGCCCTCGAATGGGAGCGCCTCCTCGCTGCGGTCGACCTGCACGTGCCGGCCGTCCACCGGGTCGCCCGGGCGCTCGGAGAGCTCGACGTCCTCGCGACGTTCGCCCACCTGGCGCAGACGCGCGGGTACGTCCGACCGACGGTCGACGATTCGTCCGCGCTCGTGATCCGGGACGGACGCCATCCGGTCCTCGAGCGGCTCGACGAGGCGTCGTTCGTCCCGAACGATACCGAGTTGGACGCGGAGCACGGCCGGCTGGTCGTCCTCACCGGGCCGAACATGTCCGGGAAGTCCACGTACATGCGGCAGGTCGGACTCCTCGTCGTCCTCGCGCAGGCCGGCTCCTACGTGCCGGCCCGGTTCGCCCGCGTCGGCCTGGTCAACCGGCTCTTCACCCGCATGGGGTTCACGGACGAGATCGGGCGCGGCAAGTCGAGTTTCATGGTGGAGATGAGCGAGGTCGCGGAGATCCTTCACGCGGCCGACGACCGTTCGCTGGTCCTCCTGGACGAGGTGGGGCGGGGAACGAGCACGTTCGACGGGCTCGCGATCGCCTGGGCGACGGTCCGCCACCTGCACGACCGCACGCGCGCACGGTGCCTTCTCGCCACGCATTACCACCAGCTGACCGAGCTGGTCGGATCCCTTCCGCACGCCCGGAACGCGCATCTCGCGGTGCGGGAGAGCACGGAGGGGATCGTGTTCCTTCACCGGCTCGTCCCGGGCAGCACCGACCGCAGCTACGGAATCCACGTGGCCCGGCTCGCGGGGGTTCCCGAGGACGTCCTCACCGAGGCGGAGCGGCTCCTCCGGGAACTCGAAGCCGAGGGGCTCGTGACCGCGGCCCCATCGCGCCGATCGGGTCGGTCCTCTCCCCGCTACACCCAGGCGGTCCTGCTCGCCGACGTGGATCGCCCCGTCGACCCCCTCCTCGGCGAGCTCGAGGGACTGGACGTGGAGGCCCTCTCTCCGGAGCAGGCGCGGGAGCGTTTGCGAGAGCTGCGGGACCGTGCTCGTCGCGCCCTCGAGATCCCCAAGGACGGTCCGTGAGGCGCCACCGACCCGCCGGTCGTCGTCCGATCCGGCGGCTCGACCCGACCACGGTCGAGCGGATCGCCGCGGGCGAGGTCGTCGAGCGACCGGCCTCCGTCGTCAAGGAGCTGGTCGAGAACTCTCTGGACGCGGGAGCGCGCACGGTCACGATCCGGGTCGACGAGGGAGGTCTCGCCCGGATCGAGGTCGCGGACGACGGCCAGGGCATCCCGGCGGACGAGCTTCCGCTCGCGGTCGAACGGCACGCGACGAGCAAACTCGACCCGGCCGGACCGGTCGACCGGATCGAGTCGCTCGGGTTCCGGGGCGAAGCCCTCGCGGCGATAGGGACCGTCAGCCGGCTGCGGATCGTCTCGCGGACCCCCGAACGGGAGGAGGCGACCGCCCTCACGGTGGAGGGCGGAGCGGTCGGGACCCTCGCCCCCGCCGGTCGGTCGGTCGGCACGACCGTCGAGGTCTCCGACCTCTTCTACAACACGCCGGCCCGGCGAAAGTTCCTGCGCAGCGCGGCCGCGGAGCAGGTCGAGGTCGTCGCGACCGTGGAGCGGATCTACCTCGCTCGTCCCGATGTCACCTACCGGGTGCGCGGGGCGGAACGCGAGCTCGCGATCTATCCCGCAGCCGAGAACCTCCGGGACGCCGCGGCGCGCGTCCTCGGCCCCTCGCTCCTCCGGGAATCCTTCGAAGTCCGCGGCGAGGTCCCCGGCGGACGGCTGGAAGGGACGCTCGGGCGGCCGGGCACGGGGATCTCCACATCGCGCGGCCTCCACTTCTCGGTGAACGGGCGGACGATCTCGTCCCGTCCGCTCGCGCAGGCGGTCCGGGTCGCCTTCGGAGACTACCTCCCCCGCTCCCGGTTCCCCGTGGGGGTGATCGCCCTCGAGTTCACGAGCGACCGGATCGATGTGAACGTGCACCCGACGAAGCGGGAGATACGGTTCGTGCGGGAGCGGGACCTGGTCGAACGGATCCGGATCCTGGTTCGCGAGGCGCTCCTCGGCGCCCCGACCGTCTCTGAAGCGCCGGAGAGGGGGCCGTCCGCACCCTCTACCGGCCTCGGAGCCCCGGTCCGCGCTCTGAAGCGGGGGGCCGCCGCTTCCCCGAGCCCACCGCTGCCGTCCACTCGGCAGCGCTCTCTCCTCCCGGGCGCCTCGTCGGCCGAACCCCGGCGGGTCGCGGGCCGGGGGCCCCACCCTCGTCTCGAGCTCATTGGATGCGTGGGCGCGGTCTACTGGGTGGCGGAATCGGAGGAGGGGGTGGTCCTCATCGACCAGCACGCCGCGAGTGAGCGGGTCGTCTACGAGGCGCTCCGGCGGAACGGGACGCTCGCGCGCCAGACGCTCATGACACCGGCCCTCGTCACGCTCTCGGGAGCTCAGCGGGCGGCGTTGGAAGAGCACGGGGCCGCCGTGAAAGCGGCGGGGTTCGACGTCGACGAGTTCGGTCCGGGCACCCACCGGGTCCGCTCCGTTCCGGCGTACCGGGGCCGTCGGGCCCGTCCGGACGCGCTCGGAGAGCTCCTGACCGAGCTGGCCGAGGGCGGCCGGCCCACACTGCCCGGACGGACTCGAGGAACGGACCGCGGCCTCGATCGCGTGCCACGCGGCGATCCGGGCGGGCGACGTGGTCGAACGCGAGGAGTTCGCGCGGGTCCTCGACGCCCTCCATCAGCTGCCCGATTCGTCGGTACTCATGTCCCCACGGCCGACCGATCCAGGTCGGGATCTCGCGGAGCCGGATCGACCGGTGGTTCCTCCGGGCGGGGGCGTGACGACCCCACCGCGGCCCCGGCCCTCGGAACGTTCGGTGGTCGAGGCCGCGGCCCGGTACCTCGAAGGGGAAGGGTATCGCACCCGCATCGACCCGGACGGGACGGACTACTTCGACCTGGTCGCTCGTCGCGGGGACGAAGTGGGCCTGGTCGAGGCGAAGGTCGCGAACTCCCGGGCGGTCCTCACCCAGGCGCTCGTCCGGCGGGCGTGGGGCGATTGGGTCGCGGTCGTGCTCGCGTCGCGGTCGGTCCGCGCTCGCGCTCTCCGAGCGCAGCCGCGGCACTCGGGCGGAACCCGTGGGAGTCTGGTGGTGCGAGGACGGCACCGTCCGCGTGGCGCGCGCGGCCCGGCCGTGGGCCGTTCCGGGCCGCGACGACCCGTACGCTCCCCTACGCGCTCGCTTCCGCGGCGTGCTCGACGCCCTCGACCGGGGGGACGTCCCCGAGGGCCTCCCCTGGTCGGGAGTGCCCCGGACCGTGCGGCGCGCTTCCGGGGGGCGCAGCTTCCGGGAGTGGCGGCTCGACGAGCCGCACGACGGCGTGCCCTAGGACGCGGCCCGTCCGACGCCGTCCGAGATCATCGCCGCGACGCGCTCGGGGTGGAATCGGTCGGCGTACCGTTCCCCGACGACCGCCAGCTCGCGCCGCTCTCGGCGGTCGGCCAGAAGCTCGGCGAGGGCGGCGGCGAGATCGGCCGGGTCGTCCGACGCCACCGCCCGCACGGCTCCGCCGGGGTCCAGCGGGAAGCGCACGCCCGGCCCAGACGATCACGGGGCAGTTCGCGCGAAGCGAGAGGATGACGCCGGGGTCGAATCCGACCGCGGACGGGGCGACGAGCGCGACGTCCCCGGCGGCGAAGGCGCGCTCGAACGTGGCGGAATCCCGGTCGGGGAGGGCGGAGACCCCGGGCTCGCTGGGGGCGCTCCCACCCACCACGACGAGCCGCGCGCCCGCGAACAGGGAGCGCATGCGGCGAAACGCCTCGCGGACCCGGTCCGCCCCCGAGACGAGGGGGTCCTCGCTCGAGAGCGGCGCCACCACGACCGGCACGTCGAGGGGGAGGTGCATCTGCTCCCGCGCGGCCTCACGAGTGGGAAGAAAGCCGCTGTCCCGGACCGAGGGCGGCACCGGGCGGAGACGACCCGCCGAGATCCCGTACTCGCGCGCGAGGACCTCGGGGAGTTCGGGCGAATCGTAGACCAGATGGTGGGCCTCGTCCAGCGCGCCCCGCTCGAGGCGCCGCACCGCGCGGCGGTCCCGCCACGTGTCGACCCGCTCGAAGAGCGAGGTCGGCGAGCGACGGGAGGACTCCGCGTCGTAGGTGATCAGCTCGAGTCGGTGGACGACGCCGACCACCGCGGGCGTGGTGCCCTTCCGCCCGTCCAGTCCGAGCCGGCCCAGACCGAAGGGGTCGCGGACGACCAGGTCCGCCCCGGGCCGGATCCGTCGGCCGGCGGCCTGGGTCAACGTCGCGCCTTCGACCAACGCTCCGGGGCGACGGAGGGGAACCTCGAGGAGGGTGGCGACCACGCCGTCCGGGAGTTCCGCGCCCGGGGGCCCGGCGGGATGGAGGACCCGCACCTGGTCCCCGCCGGCGGCGAAGCCGGCGGCGAGCGCCCAGGCCGAGGCGGTCGGGTCGTACGGGTCCCGGGGGCAGGGACCGACGGCGATGAGGTCGATGGTGCGTCCCGGCACGCCGAGGATTCGCCGGGGGGGCCCAAAAAGCGTTACGTCCCAGTGGCGGCCTAGGAGGCGAGGCCCAATCGAGCCCCGAACGAGCGTCCGTTCCACGCGGCCGGGGCGACCACGCCCATCGCTTCGAGGATGGTCGGGGCCACGTCGAAGAGCCGAATCGCGCCCGGGTTCGCGCCCGCCCGGACCCCGCCGCCGGACGCGATGAGGATGCCGTCCATGCGATGCGTGCCCGACCCGCAGAAGTAACCGGGGCGTTCCCGGATGAGCGCGTTCGGATACGCGAAGTCCATCCGCGGCTCGGTGCGCATGTCGTCCACCCGGATGAGCAGGTCGGGGGCGTGCCGCAGGTTGCGCCCGCGGTAGATATCCTCGGGACCGAGCACCTCGATCCGCGCCGGAGTGTATCGTTCGAGCCGCCCGCGGATCTCGTCCAGCACGGCCGCGCGGCGCTCGGGCGACGCGAGGTCCGGATTGAACGGGTTCAGGTAGATGCCTTCCGGCACGGGGTAGGAGAACGCGACGGTCTTGCGCCAGTCGATCCGCTCGGACGCCTGCTCGAACGAGGCGTCCCCGACGACGAGGTTGGCCAGGCTCGCTCCGAGTCCTTCCCGCAGAATGTCCGCGACGCGCCGCGACAGACGGGCCACGCCGGGAATCCGCTGGGCCCGGCAGGAAGACCGAGCTGAAGAGGCGGCGGCTCAGGGGGGCGGGGGCGCTGCGGAACCGCAGGAACCCTTCCTCCTGCAGCCAGCGGTTGGTGAGGAAATCCGAATGGATTCTGGCCGTGGCCGTGGTCGGAGATGACCAGGGTGACGGCCGGACCGCCGCGCGGTGCGGAAGGCGCTGTCGATCGCGGCGCACGCGGAATCGACCTCGCGCCAGAACGTTCGCAGGTCCTCCGGGATCTCGTCGGCCGGTCGGCGCGAGCTCGGTCCAGAGCTGATGCTGCAACCGGTCCGTCTCGCGGAACAGGGCGAAGAGGAAGTCCGGACGGTGGCGCCGGGCGAGGGCCGCGGCGGCGCGACCGCGTTGGACGACCGAGCGCGTCGCCGCGACGACCCAGGCGTCGCGCTCCGCGTCCTTGAAAACGGGCAGCTCCGGACGGGTACGCTCCGCCGATCTCTCCCTCGACCTCTGCTCGGAGGGTTCCTGGGAAGGTGGGCGCGGAGCTCGAGAACATCCCCGGCAGGATGAACCCGTGGACGGGGTAGGCGGACCAGAGCGGGAAGTTCACGACGCCGACCTGGTGGCCGGTGCGCGACAGGCGGTCCCAGACCGCCTCGGCCGGGCGGAACGATTGGACGAGCTTGGAGCGACCCGGGGCCGCCGTCCGGCTCGGTGAAACCGAAGATCCCGAGCTCGCCCGGGTCGAGACCCGTGGCGAACGAGTACCAGGCGGGGGATCGTCTTGGCCGGGTAGACCGACGTGAGGGGGGCTTTCACCCCGCTCTTGGCCATCGAACGGAGGAAGGGCAGGTCGCCCGCCTCCATCAGGGGGTCGAGGAGTTCGAAGGTGCCGCCGTCCAGCCCGAGGACGAGGAAGCGACGTGCGGGAGACAGCGTGGAGGCCCCCAAGGAATCTCCTGGCGAATCGACCCGGGCCGCCCTATTTAGTGTTTCGTCCAACCCCGCGCACGAGGGCGATTTCAGAGAGTGTATAGGGAGCCGCGCTGGGGGCGGGCGCTTCGGGCCGGTGCGGCGCACCTACAGAAGTCGGATCGTCTCGAGGTTGAACGGGGCGCGCGAGTCGAGGTTGAACCGCTTGTGCAAGCTGCCGGCGAGGTCGACCGCTTTCGATTCCTCGCCATGGTTCAGGATGATCCGCTGGGGTCTCGGGTCGAGCGACGCGACGAAGTTCATCAACTGCACCCGGTCCGAGTGGCCCGAGAATCCTTCGATGGTCGCGATCGTGAGCCGGACCGGCACCCCGACCTGCCGCGGACCGTCGAGGAACGTCGCCTCGGAGAGCCCACGCTGGAGTCGACGACCGAACGTGCCCTCCGCCTGGTAGCCGACGAACAGGAGGCCGTTCTTCTCTTCCGGCGCCCACGCCCGGAAGTACTCCATGACCGGACCGCCGCTCATCATCCCGGAGGTCGCGAGGATGATGCACGGGTCCTTCGAGTCGAGGATCCCCATCCGCATCGTCTGGGAGTCGACACGGCGGAAGATGTCGGAGAGGAACGGGTTGTCGCCCTGCTGGAAGATCTGGGTTCGGAGCTGGCTGTTGAGGAACTCGGGGTACGCCGTGTGGATCGCCGTCGCCTCGAAGATCATCCCGTCGAGGTAGACCGGCACCTTCGGGATCTTCCCCTCCCGCATCCGCTCCTCGAGGACGAGCATGACCTCCTGGGACCGGCCCACCGCAAAGACGGGCACGATGAGCTTGCCGCCGCGACCGACCACGCGCGTCGTGAGGGCGCTGAAGTCGTCGGTGGCCTGCTGGCGGCTCGGCTGGATGTCTCGGTAGCCGCCGTACGTCGACTCGAGGACGAGCGTCTCGAGCCGCGGGAACCGGTTCGTCACCGGGTTGAACAGCCAGCTCCGCTCGAACTTGATGTCCCCGGAGTACGCGAGGTTGTGGTCGCCCTCCCCCAAGTGGAAGTGGCAGATGGAGGAGCCGAGGATGTGGCCGGCGTTGTGCATCGTGAGACGGACGTCGGGCGCGATGTCCGGTCGTCTCCCCCACCGGAGCGGGATCGTCCGCGTGACGAGCTCGCGGACGTGGGACGAATCGTAGAGGCCCTTTCGGGCCTCCTGATTGACGACCTTGATCGCGTCGAGGAGCATGAGCGTCATCAAGTCGCGCGTCGGCGCGGTGCAGTAGATCGGGCCCTTGTACCCGTTACTTCAGCAGGACGGGGACGAGGCCGCAGTGGTCGAGGTGCGCGTGGGTGACGACGACCGCGTCCAACGAATCGAGCGGAAGGAGCTCGGGGGCGTTGAAGAACGGGGTCCGGTCGGAGCCGGGGTCGATCCCGCAATCGATGAGGACCTTCGAGTTCTGGGTCGTCAGGAGGTGCGCGCTCCGCCCCACTTCTCGGTACCCCCCGAGCGCGGTGTTGCGGGCCCACAACTTCTCGGGGAGCGGGTCGCGGGCGATG
Organism: uncultured Thermoplasmata archaeon; assembly: GCA_963842165.1. Taxonomy (GTDB): domain Archaea; phylum Thermoplasmatota; class Thermoplasmata; order Lutacidiplasmatales; family UBA184; genus Lutacidiplasma. The sequence continues at coordinate 215,272 of CAWJFK010000023.1, read as the reverse complement.
CGGATGCCGACCTTCTTGAGGAAGGAACGTCGCTCGTCGAACGAGTTGCGCAGATGGATCCGGACCTCCTCGACCGTCTTCGATGGGATCGGGGGGGTCCGAACGACCGTCGGGATCCAACCGATACGTCGTTTGAGGTCGTTGAGGACCGCCCCGCCCCGTCCGATCGCGGCCCCGGGGTTCGCGGCCTCGATCGTGACCTCGCCGGTCTCGGGTTCGAAGAACAGTTGGTTGATCTCCGCCTCGGGCGGGATCAGCTCGCGGATCTGCTTCTCGGCCTCCTTGGGGTCGATCAGGATCGCGGGGTCGCTGCGGACCAGGACGCGCCGGCGGAGGCGTTGGGCGACCTGTCGGAGAAGGTCTCCGCCCGAGAGGAAGGCGTCCAGCTGCTTCGTGTAGAGGACAATGTGCGGGCCTTCCAGCTCAATGTCGGTGACCTCGATCGTATCCGGCAAGACCTGCTTCAAGGTCTCCCGGGTTTCATTGACTAGCGAATCGAAACTCATGCTCGCGGGAAGAGGTTGGCGCGAAAGGGTTCGGCGGAGGCGGGCGGACGACTAGGGTAGGACCGGAGGCAACGGTATCTTGAGCGCCTTCAGGCGTTTATTAATTTCGTCGTCCGAGAACTCGTGGTATTCCTTGGGGGTGATGACGTGTACGAGGTAGCCGTCGCCGCTCGCGCTGTCGCGCTTCATCGCCGCGGTGAGGCCCCGCAGGGCCAGGTCGACCGCGTCGGTCGTCGAGATCTCACGGGTGTACGTCTCCTCGAGGAGACCGTAGGTGAACGTCGAGCCTGAGCCGACCGACACGAACCGGTCCTCGATACAGCCGCCGGCCGGGTCGACCGAGAAGACGTGGCTTCCCTTGGCGTCCACGCCCCCGACGATCAGCCAGGCGTAGTACGGGTAGTACCGGTTCCCAGAGAGGATGTTCGAGAGAAGGGTCGCTGCGCCTTCGGTGGTGAGGAGGGCATTGCGGCGGAGCCGGTAGAGCGAGACCTCGGCCTTGAGGTAGCGGGTGAGCACCTGGGCGTCGCCCACCAGGCCGGCGATCGTGATGCCGATGTTCTGGTCGATCTTGAACAGCTTCTGGGTCTGCTTGTTCGAGATCATCGTCCCGGCCGTCGCCCGGCGTTCCGTCGCGAGAACGACTCCGTCCTTCGCCGAGATCCCGATCGTCGTGGTGCCCTTGAGAAGGCGGCTCTCGTCCATCGCGCTGATTTGACCTTGCATCGGAGACCCCTGTAGACGACAGAGAACGAAGCGCCGACCCGGGCGCCCTATATAAGGGCTCACGCGGCGATTACGCGCGCGACACCGAGGAACCCGGGGCGACCTCGTGGAGCGCGGACCGTCGGCGCCGAACGCGGAGGAGGGGATTCCGGCGCGGTGCCGGGCGCGGTCCCTGCGCCACCGATTAAAGCTCGGTTCGCCTCGACCTCGACGAATGTTGAAACACGATGTCGTCGTCGTCGGGGCAGGTCTTTCCGGCCAACGGGCGGCACTGGCCGCGGTCCAAGCTGGTCGGGACGTCGCGATCGTTTCGAAGCTCCACCCGCTCCGCTCCCACTCGGGGGCGGCGCAGGGCGGGATCAACGCGGCGATCGGGAAGGAAGACTCGGTCGACACCCACATCTACGACACGGTGAAGGGCTCCGACTACCTCGGCGACCAGGACGCGATCGAATTCTTCTGCCAGGAGGCCGGCCCGACCGTCGTCGAAATGGAGCACTTCGGCACCATCTTCAACCGGGTCGAGGACGGTTCCCTCGCCCGCCGGCCGTTCGGCGGGGCGGGATTCCCGCGGACCATCTACGCCGCCGACCGAACGGGGCTCGCGCTCCTCCAGGCGCTGTGGGAGCGGCTCGGCACCGAGCGGTTCACCCTCTACGAGGAGTGGGACCTCACGGAGCTCCTCGTCCGGGAGGGGACGGTCCAGGGGATCGTCGCGCTCGACCGACGCACAGGCGAGTTTGCTCAGATCGCCGCGAAGTCCGTGGTCCTGGCCACGGGACCGTTCGGGAGAGTCTATGGGCGTACGACCAACGCCCACAGCTGCACGGGCGACGGGGTGGCCGCGGCGTACGCCGCGGGCGTGGCGTTGAAGGACATGGAGTTCGTCCAGTTCCACCCGACCGCCCTGGTGGAGACCGGGATCCTGATCACCGAGGGGGCCCGGGGCGAGGGCGGGATCCTCAAGAATGCCCTGGGGGAGCGGTTCATGTCGAAGTACGCCCCCCACGTCCTCGAGCTCGCGTCGCGGGACGTCGTCTCGCGGTCGATCATCACCGAGGTCTTGGAGGGGCGGGGCTTTCCGGGCGGCTACGTCCACCTCGAGCTGATGCATCTCGGCAAGGAGAAGGTCGAGAGCCGACTGCAGGAGATCTGCGACTTCGCCCGCAACTTCGCGGGCATCGACCCCGTGACCGAGCCGCTCCCCATCAGCCCCGCCCAGCACTACATGATGGGCGGAATCGGGACGGACATTCACGGAGCGACCAACGTTCGGGGGCTCTTCGCCGCGGGCGAAGCTGCCTGCGTCTCGATCCACGGAGCGAACCGGCTCGGGGGAAACTCGCTGATGGAGACGCTCGTCTTCGGCAAGCAGGCGGGGATCGCGGCGGCCGCCTACGCGGCTACGGCGTCGGCCCCGACCCTCCGGGACGGCGACCTCGACGCGGCGATCGCCCCCCTGCGGGCCTGGTCGAGCCGGACCGACGGAGAGGACCCGTCCACCCTGCGAACGGAGATGCAGGCGGTGATGGACCGGTACGCCGGCATCTACCGCACCGAGGCGGACCTGCTCGAAGGCGTCCGCCGGATCCGGGCGATCCAGAAGCGCTTCCCCCAGGTTCGCGTGGTCGACCAGTCGAAGGTCTACAACGTCAACTTGACCGACGCGCTCGAGGTCGGCCACATGCTCGCGCTCGCGGAAGTGATCCTGGTCGGGGGTTACGCCCGGACCGAGAGCCGGGGGGCGCACTCTCGACGGGACTACCCGACGCGCGACGACGCCCATTGGATGAAACACACCGTCGCGGTGCGCGGGCCGGAGGGGCCGCAACTCTCCTACAGCCCCGTGGCCTACACCCGGTGGGAACCGAAGGAGCGGGTGTACTGATGGTCGAAGAGACGGTCCACGCGACGTTCGATGTCTATCGCTACGAGCCGGGCAAAGACGCCGCCCCTCGGTACGACCGCTACGTGCTCGACCTGACCCCCCACACCCCGGTTCTCACGGCCCTTCTGAAGATCCGCGCCGAGCTCGACCCCTCGCTCTCGCTGCGGGTACTCCTGCCGCAGCGCGATCTGCGGGTCGTGTGCGATGCAGATCAACTCGAAGAGCCGCCTCGCCTGCGAGTCCCCGATCGGGCCCGAGCTCGCGCGCGACGGCCGTATCGTCATCGAGCCGATGCGCAACCAGCCCGTCCTCCGTGACCTCGTGGTCGAGCAGGAGGCGTTCTGGCAGAACTACCGGAAGATCGAGCCCCACCTGGTGCTCGACCCGCGCCATCCGATGCCCGAGGGCCGGGAGAACCCGATGTCCCCGGCGGACGTGCAGCGGTTCAAGGAGACGCCGCGGTGCATCGCCTGCGCGGCCTGCTACTCCGCGTGCCCGGCCGTGGAAGCGGACCCCGCGTTCCCCGGACCGATGGCGCTCGCCAAGCTGTACCGCTTCGTCGTCGACCCGCGCGACCACGCGACCCAGGACCGTCTCGTCCGCATCCAGACCGAGGGTCTCTGGCTCTGCCTCCGATGCCATCTGTGCACCGAGGCGTGTCCGAAGGATGTCCGGCCGAGCGAGCGGATCCGGGACCTGAAGGAGCTGGCCATCGCGGCGCAGGGCGCGACCGAGCACGGCAGTCGGCACGCGGTCGGGTTCAAGGACAACATCCGCGACCGGGGCCTCATCAACGAGATGAAGCTCGCCCGGGCAGTCCGTCGGCACGCTGGGGATCCTCCCCCAGATCCCCCAGGGGATCCGCATCTGGCGGAAGAAACCGGAACTGTTCCGTGCCCCGCACGCCATCGAGGGCCAGGACGAGGTCGAGAAGATCTACGAGGCGCTCGAGGACGGCCACCGGAAGGAGGACCTCCCGTGAGGCTCGCCTACTATCCGGGCTGCGTCGCCCAGGAGTCGGGGAAGGAGCTCGACATGGCGACCCGCTGGGTCGCGCAGGCGCTCGGCATCGAGCTCGTGTCGTTCCCGAGCTTCTCGTGTTGCGGCTCCGGGTTCATGGACGAGGCGAACGAGGTCCTCAACGTCGCGCTCAACGCGCGGAACCTCGCGATCGCCGAGAAGGCCGGCCTCGACCTCCTCACGATCTGCTCCACCTGCCAAGGCATGTTGACCCTCGCGAACGTCCGCCTGGCCGACCCGAAGGTCAAGGCGCGTGTGGACGGGGCCCTCCGACCGCTCGGGATCGAGGACCCGGGGGACCACGAAGGTGAAGCACCTCCTCCAGGTGCTGACCGACGACATCGGGCTCGATCGGATCCGAGCGAAGGTCACGCGGCCGCTCCGCGGCCTCAAGGTCGGCGCCTTCTACGGATGCCACCTCCTCCGGCCGGCCGACGAGCTCGCCTGGGAAAGTGCCGAAGAACCGCATGCGTTCGAGGACCTGCTCGCCGTGCTCGGCGCCACGCCGGTCTACTACCGCGGCCGGGTGATGTGCTGCGGCTTCCCCATCCAGTTCGTGAAGCCGGAGACCGCGGACAAGATCGCCGGCCACCAGATCGAGGACGCGAAGGCGCACGGGGCCGAGGCGATGGCGACGCCCTGCCCGCTCTGCCACCTCTCGCTCGACGCGTACCAGAACCACGCGGAGAAGGCGGTCGGCCACGCGCTCGACATGCCGGTCCTCCACCTCCCGCAGGTCGTGGGGCTCGCGCTCGGCGCCTCACCCGAGCAGCTCGGCCTGTCGCGGCACCTCGTCTCGACGGCGACGGTCGTGGCCATGGCCGGCGCTCGCACCTAGACCGGCGCGGGCCCCGCGCATCCCGCGCTCCTTAATTTCCCAGGTCGGGTCGGGGGTCCGTGGCCGGGGACGAAGCGCCGATGCAGCGCCCCTCCGTCCCCGAGGCCGACCGGGCGATCGGGGTCAAGGTCCCGGTGCTCTCGCACGGGTTCGTCGTCCTCGTCGACTACATGGGGAACGACGCCGCGATCGTGCAGGCCGCCCGCGTGTCGTACGGTCAGGGCACGAAGACCGTGCGCGACGACCGCGGGCTGATTCGCTACCTCATGCGCCATCGGCACACCACGCCGTTCGAGATGGTCGAGTACAAGTTCCTCGTCCGCCTCCCCATCTTCGTCGCCCGCCAATGGATCCGGCACCGGTCGGCGTCCGTGAACGAGTACAGCGCCCGCTACTCGGTCGTGCCCGACGAGTACGAGGTCCCCCCGGCCGAGGAGGTGCGGCACCAGTCCGAACGGAATCGCCAGGGCCGGGGCGACCCGCTGCCGCCGGAAGTGGTGGACCGCTTCCGCACCGACCTCGAACGGATCTCGAAGGACGCGTACTCCACGTACACCACGGCGCTGGATGCCGGTGTCGCCCGCGAGACCGCCCGGCTGGTCCTCCCGGTCGCCTACTACACCCAGTGGTACTGGAAGACGAACTTGCACAACCTGTTCCACTTCCTCTCGCTCCGCCTCGACCCCCACGCGCAGGAGGAGATCCGGCTCTTTGCGAAGGAGATCGACCGGCTCGGCCGGCTCGTTGCGCCGGTCGCGTTCGAGGCGTTTGACGAGTTCCAGCGCGAGGGCCTCTCCCTCGGCCGGCGCGAGCGGGTCGCGTTCCGCCTGCTGCTGGAGGGCCAGACGCCGGAGGCCGCGTGCGAGGCGGCGGGCCTTCTCCTGGTCCGCGAGAACGGCCAGCGCATGAAGACGGGCGAGGGCGTCGAGTTCCTCGAGAAGCTCGAGCGGCTGCGCAGCGGCGACTAGGCCGGACGCTTAGAACCGGGGGTGGTCCCCCGCCTCGAGCGTGAACCCGGGGCGGGGAACGACCGCCGGGGTCCCGGGCGGGAAGCGTTCGGGAAGGACGGGCGCGAGGGCCTCTCGTTCGGCGGTCGAGCCTTCGCCCACGGCGAGAAGGTCCGAAAGTCGACGCGCGACGCCACCCGCGCGCATGACCCCGAACCCGTTGAACCCGACGAGCACGAACAGTCCTTCCGCCCCGGGCACCGGGCCGACCAGCGGTCGTCGGTCCGGCGTGGACGTGCAGACCCCCGCCCAGGCTCGGACCAGCTCGGCATCGGCCCAGCCGGGGAATCGGGTCTCGAAGCTTTCGGCGAGGTGCGAGAGGAAGCGTTCGTCCCCTCCGCTCGAGGTGCGGTCGGGGTCCACTTCCACGAGCTCGGTGCCGTCGCCCGCCAGGATCCGGCCCTGGTCCTCCGGACGGACGTACACGTCCAAGTCGATGTCGTGGATCGAGGGGAACGGGGCGGGGCCGCCCGGGGCGGGCCGCAGGACCGCGGCCTGGGTCCGGTAGGGAGCGAGGGGGAGGGGATGGTGAATTCCGGCGAGGATCTTCTTCGACCAAGCGCCCGCCGCGACGACGACCCGACGGGCCCGGAGGCTCCGGGCGCCGAACTCGAGCCTCCAGCCCCCTCCGTCCGGCGCGAGGGACCGGAACGGGGTTCCGAATTCGGTCTCCACTCCACGGGAGCGGGCCGCCTCGACGTAGATCCCCGTGAGCGCGCTGGGAGTGACGACCGCGTCCTTCGGGCTGAAGATCGCGCCCTCGACGTCGTCGAGGCGAGCCCACGGCACCGCCCGAGCGAGCTCGTCCGCGCCGATCGGCCGGACGTCCACCTGCCAGCGGCGGAGGCGTTGGACGGTCTCCTCCAACACTTGGGCAGCGTCCTTCCGTGCGGTGAACCGGGCGAATCCGTTCGCCGTGAACGCGGTGGGGTCCGACCGGGCCGCGAGCGCGGCGTACTCGTTCTTCGACTCGCGGGCGACGTCGACGTCCCATTCGTTCCAGAGCTGTTCCGTCACCACGCCGGCCGCCCGTCCCGTCGCACCGGCGGCGGGCGTCCCGGGGTCGTAGAGGACCACGGGGTCGACCGGGCGGCCGGCGAGGTGGTAGGCGAGCGCGCACCCCGCGATGCCGGCCCCGAGGACGAGCGTGTCGGCGCGTTCAACCGCCACGCGGGCGCCACCCCGTGCAGGGGTTAATACTGCGGCTTCGCGCGGGCGTACGCTTCCTTGAGCGCCGAGATGTCGACGTGCGTGTAGATCTGGGTCGTCGCGACCGACGCGTGCCCGAGGAGCTTCTGGATGTAGCGGATATCGCATCCGCGCGAGAGGAGGGCGGTGGCGAGCGTGTGGCGGAGCATGTGCGGGGTCACCCGGTGCGGGATCCCGGCGGTCTGGGCCGCCTTGCGGACGATCCGTTCGACCGTTACCGGGCCTACCGGGAAGAGCCGACTGCTCCCTTCCCCGACGAGCGTTCGCTCGGTCAGATACCGGTCGAGCGCGGCCCGCGTGCGATCCTCCAGGACGACCTCGCGGTCCTTGTCGCCCTTCCCGGAGCGGACGTGCAGGACGTTCCGTTCGAATTCGATGTCCTCGAGCTCGAGGTGGCAGAGCTCGCCGACGCGGAGGCCGGCAAACCCCAGCACATGGACCATGGCGCTGTCGCGGGGGGAGTCCTTGACGGCTGCAAAGAGCCGGTGCATCTCCTCCTCCGTGAGGTACCGGGGGAGACGCTCGGGCCGGCGGGGCGGCTCCAGCTGGTCCGCGATCGAGTAGCCGAAGCTCCGGAAAAGGCATGTGAGCCCTCGGACGGTGGTGTAGAGGGAGTTCTTCGAATAGTGGCGCTGGAGGACGAGGTACTCCCGGAACGCCTCCAGGTCGTGTAGGGTCACGTCCTCGAGGGGCTTTTGGGCGTAGCCGAGGAACGTCTTCGCGATGTGGCCGTACTGCTTGACCGTACAGGGGCTCCGTTCCTTCGCTTGGAGCATCCGCTGGAAGCGACCGACGAGGTCGTCGACTCGGAACTCCGGGGTCACGTCGGCCACCGGTGCATCGGCCCGGCCACGCCGAGGTCCGGAAGGTCCGCGAACGATGGGGGCAGTGGCCATTGGGGGTCGCTGGCTGGGATTCGCCTAATAATCGTATGGCCGCATAGGAACGCGCGGCCGCTCCCCTGGCTAAATAGAGCCACGAGGTTCTGCCCGTCGTGCACTGCTCGAGCTGCGACGCACCGGCTGTGATCGACCAACCGTATCGCGGCCGCCACGCTTGTTCGCGGCACTTCCTGGGATCGGTCGAGGACCGAATTCGGTCGGAGTTCCATCGCCAGATCCCTCGATTCTCGGAGGGCACGATCGCGATCGCGCTCTCCGGCGGAAAGGATTCGGCGGTCGCCCTCGCGGCCGCCCATCGGTACTTCGGCCGTCGGCCGACCGTGCACCTGGTCGCGATAACGATCGACGAGGGGATCGAGGGATATCGCCCGGGCACGCTCGCGACCGCACGTCAGCTTACCGAGCAGCTGGGGGTCGAGCATCGGGTGGTGCGGGCGGAGGCAGAGCTCGGCACGACCACCGACCGGGCGGCCGCCGAGCTTCCGGATACAGTCCCGTGCTCTTTCTGTGGAGTCTGGCGTCGCCGACTCTTGAACCAGGCCGCCCGTGACCTCGGGGCGGAAGTGCTCGTGCTCGGGTTCAATCTGGACGACCTCGCCCAGACGGTCCTGATGAACCTCGTCCGCGGGGAGCTCGACCGTATCGGCCGGATGGCGCCCCATCGGGTACGGCAACCCGGCCTCGTTCCTCGCGTCGCGCCGCTCGCGCAGATCCCCGAGCGCGAGGTCTTCCTGTACGCCCAGCTGACGGGCCTTCCGTTCGACCACGGCGAATGCCCCCACGCAGGGCGAGCCGCACGCAACGTCTTCAGGGAAGTGATCTGGCGCCTCGAGGAAGCTCAGCCCGGGACTCGCCAGGCGTTGCTGCACACGCGGGAACAGCTCCTGGATCGTCTCTCGGTCGCCGGCAACACCGGCGCGCCCGGACGATGCCGCGTCTGCGGAGAGGCGTCGAGCTCGGAGCTCTGCCGTTCCTGTTCGTACCTGGCGAACGTTCGGCTGCCGATGGTGCCCACCGAGGTGCCCCCATGACCGCAGCGATCTCGGGGGAGAGCGACCCGCGCGAGTCGGTTCGAAAGCGGGTCCTGGTAGTGGGCGCGGGCATCATGGGCAGCGGGGTGGCGGCGCAGGCCGCGCTGGCGGGCTACCCCGTCACGCTGGTCGACGTGAGCGAAGAGCTCGCCCGCCGCGGTCGGGAGAACGCGAGCCGGGCGCTCGACCATGCGGTACGGAAAGGGACGGTAGGTGCGGGCGACCGCGAGGGAGCCCTCGGCCGTCTCGACGTCGGGATCGGACTTCGGCGAGCCGACTCGGCTCAGATCATCGTCGAGGCCGCGCCCGAGATCCTCGAGCTCAAGCGGAAGGTCTTCGCTGAGATCGAGGAGTACGCGACGCCCGAAGCGCTGCTGGCCTCCAACACCTCGTCCCTCCCGATCACGGCCATCGGGGAACACCTCCAAGACCCGACCCGGCTGGTCGGGATCCATTTCTTCAACCCCGTCCTTCAGATGCCGCTCGTCGAGCTCATCCCGGGCCACACCACCCCACCCGAAGTGGTCGAGCGGGCCCGGGCGTTCGCGGTGAGCCTCGGCAAGACGGTCGTGCTCTCGCGCGACTCCCCCGGGTTCGTGACGAGCCGTGGGATGGCCGTCCTCGTGAACGAGGCGGCCTGGATGCTCTACGAAGGCGTGGCGACGAAGGAGGACATCGACACGTCCTACAAGCTCGGGTTCCATCACCCGATGGGGCCGTTCGAGCTCGTCGATCTCGTCGGCATCGACACGACCCTGGCCATCCTCGACATCCTCTGGGACGGCTTTCGCGACGCCCGCTACCGGGCCTGCCCGATCCTCCGCACGATGGTCTCGGCGCACAAGCTCGGCCGCAAGACCGGTGAGGGGTTCTACCGATATCCGGCCGCGGGGGCCCGGCCGTGAGCGACATCGACTCGTCCGTCGACCTCCTGCTCCTCGTCATCATCTCCCTCCTGCCGGCGCTGATCTACCTCGCGTGGGTCCGTCGCTCGGCCCGGTTCGAGCGGGAGACGTGGGGCCCGCTGCTCGGCGCCTTCCTCTACGGGGCGCTCTTCGCAACGGTCGCCGCCGGGCTGGTCGAGGTCGTCCTCGTCGCCGTCGGAACGGCGGCGAGCCAGCAGTACCCGGGTCCGGAGTTCCTCTTCCTCAACGGCAACTCGACCCTCGGCGGGATCTTCCTCGTCCTCGTGATCGCGCCGTTCGTCGAGGAAGGATTGAAAGCGTCGGGAGTCTACTCCTACCGCGACCGGTTCCGCAGCATCGCCGACGGCCCGGTCTTCGGTGCCTCGGTCGGACTCGGGTTCGGGTTCTTCGAGACGTTCCTCTACGGTCTCGGAGCGTACCTCATCGGAGGACTCGCAGCGGGGATCGCCCTGATCCTCGTGCGGAGCGTCTCGAGCGTGCTCCTGCACGGCAGCTCGACCGGGATGTTCGGCTACGGGTTCGCGCGCAGCCGCTTCCAGCAGCCCGGGCCGGGCACGGGGTCGTACTACCTGCTCGCCGTCGCCATGCACGCGGGCTTCAACCTCCTCGCGTCGCTCGCCGTGATCCTCGGTCTGATCGGGATCACCGGGTTCGCGGCGGACTCGGCCTCCTACATCGCTCTGTTCGCGGCCGTCCTCTTCGCGTTCGGGGCGATCGAGCACGTACGGTCCGCTCGTCGCGACCGCCGACTTCCCGGCGATCCAGCTCGGCTCGGCCCGCTACCGGCCGCGGGGGGGCGCCCGGCCGCCTCGCCCGCCGGGGACGAACTAGAGCTTCTTGCGCGGGGGGCTTCCCTCGCGCTGCCATTCGGACTCGCCGATCGACCGGTAGACCGATTCTGCTTCGTCGGTGGCCGGTGCGTCTCCGCCCTGGCCCACGTCCCGGATGCGGGTCTTCTTGAGCAGCCAATAGTGGATCCGCCAGGTCTTGCCGCGGGAGACGGTGGCGTCCTCCTCCTCGCTGGTCAACAGGCCCTCCTCTTCGAGTTGGTAGAACCGGTCCCGGTCCTCGCTCGAGAGCTTGTTGTCGAGAACGGTGCCCTCGGCGCCGAAGTAGCCGAGGACCATTCGGGCGGTCGGCCGGGCCTGCTCGGGGGTCATCTTGCCGTGGATGACGAGCGTGCGTTCGATCGCGCGGGTGAGCTCAGCTTCGGTGATCGACGCCATCCGACCGCCCGCCCACCGGCACCGCCTTGGATAAGGTGTGCGCGCGAGCGGCAAGAGGCCAATGACGTTTAGTGACGGGCCCGGGTCGGCCGCGCATGGCGGAGCCCGTCGTCTTCGACCCGACCCCGGCCGCGCTGGAGGCCGCGCGGAAGGGCCTCGACCGGGGGTTGTGCCCGGAGTGCTTCGGGCGGCTCCTCGGACGGGTGGGCCATGGGCTTTCGAATCCGGAGCGAACGGAGCGACTGCTCCCGCTCCTCCGCGCCCCGCTCCCTCCCCGGTCGGGTGCGTGCACCGGGTGCTCCGACATCTTCGCCCGGCTCGACGTCTGGGTCGAGCGCGGACTCCGGTCGGTGGAAGGGTTCGAGTGGCACCGGTTCACGTGCGGTTCCCGATGGGAGCCCGAGATGCTGGCCCGGGAGGAGAATCTCTGGATGCAGGTGGGCACCGAATGGGGCGAAAGTGCACGCTCGGCGTTCAACCGCGAATGGGGCAAGGCGCTCGAGGCCCGGACGGGAGCCTCAGGTGGCCCCGACCGTCCCGATATCGTCTTCCTGGCCGACCTCGCGGTCGGCCGGGTCGAACCCACCATACTACCCCTGTACGTACGGGGTCGCTACCGGAAGCTCGACCGCACGATCCCCCAGACCCATTGGCCGTGCCGCCGGTGCCGCGGCCGGGGCTGCGACGCCTGCGCTGGCACCGGTAAGACGTATCCCACCAGCGTCGAGGAGCTCGTCGGCGCCCCGCTCCTGACCGCCGCCGCCGCTTCCGAAACCCGGTTCCACGGCATGGGCCGCGAGGATATCGATGCGCGGATGCTGGGCCGCGGCCGACCGTTCGTTCTCGAGCTGGTCCGCCCGCACCATCGGACGATCGACCTCGCCACCCTCGCGCCCGAGATCGCTCGGTCCTCGGGCGGCCGGGTCGAAGTAGACGGGCTGCGGGCCGCGGAGGCGACCGACGTGGTCCACGTCAAGGAGGCAGCCCCCGAGAAGAGCTACCGCGTGGGGGTCGTGGGGACGGTGCCGGTGGCAAAAGTTAATGAGTCCCTGGAGGTCGCGACAGGTCGAGCGATCGCCCAGCGCACGCCCACTCGTGTCGCCCACCGGCGGTCCGACCGCGTTCGCGCGCGCCGGATCGTGTCCGCGCGCGTCATCGAGGCGGCGGACGCGGGCTTCACGCTCGAGATCCGGACCGAAGCGGGCACGTACGTGAAGGAGTGGGTGGAAGGAGATGGCGGCCGAACGGAACCAAACCTCGCGGGCCTCGTGGGAGTCCCGCTGAAGGTCGGCTTTCTCGACGTGCTCGACGTTCACGATACGGAGGTGTAGATCCATGGTGAAGAGTTCGAAGGGATTCCGCTCCCGCAGCCGCGGGACGTTCACGAAGGAGGTCCGGGAGAAGGGCATGCCGCCCGTCAACTGGTTCCTCCGTTCGTTCGAGATCGGCGACAAGGTCACGATCCGGATCGAACCGTCCGACCCGCACGGCCAGCCCCACCCGCGCTACCAAGGCCGCACGTGCACCGTGGTCGCGAAATCGGGCCGGGCCTACCGCATCGAGTTCCTGGACGGGGGGAAGCCCAAGCAGCTCGTCGCGACCCCCGTGCATCTCTGGCCCGTCGCCAAGCCCGAGGCCGCCCATGCCTGATCCGGTTTCGCTCGCCCGCGTGAAGGACCTCCTCGCCGACGAGGCGGCCCACCGCACGCTGCCCCGGGAGGCCGCGCTCGCGCTCCAGCATGCCGAGCTGTTCGTCCGCCTCTCGGCCGAGCAGACGGAGAAGCTGATCGCCGAGCTGAGGGCGCTGCCCTACGTGGACGCGGTCGTCGCCGTGAAGCTCGCGGACACGCTCCCCCAGTACCCGGAGGAGATCCGACTCCTGTTCTCGAAGGAGCGGGTCGCGCTCGAAGAGGCGCAGGTCACCCAGCTGCTCGAGATCATTGCACACCACCGATGAGCGAGAGGACGGACTGTGGAGAGCTACGCGCAAGTCCTCGATTACCTGCCGAACGGTCGGCAGACCGAACGCGGCTTCCATCGTGAACCGCTGGCCCTCGCCGTCGGCGAGGACGAGCTGAAGCTCTTCGAATTGGTCCCTCGCCTCGGCGCTACCCTCGCCCCCGGCCAGCGGATCCCGCTCGTGCCCCTCGAGGGCGTGCCGCCCCCGATCGACCACGTGCGACGTCGGTTGGCGTACGATGAGCTGACGGTGGCGGCGCGGGCGGAACTCACCGCGGCGTTGGAACGGATCGTCCGGGCGAACCCCCCGCGATACCTCCGTTTCTTCAACGAAGCTCCGGCGGTCTCGCGTCGGTTCCACCTCCTCGAGCTCCTCCCCGGGATCGGCAAGAAGACGATGCAGCAGATCGTGGACGAACGCAAGCGCGCCCCGTTCGCGAGCTTCCAGGAAATGGAGACCCGCCTCCACTTGAAGAATCCCGAGCTCTTGATCGTCGGCCGGATCGAACAGGAACTGAGCGGTGTCGAGGACAAGTACCCGGCTCTTCGTCGCCCCCTGAGCCCGCCCCGGCGGACCTCCCGGGGTTCCGGAGACCGCCGTCGAGGTCCGGGCGACGCTCGCCCGCCTCCAGATCCGTCCCTCCCGGGGGCTTGGGCAGTCCTTCCTCACGGACCCGTTCGTGGCCGACGCGGAGGGGGCCCTCGTTGACCTCCCTCCGGGCCGTCCCGTCCTCGAGATCGGTGGGGGTCTCGGCCAGCTGACCGCAGCGCTCCTTCGTCGGAAGATCGGCCCGCTCACCGTGGTGGAGCGCGACGCTCGACTCGCGCGGTACCTCCGGCGTTCGTTCGGGGAACGGATCACGGTGCTGGAGGGCGACGCGCTCGAGGTGCCCCTTCCCCTCGTGGACGCCGTCGTCGGGAACCTTCCCTACTCGGTCGCCACGCCGATCCTGCTGCGCTTGTTCGAGGCGCGCGTCCCCCGAGTCGTCTTCCTCGTCCAGGAGGAGGTCGCCCGGCGCTTGGCCGCCGGGCCCGGGTCTAAGGAGTATGGGCGCCTTTCGATCATCGCGCGACTCTACGGTACGATCGAGCTGTTCCGCACCGTCCCGCCCTCGGCGTTCTCCCCGGTCCCCGAAGTGACGAGTCGGATCGGGGTGCACGTCGCTCGCACGGGGGAGCTACCGGTCCCGTCGGTCCCCCAGTTCGAGGCGACGGTGCGGGTCCTGTTCTCCTCCCGCCGGAAGCAACTGCGGAACCTCATGCCCCGGGTCGTGCGTCCCGAGGCCGAGGCCACGCGACTCGCTGAGGCGGCGGGCTGGCCCCCCGACTGGCCTTCCCTGCGACCCGAGTCCCTGCCGCCGGAAGCGTACTTCGCCCTCTCGCGTCAGATCGCCTCCGGTCGGTGAAGGGGCGAACCCACCCCCCGAACGGTTCGGCTGGCTCAGGGGCGATCCATTCCCGACGAGGTTAGGTAGACTGCGCGGGTCGTGGCCCCATGCCCCCGACTGCACGGCTTCGCCCTCACGAAAGGACGAACCGCGCCTTGTGGGACCAGGTCGCTGTTTCGTACGAACGTGCGCACGCGAAGACGCTCTCGCGGAACACGTTCATGGGGTGGGGCATGTGGCACCGCGCCGAGAGCGAACTCCAGGTCCTGGGGGACGTGCGGGGCCGGGACGTCCTCGAGCTCGGGTGCGGGGCCGGCCGGTGGGCGGTCGCCCTAGCGCAACGGGGCGCCCGCGTGACCGCGCTCGACCTCTCTCCCGCGCGACTCCGACAGGCCCGGGAGGAGATGGTGGACGCCGGGCTCGACTTCCCGCTCCTCGAGGCGAGCGCCGAGTCGGTGCCGCTTCCGTCGGAGAGCCAGGACATCGTTTTCTGCGACTGGGGGGCACTCACCTTCGCCGACCCCTACCGGAGCGTGCCAGAGGCGGCGCGTTTGCTGCGCCGAGGCGGACTGCTCGCATTCTTGACCGCGAGCCCCTTCCGCTCGGTCTGCCGGAACCGGACGACCGACCGGCCCTCACGCCGCCTGCACTACGACTACTTCGACCTCCACCGGGAGGAGTACCCCAACGAAGTCAACTTCAACCTGCCCTACGGAGGATGGATCCGACTGTTCCGGGCCAACTCGCTCGCCGTGGAGGACTTGATCGAGCTGCCCTCACCCCCGCATGGGCGCACGACGTACCTTTCGAAGACCGAGGCCGAGTGGGCGCGGCACTGGCCGATCGAAGTGATCTGGAGGGCGCGCAAGACATGCGAGCCCATCCCGGCGGCCTCGGGGTCAAGGCTTCCTCGTCGCGCTCCGCGGCCGGGCCATGAACCGCGCCCAAGCGCGCAAGAACTGAAGGGCCACCTACGGGGGCGGTGGCCGAGCGCTCGGGATATCAACCCGAACGGTTCCCTCGCCCGGGGGTTCCATGGCTCTGAAGCGTGGTGGGGAGACGCCTCGTTCCGATCCGGCCGAACCGGAGCGGGAGGTCTGGGGGGCCGTCGACCGGTACTTCGTGGACCTCTTCGACCTGGATGAACCCGTCCTATCGGAGGCCCTGCTCGCCTCCACCGCTGCTGGTCTGCCGGATATCCAGATCTCCCCCCTTCAGGGGCGTATCCTCCACTTGCTCGCACTGCTCCAGAACGCCCGTCGGATCCTCGAGATCGGGACTCTGGCCGGCTACAGCACTATCTGGCTCGCTCGCGCCTTGCCCCCGAAGGGGCGTCTCGTCAGTCTCGAGCTCGAGCCCCGGCACGCGAGCGTGGCGCATTCCAATTTGAAGCGGGCCGGCCTCGCGGACCGGGTCGAGATCCGGGTCGGTCGAGCGATCGACAGTCTCGCAGCGCTCGAGGCCGAGGGAGTCGAGCCGTTCGACTTGGTATTCATCGACGCCGACAAGGAAAGCTACCCGGAGTATCTGATCGCCGCCCTGCGGCTGTCCCGTCCGGGCACCCTGATCGTCGCCGACAACGTCGTCCGGAACGGGACGATCGTCGACCCCCGACATCCCGACCCCCGCGTGCAGGGTATCCGACGCTTCTTCGAGGTCATGGCGGCGGAACCGCGACTGCTGCCGGCCGCGATCCAGATGGTCGGACCCAAGGGGTATGACGGATGGGCGATCGCGAGGGTGAATCCCGAGGGAACGAAACGAACTCGGCGATCCGGAGTCCGCCCCCTGCCCCGATCCCGAGCCGCGACGCCGGCAGGGAAATAACCCTTCAAACGTCCCCTCTCGACCGGAGAAGACCATGGTGACGCACGCGACCGGTTCGTTTGATCCCGTGTTGACCCCTGCCGGAACGGACGACAGGGCCGCAGGCTCGACGCTGGCAAGATTGGCCATCGGCAAGAAGTTCCGAGGCGACCTCGAGGGGGAGAGTCGAGGCGAGATGCTCACGGTCGTGACCGATGTGGAGGGGTCGGCGGGGTACGTCGCGATCGAGCGCTTTACCGGAACCCTGCATGGCCGGACCGGGAGCTTCGTTCTCCAGCACGGCGGCGTCATGACCCGAGGCGCGCCTCAGTTGACGGTTCTCGTCGTGCCCGATTCCGGCACGGGCCAACTGGTCGGCTTGACCAGCCGGATGGCGATCGTGATCACCGACGGCGTCGCCAATTACCACTCGTACGACTTTCAGTACACCCTGCCCGATCTCACTGCCTAGTGGCGTTTCTAGCGCGGTAGAGTAGGTTCTGACGGACCGCAAAGGCTAGTGCCGGGGAGGGCTCACTCCCCGAGCATGGTACTCCGCGTCCGAGAGATCTCCAACGAGGAAGGGAATCGCCTTCGGACCGCGGTCCGTCACTCGAAAGACCTCATCGAGATGAAACGGGCCCAGGTCATCCTGGCCTCCGCTCAACGGTTCACCGTCCAGCGGATCGCCCAGTTCTCGGGGATGAGTGACGGGTACATTCGGATCCTCATTCACGCCTTCAACGACGAGGGGCTGACGATGCTCAAGCCCCGATGGAACCCGGGGCACCGTCACAAGGTCTCGAAGGAGACCCGAGGGCGGCTGGTCGCCCTGGCCACCAGCCGCCCTCGGGACCTGGGACTTCCCTTCGGCCAGTGGAGTCTCCGTCGGCTGAGAGATACTGCCGTGGCGAGGGGGATCGTGGAGTCGATCTCTCTCGAGTGGTTGAGGGTCATCTGTGACGAGGCGGACATCACCCACCAATCGATCCGAACGTGGAAGGAGAGCCACGACCCCAAGTTCGAGGAGAAGAGACGGCGGATCGACCACCTCACGGTGAAGCGGCACAACCCACCGACCGCCCTCAGCATGGACGAGATCGGGCCCATCTCACTCAAGCCCCACGGAGGCAAGGGATGGTTCCGGAAGGGACTACCGGGACGGATCCCTGCGACCTACAAGAAACAGGACGGGACTCGATACGAGTACGCGTGTCTGACCTGATCTCCACGCCCGTTAGTTGCTAGCTTCCTTCCCGGACCCCTCCTTCTCCTCGAGGATCCGCACTGTTCGACCGGCAGGTTCATTAGGAACATACGCACTACATAGTACGTATGGCGTTCCCTCGGGTCATCACCACGCGCGGCCGACACTATCTCCAGCAGGTCGAGTCGGTCTGGGACCCGAAGAAGAAGCGCTCCGTCACCCGGGTCCTCGCCCATCTCGGCCCCTGCGATGAGGGCGGCAAGCTCCTGCGCCCGCCTCGGGCCCGGGTGGAGAGCGTTCACTCCTCGTTTCCGGTCGGTCCTCTCGCCGTGCTGTATGCCGCGGCCCGTGAGCTCCGGGTGCGCGAGCATCTCCAGAGGGTTCTTCCGGGGGCTCCTACCGAGCTGATCCTGTGTCTCGCCCTGAACCAGGCCACGGCCCGCGTCCCGATCTGCCGCCTTCCCGAGTGGGTACGGGCGAGCCCGCTGCCTCGGTGGGAGAGCTTCCCGGCCGAGGAGCTAAGTCCTCGACACTTCGAGGAGGCACTCTCCTCGCTCTGTCACCTCACCCCGGAGAAGACGTGGGAGGACCGGGGCCTCCTGCTTCAGCAGGAACTCACCGGGGCGTGGCGGGGCCGCTCTCGAGAGCCGGCCGGCGCCTACTACGACATCACGAAACAGGCGTACTACGGGAAGCATTGTCCCTACGGCCAGTTGGGCCACGACGAGCGGGGCACGGCCCCGGTCGTGGGGTTCGGGATGGCCGTGTCCCGGGAGCATCACCACCCGATCCTCTGTCGAGTCCTTCCCGGTGGACAGAACGATTCGCTGAGCGTGGCTCCCACGCTGGAGCTGCTCCAGTCCCAGGGTCTGCGGCATCTGACGCTCGTGATGGACAAGGGGATGACGTCGAAGGCGAACGTGCTCCGAGCGCGCGAGGCGGGCTACCACGTCATCGGGTCGGTCAAGGGGTGGAGCGCCGAGTCGGTGGAGCATGCCTCTCGATGGCCCGGGGAGGAACTGGAGCGCTCGGAGTTCGTGGTCGGGACTTCCCATGGAGGGGCGGTGTATGCGCGGGCGTTCACGGCGCCGCTGCTGGGGCTACCGAAGGTGAGGATCGCGGTGGTGGAGAATCTCTCCCGCAAGGCGGAGGATCGCCAAGCGCGGGACCTTCTGCTTCAGGAGTTGGAGGGACCGGTGGCGAAAGCTCGGTTGGAGGAGATCCGCTCGGAACTGGGCGAGGTCATCGTCACCGCCCGAGGAAGGAGAGGGTTCCGAGTCGACCCGAAGGCCGTGGAGCGGGAACGGGCGCTGGACGGCCGCTTCCTGCTGTTCAGTACGGTCCTCTCGCTCGACGGGCGAGCGATGTACCGGGAGTACTTCGCGAAGGATGCGGTGGAGAAGGCGTTCCGCACGAGCAAGGGGGAACTGTCGCTGGGCCCGGTGAGGTATCGTCGGAAGGATCGGTTGGACGCCTACGCCACGGTGGTCTACGTGGCGTATTTGCTCTGGAGTTGGGCGGAGCGGAGGTTGCAGGAGAAATACCCCGAGCGGAGCCTGTCGGAGGCGATGCGCTCCCTCGAGAATCTGGCGTGGGTACGGTTTGGGACCGGGAAATCCGTCCGGGAGTGGGCCACTCGCCTCACCACCGAGCAGGAGAAGGTTCTCGCCGCCGTCAGCGCCGTACAGTATGTAGCTACATACTAACAGGCCGCGAGCTCAGGTCTGAATGTGTTCCACCAGACGTTGAGCGTGAAGCAGGAGGAGCACAAGGGCGGTCGGATCTGGCTTCGGTTCATGAAGTACCAGCGCTCGAAGTATCCTCCCGATCAGAGGGTCTACGTCATCCAGGACGGGCTCAGCGCCCACTGGACTCCCGAGGTGAGAGGGTGGGCCAAGGCCCACCGGGTCACCCTCGTCTCCTCGGCGACCGATGCCAGCTGGATGAACCCGGTCGAGTGCCACGCGGGACCGCTCCAAGTGACCGCGATGGCCGGCAGGGATTGGTGGAGTTGGGGCGAGGTCGACGAGGCGTTCCGAAGGGCCGCTCGACTGATCACTCGAGAGCACCAGGCGTCAGGGAAGGAGTTCCGGAGCACCCAACACCGGGTCAGCAAACATCGTCGGCCGCTCTGGACGCGCCACTAGGGTGGGACTCCGCGAGTTCGCCGCGCCCTCCCTGCGGCCCGGGAAGGCCAATGATCACCCAAATTCGCTCGCCGACCGTGCGGGACCCGAGGTAGGGGCAGCATAAGGCCCATCGACGACCTGGAATGGGTATGACCAACATTTGTCCCAAGTGCGGTACGAACCTGGTGCCCAATGCCACCTACTGCAGCGCGTGCGGCATCAACGTAGCCACGTACAAGGGCGCCACGTACGCGAAACAGTTCGCCGTCTCTTCGGACGACCTTTCCAAGAAGGTCCGCGAACTGCTCCACGACGCCACGGTCACGCGGGTCATCGTGAAGGACGACAAGGGCACTACGCTCCTCGAAATCCCGGCCACGGTCGGCTTCGCCGGCGCCCTCCTCGCCCCCTGGCTCGCGGCCCTTGGCGTGATCGCCGCCCTGTCGACCCATTGCACGATCATCGTCGTGAAGAACGTCCCCGCGGCGATCCCCGCCTAAGGCTGGTTCAGCTTGGGGAAGGAATCACCGCTAGCCCTCAGAGGCAAAGAATCCCAAAGCGCCCTCTTAGGCTTTGTCTTGAAAGTCTCGGCCGTCCCCAATCTCGCCGTTCTGTCCAAAACTAGGCCGTCGGAGTCTCAGTTGCGGTCTTCGAGTTGATTTCTTGAGCCAGCAACTCTCCTCGCCGGGTCAAGGCGTAGACCCGTACCCGGCGGCCCAAGCCAGAAACGTGGCTGAGCTGCGACCGGACCGCCCCGGCAGCGAGTAACCGGGTCAGGATCCATGAGATGGCGCCCTGCGAGGTTGAGAGGGATTGGGCCATCCCATTCTGAGTAGCCTCCGGTCGGCCCGGCCCCATCCTCATGAGGATTCCCGAATCGAGTCAGGTGTTCGATGATCCGTATCGTGAGGTAGGTTCGTTGCTCCTTCGAATACGGCTCGGAAAGGGCACACTTCTCGTCCACGCCCGCGGCTGACCCGCCGGCGGGCTGTCCGGTCACGGAGGCCGGTTCCTGGTGTAACGGCCGTCGGATACGGCCTTCCGCACGTCGTCAATCAATTCCTCACCTTCGCGGCGCATCCGACGGCCGCGAACGATAACGGCAGAGAGAGTGACCCCAGCCACAGCAGGCAGCAGTACGAGTAACTCCCCAATCGGTGTGGCGAGCCAATCGAGGGCACTCCCCAAAGTTACGCCGCCGTGAGGAGTGCCAACGGTCAGCTGAAGCGTCCCATTTGCTGACCGATCAAAACGATCGGTAACGAGAACCGAAATCGAGAATCTACCGCTGACCGTCGGGGTGCAGGTGAGGGTGCTGACATTGGAAGAGGAACAACCGGATGGCAGCCCGCCATAGGAGAAAGTGAATGGACCCGTGCCGCCGGCCACCTCTACTGCCAAGGACGTGGAGGAGTCGGGCGCGACGGGATTCGAAGATGCATCGAAAGTCGCTACGGCTGGAAGGCTTGCAACGGTCAATTCCGTGCTGGCTTCAGACGCGCCAGTCCCAGGGTACTGCACAGTCACACCGACCTGGAACAAGCCTGGCGAGCTCGGTGAGCAAGTCAAGGCCGCCAAGTCCTCCGACCGACAGCCCGTTGGGAGTCCGGTGTATGCGTAGGTCGCATAGCCATAGATCCCAGACCCGGAGGAGTGGAAGGTGGTTGTGACTCCGATGTCGACCGCGGAATACTCGCTCGATAGCGCAGGCAGCAACTGGCTCCAGTTTCCGGAAGCAAAATTCCAAGTGTCTGCCAACTGGGAGGTTCCCGTCGATGTCAAAGTGAGTCCGCCGAACAGGAGCACGAATCCTGTAGAGTCATCATATGTGATCGCAGCCTCGCTCCGATTGCCTGGTGAGGTACTCGTCTTAAGGAGAATCCAACCGGTCACTTGGAAGACCCAGGTTTGATTGGAGAAGCCCGAGGGAGAGCAAGATAAGCCAGCACAGTAACCTCCGTACAGCACGGCTTCTTTGTCGGCCGTGTCGTAGACAAACGAAGTCGCGTTAAGCGCGGGGGGAGCGGTCGCCGATGTTTGGGTTACATCTGCCCATGAGCCATTGGAAAACGACCAAGTCTCCAAGCAGGAGCTCGCACCGCCTGGACAATTGGTTGTGGATCCGCCAATGAGCAAGGCGGAACTAGTACCCTGCATCGTACACCATGCGGGGATAGGGCGATTCTGAGTTCTCGAAATACGGCTGATTCGTAAGATTCAACTCAGTCCAATCCCCGCTCAACCACTGCCACGTTTCGTCACCAGTGAAGTAGAGCACGTAACCGGGATTGGCATCGTAGGCAATCGCCCCCATCCCCGTAGGAGGAGGTGAACGCGAGGGGAAGAGCTGGGTCCACTCCCCGGACTTGAATTCCCAACTTTCATTCAAGCCAAGACCGGAGTCGACTCCCTCCCCGCCAACCTGGAGGACGTACCCGTCTGCTGCGTCGTAGACCAAGGCTGGTTGGAGGCTTGCTGGCGGCGCAGTGGTGGAATTAACTTTAGACCAGTTCCCATCCTTGAACGCCCAGGTTAGTTCCTTTCCCGTGGATGATCCGACATAGCCCGGGGAAACGAGCACGACCTCTTGGTCCGCCGCATCGAAGATCATCGTCGCGCTCCCGGCAGGGGGTACGGTCGTGCTCGTCCCTAGAACCGTCCAGTTTCCCTGCGAGAATATCCAATCAGGGTAGACGCCAGCTAGTACGTCCTGACTGCTCCCGAGGACCAGGATTGCGTCCCCATTGGAGGGATCGTCCGCGAACGATACGTCCCAACTCGGCACCGGAAGTACCGGTGGAGAGAGTTGGGTCCAGCTACCGTTAGAGAACATCCAAGTGGCATTCGTTTGGATCGAACCCGAAATTCGAGAATCGTACGCCGATCCGCAAACAAGGATGATTGCCGAACTTCCAGTCACGTAGGTAAAACCCATCCCGGTATTCTGTGGCGGGGCTACCCCATGGGTGAGGTTGACCCATACTCCGCTTTCCAGGGCCCAAGTATCGTTACGCTCACCACTGACTGGGTATTGTTCCGTTCCCCCGAAGAGAACTGGACCGAGCAGATTCCCATCGAGTTGTTGCGGGTCATAGGTCATGCCGGCCCCAAACCGGGCGGGAGGGGCCGTTCCCACGGTCGACGTTATATTGGTCCAAGTCCCGTAAGAATACAGCCAAGTATCGGACTCAGTTACGCCCTCGATCCGCGTTCCGTTCGAGGTGCTGTACGGGTATTGAGCAAATCCTCCGAAAAGGACCACGGCATCGAGACCAGGGTCCTGGGCCATCGGTACTCTGGCTCCGAGCCGAGGGGGCAGTACCAGAAGTGATGTTGGTCCAGATACCACCCGAGTACTCCCAAGTCGTGTTCGATGGGGCGATACCATCCGTCCAGGTCGCCGATTGGGGAACTGCAACTTCCCCGCCGAACAGGATGACTGCGCCAGAAACGGGGTCAAAGGCCATAGCAGCAAACTCCACGGGGGGGGGCGATTCGGGGGGAAGGACCTGCGTCCAGGAACCTCCTGAGAAGGTCCAAGTATCGTTCAGAAGCATCCCGGGTGTATCGTTGGCTTCACTACCCGCGCCAAGTCCGCCAAAAAGGAGGACATACCCGTCGGTCGCATCCCAGGTCATGGCCGTCCCAGTCCGGTCCGGGGGGGTGGTCGGTGCACTGGCAGACGCGATGGGGGACGAATGGGCTCCGGCTATCGAGGCGGTTGCCCAGGCAAGTTGCTGGGCCCCTTCCATTTTCAACATCGGAGCCAAGCGTCCAGGCGTCCGGGCCGGCGCATTGGCTAGACCAATGACCAAGATTGAAGACACCAGTAGAAAGCCCACGAACGCTACCCCCAAGACGGTCGAGGAGGCGGAACCTGACGTACAACGTCGGGCCAGGGAGCTAGATTGAGATGCCATCCCTTGCCGACTCACATGTCACGCGATAAACTCTCGGCGTAGATATTCAACCTAGCATGGTCCGTGATGGCTGGATTGCCCCGGGGCGACGCCCCGAATGGGGTCATCGGGACCCGACCCCTAGTGATCGAATAAAGTCACAGCAAAGCGGATAGAATCACAGGCAGCCCCATCGGGGCATTAAAATCCCAAAGTCCCCCCCTCAAGCACCATTATATAGAAGCGCAAGTCTGGTCGGGCTGGTGACACCATGCTTCAGGGTACCCCTATCCTCGTCCTGAAAGAAGGCACAGAGCGCGAACGCGGCAAGGGCGCGACGGCGAACAACATCGCGGCGGCACGGGCGGTCGCGGACGCGGTCCGCACGACCCTCGGGCCGCGCGGGATGGACAAGATGCTCGTCGACGGGATGGGAGACATCACCATCACGAACGACGGCGTAACGATCCTCAAGGAAGTCGACGTCGAGCACCCCGCCGCGAAGATGATCGTGGAGGTCGCCAAGACCCAGGACCAGCAGTGCGGCGACGGGACGACCACCGCGGTCGTGATCGCCGGCGAGCTGCTCAAGCGCTCCGAGTCCCTGCTCGAACAGAGCGTTCACCCGACCGTCATCACCCGCGGGTTCCAACTCGCCCTCCAGCAGGCCAAGCACCTGCTCGAGACGGAGATCGGTACCACCGTCAAGACCGACGACGAAGCGATCCTGATCGACTGCGCGACGACGGCCATGGGGTCGAAGGGCGTGTACGGCTCGCGCGACCAGCTCGCCAAGATCGCGGTCAAGGCGGTCCAGAAGATCGCGGAGACCCGCGGCGGCAAGACCGTCGCCGACGTGGACCAGATCAAGGTCGAGAAGCGCCCCGGCGGCACGATCGCCGACACGGAACTCTTCGACGGGATCATCCTCGACAAGGAGCGAGGCCACCCCCGGATGCCGACCTCGGTCACCAACGCGAAGCTGGTGCTCCTGAACAGCGCCCTCGAGGTCAAGAAGACCGAGATCGAGAGCAAGATCAACATCAAGAATCCGTCCCAGATCCAGAGCTTCCTCGACGAGGAAGACAAGACGTTCCGCAAGATGGTCGACGCCGTCAAGGCGGCCGGCGCGAACGTCGTCGTCTGCCAGAAGGGGATCGACGACGTGGTCCTCCACTACCTCGCGAAAGAGAAGATCTACGCGGTCAAGCAGGTCAAGGAGTCAGACCTCCAGAAGCTCGCCCGAGCCACCGGCGCGAAGATCGTCACCGGGATCAAGGAACTGTCGGCGTCCGACCTCGGCAGCGCGGCCCTCGTCGACGAGCGCAAGATCGGGGACGACCACATGACGTTCGTCACCGGCTGCGCGAACCCCCGGTCGGTCTCGATCCTCATCCGCGGCGGCACCGAGCACGTGACCCAAGAGGTCGAGCGGTCGCTCCAGGACGCCCTCAAGGTCGTCGCGAGCGTCCTCGAGGATGGGGTCGTCTGCCCCGGCGGCGGCGCGACGGAGATCGACCTTTCGGTCAAACTGCGCAAGTGGGCCTCCAGCGTCGGCGGCCGCGAGCAGCTCGCGGTCGAGGCGTTCGCCCAGGCGCTCGAGTGCATCCCGTGGGCCCTCGCCGAGAACGGCGGGTACGACGCGATCGACACGCTCATCGAGCTCCGCAGCGCGCACGAGGGTCCCCACGCGAACAAGAACGTCGGGGTCAACCTCGCCGACGGCAAGGCCGCGGACATGTGGAAGCTCCGTGTGGTCGAGCCCGCCCGCGTCAAGCGTCAGGCGCTCACCTCGGCGACCGAGGTCGCCTCGATGGTGCTCCGGATCGACGACATCATCGCCTCGAAGAAGGGCGGCGGCGGACCACCTGGCGGTGGGCCGGGCGGCCACGACCACTAGACCTCCCGCGAACCCTTTCTCCCGGCCCGGAGGTGCGCGGCCGATTCGCTCGGGCGCGCGCCTCCTCCGAAGCCTTCTTAACAGGGAGCGGGTAGGCCGCTCGCCATGCGCACGAAGCAGGTCGAGGGCGTCCTTCGCCTCGACGTGGTCGCGCTCGACCCCCGCCCCGCGATCTACCTGGTCTATGACGGCCTCGCGGGCGTCGGTCAGCGACCGATACTCCGCGATATGGTCGACGAGCTCGCCCGGAAGGGTCCGCAGGAGCTCACCAAGTTCCTCGACACGCTCCGCCGACGCCACTCCGGTCAGGTGCACGTGTACTTCGCCGACTACGTCAGCTACGGGATCGGCGGAGGCGACGCGACCTCGGAGTTCTTCCTCGGCACCTTCCTGATCCTCCACGAGGCAGCTCGGCCGGCCGGCGAGGGTCCGGCGGTCCCGGAACACCTCGCCCTCTTCCGTCCCGGGGGCGTCGAGCGGCTCGCCCTCGAGGGCTTGCCGAACTAGCGCTCACGCGAACGAACCATCTTGTAGGCCCTACCTCCCTGCGCCGGTAGGACACCATCGATGACCGACGAGACCGCGCTCGAGCACGAACGGCGACAGAAGGTCGCGCGGTGGCGGGCCGAAGGGAGGGAACCCTATCCGTGGACCTTCGCGGGACGGGTCCCTACCGAGACCGTTCGGGCGCGCGCGGCGACGCTCTCGTCCGGAATGGAAGCGGAGGGCGAGAGCCTTCGGGTCGCCGGGCGACTGCGGGCGCTCCGTGTCCACGGTCGCGCCGCGTTCGCGGACATCGACGACCTCTCGGGCTCCCTTCAGCTCCTCCTCCGAGCCGACGTGCTCGGAGATGCGACGTACCAATCGTGGGTCGGCGACCTCGATTCGGGTGACGTGGTGGGCGCGGAGGGCGCTCCGGCGCTCTCCCGACGGGGCGAACCGTCCCTCGTCGTCCGGGAGCTCCACCTCCTCGCGAAGGCCATCGCTCCGCCCCCGGAGAAGTTCCACGGGCTCCAAGATGTCGAGGAGCGGATGCGTCGTCGGTACCTCGACCTGCTCTCCTCGGCCGAGACGCGGCAACGATTCCGGGTCCGCTCCCTGCTGACCCGGGAAACGCGGGCGTTCTTCGAGGAGGCGGGCTTTCTCGAGGTGGAGACGTCCGTCCTAGTGCCTCTCGCCGGGGGCGCGGCCGCCCAGCCGTTCGTCACCCATTCGAACTACCTCGCCCAGGACGTCCAGCTGCGCATCGCGCTCGAGCTCCCCCTGAAGCGCCTCATCGTCGGCGGCCTCGAGCGGGTCTTCGAGCTCGCCAAATGCTTCCGGAACGAGGACCTCGATACGACCCACTCGCCCGAGTTCACGATGCTCGAGGCGTACTGGGCGTACGCGGACTACCTCGACATGATGGGACTGACCGAGCGCCTCTACCAGCGACTGGCCGCCCGAGCTGCGACCCTCTTGCCCGACGTCCCCTTGGCCCAAGAGGCGGCCCGCGAGTTCGGGGCCGGCCTTTCGAGGATCGACTTCGTTGACGAGCTCGAGCGGGTCAGTGGGATCACCGGCCTCATCGAGAAGACGCCCGACCAGCTTCGCGACCTCGCCCGCGCGGCGGGGTCGACCGTTCCTCCCGACTCGCCTGGCCGGCGTGTTCCTCGACAAGCTGTTCGAGCACTACGTGGAGCCGACCCTCACGCGCCCCACCTTCGTCATGGACTACCCCGCCTCCACCACGCCGCTCGCGAAACGCCACCGCCACCTCGCCGGCCGCGTCGAACGCTTCGAGTTCTACTACCGGGGCTACGAGCTCGGCAACGCGTACACCGAGCTCACGGACCCCGACGAGCAGGAGCGGCGCTTCCAGGAGCAGCTCGAGGCCCGAGCGGAGTACCGGTACGCGTACGACGCCGACTTCATCCGCGCGCTCCGCCACGGGATGCCGCCAACGACCGGGATCGGCATCGGGATCGACCGGATGGTGATGGCCCTCACCGGGACCCCCTCCATCAAGGACGTCCTTCTGTTCCCGCTCGTCCGTTCGACGTAGCCGCGGACCCCCCGGGGTTATGCCCGCGCTCGCTCCGGGGCCGCCGATGGACCCCAAGCCCTCGAGCGGGCCGGTGCTGCCCCTCCGCCTCGAGGACCTCTCGGTGGTCTACGGGGAGCGGAAGGCGGTCGACCGGCTGAACCTGGAGGTCCGGCCCGGCGAGATCTACGGGCTGCTCGGCTCCAATGGGGCCGGCAAGTCCAGCACGATCAAGTCGATCGTCGGACTCGTGCGACCGGCGGGCGGCACGGTCCGCGTCTTCGGGTACGACGCGCAGAAGGAATCGATCGCGACCAAGGAGCGCATCGGATACGTCCCCGAGACCTCGATGCTCTACGAGTCGCTCACGCCGCACGAGTTCCTCGAGTTCGTCTCGGGCGTCCGACGGCTGGACCCCGCGCGCGCGGCCGCCCGAGCCCGGGACCTGGTGGCCGCGTTCCGGCTGACCGACGAGTTCGACGAGCCGATCTCCTCGCTCTCGAACGGGACGCGTCAGAAGGTCCTCGTGGTGGCGGCCCTGCTCCACCAGCCACCCCTTCTTGTCCTCGACGAGCCGCTCAATCACCTGGACCCCCGCTCGCTGCGCCTCATGAAGGACTTGCTCACCCAGTACAGTGAGGAACCGGACGCGGGGGATCCTGTTCTCGACCCACGCGATGGAGATCGCCGAGCAGCTGTGCCACCGAGTGGGGATCCTCGACCACGGGGTACTGCGGGGCGAGGGAACGCTCGCGTCCCTCCGCGAGCGCGGTGCCGAGGGGGATGCGAGCCTCGAGGAGATCTTCCTCCACCTCACGCAGGAGGACGAGGGCGTCCGGGCCGCGCTGGCGTCGCTCGAGAGGACGTAGCATGTCCTGGCGCGCGGCCCTTCGGCTGAGCCGCGAAGCGTTCGTCGAGCTCTCGTTCCAGGCGATCTACGCCTTCCGTCAGGGGAACGTCCTGCCGCCGACCGACGCATCGAAGCTCAGCGGGCGCGCGCGGAGCCGGGTCTTGCAGAGCAAGGCGCTCGTGGCCGGTCTCCTCGGGTTCCTCACGATCGGCGCCGGGCTCATCCTCTACGATGCGGCCTTCGTCGCCGCCCGGCTCCTCCCGAACCCGATCCCCGTTCCGGTGTTCCAGGCGGGCGTCCTGACCGCGCTCCTCAGCCTCGATGTCGCCTTCCTCTGGTGGACCGGGCTGCAGGTCCTGCCAACCTTCCTCTCGGCCGGCGTCCTGCCGGTACTCGAGCCGCTGCCGATCGACGAGGCCACCCTCCGTCAGACCGCGGTCATCCTCTACCTCCGACTCTTTGACGTCCCGGTCCTCACCCTCCTGGTCCTCACGCCCCTCGTCGTGGGACTCGCGCTCGGCCCGCTCGGCGGGGCTCGCCACCCTACCCGGAGTGGTGGCGGCGGTGCTCTTCGCACTCGCCCTCGCGCTCGTCACGGGCCGCTTCTTCGTGCGCCGGGTCCAGGGGTCGCGGGGAGGAGGGGGTCGCTCGATCCTGCGGTGGACGTATCTCATCCTGTGGGTCGTGCCCGCTTTCGGACTGTTTGGGTTCGTGACCCTCGCGCCGGCGTTCTTCGGGGCGCTCACGACCCTCACGGCGGCCGGCCCGTCGATCTCGTTCGACGTTTTGTGGGGAAGTTTTCCCTTCTCTCTGGCGTCCCTCCCGGCGCTCCTGACGGACGGGGCCGGGGCCTTGCCGCTCGGAGAGGGCGGCCTGGTCGTCCTCCTCGGGGCGAGCGCAGGGTACCTCGCGCTCGCCGTCGCCGCGGCGGTCTGGATGGGGCGCGCGATCCGCGAGGTGGGTATCGCCCCGCCGGGGGTCCCGGTCCCCTCGACCCCCTCCGAACTCGTGCTCCACACCTCGGGTCGCGTCTACTCCGTCCTGGTCAAGGACCTGCGGATGGCCAGCCGTACCGCCCGGGTACGCATTTCTGATCCTGCTGCCGATCCTCGACGCGGTCGCGCTGGGCCTCCTGACGTACGTCCCGGTCCGAGGCCGGGCACCGGCACCTCGCTGGCGCTAGGAGCCGTCACGACCGCCGCTCTGCTCGGAACCTTCTTCGGACCGGCGTTCTTCGCCATCGAAGTGGTGGCCTACTCGTACCGGAAGGACGCTTCCCCTCCCGGACCGCTCCCTCGTCCTCGGTAAGGTCGCTCTGATCGGCGCCATCTACTCGTCGCCGGCGGCCTCGTCCTCGCCATCGCGGACCTGCGCGTCAACCAGCCTCTCATTTTCCTCGGGTTCGTCGCGGCCGAGTTCCCCGCCGTCCTCGCCGCGGCGCTGCTCGAGCTCGGGATGCTCCTCCGGCGGGCCCGGAAGCGGGGGCTGCCGCTCGTGAACCTCTATACGGGCGCCTGGGTGGCGGTGCTCGTGTCGATCCCGGGCCTCTTCGTCGCATCCGCGCCGCTGGTTGCTTTCGAGGCGCTCCGCAATTACCCCCAAACGGTCGCCTTGGGTGCGATGGCGCTGGTCGGGCTCGGGAGCCTCGGGCTCATCGGTCCGTTCGTTCTGCGACGGAGGGACTCGTGAGCGCGCCGACCCTCCCCTCCCGCTTCGAGCCGCGGTAGAGATCGAGGCCCGATGGCAGCGCGCGTGGGCCGAGGCGGACATCTTCCGCGCGCCGGAACGCCCGACCGGGCCGCCGTTCTCGCTCGTCCTCCCCCCTCCGAACGTGACGGGCGTCCTGACGCTGGGCCACATGCTCGGGGACACGGTCATGGACGTGTACGCCCGCTACCACCGAATGGCCGGCCACCCGACCCTCTGGGTTCCGGGCCTCGATCATGCCGGGCTCGCAACCCACGTGGCGGTGCGCCGCGCGCTCATTCGGGAAGGGGTGCGGCTCGAAGACCTCCCACGGGAGGAGGCGGTCGCCCATATCGAGAAGTGGCGAGCCGCGCGCGAGGCGCGTATCCGCGAGCAGACCCTCGCCGGGGGCTTCTCCGTGGACTGGAGCCGGTACCGGTACACGATGGACCCCGCCTCCGTGCGGGCGACGCGCGAGGTGTTCGTCCGCCTCCATCGCGAGGGGCTCATCTACCGGGCCGAACGGATGGTCAACTGGGACCCCCGGCTTCGGACCGCGATCTCGGACCTCGAGGTGAAGCACTCCGAAGAAACGGGGACCCTGGTCTACCTGCAATACCCTTGGGCGGACGGCTCCCCGGGGGCCTCGAGGTCGCGACGGTGCGGCCGGAGACGATCTTCGGCGATGTCGCGGTCGCGGTCCATCCCGACGACGCGCGGCAGACCTCGGCCCTCGGCCGGGAGGTGCTCGTACCGATCACGCGACGACCGATCCCGGTGATCACCGACGCGGCGATCGACCCGGCTTTCGGTTCGGGCGCGCTGAAGGTGACCCCGCGCCACGACCTCGTCGACTACGAGGTCTTCCAACGCCACCCGGGACTACCGATGCCTCCGGATGTGCTCGACGAGGGAGGGCGCCTCGCGAGCGACTGGGTGCCGGAGGGCCTCCGGGGTCTCGACCGCGACTCGGGACGTGAGGAGACCCTCACCCGCCTGCGCGCGGAGGGGTACGTGCTGCGCGAGCTGCCCTACCGCCACGCCGTGGCGCGGTCCGAACGCTCGGACGCGGTGGTGGAGCCACGCCTCTCCACCCAGTGGTTCGTGCGCGTCGGCCCGCTCGCCGAACCCGCCGTGCGGTCGGTCCGGGAAGGCCGCGTTCGGATCCACCCCGACCGATGGACGCTCACCTTCTACCGGTGGATGGAGACGATCCAGGACTGGTGCATCTCCCGACAGGTGTTCTGGGGCCACGCGATACCGGTCTACCACTGCACCCCCTGCGGCCACGACACGGTCTCGGTCAACGTGCCGGAGAAGTGCGAGCAGTGCGGTTCGCGGGAGATCGTCTCGGACCCGGACGTGCTCGACACGTGGTTCACCTCCTGGCTCTGGCCCTTCGCGGCGCTCGGATGGCCCGAGCCCTCGTCGGACATGACGCACTACTACCCCACGAGCGTTCTCGTGACGGGCCGCGACATCATGTTCTTCTGGGTCGCGCGGATGATGATGGCCGGCGAGCACTTCACCGGGCGCGCGCCGTTTTCCGACGTCTACTTCACGGGCATGCTCCGCGACGAGACGGGCCGCAAGCTGTCCAAGAGCCTCGGCAACTCGCCCGACCCGCTCGACACCATCCACGAGCGCGGCGCGGACGCGATGCGCTTCGCCCTGCTGTTCCCCAATCCGACCGAGGAGGACGGCCCGTTCGGCAGCCACACCCTCGAAGGAGGGGCACACTTCCTGACCAAGGTCTGGAACCTCGTCCGGTTCACGGGGCTGAACGTCCCCGCTGGCACGCCGGCACCGCGCCGGACCGCCGACCCTCTCCCCCACCTCCCCGCTCGAGCACCGTTGGATCCTCTCCCGCTGGCGGCGGACCTCGGAAGAGGTGGAGCGCGCCCTCGCGGCGTTCGAGCCCAGCCGCGCGGCGACCGCGCTCTACACCTTCGTCTGGCACGACCTCGCCGACCGGTACGTCGAGATCGTCAAGGAGAGCCTCCTCGGGCGCCACGGCGAGCCGTCCGCCCGCGAGGCGCGCGACACGCTGCTGTACGTTCTCGAGCGGACGCTCCGCCGGCTCCACCCGATCGTTCCCCACGTGACGGAGGAGCTCTGGCACGCGCTCCCGCACGACGGCGAACTCCTTGCCACGGTCCGGTGGCCCCCGACCGCGGAAGCGCCGGCCGACCCGGTGGCTGAGCTCGAGATGGAGACGGTCCTCGAGGCCGTCCGCCTCCTGCGAAACCTCCGCGCCGAGGAGCACGTGCCCCTCGACTCGGTCCCGCCGGCGTGGATCCGCCCGGCCGGACCGGAAGTGGCGCAGCTCCTCGAGCGCGAGCGCGGGACGCTCGAGCGGCTGGCGCGCGTCCATCCCATCGAGTTCCTCGCCACGGGGTCGCCGGCGCCCGCTCGGGCGGCCAGCCGGGTCGCCTCGCTCGGCGAATGCTACGTCGAGCGCCCCACGGCCGGCCCCGAGTCGTCGGAGGCCTTACAGAAGGAGCGCGGCAAGATCGCCGCCCTCCTCGAAAAGACCCGGGCCCGCCTCGCGGACGAAGGGTTCCGGGGCCATGCCCCGCCCGAGGTCGTGCGGGAGGCCGAGGAGAAGGCCCGCGAGCTGGCGGAACGCATCGCCCGCATCGACGAGCACTTGAAGGCGGAGGCCTCGTCGCCCCCATGACCGCCAAGACTCCCAAGACCCCGGCCCGTCGACTCCGCGCTCCCCCGGCCCGGGCCGCCCCCCGACCCCACCGACCATCGGCGCCCTCCCGCTATCGGCCGGCCGGAAGGCCCATCCCGCGTTCGGGATCGGCCTCTGGGCCCTCGGCCGCTGGACACCGACCGACGAAGCCCGGACGAAGGCGACCATCGGCCGAGCGTACGAGCGAGGTATCCGTTGGTTCGACACGGCGGAGGTCTACGGGAACGGCCGGTCGGAGCGGATCCTCGGAGACGTCCTGCTTCGAGCCGCCGGCGGAGCGCCCGACTCGTTCGTCACCACCAAGGTCTCCTGGGAGCACCTGCGACCCGCCCAGGTTCGGGCGGCCCTCATCAACAGCCTCGAGCGCCTCGGGCGCTCCTCGGTCGACTTGTACCTCATCCACGCTCCGGACCCGAAGGTGCCGCTCGCCCAGACCCTGCCGGCGCTGGAGGCCCTCTGGAAGGAGGGACGAGTCGGCGCCATCGGGGTCTCGAACTTTGGCCTCGAGGAGCTGGAGGAGGCGGCGCGCCACCTCACGGAGACGCGGATCGTCGTGAACCAGGTCCGCTACAATCTGTTCGACCGAGACGAGGCCGACCCGGTCCGGGAGTATTGCCGGACCCACCAGATCCTGATCGAAGCGTACTCCCCGCTGGCCCGCGGCCTGCTCCACGGGCGCTACCTCGACAAGGAGAAGCCCACGCCGGAGTTCAAGCGGTTCGTCCAGCAGCAAAAGGAGTCCGACCCCCTTCCGATGCTCCTCGAACGGGCGCGGGCGCTTCGGGACCTGGCCGAGGACGCCGGGGTGCCGCTCGCGTCGATCGCGCTCCACTGGCTCGAGCGCAACGGGGCCGCCCCCCTCGTCGGCGCGAGCCGTCCGGAGCAGGTCGACGGCAACCTCGCTGCATGGTTCGCCCGACCGTCCGGGGCTGTCCTCGACCGAGCGGACGCGATTGCCCGGGGCGCCCGTGCTTAAGCTGGTCGCCATTGACATGGATGGGACCCTCGTCGACGTCGCGAGCTCGTGGGCCGCGATCCACCACCACTTCCAGGACCACAACGCCGACGGACTCCGGGACTTCCTGGCGGGACGGATCGACGACCACGAGTTCATCCGGACCGATGTGCGGATCTGGCACCGCCACGCGCCCGACCTGACGGTCGGGGACCTCGAGACGATCCTCGACCGCGTCCCACTCATGCCGGGGGCCGCCACGCTGATCTCGGGGCTGAGAGCGAACGGCGTGCACACGGCGATCATCAGCGGGGGGATCGACCTGCTCGCGCACCGTATCGCGCGCCAGCTCGGGATCGACCTGGTCCTCGCGAACGGCTTCCGGGTCACCGACGCGGGCCGCCTCACCGGGGAGGGGATCGTCCGGGTGCCGATCTGGGGCAAGGAGGGCGTGCTCGCCGGGCTCCAGCACCACCTCGGGATCCCGGTGGAGGCCACCGCGTCCGTCGGCAACTCGGAGATCGACGTCGGCATGTTCCGCCGGAGCCGCGTCGGCGTCGCCTTCCTGCCCGAGGACGAGCCCGTGCGACGGGGCGCGACGCACGTCGTGACCGAGAAGGACCTCGGACGGGTCTGGGAGACCTTGCGCGACTTTCCGGACCCCTAGTCGATCGCGCGGGGAACCCTTATCCCCCGCATTTCGGTTCCTACACTGTTCTCGATGGAAGCATACCAGGCCCTCCTTGAGCGAGCGCACACGAAGCTCCCGCCGGTCCGGACCGGCGGCGAGCGGTTCCAGGTGCCCGAGCCCGACGTCATGAGCGACGGCAAGAACACGGTCATCCGGAACTTCCAAGAGATCACCGCGGTCCTCCGCCGCGAGCCGGCGCACGTCATCGGTTACCTCGCCCGCGAGATCGGGTGCCCCGGGGTCCTCGACGGGCCGCGGGGCGTCCTGAAATCGCGCGTCAACAAGGACCAGATCGCGCAGCGGATCCGGGACTACACGGCCAAGTACGTGATCTGTTCCGAGTGCAAGCGGCCCGACACGCACCTCTCGAAGGACGGCCGCCTCACGATGCTCATCTGCGAGGCGTGCGGCGCCCAGCGGCCCGTCACGATGCGCCGCGTGGTCGCGCCGGAGAAGCCGCGCGCGCCGGTCGAGGTGGGCGAGGTCTATCGTCTCCTGATCGAGGACGTCGGCCGTCGCGGGGACGGGGTCGCCAAGAAGGAAGGGTTCGTCATCTTCGTGACCGGCGCGAACCAGCGCGGCACGACCGTGAACGCGAAGGTGACCAAGGTCCTCGGCAACAACGCCTACGCCGTCGTGCAACCGTAACCGACGATGCGCAGCGTCCGCTGGCTCGGCCTGCTCGCGCTCTACGTCGGGGCGCAGACGGTTGGGCTCATCCTCGCGGACCCGTTCCGATCGGAGGGCCTCGCCTCGAACTCGAACCCGCAGAGCGTCACCGCGCCGCTCCTGATCATCGCCCTCATCGTCATCGCCCCCCTCGCGATCCTCTTCCTCGTCCGCAAGAAGGGCGGGCCCGGCGCGCTCCGCCAGATCATCCTGCTCGGGATCGGCGCGGCCCTCTACATCACCCTCTTCGCGACCTTCTCGATCCTCCCGATCCCGGGCTACCTCCCTCCGCCGTTCGCGGCCGAGCTCAACATCGACTGGGCGCTCGTGCTCGGGGGGACCGTGAGCGCGACGCTCTACCTCGCGCTCCTCCTCGAACCGCAGTGGTGGGTCGTCGACCTCGTCGGCTTTCTCGCCGCGGGGGCGCTCGTCGCGATCCTCGGCATCTCGTTCGCCATCCTCCCGGTCTTCATCCTGCTCCTCCTGCTGATGGTGTACGACGCGATCGCCGTCTACCAGACGAAGCACATGATCTCGCTCGCGGACGTCGTCGTCGACATGAAGCTCCCGATCCTGATGGTGATGCCCGACTCCGCGGGGTACGACTACACCGCGGCCCCCTCGCTCAAGGAGCAGCGGGGCCAGCCGGCGACCGAGCGGGCGGCGCTCTTCATGGGCCTCGGGGACGTCGTCATCCCGGGGGCGCTCGTCACCTCCGCGTTCGTCTGGCTTCCGTCGCACCCGATGGTCCTCGGGGTGGGCGGGAACCTCGTGTGCGCCCTCGCGGCGATGGTCGGCTCGCTCGTCGGGTACGCCGTCCTCATGCGTCTCGTCCTCCGGGGCAACCCGCAGGCGGGCCTCCCGTTCTTGAACGGCGGAGCGCTCCTCGGCTACTCGATCGCGTTCGTCCTCGTCTTCCACTCCTTGAGCCTCGGCTTCACGGGAGCGCTTTAACTCCGCGCGGCTCCGGCCTCCCATGCCACGCCGTGTCGAGGACGTTCGAGTCGATGACGCCCCCTCCCTCGACACCTTCGTCCGGCGCCTCGAGGCGGGCGGCGGGTTCAGCGCGAAGGGCGTCGCCGAGGGAACGGACCTCCTCGCGCGCATCCTGGCCGACCAGGAGATGACCACGTTCCTTTCGTTCCCCGCCGACATCGTCGCGACCGGCACGCGGGGGGTCCTCGCCGAACTGGTACGGGACGGGTACGTCGACGCGATCATCACCACGTGCGGAACGCTCGACCACGACCTCGCCCGCTCGTTCCGGCCGTACTACCACGGTGCGTGGGACCTGGACGACGTCGACCTGCACCGCCGCCACCTCTACCGGCTCGGGAACCTCGTCATCCCGGAGGCGAACTACGGAACGATCATCGAGCGGAAGATGCGGCCCATCCTGGACGGGCTCTGGAAGGCAGGGACCCGCGCCCTCTCGACGGTCGAGCTCTGCCGGGCGATCGGCGCCGCGCTGCCCGCGAAGGCGGCCGAGACGAGCATCCTGCGGGCGGCGTACGACCGGAAGGTCCCGGTCGTCGTACCCGGCATCACCGACGGGGCCGTGGGCTCCCAGGCTTGGCTGTACTGGCAAGACCACCGGGGGCTCTCGTTCGACCTCTTCGCCGACGAGCAGCTCCTCTCCGACCTCGTCTTCGAGGCGAAGCGGAGCGGGGCGATCATGCTCGGCGGCGGGATCTCGAAGCACCACACGATCTGGTGGAACCAGTTCCGCGACGGCCTCGACGCGGCCCTCTACCTCACGACCGCGGTCGAGTGGGACGGCAGCCTCTCCGGCGCCCGGACCCGGGAGGCGATCTCGTGGGGGAAGCTGAAAGCGAAGGCCCGACACTCCACGGTCGAGGGCGACGTCACCGTCCTCTTCCCTCTCATGGTGGGCGCGGCGCTCGAACGGCTCTCGGGGTAAACCCGCGCCCCGTCCGAGCCTTTATCTCTGAGAGGCCAGTCGCCCCGAACCGTCCGCGGGCCCGTAGCTCAGTCGGTAGAGCAGGCGGCTCTTAACCGCAAGGTCAGGGGTTCGAATCCCCTCGGGCCCGTCCACTTATGGGTACATATCAGCCGGGGCCCCATTCATCCACTGTGCCGCGTTCCCTCGAACGTTTCCGAGAGCCGAAGGGTCGGCTCGATCATCGCCCGCTCCTCAAGGAGCCGGGCGTCCAGAGTTGGTACAGACGCCCACGCGCTCCGATCTTCCCTCTCTGCCGAGGTCAACCTGCGGAAGCTCGGGTTGTTCCTCTACCGAACCCGACTGACACCTGCGAGCCTCGTTGAGCTGGCCAGGAACCGGCCCGACGAGCTGCGGGACCTCCTGATCGCGTACGCCTCCTACCTTCACGGTCTCAAGAAACTCGACTCGTATCTCGCCAAGACCCTCAAGGGGGTCCGGGACTGGCTCCTCTTCAACAACGTCAACTTCCGTCAGTTTCCGAAGCTGCGAAGGGCCTACCAAGCGGAGTCGCTCGCCCGGGAGCGGGTACCGACTCCCGAGCAACTCCGACTGATCCTCGGGGCGCTATCGCCTCGGGGGCGAGTCTGCGCCCTCCTGATGGCCCACGCAGGTCTCCGCCCGGGGGCCCTCGGGAACGACGGGGGCACCGATGGTCTCACCCTCGCCGACCTTCCGGAACTCACGGCGAGCAGCCACCGACCAAGATTCGAACTTCCCGACGGGCATCCGGCGTTTCTCGTTCAGGTACCATCAAGGCTGTCCAAGATGGGTCAAGGGTACGTGACCTTCGGAACTCCTGAGGCCGCAGACGCGATCCTGTCCTATCTGGGGGAGCGGCAGGCGGCGGGAGAGAAGTTGGCCCCTGCCTCACCGTTGGTAGCGCTCACCTCGCTCGGCGCCCGGAACACCGAAGGGAAGGGCGTCGGCTCGTTCGTGACAACTAAGTCGGTGGTTCTCGGGATTCGCAAGGCCCTCCAATCGGTCTGCCCGGAGGGGGTTCGGTGGCGCCCGTACGTCCTCCGTAGCTACTGCTCGACCCAACTCCTCATCGGTCGGATGGACCACGACACCCGCGAGGCGATACTTGGACACGACCTCGGAGTCTCGGGCCGCTATAATCTTCGGAAGCGCCTTGCCGACCACGTCATCGAGGCGATGCGGGCCGAGTACGAGCGGGCGATGGCGACACTGTTGACCGCGAGAGGCGCGGGGGAGCGTCGGAATACTGACGACTTCGTGCGGCTCCTCCTCCAAGGACTTGGTCTACCCGAGGACACTGACCTCTCGCAGATGTCGGAGAAGGAGCGGGTCGAGCTCGCCGACCAGATCTCGACGCGGTTGGTCCCCCGCGAGGGGAAGAGGGCGAGTGTCGACCCCCCTGGTTCGCGTGCAGGAGCGGGGCCGACCGTGGGCGGCGCCCCCGCGCAGCGGATCGTCTCGCTGGACGAGGTGCCTCGCCTCTTGGAGCAGGGATGGTCCGCGGTCATGCCCTTGGACTCCCAGCGGTTCGTCCTGAGGGCCCCGCCCAACTGAGGGCGGAGCACGGGTACCGCCACTCACCGACGAGGGTGGTTGGGGCCCGTCCGGTGTTCGTTTCGG
Organism: uncultured Thermoplasmata archaeon; assembly: GCA_963842165.1. Classification (GTDB taxonomy): domain Archaea; phylum Thermoplasmatota; class Thermoplasmata; order Lutacidiplasmatales; family UBA184; genus Lutacidiplasma. The sequence continues at coordinate 176,568 of CAWJFK010000023.1, read as the reverse complement.
AGGCAAACTTGCGCCTGGATCCCGTCCCTGACAGACCGGCTCGGGTCCAGGCTCTAGTTCCCCAAGGCTGAGGCGTGGAGCGGACCCGGGCGATACTACTACCCGCGGTACTAGCGCTTGAGTTCAACTCGGGAAAGACGACCGGAGTTCACGATCCGGACCTACTGGTCAACATCAACTCCCCCCAGCGCTTGAACTCAACTCAGGGAACGTCAGGAGTCTCTGTGGGATGACGAGGCGACTTTCTGGGGACCCGATAGGTGAGCTAAGCTCAAGCACAGGGGGGCGGCACCGACGCCAATTCTGACGAGAAACGGTGGCTCGCCGGAGCCAATTGGCGCCACTCCGACCTCGAACCGGCACATGGGTCGTTTCGGGTCCGGAGTCCACAAGGACCCCACCGGTTCGTTAACATTCGATCTCACTGCGAGGCCAGCGCTCGGCCCGATAGGAGGACACTCGGCCCGGGGACGAAAACGGCCCGGAACGGGCCGTTTCCCCTCTGTGTGTGCGCGTCCTGTGGGTCTTCCTGGTGTCCGAGGAGCGGTACCAGAGGGAGGTTATCCCAAATGCGGCTCGTATGACCTTCGCCGAAGGTCAACTGGGCAGACTTCGACGACCCGCATGCGTCGTGACCGAACCCCACCCCCTCTTCCAGCGAGTCTGATGGTGACAGAGACCCTCAGGGTGTGATCGAACGGCTACGTTCTGTCCCAAAACTAGGCGCTTGGGGTCGCTCCGGGGGTCGCCACCGGATTCGCGCTTCTCATGGGGTTCCGGCGGCACAAACTACTCAAGCGCGCCGCGTCGACCCCTTGGTCAAGGTCCCCCGAGATTGGATTCACTCTGATCTGAACGCCTTGGTCCGAATCTCGCGACGATTCACGATGGCCCAGAGTCCGATTGTCTGCCCCCTTTCGGCTGCCCGAATGGGCCTCGGGCACCGACCCCTGAACCCATCCTAATCTATCCGTGCCGCTTACCCATTGACTGCCTTGACAGCACTTCCGAGTGTTGGCACGGTTTCCGGGGTCGTCTCTTCGGGTACCACGTCGCCCCTCTCAACCCTCGCCCAGACTGTCACAGGCGGGGCCATCATCTATCTCCAAGTGGCGATGTATGGGTCATCCCCGAGCGTTAGCTCCATTACTGATTCGCAGGGAGGCGTATACGAGAAGGTCGTAGCGGGCGCCAACGGCTCAGTCTACATGGCCGTTTACCGCCGCACCAGTCCCTTAGCGGATTCCTCCTCCTCATTCACCGTCGCCGCAACGCCTAGCGCCTCCGTCCCGATCGAGATGGTCGCCATCGAGGTGTGGAACGACGGAGGGGTCGACACCATGAGCTCCGTCCACTCCGGCACGGGTACTTCCGAGACGTCGAGCGTGGCGACCTCCGTCACCAATGACCTTGTCCTCTTCCTCGGCGCCGACAACTCCGGCAGTGGGCCAAGCTGGGGATCGGGCCAGACGGGCATCATGGGGTATCCCGCCACCCCTCCACCCAACGTTACTGCTTGGGGAAGCTACCAATCGCAGGTGTCTCCCGGCACCGCCAACTCGACACGCACTATCTCCACGTCGAAGGCCTGGGTGGCGGCGAGCATCGCCGTCTCGCCTCAGGTCCCGTGGTCCGCCCTCGCCGGGAAACCGTTCGTGACGGTCTCGTCGATTGGAACATTGACCACCCCCGCCTCTACCCTCCCCAACAACGGCGCCGACTTCGGCCCCGACACGCCCCTCACTGCCACCAGCGGCATCCAGGAGGCGCTCAACGCGGTGGTGAATGGGGGAACTGTCTACATCCAGGGCGGAACGTACACCCTTAACGGACCCATCTCGCAGACGGGGAGCTACCAGGTAGTCAATTTCGAGGCGGGCACCACGTTGCAGATCGGATCGATGTTCCCGACGTCGGGCCTCGGCACGTGGGCCGGCGTGATCATCGTCGGATGGAACCTGGCGAACACCGAAGCATACCACCACTGCTACTGGTACGGCAACGGCACTGTCCTGAACCTCTCCGGGATCCCAAACAACGTTTACGGAATCGCGATCGTCGGCAACGGACCGATGAACGGGGGCCCAAGCCCGGCTCCATTCATGCTCCGCGTCGATGGGTTCGAGATCTCTGGGTCATACAGCGGGTCTGGGGGCGAAGACCAAATCTTCATCGCTTGCGCGAACGGGCACGGTGCGAGGCCAACCTCCTTCACTCAGACCCTCAACAGCGTAAAGCTGAGTCACATCTACGTCCACGGGCTCGCAGCAAACTTCAGCGCGGCTGGGCTCACTGTTCGAGGTTCAGTTCGAGGCGTCGATGTTGAGGATTGCTACATTGACGGTTCGGCTGCAACGGGAACTGGCGGTCCATCCATCCTCTTCATAGCGTGCCCACAAGGGAATCAATACGGCATCACATTTCGTCGTGTTGTGGCCACCGCCCCGGGAGCCGCGTATAATGGTCAGCAGGTACTGGAGGTCCAGGGGACGCAAGATGGTGTGGGCGGAACTCTCACCCAGGGTGTCGAGTTTCAGGACTGCACGTTTGTTGCTGTTGGCGGGTCCCATGCTATAGGCGGCGACGGTGGCATCTATATCGATGACATCAACACACAAACCTATCAGTCTCAAGGCACGGCTTTTGTCCTGAACGTGGATTTTGTCCGCTGCCAGTTCATCGGATGTGGAGGGAGCAATCGAAGTGCCGGTTCGAAGTTCGGCTATGTTCGTTTCACTGATGGTTCCGTGCCTACCCCCATTCCAAGTCCTCCAATGGGAGGTCGAGGTCCTGGAGAGAGTCCGACCACCGTATCTGTTGGGAGTTCGCCATACAAGTACGTGAATGTGGATGGCCTCGATGAACGGGTTCTCCTAAGTGGCGGTTCCATCTCATCCGTCACTCTTAATGGTGGAGCGACCGGTCGAACGGCGGGAATTTTCCCACTCAGGTCCGGGGATGCTCTTACTGTAACGTTCACCTCTGCCCCCTCAATGACAAAGATCGCGTCTTAGGAAGTGACCGGCTCTAGGCCGCAATCTTCGTCACAGTCGGAGCAGAGCCTGGAGTGAACGAAATCGTCAGAGAATCCCCGTCGCTCAGCCGGATAATTCCACTGTTGAATCCGACAGAGGTAGCCGAGCCGTTTAGGGTGATACCAGAAACCGCCCCGCCCGTGACGATGGCGTCGATTTCGAACCCGTCCGTCGCAATGTATGTCGCGGGGGAGCTGGCCCCGATCGAGACTGTCGTAGGGGACTCCCCCGGACCTCTACCGGCAAGCGGGCCAGGAGGAAAGTTCGGGGGGATGGAACCCTTCCGGAACCTGAGGTATCCGAATATTGAATTGTTGAGCGAGTAAGTCCCCACTGCAGTTCGTATGAACTGACACCTCACGAACTCTACGTTATTTATGGCGTTCACGGATTGTTCGTCAGTGACGTAAATTCCGCCTTGACCCTGCCCAACATTGGCTGTGCCCGAGGTACCTGCCTGAAACGTGCAATCCTCGAGAAGGACACCCTGCGTTTTGGTGTGCCCCGCAGTGTCAAGTGATCCCGCCAGCAATAGTGCGTTTCCAGACGTCCCGTTGGACAGTACGACGGTCCTCCTCACAACAATTCCTTGATTGTCGCCCTGTGGGCAGCCAAAGAACATCGCGTTGTAGGTATCGGTGGCGGCTGCCGATGAACAATCGACGAAGCAATCCTCGATTTCAACTCCCCTGACGGATCCGCGCACTGTTATCCCGGCGCCGTTGAATCCCGGTGCGATGTTGTGTGTGTAAATCCTACTGACCCTTACTTCCCTGAGAGTCTGGTCTATAGTCGTCGGATTCGTTCCATTGCCGTTTGCGCAAGCAATGAAGACCTGATCGTTACCGCCAGGAGCATAGCTTCCGGAGATCCTCGAACCCATCGACGCGGAGCATGAATGGAGCCGGGCTTGGGCCCCCGTTCATCGGTCCGTTGCCGACGATCGCGATTCCGTAAACGTTGTTTGGGATCCCGGAGAGGTTCAGGACAGTGCCGTTGCCGTACCAGTAGCAGTGGTGGTATGCTTCGGTGTTCGCCAGGTTCCATCCGACGATGATCACGCCGGCCCACGTGCCGAGGCCCGACGTCGGGAACATCGATCCGATCTGCAACGTGGTGCCCGCCTCGAAATTGACTACCTGGTAGCTCCCCGTCTGCGAGATGGGTCCGTTAAGGGTGTACGTTCCGCCCTGGATGTAGACAGTTCCCCCATTCACCACCGCGTTGAGCGCCTCCTGGATGCCGCTGGTGGCAGTGAGGGGCGTGTCGGGGCCGAAGTCGGCGCCGTTGTTGGGGAGGGTAGAGGCGGGGGTGGTCAATGTTCCAATCGACGAGACCGTCACGAACGGTTTCCCGGCGAGGGCGGACCACGGGACCTGAGGCGAGACGGCGATGCTCGCCGCCACCCAGGCCTTCGACGTGGAGATAGTGCGTGTCGAGTTGGCGGTGCCGGGAGACACCTGCGATTGGTAGCTTCCCCAAGCAGTAACGTTGGGTGGAGGGGTGGCGGGATACCCCATGATGCCCGTCTGGCCCGATCCCCAGCTTGGCCCACTGCCGGAGTTGTCGGCGCCGAGGAAGAGGACAAGGTCATTGGTGACGGAGGTCGCCACGCTCGACGTCTCGGAGGTACCCGTGCCGGAGTGGACGGAGCTCATGGTGTCGACCCCTCCGTCGTTCCACACCTCGATGGCGACCATCTCGATCGGGACGGAGGCGCTAGGCGTTGCGGCGACGGTGAATGAGGAGGAGGAATCCGCTAAGGGACTGGTGCGGCGGTAAACGGCCATGTAGACTGAGCCGTTGGCGCCCGCTACGACCTTCTCGTATACGCCTCCCTGCGAATCAGTAATGGAGCTAACGCTCGGGGATGACCCATACATCGCCACTTGGAGATAGATGATGGCCCCGCCTGTGACAGTCTGGGCGAGGGTTGAGAGGGGCGAACGTGGTACCCGAAGAGACGACCCCGGAAACCGTGCCAACACTCGGAAGTGCTGTCAAGGCAGTCAATGGGTAAGCGGCACGGATAGATTAGGATGGGTTCAAGAACCGGCGCAACCCGGAATCTCAGGTCCGTAAGCCGAGATAGGTTTCGGAACCGCCAAATTGACTCGCGGTTGGCTGACGCTGCCATAATGGCGATCTCCGAAGGGGATTCAGAGATTACTGACCGTCGAGAAGTTGTCTTGCCCCTCCCTGACGGCAGATCGTGCTGACCACATCGTCTCGTGCGATTCAGTGGGGCAACTTCGAGGAGCCGGCGAGCTTCAGTAGGAGCTTGGGACGATCTCGCATCCGTACTACCGCCAGGCGGACGCCCCGCTTCAGCTCCTTCAGGTCGTGGGGGGCGAAGCTCGCCAGCTCGTGCTTCTTCAGATGGGCCCACACCCACTCCTCGGGGTTCAGGTCCGGGCTGTAGGGCGGAAGTCGGTGGGCCTCGATCCGAGGATTCTTCTCGAGGAACGCCCGAACGAGCTTGGCCCGGTGAGGTTGGCCGTTGTCCCAGAAGATCATGATCGGCCGCCGCCGGATGTGGCGCTGCAGGTGCCGGAGGAAGGCGATCACCTGCGGACCCCGAATGGAGCCTTTGCGCACTTTGAGATAGAGGCGGCCTCGAGAGGTGATCCCGCCGATGGCCGAGACCTTCGGCCAACGCCCCTGATGGATCAGCACCGGGGTGTTCCCCACCGGTGCCCAGGTCTTCGCGTTGTACGGGATGAGCGAGAGACCACTCTCGTCGACGAAGACCATTACCGCTCGACGCTGCCGGGCTTTTTTTTGAGCCGGGGCCAAGTGTAGCGCTTCCAATGAGCCACCCGGACGAGATCCTTCTCCCGGGCCTGGCGTGAGGGTCGCTGCCACGAGTACCCCGTGCGTTTGAGGAGGACCCAAGCCCCGCTCTTGCTGTAGCGAACCCCCCACTCCTTCTCGAGAACGGACGCGATCCTTCGAAGGGTCCAGAGGTCCGTCTGGTATCCGAACAACTGGGCGCCGCGCGCCAGGATCGCCGGGAGCGTGGCCATCTTCTTCGCTTCGACGAAGGGGAGCCGGCCGCGCCGAGGTTGGGCGCGAAGGGACTCCGGGCCCATCGTCTCGAGGCGCCGCTTCCAGTGATCGACCGCCTGAGGCGAGACTGCCAAGCGGCGGGCGACCTCGGCCGGTCGAATTCCCTGACGAAGCAGTTGGAGGCCCTTGAGCCGTCGTTCCTCGAGGACGAGCGTGTCACGATGCTGTTGTGCCCAGCGCGCCACGCCCAGGGGATAGCCGGTCCGTCGATATCAATGCATCTACTAGAACGGTCAGTAGTGTGGTCCAACCCTGTCCCGATTCCAGTACTTGGCCATCCCCGACCGGGGACTAGGTTGACTTCTTCACCTTCGTTCGGGCTCTTCGTGCGGTCCTTCGTGTCGGCCTGAACTGGGCGTTCACCACCTCTGCATCGAACGCATCAGGGTCAAACTCGTCGCCCAACCACTCGAGGAGTTCCTCTCGGGAACTACCCGCCGGCTTGAACTTCGGATCTTTGAGCATCCTCACAATGTCGGCATAGCCATAGACGCCCCCGCAGTCCTCCGGAGGGCAGGCCCTCTTCCCCTCCAGGCACTGCGGCAGGAAGGCTCTCTCCTCGAGAGGAACCTCCTTCTCGAGCCGCACCTCGTGCATCCAGTCGTCACCGAAATCGTAGTTGTAGAGAACACGACCACCGCCTCGTTGGAGAAGTGCCCGAATGGGCATGTGCCTTGAGTCCACGCTCGGATGATCCCCGAGGTTCTCAGGATCCGGTGGTTCCACCGAGATGTAGTTGGGTCGCTCACCGAGGAGGAACTGATGGAGGTGGCTGTCGTACCATCCCATCGCCGTCTGGATCACGTCGTGGAGATACTCCGCGGACTCGCCCGGGGGCACCCAGACCCGTCGCCAGATCGGCGGACGGGCTCCGAGGAGGGTGATCCGAAGCTGGTACGCCGTACGGGGGGAGGACGGCACTCGCCGGCTATTCGCTTGAGACCCTGCTCGGGGCATGCCATTCCTGACCTCGACCGAGGTCAAGAAGGTAGCCGCGGCTCACATGGGTGCGATCCCCATCGCGCGGAGGCGATGGGGGAACCGCCCCGGACGATAGATCTCTCGAGTTGAACCCAGTCGTCGGGCCACCGCGCTCGCGAGCCACTCGAGGAGTGTGGCGAACCGCAACAACTCTTCGTGGACGACAAACCCTGTCGGGCCTTGCCGTCCTTCGCTCGTAAATCGGAGCTTGAGGATCACCCACTCGTTCTGGAGCAGCAGGGAGACCCCGACGTAGAGGAGTCGGAGCGCCGGGGACCGACTGGTCGTGATCGCTCGCGCCTGACCGAGCAGTCGGTACGACGTCTCGATGCCGAACCTCCTTCGGTAGAGGGCATGGGTCGAGTGGAGAGGGACGTCGCGGATCGCATCGTTCGCCACGTGGCCGATCACCTCGTAGACGAGGTACTGCGCTCCTCGCTTGTTCCACTTCTTCCCTTTCTGGTAGCGGACGACCACATGCATCCGTAAGCCGAGGGACTCGCCCCTCCGCCGAGGGTCTCGAAGGGTGTGCTCGGTGACGTAGGAGCACTGGCCCCGCTCCCACTTCTTGCGCTGTCTCGAACCCAAGCGCATGGGGGGTAAGGACCGTGTATTCTTCGGCCTTCAGCCAGCTCAAGGTATCGTATTCGTAGAACTCGCGGTCCAGGTAGAGGCGGCGGACCTGGACGCCGCACCGCCGGGTGTCCTCGAGCGCCCGGGCGACCGCTCGGCGGCGGTGGCCCCGCTCGCGGACGTAGCGAACCGATGCCGTAAGCCGGAAGTTCGGCAGGAGCAGGTCGAGGGTGGCGTAGTGGTAGGTCCGGTGGGTCCCGCGGGACTCCTGCGTCTTAACGAATTGCGGGTGGGCCGGGTCGATCGGCCCGCCGTAGTAGTGGATGTCGTAGAAGCCGAGGGCGACATCGACCGGGTGGCGAGGGACGTACGGCCGAGCTTGTTCGCGCAAGGCGCGCGTCAGCGCATGCTGAGTGCGGCCGAGGTCGAGTTGTTGGAGCACCCGACGGGCGTGTCGGTCCGAAGGACCCTGACGAGAGTGAGCCCGGGCCCGGGTGACTGAAAGCCGCTGGGCCGAGGCGCGAAGGATCAGGTCGGCGACGCCGCGGCGGACCGGCGAGGAGAACGGGCTGGCGAGGGCGGAGGCGAGTAGGGGGAGGAGCCAATGATGCGCCTGACGGCGCACCTCCCGATCGGTGAGCGGTCGGGTTCGCCGACGGGCGTGCTGGGTCGGTGGATATTTCTCTCGGTGGCGAGCTCCCCTTGTTGCGGTCTCACGACCGCCGCCGCGGACGTTTGGGTACACACCGAGTCGTCCGCGGTGTATCCCTCTTCAACGCCGGCGTCCACCGGCAACCCGAGAAATCAGGCGACTAGTTCAGGCGAGGGATGGCCAAGTACTGGCTTCTCGGGTGTCTCCGAAAATCTCGTGCCAAGGCTTCTCCCGCAGCTGTCAACCTGTAGACTTTCAATCGGCGGGCATGACCCGAGACATGCTGTGTCCGGCACTCGACCACGTCCGCTGCCACAAGCCGTGTCAAGATCCGGGCCAATGTTCCTTGCTTAATCTGCAGGGCTTCTGCCATTCCTCCTTGAGTGAACCCAACTCTAGCGACCTCGTCCGGTCCGAGCCTTCCAAGTGAGTAGAGATGCAAAACCACTCGGGCGACTGTTGCGGCTCCGGGTGAAACTACCTTCCCAAGATTAGTTGCCCTAGGGCTGGAATGAGCGACTGATTCAGTCTGTTCTGGAGGGGCGGGGATTAGTGGAGTTCTTGTGTTTTCGCCAACTCTGTCGCTGGAGCGAGAAGGTCGAAACAGAATCGACCTGAGGGCCCAGCCGGCGGCTCCGCCTACCGCGAGTCCGACTCCCAGATATCCCCAGATCACACTCGCACCGACTTATCCCGAGATTCAAACCGACTGCCGCATGGTAAGTCAGCATCTCGCTTTGAGCTTTCGGCCAAACTGCGTGCAACGGAATCAGATTCCTGAGGGAGAATTGCCTTAAGGCTCCTCGTTCAAGAGCTCGTCCACCCAGCGTTTAACCTCACTCCGCAGCGATCGTCGTCTCCTGAACGTAATCACCCATGCACCTGCAACACCCACCCCCACAGCGGCCGTCAGCCCTAGGGCAAGGGGCCAGCCCCACCACGTGCTTCCCGACGGCCCGACTGGACTAGTCGACTCAGCCCCCACTTGAAGAGAAAGTTCACTAGTGGATCGGTTCCCCGCTCCATCGGTGATGGAGAGCCGCACGACATATTCCCCTGCGAAGGAGTATGAGTGGGTCGGATTCTGGCTAGGTCGAGTTTGGGGAATGATCTCCGAATGACCAGTCGAATGTATATGGCGGAACGCCACCCTGGGCTTGCCCGATGAATTCCACCGTAAGAGGCGAGCTAGAATTCGAAGGCTCGATCCCAGCAATCGCCTGGAGGCGGATGGACAGGTTCTGCCCTGATTTGACCGTGGCTCCAAGACCGTCAGTCACAGTAACCTGGGCGTAAAATGGGCCGTTTGTCGTGTAGAGGTGGGTAATGTTAGGAAGGTCTCCCCCCGTCCCTCCGTCCCCGAATGACCACGAGTAAAGGTACGGCTGCGTCCCACCAGTGGCCAGCACCGAGAAATTCACCGGCTGACCCAGCGCAGGAATGGCGGGGGACACCCGGAAGTACTCGGATCGAAAGCGGAACGTAAACTTTGACGGTCAGTTGGGCGAATGCGTGGTGCCCGCCACTGTCGTTGACCCATAGCTGGACTGAGTAGTGCCCGATTGCGTCGAAACTGTGAATAGGAGTTGGGACGAAACTGGTGTTTCCATCTCCGAAGCCCCAAGAGTATCCGAAAGGGGCAACACCGCCGACGAAGGATTCGTTGAAAGTCGCCACTTGCGCTGGCTCAGGGACCGTCGGCTGAACGAAGATGTTGAGCCCGCTAATTGGCGGGCTCGACCCCCATGCCCAAGTCTCGTTCAAGATTCGTGTGGGCCCGAAGAGGTTCCAGCCGCCGAACATCAGGATATCAGCTGCCGAACCAGCGTACGAAATACCTGCCTCGGAACGGGCGGGAGGCGAAAACCCGCTTGAGACAACTGTCCAGCTGTCGTTAGCGAATTGGTCTAGCGTCACGTTTTGGCTATAGCCCCCCGTCACCACGAGAAGTGGGACCCCCGAGGCGGGGGGATAGACAAGCTGTCCGTTGGCGCCAGAGGGTGCTTGTCCCGCGGTCGCCGAGACGTTTGTCCAGTTTCCCGACGCAAAAACCCAGGTGAATCCAGCGCCATACCACAGTAGGCCGTCGAGGGCCGGGTCGTCGCTTAGGGACCCAGTCATGTCCGGACCAGGTATGAACAAAGTACAATTAGAGGGGCTGGCGCAAAATGGCGTCCAATTCGCTCCTGACCACTTCCAAGTAGCCCACCCATCAGTGAGCAGGACGTAAGACGACGAAGAGTCGAACGCCATCGAAAATCCAGTTCTTCCTGCCGCTGGAATCGGTGCACTTGCATTAGTCAAGCTCCAAGAGTCGCCTTCGAAGGTCCATGTGTCTGCGCAACCATAATATTCCGAGGGAGAACAAGCCATCCCATTACCCCCAAATGCGAGGAGGTACCCATCGGTTGGGTCGTCTGTCATTAACATGCCACCCCGAGCGGAAGGGAACTGAGTGAGCTGGGGGCTTAGATTCGTCCACGTCCCATTGGTGAAAGTCCAAGTATAGCTGACCGCAGTCGCCGCAGGGTTGAATCCTCCAAAAACGACGGTCTGATCGTCGCCTGCATCATATCCCATCGAGAGATCATAGAGGGGGGGTGGCCCGCCCGGGGTGCTGAGATTTGTCCAAACCGGGCCGGACGCAGATGTCGAGCTCCTGCTGCTCAACAATTCGCCGCACCCAGAATCGTGGCTGCCACCAAGCAGACACTTCGTCGGCTGACTTCCTGCCGACTTCGGGTCCATTACGCCTGTCTTAGCACCATCTCGGACGCTAGATGACCTACCCTGCATCGGCAGTGATGAGGCCGAGCCGTACTGGTGGCCCACAGGAGCGTTCCCATCGCCTAACTGTTCCTCCCAAATCGGGGCCAGAGTTGAGGCTCCCAAGAGAACGATCAGGGCGGCCATTACCGCGGTAACTGAAGCGCGCACGTTCGTTGTATTGGGTCTCCCGCAACATAAGCCCTCGGCGAAGATACGACTCAGATATGTCCGATTTCCACATATGAGTGTCGTCGGGCCAAGTGAAAATCACAACCTTTGAGGGCCAGCTTTCCCTTGACCTTTGGGGGCCCTAGGGGATCGTGAATCATTCTCACGGAAGGAACGGCAATCAAGGACAAGGTCTGGGCACAGGGAAACTAGCAGCCCTGCAGGCTCAGGCGGAGCGGACGAGGGCTGGGGCTTGGCAGATGGAATCGACACGCGCCCTCTCGGCGGCCCCCTCTGAGACTCCAGGATATTTCGGAAGCATTCATGTAGGCGAGTCCACTCGCAAAACGAATGAGAATCGCTCTCGCCGGGGACCTCTGCACATTCCCCACCGATTACGGTAAGCAAACACTCGAGCTCGGGAGTTGGCTTGTTCGCAGGGGGCACGTCGTTGCGAACTTTGGGCTTCAGCACGTCGGCCCCCCTCGGGAAGTCGAGGGGGTTCATGTTATCGCTTTCAATGACGCCTATGCGCGAGAGTCGGCGTTCTCCACCTTCAGACCCGATGTAACCGTTCACATCCGTGACAACTGGGTGTTATCGGAAGAGTCAGCGGCAAAGCCCTACCACCTGATGCCTATCGCGCATAGGTTCGGAGGAAAATTCATGGCTTACACGCCGGTGGATCACGATTACTATCCGGACTTTTTCGTCGACACCGTAAGCTCCGAAGCCGACCTTACGACTGTGACAACTGACTGGGGACTGGAAGTACTCACTAGATGTGGCGCGCCGCGGACGCGCATGAGGCGGCTTTACCCAGGCGTAAACCCCGACATCTATCACGCCGGGAAAGCTGAACCGGAAACCCTCGATAGGTTCGGTCTTCCCTCAGATGTTCCCCTGTTTGTCCAAGTCGCGACCAATTGGTCGACCGGTCGAAAGATGCAGCCGTTGCTTATCCTGGCCTTCAAGTCGTTCCTCGAAAGGTACGACTCCGATGCCATTCTCTATTTGCACTCACCATCTGAAGGCTTTTTTCGACTTGAGGAGATAGTCAAGGCGGCCGGTCTATGGGGAAAGGGACGAATCGCCCTTCGGTCGGGGGCGGGATTCTCGGGCCACACAATCGGCATGACGGAAGGCGATATGGCAGGACTGTACCGTTCCGCGACTGCTGTGGTTAGCCTCACCACCGCGGAGGGTTTCAACTCGCCGATGGCGGAAGCCGCGTCGTGCGGCACTCCAACCATAATGACAGACTTCCCAGTCCATCGAGAGGTTCTAAGCCATTGGGATGAATTTCACTCGTCCTTCTTGGTCCGATCTCGGCAGGATACCCGCATCAACTAGGCTATGAGTGGTTCGCCAACGTCGATGACGCAGCTGATTGCTTGGGTAAGTCTCTGGGGTCGCCCAAAGGGAGTGGGGGGGTGCCCCCGAAACTCAAGTGGGAGCACCTTGCGAGTGAGCTCGAGGTATTATGCGCGGAGATGATTCGATGAACGGGATGCAGGAGAGTACTCGGGTGGGGGTTCAAGCGCGGGGGAATGAGACTGAGGAGAAGCAACCTAACCGCAGAACTACCGTTGAGCCGCCCAAGACAAAGACCGTCGTAGTAAAGCAACAGCAGTTCCAGGTTCCCAAAGGGATTCGCTTTACCATGGACGTTGACACTTCCACCGACGTATACAACATCTCAATCGTCCCTGAGTCCACGGCCGGGATGATTGCGTTCTTGGAAGCCATTAGGTGGGCGGCAAACCAAGTCCTTGTTGACTACGATATCAAAGTCCTCAAACCCAAGACCGAACAACCGGTCAGGATAGTCTAGCCCAGTTGACCCCTACAACCTTGGTTCGTAGAGCCTCCGTATAGGCTCTGACGGCGGCCCCACTGTCTTCCACGTCGATGTGGAACCTCACGAGCGTTGTGAATTACTCCTCCGTGCCAACCTAGTAGTCCAATCCCATACGTGGAACACTTCTCAGCTTTGTCAGCGCACCTAGAAGGGCTCAACCATTTCACGATTCGGTCCAGTCTTCAAGGGTCCCGCCAAGGCACCCTTAGTTTTCCCCAGCGCGAATGCCCCACCGCCCAGCCAGGTCTGGGGCGGATGGCCCCCGCGCCTGATTGGCGAGAGAATGCGTGGAACGGTGCTGCCGCTACGTTGTCTGTTCCGTCCGAAGAGATGTGAGCGAGTCCGAACGCACCACGACGGTGTCAGAAAAGCAACGAGCCGCGCCAGGATCGGTCGCGCTCAGTGCCAACTCGTTCGACAGGAGACTGGTCCGCATTCAGGATCGAAATCAGGGCTTTCGACGCGCGTCCACGGTTCCCCCTCTGACGGTAAACGGACCCGGAGGTCACGTCGTAAGGACTGGCTATGGGCCCAACAATTTCTCGATTAGACTCCTCATCGCGGAAACGTTTGCGGACCCCCCCGGATAACGTGGCGGAAGCCCGAAAAAACTAAGCGGTCGGAACTGAAGCTGATAGAGGGTTCCACAGGGGTCCTTCTGTCGGTTGAGGTAAGCTCTCAACCACTTCACCCCGGGCGGTTCGCTGTCGCCAATGAGCAAACCGAAACTCGGGTGTTTTGGGGCTCGCGAAAAGCAGAAACCGTCCCGATAGAGTCGAAGCTGATACAGGTCAAGCGGCTCCACGTAACCCTTCTTCACCTCCATTACGATGAACCCGCGATGATCGTCAAAAGTCAGATCCGCAGCAGTTCTGGGATCGATGCCCGTCGACGCCATCGGCCACGCGGAGTGAGGACGGCGCGTGGTGGAAGTCGGATACGCGGCAAGACACGCCCTCTCCAAGAGCTTGTGTAGGGTCGTTTCGTGCCCCGCCCACCGAAATCGAGACTTCGGCGGTGCTGGTGGGGGCGGCCTGAACATGTCAACTACATGTTCAGCGCTCCAGTCGAGCTTGCGAATCTCCGTCCTAACATCGTCGAGGATGTCCTGGTTCCAGTCAAGACCATCCTTCGTGGATGTAGTGTGAAGGATTCCCGAGGTCACCTCAAAGATGATCTCGCCCGTGAGAGTGTTGAGGCCGGGATGTTTGTTGCGCCCCCAGACCTCCTCAAGAACGGCGGACTGGAGTACCTTGCCGTTGACGACCAAGTCATAGCCTTGGGCCCTGGGATTGATCTTGTGGAATGCCTGCCTGGTAGCGGACACCGCAGCGTCCGATATTCCCCTCGAGTACGAGACGTCGATGGAGACGGCTCCGTTAGACACTGCGAAGGTGCTTGACTTCGACTTGCCAGGTTCATAGGGGACTTCGACTGGCTTGATCTCGAATTGGCCAAGAGCACGGCCCGTGGCGGCCCAGTATCGGCACTTAATCGAGTTCCGGAGTACCTAGGGCAAACCTGCCCGTGGGGGAAAGGAAATGCCGGTACGTGACCCCAAGATGCTCGTTGAGCAGCTGTGCGAAGCGTTTGAAATCAACTGAGGAGGGATCTATCCCGAACGGGGACTGCCAACCCTCGTATGCCCACCCCTTGGAGCAGTCGAAGATGAGTCGCGTTCCGGTATTCGGATTCCAACCTCGTGGCTTTACCCCCGCATTGAAGTGAGCTTCTCCCGCATGGAGCCGCTTAGCCGCGAGTAGGTCACACCGGTGCCCGCTCATCTTGCGGAGGGGATCGGTTGTGAGCACGCCTTGGATGTGGCTGTACTCAATCGGTGAACCCGGAGTACCTCGGAAACCAGAACGCAACTCGAACACGTAACCTGAGTCACGAACTAGCCTGGGGAGTGCCTGCTTGAGGCCTAGGCCGTGCTCGTTCAGAGACGCAAACGGCCCGGGCGGTAGGGCAGGCTTCCCCCCAAGCAAGAAGAGGCCGCGCTCGACATAGCCGGGAGGCATGCCCGGGCCGGCATCCGACAGCATGATGCGCAGCGAGTCCGCCGGGGTCTCATGGATGTAGAGGTCGACTCCGAACCCGGGAGCCCCCGAAGGTGTCGACGCTATCGAGTTGTCGATAAGTTCGCAGAGTGCGGTCGGGAAGGAGACCGGTAGCCTGCTCGCCGACTCGACGTAGTCGGGTGCCAGTCCGAAGTCAACTGGAAATGTGGTCAATCCCGTGGGTGACATCTCGCGCTGGGCCAGTGGCCCGATAATCGTCCTTCCAGATAAGTCAGCCCGATTTTGGTCGCCAGGTATCTCAATGAGTCCGGCCAACTACTTGTCCGTCCATCCTTATCGACGGCGAAAAGACGGGGATAGCGTCCAGCACTTGCCGCCCACGCCGCACGGGAGCTACTGACGAAGAATTGACCCCCGGGTCAGCTCCAGGTCCGAGTTAGTGTTGAACCGCGGTGGTTTCCGGCCCGTTAGAGGGGCTCGTCGATGAATGACTTGATTCGATCCCAGAGAGCGATCACGGAGGGTGGAGGATTGCCCAGCTCAGCGACTCGCCGACAGGCGTCGGCTCCGATCTTGTCGGGCCATGGTTTGCGCGTGTAGACTCGGTTGAGTTCCGGCTCGCACTCCTTTCGGACCATCCGGCCGAAGTCCGAGTACGGGACGGTGAACACATTCGGAGTGAAGGCCCTCAGCGCCTTCTTGTTTTTCCGGTCGCCGACAATAGCGAAGGGAATCCCGAGTTTTTTGAGCGCCTTTGCGTGCATTACCAACTTCGGGTCGCCGCCTCCGTCACCCGTATCGATCCCGAGGTCTCCAGGCTCTATCCCGGGTTCGATCTTCCGGAACCACACTGGTAGCGAACGGGCCTCCTGGTCTCCCTCGAATAGTATCACCTTCCGGGCGAATAGCATCGGGATCAGGTTTGGGAGGATCTGGGCCTGACTTGCCAGCTCGTCGTACGCGAACCCCGCCTTCTTGTCTATCGGGAGAAGTCGAGTGGCGCCCGACGGGCGGTCGACCCTGACCAGCCCTCGAAGGTTCTGGCGGTCGACGAACGAGGGGGCGTGGGTGATGACGAACAGTTGGACACCCGAAGTCGCGAGTCGCGTCGTGAGAAGGCGCGCGAACTCACGCTGCTTTGCGGGATGGAGATTTGTAGCCGGCTCGTCCAATACCACGACTGCGCCCTCGCTCTCGAAGGCCGTGAAAACGAGCAGGAGCGACTCGTACAGACCGGCCGAGGCATTGAACGAACCGAACTCGTACGGCTCGTCAAAGAAGCGGATCCGTGGGAACTGCCGGTACGCGGGCGGAGGGGCGTTCATGGAGGTGTTGGGCGCGGGTGCAGGGTGCTCCGTTGCAGGGTTAGTCGGGGGAACGGTGGGAGTAACCTGTTCCGACTCCAGGGTGACGTCTACCTCGATCCCACCCGAGACCTCCTTGAACGCGGCCTGTACGCGTTGGAACCGCTGGCGGTCGGACCGTTCCGGACTATCCTTGAGCCTCCAGAGCGCGGCGGGAAGTTCCCATCCGTTCAATTGCTCAAAGTGGGTCGGGATCTGATCGAACGTTTCTTCCGGATAATAGTTCGGAGGAGACCGGAAATTCGACAGGCGGACGACCGAGGTCGCGAGAACAAGGCGAAAGAGCTCGCGCAGCCCGATGGTCTCGGAGCTGAAGCCACGCGATTTCAGGAAGCGGAGAAGGTCGTTTGCAAGAGAGGGGGTGTCGCGTTCTTGGCTTTCGTAACTTCTCAGGTTGAAGGAGTGGACCTGGACGAACCGGGTTCCTTGGCTTGGGACCCGCAGTCCCTCGACCAACCACCTGAGGTTGAACCGTCGACCAGCCCGAGCGACTTGGCCCCTCGTCGCCGACCTCTTCGCCGGATCGAGGGCCAGCGCGTTTGGGGCGATCTCGAGGAGCGTTTTCAGGGTCTCCTTCCGGAGATCGAAGACGAACCCACCCCCATTCCAGTCGCGGCCTAGCGTCAGCCCGGCGTTCTCGGAAATGTACAGGGAGTCCGGTCCCGCGCGCAACTCGATCCACGACCGGAGGGGACGCGAGGGATTCCCAGTTCCTTGGACCCGGAAGCCAATCTCCCGCGAGAAGAGCGCATCGAACGCCGGCCTCGTGAAGCCGATCAGCTCTCTCGAGAGACTCCGGGCCGCGCCGAGGTCGGGGTTCTCCCCGAGTTCGTTCGTACCTTGGGTGATGTTGAGCTGCTCGGACAGCCCAGCGAGGACCATCCAGTCGGTGAGCGCCTTGATCTCGGGGCCGAGGAGTTTTACCCTTACTTCGATGTTCGGCTCGGCCAAATCGTTCCCGCGATGGCGATACGGCTCGATCGGGGGGCCAGGGTATCCGAACGCGGACCCCACGAAGTCAATTGCCTCGAATAGGCTCGTTTTTCCAGCACCGTTCGGGCCGAGTAGGACGTTCCTGTCCGCCCGCGGTTTGAGGACGCCGGCTCTCTCACCGAAGGTGAGGAAGTTCTGGACCGAAATCTGCGTCAGGCGCACGAGATCCGGAACCTGACGCTTGCGATAGTTCTTGCTACCTCCCCCGGTGTCGGCCATACGAATCGGTCGAGGACGAAGTCCATCCCGTTGCCCACGGGGCGACCCGAGTCACGACCCAGGCTTCCGGGGCCGGGGCTCGGGCGAGGTCGGGTTGTCCGGGATCCTTGACAGCCGGGGCCTGCCCAAGCTCGAGATGACCTGAACTTATCGGGTAGAGAGTACGTGTCGCTCGGGGGGTACGGTAACCCAACCGTGGGGGGATCCGGCGCTTTGGCTCAGATTGCCGCCATTCGAGCGCAGGCAGCCCAGCTGCTCGGTACGTATGCAGCCGCGGCGACCGGACGGTCCAACCCCGGTGGCGAGCTTCTGCTTAACGCCGGTATCCGTGAGCTCGTGCCGTGGGGGTGGCAAGGAACGAGCCGCAAGGTCCTGGCCGCGTGGGGACATTCCGCGAAGATAGCGGCAAGGGATGAGGCCAATCGGCGAATCGACGCCCTCGTAGGTGAAGCGAGGGCCATGGCGAGCTCGCATTCCGTAGCGGACGGTTCGCTGGGGGCAACCCCGAATTCCGCGAAACTGCTCCGTCGCTTCGGGTCAGCGCTGGATCGTGGCGCCCCTGGCACTCGAATCCGCGCCCTGATTCGCGCGCTCGACGAGGTCTCGTACATGCCGCTCGTCCCTAACCAGGAGGTGCCCCGACTCTACGAGCGACATAAGTTCGGGCGAGCGAGAGACCGGACTGCGCGTAGTGCCCCGGAACTCGCCGACCTTCTTCAGCGCCTCCAAGCTCCGCAAGACGCTGAGTACCTACGCAGCCAGGCTGAGCTCAATTCGAACTATTCCGAAAGCTACCGAGTCGATTGACGGGGCGATCACCCGCCTGAAGGATGGGGGGTCCGATGCGTACCGGCAAGGCGCAGCCTCCCTCCGCATCGCCTTCGAGGTTTTGGTGACCGAACTGAGTGGCGAGAAGGATTGGAAAGCCGGCGTTGACCGATTGATGCAGTCCGACGAAGAAAGAGGGATCGCCCGGCGACTCCACCGTCTATTGAGCCGCTCGGTCCACACCGGACACGATCCGTCGAAGGAGGACCTACAACTTGCGCTCGACTTGTTCGCAACGGTCGCGACAAGGCTCGTTCAGTTGCGCTCGTCGGTCGAGGGCTCCAAACCCCGAACGCCGTGAGGACTCTCGCGTGGGTTCCGCCCTTAGATAAAGGTCGGTCCCAGGTCGCGGGACTTTGTTCCGAGGAAGGCTGGGCACCCGGAGTAACTCACTTATCGGTCGTTCGACTCGGAGCCTTAGAAAATGGAAACGAGTCCCCGCGTCTTGGAGGTCCTTCAACGGGTAAAGAAGCTGGCTCAAGAGTACCGGGCGCTGACTGGAAAACCGCTGGGGGTCACCGGAGAAGTTGCCGAATATGAAGCTGCCAGACTCCTCGGCCTCGAGCTGACACCCGCGAGGCATGAAGGGTACGATGCTTTGGAGCGCACGAATGGGGTCACCCGCAAACTGCAAATCAAAGGCCGCTGCCTCCAGCCTCGGAGCAAGCCGGGTCAGCGACTAGGTCGAATCGATGTTCGTAAGGATTGGGATGCCGTTCTAATGGTGCTCCTGGACGCAAACCTCGAGGCTGTTGCGATGTACGAGGCGGACCGAGTCGCAGTCCTCGAGGCTCTTTCCGCGCACGGGTTCTAGGGCCAGAAATGAGCGAGGCGCCCTCGGCGTCAACAAGTTGAAGGCGATTGGAAGACTTCGCTGGCCCCCCGCTAGCCGCGATTCGGCCTAGACGCTGTTGAAGATTCGGTCACGCGCTCGCGAACTCAGGACTTTGATCACGCCCCCAGGGATCGATTCTCGTCAGGCCTCGCGTTGACCCTTGCGACAGCCCGCTTATCTGGGGGGGATAACTCGTTCCTTGCGGTGTCCGCAAGAGACCGATATGGCTGGGACATTGATCCGGTGGATGGTCGCGGAGTGGTAAGGGGTCGAACCAAGCTCGGCCAGCTTGTTGTGTGGCTCATACCGGCCGACCCGCTAAAGTCGGTTATTGAAGAGGAGCTGGGAAGGGGGCTCGCTCACCCTGGCCTCTATGTTCTGATGGACGAACAAACAGATAGGGTCTATATCGGCGAGAGTTCCAATCTGCGAGCTCGGTTGGGCCAACACCTCGACCATGCACCCAAGGAACTCGGTCGCTTCGACCGGGCGCTCATAATCAATGATGGCCGCGCTGCTGTGCACTCAAGATTCAACGACTCGACGCTCCGGGAGGCCCTGGAACAGGCCGCGATCAAGCTGTTTCTAGATGGAGAGGCCCATTCGGCCGTCAATCAGCAAAAGAAGATGCCGGAGCTTTCGGTAACCCAGCAGACCCTGTTCGAGGAGCTCAGAAGCGAGCTGGGTCACGTGCTCTACGAACTTGAGCTGATTGATTCGAGGCCAAGAGCCGGTCGTCGATTCGACAATCGTCCGGCCCCAAGACGTGGAGAGCCGGTTTCCCACGCGCGCCATATCGGCGATCAAGGGATACGAGGGAAGGCTAGGTGGAGCGCCTGTCTTCTTCCGGAAGGGCAGCGAGAAGTCACAAGGGCTGCAAGTCACAATACGCGTGGGGGAACCCTTTGGCAAGGCTGTTCTCGAAGGACGAGGACACCTATGCTACAACCGTGGCCGTTGTTATCTGATCCCGAATTCGGAGGTCAAGACCTGGCTCGGTTCCAAACTACAGAACCAGACAGTCGACATCTTCCTCCGTCTTGAGGACGAAACGCTCTGGACGGCGGGTTTGAGCCCGATGGCGGTTGCTCAGTTCGGTGGGTCAAAGTCCTCCAGTTCGTGAACCGGGCGGACAGAACGCGGGGGAGAGTACGGACCGGGCTTCCGGAGAGTAAGGATAGATTCCCGGAGTATGAATCCGCGCCGCTGTCCCGAACGACGCTCACGAGCAACGTCGCAGGCCTCGACAATGAAGCCGGCTTGAGCGGCAAGACGGGCAAAAATCATGTCGCCGGGCACGTAGGTTCCAGCGATCAGTGAGTCTCCGTTCACAACCACAAAACGGCCGCCCGGTTTGAGGGCTCTGTAGACATTCTGAACGACGGGGACCAAGTCGTCAAAGTACTTGGTCACGATTGCTGCCATGTCGTCGCGCTCGATACGCCCCCTTCGCACCGATGTTCTTCGATACGCTTTGAGCGATAGAACTCAACCATTCATCCGAACGAACGAATCCGGAAGGCCTGTGGTTCGCCGCGGTGCTTCTCGGGATGTTGTCGCACGCCACCATCGAGGCGCGCAATTGGGCCAATTCCTCGTACGAGTGGATGTAGTCTAGCCATGCAAGGTCGATCTTGTAGTTCATTACGTAATCCATCCCGTTCACGTACGGCGGGCTAGTGATTGCGAGATCTATCGTCTCAGTTCCGAGCTCGACCTCAGCTGAACTACCCAAACTAATCTGAGGCTTCGGTCCCCATCTCTCGGGCTCCCTCTGGAGAAGACGGAGATCATCTCTGATTCGTCCGGCCGAAGCTCGGAACAAGTCATACGGAGTGTCCGCCGTCAGGCCGAGCTTACGCGTGTAGCCTAGACATGGCGCTCGCTTCAGATTGCTACAGTCAATCAGAATGCTCGCGAACACGAGCTTAAGCAATGTCTGGACCGGGCCTTCCTTCACTGACCACACACTCTCTTTGAGTTTCAGGAGCGAGCGCAGAACATCCTTCTCAAACTGCCGTTCCGTCTCCTTCAGGAATGGCTTGGCGATGGTCGGGTCACCACGGTTTCCGATGACACTTATCGCAGCCTTCCAGAACGCCTCGGGATCGGTCTCCCATTCCGCCTTGGCCGCGGAAACGAACGCGGCTACCGGCATCATGTCAACGCCGATACCCAGGGCACCGAGTGAGCGGGCGGTAACCGGCACGGTTCCACTACCACAAAATGGGTCAAGCACGACAGAACCACGAGCCGCCCCAAACCGTCGGCAAGTAAGCTCCACGAATCCGGCCGAGAACCCCTGAACGTATGGCCACCAGCGATGGACCGGCCGCTTCTCATTAGGATTGAACTGAATCTCCCCTGCCTGCCGTCCAATCTTGATGGTGAACTGCCTTTCGAATGCGCCCGAGAACCAGTCGGGGCCACGAAACGAGGATGGCGCCGGACTTCCTACAGCAAATCGACTCAACACCCACAGTCCCCGTCCGTGGCGGGCAATCGTCTTAGCGGCCGCCAATCGTTCTACACGATGGGCGACCCTATCGGGGGCCAAGCTGGTCACAGTGGCGAGTTGCTTCAGTGTGATTCCCGTCATTCCCGCGCGGCCAATCGCGCTGGCCACGGGGTCAGACTCTACCTCTGCTCGCGAGGCGGGAGGAGTCATAGATTCGCTTCGACGGTTCGCCACATATTAAGGTGAAGCCCTAAGCGGTTGGTGCTTCGCAGTGATTAGCACTGGAGCCCTTGGGCGGCGCGAGTAGCCGGGAGGTGACTATCTACGCCCTGGGATGTCGAACACTCCGTTGAAACAACGCGATCCAGGTGACCGCTTCTCTGACGGACGGGTTCCGTTCCGAGAGCGTGGCAACGATGGCATCCGCCAGAGGCGAGTCGGGCAACGCTTGAGCTGCAGCCAATAAACGTCCCGGGCTCAAGTTGTCCCGCGACAGATTGGAACTCCCGGGCCAACTTCCATGGCCGCTCGGATCTGCCAATGAGGGAGGAAAGATGAAGTCTGAGGGATTGGCAAATTCTATCGGCCTTGATGGCGTTGGCAGAGTGCGGCCGCGCTTGGAGGGTCGAGATCGCGGCTCCGTCTGCTTGGCTCGGATCGGCCCCGAAGCGCGTACGAACTCGAGCGCATCAATCCCACCCTCGCCCATGCAGATCGAGCAGAACAGGGACCCTGCCTGTCTTAGAGAAATCGTCGACGAACGTTACTCTGGTGACCGTCATAGCGAAATGAGAGGCTGGAAAAGCGAGGTGACAATCAGCAACGGGCTGCGATTTCAGACTGATACGGGCCCCGCTATTCAAACTCACAAGCATCCGAGTCCCCTCGGGCCCGTCGACCCACCTTTCTGGCCGCCCCCCGTGCCCCCTGGGGTCCGGCGGGGACCGCATACGACGGTGATCGGTCGGGCCACCGTCGGGCCGGTCCGAGCTGGCTTCACTCCCGGCGGGCGGTGTAGAGAGGGGTCAGAATCGGTATCTCGACCGTGCCACCGAATCGGTCGTCGACCAACCTTCCGAGCTCCGTGAGAAACCGCTCTCGCGCCCTTGGGGGGAGCGTGACGATCTCGGAGAACGACCCCCAGAGCGCCTGGACCCGGCGCGTCCCGAGGGAAATCGTCCACCGAATGTCCTCCCTGGAGATCCGGTCGAAGGCGCCCACCGATCCGAGAGCGAGAAGACGGTTCCTGCGAGCCTTCCGGGCCTGTGCCTTCGTGGGCAGGAGGTCAGCCTGCACGAAGAACTCCCGGTAGAGGGGCTGGAGGGCGTGATGGAAGGCGGTTGGGCGGGCGGGATCTCCATGATAGTTGTTCCACGCAGCCCACCAACCTCCCGGTTTGAGGGCGCGCGCTACCTTTCGGAGGGCGAGGCGCTCGGGTAGCCAGTGAAAGCTGGTGGCAGCCACACCGAGATCGAACTCCTGATTCGGGAGGCTGGCCCGCTCGATCGGCTGGACCGCGATCCGGACCCGGCCCTCCCGGGCCCTCAGTCGCTGCCGCAAGTAGCGAGCGAGCCGTCGGTCGGGTTCAATGAGGGTGATCGGGTCGGCCCCGAGCTTGAGGAGCTCCCGCGTCGCCTTTCCGGTGCCCGGCCCGATCTCGAAGACCGCCGTTCCCGGACGAAGGCCACACCGCGCCGTCAGAACGTCATAGACCCGCTTCGGGTACCCGAGGCGGGCGCGGTCGTAGGCCTCGGGATCCCGCCCGAAGACGCGTTTCTGGACCCGTCGGGGGACCGGTCGAGGCACGGTCCGAGGTGGGGGCGTCGGGGGTTATGGCTCTGACCCCTGGGTCGGTCCTGTCGCGTCGTGCCGTGGTCCGACGCTCGGCCGGGAGGGCGAGTGCGCCACCGAGGCGGGTCCGAATCATCCATCCGAGATTCCCCTCGGCTCCGGCCGACGCGGGGCTGGGAACTCGGTTCGAAGGCCACCTTCCCAAGCCCACCGCAGGGTGGTCGTCAACGGGCCCCGCCGCCGCCACCCGGGAGCGACCGGGCGCCCGGCCCGGGGTGGGGGGAATGGGTTTGGGAGGGTCGTTCTCTCGTCTTAAGCGACCACCATGACCGTCCGCGATGCCGCCGAGACTGCAGTTTCGGGCGACGTCGCGCTGTCCGTCACGCTGAGCTCGAACTGATAGGTATCGCCTACGGTCAGCGTCCCTCCCGAGACCGTGCAGGTGATGGTCGCCCCCGAGGCGGCTCCGGTGCCGCTGTTCGCCGTGCATTGGGTCGCGACCGTGTACACCCCTCCGTTGATGGACACCAGCCACTCCCATGCGAACGGCGCGGTACCCGCGGAGGGGATCTTGCCGGTCACGGTCAACAACTGACTCACGACGAGTCGAGTGTGGTTCACCTTCGGAGTCCCCGGCACAGTGAGCGCCGACTTCACGGTCACCTTTGCGGACGCGGACGAGGTCTGCTTCTCCGCCACGCTCGCGCTGTCGGTGACCTTCAGCTTGAAGTTGTAGTGGTCTCCGACCGTCAGGGCTCCGGCGGCGATCGAGCAGGTCACGGTCGCACCTCCCGAGGCTCCCGTACCGCTGGGGACGCTGCAAACCGTTGCGGCGCCGTACGACCCACCGTTCACCGACACCATCCAAGTCCAGGCATACGGGGACGTTCCGGTGGAGGGGACCGTCCCGGTCACGGTCAACGCTTGGTTCACATCCAACCGGGTCGCGCTCACGGACGGAGTCGCGAGAGCCGCCATCGCCGACGACACGGTCACCGTCTGAAGGGACGTCGGCGAGGTCTGCGTCTCCCCCGCGGTGGCGCTGTCGGTGACCTCCAGCTCGAAGTTGTAGTAGCTTCCGACCGTCAGCGTTCCGCCTGCGATCGTGCACTTGACGACCGCACCGGCCGAGGCTCCCGTACCGGTGCTCGCCGAGCACTGCGCCGCCAGGACGAACGCGCCACTGTTGACGGAGACCAGCCAGGTCCAGGAGTACGGCGCCGTTCCGGTCGAGGGAATCGTTCCGGAGACGGTCAATACCTGGTCAGCGTCCAAGGCGGGGCGGTTCGGGGTCGGTGAGGAGGGAGCCTTGAGCACCGAGGCCACGGTCGCCGTAGCGGAGGGGCTCGAGGTCTGGGTCTCGGCCGTCTGCGCCGAATCGGTGACGAACAGCTCGAACGTGTACGTGTCGCCCACCGTGAGCACGTTCGCCCCGACCAAGCAGG
The DNA here is from genome assembly GCA_963842165.1 of uncultured Thermoplasmata archaeon. GTDB lineage: Archaea > Thermoplasmatota > Thermoplasmata > Lutacidiplasmatales > UBA184 > Lutacidiplasma. The sequence goes on along the minus strand of CAWJFK010000023.1, from coordinate 151,506 downwards.
TCTCCGTCGCTCCCGCCGAGGCTCCGGATCCGCCACTCACAGCGCACTCGGTCGCGGCGGCATACGAGCCGCCGTTGACCGACACGAGCCAGGTCCAAGAGTACGGGGCTGTTCCGGTCACGGGGACGGTTCCCGTCAGAGCGAGCGCTTGGTTGACATCCAGCGCCGTTGCGCTCCCTATCGGTGTGCCTGGGGCCGTCAAGGCCGACGCCACGGTCACCAAGGATGACGCGCCGGAGGTCTGCGTCTCCGCGGAGGTCGCGCTGTCCGTGACCTGCAACTCGAAGGCGTACATGTCGCCGGCAGTGAGCGTACTACCCGGGGATCGAGCAACCGAACGGGCCGGACCCCGTGCCGCTGCTGACGGTGCACTGGGTCGCGGTGCCGTACGAGCCGCCGTTCACCGACACCAGCCACGTCCAGCTGACCGGCGACGTCCCCGTGGAGGGGACCGAGCCCGTCACGCCGAGGGTCTGGTCGACGTCCAACGATGTCGCGCCCACCGACGGGGCCGCGGGCGCCGTGAGCGCCGATGATACCGTCACCGTAGGTGAGGTCGTCGAGGTGGCGGTCTCGGTCGTGGTCGCACTGTCCGTGACCTGAAGCTCGAATGCGTAGTTGTTCCCGACCGTCAACGAGCCTCCGGTGACCGAGCAGGTCTCCAGTCGCGAGCGCCCCGGCTCCGGCGCCGCCATTCGTGGCGCACAGGCTGGCGCTCGAGAAGGAGCCGCCGTTCACCGAGACCAACCAGGACCACGCGTACGGGGCGGTTCCCGTCGAGGGGATGGTGCCCGTCGCCGTCAGCGCTTGGTCGACGTCCAGCGAGGTCGCACTCACGGAGGGAGCCGCAGGGGACGTCAACGAGGTGGCGACGGTCACGGTCGAGGAGGCGGACGATGTCTGGGTCTCGCCCGAGCTCGCACCGTCGGTAACCTGTAGTTCGAACGCATAGTAGTCCCCGGTCACGAGCGTTCCGCCCGAGATCGCACAGGTGACGATCGCCCCACCCGAGGCGCCGGTTCCGCCATCGACGGCACACTGGGTGGCGGCGGCGAACGACCCTCCGTTCACCGACACCAGCCAGGTCCACGCATAGGAGGGGGTGCCGGTGGAAGGGATCGTTCCGGTCACCGTGAGCGCTTGGTCCCCGTCCAGCGCGGTCGCACTCACGACCGGCGCCCCGGGGGCGGTCAAGGCGGGCGCGACGGTCACCGTGGCCGATCCGGTTGACGTCTGCGTCTCCGGCGAGGTAGCGCTGTCCGCGACCTGGAGCTCGAAGGCATACGTGTCGCCTCCCGCGAGCGAGCCGGAGGGAACCGAGCAGGTCTCGGGTGCTCCGGCAGCCGCGCCCACCCCGCCGTTGGTCGAGCACAGGGTGGCGGTGGCGTAGGATCCCCCATTCACCGAGTTGAGCCACGTCCAGGCATACGACGAGGTCCCGGTCGAAGGGATGGTTCCCGTGACGGACAGGACCTGGTCGGTGTCGAGCGTCGTGGCGCTGACGGCCGGCGCCGCCGGGGCCGTGAGGGCGGACGCGACGGTCACGGTCGGAGACGCGATCGACGTCTGGCTCTCCGACGCACTATCCGTGACTTGCATCTCGAACGCGTACGTGTCGCCGATCGTGAGCGTGCCGCCAGTGACCGAGCAGGACTCGGTCGCGCCCGCGGACGCTCCAGAGCCGCTGTTGGCCGCGCACTGGGTGGCCGAGGCGTACGAGCCTCCGTTCACCGACACCAGCCATTGCCAGGCGTAGCTCGGAACTCCGGTCGTCGGGATCGTTCCCGTTACGAGAAGCGCTTGGTCGACGTCGAGCGCGGGAGCGCTGACCGAGGGGGCGCCCGCCGGGGTCAGCAGCGGGTAGAAGGGGACGCTGACCGGAACGGCCGCTCCGCTCACAGTGACGGTGCCGGACGGGTTGGTTGTGAGATACCCCGTCACTCCCGCGACCGTGTAGAGGTACCCACCGTTAGCCAGGTTGAACACGATCGATGATGTCGTGCTGGTCAGCGTCGTTTGGCCGGTGATGCTGACCGACCAGTGCGTTCCGCTCGGGAGGCCGGTCTCGGTGAATGTCACGGCGTGCGACAGACCGAAGGCGAAGGTCGTCACGAGCCCGACCGGGGCACCGCTGATCGAGAACGAGCCGGTCGCGGGGTTCGCGGCCGATGCGAGCGTGCCCGTCAGGCCACTTAATCCGGTATAGGTGTAACTTCCGGAGGGTAGATAGAACACTACGCACGGGTTGCCGGAGCAGAGCGCCGTGGGCACGGCGGTCTGGGTGTCGTTCAGCCATCCGTACCCCGTCGCGTTCACTACACGCACTTGGAACGCCGTCGCACTGGTGGTGCCGGTGCCCGAGATCGGTAGCCCGGTCTCGGCAAAGTTCGGGTCGTAAACCGTGTACGAGATGAGCGGGGCGTAGTCGCCGCGGTATGGGTTCGCCGACGCGGCGATTCCTGCAGAGGACGAGATGCTGGACGAGCGCGCCACGTAAGGGATGTTGGCGAACGGGTTGGCCGCGTTCCCGTAATTGAACCAGAAGTTCCCACCCTGGTAGGCCGTGCCGATGATGCTGCCGGTGAGGGCGAACCCCAGATAGGAAGTGACGAACGACCCCGGCTGGCAGACAATCGATCCGGGGTACGAGGATTGGGTCAGGGGCGCGTAGCCCGACTGGCAGGTCACGTTCCAGAAGTTCGAGTTCGTTCCCGACGACGTGGCCGTCCCGTTGGTGTAGAACTCGTTGTTAAAGATGCGGTCAAAGCTCTCGCTCGCGACCAGCCCTGTCGAGGGCGAGATCAGTCCCGGGAACGCGGGTTGGGGGTCGGGGACGAAGGTATTCCCCCAGACCACGTTCCGAGTATTCAGCAGGGCATTTCCGAGCGGGAGGGTTCCTCCCCCGTTGATGAACTCGAGCCCCCGGTCCGACACCGCGAACGCGTTGTCGGCAATCAGGTCGTTGTGACACGCATTGCAGACGACGCTGTAGAGCGTGGTGGCCTGGCTGTTGGCCCACGCGTAGATGTGGGACGTTCCGGCGAGCGTGAAGTTCTGGGTGTGGTAGAAGTAAAACTGGAACTGGTCGGTCGTCGGCACCCCGAAGAAGAGCAGGGTCGGGACCTGCCAGCTGGGGTAGTCCATCAGGAACGACGGCCCGGGATTCGATTCTGCGTAGGATGCCGTCGCATTGATGTACTCGCCAATCCACGTCGTAAAGAGGTAGTCGTTGAGGTTCGAAAAGAGCCAGGAGACCGAACCGGACACTCCGAACGGCGCGCCGACGGTAGGAGCGGCGTTCTGCAGGAGGTATGGGTTTCCTGGGCTCCCGAGACCGAACCCTCCGTAGTTGAGCGAGATGTTCGCTAGGTCGGAGCTACTGTAGGCCCACAGGGGAGTATAGACTCCCGTTCCCAGGTTGTGGGTTAGGGAAATCACGGGAGTCTGTCCTGAGGTTCGAAGGTCCACGTTGCCGATGTACGGGTTGTAGCCGCTCAACAGCACTTCGACAGTGTAGAGGCCCGGGGGGAGGTACAGGTTCTGGCCCAACGTTGTGGGTGTGGGTGCGCCTCCCGAACCGGACCATCCGGAGTACCATCCGAACGTCGGAGCCACTTGGAACAGCGACTGGTTGGTCTGGTTCGTCCCCGGTGCGATCCCCACCCAGGCGTTGGCGGGGGAGATGCTCGCGAAATTGAGCGGATATGCCCCGGACCCAGCCGGATAGGGGCCGCCGGTCGCGTTCCAGAGTCCGAGCAGCAGAGAAGGTCCCATCACGAAGTGTGCGACCGGAGTCCCCGTCGCAACATACAACGGGGCTCCCCCCGCGGTGGCCTGCGGGGCCCAGAAGCTCAATGCCCCAGTGTTGGTCTCCCCCGTTTCCCCACCGTAGTCGTACGCCGCGGGGGGGGTGCTGTAGGCAGTGCAAGATCCGGTGGGGGTCGTGTCCGCCGAGGTACAGTAGTTGATTCCGACCGTCGCGTCGGCGTAGACGACGTTCGTTGTGGCACCGCTACTGGATCCAATGCCCCAGTCCATTTCGTAATCGTTGGTAAGACCGAGCGGATCGTACGAGCTCCCGTTGGCCTGTATCGTGGCGGAGCCGATCCGGCCACTCGGTCCGTACTCCGGAACTCCGAGCGGGTTGACCGACGGGCTGACCGAATTGAAGAAGACGTCATCGTATTCGCCGCAGACCTTGCCGGTTCCCGGGCTCCCCGGGCAGACCTTCTGCCCGAGCGAATTCCAGACGGTGTAGTTGAAGAACACTTCGTTCACCGGTGCGGTCGTGCTAACGGTGCCGCACGACGGGACCCCCGAACCGGGAGTGGTATCCAGATGGCAGGGACCCCGCGTGGTGTTGAGGTAGAGGGCGAGGGTGAACGGATAGGAGATCGTGATGGATGGACCCCCCACCGCGTAGAATCCGCCGCGAGGGGTGGAGAAGCCTTGGACGGCGTTCGTTCCACTGGACCAGGCCCCCGAGGGGTTGGAGAAGTTCCAGATGTTGTTTTCGAAGGAGAGCACGTGGGTCGCCGTGTTGTAGCCGATCACGTTCTGCAACCAGAACTCGTTCGGGCAGTTCGGGGCATTGCCCGTTCCAATCGTGCACCCGGTCGGCGCGTTGGGGTTGGCGGGGAACGAGGTTTGCCCGAAAAGAGTAACGTTCGTGAGGACGGCGTTCAGCTGGGCGCCGTACGCCGTTTGAGTCCCGAAATCAAACCCCTCGGTCTGAACGCCGATCGGATCGCTCGTCGAGAACGTCGCCTGAAGGCTCGTGGTGTTTACAGTGGAAGCGACCACCTGGCCGTTCGTGTCGTTGAGTCCGTAGTAGGCGACTCCGGTGGGAGCCGGCGCCACCGAGTAAAGCGGCGTAACGACACCGGCCGTTTGCGACATGGGAGGAGCTTGATGGAGGTTCGGAGGGAGGAACTGCGAGGAAGAGTACCCGTTGGCCGCGAGAGCCTGTTCGTCCGCTTGCACCGTAGCGGCCCGGGCCGAGTCAACGCCAAGACCCTCATGCGTCGGAGCCGCGGATATCGAGGCAGAATTTGCTGCAGGGGCGGGCGATGGAGTGATCGACGCCGCCGTAGCCTGAGTGAGGGGGGCAATCGCTCCCCCGATCACCAGGCTCGAGGAGACGACCATTAACGCGGCAACGGCCAACGCGACCCAGAGGTTCCGACGACCCTGCGTCATGTTAGCCCGCATCACATCTTTCTAGAAAAGGGCTCTCAGATTTCGGACCGAATTGAGCCGCAGTTCCGGCGCCGGAACAGGTCGGGTCGGAGCAGATTCAGCTCTGATGTTCGACGCGATATTCTGCGGTCGAGCGCTCCGCCTTTACCGGAGACCCTGGGTCAGGGGCACCCGCCGCCGCAGGTCCGGGCCCCGGTGTCCCTCCGAGAGATAGGCGCGCTGGAATTCCCACGCGTCCGGACCAACGGGCCGATTCCCCCTACCGCCCTGGTGAGCCGGGCCTGGGCTCCCCGGGCTGGGATTCACCATTCGCCAGGTTCATCTCGGGGCTCGACTTCCCTTTTCGCTCGCAGGGGTCGGAATGAATCCATTGCCCTCCTCGAAAGTCACGTCGAAGCTATCGCCGGCTAAGTCGCGGGCCAACTCTTCTGGGATGAAGATCGTCGTGACCCGAAATGGGCCCTACCGCGTCACGGGGAACGTGCCGCTCTCGGTGCAGGTGATCCGTCCCAACGCGGAGGGCCTCTCATGGAACTGGGAGGAGACCCGGACCCTCGAGGCCGGTCCGGAGTACGAGCTCTGCCGGTGCGGCCGCTCGAAGAACAAACCGTACTGTGACGGGACCCACGAACTCGTCCACTTCGATGGCACGGAGACGGCGACCCGGCAGCCCTATGCGCGCCAGGCGGAGACGATCGACGGCCCGACGCTGGCGCTCGAAGACGCAGAGGTCCTCTGCGCCTTCGCAAGGTTCTGCGACCCCGGCGGGAAGATCTGGAACCTCGTGGGGCAGTCCGACGACCCCGCCGCCCGAAAGCTCGCGATCCGGGAGGGGATGAGGTGCCCCGGTGGGCGGCTCGTCCTGCACGACAAGAAGGCCCGAAAGGCGATTGAACCGGACCTCCCACCGTCCATTGGCGTGGTCGAAGACCCGGCGTTGGGCGTCAGCGGACCGCTCTGGGTCCGGGGTGGAATACGGATCGAGTCCGAGGACGGGAAACCGTACGAGCTACGCAATCGGGTCGCACTGTGCCGATGCGGCGCCTCCGCGAACAAGCCTTTCTGCAACGGCAGCCACGCCAGCATCCAGTTTCACGACGGGATCGTCTGACGAGAACTCCACAGAGGAGGTCGACCTCGCACTGACGCGGGAGCCCCCCTCGTCCGCACCCCTTACAGACCACCGCCCATCGGCTTCTTGCCTTTCGGCAATCGGCCCGAGATGGCGAGGCTGAGCAGGAGGCCGATGACCGCGAGGACCAGCATGACCGTGAACACGTCCATGAAGGAGGTCGCGCTCGCGCTCAGAAGACCCTGGCCGTAGGCGATGCACGCCGCGCTGGGCGGCGGCGCGCAGCCCCCGGCGGGAGGGGCCGGAGAGAGCGCGAGGAAGCGGGACTGCTGGAACGAAGAGAGGAGCGTGAGCCCGATCGAGCCGCCGAGAGACTGCAGGAACTGGACCAGACCGCTCGCGGCCCCGACCTCCCCCTCGGGCACCTGGTTCTGGACGGCCAACAGAAAGACGGGGAACGTCAGGCCGATGCCGAACCCGATCGGGATGAGGGGCGCGACCACCCCGCCGACCGGGAGAAAACTGTCGGCGAGCTTCCACGTCGGGGTCGAAACCCCCACCATCGTGAGCAACACGAGACCCACCGTCGAGATCAGCAGACCGGCCAGCACGACCGGTCGGTACGCGACGCGCGTGAGGAGGTTTCCTCCGGTCGCCGCCCCGAAGACGACCGGCAGGACGAGGAAGTAGAGCACATCCCTCACCGTGTCCGAGGCGTCCCCCCGTCCCTGGAGCGTCACGAACGTGACGAACAGGGTCAGGAACGTGGCCAGCGGGAAGAGGACCATCCCGACGATGAAGGTGGTCCCGCCGCACGCCGTCACGATCTTCCGGGAGAAGAGACGCAACGGCACCAGCGGGTCCCGGGCCCGGAGCGTCTCCCACCACACGAACACGCCGACGAACACCACGGCCGCGACCAACAGCGAGACCACGCGGGGGTCCGCCCACGCCCACCCTCCCTCCGAGACCTCGATCAGGGCGAACATGAGCGACCCGACCCACCCAACGAGGACCGCGGCGCCCGGGAAATCGAAAGAACCTTTCCGTTCGGGCCGGATCGGACCGAGGGCCACGAGCAGTAGGACCAATCCCGCGAGCCCCACGGGGATGTTGACGTAGAAGACCCATCGCCAGGTGGTCACGCTGACGATCGCCGCGCCGAGGAGCGGGCCGGCGACGGTCGCGATGCCGAACACTCCCGAGAGCAGCCCGGTCACCCGGGCGCGGGTCTCGGGGGGGAAGATGACCGCGACGATCGAAAGGCCGACCGGGAAGAAATCCCCGCTCCCGAAGCCCTGGACGGCTCGGAACAGGACCAGCTCGTTGAACGACTGGCTGACCCCGGACAGGACGGACCCGCCGATGAAGATGAGGAGCCCCACGATCAGGACCCGCTTTCGGTCGAGGAGGTCGGAGAGCTTGGCGAAGATCGGGATGGCCACGGTGGAGCTGATGAGGTAGGCGCTCACGACGAACGTTTCGCCGCCGGACGGGGCCCGGAGGTCCGACAGGATGTTGGGCAGCGCGGTGAGCACGACGAAATTGTCCAGCGCTCCCATGAGGAGACAGAGCATGATGCCCAACACCACCGCTACGGCGAGCCCTTGGTGGCGCAGGCCGGTCCGAGCCTCGCGGTGGGCGTCCGTCTCCGGAAGGGGGTCGGCCGGGACGGCGGTGCCGGGAGGGTGGGGGGTCGCCATGGGGTTGCATGCCGCCGCGGCCCCGGGCGGTCATAGCCTCTTGCCCGGAGTTACCACCGGGTTAGCCCGTAGCGACTCGGACGGTCCCAGCGGGCGCCGGCCGTTCCCCCGGAACGGGGAGTGCGTGGAGGCGAACCAAGTTCATCGATTCAGTGGTTCGAACTCTGTCGTGAATTCCCGCGTCTGCCGACTTTCCTTCGGTCCGCTCCTCACCATCGCGGCCGGCCCGCTCAGGGGAGGTTCGGCGGTCGGAGGGGCTTTCGTGTTAGCTTCGGCGACTGGCTGACCGCCTTCGACGCCAACTACCCCGCGCCCGCGGCCTGTCGTTCAGCGTACCCGCCACGTTCCTCCAGACGGGCGCCATCGTACGCGCGTAAGGTCCCGAACGACCTCGGCTCGGCCCGGCAACTAGAGAGCGCGGGGTCCCCGGGGCTGCCGGCGCGCCAAGACGCTCGCGCGCGGAGTGGGAGCCGACCAGGACCAGGATGGCGCCGACGACGCTGAGGACGGGGATGATGAGCAGGATCGCCCCCACCTTGAACAGGTCGGTCTGGTAGCGGGAACCGAACCGCCAGATTCCGATGAGGCAGCCGATGTAACCGATGAGCGTGAGGATCCCGCCAACGAAGACGACCAGCCCCCCCAGGACCAGGTCGCCCAACCCCGGACAGTTCGGGGAGAGGGTCGAGTTCGTGCTGTTCGTGATGCACCCGGAGATTCCTTGGGCCCCAATCGTGAGCGGGATCAGGCCGACCAGTACGAGTACGAATCCGATGATCAGGAGCAACGCGAGCTTGCTCGAGGTGGAGAAGCGGCTGTCGATCGGGGCCAGTTGGCGGAAAGCGGCCCTGAGGAGAAGCACCTGCACGATGGTGAAGGCCCCGGAGACGACCACGATCACGTAGAAGAAAGGTTCGAAGACGAACGAGGTTCCGGTGACGCTGACCGTGACGACGCGGAGGTAGGTGGTGCTCGACAATAGGACGAGGCTCACGGCCCCGGAGCAGAGCCAGAGGATCGCCGCCCAGAACAGGTAGGTGAGCGCCCCTCGGTCGATGGCCAAGGTCGAAGGGTTGGGGGAGGGAAGGAACGGACCGGCGTACCCACCTCCTGGCGGCCAGGGCGGCGGCGCCACCGTCCCGTAGGGGGGGGCGGTCGGGGGTCCCGACAGGACATACTGGCCCGGGGAGGGGGAGTCGGGCCCGGCCCGCCGGCGAGCGGGGCGGCCAGGGAGGTGCCGCAGAACGGGCAGAAAGTGGCGCCCAGTGGGGCGAGCCCTCCGCACCGGGGGCACGGTCTCGTGGACATCGAAGCGCGACCGGGCCCTCGCGTATTAGTGACGCGGTCGAGCCTCCCTCGGAGGCCCGCAACCGGGACGGGTTGCCCACGACGCGACCCTAGCTTACCCCGGGGAGAGCTAGCTACCCAGCGCCGCCCGAGGGTTTATGAGGGTCGGTCCACTGAAAACCCCGGGACTCCCGATGACCGAACCGATCCGTTCCATCTCCCAGCGTTTCCCCGGGAGTGCCGACCCTCGAGGGCGCGGGTGTGCACCTGCGCCGATCGTTCTCCAACCCGGAAGTGCCGCTGTTCGACCCGTTCCTCCTCCTGGACCGGTTCGGCTCGAACAACCCGGCCGACTACATGGCCGGATTCCCTTGGCATCCCCACCGGGGGATCGAGACGGTGACCTACATCCTCGACGGACGCGTCGCCCACGGCGACACGCTCGGTAACGAGGGTGTGATCGGACCCGGCGACGTACAGTGGATGAACTCGGGCAGCGGGATCATTCACCAGGAGATGCCCGAGCGGACGGACGGTGCGCTCGCGGGCTTTCAACTCTGGGTCAACCTCCCGGCCAAGGAGAAGATGAGCGTGCCCGCGTATCGGGGCCTGACCGCTCCCGACCTTCCGACCGTCTCCACCGACGAGGGGAGTCGAGTGAAGGTCGTGGCCGGGACCTACGGGGCCGTGGAGGGTCCCGTGCGGGGTATCCCGGTCGACCCGACCTACCTCGACGTGACGGTCCCGGCCGGAGCGACGTTCGAGCTCCCGACGCACTCGGGGTACACGGCCTTCGCTCACGCGATCGAGGGTCAGGGAAGCTTCGGCGGGGCGGATGGGAGCGCGGTCGACTCCGGTGAGACGGTCCTCTTCGGTCCGGGCCGGGCGGTGAACGCCCGCGCGGGCGATGCGGGGTTCCGATTCCTTCTCGTGTCGGGACGCCCGCTCCACGAACCCGTCGCCTGGTACGGTCCGATCGTCATGAACACGCGCTCCGAGCTGGTCACCGCGATGCAGGAGCTCGATCGCGGCGACTTCATCCACCACCGCCGCCCGATCCTCGAGGAGTAGCGAGCTCGCCCGCGAGCTGCCGGAAGGCGGCCTCCAGGACCCGAACCGCCCGACCCAGCTCCCGCACCGAGACCCACTCGTGCGCGGTATGGTCGAGGTGGGGATTCCCGGGTCCGTAGGCGGCTCCGGACGCTCGCCACACCGGCGCGACCAGGTTGAGGTCCGACGACCCCGACTTCCGCCAGAGGGTCGGGCGCCCTCCCTCCGCACGGATGCCGGCTTCGAGCGCGCGGACCACCGGGTTCGTTCGGTCGACCTCGATCGGCTCGATCCGGACGAACGGCCGCAGGGCGGGGTCGGCCGGGTTCCGGGGAAGTCCGCGGAGCACCTCCGCGGTCGAACCCCCCGGCGGGATCCGAAGGTCGAGAGTGACGGTGGCCCATTCCGCATCGTCGCCGCCCGTCTGAATCCCCACGACCTTGGCGGTGAGAGAACGGAACGGGGAAGCGGCTGGCACCAGCGAGGGGGAGGACCGCACGCACTGGACCCACATCAGCGCGGTATCGGCGACGGTCGGTCGAGGCGACGAGTAATGGCTCCGCCCTCCCCGGAACCGGGCCGTCACGCGGAGGTCGCCCTTGTAACCGATCGTGATCCCGTCCCATCGGCTCGGCTCCCCCGCGATGACGGCGTCGACCCCTCGCTGTCGGGCGAGGTGGCGGGCGCCTCGGCTGTCGGTCTCCTCGCCGACGGTGGCGACGACCTCGAGCGTACCGGGTCCGCCGAACCGGGACCCGGCCACGAGCGCGGCGGCCAGGGGGCCCTTGGCATCGACCGCCCCGCGACCGAACACCCGTCCGGTCGCGCGACGGACCGGCCGGCGGCCCGGGACGGTGTCGATGTGCCCGAGGAAGACGACCCGCGGACGGCCACGGCCCCGGCGCGCGACCCCATTACCGGCGGCGTCGCGCCGGGCCGAGTACCCGAGCTCGCGAGCGACGCGGACGAACGAGCGCACCGCGGGCCCCTCGGCCCTGCTCGGGCTGTATGGTCGGAGCAACCGGGACGAGCACGTCGGCCTCATCCACGGCCGATCACCTCCTCGATCGCCTCGAGGCCCGCCCGCAGGTCGTCCTCGGCGATGACGAGAGGAGGGAGGAGGCGGAGGACCGTCGCGCCGGCCGGATCGCAAGGAACCCCCGTTCTTCGAGGGCTGCAAGAACCGGGCGCGACTCGCTCCCGCAGCTCCACGCCGATCAGGAGACCGAGCCCCCGGACCTCACGTACCTTCTCGGGCGGCAGATGACCCAACCGCTCCCGAGCGTATTCGCCCAGACGGTCGGCCCGCTCCGACAATCGTTCACGCACGGTGACGTCCAACGCCGCGCGACCGGCCGCGCACGCGAGGGGGTTGCCACCGAAGGTCGAGTGGTGGCTCCCACGGAAACGGCGGCGCACGTCCTCGGTGGTCACGGTGGCCCCGATCGGGAACCCGCCGGCGAGCGACTTGGCGAGCACGAGGAGGTCCGGGACGATGCCCCACCGCTCGAACGCGAACAGTCTGCCGTCCGGCCCACGCCCGTCTGCACCTCGTCCCACGCGAGGAGGGCCCCCGTCTCGGACGCTCGCTCCCGGGCCACCGCCAGGAACTCGGGAGTCGCCACGTGAACGCCCCCCTCCCCTTGGACCGGTTCGAGCAGGACGAGCGCGGTGGTCTCGTCGATGGCGGCCGCGAGGGCCACCTCGTCGTTGAAGGGGACGTGGACGAACCCGGGAACGAGGGGCTCGAACGGTTCCCGGAACTCCTTCTTCCACGTCGCGCTGAGTGCTCCGTACGTCCGGCCGTGGAAGCCGCGCATCGCGGCGACGACCTTCGGTCGGCCGGTCGCGGAACGGGCGAACTTGATCGCGGCCTCGACCGCCTCGGTCCCGGAGTTAGAGAGGAAGACGCGGTTGAGCGACGGGGGCAGCAGCCCCAGCAGTCGGTCGACGAACTCGGTCCGCGCCGGGACATCGTAGCCCGCGCCGAGGTAGAGGAGCTCGGCGGCCTGACGCTGGATCGCCCGGACGACCTCGGGATGGCTCGCGCCGAGGTTCCCGACTCCGTGAGAGGCCCCCAGGTCGACGAAGCGACGGCCCGAACGGTCCCAGAGGGATGCGCCCTCCCCGCGGACGAGGGCCGGCCCCGCGCGCGACGGTGGGAAGAACGCCCCGCCGTCGGTCATCGGAACACGGTCCCGGACCCGGCGAGCGCTCGACCGACCGGATCCTTCCCTTCGGACGACGCGATCACGACGGATCCCACGCCGCCCGCGAGAGCCTCCTGCGCGGCCAGGACTTTCTTCTTCATCCGGCCGCCGGCGAACGGTAGGACGGAGTCCACCTGGGCCTTCGCCACCCGGGGAATGACCGAGCTCGGGTCTTCGGGATCTCGCCGTAGGCCGGCTCACGTTGGTGAGGAGGACGAGCGCCTCGGCGCCGAGGGCGACGGCGACGGCCGCGGCCACCCGGTCGGCGTCGACGTTCGAGCAGCTCCCCGCGCTCGTCCGCCGCGGGGGGTCCCACGACGGGTGTCAGACCCGCGCCCAGCAGCAGCCGAAGGACCGTGGGGTCCACCGCGTCGAGCGAGCCGGAGCGGTCGTCCTCGACGCGCACGACGCGACCGTCGACCACCGCTCGGGCCCCTTGCTTCCGATGGGCGCGCAGGAGGCCTCCGTCCACGCCGGAGAGGCCGACCGCCCTTCGCCCCCGCGCGGCCAGGCCGGCGACCAGGCGGGTCTGGACGGCGCCCGCGAGCGCCAGGACGACCACCTCGAGGTGGGCCGGGGTGCTCTTCCGTGAAACGACCCCGCTGGGGGACGTGTAGTATTCGGCCGGTCGTCCGAGCGCGGCCCCGAGTCGGTCGACCGTCGTCCGAGCCTCCGTGCACGAGGACGAAGTCGGTCCGGGCCGCGAGATCGTCCAGAACCGGGTCGATCGCGTTCCCGGTGGCTCCGCCCACCTTGACCACGAGCGTCACGCGAGCCCCCTAGATCGGGTGGAGGCCGAGGAAGTCGAGGCCCGTGGTCTCCGGGAGGCCGGCGCGGAGGTTGAAGCACTGAACGGCCGCCCCCGCCGCGCCCTTCATGAGGTTGTCGAGCGCGGCCAGGGCCACGACCCGCTGGGCATGGGGGTCCACGGCGAAGCCGATATCACAGAAGTTGCTCCCCGCCAGGATCTTGGGTTCGGGCTCGCGGAAGATCCCATCCGACTCGTGCACGATCCGGACGAACGGCTCGCTCCCGTACGCGGCCCGATGAGATCCGCCAGAGCTCCTTCTCCTCGACCGGACGGGCGGTGAAGGCGTGCACGGTCGCGAGCACTCCTCGCACCGCCTCGACCGCGTGGCACGACAGGGCGACCCGCACCCCGGTCTCCTGCTCGATCTCGGCGGTGTGCCGGTGACCGGTAGGTGCGTACGCGCGCATGACGCCCGACCGCTCGGCGTGAAGGCCCGGCCGGCCCGGAGTCCCGGCCGCTCGCCGAGGAGCCAGATTTCGCGTCCACAACGACATGAGCGGGGTCGACCAGTCCCGCCCGGACGAGCGGGTGCAACGCGAGAATCGAAGCGGTGGCGATACACCCCGGGACCGCGACAATCGCGGCCGTCCGGAGCGCTTCCCGATGCAGCTCGGGAAGGCCATAGACCGCGGAGGCGAGCAGGTCCGGTCGGGGGTGGACCCGACCGTCAGTACCGAAGGTACTCCTCGGGGTCGCGCAGTCGGAAGTCCGCCGAGAGGTCGAAGAGGAGCCCGCCCGCGTCCGCGATCTCGGGCACGCGACCCATCGACTCCCCGTGCGGAGTGGCGACGAAGGTCGCGTCCGCGGGCTGGAGGCTCGCGTGCGGCGTGAAGAGGAGCGAGCTGACCTTCCGGAGGTTCGGGTGGGCTCGGGCGAGCGGTTTGCCCGCCATCGAGTCGGAGGTGACCTGGCCCACTTCGACTTCGGGGTGGCGCAGCAGCAGGCGGAGGAGCTCTCCGCCCACGTAGCCCGAGCCCCCGACGACCGCGACCTTCATCGATGGCCCACGCGGACCGCGTACTCGACGATCTTGCCGGCGACGTCGGCTCCCGTCACGGCGCTGAGCGCCTTGAATTCCGGGGTCGGATTGACCTCGTGGACGACGAGGCCGCTCGGAGCCTCCATCAGGTCGACCGCGAGAACTCCGCCGCCCACCGCCTCCGCCGCCTTCAGGGCGAGCTCCCGGAGCTCGGGCGTAACGCGGGCCGCCTCCGTCGTCGCGCCGCGGGCCGCGTTCGTGCGCCAGTCCGCACTCCGACGGTACATGGCCGCGACCACTTCCTCACCGACGACGAACACGCGGAGGTCCCGGCCCGGCTTCGGGACGTACTCCTGGACGTAGATCACGGAATGGACGGGCGAGGTCAGAGCGGCCTTGTGCTCGAGGATCTGCTCTGCATCCTCGGCGTTGTCGACCTTGGCCATGAGGCGCCCCCAGGACCCGACCGCCGGCTTGAGGACGGCGGGGTACCCGACCTCCTCGATCGCAAGCATCGCCGCCTCGGGCGAGAGCGCGATGACCGTCCGGGGCGTCGGGATCCCCCGCTCCGCGAGACGGAGCGACGTGAGGATTTTGTCCCCGGCGAGCTCGGTCACGTCCGGGGTGTTGACCGTCGGCACTCCGTAGTGAGCGAAGCACCGGGTCGCGTAGAGCGAGCGCGTGTGACTCACCGAGCGGTTGACGACGACGTCCGGGAGCCCGTCGGGCCGCTCGAGCCCGAAGGTCGTCTGCCCGTCGTCGATCCGCTGGACCGCGATCCCGCGCGCCTCGGCGGCGGCCAGGATCGCCTTCTCCTCGGGTCGGATGATCGTGTAGAAGACCCCGAGCGAGAACCCTTCACTCACCCCAATCCTCGGCTTCCTTGGGCGCGGGCTGGACCGAGAACGGTTCCGTCCGGAGGACTTCGAGCTCCGTTCCGCAGTCGGTGCAGGGGAAGACCTCCCCCATGATCTTGTCGTGGTTCTCGACGGACGCTTCGCACTCAGGGCACTGTGTCATGTTCGTTCCTCGTTCAATAGATCCTCGACGAGCCCGACCTTCCGGCCGAGCGAGGACAGGGAAGCCCGCCGCGCGGAGAGCGCCGAATGGGCGGCCTCGAGCTGGTGGCGGAGGGAGGAGGGCCCGGGACCTCCCGGCGAGGATCGCCGAGCGAGGGCCGAAGGGGCGTCCAAGGAGGAGGCGAGCGCCGGGTCGACCCCGGGGATTTCGGCCACGAGGGCCGGGTCGAGGCGGCCGCCGTTGGCCAGGAAATGGGCCGAGACGGCCTCATGCGCCTCCCGGAACGGTACGCCCCGGGCGACAAGGTGCTCGGCGACGTCCGTCGCGAGCAGCTCGGGGTCGCTCGCTGCTTCGGACAATCGGGTCCGGTCGAGGACGAGCCCTTCGACGACCGTTCGGAGCGCTTCCAGCGCCGAGCCCATCGTGGTCAGGGCGTCCCAAACAGGAGGCTTGTCCTCCTGCAGGTCCCGGTCGTACGCGAGCGGAAGTCCCTTGAGGGTCACCAGGAGCGAGACGAGGTCGCCTACGACGCGGCCCGACTGGCCACGAATGAGCTCGGCGGCGTCCGGATTGCGTTTCTGAGGCATCAGGCTCGAACCGGACCCGAGGGCAGAGGACCGGTCGATGAACCCGAACTCCTTGGTCGCGAACAGCACCACCTCTTCGCCGAGGCCGCTCGCGTGAACCGCCAGCAACGCGAGGTCGAACAGAAGCTCCGCGAAAGGGTCCCGGTCGCTCACCGCATCGACTGAGTTCTGGAAAGGACCGTCGAACCCGAGCCGGGAAGCGACCCAGGCCGGGTCGATAGGGAGAGTCGAACCGGCCAGGGCCCCGGCGCCCAAAGGTGAGACGTTGGCCCGCTGACTGGTAGCGAGGAGTCGGTCGAGGTCGCGGTCAAACCTCCAGAAGTGGGCGAGCAGAAGGTGCCCGAACGTGATCGGTTGGGCGCGCTGGAGATGCGTGTACCCCGGGATGAGGGTCGCCTGCTCCCGCGTGGCCTGCGCTAGGAGGACGCCCTGGAGCCCGAGCAGCGCTGTGCCGATCTGGTGGACCGCGGCGCGGAGGAAGAGCCGCTCGTCGAGCGCGACCTGGTCGTTGCGGCTGCGGGCGGTGTGCAGTTTCCCGCCCACTGGCCCAACGAGCTCGATCAAGCGGACCTCGACGTTCGTGTGCACGTCCTCGAGTTCCGAGCGCCAGGGGAACGAGCCCTCTCGAATCTCGAGGGCGATCTGCCGGAGTCCACGGACGAGCGCGGAGGATTCGGCGGCCGGTAGGATCCCGACTCGCCCCAGCATTTCGGCGTGGGCAACGCTGCCGGCGAGGTCGTACGGGGCGAGCGTGCGGTCGACCTCTAGGGAGTTCAGGTACTCCCCAAAGGGCGTTCGAACGTAGGCGGGAACGGGGTGAGAGTTCGACATGGATGGCCCTGAGGCTTCTAGCGGCGCTGCTTCGCGAGAGGCGGCGAGGCGGGTTCGGCCCGGGCACCGATGGCGCTCCAGGTGCGGGCGGGCAATCCCCAGACGTAGATGAACCCCTCCGACATCTCCTGCCGGAACCGGTCCCCCTTCGAGTACGTTGCGAGGTCGTGCTGGTAGAGAGCGTGCGGGGAGCGTCGGCCGGTGACCGTCGCCGACCCCTTGAACAGCTTGACGGCGACCTCGCCGGAGACGCGCTCCTGGGTCGAATCGACGAACCCGTCGAGGGCGGAGCGCAGCGGGGCGAACCAAAGGCCGTCGTAGATGAGCTGGGCGTAGCGCTGCTCGACCGTCCGCTTGAAATCGAGCACGTCGCGGGGAAGGACGAGCGCTTCGAGCGCCTGGTGGGCCCGGATGAGCACCGTGGCGGCCGGGCACTCGTAGACCTCCCGTGACTTGATCCCGACGACTCGGGATTCGAGGTGGTCGATCCGGCCGATGCCATGGGCGCCCGCCGTTCGATTGAGGCGGAGGATCAGCTCGTGGAGCGGGAGGGGCTCGCCGTCGAGCGTAGCCGGTAGTCCATGATCGAAGGTCAACCGCACGTACGCGGGGGTGTCCGGTGCGGCCTGCGGCGAGGTCGTCCAACCGTACGCCTCCTCCGGGGGTTCGATGGCCGGGTCCTCGAGGATCCCGCACTCCACAGATCGACCCCAGAGGTTCTCGTCGGTGGAGTAGGGGGAAGCCCGAGTGGCCTCCACCGGGATGTGGTGCTGCTGTGCGTAGACGATCTCCTCCTCGCGGGTCATTTTCCACTCCCGGGTGGGCGCGATGACCTCGAGCTCGGGCGCGAGGCTCGTCGTCGCGAGCTCGAATCGGACCTGGTCGTTTCCCTTCCCCGTGCACCCGTGGGCCACGTGGGTCGCGCCTTCCCGGCGAGCGACCGTCACCAGATGGCGCCCGATGAGGGGGCGGGCGAGCGCCGTGCTGAGCGGGTAGACTCCCTCGTAGAGGGCGTTCGCCCGCAGGGCGGGGGCAATGAACTCCTCCGCGAATTCGCGACGCGCGTCGGCGACGTACGCGGCGACCGCGCCCGAGGCCTCCGCCTTGGCCCGGACCCGCGCGAGGTCGACCGGCTGGCCGACGTCGACGGTGACCGCCACGACGTCGAAGCCCTTCTTCTCCTTCAACCAAGGGATCGCGATCGAAGTGTCGAGACCCCCCGAGTACGCCAGTACAACCTTCGGGGGACCCATCGCGCGTGCCTTACGCGCGTCCCGAGGACCCCTGACGGATTTATACCATGTGACCGTGTGGCGACACGATTGGGCAGTACTGTCCAAAATCAGACATCTATGCCGGACCACCCGATCTCGATCGCGCGGCGAGTCCGCGAGTACTTGGATGGCCAGCCCGTCCTCGCGGACGCGCTCCGCCGGGGGGTCGCGAACTACTCGGCCGTCGCCCGCCGCATCTCCGCGGACCTCGAAGTGCGCCAGACCGAAGCCGTGATCGCGGCGTGCCGTCGCTACCCGCGCGGCCGAGGGGAATCCGCCCGGTCCGCCGGGGTCCAACGTGTCCTGCGCAAGAGCCGGATCGAGACCCGGACCAAGGTCGCCACGATCACGGTTAGCCAGGGAGCGGACATCCTCCAGCGGCTCGGCGACGTGGTCGAGGAACTGCTCGACGAGAACTCGCTGTGCCGACTGATCCAGGTCTCTCGGGGCACCGTGATCATCGTGGACGAGGACTCGGTCGCCCGGGTCACGCACGCCCTGAGGGAGAGCCAGATCGTTCGGGTCCGCAAGAACCTGGTCGAGGTCGCCGTCGCGAGCCCCGAGAGCATCGAGGAGACCCCGGGCCTCCTGACCCTCCTCACCGGCGTGCTCTCCGCGCAGGCCATCAACATCGTGGAGGCGCTGAGTTGCTACACCGACACGATCTTCCTGCTCGAGCGGGACGACTTGAACGCGGCGATCTCGGTCCTGACGAGGACCCTCGGCTGAGCGCTCGCTCCGGACCCGTCCGGGAGTATGACGATTTGAAAAAGCGACATAACCGTTAAGCCGTGCTCGTCCGTGGAGTCTCCGATGGCCTCCGATTCGCCGCCGACCTCCTCCAACGGCGACCTCCGCTTGCGGCCGCTGGAGGTCCTCAAGATGGCCGCGATCTACGGCGCGCTCCTCGTCGTGACCGTCCTCGCCTTCGCCGCGGCGTTCGCCTACCTACCCCACCACTATCCTGGGGAGATCACGGCGGGGGGCCTGCTCTTTACTGGCCTCGCGATCACCGCCTACATCCTCGGCGTTCGCCATGGCTTCGACGCCGACCACATCGCCGCCATCGACAACACGACCCGGAAGCTCCTCCACGACGGAAAGCGGCCCCTGACGGTCGGGACGTGGTTCTCTCTCGGCCACTCGACCATCGTGTGCGGGATGATCGTCGCCCTCGTGGTCGTCACGGAGTTCATCCAGCAGCAGTACGATACGTTCGCCGCCGTCGGGGCCGTCCTCGGGACTCTCATCTCCGGCGTCTTCCTGGTCCTCATCGGGATCGTGAACGTGATCATCGTGCTCGACGTCTACCGGATGTTCCGCGGCGTGCGGGACCGCGAGCTCGACCAGGTGGCGCTGGACGAGCAGTTGAACAAGCGGGGGTTCCTCAATCGGATCTTCGGCCGGTTCTTCCGGGTCGTCAGCGAGCCCTGGCAAATCTACCCGATCGGCGTCCTGTTCGGCCTCGGCTTCGACACCGCGACCGAGGTGCTGATCATCGGTCTCGCCGTCGTCGTGGCCGGGTCGGGGGCAATCCCCCTCTGGGCGGTCCTGATCCTCCCGCTCCTGTTCACGTGCGGAATGGTCTTCTCCGACACCACGGACGGGTTCGCGATGCGCTACGCCTACGGATGGGCGTTCAACCACCCGATTCGCAAGATCTTCTACAACCTCACGCTGACCGTGATCTCGGTCATGGTTGCCTTCGTGATCGGCGGCGTGGAACTCCTGCAGGTGATCTCGGGCGAGCTCGGCTGGAAGGGCCCGGTCTGGGGCTGGATCGACAACCTCGACTTCGAATCGCTCGGGATCGGCATCGTCGTCCTCTTCCTCGCGTCCTGGGGGGTCGCGATGGCGGTCTACTACGCCAAGGGGTACGAGAAGATCCCGTGGGGTCCCCCCAACCCTCCGACCGGCCCCGGTGGGGACCCCACCGCCTCCCCATGACGCGCAACGTCGTCCGTACCGCCGTCTCCCTCGAGCCGGAACTGCTCGAGCTCCTCGACCGGTGGGTGCAGGAACGGAACAGCCCGAGCCGCTCGGACGCGATCCGGGCATTGATCCGCAAGGAGCTCGCCGACCGGACCCTCTCCGACCCGGAGGCGGACGCGCTGGGGGTGGTCACCGTGCTCTACCGCCACGGGGCGCCCAACGTGATGCAGCGCCTCACGACCGCCGAGCACCGCTGGGGAGAGCACGTCCGTTCGACCAACCACGTCCATCTCGAGGGCGACGCATGTGCGGAGGTCATCGTCCTGCTCGGCCGGCGCCGCGAAGTGGAAGCCGCTGCCCAGGACCTGAGCGGCGTCCGGGGCGTGCTCGAGGGGGAGACGGTCATCATGACGCCGAGCATCGCGGGGGGCCGGACCGGCCACCGCCACCCGCACGCGGCGCCCGACGCACTCCGCTGAGTCGTTCGCCCGTCCGCGAAGTTCATCCGAGAGCGGAGCTTCGACCCCGCCGTGCCGAAACCCCGGGGCCGCGTCGTCTCGGCCTCCGCGCTCGGAGCCCCCCAC
Source organism: uncultured Thermoplasmata archaeon (assembly GCA_963842165.1). Classification (GTDB taxonomy): domain Archaea; phylum Thermoplasmatota; class Thermoplasmata; order Lutacidiplasmatales; family UBA184; genus Lutacidiplasma. The sequence goes on along the minus strand of CAWJFK010000023.1, from coordinate 130,967 downwards.
GGCCGCATCCACATCGCTCCGGTCGGGTTCGAGGTCGAGCGCGTCACCCAACCGCTGGAGGAGGATCGGGCCGACCGGGTCTATCTGCTAACGCGGGCCGAGCACGACGTCGCCGCCCCCTTCGTGGACGAGGTCACGCGACGCCTGCGAAAGGCGTCGTGGCCCGTCGAGGTACGGGTGGTCCGGACCGACCTGTGGGACGTCTTTCACGCGCTGTCGTCGCTCCGGGCGATCTTTGAAGCCGAAGGAAGGAGCGACCGCTCGGCTCGGGACGTGGTCCCGCTCCGGGTCAACGTCTCGACCGGGACGAAGATCACGGCGATCGCCGGGACGCTCGCCTGCATGCTCTGGAACGGGACCCCCTACTACGCCCAGGTTTCGCGAGCGTGGTACTCCGACCGAACGCCGCGGGTAGGGGAGGTCCACGACGTCGTCGACCGGGTCGAGCCGGTGGGGGTGTACGAGCTCCGGGCGCCCGGCCGGGAGCTGGTCGAGGTCCTCGAGGCGCTCGACCGTCGCGGAGGCTCGCTCCGAAAGCGCGACCTCCTGCGCGAACTAGGGCTCGACCGGCCCGCACCGGACGGCGGGCGGCCCCCCTCGCCCCAGGCCCAGCACGGCCGGCTCCGCCGACGGCTCGACCCGCTCGAGCGCCGCTGGGGGTTCGTCCGAACCGAATCCGCCGGGCCGCGGGCGAGAGTTCTACTCACCGACCAGGGCCGGCTCGCGCTGGCCCTCTTCGCCCGGACCCCGGCGAGGAAATCAATCGCTTAACTCATTTAACGGATTTATCGTTACTACAGCTAAGTAGTCCCCCACCCCTGGTTTCTTCGTGGACGACAGGGACGGACGGGCCGAGACCGGTGGTTGGATCGGGTCCCGCCCGGAGTCGGGGTACGGAGTGCCGAAGGCGGTCGATAGACCGTGGCCGACCGAACCGACCAGCCGCCGACCCTCCCGCTCGATCGGGGGAATGGCGGGTCCGTCCCGTCCCCCTCGAGGCCCTCGGGGGCCGCTCCCTCGACCGGAGCGCCTTCCGATGGGCCGCGAACCTTTTCCGGGCCGGTTCCCCTGGCGAACCCGATAAGCGGCCCCGTTCGTTGCGGAGGTGGTGAGCGACCACCGCATCGGATCGCTCCTCCACTTGGTGGGCGAGGCGATCCGGCTCGAGCTCGAGTTCGGAACGCAGTCGCTCGAGGCACTGGCGTGGATCGCCGAAACGGTCGAAGCTTCGGTGTATGTTCCTCATTCCCTGGCGAAGACGCCTACCGGGTTCCAGTTCGCCCTCTCCAACCCACCGCTGAGGATCGGCGCGTTCTCGAGCTTGCTCCTCCGAGTGGACGGGACCCCCGTGCCGCTCGACCAGGTCCGGGTACGGGAGGGTCCGGGTCAGGCTTGGCGAACCACGACTCAGCTGGATCGGGTCCATCCCCTCGAGCTTCAGGCGGGAAGCGGACTAGAGTTGGAGGCGGACTGGCCGCTTCCGGAAGGGTCGGTCCCGGTCACCGTCCGACTGGAGCTCCGTAGTGTGGCCATCCCGCCTCTCGTCTGGTTGGAGGTCCGAGACATTCCCCGGGCGGAGGGGTCGTCGTGATCGATCCCAGCCGCCCCGGCATGGCTACCCCGCCCACTCCGTTCCTTCTCACGAGCCTCGCATCGGCCGCGCTCGGCGACGGTCGAGGAGACCTTCGCTTCGTTCGGGAAAGCCGGGGGTCGCTGGCGGAATGGGGGGGAGTCTACGGTCAGCTGATCCGCCTCACGGGGCCCTGGACCGTGGAGATCAGCTCGGGCGAGAGCACGACGGACCTCCCGTCGTGTCGAGTGGGCGGATCGTCGTTCCCCGGAGGCTGGAAGAGCGAGCATCGTTGGACCGGTCTCGACATCCACCAGGAGATCGTCGCGCAAGCTCGGCCTTCCGGGGCGGTCCGGCGGCTCGTCCTCCGTTCAGCCTCCGATCGGGAGGTCGCCGTCACCCTCACGAGCCGCTTCTGCCCCTTCCTGTTCCCTGTCCTGGTCGAGGGGATCCTGGCCGCTCGAATTTGAAGTGCGGACGTCGGAAGCAGGGGTGGCGGTGCGCCACCATGGTTTCGGTCTGCAGGCCGCTTCGACCGCCGCACCGAGCCGGGCTCTTCCTGAATCGAGGCTCCTGGGTCGGCGGCAAGTACCCGGGACCGGTCGAGGAGTTCGCGGCCGAGCACGAGGTCGTCGTCCCGGCGAGCGGCTCAGCCGAGGTCCGCTGGCAGATCGCCGGGGGGCTCGTCCGGGACCTCGACACGGCGCTGGCCGACGCGGGCGCGGCGCTCCCCGACCCCCTCGGGATCGCCGCCCGGCAAGCCGCGGACGATCTTCGCTGGACCGAAGGGACGCCGGAGCTCAAGTTCCCGGATGCGCCCGAGCTCGAGGTCGCCTACCGCTCGGCGCGGTCGGCCCTGCGTCGGCTCTACGCTGCGCCCGACGACCAGATGGTCGGCCTCGTCGCCGGTACCCCTGGTATTCGGCGATCTGGTGCCGGGACTTGGCCATCATGCTACCCGCCCTCCTCTGGCTGGGGGATTTCGAATGGGCCGCCCGTTCGGTCGAGACCGTCTTTCGGTTCCAGAGCCGACAGAGCGTTCCGGTACTGGCGGGGGAACCCGGCGAGCTCCCCATGCAGCTCGCCCCAGGACCCATCCTACTCTACGGCACCTCCGACAGCACGCTCCGGTACCCGGCGGTCGTCGAGCAGATGCAGCGACACAGCGGAGACCTCTCCTCGGTCGCGCGCTGGGCGGACGCGCTCGCCCGGATCGTGGAGTGGGGTCGGCGCCGAACCGACGCATCGACCGGACTGCTGCGGCACGGGGGCGAGGCCGAGGAGATCGCGCGCGCGACGGGAGGACTCGCCCGCGTGAAGTACGGAATCGACTCTCCCGACACGACGATCTGGGACTCCGCCGACCGTCGGGATCATGCCCTCGATGTCCAGGTCCTCTGGTGGGAGACGCTCTCCGCCGCTTCCCAATTGCTCGGCCGCGCCGCCGACACCGACCGGAAGTCGGCCTGCGAAGCGCTCGCTACTCGATTGGCGGTGACTCTTCGCGACCGGGACCTCTGGCCCGAGGAGGAGGACCTGTACGACTCCCTCCTCGGCTCGACTCCGGTCGCCCGGGTCCGGCCGAACGCCCTCCGAGCCGTCAGCGCCGGTGTTCTCGACCCGACCGTCGCGCGGGCGGCCGTCGAGCGGGCGGCCCGCGACGACCTCACCACAGCCTGGGGCGTTCGCAGCCTGTCGTCACTCGACCCGGAGTACGACCCCCGTGCCTACCACCAGGGGCAGGTGTGGACGGTGGCGACGGCGTGGGCCGCGGACGCGGCCTTCGCCGTGGGAGAGCGGTCGCGGGGGCTCGGCTACCTGCGAACGATCGCAGACCGGTTTGCCGCCGAGGACGGGTTCGCCAACGAGTGCTACCTCGGCGACCGGGCCGAGCCGTTCGACTCGTGCTACCTGCTCGGGTTCAGCGTGGCACCGTTCCTCACGCTCCTGTTCGAGCGCCTGTGGGGGATCCGAGTCGGAGGAGGGGACGACCCCGTCCGGGTCCTGCCCGCGTTTCCGCACGGATGGACCTCCGCCGCGCTCCGGGGGCTGCGCGTGGCCCGTGGCTACCTCGACCTCAACTGGTCGCCCGGGAGGTTGAGCGTTCACTGGCGGGGGACCGGCCGCCTCACCGTGGAGGCCGGTTCGGGGCTTCGTTTGCTCGCGCCGGGCGAGTCAGCCGTCCTCGACCTCCCGAGACCGCCAGAACGTTCATAAGCGGAGGCGGCACGCCGGGCTGATGGCGCGAGCGATCGAGGTCCGTGGCCTCGTGAAGCGCTACAACTCCCTGTTCGCGGTCGACCACATCGACTTCTCGGTCGAAGCGGGCACCGTATACGCGTTCCTCGGCCCGAACGGGGCCGGGAAGACGACCACGACCGAGATCCTCGAGGGCCTCCGGCGGAGCACGGAAGGCGAGGTTCGGGTCCTGGGCCTCGACCCCTGGACCGAGGGGACGACGCTCCACCGACGGATCGGTGTCATTCCGCAGGACTTCCGTTTCTTCGAGAAGATCACGCCCAAGGAGGCGATCCAGTACTACGGGAGCATCTTCGGGACCCACCCGAACCCGATGACCTTGCTCGGACAGGTCGACTTAATGGACAAGGCGAACAGCCGCTTCGATACCCTGTCCGGAGGTCAGAAGCAGAAGCTCGGACTCGCGCTCGCCCTTTCCGACAACCCGGAGGTCTGTTTCCTCGATGAACCGACCACCGGACTCGACCCCCAGGCCCGACGGTCGATCTGGGAAGTGATCCGGGGCCTCCAGCGGGAGGGGCGGACGGTCTTCCTCACCACCCACTACCTCGAGGAGGCCGAGCTGCTCGCCGACCAGGTCGGCATCATCCACCACGGGAAGATCATCGCGTCGGGGACGCCCGCGGAAATCATCCGGGCGCGCGGCCGCCCCGAACGCCTGGTCTTCCGGTCGACTCCCGCGCTCGCGGACTACCTCCGCCAGTCCCACGGGTTCGCGGCGGAGGCGCATGACGGCCATGTCGAGGTCCCGCTCGCCTCCAGCCACGACGCGCTCCGGGTCCTCACGGCGGTCGACGGGAGCGGGATCCCGTGGGACGGGTTCGCGACCGAGCGCGACACGCTCGAGGACGTGTTCGTTCGCCTCGTCGGAACGATGGACGAGGGGGCGCTCAAGTCGGAGGCGACTCCGTGAAGCCCGAACGCATCCTGGCTGACCTGAAGGTCGTCGTCCCGGTCGTATCTCCGGAACCCGGTGGCCCTGTTCTTCTCGCTGATCTTCCCGATCATCCTCATCGCGCTGTTCGGGGCGATCTTCTCCGGTGGCGGAGGGGGCGCGGTCTCGATCGCGGTCGAGAACCTCGACCACAACTCCCCGACGAGCGTTGCGTTCCTCGCCGCGCTGAACAACACGAGCCTCGTCCAGGTCACGATCGTCAACTATCCCACCGCCTCGTTCTCGGCCGATCTCGGCGACAACGGGTACTCGGTCGGCCTCCTCATCCCGGCGGGGTTCCAGTCGAACTACTCGAATCGAACGAGCGTGGACGTGACCCTCTTCACGAACCCAGAGAGCGCCGCGTCCACCGGCCAAGCGGAGGGCGCCGTTATGGGTGTGGCGAACTACTTCAACCTCCACGCCGTCTGCGCGTCCGGGGAGCTGCGCGCCGGTCATCCAGGTGCCCCCGCCGAAGAACATCGGCAGCCAGGTCTACACCTACATCGACTACCTGATCCCCGGCCTCGTCGGGTTCTCGATCCTGACGAGCCCGATGTTCTCCATGGTCGACATCGCTTCCTCGTACCGCAAAGAGGGGATCTTCCGCGCCCTCTCTCTCACGCCCCTCACGAAATCCGAATGGCTCCTCTCCCGGATCATCTGGTACGTCCTCCTGACGTTCGTCACCGCCGGGATCATGATCGGCGCCGGGGTGGGTCTCTTCTCGGCGCACGTGCACGTCACGGCCGGCCTCTTCGCGTTCCTGGTCCTGGGACCGTTCCTGTTCGTTTCGCTCGGGATGCTCGCCGGCACGGTCGCGCGCACGCCCGAGAGCGCCGCCCTCATCGGGAACATCATCACCTTCCCGATGATGTTCCTCTCGGGAACGTTCTTCTCCGTCTCGATGTTCCCGAGCTGGCTGCAGCCGGTGGCGAAAGTGCTACCGCTGTACTATGTGATCGATGGGATGGACCAAGTGATGCTCTTCTCCAACCCGTCGCGGGCCCTGTTCGACGTCGCGGTCGTCACGGTAGTGGCCGTACTCATCTTCGCGCTCGCCGTTCGACTGTTCCAATGGCGGGACGTCGAATGAGCGGTCCTCCCGCGGCCTCGACCGACGGACGCACCTTTCGGGACCTCATGGCCCGATGGGCGACCGGGGTGGCGGTCGTCACCGCCCATGAAGAGGGCCACGACGCCGGGCTGACCGTGAACGCCCTCCTCTCCGTCTCGGTCGCTCCCCCGTCCCTGCTCATCAGCCTCACCCTCGATGCCGACACCACGCCCGTCGTCCAGCGTTCCGGGGCCTTTGCGGTCAACTTCCTGGCCGCCGACCAGCGGGCGCTGAGCGAGCGGTTCTCCCGCGCGGCACCTCCCGAGGAAAAGTTCCGCGACCTCCCCGTGCACCGCGGGTCCACGGGGGCGGCCCTGCTGGACGGAACGCTCGGCGCGGCCGAATGCCGGGTCGTCGCTTGGACGCCCCGCTACGACCACGTGCTCATTGTGGGGGAGGTCGTCCACCAGGAGCTCGGGCGGGCCGGCGCGCCCCTGCTCTTCTTCCAGTCCGGTTACGCGCAGGCCGAAACGGACGACCGACTGCACTTGCCTCCCCCCCGGGACCAGCGTACGTAAGACCGAACCGGAATATTTCTGACGTAAAATCGCCCTGGGTTCATAAGCCCGGGACCGCCTACAGATCATTATGAGCGCGGATCGGCCGAGGATTGGAACCGTCCCGATGCCCTCGCCCCGGGCTGCCCATCCTGTCCTGAATGCACCGGCTCCCCCGACCGTCGTTGCCGGCTGGGTCCTGGGGGTGGCCCTGATCGTCCTCCTGGCCTCCGTCGGATCTTGGAGCGGGGCGACTCTCGCCGCCGCTCACCCCGTGTCCGACGTGGCCGCTCCTCCGGGCGTGGCGGCTCCGGCGGTGGCCCATCCCCTCGCCACCCTCCCGCACCACCGCCTCGCTACCGTGGCACTGAATCCCACGCCCCCCGGGTATCTTCCCGGGCCCCCGGCGTGGTTGGCCTACGACAACGCAGACCAATCGTTCTACGTCGCGGTTCCCCCTTCGAGTGTCGACATCGTGCCGGGGAATTTCACGTGGAATCCTATTGTGAGCGAGACCATCCCGGTGGGTTCGAATCCCTTCGGTGTCGCGTACGACAATCTCACCGGTGACATCTTTGTCGCCAATTCCGGCTCGGACAATGTCAGCGCCCTCTCCGGCAACGACACCGCTCCGATTGCGACGATCTTGGTCGGAACGAGCCCCACGGGCGTCGCGTTCGACCCCGTGAACGGGGACATCTACGTCGCCAACAACGGGAGCGCGAACGTCTCGATCATCTCCGGCTCGACTCTCACCCTCCTCGCGAGCGTGCCGGTCGGGTCGGATCCCATCGGAATCGCCGCCGACCCTTCCACGGGGGATGTCTTCGTCGCGAACTACGGTTCCAACAACGTGACCGTCATCTCGGGATCCACCGGAGTGCGCCTCGCCAACGTCACGGTTGACCAGGGACCCTATGGCGTGGCGGTCGACACCGCGACCGACAACGTTTACGTCACGGACCAGGGGTCCGACAACGTCAGCGTCATTTCGGGCAGCTCCTTCCTCAGTGTCCTTACTATTCCGGTGTCCACCAACTCGAGTTTTCCGCTGGACCTCCAGGGGATCGCCTACGACCCCGCGGACGGGATGATGTGGGTCGGCGGCGGCCTCAACCCGCTCGTCGTGATTTCGACGGCCAACGAGTCGGTCTACGCGGTCCTCACCTTCGACCCGTCGGGGGTCGTGTACGACCCCGATACCGGGGATGTCTGCGTCACCAACACGGCCAACACGACGTTCGAGTGCGCACAGTTCCTCGGGACCAGTCCTCCGCCGGGGGTGCCGCTCGTATTCCAGGAAACCGGGCTCCCGAACGGAACCTACTGGGGCGTGACGATCGGTGCGGACCAGCTCGCCCAGAGCGGCGATTCGAATCCGCTCGAGTTCATGGTGCAGCCGAACGCCACCGTCCCGTACCAGTACAGCGTTTCCTCGAGCGGGACGTACTTCCCGTCCCCTGCCGCGGGCAATGTCACCGTGGGCCCGAACGGGACGACCGTGTACATCACGTATACCGCGAACCCCCCGCTGTACGGCCTCGAGTTCACGGAGAACGGCCTGCCACTGGGTACCTCGTGGTCGGTCTTTGTCGGGGGGGCCGTCCGGACCACCACCGGTGGCTGGCTCCAATTCGACGAGCCCAACGGGAGCTACTTCTACGTGGTTACCGGCGGACGCGCCGGGTACAGCCTTCCGTCCTCGGAAGGTTGGGTACTGGTCAGCGGCCAGTCCACCCAGGTCTACCTGAATTTCTCCGGCCCCGCCTGGTATGTCGTGACGTTCAACGACGGGAACGACCTGCCCAGCGGGACCAATTGGTCGGTCGGGGTCAACGGCTCCTGGCAATACGCCCAGGCCCCGGTCTCTACCCTGAGTTTCGGTGAGCCCAACGGGACGTACTTCTTCCAGATCAACGGGAACGGAACGTACGCCGCCGTCAACGTCTCCGGCCTGTTCGTGGTGGCCGGGGCCAACCTGACGGTGATCGTGACGTTCGTACGAATCGTCACCTACCCAGTGACGTTCCAAGAAACGGGTCTGCCCTCGGGGTGGAGCTGGTCCGTGAACCTCTCCGGCCAGTGGGCGGGAACGAACTCGAACACGATCGTGATCGACGATCCGAACGGAACGTACTGGTACGAGGCGTTCGCCTCGTACGGCTTGACGACGTACTTCCCGACCCCCAACAACGGCACGGTGATCGTGGCGGGAGGTCCGGTCCCCGCCGTGAATCTCTCCTACGCCTCCTCGGGTCCCTCCTACACGGTCGCGTTCCAGGAGACCGGACTCCCCTCCGGCACCGCGTGGCAGGTCGACCTGGGCGGGTCGAACCTCAGCTCGACCGGCCCGACGATCTCGTTCGCGGCGGTGAACGGGACGTACCAGTTCTTCGTGGGAAGCGTCTCTTCTTACCTTCCGTCGCCGAGCCTCGGGTGGGTGAATCTTTCCGGCACGGCCGTGATCGTCCAGATCTCCTACGCGACCGGCGAGTTGGTCTACGGGGTGGACGTCGTAGAATCGGGCCTGGCGAACGGCACGGACTGGTCGGCAACCCTCGGCGGGACGACCCTCTCCTCCGCGGGGACCACGCTCTCCTTTGGAGTCCCGAACGGGACCTACGTCCTCAACGTGAGCGGGGTGGTCGGCTACACGGCGAACTACTCGCCGCAGGTCATCGTCGACGGGGCGCTCGTCGTGGTCGCGGTGGCCTTTTCGAACAGCACCTTCCCCGCGTTCTTCCTCGAGTCCGGGTTGCCCACCGGGTCCTTCTGGACGGTCACGGCGGTCAACCAGGCCACCCAGGCCGTGACGTCCGGTCAATCGACCGGATCCCAGATCACCCTCCGGCTGCCCGACGGGTCGTACTCCCTGACAGCGACCGGTCCGGCAGGATACCGGGTCTCCCTCTCGGCTTCGACCCTGACCGTCCAAGGGGCGGCCCCGAATCCGGTCTCGGTGAGCTACACCAGTCCGGCCCCCGAAGGCACGATCGCCGCGACGTGGACCGTCCCGCTGGTCGTCGCGGTCTCCCTGATCACCGCGGTCCTGGCCTCCCTGGCCGGAGTGTGGGGGTACACCCGCTATCGGTTCGAGCAGAAGAGGAAGGAGGGCGAGGAGTGGGTCCGGGAGCTCCAGCGGGAGGGCCGCGAGTCGGACCGGGGCCGGACCCGGTAGGCCCGGGCCCTCTCCATGTCCCGAGGTCCTAACGCGCCGGCGCTCCCGACCACTCCCCGGAGGCGGACTGCTCTTCCGCCGGGTCGCCTTCGGGGACGGTAGGTGCGGATGGCCGCGGACCTCCTCGAGCTGGTCGCCGTAGCGGTCGGAGCGGTCGCCGCTGGATGGCTGGGCCATTATCTCTGGACGCAGTGGCGGGTCTCCGCACCCGAGACCGAACCCAGCCCTCGGGTGGCGGATTCGTCGGGCGGCCCCGCTCCCCCCTCCCCTGCGAAGGTGCCACCTTCCCTCTCGGTCCGTGCTCCCTCCCCTGCAGCCTCGATGCCGGCGGGGGGCCCGACGGAAGCGCCGGGAACCCCGGCCCCTCCCGCGCGAGAGGGACTGGGATTGGCCCGCCGAGTTATCCTCCACCTGTCTCTTCTCGGCCGACTCGGGGCGGACGAGGTCGCCCGTCTCGGGTTCACGCAAGAAGGGATGGCCGCGGCGTTGTCGGTCCGTCAAGGGAGCCTCGTCCGGGTCCTCCAGCGGCTCGAGGCCGCGGAGGTCCTCACCGTGGACCGCCGTCACATCTCGGGAGTGGACCGTCGTCGGAAGGTCTACCGCCTGACGGCACTGGGCGAATCGATCGCGCGGGACCTGCGCCACCCTACCCCCCACCCGGCGGGAACGTCCGAGCCGCCCCGCGCACGCGAGCCTTCACGATCGACGACCGCAGACAATTGGGTCGTGGCCCCACCCCCCGCCGGCCCCCGCCGGACGTAGGCTCCGGAGAACGCGGGGGGGCCGATCGCGCCGATGAGGTGCGGCTTTAACCCCCCAGCGGAGTACTTCCGAGGATGAACGAGGGCGAACGCCGGGTGCAGGTGGCGATCATCGGGAGCGGTCCCGCCGGCCTCACCGCAGCCCTGTATGCCGCCCGGGGTCAGTTGAAGCCGCTCGTCATCGCCGGGGTCCCGCCGGAGGACAGCTCCTCATCACCACCGACGTGGAGAACTACCCCGGATTCCCGGAAGGAGTCCAGGGCCCCGAGCTGGTCGACCTCATGCGGCGCCAGGCCGCCCGCTTCGGAGCCGATTTCGTCGACGACAACGTGACCCGGGTGGATTTTCGAGAGCGGCCGTTCACCCTCCACACGGGCTCCAACGGAGTCGTCCGGGCCGACGCGGTGATCGTCGCGACGGGGGCGAACGCACGATGGCTCGGGCTTCCCTCCGAAGAGCGCCTCAAGAACCACGGGGTCTCGGCGTGCGCCACGTGCGATGGGTTCTTCTTCAAGGGAAAGGAGCTGGTCGTGGTCGGGGGCGGCGACACGGCGATGGAGGAGGCGCTGTTCCTCACCAACTTCGCGACGCGCATCACCCTCGTCCACCGTCGGGACACGTTGCGGGCGAGCAAGGTCATGCAGCACCGCGTGCGCGCCCACCCGAAGATCACCCTCGCGCTCGAGTCGGTCGTGGAAGAGGTCCTCGGAGGAGAGAAGGTCGAAGGGGTGCGACTGAAGCACCTCCCGTCCGGACGGTCCTCGGTCCTCCCGGTCGGAGGGCTGTTCGTCGCGATCGGCCACGAACCGGCTACCGAGGTCTTCCGCGGTGCTCTCGACCTGACGGAAACCGGTTACCTCAAGGTCCACGACCGAACCCGTACGAGCGTGGAAGGGGTGTTTGCGGCGGGGGACGTCGAGGACCACCGGTACCGCCAGGCCGTGACCGCGGCGGGGGCGGGCTGTCAAGCCGCGATCGACGCAGAGCGGTGGCTCCAGGGAATGTAGGGCGGCGGGCCGGTCCCGCTCGCCGTTCCCCGGTCGGCGAGGCCCGGGCCCTTCGTCGCGACCCGCGCTGGCTACCCTTTAATAAGGTCCGGATAGGTCCGACCCGAGGACGGCGCTTTGCCGAGCAAGAAGAGCCTCCACATCGAGTCCACCGGCCAGCTGTGCATCTACTGCGGAGCGTGCGTCGGGATCTGCCCGCTCAACTGCATCTACCTCGACGAGACCCGGATCACGTTCGATGAGAAGGTGTGCACTCGGTGCGAGATCTGCGTGAAGGCCTGCCCGGTCGGGGCGATCGAGATCGACTGACGTCTTTGAGGGGGAGGACGAACTCATGGCCGCGGACCTGACGACGGACGTCCTCGTCATCGGTGCGGGACCGGCGGGCAGCATGACCGCCAAGTGGGCGGCCAAGCACGGCGCGAAGGTCCTCATGATCGAGAAGCGCCAGGAGATCGGCAGCCCCGTCCGGTGCGGCGAGGGGATGAGCAAGGACTGGCTGCCCGACGTCGGGATCAAGCCCGGCCGCTGGATCAACCTCGAGGTCGAGGGGGCCCGTATCTTTTCGCCCAGCGAGCGGATCTTCGAGATCAACGAGAAGCAGGCCGGCAACGAGGTCGGCTACGTCGTCGAGCGCTCGGAGTTCGACAAGCAGCTGGCGATCGACGCCGCGAACGAGGGCGTCGAGGTTCGCCTCAAGACCGCCGCGACCAGCATCCTGAAGGAGAACGGCAGCGTCGTCGGCGCGAAGGTCAAGCAGTTCGGCACGACCTTCGACGTCCACGCGAAGGTCACCATCGGCGCCGACGGGTTCGAAAGTCAGGTCGGTCGCTGGGCGGGGATCTCGACCAACCTCGCGCTGCGCGACATGGACACGTGCCTCCAGTACCGAATGACGAACGTCGACTGCGACGTTCGCTACTGCGATTTCTACCTCGGCAAGGTCGCCCCGGGGGGTACGTTTGGATCTTTCCGAAGGCGGAGGGTCTCGCGAACGTCGGGATCGGCGTGCAGGTCAGCCAGATCAAGTCGATGGCCGAAGCGCGGTCGTACCTGGATGCCTGGATCGACCACCACCCCGCCTACGCGAAGGGGAAGAAGATCGACATGGTCGGCGGCGGGGTCTCCATCGCTCCCCCCCTCAAGCAGACGATCCTGAACGGGTTCATGATCGTCGGGGACGCGGCCCGGATGATCGACCCTCTCACGGGAGGCGGCATCGCGAACGGATGCATCGCGGGGAAGATCTGCGGCACGGTCGCGGCGGAAGCCGTCCACTCCGGCGACGCGTCGACCAAGGTCCTCGACAAGTACGAGAAGGGCTGGCGCGTTCGCCTCGAGGAGAAGCTCTACCGCAACTGGCTCGCGAAGGAGAAGCTCACGACGCTCTCGGACGAGACGTTCGACAAGGTCATCGACGCGCTCCTCGGGGTCAAGCTCGAGAAACTGAACGTGCACAACATCCTCAGAGCCGTCCACGACAAGTACCCCGAGATCACGAAGGAGTTCGAGGCGTTCCTCTAGGCGCCTCCTATCCGAACGATGCCCGGCGCACCGAACCGTCCGCCCCCCAAGGACCCCGAGACCCCGGTCGCGCCCACGCTCCCCGAGACCCCGGAGCGGCAGGCGCTCCGTCGCCTCGCGCCGAGCCGGGTGGCCCTCCGACTCGACCAGTGGAAGGGCGCGCCGAGCCCGGACCTGCTCACTCCGTTCCACAAGGCGGAGGCCGCGTACGTCGCGGGGGACTACAAGGCGGCGCTTCAGGCGCTCGACCAGCTGTCCGTCCGTTTCGCGGAGCCGCGCTGGCCCACGCTCCCGGAACCGTTCCGACGGCTCCGCGTGCCGATCCCCCCGCCGATGCCGCCCCACTGGGACCCGGAGCACGGGATGGCGGTCCCCGAGAAGGAGGCGCGCCGGGCCCGCCGGAGCGCGGACGACCAGCTCGCTCTCGCTCGGGCGAGCGTCGCCTGGGCGACCGCCCACGGGGTCGACCTTTCTTCCCTCGCCCCCCGCGTCGAGGAGGCCTCCGCCATCCTGGAGGCGGAAGGGGTCGTCGAGGGGTTCTACGACCGGATCGACCCGGTCTGGCTCGCCATCCGGGAGCGCGTCGTCCTCGCTGAGAGCCGCCCCGGGACCCCAGCGCCCGCCGCCCCCGCCTCGGAAGAGGTCGGCGAGGCGTAGACGGTCCGGGGCGTTCTACGTCGTCCGACGAGCGTCGGCGCCGGATCCGTCGGGGAGAGGGGGAGGTCACGCAGTGGCCTCGCGGGCTCGTCGACTACACCTCCAAAGGGTCGCCCGACGACGTTCCGTCCCCGGAAGAGGACCGGACCGGTAATCGGATACGGCTCGCGGCCCGATTGCTCTCCCTGCTCCGATCCCAGGGCCGGGACGTGAGCCGCGAGCTGCGGGACCTGACGGTGGCGGAGCGCGCGTACGCCGACGGACGCGCGGAGGAGGCGACCCGGCGGGTGGAAGAGCTGCTGGGGGAGTTGGCTCGGCGGACCGACCTGGGGGGATCGGGCGGCGCTCCCACCTCTTAAGGCCGCGAGCGTCTCCGGGGAACCGATGGAGCGCCCGCGGTTCGGCACCTTCTCGATCGTCGCGTGCGAGCCCGGCCGATGGGACGTGCGGGGTCGCGGTCCAATCCAAGTTCATCTCCGTGGGAGCCGTCGTCCCGTGGGCCGAGGCCCAGGTGGGGGCCGTCGCGACGCAGGCCAACACCAACCCCGCCTGGGGGCCAGAAGGGCTCGCCCTCCTGCGGAAGGGGCTCGGCGCGAAGGAGGTCGTCCGCCGGCTCGATCGAGGCCGACCCCGGACGTGACGCGCGACAGCTGGGCGTCGTCGATGCGCGGGGCGAGGCGGCGGCGTTCACCGGGCCTAAGTGCATGGACTGGGCCGGCCACGTCGTCGGGGATGGATTCACGTGCCAGGGGAACATCCTCTTCGGACCGGCCGTCGTTCAGGCGATGGCCCGCGCCTACGAGACGACTGGCCGGCGACATCGCCGACCGACTCCTCGCCGCCCTCTTCGCGGGGCAGCGAGAGGGGGGCGACCGGCGGGGTCAGCAGTCGGCCGCGCTCCTCGTCAGCAAGACGGGCGCCGGCTACGGGCAGAGCAACCGCTGGATCGACGTCCGGGTCGATGACCATGTGGCCCCGATCGAGGAGCTCCGCCGGGTCTTCCGCCTCTACGACCTGACCATGCTCAGTCGGGAGGACCCCACGACCCTCCGCCCGATCGATGGCGAGGTCGCGCTCGCGCTCCAGCACGACCTCAACGTGCTCGGCTACTACACCGGCCGCCTCAACGGGCGGTGGGACGCGCCGAGCCGCGCCTCGTTCGTGCGGTTCATCGGCGAACACAACTTCGAGAACAAGCAGACGCGCGAGGACGCGGTCTGGCCGAGCATCCTCGCCTACCTCAAGGAGCGAGCCGACGCCGAGGTCGCCCGGCGCACCACCACGGCCCCGATCGTCCCGGACGCGCTCAGCCGGGGGCCGGGCGCCCAGCCGAAGGGGGGAGAGCGATCGGCGAACCGCTCGAAGAGATCCCCGGCGTCGAAGTAACCGTCGTCGCCCGGCGGCCGTGCGCGAACGCCGCGAGCGCCGAGCGGCTGCGGAGGGCCCTCGTCGCCGATTCCCCGGACGACTTTGTCCACCTCGAGGTCGAGGGCGCCACGTTGGTCGTCCGCACGAGCGCGTCGACCGCGCGTCGGGCTCGCGCGACGCTCGAGGACCTCCTCGCCTGCGTTCAGGCGGCCGAGCGGACGGTAGGTCCGGCGGCGGATTCTAAGTAACGTGGCCCCCTCGGTCGGACGGATGGATCCGGCGCTTCGGAACGCCCCAGCCCGCCGAATCGGCCCCCCCTCGGGTCTGCTCGCTCGGTACGCCGCGGGCGTCGTGGTCACCGTCTTCGCGGTCCTGAGCCAGTACTTCCTCCCCGACCTGATTCCCGCGCTGCGCCCGATCTACGGGACCCTCGTCGGCGACCTCGCGGTGGTCTACGGGATCCCGGTGCTGGCCTTCGCCCTGCTGGTCGGCGGGGAACCCCTCCGTCACTGGGCCGACCGGATGAAGGAGGCGACGGTCGAGGGCCTCCGATGGTACGGCCTGCTCTCCCTCCTCGCCCTCGTGGTCGTGCTCGTCCTGGTCATCGTGTACATGGCGGTCGACCCGGCCGCTTTCCAGTACCTCAATCGCCCCAACCCGGCCCTGCAGCAGGCGGTCGGGAACCCGTGGCTGTACGTGGCGCTGTCGTTCGTGGTCGGCGCGTTCGAGGAGACGATCTTCCGAGGTTGGATCTTCGGTTTCTGGACCGGGCGGGGCGGGTCCTGGATCGTACCCGCCGTCGGTTCGAGCCTCCTGTTCGCGGGCGTCCACCTCTACTACGCCACGACGTACGGCCCGGCGGCGCCGCTCGTCTTCCCCACGTTGTTCCTGCTCGGGTTCGCGTTCGCCGCCACCTACCGAGCTTCCGGCGGCAACCTCGTGGTCGTGGCCCTTCTCCACGGGATCAACGACGCGACCGCGTTCCTTACGCTGGTCAACGCCCCCCTGGGGGACGGCCTCCACTACCTCGTCATCCTGGTCGGGGCGCTCCTCGGCCTCATCCTGTACCTGCGGAAGGAGCCGGCGGCGCTCCCGCCTCTCCCTCGCTTCTGATGGCGGACGAGCGGTCGAAACCTAGGCGGTCGGCGAACGGATCAGTTCCACCCCGAGTCCGTCGGGGCCCGCACAGTACGCGACCTCGGCGATTCCCTTGTCCCGGAAGTCCTCGATCCGCGAGGCCCCGGCGGTCCGCAACTGCCGTCCGACGGTCATGACGTTGTTCACGCGGAACCCGATGTGGTCGAGCCCCTCGCCGGGGACGAACGGGGTCGCGTACTTCGAGCCCCTGGGATATCAGTTGAGCTCGATCCGCTGGAGGCAGACCGGGTCCTGGAACAGGACCCGGATCCCACCGTGGAACATCTTCCCTCGGCGCCCCTCGAAGAGCCCGAGGCCCTTCGTGAAGAAGCGGTGAGATCTCGCGAGGTTCGTCCCGCCCAGGCCGACGTAGTCAACGTGCATCGGCCCGCCCGCGGACTTCCCGCCATGACTCCTTGGGGGTAGAGCCCGCTAGCATCATGTAACGGTCCTGTGTCCCCTCGTCCGATGAACCCGCCGGACGATCGCCTTCGCGACGTGCTCGGCCGCGCCCGCACGATCGCCGTCGTCGGGCTCTCCGACAAGCCCGAGCGGGATTCGAACGAGGTCGCGCGGTACCTCCAGGGACACGGCTATCGGATCGTCCCGGTGAACCCGATGGTCCCCGAGGTGCTCGGCGAACGGTCCTACCCGAACCTCTCCGCGATCCCCCCGGAGATCTCCCTCGACATCGTCGACATCTTCCGCCAGCCGGACGAAGTGCCGGCGATCATGAACGAGGCACTCGCTCGGAAGGTCCCGACCGTCTGGATGCAGCTCGGGATCTCGCAGAAGGATGCCGCTGCCCTGGGCCAGGCCGCCGGGGCGACCGTCGTCGAAGACCTGTGCATCATGACGCAGCACCGGCGGCTGGGCATCCGCCGGGAGGGCAACCCATATGACGGCCGGCCCGCCCACCCCCTCGACTCCCGCTCCGTCTCCTTCTCCGGCCTCCGCCCTCCCTCCGTCCGCTTCCCCGCCGGTGCCGACGAAAGTCGTAGGGCCGCCCCGACTCCGGCCAAGCCCGCGACCGCGGCTCCTCCGGCCGCGGTCCGGATTCCCCGGGTCGGAGCGCTCCACGACCACGGTGTGACCCGCCGGGATTCGGTCCATGCGCAGTCGTGGGTCGTGCAGGGGACGGTCAAGGTCACGGGCGAGGTGGACGTGGGGGCCGCGCAGGTCACCGGCACTCTCTCCGTGGCGGGACCGATCACCTCGGACTCGTTCGCCTGTCGGGGCACCGTGGACGTCGAGGGAGCGGTGACGGTCACCGGGGCACTGTCCACAGACGGCAATCTCCGAGCGGCCGGAGCGGTGCGTGCTCAGCACGCCACGTTCCGGGGGACGACCCGCATCGCTCGAGAGGCCGCGGTGGACGGTCCGGTGACCGTACGCGGCCAGTTCGCCGCCGCGTCGCTCCGCGCGACCGAACTCCGCGCGGATGGGTCCGTGAACGTCCCGGGCGACCTCGAGGCGACCGACGTCGACGTGAAGATCCGTCGCGACAGCCGGTTCGGGACCATCCGCGCGCACACCGTACGGCTCCTCCGTTCGCCCCCCAACCCGATCGAGTGGGTCTTCGGCCGCTCGCCGCCTCCCCGGGTCGCCCGGATCGAGGCCGATCGGGTCGAGCTGGAGGGGGTCGACGTCGCCTTCGTCCGCTGCCCGGAGATCATCCTGGGCCGGGACGCGCACGTGTCGGAGGTCGAGGGGACGGTCGTACGCCGTCACCCCACCGCCCGAGTCGGCCCCCGTTCGAAGAGCCCGCCCCCCTACGGGCTTTCGAGATAGCGACCTCCTTTTATCTCCCGGGCGGGAGTCGGAGCGTTCCATGTCGCCCGAGGACGCTGGCTCGGGCGCCCCCTCCGCCCGGGCGGTGCAGGAGCGGGTGCTCGAGTACTGGGAGAGCACCGCGGTTGCGGCGCGCTCGCTCGAGCTGCCGGCGAGCGGCCCGATCTTCCGCTTCACCGAGGGACCGCCCACCGCCAACGGGGCGCCCCACCTCGGTCATCTCGTGGCGCGAGTCCTGAAAGACCTCCAGCTCCGCTACCACCGGATGCGCGGGGACCGCGTCCTCTCGATGATGGCCGGTTGGGATTGTCACGGCCTTCCGGTCGAGCTCGAGATCGAGAAGCGGCACGGCTTGAAGTCCAAGAAGGAGATCGAGACCTACGGGGTCGAGCGGTTCTGCGACGAGTGCCGGACCGGAACGCTCGCCGTCGCGGACGTCTGGCGCGAGATGAGCGCGCGGCTCGGCTACTGGCTCGACTACGACCACGCGTATCGAACGATGGATGCGCCGTACATCGAGAGCGTCTGGTGGTCGCTCAAGAACCTCTTCGACCGGGGCCTGCTCGAGAAGGGCCACTACGTCCTCCCCTACTGCCCCCGATGCGAGACGCCGCTCGCCTCCCACGAGGTGGCGCAGGGTCACCGTGAGGCGACCGACCCCTCGGTCACCGTCCGCTTCCCTCTGCCCGACGCCGCGCGGCCCCGCGACCTCCTCGTCTGGACGACCACCCCGTGGACCCTGCCGGCCAACCTGCTCGTCGCCGTGCGGGCGGACCTCGAATACTCGGTGGTCGCCGACGACGACGGCCAGGAGTTCGTGATCGCTTCGTCGGCCGTCCCTCGCTACTTTCCCTCGTCCCCTCGGATCCTCGAACGGTTACCCGGGCGGGAGCTCGCGGGAACGAAGTACCGCCCTCCCTTCGATTCCGCCGGACCGGGCGCGGGCCGCTACCGGATCGTCCTCGATGACTTCGTGACGGCGGAGGAGGGCACCGGCCTCGTCCACGTGGCCCCGAGCTTCGGGCCCGACGACCAGCGCGTGGGCGCACGGGAGAAGGTCGGCGTGTTCGACCCCCTCGACAGCCGAGGCGTGTTCGGCGACGCGGTCCCTCAGGCTCGAGGTAAGTTCTTCAAGAACGCCGACCCCCTCTTGATGAAGGACCTCGCCGCCCGGGGCCTGGTCTACCGCTCGGAGACACTGCGGCACACGTACCCGTTCTGCTGGCGGTGCGACACCCCGCTCCTCTACCGGGCGATCGATTCGTGGTTCGTCCGCACCTCCCGCTTCACCGAGGCGCTGGTGCGCAACAACGCGACCGTGACCTGGGTGCCCTCCCACCTCCGCGACGGCCGCTTCGGGAACTTCCTCACGGAGGCCAAGGACTGGGCGGTCTCTCGCAACCGGTACTGGGGCACGCCGTTGCCCATCTGGGTCTGTCCGGAGGGTCACGCGACCTCCGTCGGGAGCTTTGCGGAGCTGGCCCGATACAACGAGGGTCCTCTGCCCGACCCGTTCGACCCTCACCGAGTGCAGACGGACCGGGTCGTCTTTCCGTGTCCGCACTGTCGGCAGCCGAGCCGACGAGAGCCGGTACACGATCGATGCGTGGTACGACAGCGGCTCCGCGCCGTTCGCGCAGTTCCACCACCCGTTCGAGCCGAGCGCCTTCGACCCCGGAGCGCCGCTCGACTACGTCGCGGAGGGCCTGGACCAGACCCGCGGCTGGTTCTACACGATGCTCGTCCTCGCGACCGCGCTCTTCGACCGGCCGGGTACCGGGCGTCCCTGACGACCGGCATGGTGCTCGACGAGACCGGCCGGAAGATGTCGAAGTCGAAGGGGAACGTGCTCGAGCCGATCCCCCTGCTCGAGCGCCTCGGCGCCGACCCGGTACGGTGGACGTTCCTGCTGCTCGACTTCACCGAACCGATGCGGATCGGGGAGACGACCATCCAGAAGTCGGCCGGCCGCACGCTGGGAACCCTCGCCAACCTGGTCGTGTTCCACCGTGAGAATGCCCGCGCCGACCAACTCCCCCCCTCGTTCCCCCGCCCGACGCCGACCGCGCGATTGGACCGATGGGCCCTCTCCCGCCTGGAGTCGACCCGGTCCCGGGTCACCGCGTCGTTCGACTCGTTCGACCCCCGGCCCGCCGCGCTGGCCGTCCGGGAGCTGGTGGACGACCTGTCGACGTGGTACGTCCGCCGGTCGCGCCCGCGCTTCTGGGGCGACACCTCCGAGGAGGATCGGCGAGCGGCGCACGACACGCTTTCCTACACGCTGCTCGGGCTCTCGCGCGTGATCGCGCCGCTCTTGCCGTTCACGGCCGAGTGGGTCCACCAGGAAGTGGGCGAGCTCGGGTTCGCTCGACGGGACGACTCCGTCCACCTCGAGTCCTGGCCGTCAGAGCTCGCGGTCCGCGACCCGGACTTAGAGCAAGGGATGGGCGAGCTACGCGCCCTGGTCGAGGTCGGTCGGGAGCTCCGCCATCGAGCCGAAGTCAAGTCGAGGATCCCGCTCGCGGAGTTCGTGGTGTTCGGCGAGCCGTCGCCCGCCCTCGCGGCGCTCGGCTCGGAGGGGGAGCAGCTGCTCGTCGACGAGCTGAACGTCAAGGCGCTCCGCCGCGCCGCGGCCGACGACCGGGCGTCGTTTCCCGAATCGGACTGGGTCCTCCGGGAGGAGGACGGGGCGGTCGTGGCCGCGCTGTCGCGGACGCCGACGCCCGAGCTCCGGGCGGAGGGTCTCTTCCGGGAAGTGGCGCGTCGACTCCAGCAAACGCGGAAAGATCTCGGTCTCCGTCCGACGGACCACGTCGGGCTCACCCTCGGCGCGACCGGCGAGGTGTTCGCCGTCGTCGCGGCTCGCTCCGAAACGCTCGCGCGCGAGCTACTGGCGGACCGGGTCGACCTGGTGGACGGCTCGCTCCCCCCGGAGCCGACCTTCGCGAGTGGGACCTCGAGGGAGTTCAGTTTCAGTGCGCGGCTCGTGCGGCGGGCGGCGCCAGCTCCGTAGGCTCGCGCTCCACCGGGCCCGGGGCTTCGACTCGCCGAAGACCTCGGCCTCGAAGCGCCGGACGTGGACGCGGCGGTCGCGCCACGCCTCGGAGGGGAGGCCCGCCTTCTCGCACGTTCCCTCGAGAAGTTGTTCCGCGTCCCATCCGAGCTCGGTCGCGACCTGGGGCAGCAACAGTCCGTTGTGTCCTCGTCCCTCGACGATGAGGCCGTCCCGGCCCGGGTGGATCGCCGCCACGAGGTCCTCCGGCGTTGTGGAAGTCACGAGCTGCGGCAAGGTGAGGACCGAGACATCGATCGTCACGTGCTCCATCTCGCTCGATTCGACCGGCGGGAACCGGGGGTCCTCCGTGGCTGCCGCGACGGCGACCTCCCGGATCGCATCCCCGAGCGGCATGACCGGGAGGGGGTAGCCGATGCACCCCCGAAGCGCGCCGCCCGGATACTGCTTCAGCGTGACGAACACGCCGCGGGCCTCTTGGAACAAGCGGGGCAGGGTCGCCCCCCTCGGGGCAGGGAAGCCCGCGGGGCGCTGCCACGTCCAGCGAGCGGTCGATGGCCACGCGGGCGAGATGGACCGCGCGCTCCCCATCCGCTGCAGAAATCATGCTGCCCGTAGGCCGCGCGTTCGGAAAGCCGCTTCGCGCGGAATCCTCCCCGTTTTATACGCGAGGGAGGGTCCGCGCCGTCCCATGCCGTTCCCCGAAGCAGTCGAGCGACTGCTCAACAAGAAGATCTGCATGAACTGCTCGGCCCGGAACCCGCCGAAGGCGGTCCAGTGCCGGCGGTGCGGCTACCACGGGCTGCGCGTCAAGTCGCGCGAGCGCTCCGGCAAGACCGAGTAGTCGGGTCGGCCTAGGCCGGCGGGGCGCCCGCTTCTCGGTCCCGCGCGAACGGAGTCGGGGCCCCCGCTTTCAGCTCTCGCGCGATCGCGAGCCGCTTCGAACCGAGGAAGACCAAGGTTTCTGAGCCCGTCCCGCCAGGTCGAGAGCTTCGGAGATCCCCCTCGCTCCCCGTAGTGGATCGGCACCTCCACGACCTTGAGGCCCCGGAGGATCGCTTCGATCTTCAGCTCCTCGCTGAAGGCCATCCCGTCCTGGGTGAGCGCGACCCGTCCGAGCACCGGGCGGCGGAACACCCAGAATCCGGACTGGCTGTCCAGGATCCTGTTGGCCGGCATCTCCCGCAGGTACTGGTGGTAGGCGACCCGGAGGAACGTGTTGAGCACACAGTTGCCGATCTGGTGCTCGGTCGTCATCGACTTGCGGTCGACGAACGCCATCCGATTGCCGGAGAGGAAATCGAGGTGCTCGTCGACGAGGCGACGGGCGAACCGCGGGATCTCCTCGACGGGGTAGGTCCCGTCGCCGTCCGAGGTCGCGATGACCTCCCCGGTGGCCGCAGCGAACCCCGTCTTGTAGGCCCGTCCGTATCCGCGGCGCCGTTCGACCAGCACGCGCGCCCCTTCCGCGCGTCGCGATCTCCCCGGTCCCGTCCGTCGAAGCGCCGTCCACGACCAGGATCTCCCAGTCGAGCGGAGTCGTCGGCGACGTCGGATCGGTTCGCCGCGTCCGCCGCCGAGCGGAACGTTCGGAGCACGGCCCCGATCGACCCCGACTCGTTCAGCGTGGGGATGACGAGGGACGCGCGCATCGGTCGACGCAGGGGTGGGCCACCCCTTTAACCCCTCGCCGACCATCCTCACCTCACGTCGCCGCGCGTTGCTGCCCTTCCCCGGCGTCGCCTGGGGGAGCTTTCCGACCACGGCGGACGTCGGTCTCTGGGCTCGGGGGCCGGACGCGGCGGCGCTCCTCGAGGGGCTCGGGCTCGGCGCTCTTCTCCCTGATGACGGACCTGCAGAAGGTCCGTCCACGGGAGGATCGGGCCGTCAGCGCTTCGGGCGACGACGCCTCGAGCCTCGTGGTCGCGTTCCTGACGGAGCTCCTCCGATCCACCGAAGGACGGGTTCCTCGCCTCCCGCATCGAGGTCCGGCCGATCGGGATCACCGGCGACGGCCTTGGTCGCGAGCCTCGGGGGGAACCGTTCGACCCGGATCGGCACACCGTCCGGACCGAGGTGAAGGCCGTGACCCTCCACGACCTCGTCTTCGACGTCCGGCGCGGTCGCGCCCGGGTGATCGTCGACATCTAAGCGGACGCGGGCGCCGGCGTACGGCATGTGGTCGACGACCGCGCGAACGGCTGCCCCGGGGGTGCGCAGCCGACCGGTCCGCGCGAGGATCCGCTCGAGCGCGGCGAACGTGACGAGGAGATCCGGCCAGTCGGCGATCCCCATGTGACCGATCCGGAAGATCTTGCCGGTCAACGCGCCCTGTCCGCCCTGGAGCAGGACGTTGTACTCCTTCTCGAGCACTTTGCGGAGCTGGGGGTCGCCAGGCCCGGTCGGATTCCTGATCGCGGTCACGGTATCCGAGGCGAACGCCCGACTCCGGGAACAGCTCGAGCCCGAGGCCGTCCACGCGCGGCCCGGGTCGCCTCGGCGAGGCGGTCGGGTGTGTTCGAGCCGTCGGTCGAGCCCCTCCTCCTTGAGGAGCAAGAGCGCCTCGCGGAGGGCCAGGAAGAGCGGCACGGCCGGCGTCCACGGCGTGTCGTTCTTCTCGAGAGGGGCCAAGTGCGCCTTCAGGTCGAGATAGAACGTCCCGGGGTGGAGTGCCGCGACCGCCCGATCCGACAGATGGACCAGCGCGAGGCCGGCCGGGGCCGCGAGTCCTTTCTGGGTCCCGCCGACGATCGCGTCGATCCCCCACTCTCGGATCTGGATCGGGATCCCGGCGACGGCACTGATCCCGTTCGACGAGCAAGAGCGGCGACCGGCGCGGCGCACCTCGGCCGCGATCGCGGCGAGGTCGTTCGGTGAGCCCCACGCTCGTCTCGTTGTGGACGACACAGACCGCGCGGACGTCGCCTTTTTCGAGCTCGGCGCGCACCGGCGTCGGGGCTCATCGGCTGACCCCACGGGGCCGACACCGTCGTGACGTTGGTCGTGTAGCGCCGGACGATCTGATCGCTCCGCTCGCCGAAGTTGCCGTTCGAGAGGACGAGCGCCCGACCGTCGCGGGGGAGGAGAGAGGAGTACATCGCCTCGAGGCCGGAGGTCCCGCTGCCGCTCAGAACGACCTGGTGACCGGTCGTCCCGAAGGCGACGGGCAGCAGTTCGCGGATCTCGCGGACGACGCCGTGAAAGTAGTCGCCTCGGTGGTTCAGTGACGACATCGACATCGCGCGGAGGACCCGCGGATGGATCCGACGGACCCGCGATCAGGAACGTCGCGGTCTCGGGGTCGAACGTCATCGCGGACCTCCGGGCGGGGCGACCTCGGCGCGGAGCGGCTCTCCCTTCAGGGCGCGCAGGACCTCGTCGACCACGTCGGCCCCCGCCCGGGCCTGGGCCTCGGACGTCGACGCGCCGAGATGGGGGGTCGCGATCAGGTGCGGGTGCTCGAGCAGCGCGTGGTTCATCGGCGGTTCCTCCTCGAAGACATCGAGCGCGGCGCCGGCGACCCGGCCGGAGCCGAGCGCCTCGAGCAGAGCGGCCTCGTCGACGAGGGCGCCGCGAGCGACATTGACCAGAATGGCGCCGGGCTTCATGCGCGCGAAGGCCCGGGCGTCGAGGAGGTGGTGGTTCTCGGGGGTGAGCGCCGCATGGACGCTCACGATGTCGGCGCGCGCGAGCAGCTCGTCGAGCGGGACGATCGCGGTCGCGTCCACCGCGGTCGGTACGAACGGGTCGTACGCGATCGACGTGGCCCCGAACGGGACCAGCCGGCGGGCGATCTCGCGCGCGATGCGTCCGTACCCGACGAACCCGACGGTCCGCCCCGCGAGCTCGTGGCCGGACGTGCCACGCTCCCAGCGCCCGGACTTCGTGGAGGCAATCTTCGGCAAGAGCCCCCGGACGAGCAAGAGGTAGAGCGTCATCGACAGCTCGGCGACGCTCGCGGTCGCGGCGGCCGGAGCGTTCACGACCCGGATCCCGCGCTGACCGGCGGCGACCATGTCGACGCTGTCTACGCCGACCCCCGCCCGCGCGATGAGGGCGAGGTGCGGCGCGGCCGCGATCAGCTTCGAGTCGACCTTCGTGCGGCTGCGGACGACGATCGCCCACGCCGTCGGGAGGACCGCCGCCAGTCTCGAGGGGTCCGCGCTGACGTCATCGACCTCGCACGGGCCGGCCCGGAGGCGCGCGACCGCCGCGGCGTCGATCGGGTCCGCGACCACGACGCGCCGAACGTCCGCCATCGGGCCACCGACCCCGGGGCGCTTGAAAACGGTTACCCGTGGCGCCCGTCACCGGGTCTTGGGGACGGGGACCTTTTCGACCGCGTTCCGGATGACGTCCTCGCCGCGGATCCCACGGATCCAGGGTTCGGGCTTCACGACAATCCGGTGGGCGAGGGCCGGAAGGGCGAGCGCTTTGACGTCGTCGGGCAGCACGAAGTCCCGCCCCTGCAGGAGGGCCCGCGCGCGGACGAGCTTCTGCAGCGCGAGCGAGCCCCGCGGAGACGCACCGACCTCCGCACGAGGGTCGGTGCGGGTCGCGCGGACGACGTCGATGAGATACTGGGCGACGGTCGTTTCGAGCTCGATCTCCTCCACCGAGCGCTGGAGGTCGAGGAACGTCTCGGTCGTCGTGACGGCCGTCACCGCCACGTTCTCCATCTTCCGGAGCCGCCGTCGCTCGAGGATCGTCCGCTCCTCCTCGACCGTCGGGTAGCCGATCTGAATACGGAGGAGGAATCGGTCGACCTGCGCCTCGGGGAGGGCGTACGTCCCCTCCAGCTCGATCGGGTTCTCGGTCGCGAGGACGAGGAACGGCCGGGGGAGAGGGTACGTCGACCGCTCGCTGGTCACCTGGTACTCTTGCATCGCCTCGAGCAGGGCGGACTGCACCTTGGGGGGCGCCCGGTTGATCTCGTCGGCGAGGAGGATGTTGGAGAAGATGGGTCCCGGGCGGAAGACGAACGCGCCGTTCTTCGGGTCGAGTACCCTCGGCTCCGGTGATATCGTGGGGCAGGAGGTCGGCGGTGAATTGCACCCGCTGGAACTGGAGCCCGAGGGCGGCGGCGAACGACTTCGCCATCAGCGTCTTCCCGAGCCCCGGAAGGTCCTCGAGCAGGAGGTGGCCATCCGCCATGAGCCCGACGAGGATCTGGTCCACCGCCTGATCGCGGCCCACGACCGCGAGGCGGACGGCCGCACGGACCCGCTCGGCCAGTTCGGCGGCTTCGGTGGCCTTCATCCGCGCGCTCCCGAGGGCGAAGGCGGCCGGCCTATAAGTCCGGGCGGGGGGGTTCGGACTGTTCCCCGGCCGTAACGATCCGCCTCATGGCTGGGCGCACGCCGTCTCCGCGGTCTGACCCCGGCCGGGGTGTCGGACACCGGGGTTGTCCTCACGTCATCCTCTACGGACGACCCGTCCGCGTTGAGTCGAGAGGGACCCTTCGACGGTACCCGGGCACGGTGTTAGCCGCACCGTAGAAGCCACGACCGCCCCCGCTATGAGGTTACCGCGGGATCGCGGTCGAACACCCCGGGCGCCCGGAGCAGCAGGATCACGGCGGTCGCGCTCATGACGAGGAGCGCCGCGGCGAGCCCCACGCTGCCGAGGCCGCTGGGGAGCAACAGGGAGCTGGTCCAAGCGATCCCGAACGCGGCCCCGGGCACGAGCAGGGCGGCCAATCCACGGCCCACCGCTCCCGCGTATCGGTCGGGGTCCTCGGAGCACCAGAGGAGGAGCGCCAGCCCGGCGAGCCCGGCCAGGAGCTCGGGAAGGGTGCCGAGCGGAGAGTACGCCGCGATCACTCCGAGGCCGACGAGCGCGGGAAGGAGAGCGAGGGAGCGGAAGGGGCGCGGGAGGGCCACGCGCAAGAGGCTGGCGAGCGACGCGCCTCCGACCGCGAGGGTCAAGCCGAGAAGGAGGGGTAGCGGCCCGATGAGCGCGAAACCGGCCGACGCGATCGCGAGGAGGACGTACGCCGGGCCGACCGCCTTCCTCCACGGGCGGGAGGGGTTCGAGTCGCTCATCCTCGCCGCTCCCGGGCCGCCGGGCGACGGAGGAACTGGACGAACCCTCCGAGCGACCAGTAGTCGACCCAGTCGACCACCGGCGCGTCGCGCCAGACCCGACCGACCTCCTCCCGGCGGCGCAGCCGCGCGAAGCGGACGACGAGCACCTCATCCTCAGGGGGAAGATCGCGGCGCGCTCGCAACATGGGGAGGTACGACGGGCTCAGGACCACGAGGGGGAATCCCCGTCGCCGGACGTACGCGACCAGGTTCAGCTGCTCCTCTCCGACGAGCGGCGAGAGCACGACCGTGGTCGTGTTGGACGGGTAGTATCGTCGGAGGGCCACTCCACAACGCTCGGCCGGCCCGGCCACATCGGCCACGTCCGTGTGCAGCAGGAGGTTCCTCAGTCGGACCCGCTGGGTCCGCCCGGTCGACAGGGGCACGGCCTCGAGGAATTCCCCATAGGTCGCGATGCCGACGCGGCTCTTCTCGCGGAGGAACGCCTCCGCCAGTCCGAAGGCGGCGGCTTTCGAGATCGCGAGCAGCCGGCCGTCCACCGCCGCCCCCAGCGCGGTCGGCCGGGTATCGAGCACGATGAGTAGGTCGCCGGTTCGGTCGAGCGCGTACTCGTTCGCCAGTCGTACTCCGGCCCGGGCGGTCGCCCTCCAGTTGATCCTCCGGGGCGGGTCGCTCGGGGACGCGGCCCGAATGCCGAAGAACTCGCCGGACTCTCCCACCGCACGGGACCGCGTCTCTCCGGGAAGAGTGAGGGTGCGCCGGAGCCGCACCGCACCCACTCGCTGCAGCTCCGGCGGGTATCTCTCCACGTAGACATCCGCCATGGTCACGGAGGCGGACCGCTCGACGAGGCCCAACGGGTCGCGCCACGTGACGGTCGGGGGCGGCACGACCGTAACGGTCGGGTCCGGAGCGCTCCAGGATAGCGTCACCTCCAATCCCTCGCCCACGACTTCGGTCCGCGGGGGCTTCTCTTCCCGTACTCCCGACGGGACCGGGACGAAGACCTCGAGAGATTCGGGGCGGAGCGGAGCCGCCGGAACGAGTCGCGCGACGACGCGGACCGAGCGGCCGTATCCCTCCGAGCGACCTTCCCCATGGACGTTGGGTGCGGTGCGAGGCCCCATCACCGCCGCCGTGACCGGGGCCACGAGGAGGGGGAACGCGAGGAGGACCGCCACGGGGCTGCGTTCCACGACCCCCGTCGCGAACAGGGCCACCGCCGCCGCGAGCAACAGAAAGGAGGCGGGACGCCACCGGAGCCCGGGGCGACCGGCTCCTCGGCTCACGAGTACCTCCCCCTCGATCTGTTCGAGGCGGGCCTGCACGTACCCGCGGAACTCGGCCCGGGAGAGGCCGCGAAGGCGCGAGAGCTCCGGACCCGTCGTCTGCGGCCGGTCGGGGCGGGACGTTCTCCGTTCCACTTCATCGAGCTGTGCCGACGACGTCCGCCCGCCCGGATCGCCGGCCTGCAGGGCGGCGCGGAAAGGCGATTCGGCCTCCGGAACTCGGGGAGGTCCACCGGACCGAGGGTCCACCGCCGCGCGACCGGCTGGCCAGAGCACCATCAGTCCGATCGCGACGAGCGCCACAAGGGCGAACGCGGTCGCCACGTCCTGGTTCGCTCCGGCGTAGACCGCGAGGCCGATCGCCGCGGCCGCTCCGACCAGGAGGGGCCACCCCCGGGGAAGTCTCACGGAGGGTGCTCCGCCTTTTCCAGGTCGTGCTCGGCCGCTTGAATGGCGGCGGCCGCGCGCGCCACCTGCGCGGAACCCAGTGGATGGCTCGAATACCGGGCTTCCTCGAACACACGGGTCAGGTCTTCGGCCGCTCCGGCCCGGATCCCGAGCCGGGTGAGGTGGAGTCGGCGGATCTCCTCGGGGGTCGACTGCTCCAAGTTGGTCGCGAGGGGCTGGATGCGGGCCAACAGGGTCGCGTACAGCGCAAGGATGGTGGCCCGCGGGTCGAGCGCCGTACCGAGGTCCGCACCGGCCCGGCGGAGGGCGTTTCGGACGTCGGCCGCTACCTG
This sequence comes from uncultured Thermoplasmata archaeon, assembly GCA_963842165.1. Taxonomy (GTDB): domain Archaea; phylum Thermoplasmatota; class Thermoplasmata; order Lutacidiplasmatales; family UBA184; genus Lutacidiplasma. The sequence goes on along the minus strand of CAWJFK010000023.1, from coordinate 102,078 downwards.
GGCGGCCCGGTCGCGTGACCAACGGGCCTCGCGTCGGTCCTGGAGATAGTCGGCGAGGGGCGGCAACGCCGCGACCGCCACCAGCACCAGGGCGACCGCCACGACGACGAAGAGGGCCCACGGAGGGAAGGCGATGTTGAAGGGAGCGAGCACGCCGCCGGGTCCCTGAACGAGCGTGGTGTTGTTGGAACCCGAGGGAGGGCTCGATCCATGCGTGGAGTTCGAGCTACCGCCCCCGACGCTCTGCAATCCCCCACCGCCGCCACCGGCGATGTGGAGGAGGGCTACGGCGATGACGAGGGCGAGGAGGAGCGAGAAGGAGGAGACGAGAAGCGACGTGTTCAATCCGCCCGCTCCGGGGGTCCGAAGTCGATAGTAGATGATCGGTAGGCAGATGGCCAACGCGAACCCGACGATGGCGGCGGAGACCAGCCAGGAGGGGAGCAGGATCTCCGTCGCGGGGACCGACGGGGGGCGGAGACCCGGCCGTGCGGGCCGAGGCGAGGAGGCTCACGGACGCGCCGACGGCGAGAGCGCAGACGAGGAGGAGGACGAGGAGCAGGGAGGGGCGGGGCCGCCGCGTTCGCCGCACCATGGCCCCTCGTGGAGACCCGGGGCAACGATTAACCCCTTCCGGGGGCAGGCGACTCAGTCGGGTCGGACGGGGCGATCGGAGTCGGAGTGAGGAGGTAGAACGCCCGACGTTCGTGCTCTACACTGACGATCGTGAAGTCGTCCACCGAGTAGCCGAGGTCGGCCGCGGCGCGGAACGCATCGCGGACGGCATGACGCCATCGACCGAGAGCGGCCGACTCGTGCTCCCGGACGAGCCCGAAGTCGAACGGGATCTCGAGATGGGCGACCGGCCCGTTCCGGTTCTTGGACCTCGACGGGCAATCGCACCCCGCTCTCTCCCGGTTCCGTCCGAACGAGGGGCGTCGCGGACCTCCATCGGGCTTCGTCCTCGGCGGCCGTGGGATAGGTCCCGGCGACCCGCCCCTCCACCCTGGGATGGGACACCGCCCAAACGAGCCGCACGCGGTCGGACTCGATCCCTCGGTTCACCGCATCCGGCAGCTGGCCATAGTAGTGGTGCAGGTAACGGTCGGGAAGACCGCCCAGGCGACGGACGAACAGCCACGCGTTCCGGCTCTGGAGCGGGTCGAACGCGAGCCGGACCTCCGCGAGGCCGAGCTGGAGCACTTCCTGGCGGAGCGTCGTGAAGAGCTGAAACCCGAGGTGGTGGTTCTGGTACTCGGGGCGCACCGCCGCGGAATGAACGTACTCGTAGAGCGTGGTGCCATCCCAGCCGAGGAACGCCACGGCGTACCCGGCCAGATGAATGTCGGCGAACCCACCGAGCACGAGGCCCCCATTGTCCTGGACGGCCCGCTGGAGCGGGGTCGGGACGGCATCGGTCGCCTCGTCGCCCCAGACCGACCGGTGGACGGCGTCGACCTGGCGGAACTCCTCCGGCTTCTCCAGCCGACGGACCTTGAAGCCGGTCGAGCCGGACCGAGCGAGAGGGTCGGGCACGGTGCGAGAATCGGAGGGCCGTACTTAACACGGCCGCCGAAGGAAGAGAGAGCTCAGCGCCGTACGCGCAGGTCGGCGCGCTTCGTCTCGTAGCGGGCCTCGTCGTTCGGCGTGAGGTCCCAGAGGAGCTCCTCGAGCTCGGGGATGTTCCGGAGGAACTCCGCCTTGCTCTTGGTGACCATCAGGTGCTCGAACTTCCGCCGCGCGTAGGATGTACGCGCCGACGAGGTAGGCCCCCAGGATGGCCACGATCGGTCCGAGGATGACGAAGACGAGGTTGTAGTTCGCGTTCGGCTGGTTGGTCACGTTGTTGATCGATTGGAACGCCGGAAGGTTCGAAATCGGGGTGAAGAATCCGATCGCGAGCACGCTGAGGAACACGCCGACCGCGAACACCACGACCGACACGATCGCGCGGTGCACCCGCATCCCGGTCCGGAAACGCCTGCTCCACGGGTCCTTCGGTTCCTCGTCCACCATCTCGGGGGGCGGGAAGCAGGTTCGCTTAAGAACCTATGTGATGTCGGCCGCCGAGACCCATGTCGGGACCGAACTACGCTGCGATGCCGCCGCCGCCGCCCGGCCCACCCGCGAACTGGATGCCCCCTCCGCCGATGCCCCCGGCCACACCGAGCGTGCCGATGACCCAGCGGTTCACCCCAGAGAACCTCTCTGCCCGGATCCCATGGGTGTTCCTCGCGTTCCTCTCCCAGTCGATCGGGCTTCTCCTGCTCTTCGTGGGTGGCCTCATCGTAGTCGCGTTCGGCGTCTTCCCCCCAAACTGCGTCACGATGTCGAACTGCAACGCTGGCACGTTCACCAACGTCGACTACGGCGTGATGGCCGGGCGCCTCCTCCTGGTCCTCGGGCTGTTCGGTCTCGCCGTCGGGGCCGGGCTCCACCTCCAGTTCCGACCCGCTCTCGCCGATGGTGCGACCCCCGAGCAAACCCGCGTCTACCTGGCCCGCCGAAGGGGCGAGTTCGTCCTCCTGGCGCTCACGATCCTCTTGCTCTTCGCGATCGTCGGGTGGTCAGTCACGCTCTACACGTAGGCGACCGGGCGCGCCCGAGGTGTCCCCCCGCGGACGGCACCTAGCGGGCGCCACCCTTCGTCCGGCCGTAGGCTACCGGGCCTTCGGGGAGTGGGGTCGGGGGTCCGACTCCCGGTGGCGGGATCAGCGCCAGTCGTAGCCGGAACCGCTGGTAGAGGTAGAGCGAGCCGAGGAGCGTGAGACCGGCGCCCCCGTAGCTCCCCGCTTCCCCCGCGAGGGGGCCTAGGCCGAGGAGGAAGAACCCGACGGCCGCGAAGATCGCAGCCGGGAGGGGCCCGCCCCCGGTCCTCCCCTCGGGACCTCCCGGAGGGAGCGAGAACAACGCCCCGGTGACCTCGAGAGTGACCACCGCGGCCGACTGGAGTAGGACGAGGAGCACGCCGTCCCAGACGATCGGGGTCCCGCCCAGATACTGGGCCACGATCGCGAGCGAAATGATCCCGCCGATCGAGGACCGAAACCCGAGCGCGTAGAAGGGAGCGCTGGCGGTCCGGCCCCAGTAGGCGCTGCGAAGGAGCGCCCACTGGGCGAGCTCGATCCCACCCACCAGGAGGGCCAGGAAGAGGAGGGCCCCGGGGAGTGCTCCGTTGGCCATCGCGAGCGTGTAGAGGAGGTAAACGACTGCGAACGGGATACCCACGAACAGGCCGGCGGTGTAGGCGAAGATCTCGCGCCGCTCGTCGAACAGCGTGACGGGGACCTGGGGCGTCGTGTACCGCCCTACCTCGAGGTAGATGAAAGCGGCGGAGAGGATCACCCCGACGGCCGCCCCGATCGAGAGGGAGGGCAGGACCATGCTCAATCGACCTTCCGGCCGGCCGCGAGGAACCCGGTATGCCCGAGCATATCGAACTCGGGGCGCGTTCCTCCGTCCCCCACGTGGATCCCGCGCTCGATGAGTTCGGAGGCGCGGACCTCACCGAAGCCGACCTCCCGAAGGCGGCGCACCGTCCGTTCGAGCTGGTTGAACGTGGGCGTGTAGGTCGCCACGTAGCCGCCGCTGACGAGAGCGGTCCGACTCGCCCCGAGAACGTCCCAAGGTTCGGCGAGGTCCAGTACCGATGCTCGAGAATCCCTCTTCCCCCCACCCCTCCTTGGCGACGTCTCGAACGCGGAACTCGACTCGGCCGCTCCAACCCGCTCGCGCGACGTTCGAGCGGGCGTTCTCGAGAAAATCGGCCCGTCGGTCGCAGGAGACGACCCGACCCGCGGGCCCGACCGCGTTCGCGAGAACCAGGGTGAGCGCGCCGCTCCCCGAGCCGGCTTCGGCGACGCAGGCTCCTGGCATCACGCCCGCCAGAAAGAGGATCTGGGCGGCGTCCTTGGGAGTGACGATCTGTGCGCCTCGGTGCATTGCGGAGAGAAGGTCCGAGAGCGAGGGCCGGACGGCCCGGTAGCGTGTACCGAGCCAATCGACCGGTCCCCCGACGGACCGGCCGATCTGCTCGGTCAGGTCGAGGACGCTGTCCTCCCCGACGCGCTGGGGACCTCGGGCCAGCCGAACGAGGCGCGGGTGCTCGTGGGGCGCTATGAGAGAGACCGCATCGCCCTCCACCCACGCATCGACCATGGAAACCGTTCCGAGACCCTCTCCCACGGCCGACCGAGCGTAATAACGCCGCGGAGAGGGGCCGAGAGCTCCGCTCCCAGGCACCGGGGGTGGCGCCAGGGCCACGCCTCGGGCCGGCATCCGGGGACTCGTCCGCGTCACGCGAGGTGGTTTATGTTGGTCGGATAGGGGGCGCTCGCCGTCGCGCCGGGTGGCGGACCTTCAGAACGCGGGCATAGTACAGTTTCTTCCTCATTTTGTGAGGGGGATATCGCCAGAACCCATGCCAGCACTTCGAGTTGTACCAAGGCTTTCGGGGGGCGGGTGACGTACCAGGCCCGATAGCGGGAGGAAATCTGATCCCGTACGCCCCGCGACATCGGGGGCAGTTTGCTGGGGCTTAGAATCCACCTCTGGCTCAAATCCGTCACATGCCGCATCAAGTCAGGGTCGGGCCCGAGTGAGCCCACGCACCGTCGGCGATTCGGTAAACTCCAATCGACCATCCCAACCTCTGGAGCGTTTCCCCGAATCCGAGGCTGGGGACAGGCACACCCGGGTGGAGAGGATCGAACCTCGCGTCCTGTTCGGCAGTTGCCGCCCCCCAGGGCACTCGAAGTGTACGGCGCCGCGACCTGCCCCGATCGGGTTGCGTCCCCGAAGCGAACCCCTACCGGTGGGAGCTTGCGGGAGACCGAGGCGCCATCGGAAGCATCGATGCACCCACGGGCGGGACGAACGACGGCGAGGCGGCCACGGGGCTCGGCGCACGAGCCCGGCGCGACGCTGGCGTCGCTCCCCGTCGAGCACGAGTCTCGGGCCGGCCGAGCCATCGCCGGACGGTGTGTCGGACGTCCGAGATGTACAGGTTGTCGTAGGGACAGTCCTCCACGCAGTCACCGACTCCGCAGCACTTCGTGCTTCGGAACTCGCCCTTCGAGCGGAAGTGACCAGGCATATCGACGAGCCCGACGGGCAACCTTTCGCGCAATCCAGGGTCGTGCAGTCCCGGCAGACTTGCCGGTCCCGCACCTTGAGCTTGAAGAACCCGATCTTCTGGAACGCCTGCGAGATCGTCCCGGTGTAGCACCAGCCCATCGTGACGCAGTTGTAACTGCCCGCGTAGGGGATGGCGACAAAAAGGACGTACCAGGACACCGAAAACGACGCGACGAAGAAGAAGACCGACGGGTCGTTCCCCTGGATGTATACATTCGCCGCGCCGATGGAGTCCAGGTAAGAGAGAAGGGACGTCACGACCAACGCCACCATGACGAACCCGAGGGTGAGCGAGTACGCGGCCGAGAATCGGCTGGAGAGGTATTTGCGTGCGATCGGGCTCGACCGGTTGAACGACTTCATCGAGTCGATCGCAGTTCCCTGGTACATCAACGGGGCGGTGCAGAAGACCGAGCAGACCACGCGGCGGCCGAAAAGGGCCGTGAGCGCGCCCAGAACGATGTACGTGATCAGGACGATCCCGAAGACTCCCGCAGCGAACGGGTAGGACCCGATCCCCATCGGCCACCCGAGGACCGGCACTGTGCTCGGGTCCGGGGCGGCCGGGAAAACGAGGGCGAAGTAGATGCTCGGGTAGAACACGGCGAACCCGGCATAGCACCCCATCATGAGGAGGAGGCGCACCCGATTTTCGAGGTTCTTCGTCTCCCGGAACTTGAAGACGACCAGGGCTCCCATTTCGACGCCCATCATGATGAGGAACCAGGAGGACGCGGCCGCGGTGGCGAAGAACCAGAAACCGTTGGAGAGGGCGTTGAGGACGAGTACGCTCGGTGGCCCGGCGAGCGGGAGGAACGGGAACGTCCCGGCATAGTCGGCTGGGTCCAGCTGGACGCTGAGGATCGCGCCCATGCAGACCTCCGCCACGAACACCCCGGAGAGGAGCGCAAATGTCCATGCAGGTCGGAGCTGCCAGGGCGGGGAGGGACCCTCCGTGAAGACGTGCGGGCGCGCGACGGCGAAGTAGACGAGTGTCATTTCGAGCACGACCGAGACGGCGAACGTCGTGCCGTCGCCGAAGTCCTGCCAGGCGAACACCCCCACCATCATCAATCCGTAGATCCCGGCCAGGGTGACGAGGTAGCTGCCGAAGGCCGCCGGGAACTGCCGGTGGCGGTAGATGTATTCGAAGAGGTAGACGAACAGTCCGATCATGAGGGCGCTCGACGCGTAGATCGAGATCGAGGCCCAGTTCGCGTTCGACAGGGCCGGCGGGGAGAAGAGCATAATCGCCGCCTGAACCATCAAGAAGGCGAACAGGGGCCGGGAGATCCTCCGGCGGATGAGAACGCCGGTCAGGACCATCTCCCCCGCCATCGTGAAGAGGAACCATGGCGAGTTCACGCCCGCCACGAATCCGGCCAACGCCCCGCCCGCGAAGGGTACGGCGCCCGCGGCGAGCTGTAAGCCCCAGCTCATCAGGAACTCGTTCAGTAGCACAAGCCCAGCGATGGCGCCCGCCAAGCCCCACCCGAGTCGGATCGGCAGATCCTCGACCGTAGTCGCCGAGACCCCCCGGGCTCGGCTGCGTACGAGCGAGAGGAGCACGGGCACGGCGGTAACCACCATCAGCACGCCGCTGACGGCGAGCCCGGCGATCAGGCTGGAGATTGACGGGGCGGCCAAGTAGACCACTACGGAAATCCACATCTCCCCCATCATGGCGAGGAGGTAGAGGGCGACCCAGCTTCGGGCCCGAGCACGCGACTCGATGGCAGCCTGGACGAGGAGTGCGGTAACGAGGCCCATCGACCCCGCGACCGCAAAGTACAGTCCCAACAGCGAGAAACTCATGGGCTCGAATTCGACTTCCGGGTCCAGGACGAAATGGGGCTTTAAGACCCGAGGTACTTACTACAACTTACGTAGGTATTGCCGTTGGAAATCCGTCCGGGAGACCTATGGCGAGCCCGCTCCGGCGCCGGACGCCCCGGCGGGCGAGGCATTGAGCCGCGCCTCCGTCGGCTCGGTGAAACGGGCGGGGTTGGCGACCGCCGCGAGGAAGACCACCATCTGGGCGAGCAACGAGAACGCGATCAAAGTCGTGTCGCCGAACTCGACCCACAGGTAGAGACCCCCCGACATCCCACCCAACGACCCTACCAGCCCAATGGCGTACATCGCGGCCGCGCGGGGCCAGGGCTCATCACGATAGATTGAGCGGAACAGGACGCCGAGCACAATCGCCATGAACGCGCTTCCCACGACCGCGGTCGCCACCTGCCAGGCCAGGACCGGCACCGTCGGAGGTGAGCAGACCATGATCGCTGGCTGGATGAGGAGAAGGGGCGTGAGGACAGCCGGGAGCTCGCGGCGGAGCCAGTGGACGGTCAGTGCCATTTCCAGCGCCATCGGGAAGACGAACCAGGGCGAGAGGATGGCGGCGCCGACGACTGCCAGGGGGTCCGCTGTTGGCGACGGTAAGTTCGCTGGGAAGGTCCCGGCCAGGAGGCTGAACGACCAACCCATGAGGAACTCGTTGGCGATTACGAGCAAGATAACGGCGGGGACAAGGGAGCCCCGGTCAGGTCCGGGCGAGGAGGTCGACTCCCCCCCCTCTACCGCGCGAAAGTCCCGGAGGGCCGCCACGAAGAGGACGAAGACGCTCGCCGACATGATCGCGGCAGCGGACCACAGCCCGGCGACCTCCCCGGAGAGACCCCCGCGGGAGAAGTACACGAGAACGCCCACAAACATGCCGGCCATCATGAAGAGCAGGAACAGGATCAGTCCGGCTCGCAAGTGAGTCCGGGCGAAGGCCGTCCATCGAATCGCGACCGCCGTGATAACTGCCATTGCGGCCGCCAAGAAGGCAAGGACGGTCAGGCCCGTCCAGCCAATCATGGGGCGGGCGGGCGGTCGCCCGGAACGCGCGGCGATCGGGCGGGGTGGCCTCGTCGACGGGGCCCCAGCGTCTGCACGACCCGTCACACCCGCCGGAACGGACCTCATTTCATAACGACATCCGGTCCGCCGGATGCGACCCGTGGCCCCGAGACGGCCTGCCCCGAGTACCTCAGCCCCGAGGTAGGACGCCTCGACAGGTCTCGCGACCCTCGGTTCGAACCCCCGACGGGTACAACCCGAGACTTGCGCGGACGCTGGTTCGCCACGGTCGGCCTTTCGTGATACCGCCCCCGCTGCGGGACCGTTCGGAGGGGGTCGTACGGCCCGGGGGTTCGCCCCTCGGCCCGGGTGATGCGCGGCGCCCGGCCGTTGCGCGAGGTAGTTTATATTGGTCGGATAGGTGGCGCTCGCCGTCGCCTCGGGTGGCGGACCTTCAGAACGCGGGCATAGTGTAGTCTGGTTATCACATAGGCTTGCCAAGCCTATAACCCGGGTTCAAATCCCGGTGCCCGCACCTCCCGAAGGGTCGCGCCGAACGAAGCCGACCGCCGCGGGGTCAAACTCAACCTCTAAGGGGGGAGGACCGCCCAATTGTTGGGCATGCCCCTCCCTATCCAGGACGCGGATTCGATCCTCACGCTCATCGCGACCTTCGGACTGCTGGCCCTGGTCCTCGGATTCTTCCTCATCATGATGTGGCGACTCCATCGGCGCGGCGCCCTAGACAAGGGCCTCGTCCACCTCGTCTTCCTTCCCGAGCGACGTAGGAACTTCCTTCGCCTCATCGCGCTGCTCGCGTTCTTCTTCATCCTCAGCGGGTTGAACGAGTCGCTCAACTACCTCGGCTTCGTCTCCGAGCTCACCCAGGACGTCGTCTCCGCGGTCGCGTACGGGGGCGGGGCCATCTGCCTCCTGCTCCTGATCTGGGTCGGACTCCGTCCGGCGGAGATCACACCGGAGCGCCGGGCCGAGCTGGAGCGCTCCTCCCAGGAGATGATCCTCCTCGCCTTCGCCCCCGCCCAGGCGCGCGACGGCCGCGCGCCGCGGAGCTAGGCGGTCAATCCGATCGCGGCAGGCCCCGCTCCGGAGGAGGAGCATTGCTTTTCTCCCGAACGGGATACCTCGGACAATGGCCCGAGTGCGTCGAGTGTCGGTTCCCGGTCGACGGTCTTTCGAGTACGTCTCCCAGGGGAAGGGCCCGGCAACGTTGCTCGTCCATCCGGGGGGACCTGGCCTCACGTACCACTACCTCCGGGGGCTGCTCCGTCTGGCCAAGTCCAACCTGCGCGTCATCCTGTTCAACCCGCGCGGGGTGGGCCACAGCTGGGCCCCCCGCCGCCCGTCCGACTACACCATCGTCCAGATGGCGGAGGACGTCGAGGCTCTCCGGAAGGCGCTCAAGATCAAGGAGCTCCATCTGCTCGGCTTCTCGGCCGGCGGGTTCGTCGCCCTCGAGTACGTGCATCGCTACCCCGAGCGCCTGACCTCGCTCCTCATGTGCAGCACCGCGGGCAGCGCGGAAGAGATCGTCCAGTCGAACCGGATGGTGCTCGCCTCGGCGTCTCCCAAGCAGCGGGCGCGCCTTCGGGAGCTGACCCGGGCGAAGGCGTTCGACACCGCCGAATACAAGACGCTCGCCGAGGAGGTCTTCCGGCCCTTCCAGACCCGGTTCCTGAGCGGCGTCCACCCCGACTGGAAGGCGACGCGCGCCAACCCGATGGTCTATCATGCCATGATGTGCCGGAAGGGCGACGAGTTCGCGGTCGACGGTACGATCGCGCGGTGGGACGGACGAAAGTACTACTCGAAGATCGACCTGCCAACGCTCGTCCTCGTCGGCCGGTACGACTTCTTCCTCAACGCGTCCGTCGAGATGGACCAGCGGATCGAGCCGGCCCACCTCCGGGTCCTCTCCCGCTCGAGCCACATGGCGATCCTCGAGCAGCCGAAGGAGTACCTCGGCGCGATCCGCGAGTTCCTGACCGACGTCACCGGGGACTAGCGAGGACCCGACTCCCTCATTCGAGGGGCCGCAACGCCCGCCGCACGAGCAGGATCGCGATCGACACCAGGACGGCCGTCCAGGCGAACAGGCCGAGCAGGTAGATCTCGGGCGGGTACGGGTACAGCGAGGACCCGAAGAACGTCTCGCGCAGCACGTTCACCGCGAGCGAGATCGGATTGTACTGCGACGCGTTGCGCAGCCAGACCGGCATCGACCCCCACGGGTAGAGCGCGTCCGACGTGAGCAGCACCGGCAGGTTGATCAGGTTCACGACGGCGAAGTAGACCTGCGGCACGTCGAGCAGGATCCCGATCGTGAGGAAGACGGTCGCGAACATCAGGGAGAGCAGCACGACCGCGAGCACGATCTCGAGCGCCCCGACGACCCCGATCGAGGCGGTGACCTGGAGCCCCGTGAGCCCCGGCACGTGGGCGAAGAGGAGCGCGAGGCCGAGGACGAAGAACGCGAGGAGGATGGGCTGGGCGGCCGCGGCGATGAGGCGCGAGCCGAACACGGCGGCAGAAGGCGCGGGCGTGCCCCGGGTCCGCTTGAAGATCCCGAACAGCTTGTCGAAGATCACGTTGGCTCCGGCGAAGAGCGTCGCGGTGACGGCGACGAACCCGACCATCCCGGCGGCGAAGTAGGAGTAGTAATTGGGCGCCCCGCGGAAGTAGGCGGCTACGATGGCCTGGATCACGGAGGGCGGGGTCCCCGGCGGCGCGAACGAGGCGGGGTTGATGTTGAACCCCTGCCCGAACAGCAGGAGGTAGAGCAGCGGCAGGAGCAGCGACGTGAAGATCGCCTGCGGGTTCCGGGCGAGCTTGATGAACTCGCGTCGCGTGAGGGCGCCGAGTTCGAGCAGCATCAGCGCCGCCCTCCCATCGCCCCGCGGACCCGCTGCATCATGACGGCGCGGTCCGTCGCCGAAGGACCATCCTCTTCCCGGTATTCGCGGCCCGTGTAATCGAGGAATACCTCGTCGAGGCTGGGCCGTTTGACCGTCACGCCGGTGACCCCCGCTCCCGCGCGAGAGCACGCCTCGACCGCGAGCGGCACCAGTGTCTCTCCGCTCGTGCACTTGATGCGGTAGGAATCGTCCTGCCGCTGGATAGAATGCACGCCGGTCAGCGGGCGGATCACCTCGGTCATGTCGGCCGCGTTCGGAAGCGTCTTCACGGTGACCACGTCGCCCCCGATCTTGTCCTTCAGCTCGTTCGGGGTTCCCTCCGCGACGATCTTCCCGTGGTCGATGATCGCGATCCGGTCGCACATCGTGTCCGCTTCGTCGAGGTAGTGGGTCGTCACGAAGACGGTCATCCCGGTCTCCTGCCGCATCCGCTGGACGTACCCCCAGAAGCCGGCACGGCCCTGCGGGTCGAGGCCCAGCGTCGGTTCGTCGAGAAACAGGATCTTGGGTCGGTGGACGAGACCGACCGCCAGCTCGAGCCGTCGGCGCATCCCTCCGGAGTAGGTCTTGGCATACCGGTCGGCGGCCTCGGTCAGATGCATCTCCTCGATCAGCGCTTTCGCCCGCGTCCGGCCTTCGGCGGAGAGATCCCGTACATCCCGGCGGCGATCTCCAGGTTCTCACGGCCGGTGAGGTCACCGTCCGCCGTGGATTCCTGGAAGATCACACCGATCCGGCGTTTGACCTCCTCCGGGTACCGGCTGACCTCGAGCCCCTGGATCGTCGCCCGTCCCTCGGTCGGCCGCAGCCCCGCGGAGAGCATGGAGACGGTCGTGGTCTTACCGGCCCCGTTCGGGCCGAGGAAGCCGAAGATCTGGCCCGGGGGCACGTTGAAGCTGACCCCATCCACGGCGCGGACCTTGCCATTGTAGACCTTCACGAGGTTCTCGGCGATGATCGCTCCGTTTGATTGCATCGTGATTTCCCTCAGTTCTTGAGACGCCGGAGCCGTTCGGCGACCGCGTCGAGGTCGCCTTGGATCGGCTGGGTCGCGGTAGGCTGGGTCCTCTTGAGGTCTTCTAGGTACGCGGTGAGGCCAGAGAGCTCCCGCGCTACGTCCGCCGGAGTGCGCGGACCGGCCGGGCCAGGCCATCCCCAGACCCTTTCGCTCCCGGCGACGAGGAGGTAGCGACCGTCGTCGCGCTTCTGGAGCGACCCCTCCTGGACCATCTCTTCGAGCAGCGGATAGACCGACCCGGGTGACGGCCTCCACCACCCGTGGGTCATCACTTCCATGTCGTCCATGATCTCCGCGCCGTTCCGGGGAGCCCGATGGAGGATCATCAAGACCCAGTTCCGGAGCCCACGCTTCTTTCGCATGTGCCACATGAGTCGTATTTCCGATATCGGAAAAGCGATACCTGAATATAACTCTGGCGCACCCTCAGTGAATCGCGATCGACTACCGTCAACCCCACCCTAAACGGGCTCGGGAGCGGAGCGCCGTCCGAGCCGGTTCTGAGGGGGGTTGCTACCGCCATTGCGGGTCCCGAACCACTTCTGGAAGCGCATTCCCGAGACGCCGGTGGAGGAGAGCCGCGTACGCGACCGGAGGGGATCGCAGACGTTCCGGAAGAAGACGCCATTCTAAGAGTCTCGGAAGGCGGGGGCGCTGCGCTTGCATATCCACGGGGGGCGAACCTTCGAACCGCGGCCGAGTGAAGCCCTTCCTGGGTCCGGCGGATTGAGTCCTGACCTTACCCAGACGATGGCGCACAGCGCCAGCGAGCCTAGGTCGACTTTCGAGAGGCCGGACGGGACCCCGAAGTCCGGGGCCTACTAGGTCGTCGCCGCGAGGGAGACTTTTCGGCGAGTTGGGATCGATTGAACCTCACGGCTGCTCGGATCAGCTCCTTCAGCGCCTTCTCGTTCACCGTGTCAGCTTCGAAGATGTCCACGGCACGCCACAGGTTCCCTCCCAGTCCGGCGTTGCAGACCTTCTGGGGATCGGGGAGGTGAGCGCCCTGCGCGAAGGTGACCTTCACTTTCCCCTTGTGCGGGTTCGCAATGGCCACAATGCCGTCATGGGACCAAACGGGAGTCCCCATCCACTTCCACTCCTCGATGATCTCGGCATCGGCTTCGTGCATCAGACGGCGGATCTGAGCCAAGCGATCTCCGCGCCAGTCACCGAGGTCGGCGATCATTCGGTCGATGAGAACTGAGGGACTCGATTCGCCCATGGCCCGTTCGCCAGGCCATTCCGGGTTTATCACCTGTGATACCCCCAGGCCGGCCCCTGGCTGATCCGGGATAATCGGGAGGATCCCGTGAATTGTGGTGGGGTCGTTCTCTTACTTCTTCGGCCAGGTACTGGGGGGTTGGTTCATGGAGAAGAGATTCCCATCCGGGTCCATGAACGTCGTGGTCGTACCCCATGGATGGTCAACGGGCGCCTGGAGGAATTCCGCTCCGCGCATGGTCAGCTCTTGGTGGGCTTTCCGACAATCCGGCACGAGCAGAACGATCGGCGGCGCCTTCGCCGGCGACCAATTCTTGGCCATCACCTTCTGGGACGGGTCGACGACGGATCCGATCTCCCAGAGGGCCATATCCAGGTCCTGACCCTGCGGGCCGACCGAGACCCACCGGTTTCCTCCCGGCAGGCTGACATCGGTCTTCTTCTCGAAGCCCGCTTTCTCGGTGAAGAACTCGAGCGCCCGGGTCTGATTGGCCACGACCAGCGCGATCTGAGTGATCTTTGCGTCCATCGACATGCTCCTCGGTGAGTCGACCCGCAAGGCACCGGGGCCCGGGACACCATGAGGAATTAATACACCTCGACCGCCCGACGGAACGCCGCGAAGGCCTCCGGAAGTCCGAGCACATTCGGGTCCGACGTCGGACCGAACCGGGCACGCTAGGGTTTCCGGACAAGACTCCGGGTCCACCGACAGAGCCGGTTTGGTGGGCACAGCCCGGGGTGCGGGCTTTGCCCAAGAACTAGTTTCTGTGCGCTAGTTTCTGTGCACGCGGTCTAGTTCTTGTGCAAGCAACCGGGCGACCCATCCCCATCCAGCTCAAGTGCGTCCGGCTCGCCGCTTGTCGCTCTAGAATGCGTCTTCGAGAGGATCGGATGATTCGGGGGCGTTGCCCTTCTGGGTGTCGGTCCGCGGTGCGATTCCCGGTCGTTCTCCGACGGCACCGGGGGGAGTGCCCGCCAAGGGCCCGCTGGCTGCGTTCGCGAAGGTTATGGGCTGCCGGGAGGCGCAGACGGCGGCTGACCACGAGGGAAGAGATCGCGACAGCGAGAACCACCGCAGCGAGCAGGCCGACGAACCAGACATTTGAAAGAAGCAAAAACAGGCCTGTAGGGCCAGCCGAGCCCGGACCCGAGGGCCCTCCCACAATGATCACCTGATAGATTGTGAGGTTCGGGCCGGTATAGTTGGTTCCGGGTAGACTTCCTGACCAGAACTCGGCCCATTGACATGGGCGGCATGGACCATGTGTGGTAGCGTTCGCGGGGACGTTTGCCCAAGAGATCCACTCCAAGCCGAAGTATGTCCAATTCCCCCACGCCGATGGCGGTCCGCTCCCCCCAAACTGTAGACTGAAGTTCGACGGAGCCCAGGACCCGGGTGTGGTGGTTCCGTTCGCAGTAACTGGTGGAGTCCAGTGCCAACCTCCCCAGATCGAGAGGAGCGTCACGAAAGCCGTATCATTGCAAAGCTTCGCAAACATGATCTGGATATCTTTGGCGTAGCTCGGGGGCCAACCCATTGACGACACCGTTCCTTGGATGTAGTACCGGGGAAAGGAGCCCACAATCAGTGGCGTTCGATGAGACCGGCGTCTGGGGAGCGAGTGCGGACGTGACTGGAGGCTCGGCCCGCGGCGACGACACCGCCCGGCGGTCAATAGTGGGCATCGCCCAGGAGCCGATGACCAACAGAGAAACCACGATGGTGATGATCAACGTCGGTGCGAACGCATAGGAGCGGCAGACTCTTTCGAGACGGGGGCGTCCGAAATGCATTCGTAGTCTGCCCGGCGGTATCGCAAGGTAATCGCTCATGGTATTGGAACTCCCCAATTGGGAATCCGTGCGAGAGTAGTTCAACCAGGGCCCAAAGAATTGAGCAGTTTCTGGCCCCCCTTTATCCGGACAAGGGGCATCTCCCGGCCCGCATGCGGGATCTCTCCGAGACCCAGGCCCGAGTGATCCGCGAACTTTTAGTTAACCGGCCAGGCTCAGACAGGTTGAAGTGGGCTGCGGCCGGCGTGCCTCGAAGCACGTTCCAACTGACTCGTAGGCACGCCTTCAGTGCAGGCTGGGTCATGCGTCGCTACATTCCTCACCCGGCTTCTGTCGGAGTCGATCGTGTGCGAGTCGAGGTGGGTCAACCGTACGCTCGAGAAGCGGGTCGAACTCCTGTCCCGATTGGCTCGGCGCGACGAGGTTGTGATTCTCTGGGATTCCCCCGGCATCATCTTCACGGTTTCCTTCCTCCAAATGAAGAAGGGGCAAGGAGAGCCGACGAACCCAGAATTGGGTTGGTCGCGCAGGTGGGTAGTCGAGTCCTCAATCTCCGGTAATGAGGTGCTCGCATACTTCGACTACGAGGGAGCCTGGGCTCGATGGGCACTCGGCGAAGCGCCTCAAGCCTACCCAAGGGGGCTGCCCCGGTATCTGAAGGGCTCAACCGCCCGGTCACGAAAATTCCGTGCGGAGGATATCGCCGAGCTGGTTCTACGACCTATATCGGGGACGGAGGACGAAAACGGTGGCCTCTGGCCCCTCGCTGGGGGCCTTCCACGCCGACTTCAGAGCCTCGTCGACCTCGGACAGGTCATCCCTTGGATCATTCCCGACCTTGCGAAAGTCCCCGGGCTCCCTCAGCGAGAGCTCGAACACATAGTCCTAACTTCGGGGAGGTGGAAAACCGACTGCGCCGGAGCACAGCTCTTTCAACAACTCGTAAGTCGGAGCAGGGCGACCCCGTTTTTGTACGCGTACAGACGTGAACCACATAATCATGGGGTTCTTGGCTCCGGCACCCACGGCCTTCACCGCAGGACGGACTCCCATCGCGGAAGTGCTGGGCGAGTTTCTTCGCGAAATCGAGGTTATCAGAGAACCCGTCGGCTCGATCACCACGGTCGTGAATCACCGGTATGACAAACTGGTCGGCCCACCTCACCTTCCACCGAGTGTGCCACTCTAACAGGATTTGTTTGGCTCTCTCGAAATGGGCATCGGGCCGCATCCCCCAGCGCGACTCCTTTCCGAGTCTGGGGTTCGATACGGCCCACCTAAGCCCTCCTCATGCCCCACCCCCCGCTGATGCTCGAACCCGGGGAGTGAGCCTGAGTGCACGCAGGCCGCTCCTCTGTCATCATCAGTTGTCCCCTCCCACCCAGCCGATCGGAGCTGAGAGTTGGGCGGATTGGTCGATCGAGGTCGCAACTCCCGCCTGGCGCGTTTCAGACTGGACCGGCCCGTTGGGCTCGTCACCTGTCCACCCCGGTAGTGGAATACCGCGTTCGAAGGACTCGTGGATTAGGACGGTGATGTCGTAGGCCAGGATCTTACAGAGCAGCTCGTTGATCTGCGCGGTTGGATTCTTCGAGGATAGAGTTTCCCCGAGCTTCTTCTTGATGGCGGCGAACGTCGCAGGCATTTCGACCTGCGGTGGGCCCGCTGGTTCTCTGGGCCCAATTGCTTCGGTGGGGCTGACCGTTTGGTTCCCCGTTTCCATCGGCGGTAACATCCACAGTTTGCCGTTCCGGTTGCCTTTCCAGCAGACCTATCATTACTCCTTCCCAGCAAACTTCGGGAGTTGGGAGATTGACGACCTTGGAGTAGGTCCCTATGGCGGTGGGTACGCCTTTTCCTACTCTCCTTGCCCGACTTGACCATTCAGGCCCTCCAGGCCGAGCGACCCCCAAAGTCAGGTCGGACAACCCTCCGCCCCCGAAATGTTACTGAAGAATTGCTGAGGTAAGTTTCCCCCGAGAATGTTACAGTACCGGTCCGAGTCCTAGTTTTTGTGCAGGACGCGGAGTTTCTGTGCGACGCTTAGTTTTTGGGCAAAGCCCGGGGTGCGGGCTTTGTCCGTTAAGGCTGTGTTGTCCGAAAACTCGGGCCTCTGTCCGTAAACTACCTGTTGGCTGAGAGGCGGAGCTGAGGTCTAGTCCCCGGACCCACCGCCTCGGAGGTGGCTCTGAGGGTGACCTCAGACCCAGTTCTGACTGCCCGTCCGAGGGGATGGGGGTCCGTCGGAGCTTCGCGTGGTAACCTGTCGAAGTTCCCGCGCCAAGCCTTCTCCAGATGCGGTTAGGGAGTAGACCTTCACTCTGCGGCTTTCACCAGTAACGTGCGCGCGTTCGACCCGGAGAATTCCCACGGAGATTAGAGGGGCCAGCACTTTGGACACCGCACCGATCGTTACGGATAGCGCGGACGCGATCCCAGCCTGCGAGAAGCCAGCGACGGCGACTCGATCTTCAGGTGGCATACCGAGTGAGTGAATATGGAGGATCACAATTCCAGCAAGGCGTACTCGCTCATCGAGACCAATTCCTGCGAGGATCTGATCTGAGGCCGGCCTGCCTCCAGCGCCGGGTCCTCGGGCGAAGCGGAAGGCCCCGACAAGTTCGTCAAGGTTTGCGCTTGACTGGGTCCTTCTGATTCGATATGGCGTCTTGCAACCCCCGTACCAGACGCTGCCCCTCCCTGCGATTCATCCTCTCGTGAACCGTAAGGGCGCCCGCAGCGAGAGCGCAACCCACAACGCCAACCACGACTGCAATTACGAAGAGTGAAACCGGTGAAGACCCACCCCCGGGTGTAACCTTCTGCACGGGGTCAGGCTCACCACCACGACATCGACGGTTGCATTGCTCGCACGGCCCAGGGCATCGGTCAATTCTACGGAGACGGAGTAGTTCCCTGCAGCGGTCGGTTGACAAATCAGGGATGACGAATTCGTGGAGGAGCAACCCGTCGGGAGATTGGAGTAGGCGAATGCCAGGGGTGGCGTTCCACCCGAGTAGGTCACAGACAGAGTCGTAGTTTGCCCCACCTGGAGGGAAGCCTCCGACGCCGCGAATCCCGATATCACGGGCAACGCTGCGATCCGCACCGAGGTGGTTGCGGTAGCCCGCAGGCTCTTTCCGCTCTGAGTGACGAGGGTAATGTTGTAGAAACCCGAAAGCGAAGGCATGCAGGTGAAGGTTGCGGAGTCCGCTCCGATACAGCCCTCCGGAAGTCCGATGTAGGAGAAGGAAGCGCCACCTTCGATTGAGGATGCATCGGCTTGGATTGTCAGCCTCATTCCAACGTCGATATCGCTCTGTGATGCCGAGACTCCCGGAAGCACTTGGAACCATGAGGACCCGTTGTAGGTCCAAGTGTCTGCCAGGTACCCCAAAGTCCCATTGGAGGTCGTTAGACCACCGTAAAGGAGGACTACGTTCGTGGGGTTGTCGTAAGTCATCGCCTCGTCAAATCGGGGACTAGGCGAGTTGGGCGGTTGACCGAGAGCCCAAGTCCCTCCCTTGAACACCCAAGTCTCGTTGGAAACCCCTGTGCTCGGACACCCTGCAGTCGAGCAGGCTCCTCCGAATAGAACCACCTCGTTGTTGCCAGAATCGTAGGCCAAGGAGGTCCCGTTCAGGGGCGGCGGAGCCTGCCCCGAGGAGTTCGTCACATCAGTCCAAGAGCTATTCACGAAGGTCCAAGTGACGAGGCAATCAGCAATTCCTCCAGGGCAACTTGTGGTCGAACCTCCGATGAGTAATGGGTATGCTCCAGCCGAGTCATAGACCATTTCGGGATAGGGAGCCCCCTCACCACTGACACTCCAGGCCAGTGAGGCGTTCAGGTTGGTCCAGTCGCCGCCCGACCACTCCCACGTCTCGAAACCGGTATCGGTGCCGGTCACGTAGACGACGTAACCTGTCGCAGCGTCGAAAGTGATCGCGCCCCCCCCTGAGGCGGGCGGCGAGCGGGTCGGAGAGAGCTCGGTCCAGTTCCCTGCACTGTAGCGCCAGGTGTCGTTTAGCCCAAGGCCAGATGAGGCACCTTGACCTCCAAAGAGTAGGACGTACCCATCAGCCGTGTCGTAAACAAGGGCTGGATTCGTTCGGCTCGAAGGCTCCAATGTGGAGTTGACCTGGGTCCAGTTCCCGGACTGGTAGGTCCAAGTCGACTCGGTTGCGTAACTCGCCTCGATGGCGCCCGGAGATACCAAAACAACCTCACTCAAGGCCGCATCATACACCGTTGAAGCCGAGCCCATTGGGGGGGCGCCTGAGCCCGGCTGGAGCTCCGACCATGTGTTGTTCGAGAACAACCAAGACTGCTCAGTCACGGTGTACGTCCTTTGGGTTGCGCCTTCGACGAGCAACAGGCTCCCGTTTTCTGGGTCGTCGGCCAGCATCCCACCGTAGCAAGCAATCGGCGCGGTTGACGGCGACAGTTCGGACCAGTTCCCGTTCGCGAACTCCCAGGTGGAGCTGGAAATCACAGGAGATATCGGACTGGCTCCCCCGTACATTAGCAACAAACCGGCGGAACTGTCAAAGGCCAAGCTTTCACCTGAAAGAGGCGGGGGCGTTGTATTCGAGTTTATTTCCTGCCAGCCTGATGCCCCGAGACTCCAGGTATCGTTGTACGTCCCATCGTCTGGGGCGCCTTCGCCGCCGAAAAGAATCGGTGTAAGGGTGTTCGGATCATAGCTCATTGCAGTTTGTTGGCGGGCCAAAGGCGGCGTCCCGACGGAAGACGTGATGTTGGTCCAGGTTCCGTTGACAAAGCTCCATGTGTCTGCCTCCGTGACGTAAGCAGTGCCGTTCGGCTGTGTGCTGTTGTTAGTGAGGTATGTGTAGAAACCCAAACCACCAAAAAGAACCAAACCATTGAGGCTGAGGATCTACGGCTATTGCCGCGCCGCTCCTCGGCGATGGACCCATGGCTGGAGTGATGTTGGCCCACGATGTTCCGTTGAATTCCCAGGTATAGTTGACGGATGGTGCGCTGCTATTCTGGTCGACTCCTCCGAAGAGTACGACTTCTCCGTTAGTCGGATCGTACGCCATGGAGGATTCGTACAGGGGCGGTGGCGAGACCGGCGGGGTAAGTTGGGCCCACGACAATCCGTTGAACGCCCAAGTTTCGTTCAAGGCTCCTGGGGCACACGTGTAGTCGCCACCGAGAAGGCAACCTCCAAACAAAATGTCGGCAGATAGTCGGGGGTCCCATACCATCGAAGCCTCAGAGAGAAGTGGGGGTGCCTGAGACCCATTGTCAGGAATGGCTTGGAGACTACTCAGGTTGCCGCGACCGGGCGCCGATGTTACATTGGGCTCCGAACGGTCCTGAACTCCGGGTCCAGAGGGAGTCTGTCTAACACCGGGGGTCGCGACAAACGCAATCCATCCTGTACTCACGACAAGGAAGGCCGTTAGGCAAATCATGCCGACAGTAAGGGCCACGGCGTGCCACGGCGATCGACTACGGATCCTCATATGGGCGAGCCCACGACCGCGGTATAGGTGGATAAATGCTCCCCGAAGATTTTCCACGTCCAGTCGCGTACGCCCGCCTTCTTCGCCGCACCGCCCCGGAAACTGACCTCGTGTGACCGCGAAATCCGTCAATCTTGGCAATAACAAGCGCTGTATTAAATACTTACACGACATCTCCGAATTCGATATGAACTCTCAATCGAGGGTTACCAACTTAACGGCTCACGACTTTGTAGGTCATTCAGCCGAGCCAACCCAAGACTTGGGTCCCCAACTCAACCGGAAGAAAATCGTCCAGGCCGTGAAGTCAAGCCCGGATGGGATCAGCACTGTCGACGTCGCCAGGGCATCCGGACTTTCTGTCCCGACTGTGAAGCGAATCTTGTCCGAACTGGAGAAGGAGCGTGAAGTGTACTCCCGTAGTCATACCGAGAAGCGCATCCTAATCTGGTACCCTAATGGAAAGATTGTCCACCAGTTCTTGGAGTTGCAAAAAGAACTTCGAGGCAAGACCTATCGTGTAACAGTCCAAGAGGGAAGGGCCGGGCCTGCGGTCCAGATACAAGAGCGTCGGTTCTCATTGCCTAGACGGTGAGCGCGTTGAAGGAGCGATTTTCATTGACTACGAATCCGTCGACGACCTCTGCGGGTTGCTAGCCGAACTGAAGCAGCGATACGAGTCTTACGAATCCGGGAGAATGAAGTAGCCATGCAGAGCTTGTTCAGGACACTCAAAGTCGAAGATAAAGTCGGGGAGAGCATCATCGGGACCACTTACTGGGGTCCGAGGTTCGAACAGGTATCTGTTGGTCGTTCCCTTCCGAGCCTCAAGAAAGTCGAGGACGCCGAGGCAATACTTCGTTGTGGCTTTCTCGATATTGGATCTCCGATCGAAGTGAACATGGTCCACTCAGAGTCCATGCGTTTGACACTCCATCAAAGGGTGCTGATGGACTCGGACACTAAGGGGTGGCTTGACCCGGAGTCACTCGTTCGAACTCACCCCTCGTTAGGACACCTGCCCGCGGAATTGTTCTCCGCACCGAATGTTGCGGGGTTGCGAGCCTTCGCTGGTAGCAGCGTGGCCAGTGAGGCGGTCGTTCGACTTCGGCTGAAGGCAACTTCTCGCTCGCCCCGGGAGTTGAACTGGTCAGAGATTACGTCAGAGGATTTGGTCTCTGATGCGACGTTCTGGACTGACGTTGCGAAGTCAGACCTCTATCCCCGGTTAATGGGCGATCTCCTCGCAAGGGGAGAGAGGTTCAGGTTGTCAGTACCAGCTCCTCCGGTACCGGTTCTGCACGAGGATTGGACGAGAAGCGCTGACCTTCAATTTGAGTTGAACGCTGCGGCAACGGCGTTGATGAGGCCGCCCAGTGGTTCCGTCCCGGGTATTCGCCCAATGTGCTCCCTCCACCTTCATCCGAGTGCCCTTGGCGAACCGACGATTCTCAATCGATCGCTCGACCTGCTTCGTTTGGCCCTCGCCAGTGCGGAGTATGGGTTTGTAGGAACCCACCTGAGCTTCACGGACTTGGGAGCCATTGGATTAGAAGGGGCTCCAGCCGTTCGAATGGCCAAGGACTTTGCGGCCAAGGTAATCAACATCACGGCGGACGGCGGTCGATTCACGATGGTTAGTGACACGGGCCCCGTCGGTCCAGCGTTCCTCGACATAGGGGCCGCATTCTCTACCTACGGGATGGGAATGACAATGCACCGAACATATCCAATCATGAAGCCGGCAAGTAAGAAGTCGCCTGCAATCAAGAAGCGGGCCCGAGAGGGAAAGTATGGCAAGGTGCTTGGAGGACCTTGGAACTACGTTCTGCTTCATTATCGTGACGTCCGAAACCAAGACTGGACGCTGGAGGATTTGGGCGGCAAGTTTGAAAACGTGGTCCCTCGGAGCCTCCAAGGCGGTCCGGATGATCGGTATCGTATCGACTTTAGCAAGCCGTACAACACTGCGGTTCAGGAGACGCTCAATGACTCGAGAGAACGTGAGCTTGTCCGGAACAAGAACGCTCGGCCCGGCAAGTCGACGTTGGGGAAGTCGGAGGACTCGACTATTGCACCCTGGGCTTGACTTAAGAGACTGAGATCGGCATTTCGGCCCCCAAACCCGCCATTGTAAGGATGGAAAGATTCAGTGTGGGGGGGCGGATGGTTGATACCGCAGCAGAGTTTGCCTCCGGTGGTCCCTTGACGGTGGATTGCTCGGCGATGTTGATCAGGAGCAGGCGAATCCCAGCCAGTGGAACTCGACATCAGGGGAAAGTCAGATTATGACACGAATGATTTTTGGCAGGCTGGCTGAGGATGTTGATACGGAGCAATTCGCACGACTTGATGACCATTCCAGCCTTTACAAAGACCAATTGGAGAGCAGGTGGGAGAGGGTCCCTTCGCGGTTTCAGAAACAATTCGGAGCTAAGGCAATCTATCTCTCTACACACGACTTCCAGCCAGGCAGTCGTACGACCTCGTTCCTTGCCGAGTGGGATGACATGGAGGCGTACCTGTTCAGGGGGGACGAAATCTGGATCGCTCGGTCGAGCCGGGCCCACCTTACATTTCGCAAATTCGGTGACCGTTGGATTCTCCTCGAGGAAGTTGGAAAAGCGGAAGGGGATCCCTGGAGCGTCGTGCCCCGGGTTGGCAAGGTCGCCTTCGACCGACCCAGGGCAGTAGCCACCGTGGACATATCGCCGGACCTTCTCAAAGAAATTGTAGCGAATGATAGCCATGCAGATCGCTACATCTGGTGGAAGGGCGTGGAGGACGGGGTAGACGGGGCCCTGAGGGGTGACCTACCCCGTAACCGCGGATTCCGAGCGCGATTCGACGCGGTAGCCAAACCAACCTTTGCGAGGTTTGAGTCGATCGCCTTGTCAAAACAAATCTCGATATCGTCCAAGAATGGGAGCATCAGTGGCCCGACGCTCCTTCCGGCTGAGATAGTTCAGTACTTCGAACAGCATATCCTACCCAGAGTCTAGTAGTACCACGTCACTACGTCTTTGACCGCCTTCGCGAGCTCTCGCCCCGCCTGACCGGTAAATGTTGCGTGGTTCGCCCCGAATTCTACTCCGAGTCCGTTAGCTCTTCCCTCGAAGTTTGATATCTTGAACTGTCGGAGCGTCTCGATACCTCCGGTGGTTTGTTGATTCTCACGGTAAGTGTTACCCCCTTCTCGTTGGGAATGGGAGCCATACCCCCGCTAACAATTGAGATCGCCCGACTCCCGACCTCAAGTTCGACGATTGACTGTGTGATGCTCTCTGCTAGGCTCAGGTATGGTACCTTCGCGCTGACCTTCACCGTGAAGGTCGCACTCGTGGACGCGCCCCGGTCGGGCACCAAATCGAACTCAACCGCGAAATCCTCGGATCTCTTACTCCTCGCGAGGATGACAGATTCACCGCGCTTCTCAACTCGGTCGAATCCCTCCCAGAGAGCCAATACCATCGACTCACGAATCGAAGAGAGAGGATCGCTTAGACGACGTAGCAGTTTCAGGCATGTCCATCGCAAAGGACTGGCGTACCTCCATCGGGATTTCTGTGGTGCGGCGGAGCCGGAGCTTCCGCCACAGGTGGGTTAGTCGGCGGTCAAACACCCAATGGTAGACTCCACGAAGGGTCTCGTCAGCAAGGACACCGACGGCGAACAGGATCAGGCCCCCGACCACACCGAGCCCGAGATACCAGGAGTCGAGTCCGCTCACTATCGAGGACATGTCCTCCACTCCGAGCTTAAGGGTTGAGGGCCAGAAGCCAATGCACGATAAGCACAACTCCGCATGGCGGGCCGCCTGACCACACTGTATGTCGGGAGAGCCGAACGCGAGCGGTACAACTCAGACGCGACTCGATGAGTCATTTGCTCTTGACCGGCTCCCGCGCCCGGGCCTTCCTGATTTCAGACCGGATGGCTGCCTCCGCGAAGTCAGCCACCGACGAGTAGAGTGCAGGGTCCTGCCCGACCAGCCTCTCCACCTCCTCGTACATGATTCGATGAACTGTGATTGATTTTTGATTCGCGCCCGGCACGGCAGGAACATGTCAAGCGCAGATATAACTCTAACCGTTAATTAACTGTCATTTAACGGTTAATCCTCTTATCGATCGATCTTCCAGGTTGCCAGTATCGGATGCAGAAAATGAGGCCGGACCCTGGGTTCGCTCAGCTGTTTACTGGCAACCAGGATACGATGAATTGCAAGAGAAGGTGGTTATCGGACGAGTCGTGTTCAGGCGGTTCGAGCCGACCCAGATGAGACGCCGAATCTCCCCGTCCGACGTACGTGTCGTGTTGGCTGTCCGGGGTGCGTTGAAACGAGTTTCTAGCAGTAGCTTGGATAGATTCGTCCGCGAACACCCTGCAGCTCAGGTCCAGGACGTAGCGGACGCGTTGCTCGCAGGTTTGATCTTGGAAGCGACCGGCCCTACGTCGTTCGGATACCATCCAGTCTACGAACGATTGCTGAGGGCCCGAAGGAGGGTGGGAATCCGTGCTCCGAGGAAGCACTCAGTCGCCCGGTATCGATCTTAGGGGAAGGGCAACCGAGCACGATGTGACCCGCTATCGGTCCGACTGTGCGCTAATCGCCTTGAACGCTTGCTCTCGGACCGAGTCAGGAATGGCTGCATCAGCTCCGATATCCGCCAGCAGTTCTCGTCCTGCGACACCGATAGAGGCTAGAGCATCGACGGCGTGCTGCTTGACGCTTACCGATGCCTTGGGATCCCGAATTGCCTTGGCGAGGGTCCGTGCCATCTTGCGCGACTCGTCTGTGGAGACCCAGGCATCGATAGCCTCCGATATTGCCTTGAGCATGTTGCCCTTCTTCACGCCATAGCGCTTTGCGACCTCCATCCGGAAACGTTGTTCGAGCTTATCCGGGAGGACCGCGTCGATTCGCCCCATGTTCCCACGGACGACTGCCGATGTAAGTTATAGGTCTTTGTGTGAACCCACATATCCACACATTCATATACTCCACACATATGTGGGTATGTGGGCATAGCCCAGCACGAGGAGAGCGGGAATGGCCGGACTTCACGATCGGGTTGAGCGAGCCGAGGTAATCGCTCGGTCACTCGGTCAGATCGAGAAGGTCGCTGACTCCGTCTACTCGGTCAAGGCCCAGAGCGGAGACGGCGTTTACCTCGTGTCTTCGGAGGCAGGTCGATGGAAGTGCCTTTGCCCCGATTTCAACTCGCACAACCTCCCTTGCAAGCACATCCTAGCGGTTCAACTCAACCTCAAGGGCATCACCGTCCAAGCAGCGTTCGAGGGGGAGTCGAAGCGCCCCCGACCGACTTACCGTCAGAACTGGCGCGCCTACAACGGGGCCCAGAAGGCACAACCCGTCTGGTTTGGGCATGTGTTGGCAGACTTGGTCTCGGACCTGGAGGATCCTGCTCCCCCTAAGGGGACGGGTCGGCCACGCCTACCATTCCGGGACTTGGTTTACTGTGCCGTCGAACGGATCTACCTCGGCAACCCTCTACGCGTCGCTGACGGAACTTATGCTCGATCGAAGTCGGATGGGCTTATCAACTGCACGCCCCATCGGAACTCTGTTTCTGCCCTTCTCGGCCGGAACGATGTCACCCCAATCTTAACCGAGCTGATCGAGAAGTCCTCGCTGGCGCTCGCCTCAGTTGAGACGACCTTCGCTGTAGATTCCTCCGGATTCCGCACGACCGCCTTTGGGGACTACTGTCGGGAGAAGTACGGTGCGCCCTCACACAATGTCTGGAAGAAACTTCACATCATCATCGGAACGAAGACCCACATCATTCCACGAGTGATGGTGACGGACGGGCACTCGGCCGACAGTCCCCAGTTCCCCGGGTTGGTCAATGGAATCGTCGAGGCTGGCTTCGTCCTCAAAGAGGTCTACGCGGACAAGGGCTACCTCTCTGGGGAGAACTTCAACGCGGTCGGGGATGCGGGTGGTACGCCCTACATCATGTTCAAAGAGAACAGCCGGGGTCGGGCGAAACACCGACGGAATCACTCACCGTGGTGGAAGACGATGTGGCACCGGTTCCAGTCGGAACCCACCCAGTTCCTCGACCATTACCACAAGCGCGAGAACGTCGAGGCGACGTTTGCCGCGATGAAGAAGAAGTTGGGCGAAACGCTCGGCTCGAAGGATCCGACCGCGCAGGTGAATGAGCTCCTCTGCAAGGTCCTAGCCTACAACATCACGGTCCTGATCCACGAATCGTTCGAACGGGGGATCCCGCTGCCTGGCGGTCCCGAGACGAAGCAAGCTGATGCATTCTCTGCGCCGACGTGCTCGAAGGCTCTTCCGACCATTGCGGAGCCCGCCCTGGCTTCCACGCCTTGGGAAGGGGGAGACAACTGACGATGACGGCGGAGCGAACAGATCGCGAGCAGTCACGCCCCAACCTACGGATTCACACCAGGAGGTGGGGCGTGAGAAGAGCCTAGGCCGGCCGCCTCGGACCTCAGGGGTAAGCCCCGCTCCGAGCTGAGGGACGCGGCCGCTCACTCCGACGCGACGGGAGGTTGATGGCGAGCCTTCCCCTTCTTGATCCTTCTTAGCGCTCGTGCGATGCCGCTGGCGTTCTTCCTAGGTCTGGATTCAGATCGATGCTTTTCGGCGATTGGGTCTCGCCCAGTAAGTGTCAGTGATGTCCGGTCCCCCAACGCGATTAGGGAGTGCGGATAGCATGTTGGTTTACATCCCCCGAGTTCCTTGTCGAGGATTGCTGGAACGTAGTGGTACGTCTGAGCGCCGGGATGCCTCCTGCCCGGCATCGGCACCATCAAGGACAGGAATTGAAGAATCTCGAATGATGCGGCGCTGCTGGCGAACGCAAACACGTTCTCATTGTGGCGGACGGGGTGGTCCGGGGGTAAATTGCGTATGTACCCGGGGTCCTCGAACAATCCGTCGCGATCTGCTTGAACCTCCCCCGGGTCGTACTGTCCCAAGCACTCCATGCATCGGCGCGTAGGCGTTACGGTGTGGGCCCTCCACTCTGCGCGAAGAATTCCTGCCCCGTCAGCCCTCCTCTCTATTGCAATCCCGCCGTCGATGACTGGGATTAGGTGGGCCAGCGCGGTGAAGTTCAGGACAGACCTAGGCCAGGGGCGATCCACACAACTGAATAGCACATCGCAGTCCAACGCAGCCCGGAAGCCGTTTTCCTCTCCTATGCTCCACTCAGCCGGGATAATCTTTGGGGCGTCAGCGGTTGAACTTCTCCGGAGTGCGTGGGCCAGGACCTCGACTTTCGGATAACCTACATCCTCGGGATATGAGTGGAGAGTCCGATCGAGATTCGCGGTCGCCACCCTGTCGTAATCCAAGAGGAGGATTTCCCCCACCCCCACCCGGGCGAGGGCTTCGCCTACGGCGCTACCCACACTACCCGCCCCGACGACTCCTACGCGCAGTCGTGCGAGGCCCGCTTGCACCGTAACTCCCCAGGCCGCAATCGTGCGCTCTTGAGACTTGCGGGGCCGGAATCCCGCCTCTGCGGGCGGACGCGTGATGTCGAGCCAGTCGCCGACGACACGGACCGATTCGCACCAGTCGCGTTGGTACTTTCCAGGCCCAACTTTGGACCAAAAACGGGCACTCCAGGCACCGTCGGTCCCGAGCGTGAGCCCTACAAGGGGGAGACCAGTCGACGCCTTTACTGCCGCGGCGTTCCCCTCCTCGGCGAGCACATCCGGGTCGCTCATTCTCTGCCACCCGGGCCCAAGGTGGCTGTGCATCAGAGCGAGGCCGGACTGAGATTCTCGGGCCAGCCTGATAGCACGTTCAAAAAAGGACGGAAGGAAACTGGCGTTCCCTCGTACGATCCGGTCACCCGCCTCCGGAAGGACCAGGCGCCAGATCAAGGCGGCCAAGCGATTAGCGCCTCGGCTCGGGTTCCAGAGGGCGAAGCAAATGTCCTCCTGGTGATCCGACCTGAGCAAGTGCGCGCATGCCTCCACATGCGCCTGCCGAGGAAATGCCACACTGACGTTCATTGAGTAACGAGCAGGGAACGGAGGTGAGCCATATATGACCGGACCGAATGATCCGGATTCGGCCCAATCTTGGTATGGCCGGCTCCAGTATTCCCATTCGTCCCCGAAGGCGGAAGAGGCGACTCGCTCGGGATGACCGGGAGCGCTAGGGTTTAGGGGAAGGATTCGCGGCTTGATGTGTGGACCGCCCGGTGGCGTGTTCGGGAAGTCCCCCGGTATTTCCAAACCGAGGGTAACCTTAGTGTCTTTGAACTTACCCGCAGGTACGACATACTCGAACGCAATCCGATTTGATCCAAGTTCCGTCGGCGGATGACCGAGCAGGGCACCGAGTTCTTTGACGAACTCAGCGTAAGCCACGGTGGCTCGCCTAGCAGGACACGGGGGTCGGTCCGATCTTTGCCGTGATAAAAACCATGTGATCGCGCATCTTGATTCGTTCCTCGTCTTTTCCCTGATAGGAAATCTCCTTGCCAGGCTCGACCTGGATCAGGTAGAACTTCTTGGGGTCGAACTTGGCACGTTCAAGTATCTCACGCGGGGTAAGCTCGTGTTTGTCCGTCTTGAACGGTTCGTCGTCGACTGTGTACTCGAAGATCGGCATACGCTGCCCTACCCCAAACCCCACTGGAGTGTTATAACCTGCTGTTCAGGATTTCGCCGCCAGAAAGCCCCCGGTGCGGCCAGAAAAGGGTCGCCCAATAACTCGATCCCAGCAGAGCCTCGAATCCTATCTCGCCGATGCTTTAGACCGAGTCTGTCCGCAAACCCGCTGCCCTGTCCGAAAACCGCTGTCCGAGAACGCCTATTCGGACAAAGCCCGGGGTGCGGCAAAGCGTAAATAGGGTGCCCTGAGTGGCCGAGCCCTTGACGGCGGCCGTACCCTCCGCGGCCCCGCTGGAATCTATGGTCTCCACCCGTGCTCCTTCGCCGCCCCTCGATGTCGAAAAATACACTCGGTTCGAGCGGGCCCGGATCCTCGGTGCCCGGGCGCTTCAGATCTCGCTCGGAGCGCCGATCCTTATCGACGTCCTCGCGACCCTGGTCGACCCCGTCGACATCGCCGAGCTCGAGTTCGCCGCCGGGCGGATCCCCATTACGGTCCGCCGCACGCCGACCGAGTGAGCGGCCGCTACACTCCGGCGTCGTCGAGCGCCCGAGCGCACGTGCAATCCGGCGCGGTGGCCAATCGGGGCAAGAGACGGGACAGGAGGGAGCCCATCTTCTTCGAATTGGCGCGCATGACCGAGAGGATCTCTTTCGTCTCGACCGGACGGTCCGCCCAGACGTCGTAGTCCGTCACCATCGCGAGGCAGGAGTAGCAGAGCCCCCGCTCCCGGGCGAGCGTCACTTCGGGAACGAGCGTCATGCCGATGAGGTCGGCCATGCCCCGGAAGAAGGCGGATTCCGCGCGCGTGCTGAAGCGGGGCCCTTCGACACAAACGTACGTCTTACCCTCCGCGAAGGGCGTCCCGAGTTCCCGGCCCACGGCCACCGCGTGGCGACTCAAATCCGGGCAGAACGGGTCGGCGAGCGAGACATGGTAGACCCGGCCGCCGTCGTAGAAGGTCGTCGGTCGGTTCTTCGTGAAGTCGATGAACTGGCTGGGGAGCACGAACGTTCCGGGCGCGAGCTCCTCTCGAAGGGAGCCGACCGAGCTCACCGTGACGATCGCGTCCGCCCCGAGGGATCGGAGGGCGTCCACGTTCGCCCGGTAGTTGATCCGGTGCGGGGGGATCGTGTGCCCCGGCCCGTGACGAGCGAGGAAAAGGACCGTGACGCCTCCGACCTCTCCCTCCTCGATCGGCCCGGAGGGCGACCCCCAGGGAGTGGCCACCTGGTGGGATCGCTTCGCCGGTCCGCCGAGGACTCCCTGGATCCCCGACCCACCGATGACGCCGATGATCTTCCGCGGAGGGCCGGTCACGTCCCCTCGGTCTTGGTGTGCGGTTCGAGATGGGTTCGGACCCGCACCAGGTGGCGGGCCATGACGACCTCTCCTCGGGTCCGCTCGAGCAGGGCGCGGGCGGTGTCCTGCTTCGGCTTCAAGGGGACGATGGCTCGCGTCGTGTCGAAGCGAAGGAGCGCCTGGGTGAGACGTTCCATGAGGATGAGCTCGGCTTCGGCCCCCGGCAGGTCGTCCCGGCCGAGACGGTCCAGCACGCGTCGGCGAATCTCTCCGACCACGTCCCCCAGACCAAGGAGATAGGGTTCGGGGTCGACCCCGAGGTCCGAGGGGCTGGGAAACACGCTATGGTTCGCGGCACATGCGAGCAGGACCGCCTCGACGGCCTCCTGCAGGAGCGTCGGAGGCCATTGCTTCGTCCCCGCGACCTTCCCTTCTCAGCCAATCGGACAGGTCGGCCATGCTGCGTCGGATCTCCGCCTCCTCGGGGGGCACTTTCCCACTGGAATGGATCCGCGTCATGGTGGTCTGGGCGAGCCGCCGCAGTCGGCGGGCCCGCTGATAGAGATCCTCCCGTCGAAGCTCGCGCTGGCGCAGGTGGGCCTCGATGGAGGCGAGCGCGGACTCCGGGACGCCCGGGGAGACCGGGAGGTCACCGGTAGAGGGTGAACCGTTGGTCATCGTCACCTCCGTCCAGGAGGCCCAGCCGCACGCCTGGGTCGAGCCAGCCGTGGGCGTAGCTGGCGGCCGCGAGCGCTCGCTCGAGGTCCCCCTTTTGCGCGAAATGCTCGGCGTCCGCGAGGTAAGCTCGCGCCATCGACAGGATGTCGTCGCTCGCACCGGCGAGGAACGAACGGGCCGGTGGGGTGGCCCGGACCCGGCCGATCGCGTCCCGAGTGAGCCGGAGATACTTCTCCGCGAGAGGGATGTCCGCCATCGTTCGACCGGGTTCCCGAAGCCCCCTCTCCTTAGCTAACCTTGCCCCGAAGGCGGAGGAGCTCCCACGCCTCGTCCCGGATCCGTCGGGGCCCCAGGCCGAAGTGCTCGAGCCGCTCGGAAGGATCGCCGGCCTCAACGAACAGGTCGGGGACCCCGACCCTCCGGACCGGCACGGGATAGTTCTCCGCGGTCGTGGACGCCACCAGCGCTCCCACGCCGGTCACGACGCTGTGTTCCTCGAGCACGAGGATCGCCCCCGTGTCGCGGGCGGCCCGCAACAGCGACGGCTCATCGAACGGCTTGATGGAAGCGAAATCCAGAACGCGGGTCGAGACCCCGACCTTCCCGAGCTCTTCGGCCGCATCGAGGGCCGGTGCGACCATCCGACCGACGGCCACGATCGTGAGGTCCTGCCCGCCCCGGAGTTCCTGTGCCCGACCGATCTGGAACGTACCGTCGGTGACCGTCGGTAGGGTCCCGCGGGCGAGTCGGACATACGCGGGTCCGGCGCTCGCGTGGAGGGCGAGCATCGCGCCCCGCGTCGTGGGCGCGTCCGACGGGAGGAGGACGGTCATGCCGGGAAGGCCCCGCATGATCCCGATGTCCTCGAGGAACAGGGGGGCGTCCGCGGCCCGCCCGGACGGCCCTCCTCCTTCGTCTGCGACGAGCTTCACATTCGCCCGGCGGCGGCAGAAGAGGTCTCGGATCGAAGTGTAGGCGGCACCGGCCACGAACGCGGCCGATGTGGTGGCGAAGACGCAGTGCCCCTTCTCGGATTCGCGCGCCGCGGTGGCGAGGAGCGTGGGGTCGCCCGCCCCCACCCGGTGATAGCGGTCGGGGAAGCGTTGCGGGAAAGTGTCCGCGCCGGAGGTCTCCGCGGCCTCGGGCGCGATCACGACGACTTTCGAGTCCTTCGCTCCGAGCTCGAGGAGCGCATGGCCGTACGCTTCCCAAAGGTTCCCGGGAGGGCGGGCGTCCGTCATTTCGAACCCACCGCGGCGGGGGCTCGGGGTCGTCGGACGTTGGTCTTCGCGCCCGAGGTCGTCCGGACGAGGGAGCGCAGGACCGTCAGATCCTCCGCATATTGGTCATACCCCCTCGATCGTCGAGGGGCGTCTCGAGGTAGCCGGGGACGGTCAGCCCAGCGAGGGTCGGAGACGAGGTGGCGGAACCCTCCCGGCCGATCTCGCCCTTCCCGATGTTCTCGTGACGGTCGAGGTGCGAGCCGAGGGGCGCCTTGGCATCGTTGAGGTGGAACGCGCAGACCCGGCCGGCGTCCGACGATCGACGCTCGACACGGTCGATCAGTCGCCCGTAGCCCTCCGGTGTCGGAAATCTGACCCGGCGGCGAACAGGTGGCAGGTATCGAGCGTGACGCCGACCCGGTCCGGGGCATCGACTCCGTCCAGGACGCACTCGGAGCTCCTCGAACGTGGAGCAGAGCGCGGTCCCCTGGCCGGCGGCGTTCTCGAGGAGGAGACGGACCTTCCCCTCCGGGACGCTCCGCGAGCGCGCCGCGCAGGCTCTCCGACGATCGTTCGCGAGTCCCGGCCTCGCGGCCCGAGCCGAGATGGGCGCCCGGGTGGAAGATCGAGTCCGTCCACGCCGAGAAGCTCCGCCCGCGGATCTCGTCGAGGAACGCCGTCCGCGAGCGGCCGAGCGTCTCGCGCTTCGGGCTCGCCGAGGTTGATGAGGTATCCGTGGTGGACCGCGGTGGCCGAGCAGCCCCTCCGCGGCCACCGCCGCGCGGAATGCGGCCGCCGCGCTCGGGCGCGATCGGCGGACCCTGCCCACATCTGCGGGCTCTTCGAGAAGATCTGGAGCGACTCGCACCCGATCGACGGGCCTGGTCGGCACGGCCTCGGCGAAGCCCCTCGCGAGATCCCGATGTGGGCACCGAGCCGCATCACGCGCGGACCGCCTGCGGCGGATTAACCTAACGGCGCGGTCCCGAGGCAGGTCCCGGAGGCTGACAGCTTTCCGCGTTTCCCGTAGGCTCGCGCACTTCAGGTACCGCGCGGAACGCCAGTGGGCTTAACTTCCGGGTTCGGAATGGGACCGGGTGTTTCCCCACCGCTTTGGCCGTCAGCCGACCGGCGCGACCGGAGCGGTGTATTTAACGTTGGTTTCCGCGGCTGCGCGGTCCCGTCGCCCCGCCTCCGCTCCGAAGGTTCATTTCGTCCGCCGACTCAGCCTCCTCGACCGGGGCGGCGGGCCGGTCGTTGCGGGGCGATCGG
Source organism: uncultured Thermoplasmata archaeon (assembly GCA_963842165.1). Classification (GTDB taxonomy): domain Archaea; phylum Thermoplasmatota; class Thermoplasmata; order Lutacidiplasmatales; family UBA184; genus Lutacidiplasma. The sequence goes on along the minus strand of CAWJFK010000023.1, from coordinate 68,521 downwards.
TTGAACTCGTCCGGGAACCGCCCCAGATCCCCGAGTACCGCCTCTACCTCGACGTCGACTTCGACGCGATCGACCTGGAGGGGAGAGGTCGAGTTCGACCTCGGACCCGGGCACGGTCCCGTCGCACGCTCGACTGCGACGGGCTCTCGATCGCGCGCGTCCGCGCGACGGGACCGAGGCTCGCATTCCGGTGGACCCCATCCGAGGCGATGCCTCTCGATCCGGCCTTCCGTCGGGGGCGGCCTCGCCCCGCGTCGAGTTCGATCCGGGGCCGTCAAGCCCGAAGCGACTCCTCGGCCTCTACCGATCGTCGTCACGGGGACGGGCTACGTGCTGACGACCCAGTGCGAACCGACCGGTGCCCGACGCATCTTCCCCTGCGTCGACCGCCCCGACCGCAAGGCCCGAGTCCAGCTCACGGTCCGCACCGGGCCGACCTCGAGGTCGTCGCGAACATGCCGCGCGGCGCGCCCGCGCGAGGTCGACGGCGAGCGCGAGTGGACGTTCGAGCCCAACCCCGCCGATGGCGTCCTACCTGTTCTACCTCGGGATCGGTCGGTTCGACCGGGTCGAGGACCGGTCGGGTCGGGTCGCCGTCCGCGTGCTGAGTCCCCCGGGCCGGGCGGCCGATGGCACCGTACGCCCTCGACGCCGCCCGACGGATCCTGGCCGCATGCGAGGAGTACTACGCCGTCCCCTATCCGCTTTCGAAGCTCGACCTGATCGCGGTCGCCGAGCACGCGTTCGGGGCGATGGAGAACTGGGGAGCGATCAGCTTCCGTGAGCTCCGTCTCCTGCGTCGATGCCGACGCCACGACATTCCAGCGGCGAGATGTCTTCGAGACGATGGCCCACGAGATCGCCCACCAGTGGTTCGGGAACCTCGTCACGATGACCACCTGGGACGACGTTTGGCTGAACGAGAGCTTCGCCTCCCTCCTCGAGACCCGGATCTCCGATCGGCTCGAGCCGTCCCTCGACGCACGCACCGATTCGTTCCTCCGCGTCGCGGGCACGACCGCGGCTCTGGACGGCGACAGCCTCCCGTCGACCCACCCGGTGCGTTCGCACGGTCGAGCAGCCGGAAGAGATCAGCCAGATCTTCGACGAGATCAGTTACGGCAAGGGCGCCTCGGTCCTCGGAATGGCTGAGGCGTACCTCGGAGAAGAACGATTCCGGGCCGGGCGTGACCGATTACCTTAATCGGTTCCGGTACGGCAACGCACGCACCGAGGACCTGTGGGATTCCCTCGCGCGGACGAGCGGCGAGCCGGTCGGCGCCATCCTCGGGCCGTGGATCGACCGACCCGGCCATCCGATCGTGCGCGTACGGACGGAGGACCGCGCGCTGACCCTGCACCAGGAGCGTTTCTCTCTCCTCGGCTCCTACGAGGAGGCTCCGTGGCCGATCCCGCTCCGAGCGGAGATCGACGGGATGCCCCTGCGATTCGTGTTCGATACGACGGAGCGCTCGATCCCGATCCCCTCCGGCGCGACGGTCCACCTCAACCCGGGGGCGGTCGGGTTCTATCGGGTCCGGTACGACGCGCCGATGTCCACGACCGCCTCTTCGCATCGCTCCCGGGTCGCCGCCCGGAAGACCGGTGGAGTGTCGTCGAGGATCTCGGCGCCTTCCTGATGGCCGGGGAGGTCGACTGGGCACTCTACGAGCGCGCCCTCCGGGTCCTGGGCCCCACGACCGACCGTCTGGTCGTGGCGTCCCTCGCCACGACCCTCCTCAACCTCGGCCTCCTGTTCCCCGAGGTCGGGCCGGTGCAAACCGCGGCCCGAAAGTACTACGCCGATCGATTGGAGGCGGTCGGACTCCAGGCCTCCCCCGGCGAGCACCCGACCTTCGGCGTCCTCCGGGAACGGTTGAGCCTCTCCCGCGCCCGCATCGACCTCGCCTTCGCCCGAGACCTCGCCGAGCTGTTCCCCGACTGGGTCCATCTCGACCCCAACCTTCGGGCGGCGGTGGCGCTCGCGCGCGCCCGCACCGAGGGCGTCGCCGGATGGAACGAGCTGCACCGGGCCCTGGCGATCCCCCGAACCGAGGCCGAGACGACCCAGTTCGAGCAGGCGCTCGCCTGGACGGGAGACCCGGATCGCGTGGCCGCGACGCTCCAGCTCCTCGAGTCGGGCGGGATCGTTCGAAGCCATCTGGCCGCGACCCTCGTCCAGGTCGCCGCGAACCCGGTCGGTCGGCCCCTCCTCTGGCCCTGGCTCCAGGAGCATCTGCCGATGCTCGTGGAGCAGTTCCGTGGGTCGGGTTCCCTCGCCCTGCTGCTCGAGTCGATCACTCCGACTCTCGGTCTGGGCCGCTCGGAGGAGATTCGAGCCTACTTCCGGGACCACCCACTCCCCGAGGGGAGCCGGGGTCTCGCGAAGGGCCTCCAGCGGCTCGCGGTCCACGAACGGATGCGGCCGCGCCTTCGTCAGCTCGGCTGACGACGACGGGAGCGCCGCGCGCGGGTCGGCGGCGTCGGAGGTGGCGGCACGTCGGACGACCAGATGTACCATGTGCCGCGGGCCCGGCTCAGGCGGCGACCGTCCCCTCCGTAGAGGTTCCCCTCGACGAACGCGATGTGCCGTCCGCGGCGGAGGACATCGCCTCGCGCGGTGAGGGTGTCTCCCTCCCGGGCGGCGCGGAGGAACTCCACGTAGAGCGATGTCGTGGCGGTCGTCTCCCCCTCCCGGAGGAGCGACACGACCGACGCCCCCATCGCCGTGTCCAGGATCGTGGTGTACACGCCGCCGTGTACGACCCCGTTGATGTTGAGGTGACGGTGCTCGACGCGACCCGTCACCGTGCACACCCCCCGACGGCTCGCGGTGGGGTCGATCCGGAATCCCACCTCATGATGGAAACCTCCGAGGTGGGCTGCACGGAGCAGGGTCGGCATCGGCACGATCGGATGGGGGTCCGGAAGGCCCTTCGTTCGGGTCACGGGAGGATGGAGGGGTCGTCGTGGATAAGTACTGCGCGGGACCCTCCGCCGATGTGCGAGGGGAACGCTCCGCGGCGCACGAGGCGACCTACGAAGCGCCCCCGAACATCGCCCTCGTGAAGTACTGGGGAATGCGCGACCGCGAGCTCGCGGTCCCCTACAATTCCTCGCTGAGCGTCACGCTCGACCGCTTCCGGTCGCGCACGCGGGTCCGGTTCGACCCCTCGCTCCCGGAGGACCAGGTGGAGATCAACGGATCTCCCGCGGTCGGCGGCCCCCGCGATGCGGTAGTACGCTTCCTCGACCGTGTCCGCGCGCAGACGGAAGTGACGGATCGCGCCACGGTCGTGAGCGACAACAACTTTCCGACCGCGAGCGGGCTCGCCTCGAGCGCGAGCGGGTTTGCCGCCCTCGCCGGGGCCGCGAGCCGGGCGGCGGGGCTGCGCCTCTCCGGCCGGGACCTCTCCCGCCTCGCCCGGTTCGGGTCCGGCAGCGCCTCCCGATCGATCTTCGGGGGGTTCGTCGAATGGCAGGCCGGCCGTTGGGCGGACGGGAGAGACTGCTACGCCCGGCCGCTCTTCCCCGAGAACCACTGGCCCGCACTGGTCGACGTCGTCGTGTTCGTGGAGGGAGCTCCGGTAAAGGAGGTCCGTTCGGCGGATGCGATGCAAGCGTCGGTCGCGACCAGTCCGCTCTACGCCGGTCGCCTCGCGGGAGTTCCCCGACGATTGTCCGCCATCCGCACCGCGATCCGGACGAGGGACACGGCTCGGCTGTTCCCCCTCATGATGGAGGAGTGCGACAACTTCCGGGAGGTCTGCGAGACGACCCGGCCGAGCCTCGACTACCTCACCTCGACCTCGCGGGCCACCCTCGGGGAGGTCCGCGCGCTGAACCGGGAGGCCGGCCGGCCGATCGCGGGGTACACCCACGACGCGGGCGCCCACGTCCACGTCTTCACGCTGGACCGGTACGCCCGAAAGGTGCGGTCCCGGCTCGCCCATCTCCCCGGGGTCCGCTCGACCTTGGTCGTGCACCCGGGACCCGGCGGCCACCCGATCGTCCGCTCGTCGAGGGCGACCCGCCGTCCCGCGGTCGCTCGACGGCGGGGACGGTAGGAGGGAGGGTGCCGCCCCGCGCCACCCTGCCCCGTCCCGGTCGCGCGACCGACCGGGTGCGGGGATACCTCGAACACCACCCCAGCGTGCGAAGCGCCCTGACCCTCGGCCTCGTCAACGACGCGGCGCTCGCCCGGCGGATCCGGACCGAGGCCCGGGACCGCCTCTCGTTCGAGGCGGTCGCTGTCGCGCTCCGTCGGGCCGAGCGGGCGACCCCCACCAAGGATTCCTCCGCGGTCGCGCTCGCGCTCTTGAGCGGCGGGATCACGCTCGAGCTCCGCACGGGCTACTCCGTCCTCCGCGTCCCGGACGACGACCCGGCCCTCTCCAAGCTCCTCGCGGGAGGGTGGGGGAGAGGCTCGCGCGGTCGACCCGACCGGACGGTCCTGCACGTCGAGGAGGGGAGCCCGTACATCTCGGTCGCCCTGCCGTCCGAGGGCCTGCCCCGCGTCGTGCGGACGCTGCCGCGAGGCATCCGACGGTCGGTGACCGACGGGCTCTCGCTCGTCGTCCTCGAGACGCGTGACGTCGCGAGCGACACGCCCGGCGTCATCGCCTTCCTGGCCGACCTCCTCGGGGAGCACGACCTGGTCCCGCACCTCCTCGCGGCCGCGGGCGACCGCGTCGAGTTCCTCGCCCCCGACGCGGACGCGCGCCGGATCTTCGACCTCCTGCACCGGCTGCGGCGGTCCCCCACGGCACGGGCGTCGCCCGCGACGGCGGAGAAGGGTTCAAGCCCGGCGGGGGCTCGTCCTTCCGCGGAGGCGAGAGAGCTGAGCGAGGCGACGGACCCGCGCTCGGGAGCGGAGATCGCCCGCCAGTACGTCGCCGGGCACCCGAGCATCGCCGACTGCCTCTCCTACGGCGTCGTCAACGTCACCGCGCTCGCGCGGCGGATCGGCGGGGAGATGGGGTTCGCGCATCCCGAGGCGATCGAGGCGGCGCTCCGCCGCTGGAAGCCGGAGCGCGGGACCGCGTCCAGCACCGAGGGCCGAGTCCTCGCCGTCATCCGGGACAGCCGCATCGAGGTGCGCACGAAGGTCGCGCTCGTCACCGCGCCTCCGAACTGGGAGCTGCTCGCCCGCCTCGTCGACGTGAGCCCCGCGCCGCCGACGAACCGTCGGCGGCTCTTCCAGGTGCTCCAGAGCCCGACGGCCGTGACGATCCTCTGCGAGGAGGACCTGGTCGACCCGGTCCTGCGCGCGATCGGGCCCCGCACCACGATCTCCGCCGACCGCGGGCTCGCGGCGATCGCCGTCCACAGCCCGGAAGCGATCCTCGAGACGCCCGGCGTTCTCGCCTTCCTCTCCGGGGCGCTCTACCGCGCCGGGCTCAACTGCCTCGAGCTGATGAGCCTCCATCTCGAATCGACGTTCATCGTGCGCCAGGCCGACGCGCTGGCCACGTTCCGGGTCCTCTCGGACCTGATCCACCCGCCGGACGCACCCTGGCCGGGCCGCGGGCGGAGTGTCGGGCTCGTCCGTCGCGGGACCGGGGTCGCTCCGCTGCGCCGGCGGCGGACGGCGCCACCGCGCGACCCCCCAGATGGCGGCGAGGGCGACCGCCGCGACCCCGAGGACGAGCAACCCCGAGCCGAGCGGCCCGGCGTAGTTGGTCGCTGAGGCGGCGACCACGCTGACCACGAGGGAGGCGTTGGCGGCCCGGTCGAACGGGTCGATGGCGGTGACGACGACCGTGAAGGTGCCGGTCCGCTCGAAGACGTGCGTCGTGGTGTTCGTGCCCGTGACGTTGGTCGTCCCGTCGCCGAAGTTCCAGTCGTAGGTGTAGCCGGTCGGGGCGACCGGGACGAGGACGGCCGCGTAGAAGAGCGCCGTACCCCCGAGGAACGCGGCCGCGTTCCCGCCGAGCGTGAGCGAGGGCGGGATCGGCCGGAAGGAGCCGGAGAGGGTGCCGCTGCCGTTGACGAACAGGTGGCCTCCGCCGACCGAGAGGTTCGACGAGACGTTGAATCCGCCAAACTCGCTCGTGGGGCAGGGGTCGGCCCCGAGGGTGTAGTTGCCGGCCGTGAGGTTGAACACTTCGCCCGAGCCGACGGGCGCGCCGCCGAGCGTGACGGTGCCGCACCCCGGGCCGGTGATGGTCGTCGTGACGGCGTAGGGGATCGGGACGAACACCGCGGTGATCGTGCTCGGGCCGTCGGGCGCGATCGTGCTGTTCAGGATCGCGACGTACGGGCTCGACTCGAAGCTCGCGAGCTCGTAGTGGGCGCACGGTGCCGGCGCGATCGAGTAGGACCGTCCGTTGATGAGGAGCGCGGTCGACCCGTCGGCGTACGGGGACCCCGTCGATGAGCGCGGCCCCGCACGTCGCCGGCACGGTCTCGAAGAGGATCGGCACGATCGCCCCGAAGATGGCCGTGATCGCCCCGGAACCGTTCAAGTAGGCCTCATTCCCGACGATCGCGATCGCCCCGGTCACCGCCCAGCTCACGTTCCCGTAGTCCACGCACGGGAGCGCGGCGATGGAGAGGACCACGCCCGGCGAGAGGGTGGTGAAGGCGCCGTTCGCGTAGACGGTCCCGCCGAGGTCGATCGCCCCGCACTTCGCGGGGGTCGTCACGAAGCCGACGAAGATGCTCGGGACCCCCGGCAGGGAGACGACCAGGAGCGTGCCGGAGCCGTTCACGGTGAGGAGCGAGCCGGAGAGGGTGAGCCCGCCGGAGGCGGTGAAGGCGTCGAGGAAGTGCCCGGGGCACGTGAGCGCGGTGACGGTGTAGGCGGAGTGGTTCTGGAGCGGGACGTACGTGCCGTTCGAATAGGTCGTCCCGTCGAGGAGGATCCCGCCGCACGTGCCGGGCGAGGTCGCGACGTAGACCTCCGTCAGACGGTAGTTGTTCTCGACCACGGTTCCGTTGCCGACGACCGTCAAGTTGGTCCCAGCGACCGAGACCCCGGGTCCTCGGGTCGTGAAGTTCTCGAAGCCGAAGTGGGCGCACGGCTCCGGCGTGAGCGTGTACGTGCCCGGCGCGAGGTAGACCGACTCGCCGGTCGTGTAGCCGGCGCCGCCGAGCCCGACGCCCCCGCAGGCGGCCGGCGTCGTCGCGAACGAGACCGGCGAGGTCTGCGACTCCGGCACGACCGTGAGCGTGAGCGATCCGTTGTCGTGGAGGACGAGCGAGGTCCCGAGGACGCTCACGTTGGCGCTCGGGGTCCAGCCGCCAAACGCGTACCCGGTGCAGAGCCCGGTGACCCCGAGGTCGTGGGAGAGTCCGAAGAGGAGGTCGGCGACCGCCCCGTTGGCGTACGGGGTGCCGTCGATCACGACCTCGGCGCAACCCGCGGGAACGACCTCGATCGCGAGACGCTCGCTGGGGCGGACGTAGGTGAACTCGGCGGTCAGGTTGCCGCTGGCCGACGACGGTGAGGGTCGCGCCCGGAGCGCCGCCCGGGCCGACCGTGAGGCCGTTCGTGGCGTGCCAGGAGGAGAAGTTGTACGGATAGCAGCCCGACGCCGAGATCGCGACCCGGCCCGGGCCGAGCGGGACCGCGGAGCCGTTGACGTAGGGGTGGCCGGCGACCGAGACCGTTCCGCACGTCCCGGGGACGATCCCGACCCCGACCACGAAGGTCGGCAGGGGGCCGCGAAGGACGGTGTGGACGGTGCTCGCGACCGAGAGACCGGCCGCGTTGGTCGCGTTCACCTGGTACCGGAGGGCGCCGTTGGCCCCGGAGGGGATGGTCGCTTGGTAGAACAGGGCCGAGGGAGACCCGGTCCCCGAGAGCTCGTCGGTCGTCCACGCGCTCCCGTTGAGGGACCAGGCGAAGCTGGCCGATTGGATCGTCCCCAGGTCGGTCACGTTGAACGAGACGTTGAGCGGGGTCAGCGGCGCCAGAAAGCCGGCGAGGCTCGAGTCGGAGATCCCCGTCTCCACGAACGGCACGAGGTCCTGCGTTCCGGGCGTGTTCAGGAACTGTTGATACGGGCCGCCGAACGACGTCACCGAGGTGGGGTAGGTGGTACCGAAATCGAAACCGGTCGCGCTGAGGGAGAAGTAGGGGTAGAAGCCGTCGCCCCCGTTGCTCGTGTACTCGTAGCAGCCGGCGACGGTGATGCCGACCGGGGGGTTGGTGTTGCAGACGCCCGACGCCGACTCCGGCTGGAGGTACCGGTAGTCACCGGAGTAGGCGGTGCCGTTCCAGAACTCGGGGATCCCCCACGTCGCCGGCGGGAGGGTCGAGTACGCCGTCCCGTTGTAGGAGTCGCACGCGGCGAACGAGAGGCCGCCGAGGGGGCAGATGTCGACGCCGACGCTGAGGCCGTACGACAGCCCCCAGTTGAGAAAGCAGTCCGCCGCGCACGCCGCGCCGTAGGCGGGCTCGAACGAGTAGGTCTGGGTCGTGGTGGCGTTGAGGCGGACGAAGTTGGAGCTGCCGGAGGTGTTCGTCTCGTTGACCCAGACGCCGAGGCCCGCCCGCCCGCCGACGGCGCCGTCGAACGTGACGGCCAGCGGCGTTCCCCCGCGACGCCGCTCAGGAGGCTGAGCGGCGCGCCGTTCGCGAGGTCGTCGATCTCGCAGAAGTAGGTGTCGTTCCAGGAAAGGTTGAGCGCGCCGGCCGGGCAGCCGGCGGGGTGGAAGTAGGTCATGTTGACGAACGAGAGGACGCTCAGGTTCACATTCCACGTGAGCTGGGACAGTAGGTTCAGCGATGGGGTCGCGAGGACCTCGAGGTAGGACTGGTTCCACATCGACTGGCCGTTCCCCGAGACGACCATGCCGACGTAGAGCCCCTCCTCGATGTTCTCCTGGCCGCCGATGCCCTCGGCCGGCAGGGTCCACGGGATCGACCAGCGCGCGCCCGACCCCGAGGCCCCGGAGGCGAACGACGCGTGGACCTCGTCCTCAGCGATGTAGCGGCAGGGACCCTGATAGGCGAAGTTCGGGTCGAGGGGCCAGACCTCTCCCGGCAGGTTGACGTAGGCCGGGTACCCCGGCGGGCAGGACAGCGGAGGCGGGGGGTGCGAGCGGGCGGCCGTGGGCCCCCCCGCGACCGGGGACGAGAAGGGCGGAACCGGGCTCGCCCCGGCGTGGACCGGAGCGGGAGGCAGCGCGAGGACCGCCGGGAGGGTCCCGAGCAGCGCCAGGGTCGTCACCAGGGCGACCACGATGCCCGTCCTCCACGCGGCGACCATCGAACGTCCTAGGGCTGTTCCTCGTCGTAGGTGGTGTCCGCCGTCGGGATGCGGGCCCGCGAGGGCGGCGAGAAGACCTCCACTCCGGGCATCCCCACCGCGGGGGTGGGCCGGGTCCGCACGTACCCCTGCCAGGCGTACGTGACGCCGACGAGGAAGAGGACCCCTCCCACCGCGGCGACGACCAGGTTGAGCGTCCCCGCCCCGACGACGCCGCGCCAGGCGGGGAGCCAGATCCCGAGGAGGAAGAGGGCGACCCCGATCACCGCGACGCCGACCCACGTGGCCGCCGGGATGCGGGAGGCGAACTCCGGCGGAGGGGCCTCGCCGCCGGTGACGAACGTCTCCCCCTCGTCATCCATCGTCCTAACCGCGCGTTCCGTAGGTGCGGATGAACTCCTGCGCCCAGGTCAGCGTCTCCGCGGTGATCGAGCTCTTGGCGCGGCTCAGGGCCTCGACGAGGTCCTGCATCCGCACGCCCTTCACGTCGACCGCCTGCGCGACCGCCGCGGCCGAGCCGGGAGCGGCGTGGACCATGGTCGTCGGCTCCGAGAGCAGCTGCGAGCGCAGCGCGATCAGCTTCGCCTCGTCGACGAGGCTCGCGATGTCGGCACCCGAGAATCCGGCGCTCTTCTCCGCGAGGAGGTCGAAGTCGATCGGTACCTCGACCGGGGTCCCCTTCATGTGGATGCGGAAGATGTCGCGCCGGGCCACGAGGTCCGGCGGCGGGACGTAGAAGATCTTGTCAAACCGCCCGGGCCGGAGGAGCGCGGGGTCGAGCGTCTGCGGCCGGTTCGTCGTCGCGATGATGATGACCTTGTCCTTCGGCCGGAGACCGTCCATCTCCGTGAGGAATTGGCTCACCGCGCGCGAGACCTCGGGGGTGCGCATCGAGTCCTTGGACGCGAGCGCGTCGATCTCGTCGAAGAAGATGATCGACGGCGCGTTCTCGCGCGCCCGGTAGAGGACCTCCCGGATCGCGGCCTCGCTCTGCCCGGCGAGCGCGCTGACGAGCTCGGGGCCGTTGACGATCTGCATCGGCACGTTCAGCTCGTTGGACGCGGCCCGCATGAGGTGGGTCTTCCCGCACCCCGGCGGTCCGAAGAGCAGGATCCCGCGGCCCGTCTTGATGCGGTAGCTCTCCATCAGCTCGGGCCGCGTGAGCGGCAGCTCGACGTACTCCCGGATGGCGCCCTTGATGTCCTCGAGGCCGCCGACGTCCTCCCAGCGGACGACGATCTTCCGCTCCGTGCGCTGGGTCTGGTGCATCTTCCGCTCGTAGTCGAGCTTCATCGTCTCGTAGTCGGCGATCATCCGCAGCGAGATCGACGGCTTCATCCGGGGCGTGACCGCCCGGAAGTCGTCCATCGAGATCGCGGCGCGCGTGCCGCTCGTCATCTGGCGGCGGACGGCAACGGTCGTCGCCTCCCGCACGAGGTTCGCGAGGTCGGCGCCGGAAAAGCGCTCGGTCTTGCGCGCGATCTCGGTGAGGTCGATGTCGCCCTTCACCGGGCGGCCGACGAGGTGGACGTGCAGGATCTCGGTCCGCTCCTGGAAGTCGGGGGGCGGGACGTAGATGATCTTGTCGAGGCGCCCCGGCCAGGAGCATCGCCTGGTCGATCAGGTCGGGCTTGTTCGTCGACCCGACGACGATGACGCCGGTGGACTTGTCGATCCCGTCCATCTCGGCGAGCAGGATCGACAGGAGGCGGGGCGTGACGTCGTCCGCGGAGTACATGTCGCGGCGTTTCGCGATCGCGTCGATCTCATCCATGAACAGGATGCACGGGGCGCGTTCGCGGGCGGATCCGGAGGAGCTCGGCGATCTTCCCCTCGCTCTCCCCGTACCATTTGGACATGACGTCCGAGCACTTGATCGAGATCATCTCGACGCCGAGCTCGGTCGCGAGGGCCTTCATCAGCATCGTCTTGCCGCACCCCGGCGGCCCGAACAGGAGGATCCCCTTCGGTGGGTCGAGCTTGAAGCGCGTGGTGACGTCCCGGCGGAGCAGCGGGACGATCATCGACTCCTTGATGTCGGCCTTGACGTTGTGGAGGCCGCCGACCATGTCGAACGTGACCTTCCCGATGTTCTTCATCTCGGCGACCCGCGTACCGACCGCGGTGCCGCCCAAGCGCGACGTGAAGTAGGCCTCGAAGGCGTCCCGCAGGATGAGCGCGGAGACGACCGCGGTGAGCATCGCCGGGATGAGGAGGACCGCGGCGATCGAGGTCCAACCGACGTAGCCGAACGCCACGAGGCCGGCGGCCGTCCCGCCCGCGACGAGCGCGCCGGAGTAGGTCGAGTAGCGCAGCACGTTGTCGGTCGTGAGGTGGGACCGGTCCTTGGTGACGGTCGTGATGAGCCAGATGGCGACGCACCAGACGCCGATCTCGACGAGAGGCACGGGAAGGGCACCGATCCCGGCGCCGCCGTTGGCCAGCTGCGAAAGGTTCGGGTTCAGGACGGCCGAGTAGCCGGCCCCGATCGCGTTGGCGAACGAGAGGGTGAGGGGGAACGTCGGGAGGAGCGGCGCCGAGTGGCCGGTGACGAGGCTCACGGTGCCGTTGCCGCCCGGCCCGGTGAGGTAGCCGAACACCGGGAAGTTCCCGAGCGTGACGAACAGGCTGATGAGGACGCCGCCGGCCACCGCGACCGCGAGGCCGAGGTAGAGCGAGAAGATCAGCGCGAAGAACACCGGCCCGATGAACGACAGCCCGTACGGCGCCAGGAGGAGCGTGAGGAACACGCCCGCCCCGAACCGCCAGTCGATGAGCGACGCGAACAGGATCGGGACGGTCGCGAAGAGGAAGACGAGACCGAGGGCTCCCGACTGGTACGCGACGGCCGGCGTGACGAACAGGACGAGGATGAGCAACGAGAGCTGGGGGTATTTCCATCCGACCAGCATCACCGCCCCCGCGATGAGCAGCACGAACGGCCACGGGTAGAACGGTACGAACGAGCCGCCCAGGATCCCGAGGAACCCGAGGAAGAGCACGGGGAGCGTCTTCGGCTCCTTCGACTCGCGCACGAGCCAGGCCTCGACCTTGGCCGCGTAGAGGTAGCCGATCGCGATGACCGCGACGCCGGCGCCGATGAGGAAGTAGAACAGGCCGTCGTACTGGAGGGCCGGGGACCCCTGGACGTACTGGGGCAGGATCGCGGCCGCCGCCGGGCCGGTGAGGCCCTGCGTGATCGCGCGGTAGCTCGCGTCCGCGGCGGCGTCGAGCGTGAGGTAGGTGCCGCTCCCGGACGGTCCGCCAGGGAGCTGGACCTGGACGACGGTGAAGCTGAGGACGACCGGCGTGTTGGAGCCGATCCAGCTGACCTTCCCCTGCAGGGTGCCGAACAGGTTGGTCGCCAGAGGTCCGAGGACCGTCGCGAGCTGGCCGTTGTTCTGGATCGAGGCGAACGCGAGCGAGGTGGTATCGCTGGACCCGTTGTAGGTGGCCGACTTCACCGTGTCCTGGATGACCACGGTCTGGCCGGAGTGGTAGTAGCTGCTCGCGAAGTAGACGTAGTTCGAGCCCTGGTTGGTCGTGAGCGTCGCGTCCGCCTGGGTGAGGAACGTCACCGCGTCGGTCGAGTGGACGACGAGCGGATACCACGCGAGCGCGAGCCCTCCGCCGATCCCGATGAGAACGATCCCGATCACGAAGAACGTCAGGTAGACCCGGTGGCCGAGGCGCGCGGGCGGCGCCTTCGCCGTGGCCCGGCCCGCTCCCGGGCGGCCGTGCCGGCCGGCGGGCGGGCCGACCCGGGCGCCGCCGGCCGTCTTTCGTGCCGCCGTCGCGGCGGGTGGGGGAGGTCCCGCGGCGCTCGCGGCCGGTGCCGCGGGGGAGTTCTTCGGTTCGTCGGCGGGGGCTCCGGGGGTCAGCGGGGTGCTTTGTGCCACCATCAGTCTTCCTTCCTCGTTCTCACAACGTGACGCGCGTGCGCTCCTGTTCGGCTCTCTTCTGGCGTTCCTGGAACCAGCGGAGCAGCGGATAGAAGGCGGCCGTCAGGGCGACGCACGCCGGCGATAAGGCCGACCGAGACCGGGTCGAGCGGGATCACGGAGGTCGCCGCGACGACGCCGTTCGCGAACCAGAACCGGACGGTGACGGGGGTCGACGAGCTCAGGGTCACCTTGGCCGTCTGGGTGTGCCCGAGCGCCGTCATCGTGACGGTGTAGGTGCCGAAGGGGAGTTGGAGCGTGCCGGCCCCGTTGGGGATGAGCAGGAGGCCGAGGCCGAAGGGGCTCGTGACCGCCGACTGCGACCAGCTCGCGTTGGAGACGGTGAACGAGGCGCCCGCGAGCAGCGTCGCGGTGGACGCGTTGATCCCCTCGACGTAGAAGTACGACGAGAAGGCGGAGAGGTTCCCCGTCGCGGCCCCCCGTTCGGTGTAGGAGTAGTTCCCCGAGGAGAGCGGGTTGCCGAAGACGTCCTTCGCCAGCAGGGAGAAGGTCAGGTGACCACCGGAGGGGAACCCCGGGAGGACGGCATAGGTCGCGTTCTGGCCGACGAGATGCATCGGGACGATCCCGCCGACCGAACCGTCCGCGTCCGAGAAGTGGAACCGCACGATCGAGGAACTGATCGTCACGTTGGGCGTCGTCTCCGTCACGGAGACGTTCACCGGCGTCCCGGACGGCAGGGTCGTTGTCGAGGAAGCGAGGACGGAGGGGTTGGTCGCGATCACGGCGTTCGCGCCGAGACCCCCCGACGGGGTCTGCCATCCCCCGTACTTCGACCAGTTGAACCAGTAGTACCCGCTGACGATCTTGTCGATCGCTCCGCCCTCCCACGGCAGCCACGCGGAGACGTTCATCTCGATCGTCGCGCCGGGGTAGGGACCGATCTGGCTCGTGAGGTTCTGGAAGGTGTGGTTCTGCGCGGCGAACGGGATGCTGTACGTCCCGTCGAAGCCCACGTCGTTCGAGATGGTGAACGTCAGCAGAGCGTCCGGGATCGCGGCTCCGGGCAACCCGTTCTTCTCGAGGCCCACGATCCCGACGTTGAGGCTCTGGTTCTCGTTCGGCTCGAAGACCCCCCGTCCGAGGACCGGCGGGTTCGTGGAGAGGCTCAAGTCGTTCGCGAAGTAGGGGGACCACCACGGGGCGTCGAGCGAGAACTTCCAGGTCGCGTTCAGGTTCGTGCCCGGGGGCGTGATCTGGCTCAGCTCGGTCCCGGAGTTGATCGTGCTCGGCGTCCCGACCGTCGATTTCAACGTGACGTTGAAGTAGACCGTGGAGCCGGGGTAGAAGAACCGGTGCGTGTTGAAGTAGAACGAGGCCGATTCGGGGGACCCGGGCGCGATGTACATGGGCAGCGAGGTGACCTGGGTGCCGTACGACGGGAACCCGGGCAGGTCGGCGAGCGGCTGGTTCGGGGTGGGCCAGAGCGTCCCCCAGATGTTGACGTACGCCTGGAGGAGGGGCACGTTGGTCGAGACGTTCATCCAGAACCCGGGCAGGTAGGTCGGCAGCGCGTTCAGGCAGGGGACGGTCTGGAAGTTGGCTCCCGAGAGGTTCGCGTAGCCGGGGACCGTGAAGGTCACAAGGGCGTCGTCGAAGAAGTTCGCGCTCGTCCAGTCCGGGAAGTTCTGGGGGGTCGGGCATTGCGGTGCGGCGCGGGGGGTGGCCGCCCCGTGGTTCGTGGGGGCCGCGAGAGGGGCCAGCGGAGGCTGCGGAGCGGCCCGGAGCCCCGGTCGGTGCGAGCGCTCCGGCGGCGGGCGCGAGCGAACGTCGCGAGGACGGCGAGCACCGCGACCACGAGGATCCAGGCCCGCCTCATAGGGTCACCCGCTTCGTCTCTTCTTCGCGGCGCTTCTGGATCCGACGCCACCAGCCGAGGAGGGGGAAGACCGCGAGGCCCGCGATGGCAAGGCCGACAATGCTCCCGATGACGATTGGGGTCGTGTCGGGTCCGGAGGACGTGGGCGAAGCGAGGGTACCGTTGAGCCAGAAGACGATGAGGTCTCCGTCCTGGTAGACGGTGTAGGTGGCGTTCGTGGCCAGGATCGCGTGGGCCCCCATGGCGTGCGTCGCCGAGAGCTCGACCTGGACGGCGCCGACCGCGACATCGCCCGAGGGACGGAACGTGGGGTCGGCGACGTTGACCACGTACGTCTGGCCGGCGGGGACGACGATCGGCGCGAACGGGGCGGAGGTGCCGTTCGGGTACACGAGACCGCCGAACGTCGTCCCGACCGAGCGGAAGTAGCCTCCGGGGCCGGCGATCGACACGACCGCCCCGCTGACCCACGCGTTGAGGCCCGCATCGTGGACGGCGACGTAGAAGAAGCTCCCGTTCTGCGCGATCGAGGGGAGGACGGTCGTGAGCGGTTCTACGGAGTAGTTGAAGGTCGGCGAGATCTCGCCGAGCGAGCCAAAGTCCCATGCCTCGACGGTGAAGTTCACGCCCGCGCCGACGGGGAGGCCGGGGAGGGTGCCCACGAAGGAGGTCGAGTTGACGCGGCTCAGGGGCGCCGAGTACGCCGAGACCTCATTCAGCTCGGGGAGGTTGACCGAGTAGAACACGGTCGCGGACGCGATCGCGGTGTGGGCGTTCGCGCTCAGGAGGTGGAGAGCCACCGGGGTCCCGGGGAGGATCGGCGCCGTGGGAACGGTCACCGCCGGGGAGCTCGAGAGCAGGAGGTCGTCCCCGAACTGGCCGACCGAGAACGACCCGTTGCCCCCGACGAGGTACGTCGTGGACGGGGATTGGACCCAATCGCCCCAGGCGTCGGAGACGTGGAGCGTGTACCGGACCGTCGCGCCCGCCTGCTGGGCGTAGACGGTCGGGATCGTGAAGTGGATCTTGGGGACGCCGGTGCCGGTCCCGTTCGTGTTGGCGTAGACGAACGTGTGGTCGGCCAGCGGAGTCCCGTTCACGGCCGTCTCCGCGAGGTCGAGGAAGGCCTGGCCGATCGAGGCGGACTGCGCGACGTCCGCGGGCGTGCTGTTGAGCGTCAGCGTGACCGAGTCGTTCCAGTTCGGTTGCGGCCGGGATGACGGTCGTCGTCAGGTCCTGGCCGTAGGCCGCGGCGCCGTCGTACTGGCGGGCGTTGAGGTACGGGGACTCCGGCCAGGCACCCTTGTACGTGTAGTGGAACTGGGGGCCGTTCGGCCCGCCCTCGTGGATGAAGTTGCCGGAGACGTTGTACGTGATCTCGATTGACCAGGTGATCGACATCCCGGCGAAGAACTCGGGCTGCCCGGTGGACGCATCGGCCGAGATGTTGACGAGGTACCACCAGGGGTACGTCGTGTTGGTCGTCGTGATCGGGCCGTCCCACCACTGGGCGGTCGCGGAGTGGTAGACCGAACCGTCGTTGACCGAGTAGTACGACACTCCGTTCCACAGCGTGCCCGTGACGTTGAGGATGATCGGCGCGTCGGGCCCGCTGCGGGCGCTCGCGCTCGAGGTCTGATTCAACGGCTCTTCCGACTTCACGATGAGCGGGAGGTTGGTCGAGGCCGAGGGTTCGACCGGCGACTGGGTCCCGGCCACCGGGACGATGTCCGGCTCGCTCGCGTTCGCGATCGAGACGCAGACGCCCGAGACGTTGATCGGGGCGCACGGAGGGTTGAACGTCGCTGCCGGCGGTCGCGGACGCGTGGGGGCGCGGTGACTGCGGCGAGGCCGGTGCGGCGGAGACCGTTGCCACAGTACTAAGGACCAGGATCCCCAGAACCGCCACGACGAACAGCGCGACCGCGAGGCCCGGCCGCCCCTGCGTCGATACGACAGTGAGGCTGCGATGCGTGGTCAGTTGGATCACTCCCAGCGGCCGAACGTTGGATTCTTGTGGGCGGCCTGGGCCGCGAGGGCGGACTTCATTCCCTGGGACATGACGGCGATGCGGAGCGGTTTATTCTTCATGCCGACACGGGCGGCGCCCGCAGCGATCACTCCGGCCCCCACCCCCTGGAGCGAGACGTTGGAGACCGTGATGGATTGCCCGATCCCGACCTGCTGCGGGACGCCGACGGGCGAGATGACAGCCACCCCCGGGGGCGGCGGTGGCGGGGGCGGGGGAGGCGGGGGCGGGGGGATCGCGGTCCCCGTGAGCGCCGTCTCGACCGAGACCTCCGAGAGCGGGAACGACTGAAGCGCGACGGTCGCGTTGTTGTTGGTGAGGTAGTCGGCCCAGGTGAACAGGCCGGTCACCTGGCCGCTGCCCGCGGCCTTACAATTTTGGGTCGTGCACGCGTCGACCGGGACGACCGAGTAGGGAGGTCCGGTCGCGATGATGTTGAACGAAACGGTCCAGGAGTCCCCGACGAACATCGCGTTGGTGGAGGAGTTCGTGGACCAGTTCCAGGCGAGATAGGCCGTCCCGTCGTGGAGGAGCTGGGTCGGGACCTTCTGGCAGCTGAGGAAGGGGGCTCCGAGGCGCGTGCAGCTCGCGGTTGCGTTGAGCTCGCCCTTCGGGGCGAGGGCGATGTGCCCGAACGGCACGAACGTGAACACCGGGGCACCGGTCCCCTTGGCGACCTCGGTCACGCTGACGGGCCCGAACCCGATCCCGCGGAGCGCCTGGAGGAGGCCCGGGTTCGCGGTGTTCGGCTGGTTCGAGAGGCCATGAGGGACGTACTGGAGGCTGCCGGACTGCCCGTTCGGGCACGTGAACCAGGAGGGTCCGTCCCACGAACCACCGGTCGCCGCCGCCATGTCGCACCCGGCGAGAAGGATGTGGTCGACGTCGGTGATCACTCCGAGGCTACCTGGTCCGGAGTTCGGGCCGCGGCCCGTCGGCCAGGACTTGCAGTACGGGTCGGTGACGCAGTTGTTGTAGTCGATGATGTCGACCGTGCAGGTTCGGCCGATCGAGCCCGTGCAGGACGGTGAATTGTGGGCGAGTGCCGCGATCGAATCGCTCGAGTTCCCGTTCTGGCTGTTGACCCATCCCTCGCACTGGGGCTGGATGCCGTTCGCGAAGATGTAGGACGGCTCGCAGGTGGCGGCGTAGCAGCTCGCGCCGGAGCAGGGGTTGAAGAGGGCGTCCTGGCTCATCGAGATGCCGTAGTTCTCGAGGTAGGCCGGGTCCTGGGGGGCCGTCGACCCCATGTAGACGATGACGTGGTGGGTCGCGTTCGACCAGGTGAGGCCGCTCCCGATGATCGTCCCGTAGAGGGCGGTGATGGAGGAGGAGTCCAGCATGTTGTCGGCCAAGTCGTTGTCGCCGTAGATCCACCCGCCCCCGAGGACGCTCGCCTGGAAGGTGGCCCGGACGTCCGCGCCAAAGGAAGACGCGGGGACGAACTGCTGGATATCGACGTGGTACTCGGCGCCGTCCGGGTCGTTCCAGTTGTCGTCGTAGGTCGCGAAGAAGTCGACCAGGGCGAACGAGACCTGGCTGTGCGGATTCGCCGACGAGATCGCGTTGGCGATCGTCTGGGCATTCGCGACGAAGAACGGAACTCCGTTCGACTCCTCGCAGAAGGGGCTGTAGACGTTCGGGTTCGCCGCGCAGGGGTCCGTCCCGGGCTCGCCCGCGGTGGGGTCGCCGGTCCCGGAGTAGGGCGTCGTCTCGATGACGAACGCGACCTGGACCGCCGGCCAGGCGATGCCACCGCTCGTGGCGGGGGCAGCGGTCAGGGTCGTCCGTCCGATCCCCACGCCAGCGGGGCAGTCGGTCGAGCTCTGCGCGCAGATCGCGGTGGGGAGCGTCTGAACCCCGAGGGCGAGGTCACCCACGGAGCTCGTGGACGCCGGGGCCGGCGAAGCCGCCACCGGTTTCGCGGCCGTGGGCGGGCTCGCGGAGGGTACGATCGAGTGCGAGGAAGCCACGGAAGTGAGGGGTGCCACCGGCGGGGTCGCCGCGGCGTTCGCGGGGAGCATCGAGGAGAACATCGCCGCACCCAGGGCCCCGAGGGCGAGGGAGAGCAGGATCGTCCGAAGGGCGCCTCGGGGCACCTTCACGGCGACCCCCTTCGGCGGCGTCGAGCCGAGAACGCGACGATCACGACCGCCACTCCCACCAGGGCGAGCCCGAGGAACGTATAACCCCAATCCGACGCGGACGGACCGCTCGTCGAGGATCCGACCGGGGTGAGCTCCACGGTGACGGCGGGGTTGGAGACTCCGGCGGTGACGTTGAGGGTCGCCGACCGGTAGCCGGCGGCGCTGACCGTCACCGTGTAGGTGCCGAAGTAGAGGGGAACGGAGAACGTTCCGTCGGCGGCGGCGGTGGTCGCGAGAGTGAGGGGAGCGTTATCGACCGCTTGACCGACGACCGTAACGTGGGCCCCGGAGACCGCGCTCTGGTTCACGGCGCTCTCAACCGTCCCCGCGAGGGTGGCGGCGGCCGGGTAGAGCAGCACCGGGCGGACGACCGCGGCGGCGGCCACTTCGACCTCGAACGAGACGTGGGTGTAGAGGCCCGCGGACAACCCACCGGCGACGGCGGTGAGATTGTACGTCCCGTTCGGGAGCGAGAGCGCGTACGCGCCGGAGGCGCCCGTGACCCCGACGAGGCCGTTCGGTGACCAGAGGGAGACCGAGGCGACCGGCGCACCGGTGAGACCGTCCGTGACGGTCCCCGAGACGGTCCACCCGAAGGGGGCGAGCGCGAGAAGGAGGCCGGAGATCGTTTCCGTGGCCTGCAGGGTCTGCTGCACGGTCGCGAACCCGGGGGCGCCCGCCCGGATCACGTAGGTCTCGGACGGGACCGTGAGGGAGAACACTCCCGAAGCGCTCGTGACCGTGGAGGCGGCCAACGACGACCCCACCCACAGCCCGACCGTGGCGTCGGGGATCGTCTGGGCGGGGTTGAGGGAAGCGACCACGGTGCCGCTGACGCGGACGAGCGTCTGGTTCGCGATCGGCGCGATCGCGATCGCCGGCAGCGAAAGGGTCGCACCGCTGACGGCGCTGGTCTCGAGGTACCCGTCCGAGTAGCCGGGCGGCGCGGACGACGAGCTGGACCAGCCCCGGAGGAGAGGCGATGTGGTACGACCCGCCGAGGTCGGTCACGGTCGGCGCGTCGCTCGGCAGCATCCGATCGACCGGGTAGCCCCCGACCGTCGCGTTCGCGACCGGTTGGCCGGTCAGGCTGTTCACGACCGTTCCGGTCAGGATCCCGTACTCGTTCAGGAGCACGACCCCCAGGTTGACCGTCTCACCGGGCTGAACCGACAGGGGCAGGTAGCTCGCGTTGAACCCCGTGGCGGACGTGGCAAGGATGTACTGGCTGGGAGCGACCTGGAGCGCGAAGCTTCCGTTCGAGAGCGCGGTGACGGAGAAGGAGCACGGGCCGGTCGGCGTGCCGCCGATCGGCGAGCAGGCGCTCACGAGCGCGCCACCGACGGGGAGACCCGTCGGCAGACCCCGCACGGTCCCCATGATCTCGCCGTCCTGGACGACCTCGAACTGCGGGATCCCGGTCCAGACGTCGGACTGCGCCGTGGCGGTCTCGGTGTAGTTCGACACGAACCCGTTGGCCGCGACGGAGATCGAGACCTTGCCGGGCGCGACATCGACCCAGTAGTGACCGGTCGCGTTGGTGACCGTGTTCACGCAGGTCTGGTGCCCGGTCGCGCCCACGCACACGGTCACGACCGCGGCCGCCACCGGGAGCCCGCTCGGTTCGGCGATGACCTGGCTCGCGAGCACGCCGTCCCCCGTCAGGTTGACCCGGGCGAAGGACCGGCTGTCACCCGGCGTGATGTTGAGCGGGTGGGTGTTGTTGGATTGGTACGCGGGGAGGGTGACGATCAGGCTGTCCGCGGGGCCAAGGGGGGCGTCGGAGAGGAACTCACCCAGGGTGTTGGTCGACTGTGACGAGCCACCGACCGCGATGGAGGGGTCGGGAGTCGAGACCGCCACGGAGGCGCCTGAAAGCGGGAGCCCGTACCAGCGGTCGACCACCGTTCCGAAGAAGTTGACCGGAGCGGAGTAGTTGAGGTAGGAGCTCCCCACCCAGCCCCAGGGCGGGAGCGGGATCGACCCACCGCCGGAGGAGTAGTTGAAGTTCAGGTTGGTCGCGTTGCCGATGGGGATCGGGGCCGAGAAGCTGGTGTTGTTGAAGTCGCTCGACCCGCCGATCTGGAAGTCGACGGACTTTCCGGAGGGAGCGGTCATGTTGACGAACCCCGCCCCATTGGTCTTGCCCTGGGTCGAGCCCGAGTTGCCGTTGATCGGGTCGTTGAACGAGGAGGAGATCCCGACGCCGACGACCGGTTGGCCGGTGACCGAGTTCACGACCGTGGCGAGGCCGAACCCGAACTGGGTCAGCTCGATCGAGTTCGCGACCCACGTGAGGTTCGACCCGGGATAGGTCCCGAGCAGCGCATCGACGATCTCGCTCCGGGTGAAGAACATGGAGAGGTCGACGGCCGTGACGCGCGTCGCCCCCTGATCGTCCCCACCGGGGAGGAAGGCGGTGTAGCCGCCGCCCCCATTGGCGGTCGCGGAGGCCGCGCCGTTGTTGACGCCGGACGTGGAGACCGTCACGGTCACCCATCGGGCCGGGTCGGTGCACGACCTCGGGTCGCCTCCGACACTGCAGCTCGCGGCGTTGTAGACGGTTCCCGAGACCCCGACGAAGAGCGCCATCGAGGGCGTGTACGTGAGGTTGGTTGTTTGCGAGGTGGCGTTGAGCGTCGCGACCGTCGGCACGAACCCGCCGGGTGCGCTCGTGAACGAGCCCGCGTACGACGGATTGATGAAGAGGGTGACCCCGACTCCGGGGAAGGTCTGGGTCTGGAAGGCCCCCGAGGTGGCGTCGGGCGTCGCTTGCGCACACCCGAGGTTGCACGCGAGGACAGTCGCCGGCGGGGCGAGCTCGAGCAGGGTGGTCGATGGGGCGCCCGGCGCCTTCACGGTGATTTCGGCCCAGGGGTCCAGGACGACCCGGCCGAACACCCAGGGAAGCGGGTCGAGCACGACCGTTCCGATGTCGACGCTCGGGACTCCCGAGGGGACGGTGATGAGGACCGTGGCGGGCAAGTAGCCGGTGGCGCCGACCGTGAAATTGTAGACCCCCGTGGTGAGGCTGTCGTTGAAGAAGCCCCCCGTGTTCGTCCCGTCGAAGAACTGGGTGCAGATGCCCGAGGAGACCGAGCAGGCGGTGATCTGGGAGGTCGGGACCCCCTGGAGGGTCTCGTTGTCGATGAGATGGCCCACCACCCAAGTGCCGGCGGGGTTGGTCACCGCGGCCCTGTCCCCGGCCCGCACGGGTCCCTCTCCGGCGCCGACCGGCTGAAGGACGAGGTTCGGCACGTCGGTCGTCTGGTTCACCGACGCGTTCACCCACGTCCAGTCGGTCTCGAACCCGGGCGCGCTCGCCTCGACCTCGTAGGTCGAGCCGGGCAGCCAGCCGCCCGGAACGAGCCCCTGGTAGTACCCGGCGGAGGTCGTGAGCCCGCTGCCGAGCGGCGTGCTGCACACCTGGGTCGCGACCCCGGCCGCGAGCGTACATTCGTCAATGGAGGCGTCGATGATCGCGGAACCGTTGCTCGAAATGACGTAGCCCGAGAGGGTGGCGAGCGGGGTGAGCGGAAGCGGCGGTAACGTCACCGTGGCGCCGCCTCCCGCGTAGAACCATTGGGAGTTGGAGGCGTACCCGCTGCTGGACGCGTGCAAGACGTCCCAGCCGATCGGGACGGCCGTCATCGAGAACGCACCCGTTCGGTCGACCAGGCCCTCGGCGCACGCGAGGATGGAGGAAGGGGACGCGGGGCACGCGGTGGTGGAGGCGTACGGGATCGGTTCGGAACCGCCCGCGATCGTCACGGTGCCGTTGACCGACGCCTGCGGCGTCAGGTTGAGCGAGTCGATCGACGGCAGGGTGACCTGGGAGAGCAGCAGCGGGCCCTTCTGTTGAGTGCAGCAGAGCCACGGTATCGAGACCCACGTCTCATTGGCCGGCATCCCGGCCGCTGAGACTACCAGTTGGTCGGGTCCCGGGGGTGCGGGGGCGCAGAAGTACGAGGCGCCGGATAGGGGGCACACGTTGAACGACCGCCCGACCTGGTAGGGGTACGTGGCGATCGTGGTGGAGACGCGGCTCTGGATCTGGACCGCAAACCCGCCGGGGGGGCCGACCGCCGTACCCGCCAGGTAGACGTTCCCCTCGACGTAACTGCCGGGGGTGAGGTTGAGGTATCCGACGTCCGTGACCGCATACGGCGTCACGTTCGCTGCCGTCTCGTTTCCCCACACCGGGAGGTCCCCTGGGATCGGCCACATCGGCGCGAACCCGCAGATCCCGGTCGTGTCGGGGTAGACCTGAATGTCGTTCCGCAGCGGGAACGCCGGGGCGTCGTAGGTCGTCCCGGGGGAGAAGCACCCCGATACGGCACAGTCCGTGAGGGTGGTGTTGTAGGTGTAAGTCACGGGGTTGAGCTTCGGAAGGACCAGGTTGTAGCCGTCCATCCCGCAGCTCTGGACGACGATCAGGCCCTCGCCGAAGGCGGTGCTCGGGGTGCCCGAGACGTCCACCGTGATCCGCGCGGCCCCGAGAGGAGTGAGGTAGATCTTGCAGTGATCCGGCACGCAGTAGGGGTGACCGGGGCTCGTGCCCGGCACGTAGCCGATCGGAGAGTTGTTGAGGAGATAGCCGACCGCCTCGGCCTGGACGTAGTCGTACCCGGAGGGCCCGACCGCTTCCACGGTGTTGCCCGCCGTGCCCGGGGGGCCCTGCGTGCCGCACGCGTTCGTGACGGACGAGCAGACGGTGAGCGAGTTCGGAGCGTTGTACTGGCCCTCGATCGCGGCGTGGGTCACCGCGTCAAGGAACTGGGCCTGGACGAGCGAGTTCGGTTCCAGGAAGACCGAGCCGATGTCCACCGTTTGCCCGGAGACGACGGTGATGAACGTGAAATTGTTCTGCCACCCCACCCCGGGTGAGGTGAAGTCGACGCGCCCTGCGACGCCGGGCGGGAGAGCCACGGTGAACGCGCCGCTCGAGGAGGTGGTCACGCCGGGGGCCGCCACCACCGAGAAGTCCCGCGCCTCTCCCTCGACCGACACGCCCGAGATCCCGGGCGCTCCGGGGACATCCCCGAGGACCCTCCCCGTCACCACCCCATCGGGCAGCAGATAGACGGTCCCGAGGTCCACGGTCGAGTTGAGGCCGCAGGTCGAGTAGGTGAGGTTCTCGTCCCAGAACGATTTGGCGAACGTGATGTACGACCGCCCACCGGACACGTGACGTTGAACTCTCCGTTCGACCCCGTCGTCTGGGGGGAACAGAGGTAGCTGGGGCAGAACTGGCCGCCCTGCTCCGGGTAGGCCTGGACGGTGACCCCGGAAAGGAAATCGGTGGGCTCGCTCGCGTTCGCGACGAAGCCCGTGAACTTGCCCGTCGGGATGTACGGTAGCTCGCGAGGTACGTTCTGGACGGAGGGCCCGGAATTCGGAGCGGCAGAAATGGGGGCCGACGTGGTGTGTGATTTCTCGCCGGCGGCGACGGAAGCAGCGGCGAAGCGGACGACGGTGTCCCGATTCACGGAGTAGGGGGCATTCGGGCCGACGCCGGCCAGGCCGGACGTCGCGGCGTGCGACGGCACGGCCGCCGGGGACAGCGTCGCGGCCGGGGTCGATGGCGCGGCGTGCGAAGCGGTCAGGTTGGCCGAGAGCGCGTTGACCCCCGGCGCCGGGACCATGAGGAAAGCGAGCGCGATCACGAGGAGGGCCGAGAGGTGGGAGCCTCGGGGGCCCCGCCAGCGAACCGGCCCGGAGGGGGAGGCGACCGCGGGGGAGTCTCCTTCCATGCCTACACCACCATGTTCAGCGTAGCGGCGAGGAGATTAGAGCGCTCCCGGGGGGCGAGGCCGGCGTGGACCTTGGAGAGATGCACCTCGAGGCTGGTCCGCGTGAGGTAGATGCGCGAGCAGATGGGGCAGGGGAGGTCGGGAGGGGAGTCGAAGAACCCGGAGCACACGCACTGGACCACGTGGCACGTCATCGGGTCCGAGTTCCACGGACGCGAGGTCGGGTGCCGCTGTCGGGACCCTCCGCCGGTCGCGACGTAGTGGCTTCCGCGAAGATGGCCGCAGCCCCCGCACGCCCGGAGCCTCAGGAGCTTCCGCTGGCCCACCATTCCACTAACGTCCGACCTCTACCGGGTCGGAAACCGCGGCCTCCCCCGTGCCATGGTATCGCGAGGCAGACCCGGTCACCGTATATGTAGTGCGTGTGGCCAAACTTGCAGATGTCTCATTCCGAGTCCGGAATCCGACGGAAACGGCGGTTCCGGCCGCGCTCCCGCTGCGTTTCGGTTCAGCCGGAGCCCACCGTCTGCTGGCCCTGGGTTCCGCCGCCGGAACGGCCACGGTTGTTGGTCAACCGGGGCACGACGAACGCCCCGATCACGAGGAACGCGAAGATCACGACCACCGAGATCAGGATCACGGCGTCGATCGGCAGGACGGCCGCGCTGGAGTAGGTCAGGCCCGAGCCCACGAATGGGATCGGGCTCTTCGGCCCGAGGGCCGTGAAGATCGCCCAGGTGACGCCGATGAAGATCGTCGTGATGAGGGTGTCGCTCGCCCCGAACGGGTAGTTGTCCGGCAGCTGGCCATGCCGCAGCACGAGGTAGACGTATATCGTGAGCAGCGAGATCAGCAGCGCGAAGACGAGAAAGACCCCCAGCACGAGATAGAGGATCCCGAAGACGGCGAGCGCCAGCACGTACAGGTAGGCGTCCATGCTCCTCTCTCCGTCTCCTCCGCGGGGCGACCCTACCCGGGTCCGCTCCCGTAGACCGTGTCGCCGCTCTCGTCCGCCTCACTCGGCTCGGGAGCGGGGGTCGCCTCTTCGTTCTCCGACCAGACGGGGACCGTCGAAGAGTCCACGGATTCGGCGGCCGGGGCTTCGGTCGCACCACTCGGCGGCCGCCGGGACCGACCGAGCAGGAGACCCGCGGCGAGGCCGACCACCAAGAGGACGACGAGGAGGCCGATCGCGAGAGCCCAGGATCCGGGGCCTCCCGAGGAAGAGGTCGTCGTCTTCGGGGCGCTCAGAACGAACGTCGCGAGCTCGCTGACGGGGCTGGTCACGGTGATCGTGAGGTTCTGCGTCGTCCCCGAGTAGGAGGACGTCCCCGTTCCGGTCCAGTTCGCGAACTCGTACGAGGCATTCGCGGTGGCGGTCAGGCTCACCGTGCCCCCCGACGTGACCCACTCGGACTGCGGGCCGGCGCTACCGCCCGGCGTGGCGAGGACCGTGAACGCGTACTCGGTCGTGAACGTCACCGTGAGGGTCGTGTTCGAGGTGACGGTCGCGGAGGAGCTGCTGTTCGACGGCACGTACCGGACGCCCGGTCCACCGAGGACGGTGGGCACGATGACCGTGTAGGTTCCGTTGAGGCCCGTGATGACCAGACTCCCGGTCCCCGAGGCCCCGTTCGAGCCGACGCTCGCGGCCCAGACGGTCCCGGTCGGAGAACCGGTCTCGGTGACGGTCAGGCCGAACGTCGCGGGGGGAGGGACGATCCGTGCGGTGAACACGGGGGTCTCCGTGACCATGCCCGTCGCCGTGACCTGGATGGAGTTCGTGGAGGAGGTCGTCACCGAACCGGGTCCGGTGCCGTTCCAGGAGACAAAGACGAACCCCGAGTTCGGGGTCGCGTTGAGCGTGGTCGCCACTCCGGCGGTCTCCCAGTACCGAGCCGGGGCCCGGCGTCGTGGTGCCGTTCCCCGAGGCGCCGACCACGAGCGTCACTTCCTCGGTGTAGGTGATCGTCAGGGTCCCGTTCGCCGTGACGTCGATCGATCCGCCGCTCAAGTGCAGACTGGACGAAACTCCCGTCGTGAGGTACCGCACGCCCGCGGTTCCGTTGGGATAGACGGTCGGGATGGAAATGGCGTAGGACCCGGAGACCAAACCGCTGATGGTGAACGGAGCGATCTCGGTGTAGTTGGCCACTCCGACGGAGACCGTGACCGGAACCCCCGCCTGGATGCCGCTCGCAGAGACATGCAGGGAGAACATCGGCACGACGGCCACGAAGGTGGCCAGCTCCGATACGGGGCCGGTCGGTTGAACGTTGATGACCGGTGAGGTACTGGTCACGGAGCCGCTTCCGGTTCCGCTCCATCCCACGAACGCGAACCCGGGGTCGGGAGTCGCGGTGAGGTTGGTGACGGTCGTCCCGGCGTGGACCCACTGGCCCGGTGGGGCCGAGACCGAACCGCCCGAGTTGTTGGTGACCGAGAGCCAGTACTCCGGGGCGAACTGGGCGGTGACGATCGTGGGCGAAGTGACGCTCAGAGTGCCTCCGAGCGCGACAATGCTCGAGGTCGCCCCGGTGGTCTCGGGAAGTACGCTGAACCCTGTTGGGTAGGCGCCCGTTCCGTTCGGGCCGTAGACGGCCGCGGCGTTGAGCGTGACGGGTCCGTTCGGCACGGTGTAGACTGCCCCCGAGCTCGGGGTGGCGTGCTGGGTAGTGCCCAGGGTGAAGC
Organism: uncultured Thermoplasmata archaeon; assembly: GCA_963842165.1. Taxonomy (GTDB): domain Archaea; phylum Thermoplasmatota; class Thermoplasmata; order Lutacidiplasmatales; family UBA184; genus Lutacidiplasma. The sequence continues at coordinate 40,902 of CAWJFK010000023.1, read as the reverse complement.
CCCAACTGGTCACACCCGAAGGGAGGCCGGTCGCCGACACGGAGAGGTCCGAGCTCTCGCGGGCGATCGGTTCGAGGTTGAAGGTCACCGGATCACTCCCTCCCTGCAGGGCCGTGACCGGAGAAGGCTGGGCCGCCGTGCCCACGTACTCGAGGGTCGCGTTGTAGGGAACGACCCAGATCGTGAACGGAATGGGACCGCCCGACCCGTTGAACCCGAGGAACGGAGTATTGGAGGTCTGCGTTTGGCCCCCGAAGGTCATCGTCCAGCTTGTCCCGCTCGGGAGGCCCGACTCGGCGAACGTGTAGTTGTACGTCGCATTGGAGCAGACACTGTTCGAACAGAATCCGAGGAGGTTGAAGCTCAGCGTCTCGTTGACCGGTCCCCAGATCGTCGTGGTGCCGTTCGCGGTCGTGGAGTTCCAACTTCCGTTCCCTGCGCCGGTCCACGCGAGGAACGACAGGTTGAGGCACTGGTAGCAGTAGCTGAGCGAGGACCAGGGGATCGTGAAGACGCCGTACCCGAGGGGGACCCCCACCGGGACGTACGTCAATCCCAGAGCGGGCGTCACGTTCTGGTTGGCGCAGTCGAACCCGTAGCCCCCGTAGTACGGAGCGGCGCACGAGAACGGGTAGTTGGACTGGGTCGTCGGAATCGCGGTCAGGTTGAGAAGAGCCTCCTCGGCGAACGTCACGCTCACGGTCGTGGTGGCGGTCAGCACGTACGGGGAGGTCGGGGACATCGTGGAGAGGTAGCGGATTCCATAGACGGAGCTCGAGTTCAACCCCGGGACGGCCCAGGTGAGGGGCTCACCGACCGGAACCCCGGAGACCGAGAGGTTGGTCCCCGCCGGACGGCCCGGGGGTTTCCGTTGACGGTGAGGCTCCAGTTGTAGCCCGTCGGGAGGCCGGTCTCGTTGAACGTGGCGATGAGGCCGGTGCCCACGAACAGGGTCGAAACGATCACCTGAGAGTAGCAGATTGCGGACGGTCCGAAGCAGAACGAAGAGCCCCCAGCGGGGTCGATCTCCTGGGTCCAGGCGAACCACGGGACACCCTGGTACATCGCCATCGACCGTCGTGAACCCGTCCCAGAGGGGGCCCCCGTCGATGCTGGCGGTCAGCGGATCTACCTGGTACACGGGCGAGAAGGTGAGGCCCTGGTCCGTCGATTCGAAGAGGAGGTCCGTCCACTGGCCGCACGCATAGAGGTGGCACACGGTCCCGTTGGCATAGACCGCGTTGACGTAGACCGTCCCGTTGGTCCCTACGCCGACCGAGGGGGTCATCAGGAACACGCTGTTGTTCACGCCGGTCGCGAGGGAAAGGGCCTGGTCCCCGACCGCGCTGTTGGTCCAGCTCGTGCCGTTGTCGGGAGAAGAGGCCAGCCAGACGTTCTCGTAGTATTCGCCGCTAAAGCAGTACCCCGGGAAGCAAAGGTTTCCGATCTCGCCGCCAGCGTAGGCGACGTAGATCAGTCCGGTGGCCTCGTCGATGGCGATGGACGGGGCGGGCGCCACGATCGAGCCGGGAGCCCCCTGGATCCAAGTGTATCCATTGAACTCCACCGGCACCGCGGGCGCCGCGGTCGAGTAGGAGAAGCTCGAACCGTTGTTGGTGGATTGGGCGACCACCACGTCCATCGACTGGTTGATGTTCAGGAACCCACAAGCGAAGTACGGGTTGCAGAGGTAGTTATCGTCCGAGGTGAAGTTCGTCGCATACGCGACGAAGACCGTGCCGTTCGAAGCGACGGCGACCGAGGGAGCGTAGGCGACCGAAGTGGGTTCGTTGTAGTACAGCCCCGTGACCGAGGGCAGCGTGACGGGAGTTCCCCAGCTCCCCCCTCCGTTGGTCGAGGTCGACATCTCGACGGTGGACTCGGAGATGGGTAGAGGGCCGAAGGGGTAACGGTCCCCGAAGGTTGCGTTCGTGTAGTTGGTCCACGCCAGGTACACGGTGTCGCCAACGGTAGCGAGCGTCGGCAGCATCGGGATCCAGTTGGTCCCGCTCGCATTGACCGACGTGTTCTGGCTCGCGACGATCACCGAAGGTACGGTCCAGCTCGCTCCGTTGTTGGAGCTCTCGCTCACGACCAAGCGCGCGTCGGTGAAGATGCACGGGAGGGGCGCGGGGAACCAAAAATCTCCCTCGCACGTCATATTGGCCGTCGTCGAGCTCGCACTGGCAGAGAGGTTGTATTCCACGTAGGCCAGTACAAAGGTTCCATTCGCGAGGGAGGCGATCGCGGGCATCATCGCGCTAGTGTAGTTGAACTGTTCAGAACACACCGGGTTGTCGAGGTAGACCGGAGGAATCCAGCTGCTCCCACCCGTGGTGGACACGTCGACCCCGATGACGGTCGCCGTCAGGTTGAGGGCTGCGGCACAGGGGTTCACGTCGGCGAACGCGGTGTAGGCGGTCGCGATCACCCCAGTGGGGGTGACGGCGATCGACGGGTTCCCGGTGTCGTTCTGGCAGACGGGCAGGGAGTACTGACCTGATACCGGCAGGCCGGGCTGGCCGACGGTGCGGTGGGCTGGGGATAGTTCACGAAGAACGTCCCGCGGCCCGAGGACGACGCGGTCGGTGCGGGCGGGGCGGAAGGAGGGGGCGGAGCCACGTGCACCACGGAGGACGGCGCGGAGTGGTCCGGAGCCACTCGACCCGCCGAGCTTCCTGCGACCAGGCCGGACGCGAGGAGCATCAGGGCGACGACGACCAGGGCCGGCCAGACCGAGGTCCTCATGAGGAACCTCCCGAGTCCCCGCGCTTACCACGGGTCAGCACGTATCCCAACCCGAGGCCCGCGACGAGCCCAACGACCGCGAGCGCAACGAGGACCACCGGCGATCCTAGACCGACGGACCCCGAGGAGCCCGAGGGCGGCGTCGACGCGAATGACGCGACTTCGGCGATCGGCGAGTTGACGATGATCGAAACGGTCGCGTTCGTGCCGGAATACGCGCCCGACCCGGTACCGGCCCAGGAGACGAAGACGTAGCCGGTCGCGGGCGTTGCGTCGAGAGAGAGGGAGTGCCCGGCGGCCAGGAATCCGGTGAACCCTCCGACGAGGGAGCCTCCCGGGCTCGCGGACTCGCTCACCCAGTACGCGGTCCCGAACGCGACCTGGATCGTCTGGTTCCCGGTGAGCATGACGGTGGTCTGGACCGTCGAGGGGGTGTATTGGGTCTGCCGATCCAGCGATAGGCTCGTGTGGAAGGTGACCGGATAAGCTCCCGGGGCGAGACCCGAGACGTTCACCCAGTTCCCGGACGTACTGTAGCCGGCACCATTCACGGTGATCGACCACGCGGTGCCGGCGGCCAGAGCGGTCGTGGTATGGACGCTCAGCTCGTAGGTCACCGGAGGGGGCACGATGATGGGTGCAAACGTCGCGGTCTCGGTGATCGGCGCGTTGACGACCACGGAAGGCGTGGGATTGGGTCCGGAGTACGCCCCGGTTCCCGTACCGGCCAGGCGACGAATTGGGAGTTCGATTGGGGCGATTGTCGGAGTCCGATCGTGGACCCGCCGGCGACCCACACGGAACTCGCCACGGGGGTCCCGGACACGACGGCATAGGCGGAGCCGCCCCCGGAAGCGAGCGGAGTGACCAGGTACTCGGTGGCAAAGGCGATGTTCAGGACGGTCGCTCCGCTCGTGCAGTCCGAGCTCGGGTACCCTCCCGCGACGAAGCGAACGCCGCCGCTGCCGTTCACGAACGCTTCGGGGACGCCGATGGAGTACTGCGCGGCGAGGCCCGCACTGCACGGCAGCAGGTTGGGCACGACCTGCGAAAGCTGGTCGGAGGAGTAGCCCGTTCCGTTGACATCGACGGTCCACCACGTTCCGCTCGGGAGTCCGCTGGCCACGACCGTGAGGTTGAAGCGGTTCACGGGGAGGGCCTGGAAGTTGGCGGACTCGGTAATGGGGCCGTTGGCGGTGATGTCGGCACTGGCGTTGATGCCCGTGTAGGAACCCGGTCCCGTGCCCGTCCAGCCGAGGAAGGCGTAGTTGGGCCGCGCGGAGGCGGTATACGTCGCCAGGGAGCCCGGTGTGAGCCAGTGCGAGCCGGCCCCTGTCGTGGACCCACCCGCGCCGGCGACCACCTGGACCCGGTAGGTCGGAGTGAAGTTGACCGGGTACGTCGAAGCGGGGGTGATCGAAAGGATCGGGCCGAAGCCGACGGGGGAGTAGGCCGTGGTGTCGTTCGCCGAAGCGGGCACGGGCGAGGCGCCGACAGTATAGTTTCCGGGGTGGGCCGTGACGTTGATCCATGGCGTCGAGGACCCGTATTGGCTCCCGTTGAACGTGAGCGTCCAGAAGTCGCCGGCACCGAGTCCGCTGGCCCGGAAGGACACCGAGCCCGGCGGCGACTCCGACGTGGATCGCCGAGAAGTTGAGGTCCACCTCGATGACATTGGGGACGACCACGACCGAGCCGCTGGAAGCCTGTCCGAAATACGCCCACCCGGGGGTGGATGAGTTGGCGGAGATGTTCGAGAGCCCGTACGCCCCGGTCGTTACGTTAGGGACCGTCACATCCTGGGTCCCGTTGGCGGAGTAGACCGACCCGCCGAACGTGAACGAATAATTCGACGAAGCGGGAAGGCCGGACGGAACGAACGTGACCGGATAGCTACCCAGCGCTCCGTACCATATGGTCTCGTTGATCGGGCCGTTCATGATGATGTACGTCGAGCTCGCGACCACCGTGGAGGAACCGCTCCCGAACCCCGTGAAGGCGATGGGCGAAGCTAGCGGTTGGGAATAGAGGTCGTACTGGTCGAAGGAGATGAACGTGCCCGCCGGGATGTACCATGGGAAGGGCTCGGAGTAGTAGTTCTGACCCACTCCGTAGTGGTCCCAGTAGAAGTAGGTCGAACCGAAATACCCGGAGAAATCCAGGTAGGGAAGTGCGGCGGGGTTCACGTAGAGCGTGAGCCCGTACTCGAGGGAGAAGTAGAACGTGATGTTCCCCGGCGAGGTGAACGGCATGACGCCGCTGGCACCGAAGAGTACCGCGTAGCGGGCCTCGTATCCGGCCGGTGGGTTGCTGATCTCCTGGTAGTACATGGTTTGCCCCACCGGGACGTTCGTAATGGTGATCGTCGAGACATTGACGGTGAAGCTGTACCCGGTGAAGTTGACGGTCCAGTGGGTGCCGGTCGGCAGGCCGTCCTCACTGAGGTTCACGGCCACGGTCGCGCCCGTCCAAGGGAGGGCGACCGTGAGGTCGCTCTGTCCCGTGGTATTGTCCCAGGTACTCGTAGGCCACCGAGCCGTTGGCGTAATTGAAGCTCGAGAACCCGTAGCTGTAGACCGCGAACTCCGGTCGAGAGAAGGAAGCCACGGGCCCGTCAGAGGTGTAGGTGACGGCGTCGTTGTACCCGACCCAGGCGTTCTGCGTCTCAGAGTAGTAGGTGGGGTCTCCCGCGAGATAGGTCGGGCTCGACCAGCCCGTCCCGTTGGTGCTGTTGACCAGCCAGTACCAAAACTGCTGCGCGAACGGAGAGCACCCGGGGGTCCCGGAGGAGCAGTAGCTCTCGTTCTCCTTGGTGTACGCCAGGTAGGCGGTACCCGAATGGACGACTAGCGCCGGGTCGAAACTGTACTCCTCCGTCTCAAAGAATCCGTACGTGGGCGCCGCCACGGTCCCGTTCGCCCAGGTCGATCCCCCGTTCGTGGAGGCGGCGCTGAATACGCCGGAATACCCGTAGGAAGTGTAGAAAAGACCGCGGTAGGTGTATTCACCCGCCCAAGCGGCGTACACGGTCGAAGCGGACGTGTCGCTCCAGGCCACCGCCAGCTCGGGAGCCGTCTGGAACTGGTAGGCGTAGCCGTAGTACCAGTAGTTCGGGCTGGTCTCATTGTTGTAGCCCATCCGGTGGGTCTCCCCCACGAAGCCGAGGACCGCCGGCGCGGACCAGGATGACCCGTTCGTACCCGAAGTGGCGACGACCGCGGATTCACCGTAGTCGTCGCATATGTATGCGTAGCCTTCGAAGCACGCACGGCCGGTCGCGTAGGCCACCGCCAACTTCCCGGTCGAGCTGACGGAGATGGCAGGGGAGAACGAGGTGTACCCGGCGCTTCCGTTGAGTCCGGGAAGCGTGTACGGGCCGTTCCATGTGACCCCGCCGTCGTTCGAGTAGATCAGGTCGACGGCGATCGGATGCGTGGAGGGGTAGCCGGTGTAGTTGGCGGAGGGTAAAGTGAGGTTGGTCCAGTTGTTGAAGTGGTCGTAGACCACGTAGACCGTTTCCCCGAACGCGGCGATCTGGGGGCGCGCGACATCCGCCAGGCCCGCGGCCGAGAGGGTCGTCACCGGGGAGAAAGTCGTCCCGTTGTCGGTGGACCAGGTGAAGCCCAGGGCGTCGGAGGTCCGGTTCCAATAGTCCATCGGGAATGAGGCCCCGAGCGAGTTGTTGTGGGTGGTCGCATTCTCCTCGACGAACGTCCCGTAGACCGTCCCCGAACTCGAGACCGCGAAGGACGGCTCGATCGCCTGGAGGTAGGTGCAGGTCTGGTTACCGAGGTACTGGGCGGGACCGAACGTGGCACCGCTGTCGGTGGAGACTTGGAAGCCGATCCGGCTCACAACAGCGCTGGCGGAACTGACACAGGCAGTGTTGTCCGGAGTGAAGACCGAGTAGCCCACCCCGAGGTCACCGTTCGCGAGATTCAGAAGACTGGGGTTCTGCGCCCCTCCAAAGCAGTTGAGATACGAGTAGTTGTCAGTGTAGTTCGACGACCAGTACGAATAGTTTCGATAATTCGCTCCGCAGGCGTCCGAGGAAGAGGGCAGATTCGCGAAGCTCGAGTTCGAGCCGTAGAACGAACCGGACGCGTTCTGTGAGCTCGCTGGGTGAACTGCAGTTCTTGGAACCACCGCCGGGGGCGTCGATGAGGGGGTGATGGGGGTGGAGGCCCCGGGACCGGAGCCGTGGAGGAACGCCGCCGCGGGCACGAATCCCGCGAGCGCGACCGCCATGAGTGCGATTGCGACGATTGACGGGCTCGCCCGCCCCCGGAGAAGGGAGCGGATCCCAGAGCTGTACACGAACGCCGGCGAAGAGGCGTGTGGTTAAAAACCGCTAGAGGAGCGAAGGTTGTGTCGCCCCGCGATCGGCGTCACACTACGTGACGGTCGAACTCGGGTGGGGGCAGTGCGAGACCGACGGAGCGCATGAGTTCCGTGACCTCCGAGATGTACCGAGCCCGGGCTTCCTCGTTGGTCCACCGCTTCAATCCGTACTCGATCGCTCGGCGGCTCGTGTCGGAGTTCGTGTGGCCGAACATGTCGAGGGCGCGGGGGTACCACTTGTTCACCGCGGCCTGGGCCTCCTCCTTCGAGCCGGCATACTTCGGGCCGTCGTGCACCATCCGTCGCAGGACGCTCTGTCCGAAATTGAGGTGGAGCTGTTCCTCCGAGAGCATGAGGGGCATGGCGCGGGCGAGCGGCCCGTAGGAGCATTCCTGGAATGCGCGCAGCTGGTAGACGCCGACCCGGTCGACGAAGCACGTGAACGCGCCCACGTCGGCCCAGGTGTTGAACGGCATGTTGAACGCGTCGAGCTTGTGCTGACCCTCGCGCTTCGCGAGGAGCTCGTCGATGTACTTCTGCCCGGTCTCCCCGAAATCCCGGAGGATACGGCACGCCTGGAGTCCGTGACGCGACTCGTCGGCGATGATCCGGGACTCGATCCACCGGTCCTCGAGGGTGGGGGCGCGGTCCAGCCAGGGGCGATGCTGCTGGATCGAGGCGAACTCGGTGTCCGCTTGGACGACCATGAGCTTGACGACGAGCTTCGCCATGTCGGGCTCGAGCTCCTCGGCCGTCTCGTACTTGTGCGCGCCCGCGGCGGACCCCCAGAGGATCTCCCTCACGGGCGCGACCGTTCCCCCTTCCTTGAGGCTGCTCGCGCCGGCTCGGGCGGCGCCGGGGGGTGCGGGGGCATCGGGCATGAGAGTCCTCCAGAAGAAGAGCCTCAACGGCCCTTAAAGATGGGCTTTCGCTTTTCCACGAAAGCGGCCAAGCCTTCCTTCGCGTCCTCGGTGATGAAGAGCCGGTTCTGCAGTTCGCGCTCGAGAGCGAGCCCGGAGGTGAGGGGCTCCTCGATCCCTTCCATGACGGACCGCTTGATCAGGCTCACCGCGCGGGCGGGGCCGTGCGCGAGCGCGCTCGCATAGGCCTGGACGTCGGCGGCGAACGTCTCCTTGGGGTAGAGGTAGTTCACGAGCCCGATCTGGAGCGCCTCGTCCGGCGTCAGCAGCCGGCCAGTGATCATGAGGTCCAAGGCCCGGGAACGCCCGATGAGTCTCGGCAGCCGCTGGGTCCCGCCGGTGCCGGGGAGGACTCCGAGCGTGACCTCCGGCAGTCCGATCTTGCCCGAGTCCTTCGCCATCATCCGCAGGTCGGTCGATAGGGCGATCTCGAGTCCGCCGCCGACGCAGTGACCGTTGATCGCGGCGATCACCACCTTCGGGGTCTTGGCGAACTTGTCGAGGGTTTCCTGGCAGTAGAGGCAGAACATCGCCTTGAAGTCCGGCTGCGACTGCTTCAGCATCTCGATGTCCGCGCCCGCGCTGAAGAATCCCGGCACGGAGCTCTCGAGCACGATCACCCGAGCGTTCGTCGTCGAACCGGAGCTCCTCGATCGCCGCGTGCAGCTCCTTCATCATGTCGAGGTCGTACGTGTTGGCCTTGGGCTTGCCGATCTGGATGTGCCCGACGTGGTCCTCGACCTTCGTTTGGATGAACTTCCCCTGCATCTCGATGCCTCCGCCCGAGGGCGGTCGAGGGTCCGCATCGCCGGGGACGGATAACGCCGACGCCCCGGCCGGCCCGCGTTAGTCGGTGGTTCAGCCCGGCGGGCGTCGCTCCTCGATGCGACCGTCGGGAAACCCGACGACCACCTGGGTCGCGATCCCCACAAAGAGCCCAACCTCGACGACTCCGGTCCAGCGCCGGACCTCCGAAGCCGTGGCCCCGGGATTCGTGATCGGTGCGGACGGACGGAGGTCGAGGAGATCGTTCCCGTTGTCGGTGAGGTAGGGTCGACCTTCGGCGGTCCGCCGAACGGTGACCTTGAACCCCGCTTGCGAGGCCACCGCCTCTACGGAGGGCCGTGCGAACGGGACGACCTCCACCGGGATCGGCGCGCGCTCGCCGAGCTGTTGAACCAGCTTTGTTGGGTCGACGAGGATCACCACCTCCGCGGATCGCTCGGCCAGCAGCCGCTCCCGGAGCAGGGCCCCGCCCCCGCCCTTGGTCAGATTCAACCGGTCGTCGACCTCGTCGGCTCCGTCGAGCATCCGGTCGAACCGGTCGTCCCCCCGGAGAGCGCGCACGGAGATCCCCAACGAACGGGCGAGCGCCGCGGTGGCGTCGGAGCTCGCGACGGAATCGAACGCGACCCCCGGGAACCGTTCGGCCAGCGCCCGCACCGCATAGGTGGCCGTCGTGCCGGTCCCGAGCGCGAGGCGCTCCCCGGGTCGCACCGCTTCGACCGCGCGTCGGGCGGCCGCTTCCTTCGCGCGCTCGAGCGCGGGGTCCACGTGGGGGGGAGGGGCGCCGGCTCTTGAGTCCAACGGCTGAGCGACAGGCCTAAGTGAACGCCGCCCTCGGGGCTTCGATGCCGTCCCGGACGCACTCCGCCCCGGCGGCGGTCGTCGTATCGATCGGCGGCTCGATCCTGGTGACCGGGGCCGGTGACGTGGGATACCTTCGGGCGCTGTCCGTCCTTCTCCGGGAGTGTGGGACGAGGATCCCCCTCGCCGTCACCACCGGCGGGGGGCGCACGGCCCGCGATTACATCGGGCTCGGCCGGTCGCTGGGGTTCACCGAGGTCGAGCTCGACGAGATTGGGATCGACGTCACCCGACTGCACGCCCGACTCTTGGCCGGGGCGATCGGGGCTCCGACGCCCGACCGAGTTCCCACGACGGTGCGAGAGGCGGTCCATGAGCTCCACCGGGCATCTCCGGTGATCCTCGGAGGCACCGAGCCCGGTCACACGACCGACGGGGTCGCCGCCCTGCTCGCGGTCCGGCTGCGCGCGGCGCGCGTGGTCAACGCGACGGACGTGGCCGGCGTCTACGAGGAGGACCCACGGAAGGTCCCTCGGGCGAAACGAATCGAGTCGCTTTCCTGGGCCGAGTTCCGAGGCCTGGTCCAGCGCTCGACCACGGGGGCCGCCGGCCAGAATTTCCTCTTTGACCGGCTGGGCGCTGACCTCCTCGCTCGTGCCGGCATCCCACTGTCCATCGTCGCGGGAAGGGACCTGGTCAGCCTTCGGGCCGCCATCGAGGGCCGCGCTTTCGAAGGAAGTCGGGTCGGGAAGTAGGCTCCCCCACAGGAGCTTTACCCGAAGGCCGGGTCGGACGTTCATGCACCGAATCGTCTTTCTCGGCCCGCCCGGTGCCGGCAAGGGTACCCAGGCCTCGATGCTCGCCAAGAGCCTCGAGATCCCTCACCTATCGACCGGTGACCTCCTCCGGGCCGCGGTCGCGGCGAAGACCCCCCTCGGGTTGGCCGCCGAGGAGCACATGCGCGCCGGGCGGCTCGTGCCCGACGCCCTCGTGCTCGAGATCCTGGAGGAACGGATCGGCCGCGAAGACGCCACTCGTGGGTTCTTGCTGGACGGGTTCCCGCGAAACCGGACCCAGGCGGAAGCGCTCGACCGGAGAACCCCGCTCGATGTCGTGGTCGCGTTCGAACTCCCCACCGCCATCCTCCTGCCCCGCCTCACGGGGAGACGAACCTGCCCCACGTGCCGAGCCGTCTACAATGTCGTCACCCATCCGCCCAAGGTCCCCGGCCGTTGCGACGTCGACGGAACGGCTCTCGTCCAACGGCCGGACGACCACCCGGACGCAGTTCGGACCCGGCTGGAGGTCTACCAGGCCGAGACCGCCCCTTTGCTTGAGTACTACGCGGCCAGCGGGATCCTGCGGCCCATCGACGCCGCCGGCCCGGTCGAACTGGTCGCTGCCCGCGTGCGCACGGCCGTCGGCTAGGGCCCTTCACCCCTCGACCCGCAACACCTCGCCGTGAACCCAACGGCCCCGGTCCCGGTCGAGGCGGATCCCTTCCAGGGGAGCGAGCACCGGTCCCCAACCGACCGCCACCTCCGGTAGCGCTCCGGCCGCCCCGAGCTCGATCACACCGGCGTGGGAGATGAGGAGGATGCGGCCCCCGTTCGGGACCTGGTCCAGCGAATCGCCCCACTGGGCCGCCAGCGCAGCGGCCGCCCCGCGGATCTCGTGGACGGTGGTCGCCCACCGTACGTAATCCTCGAAGGTCGACGGCGATTCTCGGTCCAGAAACCGCGCCACGATGTCCGGGAGCTGACCCAACTCCTCCCATTGTTCGTCGACGGTGTATCCCATGGCCGTCGCGGTCTCGACGGCGCGGGGCTTGGGCGATGTGAAGACGCGGTCGAAATGCCCGGACCGGCGACCGACGCGCCGCGCGAGTTCGATTCCGTCCGCGCTCAGGTGCACGTCGGTGGGCTGCCGCTGGCTGTGACGACGGTGGACGAGCGAGCGCATTCGAACTCGACCAGAGGGCGAAGCTTCGTCAAGTTTATACGCCATGGCCTGCTCGAGAGCCCGTCCCGGCTTAGCTCAGTGGTAGAGCGGGGGACTGTAGGCGAGACTGCCGGGGAACCGGCAGCCCCCGTGGATATCCTCAGGTCGCCTGTTCGAGTCAGGCAGCCGGGACCTGAGGAGCCGGCGGGCGCCCGTCCGAAAGGAACCTCCCGGTGCAGAACTCAATAACCCCAGGGCTTCGTTGGGATGGATTCAGCAGTAGCCATGCCCGGCACCTTCTCGGACTCCGGGAAGCTCACCAAGACCTCGTTCCGCTTGATCGCCGAGGACCGCGCCCTGCTCGTGTTCCCCGTGGTCGGCGGCCTTTCGATCGTCGGAGTGTTCGCCCTGTTCTTGTTCGGAGCACTCGCATTGCTCCCGAGCGTGCTATCCGGGGGAGGGCCCACCCCAGCCGTGGTCGCCCTGGGGGTCGCCCTCTTCCTCATCGCGTACTTTGCCAGCTCTATCCTCTCGGTCTACTGTACTGCGGCACTCGTCGGAGCGGCGACGCTCAAGTTGAACGGCCAGCAACCGACCGCCTCCGACGGGTGGCGGATCGCACGGTCCAAGCTCCCGTGCCTCCTCGCCTGGGCGGTAATCACCGCCACGGTCGGACTCGCGATTCAGGTCATCGCGAGTCGGGTGCGGGGGATCGCCGGCCTTCTGATCGCGGGGATCGGTGGCGCGACCTGGTCGGTCTCGACCTACTTCATGATCCCCGTCCTCGTCTACGAGGACCAGGGCGCCTGGACCTCCCTCCAACGCTCGGCGCACCTCTTCGTCTCGAACTTTGGCCGCTCCCTCGTCACGAACCTAGTGATGGGCCTCCTCGTCGGGGCCGGGGTCGTCGCCGCCGTCATACTCGTGGTCGTGGGGATCCTCGTGCTTGCGGGAGGGGCGCTGGCCTTCGGGCTCGTGCTGATCGTGGGAGCGATGGTCGTCGGGGTGCTCGTCGGCCTGATCGGCGCGACCGCCGAAGGGGTGCTCCGGGCGGCGTTGTACCGATATGCGACCACGGGGAAGGTCGACCCCGACCTGCTGCCCCCCGCCTACCGGATCTTGAGCGCCTCACCCGTCGGCGCGCCCCTTCCGTAGGGCTCTTCGCCCCGGAGGGCGGGGCAAGAATGGAGTGCGGTTGTCGGGATTCGAACCCGAGTAGGTAGCTTGGGAAGCTACCGTCCTAACCACTAGACCACAACCGCGCGCCCGACCCGGAGGACCCTTGGCTCTTACCCTTTGTGCGGGGCGCGAGGGCTCACAGGAGAAGTCCGACCGATTCGCCCGGGATGGTCGGGGTCCCCGCGAGCAGGTCCGCGTTCGACATCGGACGGTCCGCGAGAGGCGTGACGAACCCCGCCTTCCGCAGCACCCGCCTCGCTCGGGCCAGGTCGTCCGCGGAGAGGGCGACGACCGGTTGGTTGCTTTCCCGCGCGATCAGGATCGCCACGCTCTGCACGTTCACCTTCGCCTTGGCGAGCGCCTCGAGTACGCGAAGGAAGCTGCCCGACCGGTCCTCCAGACGAACGGCCATGAGCTCCCGCACCTCGGCCGTGTACCCCGCCTCTCCCAGGAGCGCGACCGCCCGGTCCGGGTCGCTCACGACCAGCCGGACCCGGCCGCGGCTCGGCGTGGAGTCGACGCTGATCGCCGCCAGATTGATCCGTTCCTTGGCGAGCGTGCGGGACACACCGGCGAGCGCCCCCGGTCGGTTGGGGAGAGTGAGGGAGATCTCGCGCAGGCCCATCCGGACACACGGACACCCCGCCGGCCCTAAAGGTTCGCGGACGGCGCTGCCTTGCATCGCGGTCGGTCATGCAGGTATTTATACCCGAATCGGACCTAATTCATCGCAACTGCATCCCCATCGGGGCGCAGCTGGTCCATCGGAATGGGGGGAACGCCGAGTTTCAGCGCCAGCCGTCGCTACCGCCGGGCCCGGCGCCTGCACCATCACAAGCGAGGGGTCGTCTCGGTCGTCGGCACCCTCCTCGCGCTCCTCGTGTTCTTCACCCTGTTCGGGATCTTCCTCACGCAGTACCTGCCGCTCTGGATGACCGACAACGAGTCCCAGTTCAGCTCCCAGGCGGCCTACTCCTTCGCCCTGCTGAAGTCGAATGTGGACAGCCAGTACCAGTTCCCCACCGGTTCCCCGCAGACCCTCGGGACACCGTTCGTGGTCAGCTCTCAGGGGATCCCGCTCCTGGCCCAGCCGACCGAATCGACCCTGGTCTTCCTCCCGTCCACGTGCCCCTCGGGGTTTTACGCGAAGGGTGTCGCCGGGGCGACCCCGGCCAACTACGGGCTGCCCGTCAACTCGGCCCTGTGCGTCTTCGCAAACGTCAGCTTCTCCCACGGTCCGGGCGGGTCCGGACTCTACTCCCAGCGTATCGCGACCGGAACGCTCGAGATGATCCTGCCGAACCGGTACTACAGCCCGCAGGTGTTCTACTTCGAGGATGACGGGGTCATCCAGACCCAGATCGGCGGCTACCAGATCATGGAGGTCAACCCCCCGCTCAATGTCACCTACAACGGGGGCAACCTGACCGTGACCTCGAGCCTCCTCCAGTTGTTCGGGAACGCGTCGACGTACATCGGGCAGGGATCCCAGGACGTCTACAGCCACTTCCGTTACAGCCAGTCCGCCGCCTCCAACGGGATCCATGTGATCGCGAACAACTCCTACATCCCGTTCGTCTACACCTTCCAGATCGGCACCCAATATCCGTGCGCCTGGTCGGCGTTCCTGCAGAAGACGATGCAGAACGCGGGCGTGCCGGGAACGAGCTACAGCTTCACCCCGTACTCGGGTTCCTGCGGCAACCCGGGCGGCACCACGACCGACCTGACGCTCAAGGTCTCGAACGTGGACTACTCGGTCCTCTACTACGCGGGCGTCCAGATGAGCTTCGGCGTCGGAGGGACCTAGGCGATGGCGTCCACGGGCTCCTTCCGGGTCAAGATCCCCCGCGCTGCCCCGGCCCCCGAGTCGGCCGAGCTCGAGCCGGCGCAGCCCACCGACCGCGGGACGGACGTCCCGGGCACGTTCATCACCGCCATCCCTCCGCTCGCCGAGACTTCGATGCGCGAGCTGGAGGTCCAGGCGGTCAACCCGCCGTACTCCTACTCGAGGGTCTCGTACAGCGACCGCACGAAGGACTACCTGTACGAGGTCATCGAGCCCCAGCTGACCGCGCACGAGCGCGCGCTCGTCCTTCACTTGAAGTCCACGCTCAACCAGATCCTCGGCAGCGAGACGGGGAACCTCTCGATCACCGACAAGCGGTCGTATCTCCGCGGCGAAGTCGAGGAGTACTTCCGCAGCCGGGGCGTCACGCTGTCGCCGCTCTCCACGGAGCGGGTCGTCTACTACGTGCTCCGGGACTTCGTCGGGTACGGTCCGGTCGACGCGCTCATCCTCGACCCCGAGGTCGAGGACATCTCGTGCGACGGGGTCGACGTCCCCCTGTTCATCTTCCACGGGAAGTACGAGTCGGTGAAGACGAACGTCGTCTTTGCCGACGAGGACTCGCTGAATTCGTTCATCGTCATGCTCGGGCAGCGCTGCGGCAAGTCCGTCAGCGTCTCCGCTCCGATCCTGGACGGAACGACGCCCGAGGGGCACCGCGTCCAGGCGACCTACGGCCGCGAGGTCACGACCCGGGGGGCCAGCTTCACCATCCGACGCTTCAAGGAGCGGCCGTTCACGCCCGTCGACCTCGTCCTGATGGGGAGCGCGAGCGAGGAGATGGTCGCGTACTTCTGGCTCGCCGCGGAGCAGGGCGAGTCGCTCATCATCTGCGGCGGCCCCGCCGCCGGGAAGACCTCCACGCTCAACGCGATCGCCCTCTTCATCCCCCCGACCTCCAAGATCGTCTCGATCGAGGACACGCGCGAGGTCAACCTCCCGCACGAGAACTGGATCCCGGGCGCCACGCGCACCGGGACCGGGGATCGCGGGCCGGACGGCAAGACGGCGGGCGAGGTCGACATGTTCGACCTGGTCCGCGCCGCGCTCCGGCAGCGACCGAACTACATCATCGTCGGGGAGGTGCGCGGCCGGGAGACCTACACGATGTTCCAGGCCATGGCGACGGGCCACACGACCTACTCCACCATGCACGCCGACAGCGTGAAGTCGATGGTCAACCGTCTTGAGAACCCTCCGATCAACACCCCGCGGATCCTCCTCTCGGCGCTCAATAACGTCGTCATCCAGATCCAGGCGCGGACCGAGAAGGGGGTCGTTCGGCGCTTGAAACAGGTCCTCGAGATCGTCGGGTTCGAGCCGGAGACGAACGAGCTCATCACGAACACCGTCTACGAGTGGGACCCCTCGACGGACGGCTTCACGTTCAAGGGCCACTCCTTCCTGTTCGACAAGATCACCGAGCTCAAGAATTTCACGACGGAGGAGATGGACGCGGAGTTCCAGCGCCGCGTGGACGTGATCAAGTACCTCGTCCGCAACAAGATCACGGACTACCGGCAGCTCTGGAAGACGGTCGCGCAGTACTACAAGGACCCGAACGAGGTCATGGCCCGCATCCAGCTCCCGCCGCCGACCCCGGGGGCCTGACGATGCCCTCCACCCCCACCGTCACGGTCGGGCGGCCCATCCGACCCGCGGCGCGCGCCAAAGACCCTGCCGCCCCGCTGCCGTCCGCCCCGTCGAACGCCCGCCCCGTGCGGGTGAAGCGCGGGGCGCAGCCGACCCACTCGACCCTCTCCCCGTTCCAGCGCTGGTGCTGGAAGACGTTCAAGTCCCGCGTGCTCGCGAAGCCCCCCGACCCCACCCTCGAGGAAAACCTGCTCAAGGCGCACATGCGGATCCGCGCCGACGAGTACATGTCGACCGTCTACGGGTCGACCGTCGTCGCCGCGATCGCGCTCTCGGTCGCCGCGGTGGCGATCTACCTCTTCCTCTCGTTCGTGGGGCTCGGGCTCCTCTCGCTCCTCATCGCGGTCGCGCTCCCGCTCGGCGGGACCCCCGCGATCTACGCGATCCTGCCCGGCCGGCGGGTCGGTCGCCAAGACCCGGGGCCGGAAGATCGACCGCAAGATCAGCGCGGCGATGAGCTTCGTCAGCGCAATGAGCTCGGCCGACGTGAACGTCGACCAGATCTTCAAGGAGCTCGCGCGCCAGAAGATCTACGGCGAGGTCGCCGAGGAGGCCGCCTGGATCACGCGCGATACCGAGCTCCTCGGGGTCGACATCCTCACCGCGATCCGCAACGGGGCCCAGCGCAGCCCGTCGAAGCGGTTCCAGGACTTCCTCCAGGGGGTCGTGACGACCGCCACCTCGGGCGGCCAGCTGAAGCCCTACTTCCTCTTGAAGGCGGAGCAGTACGAGCAGGAGAACAAGCTCGAGATGCTGGCGCGGGTCGAGACGCTCGGCCTGCTCGCCGAGACGTTCGTCACGGTCGTCGTCGCGTTCCCCCTCTTCCTGGTCATCATCATCGCGATCTTCTCGGTCATCGGCGGCGGCGGCTCGTTCATGATCGACATCCTCTGGGTCCTGGTCGGGCTGATGATCCCGATGATGCAGTTCGGGTTCATTTTCTTCATGTATACGCTCACGCAGGACATGGTGTAAGATGGCGACGGCGAACGCTCCGGCGTCGGTCCGGAAGGTCAAAGCCCTCGCGGTGCCGGACGCCGACCAGGCGAGCGCGAACGGTTTGCCCCGCGCAACCTGGGCCCTCATCGTCGGTTTCGTCGTCGGGATCGTCTTCTGGGTCCTGGCCGCCCTCTCCTGGGAGGGGACGTTCACCTTCACCATCCGACCGGGGACGACCCTCGGTCTCAACTCGGCCATCGACTACATTGTGTTCGGTCTCCTCGCCGCGATGGCCCCGTACGGGTTCATAAAGAGCCGCGAGCTCGCGCGCGTCGAGAAGATCGAGGAGCGGCTACCCGACTTCCTGCGGGACGTCGCCGAGGCGGGACGGTTCGGGATGACGCTCCCGGACGCGATCGTCGTCGCGAGCCGGGGCCGCTACGGGCTCCTGACCGACGAGATCAAGAAGATGGCGAGCCAGCTCGAGTGGGGCGTGCCCGTCGCCACCGCGCTCCGCCTCTTCGAGGAGCGGGTCCCCACGCCGCTCGTCCAGCGCGTCGTCTCGATCGTCACCCGCGCCAACGAGGCGGGCGGGAACGTCGCGGACGTGCTCACGATGGTGGCGCACGACACGCGCGAGGCCCAGCTCCAGGTCAAGGGCCGCGAGATCTCGATGCTCACCTACCTCACGGTCATTTACATCTCGTTCGGGGTCTTCCTCGTCACGATCTACATCATGGCGGCGATCTTCCTGCCCGACATGATCACGGCGGGCGCCGGGGTCGCGAGCTCGTCGCTCTCGGGCCAGGGCGGCCTCACGCTCGCCTTCACGCTCGTGCCGCAGCTGTTCCTCGCGTTCTTCGTGGCGGTGATCGCCCACGCAGTCGGGGACGGCGTCATGGCCGGCATCCTCCAGAAGGGTCAGATCGCCTACGGCCTCCAGCACGCGACCTACATGCTCATCGGCGGCTGGCTCGTCATGCGCTTCCTCGTCCCCGTCCTCGCCGTTCCGGGGGCTAGACGATGGCCGGCGACGCCCTCGAGGCTCCCGTCATCGACGAGGAGACGCTCTCCCCCCGAAAGAAGAGCCACTTCCCCGCGTGGATGCGTCTCGGCGCCACTCTCCGCCGCGGGTCGTCGGACCCCGGCCGGTGAAGCTCGCCCGCCTCGGGGTCTCGGGCCAAGGCCGCGAGGGCGAGATCACCCCGATCCCGCCGTTCACCGACCCGGCGATGAAGCAGCTCGACCTCGCGCCGATCCGCCCCGGGATCTCCTACGTCCGGATCTCCTACCACAACGTCCGCAACGAGTACCTGTACGAGGTGATCGAGCCACCCCTCTCGCCGATCGAGAAGGAGCTCACCGAGCGGCTCCACACCGTCCTCATCGACGACTTCGAGCCGCTCCCCGAGAACGACACCGCGACCAAGCGGACCGAACTGCGCCGGATGGTCGACGACCAGCTCCTCGCGTGGGAGCTCGCCCCCGGGCCGGTGACGAAGGGCCGGATCCTCTACTACCTCGAGCGGGACTTCAACGGCTACGGGGTCGTCGAGGCCCCGATGACCGACTCCGAGGTCGAGGACATCTCGTGCGACGGGGTCGGGATCCCGCTCTACATCTACCACCGGAAATTCGGATCGATCCGCTCGAACCTGAAGTTCGAGAACTCGAAGGTCCTGGACGACTACGTCGTCTGGCTCGCCCAGCGTTCGGGCAAGCACATCTCGGTCGCGAGCCCGATCCTGGACGCGACCGTCCCGGACGGCTCCCGTCTCCAGGCGACCCTCGGGATGCACGTGACGAAGCGCGGGAGCTCGTTCACGATCCGGCGCTTCCGCGACAACCCGTTCACGCCGGTCGACCTGCTCAAGTTCAAGACGATGAGCCCGGAGATGATGGCCTACCTCTGGCTGGCCATCGAGAACGGGCAGTCGATGATGGTCTGCGGCGGCACGGCGAGCGGCAAGACCACGACCCTCAACGCGACGCTCCTGTTCATCCCGCCGCAGATGAAGATCGTCTCGATCGAGGACACGCGCGAGCTGAACCTCCCGCACGAGAACTGGGTCCCCTCGCTCACGCGCGCCGGCTTCGGGGCGAAGAACGTCACGAGCGGCAAGGCGCCCGGCGAGATCGACATGTTCGACCTGCTGGCCGCCGCGCTTCGCCAGCGCCCGCAGTACCTGATGGTCGGAGAGGTCCGGGGCGCGGAGGCGTTCATCGTCTTCCAGGCGATGGCCACGGGCAAGACGTGCTACACGACCTTCCACGCGGAGAGCGTCAGCGCGATGGTCCACCGGATGGAGAACCCCCCCATCACGCTCCCGCGCTCGCTCGTCAGCGCGCTCTCCCTCGTCCTCCTCCAGCGCCAGGTGAAGGTCGGGACGAAGATGACCCGTCGGGTCCAGTCGCTCACCGAGATCGTCGGGCTCGACCCCGAGACGAACGAGCTCATCACGAACTCGGTCTACTCCTGGAACCCGTCCGACGACACCTTCCTCTACTCGGGCCACTCGTACGTCTACGAGCGGGTCGCGCTGATGAAGAACCTCTCCATGAAGGAGATGGAGCGCGAGATCCGCCGGCGCGTCGAGATCCTCGAGTACCTCCAGGTGAAGGAGGCCCAGTCGACCCGCCAGCACCCGTTCACGCACCGCGACGTCGGGCGGATCGTCTCGTTCTACTACAAGGAGCCGGAGAAGGCCGTCACCGAGGCGCGGGAGGAGCTCGCGAAGATGAAGCTCAACCCGCCCAAACCGGCCCAGTAGGACTATCCGCCCCCGCGGCTCGGCCGGGCCGATGCCCGCCCCGCGGCCCTACGCGCGGATCCCCCTCGGGCCGGCGGGCGCCGTGGTCCTCTGGTGCGAGGACGCGATCGCCGGCCTGCCCCGCCGCGTCCCGCCTCACGGGGCGGACGTGGTCGTGACCAGCCCACCCTACAACCGGAAGGTCCCGTACTCGAGCTACTCCGACGACCGGCCCCGCGCCGAGTACCTCGCGTGGATCGGCGAGCTCCGCAACGCCGTCGACGCGGTCCTCGCCCCCGGCGGCTCCTTCTTCCTCAACGTCGGCGGCGCCCCGTCGGACCCGTTCCTGCCGCTCGACGTCGCCCGAGAGACCGCCCACTCCTTCGTCCTCCAGAACGTCATCCACTGGGTGAAGTCGATCGCGATCGACCGGGCGGCGGCGGCCGGGCCGCCGCGCTCGACCGGGACCTGGCGCTCGGTCACTACCGGCCGATGGCCTCGGACCGGTACTTCCACGGGGCCCACGAGTACGTCTTCCACTTCTCGCGAAGAGGGGACGTGCCGCTCGACCGGCTCGCGATCGGCGTGCCGTACCAGGACAAGTCGAACGTGGCCCGCTGGGGCGGCGCGGGCGCGGACCTCCGCTGCCGCGGCAACACCTGGTTCCTTCCCTATCCCACGATCCGGTTCCGGGCGCGGGACCGTCCCCACCCGGCGTCGTTCCCACCCGAGCTGCCCGAGTGGTGCCTGCGCCTCCACGGGCGGGACCGCGTCCACCTCGCGGTCGACCCGTTCGTCGGGATCGGCTCGTCGGCCGTCGCGGCGAAGCGGCTCGGGATCCCGTTCGTCGGGTTCGACATCGACCGGGAATACTTCCGGGTCGCGGCGGCGCGGGTCCGCGCGGAACGCGCGGGGGAAAAGCGGCCTAGTCCTCGTTCTGGGGCGCGCCCGGCTCGGGCGGGCTCCAGGAGCGCATCGGCTTCCGGTTGACGCCGGCCGCCGAGGCGAGCGCGTTCTTGGTGCCCGTTTTGGTCGCCTTGCCGACGGCGACGAACGCATCGCGCATCGCGCCACCGGCGCGGGACGCTCCAGTCGGCGATCCGGCCCGGCAGGCGGCGGGCCTCGGAATCGATCGCCCGGCCGAGGGACGAGAAGCGCTCCTCGATCGATTGGGCGAGGTACTTCGCGTCTTTCGAGCTCGAACGGCCGAACCGCTCGATCGACTTGTCGAGGTTGCTGATCTCGGAGGAGAAATCCCGACCCAACCCGCCGGCGGCCCGGCGCAGGTCGGCCAGGTGCTGCCGGAATTGGGCTTCTTCGCGTCGGTCGCTCATGGGGGTAACCGACGCTCAAACGCGGGGGTCGGCGGATAAAGGTTGGTCGCCACCGGCAACGGAGGTCAGCCGCCCATCCTCCGGTCCCGCCGGCGCCGCCCGCGGCCCGCCCCCGGGGCCGCCGCCGGTGGGGCCACCGGCGCGGGCGGGAGGAGGCGGCGCTCGGTCTCGACGCCGTGGGCCCACCGGACGAGCAGTTCCACCCCCAGGCGGCCGGGGTCGGTGACCACGAGCTCCCCGCCGAGGGTACGGGCGATCGTCCGGGCCGCGGTCTCGTATTCGGGGTGGGCGGACTTCAGCAACACGACGGTCGTCCGGAGCGGTCGCACGGTCGACAGCTCGCCGGCCCGGACCAGCGCCTGCTCCATCGCGAGGTCGAGCTGGCCGGAGTGAACCTTCCCGTCCTCTCCGGTGTACGCCTCGGGAAGCCCGTCCGTGAGGAGGTAGAACTCCCGTCGGTTCGCCCGTGAGGACTGAAGCAGGAGGTGGGTCGCCCGGAGGGCCTCGGCGGTGTTCGTGAACGACCCCGCCTTGCACTCCCAGAGAGTGACCAGATCGAGCACCGCGACCTCGTTGTCGAACGCGAGGAGGTCGATCGTCACGTCGGGATGTCGACGCCGGATCGCCACGTACAAGGCCAGCAGGGCCTTCTTGGCTGCGTCGAGCTTTCCGGACTCGTCCATGCTGCCCGACCGGTCGAAGGCGAGGACGACGTGGACGCGCTCGGACGTGATCTCCCGGTAGACGTAGCTGGTCGATTCATCGATGTGCCGCTGCCCGGCCATCCGCGCGGCGAGCAGCGAGCCGGGGACGTCAAGGTGGGCGATCTCCTCGGCCCGGCGGAGGCGGGCCTTCTCGTAGACGCCCGTGGCCCCTTCTCCCCGGAGCGACAGCCGCGTGCCCTCGGGGAGACGCCGCGTCTCCTCCTCGAGCAAGAGCCGGGCGAACCGCTCGACAAGGCCGAACGTTACGACGAGACTCGAACCGCGTTCGGCGACGAACCCCCGCTCCTTCAGCTCGCGCTCGAGGCGACGGGCCTCCCCTTCTTTGACGCGGGACTCGGTATCGGCCCGGGCGCGACGGTCGGCCTCTGCCCGCTCCTCTTCCAGGCGTCGCCGTTGGGCCTCGGCTGCACGGCGCTTCTCCTCGGCCTCCTTCGCGAGCTCCCGTTCGCGGGTCCGGAGGCGGTTCGACACGTTCTCCGAAAGTTCCTCCCGTTGGGGAGGAGAGAGTCGGGCCAGGGCCTCGCCCAGGTCGGAGGCTCCGAGGCCGCGCCCCCCGGCGTCGCCACCGCAAACGTGACCGTCCGGCCCGACGGCCGGGCGGGCGGGGCCGCCTTCTTTCGGGAGAACAGCGAACGGAGCCAAGCCGCCAGGCGGGCGAACAGGGCCCGAAGGCGGGCCGCGAAGCTGGGGCGGGGGGGCGGGCGGTTCCAGGACGCGTCGGGCAGCAACAGAGCCGCCTCCACATCCCCGAGCCAGTCGCCCGAGGGCATCTTCGACCAGTCGACGTTCCGGGCCGCCGCCAACCGGGCCTCGAGCGCGGCGATCTGGGCGGCCACTTCGGCGTCGGAGCGCACCCGCAGCTGGTCGAGTTCCGCGATCCGTTGGTCGTACTGGGTCACGATCCGTTCGGCGCGCCGGTCCCCCTGGCGACGAAGATGCGCGCGGAGGCGCTCGAGCCGTTCTCGGAGTTCGGGGTCGCTCTCCGCGTGGGCGCGGAGCAGACGACGCGCTCCGTCGACCCCTTGCTCGGCGAGCGCGCGGATCAGCGCCCCGGAGTCGAGCGTGTCGAGCAGGTCGTCGGAACGGACGTCGTCGGTGTAGGTAGTACAGTCCGGGAGGCGGAGCGCCTCACTAGAGGGGGGCGTCGTCGTCGTCCTCGTCGCGACACGAGAAGAGCGAGTGCTCCTCGAGGAGGCGGTAGACGCTCACCGTGGCATGGTACGGGGCGACCCCATCGCCCGGGCGCTCCCGTTCCTCGACATACCGCGAGAACGAGCGGAATCGGGGGAACAGATTCGCGTCGCTGGCCGCTTGGGCGAGCAGGGCCGCGTCGTCCTTGAGCCGGCGGCCCTCTCCGACGAGCGCTTCCGCGTCCGCGGTGCTTTCGTGGAGGACCTCTCGGAAGTAGCGACACCAGTAGACGCCCGCGCTGCGCTTGAGGGAGGGCGCGAGGTACTGGTCGACGAACTCGATGACCCGCTTCTCGTTCTGACGGAAGGACTCGCCACTGCGGGCCCGTAGCCGGCCGCGCATCGCGTGGATGAGGCCGGAGCGCAGGTCGGCCGTGGAGGGGACGACGCGGCCCGCGAGGAGCGCGATCGCGTCCGTTCGGGCGGCCACGTCGAGGAGCGTTCGGTTGGAACCGACCTCGCCGATATCCGGGTTGTAGTCGCTCATGCGGAGCCGCCAGGACTCGATGACGCGCACGCCGGCGTCGACCAGGATCTCCGGCACCCATCCGCGGACCTCCGTGCCCCGCGCGAGCGCGACGATCCGGCGGTTGTCCGCGTGGCGTTCGTTGTACCCGACATGCAGGCTGGTGAGCCGGTCGGAGAGCGGGTCGTTGATGTTGTCCAAATCCGAGAGGTTGGAGGTGCCCACCGCCACGAACAACCCGGGGAAGCTCTCCCGAGACTTGGCGGGTGTGACCGTTCCCTCCTGGAGCGCCTGGAGCAGCACGTTCTGAGTTCCGAGCGGGAGCTTCCCGATCTCGTCCACGAGCAGGAAGCCGCGGTTCGCTTGGAGCAGCTTGCCCGGCTCGAGCACGAGAGGGCTCATCGGGTCCCCGATCTCCTCGAGCTTGCGGAGATTGATGTTTCCCGTTAAGTGGTCCGGGAAGACCTCCGAGCTGCCCTGCAGCCGGGCGAACCCGAATCCCTCCCGGAGGTGGATGTACCTGGCCCGGGACCTTCGACGGGTCCACCCGGGCCGGGTCGAAGAGGGAGGCGTCGCCCCCCGGAGCGAAGCGACGAGTACAGATGGGGCAAGGTGGGAACCGGTCGGCGATCGTGGGGTCGACGATCGCGAGCGGGTGGTCGAGCACCGGGCACCCCTCGACGACCCACGCCCCCTTCGGGTACAGGTCCCACAGGTCCTTCGCGAGGCTGGTCTTGCCCGCTCCGGACGGCCCGAAGAAGAGTACGTGGGCCCCGGAGACGAGCGCAGCCACGACATCCTCGTACGTCAGTCTCCGGGGAGAACCGTGTGGGGGAACAGCGCCCGGATGGCCGCGGGGCGGTCGAGACCCTGACTCCGCAGCGAGTCCAGTCGGCGAAGGATCTCGGAGCGGAACGCCTCACCGGGCGCCTCGACCGTGACCTTGGCCGCGCGGAGCTCCGCCGCCGTGGACCGGGTGCCGGTGGCGACTTCCTTCGCGATCGGCACGGCGCGCGGAGTTGGGGTCGGGATATGTAGTTTGCCGCGCGTATCCGGCCGATCTCACGCGGCGCCGGGAGGCTCCGGGCGACGGGGGGGCAGCGGGAGGTCCTCACCGGACAGTTCTTCCCCACTCTCCGGCGGGGGGGGTCGTCGGGAGTTCCGGACGGCCATGGCTCCCCCGACGACCACCCCCGCCGCGGCGACCCCGATGGCGGCGTAGACCGTCAGGGCCAGCGTACTGCTCGAGCCGGCACCGACCGTCGAGGGGCTGAACGAGACCACCACGGTGGTAGTGGTCCCGGAAACGGTGACGTTGCCGTGCGTGGGGGTTTCCTGAAGACTGGTCGGAAGTGAGGCGAAGACGTGGAAGGGGTACGTCCCGTTCGGGAAATCGAACGAGACGGTTGGGCCGGCCGAACTCAGGTTCTGGCCGGCGAAGACCACGTTCCACGCCGTCCCGTTCGGCAAGCCCGATTCGGTGAAGAGCACGGTGTACCGCACCCGGTACCACACTACGAGCTCAGTGACGGGCCGTGCGGAGACGGTGACCGTGCCGTGGTAGGCAACGGAATCTTCGTGCCATCCCGGGAGCCCGGTGAGGTTGTAGACGTAGGTCCCGTTGGGAGCGTCCCATCCGACGATCGAGCTGTTCGAGGAAAGGAAGGTTCCGTTCACGGTCACGCCCCAGAGCGTGTCGGCCGGGAGGCCGTACTCGGCCCACGTGAGGGTGTACTCGACCGCCGAGAAGGGCACGGCCTGGGTGAGGTTCGCGCCCAAGACGGTCACCTCGCTGCCCGTGGCGATCGCCCCCTGGCGATACCCCGGGACACTTCCTGCGGAGACCAAGTACGTCCCGTTGGGCTCGACGAACGATACCGCTCCTCCGCTGGGCGACACGACGTTCGCCGAGAGTCCGCCCCCGAGCGTCACGTTCCAGGTGGTGCCGGGCGGGAGGCCGCTCTCGACGAAGCGGATCGAGTACATCGGGAGGGTGAACTGGAAGTCCACGCTCAGGTTGGCGCCGAGGTAGTCGACCGACCCGGACCGGGGGCTGACCGACCAGGCACGCGGCGGGGTCACCGAGTACCAGAGGGTCCCGGTCGGGAGCACCCACGCGGGGAGGGCGATGAGCGGAGCGGACGAGCGGAAGAGATGCGCGCCGACCGCCACCTCCCATCGCGGCCCCGGACCCAACCCGGTCGCCACGAAATCTAGCCAGTGGGAGAGGAACGAGGGGGCCGGAACCGTATCCTCCACTCCGGAAGCGATCGGGTACGGCGCCCCGCCGGGCCAATCGGACCAGTAGTTGCCGAGCCCTTCCCAGGTGAAGTTCATCCCGAGCCCGAGGTAGAGCTCGACTTGGACGTGGGCCGGGTCATACGTTCCGAGGGCGCTGGACCCGTCGTTCGCGACGAAGTTGTTCCCGTAGAAGGTGTCGTTCTGGGCATCCAGAATGTAGAGCCCGTAACTGGTCGAGTCCTCGACCGTGCTCCCGACGACCGTGATGTTGGACGCCCCCACCATCACGAGCCCGTGGGTGTCGGACGCGGCGAACAACCGGTCGATCGTGGCGAATTGCGTTCCGTTCAGCTGGATGGCCGTGCCGTTCCCCCAGGACTCTACGCCCGTGACCACGAGGCCGCTCGAGTAGACGTCCTGGAGCGCGAACGAACAGTTGACGTCCGTGAGGTGAGCGATGGAGAGGCCGGTGTTGTCGTAGGTCTGGAGCGGGCCGTCCGGGTAGACCAAGCCGAGGAACCCGTTCAGGAAATAGGCGGGGCCGGCGCGCGCGTTCACCTCGCTCGCGTTCGAGATCGTGGTGTCGCTGAGACCCACCAGCTGGGCGTCGATCGACTCGTTCGAGGCGGTGAGGTTCGAGATCGTACCGTTCGCGCCCGTCCACCAGCTCAGTCCGATGGAAGTCCCCGTGGCGGTGAGATCCGATACGGTGACGAAGTTCGTGTCCGCCAGGCTCACGGCCACGCTCCCGTTCTCGGCGAGGAGGCTCCGGGCGGAGACGTCCTGGGACTCGAGGAGGATCAGGGTCAGGCTTTCCGACGTGGCGGTTGCGTTCGTGAGTGTGAGGTTGGTGTCGTTGGTTCCTCCGACGGCCTCGGCCCCGCTGGCGGACCAGACGTTCGAGATGGTCAGGTTGGAGGACCCGAGACTCCCCTCGATGCCCCCGCTGTCGGTACGGACGGTGATGTTCTCGAACGTGGCGTCGCTCGAGTAGGCGAAGGTCGTGAGGTCGTTGCCTCCGATCGACGCCGTCAGGTTCGAGAACGCGAAGTGGCGGTCGTCGGTAAAGTACCAGAACGTCAGCCCCCCCTGCGTGGCCAGGATGTTCCAGAGGCGCGCGTACGCGCAGGCGTTGACCTCGACCAGCGTCGACGCGGCGAGCCCATAGCTGGAGAAGTTCCAGACCGGTGAGGTGGGTCCAGTCGCCGATCTCCAGCCCATTGCCGTTGTACGAGGCCAGGTCGTGCAGCACGAGGTCGGTGCCGGTTTGAAGGGACCCGCCCCATCCGCAGGCCTCGGGGAGAGGTTCGGGGGGGAGGACCGGAGGGGTCCAGCACGAGGTGTTCCACCACCCGAGGGTGACGTTGGCGAGGTCGGTGCCCAAGATCCCGGTCCCCCCGGCGAACACCGTGAGATGTTCGACCGAGAGGTTCTGGGAGTCGTCCGCCCCGACCGCGGTCCCCCCATCCGAGACGTTGAGTCCGGTCAGCTGCGTGTCGTTCGAATCGACGAGGAGGACTCCGGTCCAGGAGGCCTCCTCCGCGGTGACGTTGGACGCCACGCTCCCCTCGTCGCCATACAGTTCGACCCCCTGGCCGTACGCGTAACTGTCGAGCAGGAGGTTGAGGCCGCCGGTCGAAATCAAGTGCGCGAGCCGGACCCCGGACGAGCTCACGACGACGACTCCGGTCGTCCCGTTGGACGAGATGTTGGAAGCGAAGCTCCCGTGGGTCCCATAGAACTCCACCGACGGAAGTTCCTCGGTCACGGACCGGGGGGCGAGGTGGGGGTACGAACCGTTGAGCTGGGTGCCCTCGACGGAGTAGGTGCCTCCTCCTCCGTAGAAGTAGTAGCCCTGGGTCAGGCCCGGCAGACCTTCCGGCGTCCCGTACCAATCGAATTGGAAAGAGCTCGGACCCTGAACGACCTGGAAGAGATCGATCGAGGCGTTGGAGAGGTTGGTGGCCGCGAACAGGTCGAAGGTCGGATAGAGGTAGTCGTTGAGCTGAAGGAACGGCGCGGCCAGCGTCGCGGCGACCCCCTGGACGGTGAGGGCGGAACGGTCGATCGCGTACGAAACGCCGTTGGCCCCCGACTGACCGAACTCCGCCACCTGCGGGTCCCCGTCCAAGTAGATCGGTGCATCGAAGGAGCTGGGATCCGAGGCGAGGCTCAGCGAGACGACCCCGCTCGCGTTCCCCGAGACGGTCACCCGGGCGGGGTCGTAGCCGTCCGCCCAGGCCTCGAAGACGTACGGGTTGCCGACCGTAGGAGGCGGTAGGTCGGTCACGACCTGGCCCGCACCGGACGTCGGCACGAACGAAAAGTTGCCCCCGGGGGAGGCGGCCTCCGCCGTGGCGTTGGTAGCGAGGAGGATCCCGTACCCGGGGTCGAGGGACGCGTCCACCTGGATCCATCCTGGGTTCGCGGAAGGACCGAGTTCGGAAGCGGAAGTGTTCCAGAGGCCGAATTCGAAGGAGGGACCCGCGCTCAGATACTCGGTCGTCCCCAGGTAATAGGCAGCCACTCCCCCTGAGGTGGCGCCCGAGTCCTCCCCATGGTCGTAGGCCGAGGGTACGGGCTCGTACGACCCGGGCGCGCCGAAGCTGAGGTGCGCGGTTCCATTCATCGCGGCGACGTAACCGTTGGAACCGGAGCCGTCCCCACCGAGTACGAACTCGGCGTCATAGGGCAGACCGAACGGGGTGGAGCTGGACCCGTTGACCTCGAAACGCGCCGGGTCGCTCGTCGAAGAGGGGCCGTAGAATGTGACCTGGTCGTACGACCCGTTGTGGGTAGCGAGCGGTGAGGTCACACTGAAGTTGAAGTAGATCACGGGTTCGCCGGAGAGTGTCCCGATCGTGTTGAACAGAGTCAGCGAGAGCGGATACGACACCGGGAAGGAGGGACCCCACCGCTGGTAGAACTGCTGGGTCAACATG
Source organism: uncultured Thermoplasmata archaeon (assembly GCA_963842165.1). Lineage (GTDB taxonomy): Archaea > Thermoplasmatota > Thermoplasmata > Lutacidiplasmatales > UBA184 > Lutacidiplasma. The sequence continues at coordinate 12,097 of CAWJFK010000023.1, read as the reverse complement.
GGGGAGCTCACGATCGAACCCGCGTCGCCCAAGGTCGAAGGGAGCACGGAGGCGAAGGGGGAGGAGAAGTTCCAGATGTTGTCCTCGAACTGAACTTCCGTACCGTTGAACCGGACCGCATTCTCCGTCCAGAATGTTCCTTCCCCCGCGGGCCCCACCGACCCATTGATCGGTAGCCCGACCGCCACCGTGTCCAAGCTCAACGTGACCCAGGAGGGCGACTCCAGCCACGCGGCGTACCCCGGAGTGAAGGCGGCGAACGAATTCAACATGAGGTTCGCTTCGAAGCCGGTCGTGTTGTACGCGTACGGGCCGTCCGACCCACGCCCGAGGTCGGCGAGGCCCATCGGTGCGGGGGTCGACGGGTAACCGGATTCGACTTCCGGACGGCCGGACAAGGGAAGATCTAGGTTGCTGCTCGGGAGGAGCGCCGAGGAGTACCCCCCTGGCGAGCCGGAAGAAGAGGCAACCCCCGGGGGGGCTCGATTCCGCGGGGAGGGAAACCCCAGTGGTAGGGGGGTCGGCCGGGCGGACTCTTGGGCCTTCTCCAGTTCGGAGGGCAGGACGGGGGGCGACCGGGATTGCGACGCGGGGTCGTGATTCGCCCGGGGAGGGGCGGCGTTGTGCGGCGGGAGGGCGGCGGTCGACCGTCCCGATCCGGTCGGGACCACAAGGATCACGAGGACGAGTAGGATCCACCCGAACCGCCGGAAGGAAACGCGCAAGGTCGTGGGTGCTTGAAGGACGTCGGGAACGTATTATGCATCGCGTCGAGCTCGCCGTCGTCTTAGTAGCCTCCCCGATGCGGGAATCGTCCTCCTCGGGGGTACGAGGTCGAACTTCGAGGGGCCGGGGTTCCCGCCCTCGGAACGGTTAAGTAGGGTACCCCGCTCGGCGCGGCCGCGCGATGGCCGAGAAGGAATCCGGCACGAAGAAGTCCACCTTGGCCCGGACGGTCAAGGACAAGTGGCGCTCCAAACGCTCGTACAAGGTACGGCGCCGGGGCTCTTCCAACATGCGGACCTCGGGGAGACGGTCGCCACCGAGCCCGAGCAGCTCATCGGGCGGACGCTCGAGACGACCTTCCCGGAACTCTCCGGCATCCAGGATGCCGGCAAGGCCCACGTCAAGCTCCGCTTCAAGATCGAGCGGCTCTCGGGCGACGGGGTCGCCGAGACTCGGTTCATCGGCCACGACCTCACCTCCGATTACGTGCGCCGGCTCGCCCGGCGGAAGCGATCGAAGATCGACACCTCCCTCATCGTCACCACCAAGGACGGCGTTCAGATCGTCGTGAAACCGGTGGCGGTCGGGGAGCAGCGTCTCCAGACCCGGCTCCGTGCCGAACTCCGGCACAAGATGGTCGAGGTGCTCAACGAGCAGGCCGCGAGCCACACCGCGGTCGAGTTCGTCCGGGAGATGCTTCAGGGCGAGCTCGCCAAGGCGCTCGCCCACGGCGTGAAGACCCTGTACCCCCTCAAGAAGATCGAGCTGCGGAGCTCCGAGGTGCTCGGAGTGATCGCCGACGAAGTGCCTTCCAGCCCTCCCCGGCCGAGCCCGAGATCCCGTCCCGGACCGACGGGGCCCGAGGCCGAGAGCGCGGGTGCCGAGGACACGGTCGCGTAGGGGCGTCCGTGGTGCCTCCGATCCCTGTCGGAGTGGCTCAGCCCGGTAGAGCACGGGACTCATAGCGGGACGCCGAGGGCGTCCCGGGAGAGATCCTGGGGCCGGGGGTTCAAATCCCCCCTCCGACATATTTCACCAGTTTCTCGCCGAGAAACGACGAAGCTCGACCATTTGGCTGGAGGGGATTTGAACCCGTCAACGCCCTTCTGGAAAAGGGTGGGTTGTCTCCGCCAGGGCCTCAGCGAGTCCCTACGTTCGCGCCTTCCTTCTGCCGCGCGCCTTCATATTCCGAAGGCTGGCTCGAACCAATTTCCGGATGAGGGCCTCCGGCACCGGGTAGTCCAGCGGCAAGTGTACCGCCGACTTCGTCGTCGAGTAGCCCTTGAGCTCCTTCCGAAAGTCCGCTACGGTCGGGGGCCGGAGGTAAAGCCCGACGTGCCGACTTTGAAGACCAAACCACGCGAACATCCCCTTGTAATCGTATCCTTCGTAGGAATACCCCGGCATCTGGTAACTTACCACCTCCGTCGCGTCCGGCGCAACGGCCCGGATCACGGCACGAACCGTCTCGAGGAGCGGCCTCACGCTCGGCGGGCAGTCAGCAATGTAGGCATCGACTTTTGGCGACTTGGGGCTGCGGGATGCCATCACCGCCCAAAGACTCGCCCGGTCAAGTAGGTTCGGACACCGGAGGATCGGGCCTCATCCGCCGCCGGATTCGGCCCTCGCGCGGCCGCTCTCTTCGCGGGGGGGCCCCGGAGGCCGGGGCCTCTTCCGTTCGGATTTGCTACGACCCGAGAGACCGAGACCCCGAGCTTTCCGGTCCGCTCGGAACCGAACCTTGAGTTCGCGCTCCAGAGACCTGCCGTCCGAGCGCCCCAGCATGAAGCAAGTCAATCGGGTTTGACGAAGGTATTATGCCACCTTCTACCGCCGGCTTGGAAAGGTTGGGGTCGTCCGCGGTCGAGAAACTTCCTCCGAACGGAATTGTGGACGGACGGGGCTGTCGCGTGTGGTGGTGACCATGGACCGATCACTACGATCCCACTTCCGAAGCCCCATGCGCAACCACCCTTGCGGAGCGTTTTGGGGCGTCCGCGGTGTGAGCCGGCCGACCGCCGAATGAACGGAGAAACCGGGGAATGGCAGATGGAGCACTGACGAACGAGAGTTCGACCAGATTCCTCGACGAGGCCGAGGGGGCGCTGTATCCGCGGGTGAGGTGGCTCACCCCGCGACGCTTGGCGTTCTTCCTGATCTTCTGGATCTCGGTCTTCTTCGCCGGCAGTCTCTTCATCAACAACCCGTTCACGGGCTCCCCCGGGGCTTCGAACTGGGACGTCGGTGCCAATTCGCCCAACTACTACTGGGTCGTGATGTACCTGCACGGGCTCAACACCGGGCTCGTCGGTCTCGCCGCACTGGTGGCGGTGGACTTTTTCGAGCTGCCCTCCATCCATCTGCGCCGGGGAATCCTGGCCGGCGTGCTGATCGCGGGCGTGCTCGCGCCCATTGGAGCGATTTTCAACACCTCGGCCCCGTGGACGAACGCGGGTCTATGGATCCAGATCGGGGCGTTCCTAGCGCTCGACGAGATCGTGATCCTCTTCCTCTGGGGGATGCTGTCGGTCTGGAGGGAGGGGGCACCTCGGAGCCGGACCTTTCCCTTCATCACCGCGACCCTCACCGGGGTCGCCATGCTCTTCGCTGCCCTGATGGGACACCTCGCTGGAACGATCCTGGGATTCGGAGACAACCCCTCCGTCCTCGGATGGTACGCCACCCAGGAAATCGGCGAGCCGCTGAGCGCGTTCGCTGAAAACCTGATCGCCGCGCACTCGTACCTCATGATTTCGGCGGTCCCCGCCGGCATCATGTCGCTCGTGGCCGTCCGATTCGGTTACTATGGGCTGAAGGGGCGGACGAAGAAGCTGGCTCAGACCGGGTTCGCGTTCGTCTGCGTCGACCTCGTCCTGCAGATGGGCATGGCGCTCCTCGTGGGATTCTCGAACTGGCCAGGGGACCTCCCCCCGGAGGTGGCGTCGATGCCGCTCTTTCCGAGCTTCATCGCGGTGAACGACGCGGTCGACTTCGTTTTCTTGATCCTCGGCGGAATTCTCCTGTTCGTGGCGCTCCTGATCGCCAGCGGTCGTCTGCAGGGATGGAAGATTCCCTCCGGAATTTCGATACGGGTGCTCCCGCTCCTGATGCTGGTCATGTTCACCGTCGTGACGGCCGCTACCGAGCCCGAGGACGGTAGCGTCCTGGGAGCTCCTACGCTCGCCTGGCTGCGGCTGTTCATCGCATTCTATCTCACGATGCTGGTGGTGCTCGTGGTCGTTTTGGCCGAACGCCTCCTCGGGGACAGGTACCAGCTGAGGATTGGATGGACCGTGACCGTCGGCTCGCTGCTCACGTTCGCGGGCGTGATGATCTACCTCTATACCGCCGTCTACGCCACAGGGTACATCACGGTCGCTGGGCTCCTACTGATCGGTTACTACTTCGTGACCACGGCGTGGCGGGGCCTGACCGCCGGGTCTTCGAAACCCAGTCTGTGACGGGGGAGCGTCGGTCGCCCGGTCCGGTTTCGGCCCTGCTCTCGGACGCTGCGAAGGCATCGCATCCCCGTTCGTGACCTCCGGAGCCGCTCGTTGGTCTGCGCTGCGGCCGTGGAGCCAGCCGTATCCGGGAACCTGGTCGTTGGCATCCTTCTTCCACCCGCGGCGAAGGCTTGGACCCTCGAGAGGACCAAGCAGGATCCTCTGGAATGGGGTGGGCTTGCGGAAGAAGCTCCGCAAGGCGTGGGCGTTGATCGACTCACACGATCCCCCGGTCCGTCGTCCAATCACTTCTGCTCGAATATCGCAATCACGATTGCGCGATGGCACCGCTGCCCACTTGCTCGACGTGGGGGATTTTAACTCGTCGGGAAATCCCCCCTCCGACACCTCGACTCGGTTCCGGCAGGGCGAGGCGCGCGTGGTCCGGCGTTCACGAGGTCCTTGGCAGGGCGCTCGCCCTGATCGAGTCGCGGGGGAGTTCAGTCGGCGATCCCGTAAGACGCACGGGCCTTCCGTAACAAGCCCGGGAATCGCGGGTCGGCCTTCATGTTCTGGTACGTTGGGTCTCGCAGCTCGCCCGGTCCGATGCTCTTGCGGTCGATGAGGTAGCCGGCCAGGCGGAAGAATAGCTCCCCATCGTTCACGAGGGAACATGCATAGCAGAGCTGCACCCGTGCATCGAGCGCCTCCGGAGACTCGTCCTCGCCGATGAGGGTCAGCGCGACGTCGGTGAGTCGCGACGCGGCTTCCTGGTTCCCGAGGTGACCTTCGATCCGGGCCCGGAGCCCCGCGTACTGCATCTCGGTCGTCAAACGGCGGTAGGTCGTCAGGTCTCGGTACGCCGCGTCCCGGTCGCCCTGGGTGGAGGTCAGCACCGCCCGGCCGAGGTAGGCCCAGGCGAACCCGGGTTCCGTCTGAATCAACTGGGTGCAGACGGCGAGCGATTCTTCGTTCCGCCCGGCGAAGTAGTACGAGACCACGAGGAGCCACGCCCGCGTCGGCGGCAGGGGGTCGAGTTCGTAGGCTCTCTTCGCCTCCTCCAACGCTTCCTCCACGCGGCCCATCCCCCGCAGGATCGCCCCGTACGACTGATGGGCGTCCGAGTGACTCGGGTTCAGCGCCAGCGCCTTTCGAACCTCGTCGGCGGCCGCCGCGTAGTCGTTGACCGCCAGCACGTTCCCGAGGGCCAGATGAGCTTCGGCGAGCTGATCGTCCAGTTCGAGCGCGCGTCGCGCGAACTGCCCCGCTTTGTCGTACGCTTCCTTCCGGTCCATCCAGTCGAAGTCCAGCGCCGAGCTGTAGCAGTCGGCCAGCCCCGCGAAGGCCCGGGCCGACTCGGGCTCGATGCGCAACGCCTCGTCGAATAGAACGATCGCCTGCTCGTTCGCCTCTCGGGTCCTCTTGTTCCATAGCCCGCGGGCTCGGAGGCAGATCGGGTACGCCCCGGGATTCTCGGCGCGATCCCACGATGCGGGCGAGGGAAGCCTCAACGCCGCCGCGATCTTCCGCGCGATGTCCGATTGGGTCTCGAAGACATCGTCCAGCTGCGCGTCGTAGCTCTGGGCCCAGAGGTGGGCATCGCTCTCGGCGTCGATCAACTGGACCGCGATACGGACCCGGTTACCGGACTTCCGTACACTGCCTTCGAGGACCTTTCCGGCGTTGAGCTCGCGTCCGATCTCGGTGATGTTCTTCGAGGTCTGCTTGTATCGCATCACCGACGTTCGCGAAATCACGCTGAGACCCCGGATCCCCGCCACCGTCGTGATGATCTCGTCCGTCAGACCGTCGGCGAAGTACTCGTCCCCCGGAGCCGGACCGAAGTTGGCGAGGGGGAGGATGGCGAGACGATTTCGGTCGGCCCGGGGGCGTACCTCGGGAACGCCGTCGGTCCACGGCAGGACGATTCGGAACACCTCCACGGGCGCATCCACGTGCTTGAGGGGCTTGGGACCGAGGCTTTCGAGTGGCAGCTCGAACTTGTTCCGAACCTGGTCGAAGACCTGGCGAGTGAGGCAGACCCCTCCGGCGTCCGCGAGCGGTTCGATCCGGGCGGCGACGTTGACCGCATCTCCGGAGATGTCGCCGTCGGCTTCCACCACATCCCCGAGGTGGACGCCCACCCGGAGGAGCACGCAGTCGCTCCGGCGGTCGGGAGAAGTTGGCCTCGCGGCTCGTGCGCTGGACCTCGTAGCCGCATCGCACCGCCCCGAGGGCGTTCGTGAACTTCACGAGGAAACCGTCGCCGATCGTCTTCACCACCCGGCCTCCGTGCCGCTGGAAGACCGGTCGGAGAAGCGCGCGCTCCTCGTCGAGCAGCGCCAGCGCGAGCGCTTCGTCCCGCTGGCCCAATGCCGTGAACCCCACCATGTCGGTGAACATGATCGCGGCAAGTTGGCGGGTCGTGGTCACGACCCGAGCATGGCGATTGTTAGATTAAGCCCCGGCTCTCGGAGGAGAACCCGGTCCCGGGGTTGACCCGTCGTATAGGGCTTCCGTGGAGCCCAGCGGCCCAGGCTGACCTGGCACCGGCGTTTTCCAAACTTCGGGCATTCTAGCCATCGCTCGTTCCCGGCGATCCCCATGTAGGGGATTTGAACAACTCAGCAGTGTTCCCCTCCGACACTCCTACGGTTCCTCAACGGAGAATGAGGGCGTTTCATCGCTCCTGCATGAGACTTGGGGGCCCGCCGAGTTCTGCACTTCATCGTGCGAGGGAGGGCTTGAGGAACTTGGGAGCCCCGCTCTCTGCTTGTTCGGGAAGGGGCCAACCTCCGGTGGTCGCGAGCGCGTTCACCCTGCGTGTCGGGGTTTTCTCGCGAGGGCTGGCGGTGCCCGTCACCCACCCGATGGCAGGTGATTTAGCACGCGGACCGGAGCAAGGCGTCCCGAGGAAACAGAGATTTCCCCGCCTGAGCGCACAGTCCGTCCGCGCAGCGCCTCTCTCCGAAGCACATTTGCGGAGGACAGGCGCGGCCCACGACATCACCGCTATAGCGTGTCACACCGTGGCGCGGGCTCGCGGCGGCGGACGATGTGGGGTCAAGTTCGAGGGGTCAAAGTATCGGTTGCGGTGCTGATCGCGTTGACGGCGGTCGTGTCGGCGGGGTTCTTGGTTCTGGGGGCCGGTCATGCCCTTCCGCTCCCTGCCGTTCAACACGTTGCTGTGAGGGAGCGAACGATGGGGACCGACTCTCCGCTGGCGAGCGGAGCATTGATCCCTTCAGTGCGAACTCTGCTCAACCCGGCCGCCACTCCCAAATCGGCGCTCGAGCTCAGCAGCCCTAACGTGCAGACCGGGGGAACCTTCGGCTACTCGGTGGCATCCAGTGGCAGCCTGGTCGTAATCGGGGCCCCGTATGAGAATGTCTCGGGTCAAACAAGTGCGGGCCACGCCTACGTTCTCAGCGCCAAAACCGGGACACTGATCTCAACCCTCACCAGCCCCAATCCGCAGACCTATGGATTCTTCGGCTACTCGGTGGCGATCAGCGGCACGACGGTCGCTGTCGTCGGAGCGTTCGGCGAGAACGTCTCGATCTGGTTCTCGACGTTCGTGAGTGCGGGCCACGCCTACACGTTCAATGCCAAGACCGGCGCGCTGATCTCGACACTCACGAGTCCCCACGCGCAGAACGACGGATACTTCGGTCTCTCGGTGGCGATCGGCGGCAAGACTGTGGTCGTCGGAGCCTGGGGTGAAACGGTCTCCGGGCACAGCGGCGCGGGCCGCGCGTACACCTTCAACGCCACGACAGGCGCGCGGATCTTGACGCTCAAGAGCCCCCACGCGCAGACCTACGGATCCTTCGGGCTCTCGGTAGCGATCGCTGGCAAGACCGTGGCCGTCGGTGCTTGGGGCGAGACGGCTTCTGGGCTGAGCGGCGCCGGCCGTGCCTACACGTTCAACGCCACGACGGGCGCGCGGATCTTGACGCTCAAAAGTCCCAACGCTCAGACCGGCGGTAATTTCGGTGTTCGGGTAGCGATCAGTGGCACGACGGTGGTGGTCGGGGCCATGGGAGAGACGGGCTCGGGTCAACTGCAGGCGGGCCATGCCTACACGTTTAGCGCCACGACGGGCAAGCGAATCGCAACACTCACCAGCCCCAGCGGGCAAATGGCCGGATTCTTTGGTGGCTCCGTGGCAATCAGCGGGTCCATCGTCGTTGTCGGGGCACAGGGCGAGACCGCTTCCGGTCTGCTCGGTGCGGGCCATGCCTACACTTTCAACGCCACGACCGGCAAGTTGATCTCGACGCTCACGAGTCTGAACGCGCAGACCGACGGAGCTTTGGGGCTCTCGGTGGCGATCAGCGGCACGACGGCTCTCGTTGGGGCTGCCGAAGAGTCGGCCCTCGGTCTTAGCGATGGGGGCCTCGCGTACCTGTTCCAGTTGGCTAGCTCCCGCCGGCGGGGCCGGCAGAGGAACCGAAGACCACCCTTACGAGGAGGAAGCGCCGTCGGTCCTGGCAACACCGCTATAGCGTGCTACACTGTGACGCGGGCTCGCGGCGGCGGACGATGTGGGGTCATGTTCGAAGAGCCAGGGTAGGGGTCGTAGTGCTGATCGCGTTGGCGGCGAGCATCTCGGCCGGGGCCTTGGGTCTGGGGGCCGGCCACGCCCTTCCGCTGGGTTCCGAGCACAACTGGTCCGCCTCGGGGCGGATGGGGGGGGCCGAACCTCCGTTGGCGAGGAGCGCAGCAATCCCATCGGCGGGGCCTCTGCTCAACGCGGCCGCCATCGCCTCACCGGTGATCGAGCTCAGCAGCCGCAACGTGCAGGCCAGTGGATTCTTCGGCACCGCGGTGGCGGTCAGCGGCACGACGGTCGTCGTCGGGGCCCCGGACGAGAACGCCTCGGGTCACCTCAATTCGGGCCACGTCTACATCTTCAACTCAAAGACCGGTGCCGCGACATTGACCCTCACGAGCCCCCACCCGCAGCACAACGGCGAGTTCGGTCTTTCGGTGGCGGTCAGCGGGACGACGGTCGTGGTCGGGGCTCCCGGGGAGACGGCCTCCGGGCAGGCCGGGGCGGGTCACGCTTACACGTACAATGCCACGACGGGTAAGCTGATCAAGACGTTCACGAGCCCCAACGCTCAGACAGCTGGTTTGTTCGGCGGTTCGGTGGCGATCAGCGGCAAGACCGTTCTCGTAGGGGCTGAGGACGAGACGGTCTTGATCTTTTTCTCGACCTTCCTGAATGCGGGCCACGCCTACACGTTCCATGCTACGACGGGCAAGCTGATCAAGACGTTCAGGAGTCCCAACCCACAGACCAACGGAAATTTCGGTCACTCGGTGGCGACCACCGGGAAGACGATGGTCGTCGGAGCGCTGGGTGAGACGGTCTCCGGGAACACCACCGCGGGGCGCGCCTACACGTTCAGTACCGCGACTGGGCAAGCAGATATCCACGCTCACCAGCGCCCACGTACAGACCCAGGGACGCTTTGGGGTCTCGGTCGCGATCAGCGGCACCACGGTCGTGGTAGGCGCTATGGGCGAGACCGTCTCCGGGCAGATCGGGGCGGGCCACGCGTACACTTTCGACGCCTCGTCGGAAAACTGCTCAAGACGCTCACCACTCCCAACGCTCAGTACGACGGAGGGTTCGGCGACGCGGTGGCAATCAGCGGACAATCTGTCTTGGTCGGGGCCCTCGACGAATCGGTCTTGAGTCAGGTCTTCGCGGGCCACGCCTATACGTTCGACGCCACGAAGGGCGCCCTGAACCTAACGCTCACCAGCCCCAACGCGCAGTCCAACGGAGTCTTCGGTGATTCGGTGGCCATCAGCGGTACAGCGGTCGTGGTCGGGGCTGCTCAGGAGTCTGCGTTCGGTGCCAGCTTCGGCGGCCATACGTACCTGGAGTAGCCGGGCGAGTGCCGTGCCTACCGGTCCTCTTTGACCTTTCGACGCACGCGCTCAGCGTGATCGAGGCTGCCCTGGATAGGGCGGGCAGCTCCACTCGGATTCCCGACTGACTGGTAGCACGAGCGCTCGTGCTGGAGGTCCAGGAATCCGGGGATGGGAGCGCCCGAGCTGGACAGGCGTCCAAATCGTCCGTGGGGTACAACGTCACGACCCTCTCTCGGGAGGGTCTCTTGCGGACCGAGCGGGACGGGCTCAAGCTCCGTGGCTACCCGACCGCCCTCGACACGGGGTGGGCACGGGTCCCTGACCCGTCGCTGGAGGTCGAGCGCCCCTAGGGCGCCTGGCTCTCTGAGTCGGTTCGCCCATTCCGCCGAGAAGACGGAACGATAGTTCTTCATACGACGCGCGGTTGGCGCGGCGTGGACCTTTCCGAAGTCGTGATGTGGGTCAGCATCGCGGCGTCTTCCGCGCTCGTGGTCTCGGTCTGCCTTCTGGCCTACAATCTGAGAGCGACCCGGATCGACGCCCGGAGGAACCTGGCCTTCTCGATGATGGAGCAACTGACTTCGGCCGACTTTGCGGCGCGGCGATGGAAGATGCATCGTTCGGTCGAGGCCGCTTCGGCGTCGGGCTGGACGGGGTTCGACAACACCCTCGAGGATTTCGAAAGCCGGGCCTTTGCCTACCAGTACGAACTGATCGGTCAGATGGTGCTCTCCGGGACGCTCGACTACAAGCTCGTCCGTGACTTTCTTCAGTACAGCATCGTCGCCGACTGGAATGCGTTCGAACCCTTGGACGCACGTCTCCAAGAGCGCTATCCCGGACGACCGAGTCCCTGGGCTCGTTTTCGGCAACTCGCCCTCCGCGTCACCACGGACCTCAGAGGCCCGGAGATTCGTGGACGACCTCCCGCCTCCGCGATCGAGAGCTAGCGTCGGTGGCCGCCCCGCGATATCGAGATTGGAACGGGGGGCTTGAATCCCCCGGAGAACACCCCCTCCGAGATTCGCGCACTCCCCACTCGATAGAGAAGGGGCGGTCTCATGGTGGGTCCGAGCCACTATAACGATCCGGCCGGTCCCGACGCCATGTCCGCCCCATCGTCGCCCGACACAGGTCCCATCCTCCTCGTGGGCGCCACGGGAGACCTGGGCGGGCGGACCCTGCGGGCCCTTCGAGCTCGCGGCCAGACGGTCCGTGCGCTCGTGCGACCCGGCAGCGACGTGACCGGACTGCCGAAGGACAGGATCGAGGTCGTCCGGGGGGACATGCTGGACCCTCCCTCGTTGGTGGGCGCCATGACCGGGGTTTCAGCCGTGATCAGTTCGGCCATCGGCTATTCCGGACGGAGACCCACCGACACGCTTCGCACCGATTTCGAGGGGAATCACAATCTCGTGGACGCCGCCAAGAAGGCGGGAGTGCCGCGGTTCGTCTTTCTGAGCATTCTCGCGTGCGACCAGGCTCCCGACGTTCCCCACTTCTGGGCCAAGAAGGTCACGGAGGACTACCTGCAGGAACTGCGGGTCCCGTTCGTGGCGCTGCGTCCGGGCGCCTTCCTGGGCGCCCCGACCGGCGCGTACCGGAAGTGGATGAAGGACGGCCTGGAAAAGGGTCGGGTCATGGGCATGACCCCGGCCGGTGTTCGAATGACCTACATCGCCCCGGACGAGGTCGCCCGCGCCCTCTCCCTCGCCGTGGACGAGCCCCGCGCCCTCGGCCAGCGGATCGACCTCGGATCCGACCGGGCCCTCTCGGGACCCGAGCTCGCCGAACTGGTCGGACGTCTGCTCGGCCGGCCGATGAAGATGCGCTCGATGGGGGGCGCCCTGGGCCGGATCGCGAGCGTCTTCAGCCGGAACATCCGCGGGATGATGGAGATGGGCCGGTTCTTCGAAACGGGAAAGTACGTGGCAGACACGCGAGTTCAAGCTGAGCTTTTCGGACCGGTTCCCAAGGTCGAAGACGCCGCCCGCCAAACCCTCGTGGACCTCGGCCTTCTTCCCGCAAGGCGCAGTCCC
>CAWJFK010000022.1:0-343336 GCA_963842165.1 uncultured Thermoplasmata archaeon | reverse complement strand
GGACCGGTGCGGTGTCGGAGCGGCTGCTGGCGCGGTTTCCGCGAGCGAGCTCGGTCGGCGTGGACTTCGACCCGGGTCCTGCTCCGACTGGGCGCGACGGGTCTCGGGAGCGTGCGCGGTCGAATGCGTTGGGTCGACGCCGATCTTCGAACCTCGAACTGGGCCGTCGCCCTTCTTCGCGGGAGGTTCGATGCCGCCCTCTCCTCCACGGCTCTCCACTGGCTGAGCGGCTCCCAGCTCGCGCAGTGCTACCGGGAGATCGCGCGCCGTCTCCGGCCGGGAGGCGTCCTGCTGAACGCTGACCATCTCTCCTACCCGTCGAGCGCCGTCCGCCTTCGCAGGGCGGCCCGCGCGCTCCGTCACGCCGAGGCCGCCTCCGTGCGGTCGCCCTCGGAACGGACGGCCGAGACCTGGACCCAGTGGTGGAAGGAGGTCGCGCGCGAGCCGGCTCTCCGATCCGAACTCGCGCTCCGGTCCCAGCGGTTCCCTCACGAACACATGGGAACCCCTACCCCCGATATCGCCGGCCATCGCGCGCGCCTGCTCCGGGCCGGTTTTTCGAGAGGTCGAAGTGGTCTGGTCGCACGGAGAGAGCCGCATTCTGGCAGCGATTCGATAGCCCCGATCCGGTGGGGTCGAAGCCTTCATGGGGTCCCTGAGGTCCTGCCCCCCGCCCGAGCGATGGATCGATGTTCAACCTGGCCGTATACGCCGCCATCATTGTCACCGTCTTCGCCCTCGTCGACCCGATCGGGACCTTGCCGTTCTTCGTCTCGCTCACCGAAGGTTTCGAGACGAAGGACCGTCAAGCCGTGCTCGGCCGCGCGGTAATCACGCTCGGCGTCGTCCTCACGACCTTCGCCCTGGTGGGACGCTTCCTGTTCCTCGCCTTCGGGTTCACTCTCGCCGCCTTCGAAGTCGCTGGCGGGATCCTCCTCTTCCTCGTCGCCTATGACATGTTGCGCGGCGAGGTCACTCGGACCAAGCTCTCCCCCAGCGACGAGCGTATCGCGATCGCGTCGCAGCGATGTGGGGATCGTCCCGCTCGGGATCCCCCTGCTCGCCGGGCCGCGGGCCATTTCGACCGTGATGATCTACGAAGGGAACGCCGGAAGCGACCCCTTCATCATCGTGGCCACGTTCGTCGCGATCGGGATCGTCACGGTGCTGACCTACTTCATCTTCCGCTACGGCCAGCGCATCCTACGGTCCGTGGGTCGCGTCGGCGTGATGGCCATGACCCGAGTCCTAGGGCTGATGCTGGCGGCCGTCGGCGTGCAGTTCGTCGCTGAACGGGATCCTCGGCCTTTTCCCGCACCTGTAGGACGGGCTTTCCTTCTTCCGGCGCTCGGCCGCGAACTCCCCTTCCGCGGTCGAGGGGCGGAGGTCGTCCGGGGCCTCGAGCGGGCTTTCCCAACGGGGGCCGCCCTCGCTCGGTTTCCGGACTTGGCCGCGCGGTACTTCGCCACGGCTTCGATCATGATGGACGAAGGAGCCGCCGGGTTCTGGTCGGCGGCCCACACCTTCTCGCCGGCCCGGATCGCGACCGGGAGGTCGTTCTCGGCGGGAGGAAACGCGCATTCGAAATCGTCGGTGTACGCGCAGTAGGGGTTGAACGCGCGATTAAAGTCGAGGTCGTATTCGTCGGACTCGTTCAGCTCGAGCGTCACGTACCGGCCGGTCCGTAGCTTTCCCGGCCGCTGGTGGAGTCGCGGAACGGCACGAAGACCGACGTTCCCACGCCCTCGCCCGCGTGGTAGAGCCGCAGGTGAACCGCGGTCTTGCCGATCGTAAAGTGGAGGTCGCCCAGGTACCGCATCACCGCCGAGCCGTCCCGGTTCGTGCGCAAGTAAGCTTCCGCGGGCACCGTCAACCGGTCGAGGCGGGCGCGCACGCGGAGGGCCCAATCGGGGGGAAATAGCGCAGGTCGTGGAACGGGACGCGCGCGGAGATGAACGGGGATTCCCGGTGCCGCGCCATGAAGTCGTCCTTCTGGCGCCGCTCCTCCTCCAGCTCGGTCCTCCACCGTCCCGATTCGTCCATCGGGCGATACGAACCGCTTTGGGGTTTAACGGTTCGGGGCCTCGACCGGGGGGACCCACCGGGCGAGGTCGAGGAACATGAACTCCTCGTCGATGTACCGGTCCCCCGCCGGATCGCGCGCGGAAGACGGCCATACGGCTCGAACCCGACCCGTCGGTACAGTTCCTTGGCCCGCGTGTTGTCGGCGAAGACGCTGAGTCGCACGATCTCGAATCGACCCCGGGCCCGCTGGAGGGCGTCGAGGAGTAGGGCCCAGCCCGCCCCCGGCCCCGGAACCGGTGGTCGACGAGGATCCCGAGCACGCCCACGTGCCCGAGCTCGCTGTCCGCGCGCGGGATGCGGGGCTGGATCGTGCAGTTCCCGACCGCCCGTCCCTCGTCCTCCGCGATCGAGGTGAACCACTGGCGGTCGAGCGTCTTCCGATAGAGGTTCGCGAACCACTCGACCTCGTCGGCGAGGCTCGGTCGCTCGGCAAAAAGACTGATCCCGATCGGTTCCCCCGCCGCGCGTTCTTCGTAGAGATGGAAGTACATCTCGGTCAGGGAGTCGAAGTCACCCCAGCGGAGGTCGCGGACGATCATGGCCCGAGAGAGACCGGCACCGGACCATCAAACTTCGCGTCCGCCTCCGGCCGACCGACTCAGGCCCCGCGGCGCGGTCCGAGCACGCTCACGTCGATCTCGGAGACCCGTCGGCGCCCGGTGAGCGCCATGGTCGTGAGGAGGTCGGTCAGCACGAGCGACAGCACTCGAGCCACCCCCCTCTCCCCTCCGCTCCCGAGGCCCCACAGGATCGGGCGGCCCAATCCCACCGCGCGTGCGCCGAGGGCGAGGGCCATGACGACGTCGCTGCCGCGCCGGACGCCTCCGTCGAGGTAAACCTCCGCCCGACCCCCAACGGCGTTCGCGACCTCGGGAAGGGCGTCCAGGCTCGCCGGCGCCCCGTCGAGCTGGCGGCCGCCGTGATTGGAGACCACGACCGCCCGCGCCCCATGCTCGACCGCCAGTCGGGCGTCGTCTCCCGTCAGTACCCCCTTCACCACGATCGGGAGGTCGGTGATCTCGCGGAGCTGGTCGACGATCTTCCATCCGACCCCTGCGTCGGGACGCAGGGTGAAGACGCCGCCCCGTTCCTCGAACCTTCGCGGAGGCCCCATCACGTCCGCCCCGTTCCCCAGCGGCGGCCAGGCCTCCAGGGCGAACCCCCCGTGCGCCTGGCGGTCGCGGTTGGCGAGCACGGGAAGGTCGACCGTGAGCACGATCGCGGTGTAGCCCGCCCGCTGGGCCCGCTCGACCAAGCGACGGTTCGCGGAGAACTCGGGCTGGAGGTAGAGCTGGAACCAGCGCGGACCGGCCGGTGCGGCCGCGGCAATCTGTTCGAGGGAAGCCGTGGAGAGCGTGCTGAACATGGCCAACACTCCCGCGGCACTCGCAGCCCGAGCGGTCCCCAACTCCCCGTCGGGGTGGATGGAACCGTGGTACGCTGTCGGGCACACGAAGAACGGGGCTCGCACGGGGGCACCCAGGATCGTGGTCGACGGGTCGAGCTCCGTGACGTCCACGAGAACGCGCGATCGCAGGGTGCGTCGCGCGAAGGCTGCCCGGTTGTCCCGAAGCGTGGTCTCCTCGGCGGCTCCTCCCTGGACGTAGTTCCACAGCGCGGGCGGGATCTTGCGGGAAGCGGCCTCCTCGAGGTCGCCGAGGCTCAGGAACCCGGCCATGTCCTCCGGGGTCGAGGAGGGTGACACGCTCGGAGTCCTCCGCGGACGCTGGGTAGGAGAGCCGCTCCCCTTCCCCTCGAAGCTTCCGGCGCCAACCTACATGTAGCCGAACTGGCGCTTCGCAAACTCGCTCATCCGGTCCGGACTCCACGGAGGGTCCCAGATGAGGTCAACCTTCGCGCCGTGGACCTGCGGCACCTTTTCGATGGCGTTCTTGACCTCCTCGGCGAGGATCCCGGCCACGGGACACCCGGGCGCGGTGAGGGTCATCTTGAGCGTGACGTCGTCTCCGGCCCATTCGAAACCGTAGATGAGGCCGAGGTCCACGATGTTCATCGGGATCTCGGGGTCGTAGATCTGCTTCAAGTTCTCGGTGATCAGCCGCTCCCGCTCCGAGTACGGGCCGGGGGCCGGAGGGCTCGCGAGAGCCGGGGCGGTGTCGGCGGTCGGGAGCGTCGGGGGAGGAACGGCCGCGTTCTCGGACATCAGCCTTGGAACCGGCCACTCAGGTATAACCCTCGCGCCCCCAAAGAAAGGGAGGCCGCCCTCCTCGGCAACCCGTTTAAGCCGACCCCTCGTGGGCCGCGTGATGAAGGACGTCCACGCCATGGCCCCGAACCGAGGGCGCCTCCAGCTCCGCTCGGTAGGGCTATCGGGGATTCGCAAACCGCTCTCCATCCGTCGCCCCGACCGCGTCAACGTTCTCGCGGTCACGATCGGTCTGGCGGTCGACCTGCCGGCGGATCGGAAGGGCTCGGACCTTTCGCGCAACGCGGAGATCCTGGCCGAGATCGTCGATCGAACGGTCCTCCAGCCAGCGGACAGCCTCGAGTCGGCGTGTTCCTCGATCGCGCGAGAACTGCTCGCCCGGCATGCCTACGCGACCGAGGCGACGGTCGAAGCCGAGGCGGAGTACTTCCTCCGGCGCGGGGTCTCGGCGGACCGACAGAGCTTCGAGGACTACCTCCTCCGCGCCGAGGCGCGCGCCCTTCGGGCCCCCGACCAAACCGTCCATCTCGAGCGCGCGATCGGCGCCGAAGCCGTCGGCATGACCGCCTGTCCGTGCGCGATGGAGACGACGCGGGAGAAGCTTGAGACCGAGTTCCCTTTGCTCACTGACCCGCAGCTGAAATCGCTCCCGATGATCACTCACAACCAGCGCAATCGAACCCGGCTCATGTTCGATTTCCGCGGAGGGGGGACGTCGAGGTGGACGAGATCATCGATGCGATCGAGGCCGCCCAGTCGAGTCCGACCTTCGCGATCCTCAAGCGAGGGGACGAGGGTCGGGTCGTGATGGCCGCCCACCGGAACCCGAAGTTCGTCGAGGACGTGATCCGTGACCTCCTGGGAAGCCTTCCCGCTCGATTCCCGAGGGTGCCGGACGACGTGATCGTTCGGGCCTCGACCGTCAGCGAGGAATCGATCCACAAATACAACGTCGAGGCGTACCACGAATCCACGATGGGCGAGCTGCGCCGGTCCAGCGGTCCTTAGGTCGAGCCGCGGGGAGATCATGCGCGTACGCTTGGGACTCCATTCGTCGCCGCCGGGCCGCTCGACACTGACCTCCCTCGGAGTGGGGCTGGCCGTCGGGTCTCGTCGTGCTCCTCCTCGCGCTCTCCTCGGGCATTCAGACGAGCGCTCGCGACGCTGGCCGATGCGAGCGGGGTCGACCTCTTGATCGCGAGCGCCAACACGACCTTCTCCCAGGACACGTTCCCTCCGATGGTTCAAGCGCACTCGCTCGCGGCGGACATTCCGGCGGCCGACCCCAACGTGGCGACGGCCAGCCCGTGGCTCGTCAGCGACCTTGTGTTCGGGAACGCCTCGCTCTGGGGCGCCGCGAACGCGAGCTCGGTGCCTCCGGGTTGGAGCCCTACGGGCTCCGGAACCGTGGGCTGGATCCCCGGCGACAACACCGGGATCGAGACCCCCGAGGTCTACAATGGGTCGGGCTTCAGCGTTCCGGGCGACCCCCACTATGCGAACGGCACGTACCAGGGGCCCCGCACGGGGGAGATCGAGCTCGATCAGGGCTTGGCCGGAGTGCTGGGAGTGTCCGTCGGCAGCTCGGTCTGGGCCGCTGCATCGGCCCCGACGGGCCCCGCCCAGTTGGCCGGATGGTATGCGAACGCCACGGCCTTTCGCGTGGTGGGTATCACCGGACCGTTCTGGCTACTGCCGTCGGCCCTCCTCGCGTTCACCTATCTGTCCGAGTTGCAAACCCTGGTCGGGGGGGCGAGCTCCTCTACGGACTTTGGCTCGCTGGTCCTCGTCCACCTCCACGACCCGACCCTGGCCACCCAGGACCAAGAGCGGATCGGCGCCGCGTTTCCGGGCCTGACGGTCTTCACCCTCTCGGACATTCTGGGGGCGATCCAACACGCTCGTCGACCTCTACCGGACGTTCGGTGACCTCATCGGCGCGATCGGTCTCGTCGTCGCTGCGCTGTTCACGACGACGGTCCTCCAGATGTCCGTCGACGACCGGAGTCGCGAGATCGCTCTCCTCCGGGCGATCGGCCACTCTCGCGGACGGGTGGCTGGCTTGGTCGTCGAAGAAGCATTGCTCCTTTCGTCCCTAGGTCTGCTCGTCGGACTGCCGATCGCGTATCTCAGTGCGATCGGGATCAACTCGTTCCTCCTCCGACTCCTCGCGGGGCTACCGAGCGGGTTCTCGTTCGTTTCGTTCAACGGCACGGTCCTCCTGTCGGGGGTGGCGCTCGTTGTTGCAATCGGGCTGGTGGCGGGGATCGCTCCCGCGGCCCGGGCCATGCAACTCCCGGTGGCCGAGGAGCTGAGGGCCCCGTGATCGGGCGGGGCGGCGGCCGCCGTCTCCGACACGCTCGAATGCAGGCTCTCCTCGCCATCGTAGCGATCGCGACGGCCGTAGCGCTGCCCGTCGTCCTTCTCAGTGTCGGAGGGGGAGTCTCCAGTCACGAGCTCGCCGACCTCCAAAACGCAGGATACCAGATCGTCGTCAGCGCGGCCGGCCTCCACGGGATCGCGAACGCGCACGCCCTGACCCAGCGGATCCTCTCCCTCGCGTCCGTCGCGGCCGCGTCGCCCGTGCTCAGCGTGCCGATCGACTCCTTCCCGAACGGCTCGGGGGCCACTCCCGTTCTGGCCGAAGGGATCATTCCGGGCGAATTCGCCCCCACCCTCGGCCCGGCGGAATCCGGGCTCTTCCCCAGTCCGCTCCCTCTCGGAGACCCCACCGACCTCGTCCATTACGACAACGGCAGCTACGCCGGCCCGGCAACGTACGATGTACTCGTCTCCTCCCCCTTTGCCCAGGCGAAGCACGTGGCGATCGGTGACCAGCTACGGCTCGGCCCGACGGCCAATGGGAGCGGTGCCGCCGCCTTCCAAGTCACGGGCACCTTCGGCGTGCCGCCGACCGCGCTGGGGCCGACCGGGGCCTTTGCCGTGCTGCTGCCGCTCTCGGATCTTCAGGTGATGACCGGGTACGCACGGGGTGGATCGGCCCCCGTTCCGGACGCCGCGGATACGGTGGAAGTGGCGGTCGTAGCGTCGGCCACGACCGAGCCCCACGTCCTGACGTCCGTCCGGGACCAGATCCAGGCGCTGGTACCGTTCTACGGAGTCAGCGCCCTATCCCAAGAGGCCGAGCAGCTTCAATCCGCCAGCGCGGTCCTGACCGGTTTCTATCTGGCCCTCTCCTCGGTCGGGTTGTCGGTGGGGCTGGTGTTCCTCACCTTGGTGCTCGTGCGGAGGGTCGAGACGGAACGTCGCTCGATCGGGATCCGCCGCGCCATCGGTCAGCCGGGAGCCTCCATCGCGGGGACGGTGATCGGAGAGGGGGTCCTGCTCTCCGCGTCCGGCGCCGCGGCGGGAGTGCTCGGCGGCTATCTCCTCGTCGAGGCGATCGCGACGTGGGCCACCTCCACGGTCCAGGAGGCCGCGCGACTGGCGATCTTCGTCCCCCTCACCCTCGTCGAGCTGGCGGCGGGCATCGTCGGCCTCTCGCTCCTCGCCGGCGGGTGGGCCTCGCGCGCCGCCCTGAAGATCGACCTAGCGGAGGCGCTGCGATGAACGGGTCCCGGGCGCCGGCCCTCGACCTCGTCCGCGTAGAGCGCACGTATGGTGCCGGGGAGGCCGACGAGGTCCGGGCCCTCCGCGGGGTGACGCTCTCGGTCGCTCCGGGCGAGTTCGTCTCGCTCGAGGGCCCGAGCGGTTGCGGGAAGACGACCCTCCTCAACCTCATCGGATTGCTGGACGCGCCGACAACGGGCGAGGTGCGTTGGGACGGCCGTTCGGTCGGCAGTCGAACGGACCGTGAGCGGTCCCGGCTTCGCCT
This sequence comes from uncultured Thermoplasmata archaeon, assembly GCA_963842165.1. GTDB lineage: Archaea > Thermoplasmatota > Thermoplasmata > Lutacidiplasmatales > UBA184 > Lutacidiplasma. Next base: position 335,249 of record CAWJFK010000022.1, on the reverse strand, counting down.
CGAAGGCGTGGGGTTCATCTTTCAGCGGTTCTACCTACTCCCGTCCTTGACCGCGCGCGAGAACGTGGAACTCCCGATGCGGGCCTTCGGAATGCCGCGCGGGGCCCGACAGCAGCGGGCCTCCGAGTTGCTCTCCGAGGTCGGTCTTTCGGGGCGGGAGCGGGCGTACCCTCACCAACTTTCGGGCGGAGAGGAACAGCGGGTCGCGGTGGCCCGGGCGCTCGCGAACCGCCCCGGTCTTCTGCTCGCGGACGAGCCGACCGGCGAGCTCGACCGGGTCAACACGGAGGGGATCCTCAACCTTCTCGAGCAGGTCCGCCGCGAGCGGGACGCGACGTTGCTCCTCGTCACGCACAACCCGGCGGTCGCCCGCCGGGCGCGGCGCCATCTGACCGTCGAGGACGGCCGCGTCCTCTCGGACCTGAAGGAGGCGTGAACGTGGCGCGCATCGCGATCCTCCTCAACGACCGGTGCCATCCGAAGGAATGCCAGTGGGAGTGCCAGGCCTACTGCCCGCCGGTCCGCATGGGGCAGGAGTGCATCGTCGAGGGACCGAACGGGAAACCGATCATCTCCGAGACCCTCTGCATCGGGTGCGGCATCTGCGTGCACAAGTGCCCGTTCGACGCCATCAAGATCCTCAACACGCCCCAGGCGGACGAGTCGGAGATCGTCCACCGGTACGGGTACAACGGGTTCCGTCTCTATCGACTACCCATCCCTCCTCCGACTGGCATCACCGGCCTCCTCGGTCCGAACGGGATCGGGAAGTCGACCGCGCTCCGGGTCCTCGGAGGGATCGAGGTCCCGAACCTGGGCCACTACGACCAGACCGCCGGATGGAGCCGGTCCTGGAACACTACCGTGGCACCGCCCTCCACGCGCACTTCGAGCGGGTGGCCCGAGGGGAGCTGAAGACGGTGGTCAAGCCCCAGTACGTGGACCGCCTCGCCGAGTCCGGTGACCGAGTCCGCGACTACGTGGGCGCCGCCGGGAGTCGAGCGGACGCGGTGCTGTCCGAGGTCGGCATGTCGCACCGCGCCGAGCGCCCGATGACGGAGCTCTCGGGAGGCGAGCTCCAGCTGGCGGCGCTCGCCCGCGTCCTGGCGACCGACGCCGACCTCTACCTCATCGACGAGCCGTCGAGCTACCTTGACATCGTCCACCGCCTCTCGGTCGCACGGATCCTCCGACGACTGGGGGAAACGAAGAGCGTGATCGTGGTCGAGCACGACCTCGCGCTCCTCGACTACCTCGCCGACCAGGCGCACCTGCTCTACGGAGAGTCGGCGGCGTTCGGTGTGGTGAGCCACCCGCATCCCGATGCGCTCCGCGATCAACACCTACCTCACCGGTTACCTCAAGGACGAGAACGTCCGGCTTCCGGACCGAGGCCGTGCGGTTCGTCGCCCATCCGCCCAAGCCCCCCGCTCGCCAGAACGCCCTCGTCGAGTTCCCGGAGCTCGAGAAGCGCTTCCCCGAGTTCCACCTCCGCGTCGGAGCGGGTCGGATCGCAAAGGGGGAAACGGTCGGGATCGTGGGCCCGAACGCGACGGGCAAGACAACCTTCGTCCGGATGCTCGCCGGGGTCGAGACCCCTTCCCTCGGGACGCCCCCGGTCGGGGTGACCGTCAGCTACAAACCCCAGTACCTCAAGGCGACCCAGTCGGCCAGCCTCCGCGAGCGGGCGGGCGCGTTGGCGAGCGAGCCGACCTTCGACCACCGCACGTTCGAACGAGACCTCGTGCCCGGCCTGCATCTCGAAGAGATCCTGGACGTCGCGTTGCCCGGACCTCTCGGGCGGCGAGCTCCAACGTTCCGCGGTCGCGCTGGCCCTCGCCCGGACCGCCACGCTCTACCTTCTGGACGAGCCCTCCGCGTACCTGGACGCCGACGAACGGATGGCCATGGCCCGGTTGATCCGCCGGCAGGTCGAGCGGCAAGCGGTCAGCGCGCTCGTCGTCGACCACGACGTCTACTTCCTGGACCTCGCCTCCGATGCGCTCATGGTCTTCCGGCCCGAAGGGATCGACGGCTCCGCCGGCGGGGGACGGACCGTTCCCGATGCGCGAGGGAATGAACCAGCTCCTGCGGACGGTCGACGTGACGTTCCGCCGCGACGCCGAGACCCTACGCCCCCGGATCAACCGGGAGGGGTCGGTGCTCGACCGGGAACAGAGGGCCCAGGGCGAGTACCTACTACGAGCCCGCCGCCTGACGATCGGAGGACAGTCCCGGCCGCATCTCGCGCGCCTCCTCAAAGAAGCCGGCCATCTGGGCCATTCCGTTGGCCGCCCGCTTATCCTCGACCTCGATACGCTGGACACGCCGACCAATTTCGACAAATCCGCGGACGTGACCCTAGGGGCGTTGAGGCGACGTCGGAGGGCAGTTCACGTCCACGGAGATGGGGTGTTCGTCGACCTATCGAGTTCCGTAGGGTCACCGGGATTCCCGAATCCTGATGCTGACCGGCGGCATGACAAACTGTGGCCGCCGTTCCCCCATCGCCGCCCGCCAAGCCGAGCCACCGTGGTCGAAACCTGATCGTCGTTGTGGTTGTCGTGGTAGTCGTCGCGGTCGTCTGTTTGTTCACAATACCAGTTTCTACACCGTACTCTGTTGGCTTCTCGGACGGATGTTACGCGACCTACGGTCCCTACTGTCCCTCAATCAACTTTCCCGTGGGAGCCCACGTCACGGGCACGTTTTCGACCGTGGGCGGCACCCCGGTGGGTCTCCAGATTGTTGGAGCGGACGGTCCTATCTTCAATTCGAGCGCCCCGTCGGGGTCCTTCAGTTTCACGGCATCCAACCCACCCTATGCGTTTGCACCGACCGTGAGGGGCGACGGGTCAACCTCTGTATCGGGATCCTACACATCCCCGATCGTCGTTCTCTGAAGTAGTGGGGATGGCGCCCCGAGTTTTGCCCGCGGCCGGAATGGTCCGTAAGACGATAAGGCCCAGAAGAGATCACGAAGGTTGATGCCGGCGGCAAAGAAGAAGAAAGGCCAAACAATGCGACGGGTGGAGGTGAGCCTCGTTCGCATCTTTGGCCGGTTACCTGGCGGTTCAAAGGAGTTCATGCCGAGAACGACCAACGACCGTCGCAAGGTTGACCCGCGGCCTCCCGAAAAGGAAGAGACGAAGTGAGGCACCCCTGAGCTTCCCGGGGCGGGAAAGAGTACGGTCCTTATCGGTGGAGGACCGAACCGCGGGACTGCGACGACACGTCTCTCCAAGGGAAGCGAGGAGTTCTGCTTCGGTGTACGAAGGGCGGATTTGGGCCTTACCGTCCGGGACAGAAATCCTTCCTCGTAGGCGACTACCAGTACGAAGCCGACGGCTGACGGGGCCGAGACCTTCCCTGTGGGCGAAGTGAGCGGCTACGTCCAGGCCCGTTCCGCTAGGGGAGCCGACCGAGCGGGTCCCGTTTCTCGTACTCGCCGTTTTCGGTTTCGGGAAGAGTGAAATGGACCCACGCCACGACGCCGATGAGGGCGGCCGCTGCGACCAGCAAGACCGTGAAACTGTACCGGCTGGGCCACGAGAGGAGAGCGAGGAGGATCAGCACGAGCGCGGCGATCATCCCCCAGCCCCGCAGCCGGCCGCCGTTGAAGCCGGCGAGCGCCTCGGGCCGCAGAGTCGTCGCGGCGATAGGGATCCTGGCCTGGCGAGAGGCCATGACTCCCGAACGTGCGCTACGGCTTTATTCGTATGGGGGCGAGGACGAGCCCCAGATCGTCGGGTTCTCCCACCGTATCCTATACGATCTCTCGCCCCCCCGCACCATATCGGCGTCTCATCGCGGACGGCCGACCCCGAACGGCGAAGAACCGACCGCAAGTCGATAAGAACGGTGCGGTTACTGGTCGAGAGTGAGTTCCCCCGCGGGCACCCCTCCGGTACCACCGCGCCGCGCCCCGCACACCGGCCACATGGACCACCAGGGTCGATACCACGACCGCGCCAAGATCTCCCCGTGGAACATAGGGGCGTACGTAGTCCTGCTCCTCATCGTGCTCTTCCTTTTCCGTGGCTCCTCGGTTCAGGCCTGGGTCCCCTACACGCTCCTCGCTCTGGTCCTGCTCCTCTTGGCCAGGTACCTCTCGACCGAGTACACGATCGACGACACCTACCTGCACGCCCGCCGGATCCTCGGTGGAAGGCGCGTCGCTCTCGATGACGTCCGTCAGATCGAGTACGCCAGTATTCGCGACCTAAGCCCGGTCGGGTTCTTCGGTTCGTGGGGATGGAGGGGACGGATGTGGAGTCCCCGCGTGGGAACGTTCGATTCCATCTACACCGACACATTCGGGTTGCTCGTCTCTCCGAGCCAATACCCTCTGTTCCTTTCCCCCGCCGACCCCGCCGGGTTCGCGCGGGAGCTCTCGCGCCGGGTCCGGTACTTCTCCGGATCACTCGCCGTGGACGTCGGAGACCCCTCGAAAGAGAGCCCGCACGCCCCGGGGTCGTTCTAAGAGGGTGGGGGAGTCCCCGGTTCCGTCGGCGGCGGGGCAGGGGTCCCCGGCGCCGCGGGTGGCTCGGACGGTGCCGCAGCGGCAGGTTCGGCTGCGGTAGTGGCCGGCGGTTCGAGCCCCGCTTCCGCCTTCGCCCGCCGAATGGCTGATGCCTTCAGCGCGCGCCCCAGCAGTCCGAAGACCACGGCAAAAACGAAGATCACGAGAATGACGATGATCAGGGTCTGCTCGAGCGTGGTGAAGTCGAGGTAGCCGAACTGCTGGGCCAGCAAGACCAGCACGAGACCCAAGACCCCGCCGCTGGCTGCTCCGGAGACGCCGCCCGCCATCCTAGGTCCTCCTTGCTTCGGAGGCTTTTCGAGGCCCAGCTCCTTTCGAGCCACGCGGGCGCTTCCGAGAGCGATGATCTGCCACACCTCGTAGAACCCGATCAAGATGAGGGCGACGTTGACGACGGTCAGGTGGTCCGGAGCCTGGATCCACACCCAGAACGTGGTGTTCCAGATCGCCGTTCCTTGGTCGAAGAGGGTCGCCTGGCATTCGTACACTCCCTCGAAGAGATACTTGTCTTGCGAAAAGTCCGTGTTGCTGAGCGTGATGGACCCGGTCGTGTTGGGAACCGCCCCGGAGATCGTCTGGGCCGAGGTCCCAATCGAGGCCCCCAAGAAGAGGACGCTCAGCTCACCCTTGGTGACCAACGTTGCCTGGTCGGGACTGCTCCAATGGAAGACCGTCGAGAACTGGTCCGCGAACGACGTCGTGATGGCCGAATCCGAGGAAGTGTGGTCGGCCACGGGGACCCCCTGGAAGTCGACCGTCGCGGAAAAGTCGGAGGCGGCCGGGATCGCGGAGGCCCCTTGAGCCGAAGTGCGAACCCCCGAGGACGCCGGGTGGACCTGCGCCATCGGGCCGAGCACCAAAAGGAAGGCGAGAATCGCCGCGCCGGCCAAGAGCCATTGCTGCGGGCCCGCGCGTCGCCTCAACGAGACGGCGCAATCACGAGGTGGGTTAAGATACTATGGAAAAGGCCTGACCGCGACTCCCGGGAACAGCACCCGCGATTTGCCCTCCGGGGAAGATTTCAGCGTACTTGACAATCGACGGGTCGACCTGGTCGGCCCACGCGAGGATGCCACCTTCGAGGCTCTTCACGTTCGTGAACCCGAGCTCGAGGAGGAGCTCGGTGGCGAGCGCGGAGCGACGTCCGCTCCGACAGTACAGCACGATCGCCTTCGCGCGCGTCAGCTCGTCCACCTTTTCGGCGAGCTCGGCGCGGGGGATGAAACGGGCCCCCTCGATTCGGGTGATGGCCCATTCCTCCGGGTCCCGCACGTCGAGGAGGAGGGGCGGGTCGTCCGAGCGAAGCGCCTGCTGGAGCGCGGTGGGAGAGATCTCGGGACCGACGCCGAACCGGCCTGGCCCGCCGTCGCTGAAATGCCGCAGAACTGGTCATAGTCGATGAGACCCGTCTGCGTGGCCCGCGGCGAGCAGAGGGCGCAGTCCGGGTTCTTTCGCAGTTGGACCTCCCGGAACCTCATCTCACCGGGATCGAACAGCAACAACCGACCCACGAGGGATTCGCCCATCCCCAGAAGGAGCTTCAGGGCCTCGGTCGCCTGGACGGTTCCGATCAGTCCCGGGAGCACGCCGAGAACGCCGGCCTCGGCGCAGGAGGGGACGGCGTCCGGAGGCGGGGGTTCGGGGAAGAGGCACCGGTAGCATGGTCCCGTGCGGGCGTCGAAAACACTTGCCTGTCCTTCGAACCGATAGATCGAGCCGTACACGTCGGGTTTGCCGAGGAGGACGCAGGCATCGTTGACCAGGTACCGGGTCGGGAAGTTGTCCGAACCGTCGATCACGACGTCGTACGGTCGGAGGGTCTCGAGGGCATTCTCGGAGGAGAGGTGTATCTCGTGCTCCACGACCCGGATCTCCGGGTTCAGGGCCCGAAGTCGTTCTGCCGCGGCCGAGGTCTTCGGGCGACCCACGTCCGACGTCGCGTAGATCACCTGACGCTGCAGGTTCGACCCGTCGACCCGGTCGAAGTCGACGAGCCCGATCTCCCCCACGCCCGCGGCCGCGAGGTAGAGGGCCGCCGGGCGATCCGAGGCCTCCGGTGCCGACCAGGAGGACCTTCGAGGATCGGAGCTTCTTCTGGCCGGCGAGCCCGACCTCGGGAAGGAGGAGGTGGCGACTGTAGCGGATCAACTCCGCGCGCGTGAGCGGAGGGCCGTCGGGAGCGGGTGAGTTCTCCTTCCTCCCCGGATCCGGAGCGCCGCCCGCGAGCGCTGGGACGATCGAAACGATGTCCCCTTCCTTGAGCTCGGTGGCTTCCCGCTGGAGGTACCGAACGTCCTGGTCGTTGAGGTAGATCGTCACGAAGTTTCGGAGCTCGCCCCCGGGCGTGAACAAGTGCCGACGGAGGGGCGGGTAGCGATCGGCCAATGCGCGGACGATCCCCCCTACCGTCGCCCCGTCCATCGTGAGCTCGGCCGAGTTCTCCGCATACGGTCGCAGCGGGGAAGGGAGCTTGACGGTCGCGTGCGCCATCGTGGCCTCAGGGGGGCGAGTGGGCAGATAGGGTTTGAGCCCCCTCGGTCGTCGAGCCGGAAGGACCGACCCAAAGCTCTACTTCGAAGAACTCGCGCCGGTCGGAGTCGAGCTCGAAGGCGGATGTCCGCCCCTCCGAATCCTGTGCGACGGACGTGACGAGGTAACGTGTACCATGGCCAGGAATCGTCTCGGTCGTGGAGGGAGGGCCTTGCCGGTCCGTCGGGGTGCGAATGGTAGACTCCGACGATCCCTCGACCGGTGCCCTCGAGCCGGCGGCTCGACCGAACGCAGCTCGTCGGCCGAGATAAGGAACCGATCTGACGCCTCCGGGGGCGCTTGGTTGTGGGCTGGCACGATACCTGTCAACTCGCGTGGTTGGCCGGCGGGTTCGGGAGCCGATGCCAGCAGGAATCCGCACGACTCGCGAGGATAGGCTGCCCGGCCCTGCCGCTCGATCTCGCGAAGAACGCTCTCCGTTAGCCGGACTGGCCGCATCGACCGGGCTAGCGGAGGGGGATCAAGTGGGAGCATCGGATTCCCCCGCGACCGATCGAGTCCTCGAGCGACAGGCCGGATTCGCCGAGCAAAGCCTCGGTGAGATTCTTGTCGAAGACGTCACACATGAGGAACGGGTGGGACACGGCGCTGTGTCGGAAGATACAGTTGGTCCGGACGATACGACGCTGACCTTCGGGACCCCTCTCGAGCCGAGAGCGGAAGCCGAGGTCGTTGAGCGCCCCCACGAGATGCCGCATCCGCTCCTCCTCGGTGGCGTGCTCGGGAAGCGTGCGAGTGACCTCGCGGGCCATCCGTTGCGCGGCTTCGGCGAAGAGCGCGCTGACAAACCCCTCCCCCTGGCTCGCGAGCAATTCATCGACGACGGAATCGAGAATGAGGTCGTACTTTCGAGGGAAGAGGTCCTGCCCCTGGGGTGTGAGGACGAACCGTTTTCGAGGCCGTCCGACCCCTTCTCGTCGGAAGGTGGGCGTGACGAGACCCCGCTCCTCCATCCGGCTCAGGTGACCTCGGGCAGCGCTCTCCTGAATGCCGAGCTTCTTGGCAAGGTCCCGGGCCGTCAGTGGGGCGACCGCAAGCTCTTCGAGGATACGGCCTCGCGTCCCGCCCAGCGCGTCCCCTTCTATCGCGATCATCCTTCTATTCCTCTCGCCGACGGTCTCCCCACGGGGTGAGCGGATTTACACACCGCGCCATGCTTAAATAACGGTATCGGCTCGTACGGTTTCGAAGCATCATGGCGACTCCATCCACCGAACACACCCTCATCGTGAAGGACCTCCACGCCGAGGTCGCCGGGAAGGAGATCCTGAAGGGTGTCAACCTTACTCTCAAGAGCGGAGAACTCACCGCCCTGATGGGGCCCAACGGCTCGGGCAAGAGCACGCTGGCCTATGCGCTGATGGGCCACCCGAAGTACAAGGTGACCTCGGGTACGGTCACGCTGGACGGGAAGAACCTGCTCGGAATGACGGTTGACCAGCGCGCCCGAGCGGGACTGTTCCTGGCTTTCCAGTACCCACAGGAGGTTTCCGGACTCTCGCTCCAGAAGTTCCTCTGGACCTCGTACATGCAACGCCACACCCCAGAGAACGCCGACATGCCCGGGTTCGACCGGGACCTGAAGACCCACCTTGGGTACCTTGGCATGGACGACGCGTTCCTCAAGCGCGGCCTCAACGAGGGCTTTTCCGGAGGCGAGAAGAAGCGCGCCGAAGTGCTCCAGATGGCGACCCTGCGGCCCGTCTTCTCGATCCTGGACGAACCCGACTCCGGCCTCGACATCGACGCGGTCCGTGCCGTCGGAGACACGGTGGCCAAGCTCCACCGACCCGACGCGGGGATCCTCGTGATCACCCACTACCAGCGGATCCTGAAGCACATCCAGGTCGACCGGGTCTATGTCATGGTCGATGGCGCCATTGCCCTCTCCGGCGGACGCGAGCTCGCCGAGGAACTGGAAGCGAAGGGGTACGACTGGGTCCGCGTGGGCATCGCCAACGCCACGTGAGCCTCCTCCCGGACGCGGCGCATGGACGTAGCGCGGCTCCGCGAGGACTTCCCTGTCCTGTCTCGAACGTTCCATGGGCATCCGCTCGCCTACCTCGATTCCGCTGCGACCTCCCAAAAACCCCGGGTCGTGCTCGAGGCCGAGTCGGAATACTATTCCCGGAGGAACGCCAATCCCCACCGGGGCGTCTACGAGCTGAGCGTCGAAGCGACCGAAGCCTACGAAAACGCCCGCGCTCGAGTGGCCCGCTTCCTGAACGCCCCCGACCCGAGCGGAGTCATCTTCGTTCGCGGGACCACCGAGGCCCTCAATCTGGTCGCCTCCTGCCTCGGTCGCGAGCACCTCCGCACCGGTGACCAGGTCATCTCCACCGTCATGGAGCACCACTCCAACATCGTTCCGTGGCACTTCCTCCGGGAGACCCGAGGCATCACCCTCGACTTCGCCGGGATCGACTCGAGCGGTCAGCTCCGCATGGAGGATTTCGACCGCCTGATCGGCCCACGGACGAAGGTCGTCACGCTCACGCACGCGTCGAACGTCCTCGGGACAGTGAACCCGGTTCGGGAGATCTCGAACCGCGCTCACGAGGCCGGGGCGTTGGTCGTGCTGGATGCCGCGCAGTCGACCCCTCACCGCCCCGTCGATGTTCAGGAGCTCGGGGTCGACTTCCTGGCCTTCTCCGGGCACAAGGTCCTCGGCCCGATGGGGATCGGAGTGCTCTGGGGGCGCCCAGAACTGCTCGCGGAGCTGCCGCCGTACATGGGGGGCGGAGAGATGATCTCCGAGGTCCACCAGGACCGGGTCGAGTATCGCGAGCCCCCGGCCCGATTCGAGGCGGGAACACCGAACGTCGCCGGGGCGATCGGCCTCTCCGTCGCGCTCGACTACCTGGACCGGGTCGGCTGGGAAGCGCTGCGTGACCATGAGCGAGCGCTTGGTACGAGCGGTTCGTGGATGGGGCTCGCCTACGCTTCGGTACCGACTTCCGGGTGTACGGGTCCCCCCGGCGGGCTGGACCGGGAGGCAGTGGTCTCCTTCTCGGTACGAGGGATTCACCCCCATGACCTCGCGAGCCTGCTCGACGCCGATGGGATCGCGATCCGTGCCGGCCACCACTGCGCCCAACCCCTCATGGACGAACTGGGCGTCCCCGCGCTCGCTCGCGCGAGCCCCTACCTTTACAACACCGAAGACGAGATCGATCGTCTCCTGGATGGGATTGGGAAAGCGATCCGGGTGTTCGCCAAACCGGTCCAAAGCCCGGGCTCTTGACCCCGTCTGCTATCCCAGAACCGCTGTAGCCATGTCAGCAACAGGTCGGTCGGTTCCGATGTGTTCCACGGTAGGGACGGGTTGTAGCGCTCGACCCGACCCTCAAATTAAATACTCTTAGGTGCTCCAATTGCCCGAGGCACCGATGGCTCAGAGTTCTTCCGACGTCACTCCACTCGACTACACCCGGTACCGATTTCAAGAATCCGGAGACGTACCGCCTCCGGATCGCGAAGGGTCTCACTCGCGAAGTCGTGGAACAGATCTCCGACTTCAAGGACGAACCGGACTGGATGCGGAGATACCGCCTGCGCGCCTACCAGCACTTCGTCGAGCGCCCGATGCCCGATTGGGGCCCGAGCCTAGCCGACATCGACTTCGATGCCTACACGTACTATGCGAACCCCATGCTCGAGGGGGAGACCAAGAAGAGCTGGGACGACGTGCCGGCCGACATCAAGAACACGTTCGAAAAGCTCGGAATCCCCAAGGCCGAGCGGGAGTACTTCGGCGGCGTCGGCGCCCAGTACGACAGCGGGACCGTGTATCACAAGATCCGGGCCGACCTGTCGGCGAAAGGGGTGCTCTTCACGGACACGGACACCGCCGTCAAGGAGCACCCGGAGATCGTCCGGAAGGACTTCGGGAAGGTCGTCCCCTACAACGACAACAAGTTCGCCGCCCTGAACAGTGCGGTCTGGTCGGGGGGCAGCTTCGTCTACGTGCCCCCGGGGGTGGACGTCGGGATCCCGCTCCAAGCCTACTTCCGCATCAACGCGAAGAACGTCGGACAGTTCGAGCGGACCCTCCTCATCGCCGACAAGGGCTCGAAACTCCACTACATCGAGGGCTGCACCGCCCCCGTCTACTCCACCAACTCCCTCCACGCCGCCGTGGTGGAGGTCGTCGCCGAGCCGAACGCCAAGATGCGCTACACGACCGTCCAGAACTGGTCGAAGAACGTCTACAACCTCGTCACGAAGCGCGCGGTCGCCTACGAGAACGCCCTCGTCGAGTGGGTCGACGGGAACATGGGCTCCAAGGTGACGATGAAATACCCGTCCGTCTACCTCAAGGGTCGGGGCGCCCGGGCCGACATTCTTTCCGTGGCGTTCGCGAGCCATGGCCAGATCATCGACTCCGGCGCGAAGGCGGTCCACTCGGCCCCCGACACGTCCAGCAAGATCGTGGCGAAGTCGATCGCGATCCGCGGGGGCCAAACGAGCTACCGGGGCCTGCTCCACGTCGCGCCGGGCGCGACGGGCGTCAAGGCGGCGGTCCGGTGCGATGCCCTCCTCCCCGACGAGGAAGGTCGGTCGGACACCTACCCCTACAACGAGATCCACGAGGAGGACGCGACCATTACCCACGAGGCCGTGGTCGGCAAGATCGGAGAGGAGCAGATCTTCTACCTCATGAGCCGGGGCTTGAACGAGTCGGACGCCATCCACCTCATCCTGATGGGCTTCCTCGCGGAGTTCGCGAAGGAGCTCCCCATGGACTACGCGATCGAACTGAACCGCCTCATCCAGCTCGAGATGACGGGCGCGGTCGGCGGCAGACCGACCCTCGGTCCGCGAGCGGGCCCGGCCTCAGTCTGTGTCCGCCGACCGATCCCGCGGAACGGTCGGAACGTCCGTGTGGGACTTGACCAGGTCGATCGCGGCCAGCATCGCAGCGTAAGCCAGGTTCGCCTCCGCCGCCAGTTCGGCACGGCTTCGAGGACCCGGTCGCGCGACCACCGCCCTCGCGGTCTGGATCAGTTCCTCGGCGGTCGAAAGGCTCGCCGGGTCCAGCACGATCCCCCGCGGGTGATGGATGAGGTCGACGATCTCCTCGAGGTCGGTCGTGAGGGACCGGTGGAGCTCCCGAAGGACGGGTTCGGGGAGGGTATCGGGGTCGAGCACGAGGGGCATGCGCTGGGCCCCGCTTCACCGCATCTTCGAGTCGAACCGCCACTCGGGCGCCGCTTCGGTGCCGGTGACGGAGAGCGCCGGTAGGAGAGGGCAGTGGCCGTCGACCCACGCGACCTGACCGCCGTCCCAGCGCGTGCTCAGCGAGGGGTAGAGCATCTCGCGCAGGCCCGCGACCGGGGCCCGGTCGTAGACGTAGGAAAGGAACCCCTCCCCGATCATTCGGATCGCATCCGAACGGTTCATGCCGCGGGACTCAAGGTAGAAGACCTTCTCCGGGTCGACGGGGGCGACCGAGGTCGAGTGGGTCGCCTTGACGTCCCGGCAGAGGATCTCGAGGATCGGGATCGTGTCCGAGCGAGCCCCCTTCGAGAGGAGCATCGCGTGCTCGGAGATGACGGCGATCGTCTTTCGCGCCTGGGGTTCGATGCGGACGAGCCCCCGGCTCATCCCGCGGGCGGAGTCCGTGAAGACACCCCGGGTGATCGACTGCCCGTGCGTGTCGGTGGAGATGTGCGTCAGGTCGAACGAACTGTCGTACGATTGCTCGCCCGCCCCGTAGAACGCCTGCAGGTCCTCGACGCTCGACCCCGCGCCCGTGAGGCGCGTATGGTTGCGCATCTTGGTGCGGTACCCACCCAGGCCATTCCAGATCCAGGCCAGCTTCGAGCTCCGACCGGTCGACGCGGTCCGTCGATAGACGGACACGGCGTGCAGGTCCGGTGCGTGGACGCCGAGGTAGACCGCCTTCGCCTCGTCTCCCAGCTCCAGGTCGACCCGCGACGCGTAGAGCCGCTGCCCCGCGTGGCCGTTCGGGGTGCTGTACACCTCCTCCGTGGCGAGCAGCTGGCTGTTCTTCCCGCCGCGGATCGAGCGGTGGATCGAGAGCGACTCGTGGGGTTGGGAGAGCACCGAGACCTCCTGGAGGCGGACCGGCTCCGAACCCCGTCCGGGATCACGAGGCGGTATCCCCGGTTGAGGACGGCGACCGCGAGCGCCGAGAGCCGGTCCGTGAGCTCTTCGGTTCCGCTCAGGAACTCTACGAGAGAGTCTCCGCCGTGGGTCAGCAGTTGGTCCAGCGTGGTGACCGTGATCCCCTGCCCTCGGAGTCGCTCGGGGAGCTCGACGTGGGTCCCCGCCACATCGTGGACGATCCGGATAGCCCCCGGGAGCACCGCCGGAAGGTGGACCGGGGGACCGCTCAGCTCCGGATCCAGTCCCGAGAGGTCGACGCCCGAAAAGTAGCCATACCCTCGGTAGAGGGGGTTGGGTTCGAGGGGAAGCTTGAGGAATCGCGCGTGAGCGTCCTCGCGCGCGGCTCGGATGGCGGGTGGGTCGGAGAGCGATTTGGAGAGGGCGCGGACCCGGTCCAGGTCCAGCCATTCCTCGTACCGTGCGGCTGCCGTAGCCATCGGATTAAGACACCTGATAGTGTTTATAAGGTCGCGGGGTTCGCTGACGAGGGAAGGACGACCGCGACCGCAAACGGTCGTATTATAGCGTCGGCGGAGTACGAACTATCGGGAGGGAAGATGGCTTACGACATGTACCAGGAGGTCATCCTCCAGCACTACCGGACCCCCAAGAACTTCGGGCCGCTCGAGGGAGCGGACCGGACCGGGGAAGAGTCCAACCCGCTCTGCGGGGACCATATCACGCTCCGTCTCAAGCTGGACCCCACGGGCCAGATGATCGATTCGGCCCGATTCGAGGGCGACGGTTGCGCCATCAGCATGGCGAGCACGTCGATGCTCACCGAGCACCTGGTCGGGGTCCCCGTGAAGGAGGCGGAGTCGATCACTCGGGACAACGTGCTCCAATTCTTGGGCATCCCACTCTCCCCCGTCCGAGTCAAGTGCGCCCTCACGGGGTTCTCGGCGCTGGGGAAAGCGCTCCACCCCGAGCTGCAGAAGCCGTCGGCATGATCCCCGGGCGGGGCCGATGGTTCGAACACCCTGGCACCGCGCCCCGACCGTGGGGAGCCCGCCGTGGTGACGGTCGACCCGGACATGTGTGTCCTCTGCGGTCTTTGCACGGGGGTCTGCCCTCCGAACGCCATGGAGCTCACGCCGACCCGGCTCGAGGTGCTCTCCCACTGCACGGAATGCGGCTGGTGCGTCCCGTACTGCCCAGTCGGGGCGATCCACGGGGGAAGGCCCGTTCGGGTGCGGAGTCCCCACCATGACTGAGACCACGGGCGGGGTGGAGGGCCCCGCCCGCGTCCTGCTGGTCGACCCGTACATGTCTCGTTCGGACCCGATGGAGCGCAAGTTCATCGAGCTCTACCCGTCGCTCGGATTGCTGAACCTGGGAGCCTACCTCCAGCAGCAAGGGGTCGAGGTCTCGATGGTCGACCTGACGTTCGCCCGGGACCTGGCCCCCCTCACCCGCGCCCTCCGGTCGGTGCAGCCCCACCTCGTGGGCGTGCACACCAAGACCCTTACCTTCGAACGCTCCGGGCAGATCGCCCGAGCGGCGCACGCGGCGGGCGCCATCACGGTCGCCGGCGGCCCCGATTCCGCCACGCGGATCGAGGCGTACCTCGATGCCGGATTCGACGTGGTCGTGCCCGGCGAAGGAGAGGCCACGCTCCTCGAGCTCGCCCGGACCCTGGCCTCGGGCAGAGAGGTCGGAACGATCCCGGGAGTGGCGGTCCGCCGCGCGGGAAAAGTGGTACGCGGACCGGGCCGTCCGTTCCTCCGGGACCTCGACGTGCTGCCTCTTCCGGCCTGGGACCTCGTCGACATGGACCGCTACCTCGGCGAGTGGAAGAAACGGACCGGGGAGCGTCGGGCGGCCCTCCTCACGTCGCGGGGGTGCCCCTTTGATTGCTCGTGGTGCTCCAAGCCCACCTTCGGTCGTACGTTCCGGCAGCAGTCCCCGGCGCGGGTGGTCGAGGAGTTGGTCGCGCTGAAGGAGCGGTACCAGGTCGACTACGTCCGTTTCTGCGACGACGTCTTCGGAGTCTCCCGTCCCTGGATCGACGAGCTCATCGACCGCATGGCCCAGGCCGACCTGGGGCTTCAGTTCGAGTGCCTCGCGCGAGTGGACCTCCTGAAACCGGACCTCCTCCACCGCCTGCGGAGGGTCGGTCTCGCGAGGGTGTACGTCGGGGTCGGAGTCCGGGTCCCAGAAGATGCTCGACCTCATGAACCGCGGGACGAAGCTCACCCAGGTCGAGCGGACCGCGCGCGCCCTTCGCGCGGAGGGGATCCGCCAGTTCTGGTTCCTCATGCTCGGATACCCGGGCGAGACCCTCGAGGACATCGAGGCGACCCTCCGTCTCTTCCGACGGTTCTCCCCGGAAGGTACTCGGTCTCGATCGCCGTCCCGATCCCGGGGACCCGATTCCACGAGACCGTGAAGGACCGGCTCCTCGGGCGCCGCCGACCCAGCACGCGCGGCTCGGGGGGGCGGTCGCTGCTCTACGAGGCCGCTTATCCGCAGCGGCTCTACCGGTGGCAGCAGGCCCGGTTCGAACTGGAGGCCGCCCTCGGACGCGCCCGCGGCCGCATCTCCCCGGAGCTCGCGACCCGAGTCGCCCATGTGGCCGACCGCTTCCACGAGCGCGTGGCCCGTCCGCTGTTGGTCCCCAAGCACCCGGGTCGCGCCCGCTAGCGGTCGGTCGCTGCGTCCTTCGCCCGAGGGTGGACCGGGCACCGACGCCCCAGCCGGCAGAACCGGCACTTCTCCGCCGACACCGGTGGGATCGGCTTGCGCAGGTGTCCGTACCTCACGACGCGGCATGGGCGCCCCGCTCGCGAGGGACAGCCCAGATTTCAACCGAGCGGAGCGTGGTCTTCGGGCGAGACCGCCCCCTTTTGTGTTTGTGATCTCCCGCTGGGCTCGTGTCCAGGATTCCGGGGCGGGCCACAGCGGAGGGCACTCGCCGATTCGCAGAACGGGCGACCCGGGAACGGAAGTTGCCGTCCGAGCACTTTCGGGACGCGGCGGGCCATATCCGCGTGTCCTCGATCGGCCTCGGCACCTATCTCGGGGCTCCGGACGCTCCCACGGACGTCGCGGTCGAGCAGGCCGTTTCCCTCTGCGTCACGTCGGGCCGAGTGAACCTCATCGATACCGCGATCAACTACCGTTACCAGCGTGCGGAACGGAGCGTCGGCCGGGCGCTCGGCCGGGCGCTCGAGCGGGGGACCGTGGGGCGGGACGAGGTGTTCGTCTCGACCAAGGTCGGGTACCTCGCGCCCGACTCCGAGTCGTCGGTCCCTCTCGACCGTTGGGTCGCGACCGAACTCGTGGAAACGGGGGTTCTGGACCCGGCCGACATCGTGGAGGGAAGTCACTCCCTCAGCGCCTCGTACCTCGAGGATCAGTTCCGAAGAAGCCGAACCAACCTCGGGCTCGAGACGGTCGACCTCCTCTACCTCCACAACGCACCCGAGGCGCAGCTCGCGGCGGTCGGCGGGGCGGAGTTCCTGCGCCGCCTCGAGGTGGCGTTCGAGGTGTGCGAGCGGTTCCGCCGGGCGGGCCAGCTCGGATTCTACGGCCTCGCGACGTGGGACTGCTTGCGGGTGCCGCCCCGATCCGAGGGCCATTTCGAGCTCTCGGACGCGGTCCAAGTCGCCGAACGGGTCGGAGGCAAGGACCACGGGTTCCGCTTCATCCAGTTCCCGTTCAACCTCTCGATGCCCGAGGCGGCCACCTGGCCGACCCAGGTGATGGGGAACCGCACCGTCCCCCTGTTCGAGGCGGCGCTCGGACTGGGGGTCGGTTGCTTCACGAGCGTGCCGCTCCTACAGGGCCGTCTGGCCCGGGGAGGACCCGGCCGGATGGGCTCACCGCCGCGCAGGCGGCCCTCCAATTCGCCCGCTCGGCGCCCGGAAACCTCGCCGCCCTCGTCGGGCAGAAGACGCCCGAGCACCTTTCCGAGAATCTCGACCTGGCCCAGCGCCCTCCGTGGGGGGCGGCCGAGTTCCGCGCGGGTCTCACGTAAGTTCCGCGCCCGGATCGAGCGCGGGGCCCCCGGAACCGGGTCCGCGCAAGACCGAATGCCCCGCCTCCTTTTCGACCCATACGACGCGCTGGGCTACTGACTCCAGCTCCCGCTCGTGCGACACGAGCAGGACCTGAGGCAGAGCCAGCTCCTCGAGAAGCTGGCCCATGCTTTGGACCTGTTCCGGCGAGAATCCGTCGGTCGGCTCGTCCAACAGCAGCGAGTCGAGCCGGAGATGGCCCGCCGAACGGACCACGCGCGCGAGCGCCAGTCGGTAGGCGAGCGCGAGGCTCGTTCGCTCTCCGCCGCTGAGGGCTTCCGCCGGGGTCCAGACCCCTCGGATCTCGGCCGCCGGAGAGAACGAGGAGTCGGTGACCGCCAACATGTCGGGGTCGTCGATGAGGGCCGCGAAGTACCGCTGGAAGTGATGCTCGAAGTCGGCCTGGGCGCGTTCGAGAACGCGGGCTTCCATCGTCAGGACGGCGTCGTGGAAGCCGGCGCCGAGCCAGGCGGCCTTCGCCTCCGTCGTCTCCGCGGTCTTGAGGAGGCGGATTCGCTCGCGCTGACCCTGCTCCGCGCGGGTCCGCCGCTCGTGGAGTGACTCGAGCTGGGTGACCCAACGGGTCACCTCCTGGGCGGCGAGCTGCCACGCCGTGTCGGCGGATTGGTGCCGCCGAGCGGCCTCCTCCGCGGCGCTTCGGACGACCGGTTCCCGCGCGAGCGCCGCCTCGACCTCCGCGATCCGAGCGGCGCGAGCGGTGCGGCGGGCGCGCAACGTCTCCGCCTCCACCCCGTCCCGATCGGTGTCCGCCGCGATCGAACGGAGTCGCTCGCGGAGCGAAGTGGCCCGTTCGTGCGCCCGTTCGGCCGACTCGAGGCGAGTCCGGGCCTCGGAGAGGTCCTGGTCCGCCCCCGCGAGCGAGGCGCGGTGTCGCTTCAACTCGCCGTCGGCAGGAGCGAGCTGGTCCGCTTCCTTGCGCACCGCTTCGAGCGACATCCGGCACTCGACGAGCGACGTCTCGGTCCGGCGGGAGGCCTCCTCGGCCCCGACGAGGGAGGCGGTGAGGTCGGCCCGCCGACGGGCGGCCTCGCTCCAACGTTCCAGCTCGCGCTCGAAGCGGTCGCGCTCCCGCCGGAGCGATTCGCACTGCTGGCGGGAGAGTTCGGCCGCTCGGACTTCGGTGTCGGCGTGAGCGACCGCCCGTTCCGCCTCTTCCCGATGCGTGGAGAACTCCGCCGAATGGACCGTCTGCCCACATCGCGGGCACACCCCGTCCGCCACCAGCTCAGCCAGCTCGGAGAGGCTCCGACGAGCGATCGCCGCTGTTTCTCGGGTCGCGGTCTCGTGCGCCCGCGCCTCGAGCAGTTGGCGGTCGATCTCGGCCAAGGAGCGCGGCGTGGGGGAAGTGGGTTCCGGCCCACTCGTGATCGCACCGACCTCCGACAGTCGAGCGTTCGCCTGCTCGACCTGCCGCTGCGTGTGCTCCTCCTCGACGCTCAGGGTCTTGAGGCGTCGCTCCAGTTCGGTCACGCGCGTCCGTGCGACGTGGAGGAGACCGGCGGCGGACGCTCGCTTCTCGACCTCCGACCGGAGCCGGGCCACTTCCTCCGCCGCGACGATCGTTTCCTTCCCGGAGGTCGGCGGCCCGACCGGCGGCCGTCTCGAGCTCCCCGATCTCCCGCTGAAGCCGGTGCACTTCGCGACCCCGTTCGGCGCGCGATTGCTCACGCGCCTCGAGCGCGTGCAGGTCGGCGTTGTCCTCTTCCTGGAGGGCGCTCCGGACCCGGCGATCGGCGTCGAGGTGGCGGAGGGCGTCCTGAGCGGCCGCGGCCACGTTCGACGCGCGCGCCCGCTCCTCGTCCAGGACCCGCTCGCCGCTCCTCCCCGTCGCGACGGAGCCCGTCCACTCGAACGATCTCCGCCGAAGCCGCCGTATGATCGTCCGTGAATCGGCGAAGCAGCTCGGCGCTGTCCCGCAGTGCGGAGGCGGTCTGACGGAGGTCGCGCGCGACCTCCTTAGCATTCTCGGCCGCGATGCGGTACCGCTCGACCCCGAGGGCGCGCCGCACGGTCTCGAGTCGCTCCTTGGGAGGAGCGGAGAGGATCTCGCGCATCCGTTCCTGCGGGATGTACACCGCCCATCGCCAGAGGTCAGAGTGCGCTCGCGGGTTCGGGTTGTCGCGGAAGCCCAGGAGCTCGATGACCCGCTGCCGGAGCTCGGTCGCCGAGTAGCTCGTGGTCGCCCCGTCCTGACGGTAAGCGATCCGCCCCGGGCTCGAACGTCTCCTTCCCCTTGCGTCGGACCCTGCGGAACGAGCGGAGGATCTGGTACCGGTGCTCCCCGTCCTCGAGGGTCACCTCGACCTCGGCCTCGGAGGCCCCGTGGCGCACGAGGAACGTCGCTTCGATCTCGGCGGTCCCGAAGAGGGCCATCTCGACCGCGTAGAGGAGGCTCGTTTTCCCGGCTCCGACATCCCCGACCAGCAGGGTCGTCCCGGGAGCGAGCTCGAGGGAGGCCTCGAGGTAACTGCGGATGTTGCGGACCCGGATGCGGGAAACGCGCACGCCGTTCTCCTATCCTTCGGGACCTTCCGGCACCCGGAGCAGGCGCCGTGCGTCCGTCCTCCGGGCGCTGGAGTAATCGAGGTTCGACTCGCCCTCGGCCTTCGGGACGCCGAGGGCGCTCAGCAGGTCGTGGACCAAACGCTCTCCTTCCGGGCCGGCGAGCCATGGGGGTCGCTGCCCTTCCGGACCGATCAGGCGCTCCACCTCCTCGGCTTCGACCGCGCCTTCCGAGGTCGGCGCGCCGGGGTCGGGCCCGCTGCCCTCGACGTCGCGCACGTCAACCTGCACGGTGACTCCCTCCCGCCCCAGCACTTCGCGCGCTGGGTCGAGGTCGAGAGGGGAGACCTTCCCCGAGGCGAGGACCCCATGCAGTCGGGGGAGAACGAGCGTGCCGGCGGGAGCGCCTTCTTCGCGGACCCGCGCGACCACCAGGTCCGCGACCGCCTCGGAGGTCCTGCCGGTGACGTCAATGTCGACGGTCCCGGATCGTCCCCCGCTCCATCGTGTCCACGAGCTCGACCGAGGTCGCGCCGTCGCGGACGGTGACGATGGCCAGTCCCCGGTGCGTACATCCGGCCTCGCCGTTCTCGATGTCCGTTCGGCTCGTGCCGAACACGGCGCCCGGATTGACGAGGACTCCTCCGCCCGGACCGGCGCCCGACGTACGTGTAGTGGATGTGCCCCCCCGCGTAGTAGTCACATCCGGGCGGGAGGTCTTCGATGCGAATCCCGTGGATCTTGTCCCTCAGGTGCGGAGGGAGGTACTCCTCCACGGCGGCGTGGAACTGGAAAACCTTGAACCCGGGCGCGGCACAGAACGCCGAGGAGTCCATGGAGCGAAAGTACTCCCGGTCGAGCCCGTGCGAGCGGCCGGAGATGCCGGCGACGAGGACTCCCGTCGGCTAGTCGACGGTCCAGGGCAGGTACCCATCGGGAGCCGTCGGCGCGGACCGCCTCGGGAGCGACCCGGACGAACACGCCCGCCTCGGCGAGCACGTCGAGCCAGCTCGTCCGGTGGGCCACGTAGTCGTGCGAACCGTAGATGACGTAGATGCGCCGACCCGCTTCGACGAACCGGCGCAGGGCCGCCGTGACCGGGGCGGCCTCGGAAGGTTCGGGCGAGGGCGTGTGGAACAGGTCGCCCGACATGAGCAGGAACTCGGCTCCCCGGTCCGAGGCGACCTCGATCGCGCGCAGCACGCTCGCGCGCAGCCGTTCCCGGAGCGCGGGGTTGCGGGCCCACGCGCCCACGTGGGCGTCGGCCAGATGGGCGAACACCAACGGGCGCATTTCTCCTGCCTACTGGGACGTCGGGGACCGTTTGGCCGGCGGGGCGGGCGTCGACGGGGGGAGCGGTCCGTCCTGGATCCGCTTGGAGAGCGCCGCGACGAGGCCGGCACCGGCGCCCATCGCGAGAAGGCCGAAGAGCAACATGTCGTCCGAGCTACCCACGGCCGTCTGGATCGTGGGAGTGGGGGCGAGGGTCGGGGCGCTCGCGCCGGAAAGCCCTCGGGAGCGGCTCGCGGCCATCAGGGCGAGTCGGCCCGATTCGGAGCGCTGCATCATGGCCTGCATGAGACCGAAGAGCTCGGTCGCCTCTTCCATCGTGATCTGGCGCGCGCGCAACCGTCCGACGAGGTAACCATACCGCGCGTTGGCCCCGGCGGCTCCGCCGGTGGCAGGAGCCGGTGCGGGGGGGTTGTTCGGGTCCGACATGAACGTCGGTGAACGCCTACGGCCAGGGCCTGATTTGAAGGGAACGGGAGCCGCGCGCGGTTCGCGGTCCGAGGCGTTATAGCGGGCACTGACCTGAAGACGCCGATGAGTCCCCCCGCCGAGACGAGCGCGCCCGAAACTCCCGACCGGGACCGCCATGTCCACGTCCGGATGGCCGACGAGCGGACCTCGATCTACGACCTGATCACCGAGTACCTCGAGGCGGCGGGGAAGGCTCCCGATTGGTTCTGGCGCACGGCCGGGCGACTCGAGGGGACCGAGCCGGACAACCTGGAGGACCTGCTCGCCAACGCGTTCGAGGCGGGCGCGTTCATCGCGCACGACCACCCCGAGGACGTGGAGTTCAAGTGGGTCACCGAGGAAGAGTGCGAGCGCGAGCGGCGTCGCGAGGAGCGCGGAGAGCAGCAGCGCGAAGCCGCGAAGAAGGACCGCACCAGCTTGAGTCACTACGCCTGACCGCACGCCGTCGCGGACGTTCCTTCCCCTCCTCCGCGCGGAGCCGGGCGCGCCGCGGGAGGTATCCCGCGCGGTCGACCTAGATGTGGATCACCGAGTGCGCTACGATCAGCGCGATGAACAGGATCGAGATCGTGTTGACCACCTCGATGAGCGGGTTGATCGCCGGTCCGCGGTGTCCTTGGTCGCGTCTCCTACGGTGTCGCCGACGACGGCGGCCTTGTGCGCGTCCGAGCCCTTCCCGCCAAAGTTGCCCTGTTCGATGTACTTCTTCCCGTTGTCCCACGCCGCCCCGCCCGTGGTCATCGTGAGGGCCAGGGGGAAGCCCGAGACGATCGTTCCGAGGAGCAAGCCGGCGAGCGCGACGGGTCCGAGGAGGAAGCCGACCGCGAGCGGCGTCACGACCGCGATGAGCGCGGGCACGGCGAGCTGGCGGAGCGCCGTGACGGTGACGATGTCGACGCACTTCCCGTAGTCCGCCTTGGCGGTCCCGAGGAGCAGACCGGGGATCTCCCGGAACTGGCGCGTCGGATCTCGAAGACCATCTTCTCGGCCGCGATGCCGACCGCGTTCATGAGGAACGAAGTGAAGAAGAACGGCAGGATCGCCCCGATGACGAGACCGGCACCGACGAGGGGCGTCGACAGGGTCAGCAGGCCGGTGAACGTCCCCCACGGCTGGCCCCACTGGCTGGCCGCGGCGAACGTATACGCCGCGAACAGCGCCAGGGCGGCCAGGACGGCCGATCCGATCGCGTACCCCTTGGTGATCGCCTTCGTCGTGTTCCCGACCGCGTCGAGCGGGTCGGTGATCGCGCGGGCGTGCTCCGGGAGCTTCGCCATCTCGGCGATGCCGCCGGCGTTGTCGGTGATCGGCCCGAAGGCGTCGATCGAGATGATCATCCCCGTGACGGAGAGCATGCTCGCGGCGGCGAGCCCGATCCCGTACAGGCCGACGTAGGCGTTCGGGGTGGGGGAATATCCGTTGTACCAGCCCGCGGCGGCGTAGGCGACGAGGGTCCCCGCGACGATGACGAGGCCGGGCAGCCAGGCGGACTCCAGCCCGACCGAGAGCCCGCTGATGACCGTCGGACCCGCCCCCGCCTTCGCGGCCTCGGCGATCTGGCGGACCGGGTGGTACTTCGTGCTGGTGTAGTAGTCCGTGATGAGGACGATGAGGATCATCACCACGAGGCCGACCGCCGTCGCGACGAATATCCCGAGGTTGCCTCCCATGAAGTAGTAGTCCAGAAGGTAGAGGCCGACCATGCCCACCGCGGTCGTGGCGGCCAGCCCTTGGTAGAGGGCCCCCATGATCGAGCCGCCTTTGCGCATCCGGACGAAGAACGTACCGACGATGGTCGCGATGATCGCCCACGCGCAGACCAGGAGCGGGAACATGATTGCGTTGGGGAAGAGAGCGAGCAGCTGCGGGTAGACGCCCGCGGCGCCGATGAGGTAGGCGAGGAGCATGGCCGCGAGGGCGGTGACGACGTACGTCTCGAACAGGTCCGCGGCCATCCCGGCGCAGTCCCCGACGTTGTCGCCCACGTTGTCGGCGATGACCCCCGGGTTCGGGGGTCGTCCTCGGGGATCCCGGCCTCGACCTTCCCGACCAGGTCCGTTCCGACGTCCGCGCCCTTGGTGTAGATGCCGCCCCCGACGCGGGCGAAGAGGCTCATGAGCGAGGCGCCGAAGAGCACGCCCACCATCTGGAGGACGTTCCCGTTGAAGGCCCAGTAGAAACCGACGAGCTCGAGGAGGGCGAGACCGGCGACCGAGAGACCCGTCACGCTCCCGCCCCGGAAGGCGAAGGCCATCGTGTCGCCCAAGCTCCCCTTTCGGGCGTGCGCGGCGGTCCGCACGTTCGCCCGGACGCTGACCAGCATGCCGACCGCGCCGGCGAGCGCGCTACCGGCCACGCCGAAGATGAAGCCGACCGCGAGGCGCCGGCCGTCGCCGGTGATCCCGAACGCGAAGGCGATGACGACGGTTAGGACGATCGCGACCGCGAAGACGACCAGGTACTCCCGGCGAAGGAACGCGATGGCCCCCTCCCGGATCGCTCCGGCGATCTCCCGCATCCGGTCGTCCCCTTCGTCCTCCCGCAGGACCAGGACGGTCTGGATGCCTGCGTACGCGAGCCCCAGCAGCGCGGCCAAGAGGACCAACAGCTCCATTTGTCCCGTGGAAAGGCTCATCGTGTACCCTCGAGAGATTGGGTCGGCTCACTGGAATTGCTAATTAAAGCTTGCCGGCGGGGTACTGGGTCGTCCGGGTTCGAGTCAACCGAGGGGAATTATAGGGGAGCCGCCGCATGGAATGCGCACTGTGCAGGGGGCCGGCATCCGGGACACCGCCTCCCGTCGCACCCGCGTGAGCTGTCGCGTGTGCGGGGAGCCTATCGATCTCGCTCGCATGAAGGAACACCTCCGCTCCGACCACCAGAGCGTCAGCGCCGAGGTCGAGAGCCTCTACCTTTCCGCGCGCATCGAGGCGCGCCGCCGGCGGCATTCCCCTCCCTGGCGATCCCGGCCCTCACGGACGGCGGTGACGCCGCACGAGGACGGCGATGCACGCCGCGATGAGGATCACGAGTCCCAGACCGACCAGAAGCAGGATCGAGCTCCCTTGAAGGATCGAGTAACTCTCGGCCGGGTTCTCGACGGTCACGGAGAGCAAGATCGCGGTACGGTAGCCGGTGTGGTCGACCAGCGTGACGGTGATGCCGGTACGAGCCGGGGGAGGACGGCGTGCACTCCAGGTAGGTCGAGTTGACCGACCCGCACCCTGGGGGCAGCCCCGTCCAGGAGAGGACGTAGGGGAGCAGACCCCCTTGCGCTATGACCTCGAGCGAGAGCTCGTTGGCGACGACCACCTGGATCGCCGTGCTCGGGGAGGAGAGCACCGGATCCGGAACGGCGTGAACGGTGATGTTGTCGAACAGCATGTACCCCAACGCATCGCCCACGCGGGCCACGAGGGAATAGGCGCCGGGGGCCGTGAAGTGACACGTCGCGAGCTGCGGGGCGGCCACGGCACACTCGACGGGGAGGGTCGGCCAAGAGGAACGGTACCCCGGCGCCCCTCCCGTCGCGTTGGACCCGAACGTCGCGGTCTCGTTGGCGTCGAGCTGTCCGGAGGGGGGATGGGGTGCGACGACGGCGTCAATCCGGGAAGGGCGGTGATGACCAGTCCCACCCGGTTCGACAGCCCCGCAGCGTTCGACGCTTCGATCTCGACGGTGTAGACCCCCGTGGAGATTCCCGCGGGAATCTCGATCGTCAGGACCGACACGAACGAGGAGTTGCTGGACGAAGGGCTGGCCGAAAAGTCCCACGCGGCGGCCGACGTGAAGGCCGACACGCCGACGATCGCACCCGGGGTCGACCATGCGACCGAGACCGTGCTCCGGAGGACCTGGGGCGAGGACGCGGTCTCGATCGTGACGGCATCTAACCCTCCGGCGAACCGCAGCGTGAACGGCTCGTTGAAGATCGTCGCATTCGAGCCGCTGTGTTCGATCACGGTCGTGTTGCTGGACCCCGGCAAGTTGGCCCAATCGCTCTCCGTCAGACCGTCTTCGGAAGCGTTCGCCAGCGCGAAGTTGTACGGCGGATTGCCGAGGACCGCCGCATAGACCTCCTCCATCTCGGTGAGCCCGGATACGGTCGTGGTACCGCACGTCTGCGTCGATTCCACCTGCAGGTAGGTTGCCCCGGTGTGAACCGATTCTTGCCACAGGATCCCGCCGGTCGCCTCCAGCGCGGCGAACACCACGACCCCGCCGGCTTCTACCGAGATTTCGAATCGGTACGTCGTGTTCCGGTTCAGGGCGGATGCGTTCCAATGGGTCGCGGGTCGTGAATCGCACACGGGCGAAGTCGAGTAGTAGATCTGCCACGAGCCATTGTCGTTCGCGAACCCGACCTGGTCGTACGATTCCGCGCCGTCAAAGATCGAGAGCGCCACGTAGTAGAGGTCGCTCGCCGGCGGAATGTCATCGGGGATGGACATTGATATCGCGACACTGGAGGCGAGCGAGGAGGGGCCGGGGTACCTCCACTCCGCTCACCCACGGAGGGGCAACCGATGGCCCCGATCCGTGGGGCGAGAGGCTCGAATGAGCCCTTGTCGCGGGCGAGCCAACGGGGTCGATGTGAGAAAGGGACGAACGGACCGGTGCGGCCCCTGCGAGCACGAGATGCAACGCCGGACCTTCTGACATGCCCGCTCCCGCCCGGACCGCGGCGGAGCGTGGAATAGGACGAGCGCCGACAACAACAGAACGCCCGTCGTGATGAGGGTGGCGAGCATTCGCGAGGAGGTGCCCACGGGAGAGTACGAGCCCGGGGCTCCTTAAACGGCCTATGGGCCGCGACGGCCACCGGCACCGCACGGGCCAACAGGAACCACACTGTTTTATCGGAGGATTCGCTGTTCGCACGAGATGGCGCAACCCGCATACTCGGCTCCGGTGCCCGGCCGGCCTCTGGGAGTCGCGATCATTGCCTTCTTGCTCGGACTGTTCGGGTTCTTCACTCTCCTCGGCGGCATCCTCATCGTCGTTCTCTCCAACTACTCCGTTTCGCTCGGGGGCTCGAACCTCTACGGGTTCACCGGCGTTCTGTTGGGCGTGGTCTTGGTGCTCCTCGGCCTCATCGAGCTCGGGGTGGCCGTCGGGCTGTGGCATCTCAGCATGTGGGCCCTTGTGGTGGCCGTGCTGGTCCTCCTCTTCGAGGTCCTCGGACCCCTCATCAGCATCGCTCTCGGCCAGGCCGGGGCGGCTCGATCATCGGGATCATCATCCCGCTCCTACTCCTGATCTACCTGGTCGCCGTGCGCCGGCACTTCCGTTAGGCAAGCGCGCGCCCGAGGCGCGCACGGCCGGTCCGTCAGGGACCGAGACGCTGCGCGAGGAACAGGGCGTGGGCCGACTCGCCCTCCGGTACCCGCCGCTGCTCCAGGATCGTGAATCCGATCTCCCGGAGCCAACGGGCGTAGCTCTCCGCATCGCCGTGGCTCCAGTACATCGGCGCCCCCGACCCGAGCCAATTCTCCTCCGTACCCGTCCACGCGGTCTCCCCGGTCGTCACGAGCAACAGACCGCGCGGAGCCAGCCAGTCGAAGATCCGGCCCAGGAGGATTCGCTGTTCGCTCAGGGGGACGTGGATCAGCGCGTAGAGGCACGTGACACCGGCGAAGACCTGAGACGGGAAGCAGATACGGGTCATGTCGGCGGGAAGGAAGCGAGCGGCGGGAACCAGGAGCCGGGCGCGGTTGATCTGGACGTCGGAGATGTCCACCCCCGTGACCTGGAAGTGCTGCGAGAGCTCCCGCGCGACCGGGATCCCGCAGCCGCACCCCAGGTCGAGCACGGCCGAGTTCCGCTGCAATCGATGGATCAGGGGGTGGAGCCAGTCCTCGTAGTCGAGGTAACTGTGGCCGAAGGCGTCCAGCGTGCTCGCCGGAGGCCGGTAGATGGTCGAGACCTGGTCCCAACCACGTCGGACGATCTCCTTCGCCACGTCCTCGGACGAGGCAGCCGTTGGGGCGACCATGGGAGCAGCGGGAAGGGGGAAAGGAAGGTCTACTTCTTGGGCGGGGTCGAGTGCCCGGTGGAAATGATGAGCTCATTCCCGTCCGGGTCGGCGACGACCGCTCGGACCATCGGCCCGGCGGGACCCGGCACTTCCACCGGCTCGGCCGTGATCGTTCCGCCGCGCCGGCGGATCTCCTCGACGGCCGCGCGTGGGTCGTGGTGGTGAAGGACGATCCCGGTGACCGTCCCCGGTTCTCGCCCCCCCTCGCCGGGCCGCTGGACGTGCATCGCCAGCGCGGTGGGGTTGCCCGGGAAGGAGAAGACGGCCCGGCCGGTCTGCTCGGTGAAGCCCGCCTCGTGGAGTCCCAGCACCTCGCGGTAGAACGTCCGCGCCTTCTGAATGTCGCTCACGTGGATCGTCACTGCGCTGAGGCCTTCGACCGGCTGCACCATATCCTACAGAGCCGGGAGGGTGGGTTGAAGGTTTCGTTGCCTGCCAACTTGGCGCAGGTCGGGTCCGGAGGGACGGCCCGGACCCCCTACGGGTCGAACTCGCGGCGCCGGATCCGCTGGATCAGGTGCTCCCGAAGCTCGGGACGGGAGAGGCTCCGGGTCTCCTTCGTGCCGCGGGTCCGGAGGGCCACCGTTCCCGCCTCGGCCTCTTTCTCGCCGAGGACGATGACGTACGGGACCCGCTCGACCTCGGCGGTGCGAACGCGCTTGGACAGGGACTCTTCCGTGGTCGCGACCTCCACGCGCACTCCGTCGGCCCGCAGCTCGGCGGCGAGGCCCTCGGCCGCCGGGGTCTGCCGCTCCGTCACCGGTAGGACGCGCACCTGGATCGGCGCGAGCCACGGCGGAAGCCGACCGGCGGTGTGCTCGAGCAGGACCCCCAGGAATCGTTCGAACGACCCGAGGATGGTCCGGTGGATGACGACCGGAGTGTGGAGCTGCCCGTCGGGACCCTGGTACTGGAGCCCGAAGCGGGCCGGCTCCTGGTAGTCGAGCTGGATCGTCCCCGTCTGCCAGGGCCTTCCCAGGCTGTCGCGCAGGTGGATGTCGATCTTCGGGCCGTAGAACGCGCCCTCGCCGGCCGAGGTCTTGTAGTCGATCCCCGAATCGCGCAGGATCCGCTCGAGGATCTCTTCCGCGCGGTCCCACGAGGCGGCGTCGCCCAGGAACTGCGCCGGCCGGGTCGAGAGCTCGTAGCTCCAGCGCAACCGGAAGGTCGAGAACGCGCGCTCGATCCAGGTGAGGAGCTTCCGCACTTCGGGTTCGATCTGCTCCTCGGTGACGAAGAGGTGCGCGTCGTCCTGAACGAACTCCCGGACGCGGGTGAGGCCGTGGAGGGTCCCGCTCGCCTCCAACCGGTGGAGCGGCGCGAACTCGGCGAGCCGGAGGGGGAGCTCGCGGTAGCTCCGCGCGCGAGAACGGAAGATCATCATCGAGCCCGGGCAGTTCATCGGCTTCCAACCGAAGACCCGGTCTTCCGCGGTCGTCAGGAACATGTTCTCTCGATAGTGGGTCCAATGGCCGCTGGTCTCGTAGACCGACTGGGCGTAGAGGAGGGGGGTCCGCACTTCCCGGTAGCCAGCCTCCGCGAGGTGTTCCCGCACGAACCGCTCCAGCTCCTGGATGACGACGATCCCATTCGGCAGGAGGACGGGGAATCCCGGGGCTTCCTCGAAGAAAGTGAACAGCTCGAGCTTCTGCCCCAGGGTTCGGTGATCGCGCGCTTCGGCCTCGGTCCGTAGCTTCAGGTACTCGGTCAAGGCCCCGCGGGTCGGGAATCCGATCCCCCGGATGCGCTGCAGGGTCCTGGCCGGGCTCGGCCTTGTCCGAGGTGATCGCGGAGAACCCGAGCACGTGGACCCCTTCGAGCCATCCGGTGTCCGGAACGTGCGGCCCCCGACATAGGTCGACGAACGTCCCGGTATCGGTACACCGAGATCGTCTCTCCCGGCGGAGTGTCGGCGATGTACCGGAGCTTGTAGGGGTTGACCTCGAACATCCGCTCGGCCTCCTCCCGGGTCACTTCCCGGCGCCGGTACGGCTCGCGAGCGTGAACGGCGGATTGGATCGCGCCCCGGATCGCATCGAGGTCCGCCGGGGTGAGCGGCCGAACGTCGAAGTCGTAGTAGAACCCGTCGTCGGTCGGTGGTCCGAGGATCGGCCGCGCGTCCGGGACCGTCTCGACGAGCGCCTTCGCGACCAGATGGGCCGACGAATGCTGGAGGATCTCCCGGCCCGCCCGGTCCTCGAAGGTGACGGGGGCCAGGTGCGCATCCCGTGCGATCGGGCGGGACAGGTCGACCGGCACGCCGTCCACCAGGGCCGCGAGGAACGTGCGGGAGCGGTCCGGTGCCCACTCTCGCAGGGCGTCGCCCGCAGCGATACCGGCGGTGGCGGAGCGGGAGGTCCCGTCCGGGAAGGTGAGATGGATCGGGTCGGTCACGGTCGGGTCCTTCGGTGGGCCTCGACTCCGACCCTCCTCAAAACCCCTTGGCCCCGCCGCGTCGTGCGCTCAGCTCGCCCATTCATTCATCACGTGTCAGCTGGTTCTATTCTTCATCATCGCGCGGCGACGCGGCAGCGGCAACCTCCGGGGCGGCGGGGAGGGGGGTGGCGAGGAGGGCATCGAGATGAAAGATAGCACCGACGGCCCCCGACGGCCGCAGTCGGGGTGCCTCGTTGAGCGTGAACGAACCACCGACCCAGGTTGGGCCGCCCGCCGCCAGGGTCGTGATCAGCGCCCAGTCCGGGTCGTGCTCCCGGGGGAGACGATCACGTCGGTCACCCCGACGCCCCGGACGGATTCGACGACGGCCAGCGGGTCACGAGTCGGCCAATCCGTGCTGGCCACGAGGCCACCCCTGGGTGCGATCTCTACCTCGAACATCCAATCGGTCGAGAGCTTCCACGCCCGTCGCACCTCCACCGGTCCCCGGAGGAAGGCGGTCGAAAGGACCGCGCGGTCCGCTCCGGCGACCAGGATGTCGATCGCGGACTCCGCCGTGGGTACTCCCGCATCGACCCAGAGCGTGATGTCGCGCGAGAGCTCCTGCAGGTAGGCCAGTTGCGGGTCTCCCCGCTCGATCCCGTCCAGGTCGACGAGGTAGAGGCGCTGATGCTCTCCGCGCAGGCGGTCCACGACGTCAAAGGGGTCGACCGGCGCGCCGGCCGCGTCGCGAGCCACCACGGGTCCGTCGGGCCCGGGAAGACAGACCTGGCCCTTCCGCAACATCATGCACGGAACGAGGGTGGGTCCCCGGTCCCCTCCGGGAGGGGCGGCGGTTCGTGCACGGCCGGAGCGGGGCATCGCGATTCCGACCGCGCGGGGGGTTATCGAGTTTGGGCCCCACCGACCGAGACCTTTTCCCCGGCTCCCGATGTCCGCTTGCCAGGAGGTGGAGGGCAGCTGACGGTGGTCCGCGCCGGTAACGGCCGGCCGCTGAGGAAAGTCCCCTCTCCGGGAGACACGGGGTCGGGCGGGAGCCCGACGGGCGGGAGTCCGAGCTACGGAGCAGAAACGACACAGCCCGACGGTACGGTGAAGGTGATGCACCGGAGGTTCCGCCGGGATATGATGAAACGGCCGCCTCCCCGGGAGCAAGCCCTGATCGGCGGGGTGAGGAGTCTCCCTGACCGCCGAGGAGAGCGCGGAGTCGAATGTTGCCTGAAACGGAAAGGGGCTTACTACCACGACCTGGCCGCTCCGGCGGGAAACCGCCGGAGCGTTACGTGAGCCCGGTCACCGGACCTCCGAGCCCGGTGGTCATTCAGCGAGGCGGTTGGCCGCCTGGAGAACGAAGAGCGCGTCGGTCGTGACCCACTCGTTGGGACGTATCCGGCTGGCGCCTCCCCAATCGACATACTCGGAGCTCGACCGAAACTCCCGGGACACGCGGTAGTAGCGTGCCTCCGCCGGCCAGCCCCCCTGCGGCAACTCTCGCTCCTCGAGCCACGAGAGCGCGGCGGAGTAGCGGGGGTCGTGGATGCGGCCCACTTCCGCGATCGCCTTCAGCCCGGCCAGCACGTCGTAGTGCCAGTAGAGCGGGTAGTGCAGCCGAAGAAAATCGGGCGCGATGACCTTCCCGTCGGAGATCCGGCGGAACAACTTCCGCTGGAGGAAGACCTCGGAGGCGCGCTCGGCGGCCTGCTGAGCCGCTCGGTCTCCCGAATCGTTCGCGTACACGGCGAGACCCCGCAGGGGAGTCAGCGTCTCCATGAACGAGGAGGAGTCCGCCTCGGGCCGGCGGTCACAGTTCCAGCCGCCGTCGGGCCATTGCCACTTCCTGAGGAGCTCGGCCAGCTGCGTCGACCAGTCGATCGGCGAAACCCAAGCGAGTCGCGTAGAACAGGGCATTTCCCTGCTGCGACGCACACCGACGAGCTCGATCGCGAATCACCGGGACTCCGACACCGCGGTGCGCGGACGCCCCATCCTCGGCTGGGCGCGACTGGAAGTCGGCCGGCTTGAGCCAGAAACGGAGGGCTCGATCGAGGAGAGGTTCGATCTTCCGGGTCGTGAGTCGGGTACCCGATGTCCGCCAACGAGGCCAGGACCCAGTGGACCCCCTGCCACTTGTAGTAGACGTTCCGGGCGGTCCCCTCTCGATACGGAGCGTGTCGATGGCCCAAGAGCGCTTGGACCCGAGGCGAGCGGCGGACTTCCGCCTCCAGCCGACGAACGCGCGGGCTGGACCTCGATTCATGGAGCACACGAACCCGAGTGCGCCAACGGATTGACGGCTCCGCGGAGCGGAGGAGGGTGGGGATCAACGCGGCCGGCGTCTTCCGTGGCATGAGCTCCTGTCGACGAACGCGCACGGGAGCGAGGCCGGTGCTAAAGGACTTCTCACCGGAGGGAGGGCATCCGAGCGCCGGCCGCCCGACTGTGGTTCGCCGAGGCGCATCGGCCGTCCGGGCGAGACGTTGGGAGGGCGATCAGTGCGAGCGGCGCACCCTCTTTCGAGCTTTCCGTACTGGGCGGCGGCGCGAGGGAACGTCGGACCCCGCGGTGGGCGGTTCCCAGGGAAACGAAGGCTCGCCGCGGGACAGGGTCCGCTCGGCAGGGAACTTGGCGGGGCGTTTCTCGAGGAACGCGCGCATTCCCTCCTCTTGGCCGGGGGTCTCGAAGAGCCGCCCCCAGAGCTTTCGTTCGTACTCGAGACCGGGGAGACGGCCGGGGTCGGACGCATGGTTGACGAGGTACTTGGCCGCGGCCAGCGCCTCGGCCGGTTTCTTCGCCAAGGTGGTCGCGAAGTCGACCGCGGCCTGCAGGAGTTCGGCCGCCGGAACGATGCGGTCGAGGAAGCCGTCCTGGAACGCCTGGCCGGCCGGGCACTCGTTCGCCGGTCATGATCCAGCGGCGGGCGGCGACCGGGCCGATGCGGCGAGGCAGCCGTCGCGACCCGCCCCATCCGGGGATCACACCGATGTTGATCTCGGGCTGCCCGAAGACCGCGTCCTCGCTCGCGAAGATGAAGTCGCACGACTGCACCATCTCGCAGCCGCCGCCCATGCAGAAGCCACGGACGGCGGCGATGATCGGGAAGGGGGCCCCTCGAGGAGGTTGAACAGCTCCTGGCCCTTGGCGGAATGCCGGGTCGCTTCCGCACGGCTCATCGGGAGCATCTCGCGGATGTTCGCCCCTCCCGTGAAGGCGCGATCGCCCGAACCGGTGAGGACGGCGGCCCGGACCCGGACGTCCTTTCGCAGTTCGAGCACGCGGGCGCGCAGCTCGTCGAGCAGGGGGATCGTGAGCACGTTCACGGGCGGGTTGTTGAGGGTGAGGATGACCACCGGCCCGCGCCACTCGACCCGGACGAGGGGGGCGGGCGCGGGGCTCGCCGGCGCCAGGTTCGGAGGAGCCCCTGCGGGAGGTGCGCCGGTTGCGGGAGACATACCACTCCCTAGGCGCGCCCGGCGGGCCTTCCGCCGGGTACTCCTCGGCTTTCGACCCGCTCGCGGCTGGCTCGCGGTCGATACCTTGCAAGGTGCGTCGTGCGCCCTCAGCCATTCGGCAAAGTGGGGCCAGAGGTCCTCGTGGGCCCGGTGGCTCGTGGAGAGTCCGATATGACCGGAGGGATTCTCGAACTTCTTGATGTCCTTCGAGCCCACGTGCTCGAGGATCCGTTCGGTGGATTCGGGCGGCACGAGGTTGTCGGAAAGGCCGACGATCGTCGCGACCGGGATGTCGATCCGGCGGAGGTCGATCCGCTCGTCGTCCCCGTCCAATATCCACTCACCCTTGGTGAGCAGGTTGCGCTGGTACCCCTTGTCGATGAACTCGGCGTACGTCGGACCGGCCATGGGGATGCCGTCCGCGTTCCACATCTCCATTCGCAGGAAGTTCTCGACGAAGGCGCGGTCGTCGAGGCGGTCCAACAGTCCGAGGAACTTCAAGTAGTTCGTCCGCAGCGGGTCGAGGATGGCGAACGCCTGGTTGAAGAACTCCGGCGGGATCAATCCGTACGACCGGGCGATCTTCCACGCGTCTGAACCCGGGCGAGTGCGCCCAGATGTTCAGGAAGCTCGATTCGGTGTCGAAGTCGAGGGGGGCCGCCATGAGGGAAAGCGTCCGCAGGTTCTGCGGATGGCGGGCGGCGTACATCGCCGAGAACGTCCCGCCCATGCAGTACCCGAGCATGTGGATCTGGTCGGCCCGGGCCTCCTTCTGGGTCGCGCGCACGGCGGCCTCGACGTACCCGTTGATGTAGTCGTGCATCCGCAGGTTCTGGTCGAGCTCGTTCGGAGTTCCCCAATCGATGAGATAGACGTCCATCCCACGCGCGAGTAGGCTCTCCACGACGGAGCGGCCGGGCTGGAGGTCCATGATGTAGGGCTTGTTGATGAGCGCGTAGACGCAGAGGACGGGCGGCCGGTGGTTCTCGGTGACGTGGGGCGGTTTCCGGTAGTGGAGGACCCGCATCCGGCCCTCCTCGTAGATCACGTCGCTCGGCGTCTGGCCCACCTTGACGACCGGTGGGAAGAGGGCAAGTTCCCAGGCGAGCCGGAGCTTCTTCGAAAATTCGGCGACCCCGTCGGGCGCGCTCCCGGACGAGGGGGGAGCGCTCGCATGCGGCGGGGCCGTCGTAGGGGTTGCGGTCATGAGTCGGGATGCCGGAGGCTCGGCTCCGTATATCTCCCTCGCGACCGGCTCTAGGGGCGTCTCGCGTTGAGACGGGAGACCTGGTCCGACAGGTTGCGGACGGCCTGGTTGAGCTCCCCGATCTCGCGCCGTGTCGGGAGGCCCGTGAGCTGGCGGAAGAGCTCGTCCCCGTCCTTGAGGTTCTTCTGCAAGTCCAGCGACTGGTCGAGGGTCTTGCCGAACGCCGAGACGAATCCGGGGCTCGTGAAGTAGATCCGCGTGAGCTTCTGGAAGTTCTCCGTGAACTGCTTCACGGCGTCATCCTGAACGCGGACGAACTCATCGAACCCTTTCTCCGGCTGCATGACGTCCATGAGTCGCCGGGTGAGGTCGACACTGAGTCCGGACCACATCTTCTGGACGAGTCCCAAGAACTCACGGTTCCGCTCGGCGGAGGTGGCGTCGTCCGGCAGGAACGGCTTCGCCCACATCTCGAGAAGCTCCCGCTGCGGGGTGAGGCCGGTCTCGAACGCATCCCGTACTCGGGCTCCGATCTCCTCGGCGCGCTGGTTCCATTCCTCGAAGCGGGCGCGCGCCGCGTCCACTTCCGGCTGGCGCGACTTGGGCCGCGCCGCCTCCGTGACGTTCGCCGCCCACGAGTTGTAGCTCTTCTGCTGTTCCTCGCCGAATCGGCGCAGGAAGTCGGTGACCGTCTCTCCGGTCTCCCGGGCGTAGCGGGTCCAGAGGTTCACGCTGTCTTCGATCGGCGAGTGCATCGTCTCGGACGGGCGGGCCCCCCTCGACGCCGCGTCGGGCGTCGGCTGGTCCGCGGCGGGGGTCGCGCGAGTTCGGGTCTTTCTCTGCGGCATCGTTTCTCCTACGTTCCTGGGGGGCTCCGCCCTGACGAGCCCCCTACTGGGCCCGTCCCGACTTCTTCTCGGAAGTCGCGGGAGTCTCGGTCGTCATCCAGGGAGGGACCATGCCAAACAGGGGGAAGTTCCGCAGCATCCGGGCGAGGAACGCGAACTGGGCCTCTCCCATCCGGGAGAACTGGCGTCCCATCGCGTACGTCTGGTCGAGGACCTCGCGGCCGACGTTCTGCGCCCAGGCCATGTAGGCCTCGAGCTCCTTGGCGTAGAGCTCCGTTGCCTCGTTGACGGACTTTCCGACCTGGTCCCACGCCTCGTACATCTCGTTGCGTTCTGCTTTGTTCTCGCTCATACCTACCTTCTACCGTTCTTTCGCACGGGAGTGCCGGGTGCGCTGGAGCGCTTCCTGTCGGCCCGGGATCCCTTGCCCCCGACCGGAGGAGCGGCCGAAGTCGCGCTCGGGCTCGACGGCGTGGCTCGGTCGGCGGGCGGGTTCCGGAGTTGTTCCTGGACCCAGCGGTCGACTTCGGCGCTCAGGTCGGGCATGGGGGTACCGAAGGCGCTCCGGACGAACGACCGCGTCGCTTCCCACGGCGTGGCGTAGAGCTTCTGAAGCAGTTCGTACCGCTGGTACACCTGCCGCATCTGCTCTTCGACCGCCTGGGCCACCGCCTCGGGGGAGCCCCGAGCCGGGGGCCGTGTCCGCGCTCGCCGATCCGGGCAAGAGGACCAGCACTTCGCGGCCCGCGTACTCGGTCAAGCCACTTACTTGACCGTTCGGCGACACCCGTCGCGTGCCGATGATCTTGCCGTCGGGACCAATCTCCAGCCTCATGGCATCCTGTGCTTAACACAGCAATACACAATTAGTATTTAACCACACCACCACGAGCCCCGGACCGCACCGGCGGTGGTACCGCGCGCTCCGCAGGGAACCCCCGGCGGCCCGCGGCGCGCTCGAGTCCCGTCGAGCCCCTATCTCAGTCGAAGGGGACCAGCCGGCGGAGGGACCCCCGGCTCCGTCTCGTCCGCCATCCTCGCTCGCCCGATGGCGATGATGGCGAGCAACACCAGGGCAACTCCCACCAACTGAACCCACACGAAACGCTCGCCGAGGAGGGCCACCGACGCGACCAGCGCCACGATGGGTACGAGGAAGAGGTACGCGCTGATGCGGGCTGCCGGCGTGCGACCTAGGAGCGTGAACCAGATCGCATAGGCCATGGCGGTGCCCACCAGTCCTAGCCAAAGGACCACCCCGATGAGGGCGGGAGTAGGGCGAGGAAGCGGCTCCGCTCCGACCGCGAGCATCGCCACGGTCAGGGCCACGAACCCGCCGGCGAGTTGGTAGGCACAGGCGGAGAGCGACTGCCGTGCTTGGAATCGGCGCTGGAAGAGAACGGTCCCGACCGCCCAGCTGAGCGCCGCCAGAAGGAGTTCCACGATCGGCCAGACCGAAAGCCCCGGACCGAAGAGCGCCCAGCCCTGCGAGATCAGGGCTACCCCGAGAAAGCCGGTGGCGATCGCCCCCCAGGCCACCGGGCTCAGCGGCCGGCCCAACACCGGGGCCGAAAGGAGCGCGACCCAGAGTGGAAAGGTGTAGATCACGACGGAGGCGACTCCGGGGGGCACCGAGCGGGCGGCGACGAACCAGAACCCGAAGAGGCCTGCCGTGTTCGGCACCCCGAGGAGGAGCGCATCGCGACGACCTTCGCGTCGAGCGTCCCCCATCCCCGAGCGACCGTTACCAGCACGCCCATACCGGCGAGCCCCACTCCGCTGCGGAGCGTCGCGAGCCACAGCGGGCCGGCGGAAGCGAGGCCGACGGAGACGAGGGGGTAGTTGAATCCCCACGCCAGCACCATGAGGGCAAAGAGACCCCAGGTGAGGAGGGTCCAGCGCGTCTCCATCCTCGCGCCCCCTCCCCCGGAGACGCATAGCCGTTGCCGAGCCCTCGCTCCGGGACCCTCTCCCGCGAGGCGCTCCTCAGATGTCTTATGCCGCCGTCCCCCTCCCCGCAGCAGAATGTCGCTGCGGGGCCGCGACGTCATCTCGATCCGGGATCTCTCGAAGGAGGAGATCCTCGAGATCCTGTCCTCGGCGCGCAAAATGATCCCCTTCGCCGAGGGCAAGAAAGTGACCCATCCGCTCGAGGACCGGATCGTGGCGATGGCGTTCTTCGAGCCCTCCACCCGCACCCGGCTGTCCTTCGAAGCCGCGGTCCAGCGGCTCGGGGCCGGTGCATCACCATCGCGGACGCGGCCGCGACGTCGATGCGCAAGGGCGAGAGCCTCTCGGACACCGTCCAGATGCTCACCAGCTACTCGGACGCGATCGTCATCCGGCATCCGAACGAGGGGTCGGCGCAGCTCGCCGCCCGGGTCTCCCCGAAGCCGATCATCAACGCCGGCGACGGCGCGGGCCAGCATCCGACCCAGACGCTGGCAGACCTCGCCACGATGCACGAGGCGTTCGGCACGCTCACGGGCCTCAAGGTCGTCCTGCTCGGGGACCTCCGATACGGCCGGACCGTCCACTCGCTCGCCTACGCCCTCGCCGTCTTCGGGGCCGAGATCGTTCTGACCTCCCCGCCGGAGCTCCGGTTGCCGCGCGAGCTCCTCCAGGAGCTCGAGGGGATGGGGGCCAAGATCACCGAAGAGCCCGACGTTCGAAAGGCCGTGCGGGACGCGGACGTGCTGTACGTCACCCGCATTCAGAAGGAGCGGTTCGGGGACGAGGGAGAGTATCGGAAGGTCGCCGGTTCCTACCGCATCGACCGCCACATCCTCACCGATGCGAAACCCCGTCTCGTGATCCTCCATCCGCTGCCGCGCGCGGGCGAGATCCTCTCGGAGGTCGACTCGATGCCCCACGCTTCCTACTTCCGGCAGGCGTTCCTCGCGGTGCCCGTCCGCATGGCCCTGCTCTACGTCGGTCCTGGGAGGGAGGGGCGAGGCGTGAGCGAGGTTCGGGAGCTCCGTATCACTCCGATCCGGAACGGGACGGTCATCGACCACATCGGGAACGGGCTCGCGCTCGACATTCCTCCGGATCATCGGGGCACGGGGCCTGGACAAGGACTCGACGGTGAGCGTGGCGCTCCACGTCCGGTCGGGAAAGCTCGGCTGGAAAGACATCGTGAAGGTCGAGAACATGGAGCTCTCGGCGCGGAAGGTCAACGCGATCGCGCTCATCGCGCCGACCGCGACCATCTCGATCATCCGGGACTTCAAGGTGCAGGAGAAGCGCCCCGTGAACCTCCCCGAAACGATCGTGGGCGTCGTCAACTGCCCCAACCCGAACTGCATCTCGAACCAGGGCGAGCCGATCGAGAGCGAGTTCCGGGTGTCGCGCCGGCGACCCGTGCAACTCACGTGCGTCTTCTGCGAGCGCACGCTCGACGATTTCCTCCGCCACCTGGTCTGAAAGGGCGCGGCGCGTGGTCGACCTCACCGGGGCCACCGGGTTCCTACGTCGTCTTCGCGGTCATCGGCGGGCTCGAGGTCTTCGACCGGACGAGCTTTGCCCTGATCGCGCTCGCCGCCCGGGCTCGCCCCCTCTCCACGTGGGTTGGAGGGACGGTCGCGTTCGTCGCGACCACGGTCATCGCCGTGACCGTCGGCGCCGCGCTGACCGACACCCTCGGTCCGACCCACATCGGGTGGATCCGGGTGGCGGGAGGCGTGTTCCTGATCGGCTACGCGATTTGGACCTACCTGCACCCCGAGACCGATCAGAAGGTCGAAGCCGACACCCGGGCCCGCACCGCGTTCGTGGCCGCCTTCCTCACGATCTTCTTCCTCGAGCTCGGCGATACGACGCAGATCTTCGAGATCGTCTTCGTCGCCAACTGGGGGTGGTTCATCGTCCTCGTCGGGGGCTCGCTCGCCTTGGCGACGGTCGCGGCCTGGGACGTGTTCCTGGGACAGCGGCTCGGAGCTCGGGTCGAGCCGGAAATGATGCGGCGCGTGGTGGTCGTGGTGTTGCTGATCGTGGGCGCCGCCACCATCCTGTACGGGCTGGCGCCGGGGGCGTTCCCGTCGCTCTCCGTTGCGGCGCCCGGATAGGGACTCCGAGGGAGGCAGCCGGGCTCCGCCGTGCTCACTGCGAGGGGCCAGCGCGGCCAGGTCCGGTACCAGGGCATGCCACGCCGCCGGGAGGGCGGCATAGGTGGACGGTTCCAGAAGCCGCGCCTTGAGCGCCTCGGCCTCGTCGGGGCGTTTGCGAGCGTACTCGAGGAGCGTGAGCCGGAGCAGGGCCTCGGCCCGCGGCCCGGGAAGGGAGACCCGGGCGGGCTCGTCGATCACCGCAAGCCAGCGGTCGCGGGCCGCTTCCATCGACTCCTCGAGGGCCAGATGCCGACCCTCGATGACCCAGAAGCGAAGCGGCCCCGGCGACGGCGGTAGGAGGTGGAGCGTCTCCACGATCGTCCGGGCCCGGTCGAGCGAATCGGAGATCCCCTTCGTCACGCCTTCATCGAGCAGGCCTTCGACGATGGCGAGGCGGTGCGAGAGCTCGATGGGCAAGAGCTTCTGGCGCTGGAGGGCGTTCAGGCTCCGCTCGCGGATCAGGCGGCCCTGACGGGAGTCCCCCCGGACCTCCCACAGGTGCGCCTCGAGGTCCTCCGCGACGAAGTCGAGCTCCCAACGACGCTCGCGCCCGAGGGTGACCCGGGAGGCCCGCAGGAAGCGGGCGGCCATCTCCTGCTCGTCCGGTCCGCTCTCGATCCGCGCCAATCCGGCGGCGAGGAGCGCGACCGCCTGAAGGTGACCCTCGGGGAGGCGACGCCCGAGCAGCGCCGCCCGATGCGATTCCTGACGGGCCTGGTCGAATTCCCTCCGCTCGGCGTGGAATTCCGCAAGGACGGCCTGCAGGAGGACCTCGACGTCGACCGCGCGGGCGTCGTGCGCCCGCTCGGCGAGCTCGGAGAGGATCGTGATGAGCGAGGGACGCGGTCCGACCGCTCTCAGGGCCACGACCACCGGCTCGAGCCACTCTCCCACGGTGTCGGGAGGCACGCCCGCCGGGAGGGCGCCCGCGACCCCGTCGCGGAACTCGGTCTCGCCCTCCGCGAGCCGACCGGAGAAGAACAACGCCCGTGCGTGCAGGAGGCGCAGCTCGGCCTCGAGCGCCTCGCGCTCGTTGGGCGGGACCGCCCCCACGCACTCGATCGCCTCGCGCAGGAGGTCCTCCGCGCTGTCGAACGCGAGGAGTTGAAGGCTGAGCTCCGCCGCCTCGAGGAGGTTCCGCAGGGCCATCGGGCCGGGGAACCAGTCGAGGTAGTGCCCCGCGACTTCGATGCGGCGGGCTAGGGTCGGCTCGGGCGAGAGCGCGGAGAGCGCGTTGGCAATCTCCAGATGCATCTCCTTACGGGCGTTCTCCGGGACGAGTTCGGCTGTGAGGGGGATCCAGGGAAGATGCGGGAACGTGACCTTCCCCTCGGAGACCTTGATGAGACCGACGGCGGTCGCCCGGCAGCAGGGCCTCCGCGAGCTGAGGGAACCCGAGGCGCGTGACGCGCGAGAGCACCACCTCGCCCACCGAACCCCCCATGAGGGCCACAAAGCCAGCCACCCGCTGGGTGACCGTCGGCAGGTCGTCCCAGACCGCCTTCAGCCGGTGCGCCTCGCGGGGGTCGGCCAACGGCTCCGAGATGCGGACCCAGTCCACGTCTCCCCGGCCGAGGAACGCCTCCTCCCAGGGGACGTCACCCGGGATTGGAGGTGTCGAGCGCCATCGCGATCAGGAGCGGACGGAACCGGGCTCGACGGGTCAACCAGACGACGAACTCCCGGCTGTCCGGGTCGAACAGCGTGGCGTCCTCGATCAGGATCGCGACGGGGTGGGCCTCGGGGCCCAGGAACTCGGGCAGGAGCTGATTCCAATACCCCTCGGGATCGCCTTCGTTCGCCGCCCGGGATCGGGCGGGTTGGCTCAAGAAGCGCCCCCCGCGGCCGCGGCCCGAGCGGGAGCCCCGTCCGCTGGAAACGTGCTCCGGGAGGAAGGGAACCGATCCGAATGGCCGGCACGGCGACGCCCATCGTGTCCGCCTCGCTCGACCCTTCCGACTCCCCCCCCAGAGTGGGAACGGGGCCGGTCGGCTCCCGGAGTCCATCCAGGGCGCCGAACGGGACCGATCGAGTCCGGAAGCTCCCCTTGAGTTGGACGACTGCGCGCCTGCCGCTCGACGAGCTGTACGCGGATCTCCTCCAGCAGGCGGGACTTGCCGCTGAGCGGTGGACCCGTCACGACGACGGTGCGGCCGGAAGTTCTCCCCGAGCCCCTCCAGGGCGCGGAGAACCGGCGACGGCAGAGAAGGCACCCGGTACCTCGGACTTCTATTCGTCGGCCGAGGATAATAATTGGCCGGCGGGAGGCCGACCCCCGGCCAAGAGCGTTTATTATAGGAGGGGACTGGCGCGCTCGTGCCTCGCTCGGTCACGTCCCGTCGGCGCTCTCTCCTGAAACGCTCGGTCGTCCCGGTCGACGTCACCCGCGGAAAGGGTATCGGCGACCTTCTCGACCAGTTCCGTTCGACCTCCATCCAGGCACGAAACCTGGGCAAGGCGCTCGAGGTCTGGGAGAACGCCCTCACGGACCCGAAGCGACCCACGATCCTCCTCGGCCTCTCCGGGCCGCTCATCGCCGCCGGCCTCCGCAAGGTCCTCCGGGACCTGGTCGACTGGGGCGTGGTCGACGTGGTCGTCTCGACGGGCGCGGTGATGTACCAGGACCTGTACCAGACGATCGGTGGCCGCCACTGGATCGGGACCCCGACCGCCGACGACGTCGCGCTGCGCGAGCTCTATCTCGACCGGATCTACGACACTTACGTCGACGAGCTCAAGTTCGAGGACACGGACCGCGAGATCGGCCGCATCACGGAGTCGTTCCCCCGCCGCCCCGCCTCCTCCCGCGAGTACCTCCAGTTCCTCGGGGAGCACTTCTCCGACCCGGAGTCGATCTTGGCGACCGCCGCGCGCCGCGGCGTACCGGTCTTCTCCCCCGCCCTAATTGACAGCTCGATCGGGATCGGGCTCACGCTCTACTACCAGCGTAACCGCCGCCGAGCCGACCGATTCATCCTCGACGCGATCCGGGACAACTACGAGCTCGTCCAGATCCTTTCCCACTCGCCCCGGACCGCCGTGGTCTACATCGGTGGAGGGACCCCCAAGAACTGGATCAATGACGGGATCGTGATGGCGAACTACGCCTTCGGGCGCGAGGGGGAGGGCCACCACTACGCCCTCCAGATCACCACGGACGTCCCGCACTGGGGCGGGCTGTCCGGCAGTACGCTGGACGAGGCCCAATCCTGGGGGAAGATCTCGAAGACGGCCACGCGCGCGATGGCGCACTTGGACGCTTCGATCGGGCTCCCGCTGCTCGCGGGCGGCCTCTGGGACCGGCGGGCGAAATGGCAACCCCGTTCTCGTCTCACGTTCGACTGGACCGGCGACGAGGTCACGATCGGCCGAACTCGCGTCGGTCGCTCCCGGAAGTAGGGGAGGAAACGTGGCGGCCCCCTCCCCGCCTCGCGAACGGGTCCCTCCGGGCCAGATCGTCACTCCCCGGTGGCCGGTCCTTCACGCCGGGAGCGTCCCGACCGACCTCTCGCCCGGCACGTGGTCCCTCACCCTGCACGGGGAAGTGGAGGCCCCGCAGACCCTCACGTTCGCCCAACTCCTCTCCCTTCCGCAAGTCGATGTGGCGTGCGACATCCACTGCGTCACCTCGTGGACCAAGCTCGGGATGCGCTGGCGCGGAGTCCCGTTCCGAGCGATCGAATCGCTCGTAAAGCCCCGGCCCTCGGTACGGTTCGTGGTCATGGAGTGCGAGCAGAGGTTCACCACCTCACTTCCGGTCGACGCCCTCCGGGGGACGACGTCCTCCTCGCCCATACGGTGGAGCAGGCCCCGCTTCCGGCCGAGCACGGGGGCCCGGTGCGGTTGCTCGTCCCCCAGCGGTACTTCTACAAGTCCGCGAAATGGCTGCGCGGGCTGCGGTTCGTCACGAACGACGAACCCGGGTTCTGGGAGGTCCGCGGCTACTCGAACCTCGCCGACCCGTGGAGGGAAACGCGGTACGATGTGGATGACGTTAAGGTCATTCACCGAATGCGCAAAGAGTCCCTGTTCCGGCCGGT
Source organism: uncultured Thermoplasmata archaeon (assembly GCA_963842165.1). GTDB lineage: Archaea > Thermoplasmatota > Thermoplasmata > Lutacidiplasmatales > UBA184 > Lutacidiplasma. Next base: position 291,634 of record CAWJFK010000022.1, on the reverse strand, counting down.
GGAAGGGGACACGGGTGGAACCGGTCGCTAACGGTCCACGTCAGCAAACTTATCCAGATGCGCCATCCTCCGCACGGATGCGCACCGTATATCTCCCGGCGAGAAACGGGTCGAAAATCGAACGCTTAAGTAGGCACCGATCCGGGTGCGGGACGGAGGTGACACCCGGATGTACCTGCCCTGCGTTCCCCCTCTTCCGCGCGAACAGCTTTAACGTCGTTCGAGGGGGTGGCCGTTCCGGGTCACCCCTCGCCTTGGGCTGGTTCCCGACCCTCGCTGCCACTTCCCTGAGGGGATCCAGTGGTAACCATCGACGAAAACCGTCCTGCCAGATCGGGGAGTTGTTCGTTCAATCCCGACTGCAACCAGTCTAGGCCAAGCTCCTCCGCCAGGCCGACGGCCGTCGCAAAGTTCTCCAACGCTTTGGAGGAATCGCCCTTGGAGACGTACGCCTCGGCCAGGTAACCGTGTGCGATGGCCAGAGAGTCAGAATGCGGCAATCGGTTCAGTATTTCTACGCTTCGCTCGCCGTGCAGGATCGAGTCGTTGATGAGCGCAGGATCGCCGCCCTGGTCTGCCCGTCGGAATTCTGCCGAGCAGAGCACGCCCAGCGTGTGGCCGAGGACCAAGTCGTTGCCCAGGCGCTCCGCCAGCGGAATCGCCAGCTTCGCGTAATTCGCCCCATCCTCGAGGCGTCCGCCTTGGATAGCGAGCGCCGAGAGTCCGCTGAGGGCGTAGGCGAGCTGGTTGACGTAGCCCAGAGACTCAGCCTCGGACCGAATGGACTGCATCTCGGTTTCGGCCAGGTCCGCCCGGCCGGTCATCGAGTAGGCACGTGATCGGACCAGTAGAAGGTTGAACACGATGTCGACGCGCCCCTCGGCTCGCGCCTCGGGAAGGGCGTTGGCGATGACCTGAAGCGTCTCCTCGTGGCGTCCGCTGTAAAGGAGCTCCGAGAGACTGGTCCATGCGGCGATGCTCTCGAGGGCCAAATCCGTGACGTGATTGCGCCGCGCGAACTCGAAGGCGCCTTGGTACAGTTGCTCGGCGTCTCGCTTGCTCCCTCGGGCCTCCGCCATCCTTGCCTCCGTGAGTAGGAAGAGCGCCTGGAGGCGGCGGTTGAGTGGGCCGATCTTGTTGGCCTTTGCGAGCTCCACACCGGCCTCCGGTATCTGCCGCATCCGAATCAGAAGGTCGACGATGGCGAGCAACGACTGGCACGTGACGGCGGGGTCCCCCTGGGCCTCATCGATGGCTCGACGGAGCGCGGCCACGGCCTCCGCGTAATTCGAGTGTTGTCTTAGAAGACGGATCTCCACGTTCAGCGCTTTCAGCCGAGCCGGCCCATGAGGGAGGACGGTCGCTAGATGCCGGAGCGAAGCGCGAAGCGCGTCCGAGTAGCCAAGGCTGAGCAGGACCTTGTCCTGCTGCGTCAGCAATTGCACCGCAGGCTTCCAAGCCTCTCCGCTGACAAGATGGAGGAGCCGCTGCCGGACCGAGTCGGGGCGGTGGCTGCGAGCGTAGTACGAAGCCAGGCGCAGGTGAGCAGCGATCTCCTCACTGGGCCGAGTCTGATTCAGCAGGGCGGTTCGGACAACCTGGAGGATTTCGACCTGGCCCTGGAGCGTCCGGTGAAGGACTCCCATTCGACTCAACTCGAGGATCCGAGCGGGCGACAACTCACCGCCGTCGCCCAAGAAGCTGGGAGGGAGGGGTTCATTCGCGATGGCCAGGGGAAGCATCGCCCGGAGCTCGTCCGGCGGAAGTCGGCGTAGAACCCCGCTGGGAAGGGCGGACGCGGGCCCGGAGACATCGGGGTTCTGGACGGCAAGGTTCAGCAGCAGTGGGGATCCCATGGTCGACTGGTAGACCGCTTCGAAACGGTCGGCTAGGCCGCCCGAACGATCGGTGAGGTCGTGGGCCGCCGCGCGGTCTAACCCTCCTACCGACAGGCTGTGGGTCGGGACGTCCTCGATCTGGAAGATCGGTGCCTCTTGCGAGATGAAGTATATCCGATGGCCCCCGCCGCGAAGCAAGCCCTGGGTGAACTCGCGCAAGAAGCGGCGGAGATCCGGCGCCGTCAACTGACTGTCGTCCACCACCGCCACGAGACGCCGTTCGCCGAGGGCCCGGCTGGTCAGGTCCGCGACTTCTTTGGCGGTAGGGGGGCGAGGTAGCTGCGAGTAATAGGCCAACTGCTGAGCGCCGAGCATCTGAAGGGAGTGGGAAAGGGCGCTGACGAAGTGGCGCGAGGTACTCGCAGCCCGAACGGTGAACCAGAACGGCAGCCGACCCCGGCGAGTGTCCCGCAGATGGCGGCTGATGAGGGCCGTCTTCCCCATCCCGGGGGGACCCTCAACGAAGAGGATGCATCCCTCGGCCCCCCGGACAAACCCAGCCAACTGGGCGAGTTCCTCGCGTCGGCCGAGGAACGGGTGGGGCGGTGCTGGGATCTCTCCGGAAAGGATCGGAACCTCCCTGGTCTCTCGTCGAAGACGGGAGCGCCCCTCCTCGGTCAGGCGATATGTGATCTGTTTGCGGATCCCATCCCGCACGAGACGGCGTTGAGCGCTAAGTAGCCCCTCCCCTACCAGGGCGTCGAGCGGGCGGGACATCGAGCAGGGGTGGTAGCCAAGGGCGCGAGCGAGCTCCTTCTGACTGATCCCAAACGGCGACTCATCGGGGGGGGCATGGGTCTGTACATAGTCGAGAATCTCGATGGGGAGGAACGTCGGGGCGCCCACTGAAAAGTCATAGGTACCCTCGACTACTTAGAGTTATTTTGTACAAAATAGCTACCGAGGTTGATATACCGGATTCGCCCCATCTTACCTTGCAATGAGTCGCGCTCGAGAAAGCGGGGCCTATCTCGGAGGCATCGGAACGATGCTCGGAGATACCCGCGCTTGCACGGTGTGCGGGGGGATCCACGAGACCAACCCCTACGGCCTGCAGCACCGCGGCGGTGGCCAGTGCCCGCTGGTCGTGAAGGACGACTTCGCGGCGGTCTCGCTCGCGGACGGGCGGCTCCAGATCGATGAGTTCCCCGAGTCCGAGCCCAGCATCCCGCTCCGCACACCCCTCCCGCTCTCCCTGGGAGGTCTCCCGCTCCCCCCCGCGACTTCGACTCTCGCGCGGCCCGGCATGTCGAAGTTCCGTGGCTTCCCCCGCCCGACCTTTCGGAGGTCGCCTGATGCTGCGCGGCAGCCGTTCGGGCGATGGCGCCCCTGTCGGCGAATCGTTCTCAGGCTCGACCCGCTCCAGCCTCGGCCTCCTCCTCGCGGTAGCCCCCCTCCCGGACATCTCCGAGTTCCGGGTCGCGGGCTGGCCCCGCTGGCTGGTGCCGGGTCACCTCTCCCTTTCGCGCGCCCTCCGCTCGAACCACACCGATCGAGAGCATCACTAACTCACGATGTCTTGGGCCCCGGCGGGATACCCGGTCCCCGCCGGGGTCGGTATTTTCCGACTCCCCAGAACCCACCCCCAGGGGATCCACGCCCTTTCTGGGTCCCCACAAAGAACAGATACCTGAGCGGAGTGGGACCGCCCGGAAGCGGGGCATGTCCGATCCGAAGTGTAGCGTCTGCGGGGGGGCCCTCGAGGCCGGCTATGTGGTCACGACCAACGGTTCCGGACTCCTCTGGTCCCGCGAGAAGGCCGACAGTCGCCTCCGCCCGTCCGGCCTCGAGGTCCTCGTTCCCACTGGGTTTGGGGGGACGTACTCGGCCCACCTTCCCGGCCTTCGATGCCCGGCGTGCCGAACGATCACCCTGAGTCTGCCTAAGTAGACCCGATCCGGGCGTCCCCCGCCACGGTCAGGGGCTTGACCAGAAGGGTCGGGCTCGACAGGTCATCGACCAGTTTCGGCTTTGAACCGATCGCGGCAATGCAGCTCATGAGCGAGGGCGTCCCGGGGAGGGCCATCACCGTCCCTCCGATCGTTCCGCCGCGGACGGGCTCCGCGATCTTCCCGTTCCGGATGCGGTAGCCGATCCGTATCTCACCGCCGAACGATCCGGAGATCGGGTCGGGGTTCGCCCAACCGAGCTGCTGAAGCCAGATGCCGTCGCCCGCGATCTCGGCGAGCTCGGCGTCGGTGCCGTCGGTCCCCGGTGCGACCACGAGGGTGGAGGCCCCGACCGAGGGCGCATGGGTGAACCTCAACCAGTCCCGGTACCCGAACGTCAGCCCCCTCAACCCGTTCCCCGAGGACCGGGTATCAAAGGCGCCCGCGTGCAAAAGGTCGTACAGGATCTCGTCGACCATTCCGCCCGCGACCAACGTCCGCTTCCGTGTCGAAACCCCCTCGTCGTCCACCGGCGCGGTGCTCGGTCCCCAGGGGAAGCGTCCGTCATCGTCGATGGTGAGTCCGGGGACTCCGACCACGGTGCCGCGTGCGGGCGCCATCTCCCGGAGGCGGGCGCCGCCGGTCCAGCGGAATCCGACCGCGCTAGGAATGATACCGGCCAGGACGTGGGCGGGCAAGACGATAGGGAGGTCACCGGTGGGCGGTGCCTGGGCCCGTCGGGCGTCCTCGGCGTAGGAGCACCAGGACGGGACAGGGTCACCGGCGTCGTCCGGGTCGATCTTCCGAGAGAGTTGGTTGACCCAGTACTCTCCGGGAGGTACCCCCTCGGGCCCCCCGAAGGCCTTGACCGCGAGCTCGAGCGCAACGGTCGTGCCCGGGAAGTGGGTCCGGAGGCCGGCAGAGTTCGCGACCGAGGTCTCGCTGAGGGTGGCCCGGACCGAACCGAAGCTCGGGACGGAATCCTTGATGGAGTCGAACGGCGCGAGCAGCCCGTCGACATACTCCTGCAGACGAGGCAGGGGGGAGTCCCACAGCTTCCGGTCGACTGCCTCCACCCCGGCGGTCGGTGGGGTGGACGGCAGCTCCACCCGCTTCGCTGGGAAGTCCGAGTGGGTCGCGATTTCGATAGCATCTTGGGCTGCCTGGGCGATCCCCTTCTCGCTCGTGTCGGTCGTAGCCTGGAACCCGATGGCCGTTCGGTCCCCGCGCGCGCGGAAGACGCGAAGCCCGAATCCTTCGACCACGAGGGGTCCACGAACGACCTCGACGACCCGGCCGTTGAAGTGGAGCTCGTAGCGCCGGGTCCGCTCGCCGAAGACCTCCCACGGCGCGTCCAGGTGCAGCTGGTCCGCGATCCGGAAGCTCACCGGGACGGTCGTCGTGGCCGCGCTCATGCCGGCCCCACGATGGCGTTGGAGAGGAGGTACGCTCCCCCGGTCCCGCGGGCACGATGTCACTGTGGCCCTTGCCACAGTATCCGGGCTCGATGCGGAAATCGGCGGCCTTGCTGACGCCGCGGATCCCCTGGAGAAAGTCGAGCACCTTGCCGGAAAGCGCCATGGAGGTGACGAGGTCGGTGAGCTGGCCGTTCTCGATCCTCCTCCCTCGCTTGACCTTGAGCTGCATCTGCCCCCCGAGCGGGTCCTCGATCCCCGACGACGCCCGCTCCATGAGAACGCCGTTCTTCGCCTCCTTCACGAGCTCGTCGAGCGTCCAGTTGCCCGGCTCGACATAGGTGTTGGTCATGCGAACGAAGGGACGACTCAAAAAGTCCGCGCGCCGCGTGTTCCCGGTGGGGCGCGCATGCAGGACCTGCGCGGTCTCGCGGTCGTGGAGAGCGCCGACGAAGCGCCCCTGGTTGACGAGAACGGTCCGCTGGCCGGGGTTCCCTTCGTCGTCGAAGTAGATCGTCCCCCAACCGCCGGGGTAGGCCCCGTTGTCGATGATCGTGAGCGATTCCGGACCCACGGTCTGTCCAAGGATCGGTTGGAGGTAGGAACGGTCTCGGACGAACTGGTCCGCTTCGGTGCCGTGGCCGAACGATTCGTGAGCGAACGTCCCCGCTACCCCGGGGTCATAGGATGACCGTCATCGCCCCGGTCGGAGGGGCCTTGGCCGAGAGGAGAGCGCGGGAGCACTCCGCCGCCTCTTTCACCTTGGCCTCGGTGAGGAAATCGAGGCACTCCGTGCCCCCTACGGCCCCCTCCCCGAGATAGTCGAACTCGACCCGCCCACCCTCGAACGCGAGCGGAACGACCGAAGCATCGACCCGGGTGATTCGCTGGTAGGTGCGAGCCCCGGTGGTGTTGAGGTAGAGGCGCTCCTCGTCGGACCAACCGACACGCACGAGGGCATCCCGGACCGAGGGGACCTGAGTGGCCCATCCCAGGACGTCCTTTCCCAATGCCATCATCCCTTCCACCCCCAACTCCGACACCGGGTGCGGGGGGTTGGTGCTCGCTTCGGCGTCGGTGACGGAGGAGGGGCCGGGGGGGTCGCTCCGAACCGGGGTCGACTCGAGGGCGCGCTCGATCCCGTCGACGGCGACCTCGAGCCCGGCCAGCGAAAGGTCCGAACTGGCGGCTTCGATCCAGTGGCTTCCTTCCCACGCCCGGAGGGCCGCTCCGTGGAGGCGCGGGCGCGTCGAGGGGGAGGTCGACTTTCGGTCCAGACGGATCCCTTGGCCGCTCACCCGTTGGGCGAGAATGTCCGCGAAGGGGGCCGCACGTTCGAGGCGGGTGAGGATGTGATCGATGTCCGCTTCGAACTCTCGAAGGTCCGTCATGGTCAATCGCTGCTAAGCGCGAAGGCACCTTAATCGTGATGCACCCGGCGTGCTCACACGGCGGGAGGCGCCGCTCGCCCCCGAGGCTCCCGCCCCCGGGGGGACCCCTTATAGGACCGTACGCCTGCCCCCGATGTCTGACCTTTCGAGGTCGGACGGACGTATGAAATCCCCTCCACGTGACTTTGGAATCGTCGGGTTCGACCACGTCGACCTCCGGGTGGCCAACCGACCGAAGCTCGCCCGGTTCCTGGCCGAGCAGCTCGGCATGGACGTGCTCGGGGAGGGCCCCGAGCACACCTTCCTGTTGTCCGGAGACCAAGTGCTCGGGCTCCACGACCCGAAGGAAGGGGAGAAGCCGAGCGGCCTCGACCACATCGCGCTCCGGGTGAGCGAGTGGACCGGCCTCAAGAGTCGGGTCACCCGCGCCCGAGTGGTGATCACCGGCGAGAAAGAGAGGGACGATTCCCGGTCCCTCTTCCTGCGCGGACCGGACGGAATCAAGATCGAGCTGATCTGGAGACCGGACCCGACCCACCACGCCTGCTCCAGCCCGCCGGGAGCTCCGGCGGCGCAGGACGACGAGTAGGGGTCCCTACTTTCGCGCGCGGGCGACGGGCCGCGCAGCCAGCGTGGGAACCAGCGAGAGCCAGTCTCGGTACTTCGGCTCGTTCCCCGTGATCGCCTTCTGGAAGACCGCCATGATCTCGCGCGTGATCGGCCCCGGCGTCCGGTCGCCGATCATGAAGTGACTGATCTCCTTGATCGGGGCGATCTCGGCGTAGGTCCCGGTGAAGAACGCCTCGTCCGCGGTCAGGAGCTCGTTCATCGAGATCAACTTCTCGACGACGGGGTACCCGAGGTCGGTCGCGATCTGCATGACGGACTTTCGGGTGATTCCGAGAAGGATGTCGGACTCGAGCCCCGGAGTGTAGACCTTCTCCTCCCGGACCAAGAAGATGTTCTCCCCCGAGCCCTCGGCGACGTACCCGTTCTGGTCGAGCAGGATCGCCTCCTCGTAGCCGTCCTTCTGGGCGTCGACGCCCGCGATGTAGCTCGAAATGTAGTTGCCCGAGGTCTTGGCGAACGTCGGAAGCGCATCCGAGTGCGGCTTGCGGAAGGGGGAGATCTTGGCGCGAACGCCGGCCTCCGAGCCCTCGCCCAAGTACTTCTTGGCCGGGATGACCGCGATCGCGAGCGAGACCTTCCCCTTGGAGTTCTTGACCCCGAGCGACGGCTCTCCCCGATAGACGATCGGCCGGATGTACGAGGGTAGGATGTCGTTCGCAGCCTGCGTCTCCAGGATCGCTCGCGCGATCTCATCGGCCGAGTAGGGGATGGGCATGTGGTAGAGGCGCGCGGAGGTGATCAGGCGCTTGACATGGTCCTGCAAGCGGAAGATCGCCGGCCCGTGGGTGGTCGCATACCCCCGGATCCCCTCGAACACACCGACCCCGTAGTGGAACGTGTGGTTCAGCACGTGGACGTAGGCGTCCTCGAAGTCCACGACCCGGCCGTCCATCCACACTTTGCGTCCCTCTGCTGCCATCACAGACGGTACACCGAGCGAATCGGGACCTCCATGCTAACTGAAGCGGGCCACGGTTAAATCCTTGCGTCGCCGCAAATTGGCCGCACGTCCAAATCCGGGTCCGGTTCGAGGACCCGATGCGGTCGATTGGTCAGCGCGGCGGGAGAGACCTATCCGACTTGCTGGCCAGCCACGTTCGACCTCCTCGGTCGGCAGAACCCAAGGCTCAAAGACCCGTGCCTCCTCCTCAGCCCCAGCATGGCGGATGCGACCGGGAAGCGCGCGCTGATTACCGGGGTGACCGGGCAGGACGGGAGCTTTCTGGCGGAGCAGCTGCTCGCCAAGGGCTACGAAGTCTATGGTCTGATCCGGCGACTTTCCACTCCCAACACCCGGAACATCGGCCATCTGCTCGATCGGATCCACCTCGTCGACGGCGACCTACTGGACCAAGCCTCCCTGCAGACCGCGGTCCAAGCCGTAGAGCCGGACGAGATCTACAACCTCGCCGCCCAGAGTTTCGTGGGGGTCTCCTTCACCCAACCGGTCGTGACCGCGGAAGTGACCGCGGTGGGAGCCCTTCGGCTGCTCGAAGCGGTCCGAACGGGAGCGGAGGATGCCCGCTTCTTTCAGGCGTCGTCGAGCGAGATGTTCGGGAAGGTCAAGGAGAGCCCTCAGAACGAGGATACCCCGTTCTACCCGAGGAGCCCGTACGGTGTGGCGAAGGTCTACGCCTATTGGGCGTGCGTGAACTACCGCGAAAGCTACGGCATTTTCGCCAGCAACGGGATCCTGTTCAACCACGAGTCCGAGCGCCGGGGGTACGAATTCGTCACTCGCAAGGTGACCGACGGCGTCGCCCGCATCAAGCTCGGACTGGCCAAGAAGCTCGCCCTCGGCACCCTCGAAACTCGTCGGGATTGGGGATACGCTCCCGAATACACGGACCTCATGTGGCGGATCCTAAACGCAGGAACGCCGGGCGACTTCGTGGGAGCTACGGGAGAAACTCACTCCGTGGAGGAATTCGTCCGCCTCGCCTTCGAACGGGTGGGGATCGTGGACTGGAAACCCCTCGTGGAACTCGACCCTCGATTTGCGCGCCCTGCGGACGTGGACCATCTCTGCGGGGACGCGCGCCGGGCCCAAGAGAAACTCGGATGGACGGCGAGGACTCGGCTCCCGGACCTCGTTCGAATCATGGTGGAGAGGGATCTGGAATTGCTCGCCTCCGCACCCCGTGCGACTCCGAACGCATAGTCCAATCGGGTCGCACCGCCTCGTACCATCCGCGCCTCGACGTGGGGCAGGGAGAGGGAGGAGGTCGACGTGGAGTGGAAGTTCTCCTGCTGCTCGCTCTGCGCCGTCCAGTTCCGACACCTCATCGACCGGAGCAAGGAGACGACCGGCCTGGTCACGATCGAGTTTGTCGAGATCAGAGGCGACCGACGGGGACGGACGTGCGTCGCCCGGGCCGGGCCCGAGTCGGCCCGGGGTGGGGTTCGAGCTCAACAGTGAAGGGGAGCGGACGCGGTTCGAGCGGTTCGGGGCGGCCGGAGCGGCGACGCTCCCTCGGAAACGCGGCTTCGGGCCGCGAGTGGGGGGGCGATGGAGGTTACCGGGAGGGCAGAACTGGGATGGGGCGTCCCACCGCCTCCCGACGCGTTCAGGAGGATTTCGACGGTCAACGCCGGCACCGTGAGCGTCGTCCCGAGCGTGAGTTTCGTGGTGTGCGGTAGGGTCGAACCGTTCGTCCAGCGCACGCGCACCGCGGCACTGCCCGACGGGAAGCCGGCGGGGGCGAGCCGGAAGACCACCGGCGAGGTCGTGTTGGTGTTCACGAGCAGGAGCGCGCGGCCCGAGGACGGCCCGTACGTGGCCGCCGCGTAGAACGTGGACGAACCGGTCACCGTGGTGGGCAGCGTGTCGGGCCCGAGCCGGGACAGCATCGCGTGGAAGAGGGTGAACTGCTGTTGCAGGTGGTTCGCCGCGTTCTCCCACGCGCCGGAAAAATTGCACCGGTAGCAGGTACCAGTCGAGGTTGGCGAGGTGAAGGTTGAGGGCCTGCGTTACATCGGCGGCGACGTAGAGCGTTCCGGCGAACGTGCCGTCGAGAGCTGAGTAGGTGTTGACCTCCGCGGCGTTCGCCTCGGTCACGAACACGCCGAGCTGAGTGCAGCCAGGGCACGCGGCCGCGATGTAGCCGCGATCCGCACCGACCTGGTCGGGGAGCGAATAGATCCCGTTCAGGTTGGCGAGAAGCTCCGCCCACGTCAGGTTCGCCGGCGCGTTACCCATCGTGTACGAATGGACCGAGATCCCCGAAAGATTCTGACCGTCGACCGCGGCGAGGGCGGTGATCCAGGCCTGGCTGTATCCCGGAGTGCCCATGCCGGCCCCGAGCGCGAGGAAGTGGCCGGAAGGGTCGACCTTCCCGATCGCGGTGATGTAGGAGCGAACCAACTGGGCGAACGAGGTCGAGTTGACCGCGTACGGGCTGGACGTCGACCAGCTCGACCAGGGCGTGTCGAAATGCTTCCACCCGGGCACCGAGTTCCCAATCTCCCAGTAGGCGGGCTGGAAGTGGAGCGTGTTCACGATGAAGCTGGCGTAGTACGCCGCCGTTTGCGGTTGGTCGATTTCGGCGGGCAGCTGGAGGATCGCTCGGCACCCTATCGCTTGGCACTCCTGGACGAAGGTCGAGACGTTGGTTGTCGCGTTGGCCGTACGACCGGTGACGAACGTGAGCTCCCCCGATGTGTAATTCAGGTCCTCCCCCAGCGTACCGCCGGGGTACCGAATGTAGTTCACCGGAGTGGCCGAGATGTTCTTCGCGTCATTCGAATTGAAGGCGTAGTTCGCCAGCACGTTCGTCCCGTAGAACGCGGGAGCGATGCTCTGGGCGCCCGAGGTGTTTCCCACGACGACCGAGACCGAAAAGGTGCGCGAGCTGGTCAGGGTCGTAGGAACGGGCGCGGCCGCCCCGGCAAAGGAGAGGGGGGTGCCGGCCACCGAAGTGCCCGCCGGGCCGAGCGGCGCGGCGGAGAGTATGAGCAGGACGATGACGCCCATCACCAGCCCAAAGAGCGGGATTGGGCCACCGAAAGCCCCCGAAGGTGACGTGGGACGGTCGATCGACCGAGCATGGTTCGTCGAGCGGAGGACCGGCATAGAGTGGGGACCGTCCTGCCGCGATGCCTAATAAGACAGGTTAGACGCAGTTCCTGCCGCCGCCCTCGAGGGGGAGTCCGACGGGCCGGGCGAGCGGGGCGTGGCTCCCCGCGGAGGTCGGGGCCCTGCGCGGGGGCGCACGGTCCCTTTCTAAAGGGACTTGTTGGTAGGGGCAAGCATTCTCGGGAGTATCGGGCGGGTCGTAAGTGCGGCGAAGGGGCGCGCTAGGGGGGTAAGCCCAAGGGCGATTGCGAGTTTAAAGGAGCGCGCCTTCCGAGGGAGAAAGGGTGCCTTCTGGGCCAGTCCCGGATGGGTTTCACGTCAGGAGGAGATAGTTCGGAGGGGAGTCGGGATTAGCTTACTGCTGAGGTAGATGCCCCTTCTTCCTCAGGAAGCCCTCGTAGTAGCGCCCTCGATCCAGAAATTTGGGAAAGAGAGTTCCGGGCCCGTAGCGTGCCCCTCTTGGTCCGCAAGTTGCAGGCAGTGGACGTTGCGCCGGAGATTCTTCTGCGCCCTTGACAAACTCATGAATCTCGGGGTCCCCCCGTGCGAGTACCACCACCCACCCCCGATACGGGGTTTATATGCATTGAAACCATGTACCTGTACATGAGCGCATCACAGGATCGCTTGACCAGCATCCCGGTCCACTCAACGACCGTGAAACTCCTCCAACAACTGAAGACCGGTGGCCAAAACTGGGATGAGTTCCTCCTTTCAGCAATCGAAGATTTGCTGCCCCCCGACACAATCGCTGAGCTGGATCGCCGTGAACGAGTGGAGAGAGGTCGGACGTTCGCCGAGGTGAGTCGCGACCACCCCCGTGGCGTGCGTCGTCCGCGGACAGCCCGTGCCCCGTAGGCTGCTGTCCAACTGGAAGGAAGAGTTCACCTTCCTGGGCTCTGCAGAAAGGGAGTTCTATGCGCTCCCCATCGAAGTACAGCGAACCTTCCTAGCAGCATTCCCCGAGTTCGCACGCCACCCCACCAGAGCCACGCTCAATCTCGACGTCGCCCCGCTCCGGGAACGAGGCGGCCGATGGAGGCTTAAAGTCCCGGGGGGCCACCGAGGCATCTATCGAATTCTCCAGGGTCGTCCGGAGTTCGAAATGTTTCAGACTCGAGAGGAGGTGTATCTGCTCCTCAGACGGTATCTGGTGTCCCGCCAGCGCTGAGCCGGTAGGGCGGGAGTTCGGATCGGGTGCAAGACGTGCAAGGGCGGTTGCACCCACTCACGGCGCATTGCCAAGGGAACCGATTGCGCGGAATCTCGGGAACTCTGAATGCCACAGAACTTGCGGCATGGCATGGCTCATGAGGGGTCCCCTGCGCCGGTGATTAGTCGGGCGGCGATTCCCCATTCCCTCCCTTTATGGACCGGAGCGCCATGTCGGATAGACCATGAACCCTGTTGACCATCACCTCGGACGGTCGAGTCGCAACACTCAGGCACAATACAACTTGATCTGGGTGGGCTTGGTCGTTGCGTTGCTCACCCTCTCCGGGCTGGGCATTGTCGCGGGCTCGGCAGTAGCGGCGTCGTCCCGCACCCTCCCCGCTTGGACCTCGGAACTGAGGTACACGATCTCACCCCCTCGGGTTCACCACCTCGGCCACGCAATCGGGAATGAGTCCTCCACGAACTGGGCTGGCATAGTCGTACCGGCCCCGACCAAGACCGGCCCCATCTTGGAAGTTTATGCTCACTGGCATGTGCCAAGCTTGACCCGGACCTGTTCGCTGAAGTATCCGAATGCTGCAGTCGCCATGTGGATAGGCATGGACGGGTGGAACGGCTCGAAGACCATCGAACAGGCAGGGACGACTACTGCGTGCAACGGTCAGGGCGCCACGAACGTCTCTTGGGCCTGGTATGAGTTCTATCCGGCTCCACCCATTACCATCCCGATCACCGTGAATCCGGGCGATTACCTCGGATTCAGTATTACTTACGTTGAGACGAACCAGACCATTGAGACCTCCCTAAACGGTCCTGAGTTTCACAACTGGACCTACGACCCAACGGCCGCCCGAGGTTCGGCCGAGTTTATTGTCGAGGCGCCGTCGGGTCCATGGAACGCCACTGGTACACTACCCCTGCTCCACTTCAATCCGATAAGATTCCAACCCCTTGGGGTAATCGCGGGCGCCCATCACTCACACACGAAGGCCTGGAACACCTACAATTGGGTCAACGTGATCATGGTGACCCCGAAAGGAGCCGTGATGGCCCAGATAGCCACTTCCGACCCCCCAACCAACAGACACATCATCTTCGCGTGGAAGTCGTTTGGTCCGTAGGATGTTGACTGGGTTGGCCGAGGTTCGATTCGGCCGGAGCCGTCTTGGACACCCTGTTCTGTAACCAGAATTGAAACCGGACCTAACCTCCCGACTGGCCGCTACCCGAAAAGAATTCGGGTCCTTTGCCACCGCCCTTGGAGGTTAGCCCCTGCCAGTTGGAGGAGCAACCCGGGCTGACGGTTGCACACAGCTCGGAGACGTAACGGTTACCGGGTTAGTCGCGGTTCGGCTTAGTTAACGTGTTGTTCTCCGAAGTAAACCTTCCACCCCACTCTTCCTCCTTTGGGTAGGAAATCTGTTTGTTCCCGCCTTACGGAGACCCCCCGCTCCTTGGCCATCTGTTTGATCGCCCCGACCGCTTCGTCCGACAATGGGTATCTTCTAAATCGAGAAGGAAGCGCATAGGGCAGTGTCAGTCGAAATGAATTGTCGCCCGAGGTAGACGGCAGAGAACTCATCGAATCGAACTCCTTGAGAAACCAAACTGGCTGACCGGGATCCACCCGGAGGTCGTACACGATCTTACCATTCCGCTTGAGAAATGTGACATGTCCCGAACCCACACGAACCTGCGTGGGTCCGATTCCCATGGCCAGGTAGACGATTATCCAAAATGCCGCGCTTAACGGTAAGAAGGCCGCACTCCACATGAGGTAATTCGAGACGGTCGGGGCAGACCAATTGGCGAGCCAGAAATGCCGAGCGGAGGCGTCAGAACCGGCGAGGAGTAGAATGACAATCAACCACCCAACGTCACAGAAGATCGCGCCGAAGAGCGGCCCGGCCATCGCGTAGTGGTTTAACTTCTGTATGTCCCGGGCGGAGGGTCGGACATCGAACAACCCGCCCGATCGGGCCGGAGGTCCCGCCATATTCTGGTCAAGTCGAGGCTTCCCCGAGCAGTAACCCTTTCGTTGACTAACCCCCTATTTGAAAAGGGTCGAATCGGCGGTGGTCCCGTCACATTTGCCAAGGGACCCTTTCGTGCGCAGCCGCGTGAGGACAGGGAACACCTTCCCGAGTCACCCGCCGACGAAAGAGTCTACTTGGCAGGAAAGCGATCGAAGGTTGAAAGCCGAGAAACGACGGCAAGCAAAGAACGTGGCGGACTGAAAATCGCTCCGCTACCGTATGAGTGTGGCAGTTGGGTGCGCTCTGCTGCTCTTCCGCCTGGCTGGCTCACGGAAACCTCTCGAGTCCGCTTGGCGGAGCACTCGCTTCGCCGAACAGACGTGCACCGGGAAGTGTAGTATTGGCTCATCCCATAATACTAAAGTGATAGCTTTATTAAGTGCTGAGTTTATGACATTACCATGGACACTTTCTCTGTTCTGGCCGAACCGCGCAGGCGCAGGGTAGTGGAGATTCTTGCCCACAGGGGCCAGCTCAGTGCGTCCCAGATCTGCGACGAGTTCGACGTAACTCCCCAGGCGATATCCCAACACCTCAGAGTGCTTCGGGAGGCGAACGTGATCCGGATGGAGAAGAGCGCCCAGCGAAGGTTGTACACATTCAATCCGCAGTCGATGAACCAGATCCAAGGGTGGGTTGCCGAGATGGCCAAGACGTGGAACACCCGACTCGACCGACTCGACAAGTCTCTGAAGGAGGAAGCAGTATGAACCAACAACCGAGGAAGGAATCAACGGACGGAGAGCGGAGTGGTATGACGATATCGAGGGAATACGACTTCCCGCGGGAGTCGGTCTTCAATATGTTCACCGACGAAAGGAAAGCGGCGAAGTTTTGGGGGCCCGAGGGGGCCGAAAAACTCGTTTTCGAGTTCGACGCGAGACCCGGGGGTGCGATCAGAATTCATGACCGTTACGAAGGGAGCACCGCCAAGACGTCGGGGACCGTCACGGAGATCCTCGCTCCCGAACGGATAGTCTTCCGGAGCGCCACCACTCCTGAGAAGGGCACCGCTCCCTGGGAGGCGCTGCAAACGGTGACCTTCGAGGCGCTCGGTCCTAAGAGGACGCGCGTGACCGTCCTTGTGAAAGTTCTCGCAACGGGCTCTTTCCCAGGGGGCGTTGAATCCCTCGAAGAGGGGTTCCAGGGGGGATGGCGAGAGACCCTCGATATGTTGCAGAGAGAGCTACGCTAGGTCAAGAAGGTGGACAGCCTTGAGCGGATCCGGAGGGTCGGGTGGGGGACGTTCGTCCAACTACGTCCTGGGCGGTCGGCCCATCGGGACGGGTCGGCCGTCCCCCAAGTTCTGACCAGATTGAACGGAGACTCTCTGGTAGGAGCTTGCATTCTCGGGAGTAAGGCGCGTGGCGAAAGTATAGCCATGCGGCGCTCTTGCGCGGGTATGCCTAAGGGGCATTACACCTCGCGAACGTTTGTCAGTTCAGGCGTGGATTCTCATCCGGGGTACGGCCCACTCCTGGTTGATCGATAGCCTAAACGGCCATTCGTACCTAACCAGTTGTTTGAGAACGTGCACTGATAGTTGAGGAAAAATGGGAGCTGGTTGGTACCCGCAGGTCTGGCCCTAGAAACCATCGCAGTCTTGACGGTATGGCCGCCAAGTATACTCGGCAAGGGTTGAACCGGCGATACCAGTCCAGTTTAACCGACTATGTGAATCTAAGCTCGAGCAGAGATGTACCCTTCAGACTAACTAGCGTTGGAGTCTTGACAGGACGTAGGATGCAACCTCTAGGAGCTTCGACCAGACCATGGCGGCGAAGAACTTCATGCTCACCTCTGTTAACTCGGATGTATCTCTGGACCGTCTGCCATTTCTGACTGATAGAATCGAAATGCCGCTCAGATCGGACTGGGCAACAGGAGTGATTGGCTTGTCGGCGGACACGAACACTCCAGGGGCAATGTAGTCGTCTTCTACCAACACTCGCTCAAAGTCAGAGAAGATGGATTCCATATCAGTCCGGGTAAATCTCCAGTAATCGTTGGGGAGTCCATGAAGGCGATATCCTGGCGACCTGGTCGTGAGGATGATCGTTCCTCCGCGCTTGCAGATTCTCTTCAGGTTGTATACTGCCGCTTTCCAATCGCGGACGTGCTCGATCACTTCGGTGCAGAGGATCAGGTCTGCGGCCTCCGGGCCTAGCCGATCCTGAAGCTGTGCGATATCGCATATGACATCAACTCCGGGTCCGCTCCTGATGTCGACGGTCCGATAGGAAGACGGGCCAAGCCTCCGGACGAGGGGCCCAAGCCCGGTCCCCATCTTCGAACCGATGTCCAAGACGGTCTTCCGCTCCACCCGTTCTCTCGGGAGATTCAAAGCGGCAAATGCCCAACCAGCTTCATCTGGCATGAATGCGAAGGTCTCCTGCCATCCGCATGGTCAACTAAAGTCTTGACCCAGCCAGCTGCGCCCTTATCGGACGGAACCATGCGGGAGGAGGCAGATGTAATTGGCACGAGCTACGAGCTAGGACGCGTTCCCACCCCAATCATTCGCGCGCGTCCCACTCGCTCGCAAGTAGGTTCGTACAAGGATTGAGACCTGAGCCTAGGCAGTCTGGTCGGACTGCACTTGAGGACCTTCCGCTAGTCGGATCTCTCCGCGCCTCCAAGCAGCAATGTCTGGTAGACCGAAGGTAACTCGGTGAAGAGCCCCTTGCTGACAGGATTTCCGGCGGGTAAGATCAGCTAGGTTCGCAAGTGCTGCATTACGTCGCAGTATGGTAGACCTGAACCAAATCCCGAGCGAATCGCTGGCGAGATTGCGCGATCCTCGAAACGCGAACTCGCTCCGCGGAATCCTTCATCAGCTCCTCCAGCCTCCTCGAGAGATCCCTTGGGTCTCCGGCTTTGGCGACCAACCATCCCGCCTCGATGGCATCTCGTGCGCAAGGAACGTCAGTCGTAACGACCGGAAGTCCATTCTCGGTCGCTTCGCACTTCACCCTTCCCCAGCTTTCAGTACGCACTGACGGTAAACAAAACACGGATGCTTGAGAGTACTCCCGGTACAATCCTTCCTGATCAAGCTGACCCAAGAATTGGGTACGTTGCTCAAGGGAGTTCTGCGACACGAGGGCACGCAGCTCGTTCATGAAAAGCGGATCATCGATTGGGCCTACCAGTCGCAATGACCACTCTGGGTATCGCCCTGCCAGGCTTGCAAACGCTCTTAGAAGGACATCTATCCCTTTCGCGCGCGTAACTCTCGCCACGCACAATACAGTGGGCCCCCGCACGTGAGCCTCGTACGTGCTCTGGAGGGATGGGTCTTGAGGTGATCCCACCGGGTCCTCGGGACTAGTTTCCGTGCTCGGATGAGGGGAAGCTCTTTCGCCAGCTCTATTCCGCAGTATGTTTCGAAGCTCACCAGATCCAAGACGAAGGTTGAGAGGGAGAGCAAGGCCTTCGCGATTACTGCTTCCCAGGTCCGGAGATCCGTGGTGTCGAGGCTCCAGTCTGCCTTGAGCATGAATTTAGTCCTGGGAAACCCGAAGAGGGTTGACAGCAACCGATGGTGCAATACTAAGGGCAAGAATGTAGCAAGTGACGAGCGAAACGGCCCGATCAATACCAACCTGGGCTTACGTCGATAGACCTCACGGAATGCTGTGATCGGCTCGAATAGCGAACGAATCCAGCCAATGTTCTCCGGGTCCAGTGCAGGCAGCGCCGTCTCAACAACCTGGATCCCCGGCGGCCTTTGGCCCAAGAATCTCGCACAGATTAGGGTAGATTCGTAACCTATCTCCTGGAATGCGCTCGGAAACAAGACCCATGATGCCCGATTATGAACTGCGTTGAGGGTCGCGTTTGGGACATACATCACGAAGTTCCATTTGGGGGAGCTCGGAGGAGAATTCCTCGATGTTGGCGGGATCTCTCGCTCTCCTTGTTGCATCTGAACCCGCTTCGCCCAGCTTCTACATCAAGATGGCTCCTCTTCTCTAGCCGCCACTTCGGCTTGTCGGCGTTAAAGGGGGAAAGGCGTTACTTCCAGCTCGAAAACCCGAGTCGAACTTGGTCGGCCCGGCAAGGGCGAACCCACGATTGGATTGTTGAACAACCTGAAGCAGATGCTGACTTGCTATCGGCGGAGAACCACGCGGCGACGAGCCCCCTATCAGTTTGAAGTACGCCATGGTGCGGAAAGGCCGGCTTCCGACCGGCCAAGCTCACGAGGTTATCGATGTCCCCGCGGGTTGTCGAGCCCGCCGTCAGGACACCGGTGTGCTGGTCCGGGTGCACCCCTCGGTGCCTTCCGCTTCGGCGTGATCCTTCAAGACGGTGCTGGATTCCACCCAGCAAGCGACTCAAGTTCTTCGCCGACGATTCCAAACATACTCGGCAAGAATCCATGCGCCGAGCGAGACGGACATCACAACATATCCAATCCTTAGGGCGGATTCTGAAAGAGTTCGTACCGCAATGGAGCCCGCGTTTCCGGGGTTCCATATCAAGGAGTCGACTGATCCGAAGGCGGAAGCTAGGACCGGACCTGTCGTAAGGGTAACAAGATCAGAAAAGTAAGGAACCCTGACGAATAGCAGGGACCCGGATTCTCCCGAGAGTTGGTATCCATCTGTACCTCCGGTCACCTCCCATGTCGAGTTGTTATTGACGTCCGAAATGTTCGATTTAATCTGGATCTGAGCATACTCGACATCGATTGTAAAGATCGCCGTGAAGTTCGAGGAGGTGGTGTTCCGAAAGGACGAGAATATCAGATTGAAGTGCGAATGCGGAGGTGCCAGTCCATCATAGTAGAGTTTCGGGTCGAACTGGATCCAGCCATTAGAACTACTCCCACCGAATTTGAATCCGTTTAGGTCGAGGAGAAGGCCAGGAGAGAGAGTATACTGAATTGCCACACCTGTCGACGACGATGGGGTTTCGTTGAAATCGAGCGACCCGAGCGCTTGGTAGAACGAAGTGCTTTGAAAGGCGATAGCACCTGAGATCTTGCTTTCCCCCGTATTGCTGTTGGAAATCGTGTAGTTGACGGTTCTTACTGCTGACCCGAAGTACTCGGATTGAAGAGACAGATCGGGTCCGTGGGGAGGAGAACAGGTTGTGGGTATGTTGAAAAGGGCGTGAACGTGATCTCCGATATCCAAACAGATCCGTTCGCGATCACGATTGGCAGCGTGTTGTTTTCGCCTATTTCAGAAGTGCTAATCGGAACCCGGAGCCACGCCATCGAGAGGTTGGACGCGTTGTAATCGCCCGTGTCGAATCCTACAACCTGGCTCGACGACTGACCGATGATGAGATCTCCGGTCGCAAGCGATCTAATCAACATCGATAGCCAGCCCCCGGATGGAGCAGGAAGGGTCAGGTCAAGCGAGAGCGGACTTGTGCCCGCGGCCTGAAGGTAAAGCGCCTGGCCATCGAGCGCAGCTGCGGTCAGCAAGGGAGTGAAGTATCCTGATTCTTGGCCTGCCGCGCTGGGCAGCGGGGCTTGGAGGCTCTCGCCGGGGCTCATCATGAGCACAGTCTTGGTCTGAACGAGGTTTTGGAGCCACCACGCGACAAGGGGTGGCGAGGCAACGTACACGGTGCCGATGGCATTCCAGCCTTGAAGGGGCGTAACTCGGAGAATGCCGGAACCTTGATCGAGAGCAAGCGGCAGTTGAACCCAAACCATGGTGTTGTTGTTTCCTTCCCAACCCCGGGTTGTATTGACGGTCCATTCGTTGCTGTCCCACTGAAATTCCAACAGTCCACCATCACCTGAGAATCGAACAGGTAGCCAGAGCGCGCAGGATGACGAACAACCCCCAACACTGAATGGCACATCGAGGGTCGAGGATGCGCCATCAGACGCCGCGAGGGGAACGGGCCAAGAGTTTAGGATGGGAACTCCAATATTCTGATAACTCGAAATCCAACTCTCCGAACCCGCCGGAATCGAAGAGAGGGGATTCGATGAGGACACAGCCTCACAAACGAGTGCAATACTGTCCAGAGAATTGGACGACCCTGTGTAGATCCGGTCTACTCGATTGAAATACTGAGGGCAACCGCCGGTGGGGAGGTCGCTCGGGAATATGATGCCCTGGCTCGAAAGATTCACGCCGCCGTAGGCCATTGCATTTAGTTCCGCATACCCCCCCGTGACAACAGAGAGATTGGCCAGCGATGAAGCGACGCTAGAAAAATCGAGGTTGCGGTATATGGCAAAGTCCTTGGCGGTAATCACTGGAACGATTCCACTTTGGTACTCTAACAACTGGCTTGCATTCTTTCCATACGAAAACTGAAGGAAGTATGGATAATAAGACGCAGACTGGACACCGTAAAACACCAGTAGGTACTGCACCCCAACCGAGCCGAGGAGTTCGCCCAGATACTTCGTGGCGTTAGTGTAGAATTCTTGATAGACCCAGTAGTAATAGAAGTTTGATGGGTAAGGGGGAGCTGCATAGAAAGGTAAACCGGGTGTTCGGGCGGAGGGGTACAGGAAGAACGCGTTTTGAACTAGTTGGGTCGCATTTGACAAGAACCAGTTGACATCCGGATTGAAGAGCGCGACACCAGTGTAACTTGCGCCAATCAGCCGTTCAAGTATCCCGGGAATTTGCGCGTAGTCAGTCGGGTAATCGATACCGTGTATTCCGAGACTACCGTTTTGAGCGCCGATCGTGTATGGAATTGCTACAGAAGCGATGGTGAGGGCACCAACAAACAGGGCGGCGATGACTGGTTCGAAGGTATGGGACCGGAATCGAACAAGCGTCAGATCGTGAGAAGGTCGACCGGGCAGTTCCCCCGGGAACTTGTCTCAGTGGGATAAGCGCGAATCCTCCCTAGAGAAACGCGCTCAAGAATGCGCTCCACAAGGACCCCGAGGGCCAGCGCGATCGCTGGGGCCACGATCACCCAGTCCCAGAAGTAAGAGGCGTTCAGTACCTGGTAGCCGTCCAAGTGGAGATAGAGGTAGCTGTTCAACGTACCCAAGGGGCCGTTGGGCCCCGAACCGAGCAACGACCCGGGAGTTGCGAGGCCGAGAAGGAACGTTCCCCGGTCGTCCTTCATCACGATTACGCCGATCCAAATGGCGACGATGCAGACTGATCACTAGCCCTAGCCAAACGGCAGCAAGAGTGTCACCCCCCACCGCCGAAATCATGTGAACACTCAGCGAACCCGCGAGCCCAGAACTGGAGGTTTGGAGATATCCCGATAGGAGGAAAATCGCGAGTGGGCTCGCACTGTTAGAGGAGTACGAGGAAAACGACGGCGCAAAGGGGGAAGACGGGCCCAGACTTACCGGTGCGTAGAACAGGGGGAGAATCAGAGGGGCCAGGACGAGTGGCAGGATCAACAGCCGAATCGCAAGTAGGCCGAACGCTCGGGCGCGGATTTGTGGGAACTCGTGACGAATGGAGACGACATACGCGACGAAGAAGGATGCATACAACAGCAATCCCAGCGCGAAAATCTGGAGGGCCCCGATCGCAAGGATCAGCGCGACAATCGAAAGAGGGTAGAAGACCCAGCGAGTCGAGGATGCTCGAAGAGCCCGCCAGAGAAAGTAGATCGCCAAGAAGATGAAGGCTTCACTAACGAATTGTAAGTAGTCTCCCTGTCCATAAAGTTGAAGCTGAAAGGGCCCAGTCAGGACGAAGAGAACAGCGACAAGCTGACCCCAGTGATTTCGAATGATTGTTTTGCAGAATATCAGGAATGCCGCTCCCAGGAAGAATGTGGAAAGAACGGCGTACAGTTTGGCCGCTCCGGCCGGTCCAAGGAGTGCCGACAAGAAGCGAAGTGGGTCTGTCAGCGTCAGATAGGTGATCACCGTCGTAAACGGTGTAACCGAAGGCGCTCCCATGTACTGGAAGCCGCTCCAACCGGCTGGCAGAGTTGGAAGCTCAGCGTATTGCGAGTTCGTGTATGGGAGGACAAAATTCCCCCAGGTGACGTAGCCGTTAACGTCGAGAAGCAGTTCCCAATGTACTGCGAGTACAACAGAAAGAATGCATGCCAGCTGGATAAGGGACGCCCGGCCGATCGTGTTCGCTACCCACGTCGGAAAGCTTCGGATTCTAACTGCGATTGATTCCATGGCTCGGCACTTGCTAGCTCACCTGAATGGTTCCCGATGTTCGGCGACGACAGAGTGATAGAATCTTGGTGCCGGCACCAGCCCAGTTATGGGCGAGCGTCCGCCGGAGAACCTGCCCGAACCCCTTATCGTACTTCCGCCGCCGGAACCGTGATGCCCCGATCTCCAATCCCTTGTCCGACATGAAGCCGAGAAACTCAACCACCACAATTTGTTCTTGAAGGGCGTTGGTGGCTTGAACTTAAGCAAGCGGTCCTTCTTCTAATGCAATTCAAGTTTAAGCCCAACGGTAGCCCCGCTGGAAATTAACCCTAAGACCAGAGGATACATTCTTGCGAGCAGAGCGTCACGGCAATGCGATGGCGCTGAGTATGAGCATGCCCGCTCTCTTCTCCCCTTCGAACTGAGGCATCGGAGGATGATCGTGGGTAGTCGAATCCAAAAGGCGAGCACTGATTCAAACTACCTCATTTGGAAGCACAGTCTCGCAACCTACGGCGATTCTTAGCGCACGGCTGTGGAGGTACTGTTCACGATTTGCAAGGCGATCGAATCCGCCTTCAGCGCCGTGCCCCTTCCTGCAGGATGCTCGGCCGAGGTCGGTCAATCCACCCTATGAGGCCTGGGTGCCCGAGAAGCTAACCGAATGGCAGGGTGTTTTCGCGAGCAACTATCAACTCCCGTCTGGAACCGACCCCAAACGTGTCGTGCCCGGTGACAGCTATGTCAGAAGTGTCAACATGCAAGCGACTCCGGTTCGGGCGGATTCGATTTGTCGCCTGTTCGTTATGCAGAACACGGGCCAAAGCGTGTCTGGCTCGCCAAGAGCGGTCGCGGATTGAAGGTTGAGTTAAAGGCGACCCGCAGCTCACGGTCGTGCGCCCATGCCCCAAAGTGCCCGGCAATCGGAAATGCGGCTTCAGCTAACTAGACACATCGTACTCCGGGCGAGTCGCTCCCTCCCTGGAATCTTGACTCGGGGTTGGTCCTAACCGATGGTGAAGACGCTCGCGCCTACTCTCAGAAAGGCCTTCGTTCTGTACACTTCCAATGGGAGTCTCGCCCCAGTCCACAATCGAGCGCCCTGGCTCATGCTCCCGAGATCCTTTAGAACACTCGGGTACGACTCTACCCTGATTTGCGGGGAACTAACCTTAGTACCTCCCTTCGGAATCCGAATTGTCCAAACTGGCATAGTAATCGACGGACCGCCTGGGAGGGGGCTTTGGAGAGCCTTGATTGAGCCCTTCTTCGCACTTCACGAGATTGGCCAACAACGGCCTCAGGTGGTGATAATCAGTCCGATGAAGGCGTCATTGTTTTCCTTTCTACCCCTCGTTTACCTGTATCGCCGCATCTCCCCGGGCCAGACCGGGCAAAAGACTCGGTTCATATTGAAGACCGACTGGAGTCTCGACTACCACGGGCTTGGGCGGGTGCTCTCCCTCCTTTCTAACGCGCTGTTGGTTATGTCTAGTAAGGTTCTCGATCTCGTCTCAATTGAAACTTCTTGCGGTGTCGAGAAGGCGACAAGACTCCCGGGAATAGTGGCTCACAAAATCGTCCACATCCCCATCGGCTTTCCTCAGGGACTCATCGAGCCGCGACGATACGAAGATTCGACCAGGGATCCAGTCATCTTGTGCGTTGCCCGGATTGCCCGAATGAAGGGTCAGGACGTCCTCGTGACGGCCTTCGCACAGCTAGCGGCGAGATACCCCGCTTGGTCCGTGCGGCTCATCGGCCCTGTCAGTGAGCCTGCGTTTCACAAGGAACTTGTCGAACTCGTACAGACCAAGTCGTTGCAGTCGCAGGTCTCATTCGTCGGTCTCGTAGGTGAGTCCGAACTGGACCGCGAGTACTATCGCGCCTCCATATTCTGCCTTCCGTCGGTTTACTCTGAAAACGCTGGCCAGGTAAAGTACGAAGCGACAGCGTGCGGACTCCCTGTCGTAACCTCCGAGGTCCCTTGCGGTCGGGACGATATCGAAATGGGATGGCAAGTGGTCCGCCCGGGTGACCCCAATGATCTTGCGTCAAAGCTGGACGAACTGATGCGGGACGAGGGTCTACGAAGGCGCCGGGCGGATTCGGCTCAGTCGAGACAACGGTCCTATCTAGACGTGGCTCAAAGCTACTTAGAAGCAGATCGTTAATCTGCCCCGGTTTCCAGTATCGGTCTGCACTCGTCTACACGCCAGCCGTCGGCGGTGCCCCGGTCTCCTTATAGCGATCAGCCTGTCCGCCGATTCAGATGCCCCTCGATACACTGTACTTGGTTACGGACCAAGGACCCGCGACTGGCATCGGCATCTATGCAGATGCCCTCGCTAGCTTGCTTCATAATGCCGTCCCGGACGTAAAGGTCCTCTCCCTTTGTTACCTCCCCATAGAACCCCGCCCGGATTGGATCCGGCTTCCTGGCTCTCGGGAGGCTGAGTCTATGTTCCAGATTCCCGGCGTGCTGTCTCACAATTACGGACTCATGGCGCGGGAACTTCCTCCGGATAGCCAGATTCACTTCTGCGGTTCCGGTTATGGTCTAGTCTCCCGGTTCACTCGCACCGTTGTGACCATCCACGACTACTATCTGCGATTGCCATCCTTGGGCAGCTTGAAGAAGCCCGCCTTTCTGCTACGTGATGGATCCTCTGCGTGGGCGTTCGTTACCCTGCCGCGGCAAGTCAAGTCTGCGCGCGAACGGGTCGTCCCCACGAGATATGTTCAGGGTTGCTTGGATAGAGGCTGCTCATTGTCGAGCACTGTCATACCCCATTGGGTCGACTCTCTCCGGTTTCGACCACGGGAGAAACGAGAAGCGCGAGAGAGGCTCGGACTTCCTCAAGTCGCCACGCTGGTGCTGAATGTGAGTGTGGGTGCCTCTAACAAGAATTACGCGACTCTCGGTCAGATCGCTCGACATTTGAGAACCGGTTATCGCATGGTCAAAGTGGGCGGCAGAATATCTAACGGTCCAGACGTGATCCATCTGCCCTGGCTTTCACACGACGTGTATCCACTTCTTTTCAACGCGTGCGATGTATACGCGCACACGTCAACTCAGGAGGGGTTCGGTAAGCCATTAGTCGAAGCGATGGCTTCTGAGTTGCCAGTGGTTTCGCTTCGAACTGAAGTTGCGCTTGAAGTTCTAGGCGAAGCGGGTACCTACATCAATTCAGGGGCGCCTCCAGAGGAGTGGATTCGTGCCATTGAACGGGTAACTCTTCCGAATGCGCGCGATTCGATTCTGAGCCTAGCACGTGATCGCCTCTCACAGTTTGACCCAGAGCTTGCTCGTGACGCGTATCTTCGAATCTATCGTCGCGCATTCGGTAAGTAGAAGAAATTTCGACTCACTGTCGGAGAGTTCTGGGCCGAAACCAAATCTTCCCCCTCGAGTAAGAAGCCGGAGTACCTAGCTCCACAAGTTCTTCATTTACCTCGTGGAATCCCGAACCATACCGCTGGGCCCACCGGTCAAATATTTCAATAAGTATAGACGGTTGAAACCTACGAATTGTGCTGCGCGCACCTCTGATCACAGACGCTTCAAAACCTTCGACGTCCACCTTTATCAAATTTACGCTGCTCAAACCTGCACGGTGTGCCAGCTCATCGATAGGTGCCATCTCGGTCTCTCCCCCGGGAACAGAAATGGGGGAGATGTGCACGTACGGATCGATGACCTCTATTCCCCGCCTCAGCGGGAGTTCCAGAGTCGTCCTACCCATGACTTCCCCGGCGGCGACGTTTAATGCTGTCACGTTTTTTGCTCGCATTCTCAGGAGATTTCGGGTCAATCGTTTGAAGGTTGGTGGGTAAGGTTCGAGTGCGATCACTCTTCCTAATGGGCCAACCAGTCTCGATAGCCAACCGGTGTAGATTCCAACATTCGCCCCTACATCGATTGCCACCTGACCATGGTGAACCAGCTTCCGAAGGTAGAACATTTCGTCCTCGAGCCCGAGGAAGGGTAGCCATCGCTGAGTGCGAGCGTTCAGCAAGCCGTGGTAACACAGTAGCGCAAGGACGCTCCGTGCGTGAACGGTCGGAATCAGCTTCTGGTGGGTGGGCGGCATCGACATCTCTCAGAGCCAGTTCAGCCTTCCGTTAGCCACCCCACCGCGTGGCACGGTTTCGCAGGAGCTGACTAGACCCCACCTGACCGAATTCTGTGATTCAACAACAGCAGCGCTTGACGCTCTTGCCCACTCCTTTACGAGTTCTGGGCCAGCGACCAAGCTCTTCAAGTGAAACGCCAATGAGGTGGGGTCGAGTATTAAACTGTGGGCGATTTTGGAAAGACCGGATTGACCGCAGAGAATGATCACTCCGAACTCAGTGGGGTCTCGGTCTGTTTCTTTGGTACGTTGTTTCCTGAGAGCGCGTACGCAGGTAACTCGACTACTGGACTTGCCAGCGCATTAATGCACAACGACAAAGTTAGGTCGCTCGTCATATTTTCACAGGTGGGGTCGTACCTTCCAAAGTCTCTCACGTCGACCAAGGTCAAGGTCCTGCCAGAGTGGTCGCATAACAATCCACTATCACTTTTCCGGACCGCGCTACTGATGCTGAACCGTTCGCGGGAGACCGACGTTTTCCTCTTTAACGTGTATCTCACCGCATTTGGGACGGATTCCATCTCGAATGGAGTGGGCCTCCTTCTGCCCACTATCCTAGCAAAGTGTTCTCGGGTTCGCGTTGTTGTGTACATGCACAACTTGCTAGAAACGCAAGATCTAGCGCAACTCGGCTACTCTCCTCCGTTCTGGCAGCGAGCGGCCGTACGCATCCTCGAAAGTCTCCTTCTCCGATCGACTTCAGTGCTGGTTCCGCTACGGAGCCAACACGAAAAGATCGCAGAGATTCTTCGTGGCCGATGTCAGCAAATTGCCCTCCCATTCATGGAACCGTTTGGGCTCGCATCCATCGCCGGTTCCCGACCCTCGACTGCATCGCCGCCCACAGATGGCCCAACCCGAATCCTCCTTTTGGGGACCTGGGGTCCTCAAAAAGACCTGGTAGGTGTTGTCCACGCGCTCCGGGTCGCCCACCAACGGGGCGGCCAATTCACAGTCACCTTGACAGGGGCGGCGAATGTCCAGTTTCCAGAGCACCAGATTGAGATCAATCGGATTTCGGCATCGCTTGGATCAGATTGGTTCTCAGTTCTCGGTAAGGTGCCCGAAATCGAGGTCTTGGACCAGGTCTTCGGCCACGACCTCCTAATCCTCCCTTACAATGCCACCGGAGGCTATTCTGGGGCAATGAGCATTGGAGCCTATTGCGGAATTGCAATCTTAGCGTATGATCTCCCCCAGCTTCGGGAGACTGCCGCAGAACTCGGGGTCAAACCCACGTTCGTGTCGAAGAACGATTTTGAATCTCTCGTCAAGGAAATCCTCTCCTTCAGCTCTCAAGTTCAGGACTTTCGCAAGTCGCGCGCCGACTCGCCGCATCCCGATTATGATGCTCGGGCCAGGCAAGCGGCGGCTCGAGTGATCGGCATAGCCAGCCGCACTGACGAATACTGAAGGGCCGCGAGAACTTGCCATCGGCCCTCGCCGCGACCGAGCTCGGGTTGCTGAACTTCGATTTCGTCTAGAATGTATCAAAATAGTATCGTGTGCTCGATTGGGAGTCAAGTTACAATTCGGCTCCCCTTCAAGGGGCAGAGTCTCAACAGACTTGGCCAGATTCCAGCTAACTCATGTCGCGCTGAACTGATCTCTAAACCAACTCACCAGACTCGATGGAACGCGCTTTCCGACAGGAGAGTTCATCACTCTCATCGCCATGATGGATACAAACATCACCGGGATGGCACGCCCTATGGGCATCCGGGTGGAGGGGTCGTGCGTCCAATGGACAGCGACTTCCCGCATAGGGTAGCCTGCGTTGTGGACGTGGTAAAGAAAGGCGACGTCAAATGCTCGATTTGTCACTGTCACCGTCTTGAGCAGGGGTAGGACGACTGAACTCCGGAAGAACTTGGCCCCGCACTGGGTGTCTCGGAGGGGGAGGAACATGAGGGAACGAGTTAGGAAGTTCCAGGCTCGTCCTGCTAAGCGATTGAAGAGAGGCTCGGAAGCGACACCGGACGCACCGCGGATCCATCGCGAGGCCACAACGCAATCCACTTCTCTTAGGTGCCCGACCAGTCGATACAATTCGTCCGGGGAGATCGGGCCGTCGGCATCCAGGTACCCGACATACTCGTGACGGGCTTCGCGAAAGCCCTCTAGGATTGCGCCGCCCTTACCGAGCTTGTTTGGAAACCGAAGCACGCGGACGTGACGTCCGGCGTATGCATCCGCAACTTCTGCGGTTCGGTCACGTACTCCATCGACGACTACGATTACTTCGAATGGTTCGCCCCGGGCCTCGAGGGATGGTAGGTAGCGCCCGAGCGTTCTAGCCAGTCGGTCCTCTTCATTCCAAGCGGGGATGACAATACTAACCCCGGGGACACTCTGTTCCGAGGCCGTCACTACTTCGAATCACCCTCGTCGTCATATATTCACCTTCCGTACATTCGGAGGAGCCCCTCACCGCATGGGGGGGCCGGACAGCACCCCAGATTTGACTCGCGTACGGACCGTCTACAGGTTAATCTACGTGCAATCGAGACATGATGGGTTCCGCCCATGGCAGGGCGGAAGGCGCATCGAGGACGACGCATGTCCTTCACCATGGCGTCGTCGGGGAGACCCTGGGTGGAACGAGCTATGTCGGGCTTGACGTGCACCGAAAGAGCGTGGTGGCCACCGTCCTGGATGACGGGGGTCGAGTGGTCCAGCAAACCAAGCTAGGGTCGACGGACCGTGAGCTGATCGAGTTCCTGGAGCAGTTGCCGGGACGTCGGAAAGTCGCTATAGAGGCGTGTTCGATGTGGGAGCACTACTACGATGCGGCGGCCTCCACAGGGGCCGAGGTCACCCTCTCCGACCCCTACAAGACCAAGTTGATCGCCAAGACCAATCGGAAGACCGACAAAGTCGACTCGCAAGCCTTGGCCACCCTGCTGCGACTCGACTCGCTTCCGTCAGCGTTCGCTCCACCGCCGGAGATCCGTGCGCTGAGAAGCATCGTGCGCGAGAGGATCTTCTACCGTCGGAAGGCCACCTCGATGATGATGCGAGTCTACGCTCAGTTGCTCCAGAAGGGTATCGAATACGAGGATCGGATCCTCGTTCATCGCAGAAAGCGAGAGGTACTGCGCCAGCACGGTCTGCCACTGGTCGACCGAGCCCTCGACGCGATCCGAGCGATGGAAGACACGGCCAAACTGCTGGACCAGGCGATTGAGGAGGCCCGGGAGGCCTCCTCCGATGCTCAGTTGCTCAGCACAATCCCGGGCATAGGAAAACTCACCGCGGTGGCCCTAGTGGCGTTCCTTTGCCCGATCGGGCGATTCCCCTCGGAGGATCAGGTCTGTTCCTACGTCGGACTCGTCCCCAGTACCTATCAGTCGGCGGAACATCTGTATCACGGACATCTGAAGCGAGACAGCAATGGTCTCCTACGGACCATTCTGGTCGAAGCTTCCTGGGTTCACCGTCAGCGCTGCCGGAGTGGGGCGGTGTCGAGGATCGCCAAGCGCGTGAGTCGCCGCGGAGGACGAGGGAAGGTGCTCGATCGCCGCGGCACACAAGCTCCTGAAGATCATTTGCGCAATGTTGAAGCGGAAGGAAGTCTTCCGCACTCAGGCTCAGGGCCGTCGACCGCGATGCAAGTGCTGCGGCGTCGAAGTCGACCGCGTTGCAATTGGTGCGGCGCGCGGCCCTGGGGCTCCCGACCGCGAACAGTCTTTCTGCGTCCTAGAACGCGAATAAGTTGTGGCGGCGAGGCCAAATCGTTCTTCGGAAAATGTGAGCTGCAGAGATCAAGGGCACTCCCTTTCAGTCAGCGGCGCAGCGGGCGGAACCCACATAAGTTGCACGTGCACCCACATTCCGGGCTGACGACATTGGGGCTCCGTGAGGTCAGTCGCGCGCGACCGGCCGGCTGTAGGCACCCGTCCAAGACCCGGACGTGCACCACCTATGCCAGTTCCAGGACCAGCCCCTTATCCTTGTTCGGTGAAACCATCACTTCCTGGCCGGCTTTGATCTTAAGGCGCCGAGCGAGGGGGGCCGGAATGCGAACCACCAACGAGTTGCCGGAGCGAACGACCTTGACCTTCGTTCCCAATCCCCAGAGACCGAGTTCCTTCGCTCGTTCCTCGATTGCCTTCATAGCTTCTGATCCGAGGAATGATTCGCCGCATTCGTCGCACACCTCGCCATCGTATGTGCCGAGGTCAACTCCAAACATTTCCTCATGGACCTCACCGGCCCGGAGCTCGCCCTTGCCACAAATGGGGCACCGTTCAGCCATTCTCACCACCTCGGTTTTACCGTGATCACGTAGCACCTAGATCCGCGCAGAACGTAGACGACACTGAAGTATCGGTAAGTCGAGACAATCCGGGCGTCTTGTCGAGACTTGGCCCCAATTCGAATGGCTTCCTCGACCTCGGTGGACGAGATTCCACGAAGGACCATCCGCTCTCGGGCATGTTTGCTGTAGACGACCGAGTAGGCCATCTGTTACGTGTAATACATGTCATACTATAAAGACAATCGAGTATAGGTGCAGGCCGGGCAGGACTATGGGCCATACTCTCCGTCCTTGCACGACATTCGGCCACTAGGGCGCCCGGCCAGTTGGGGTCACGCGAGCAAAGTGCGTCCGCCTCCGGAGTTGGGGTGAACCTGGATCAGCCGTTGTGCGTCCAATCCAGCTGGCACATCCAAGGGCAGGCGATGGCGTGGGTGCAACAGCACTTACACCCTGGCCCTGTGGGACGGGGAAACCCTGATAGAATGGAACCCGTCACCCTGATACCTCACATGCCCGAATCCGGCCGATGCGTTTTTGCTACACATCACGGCAGGGTCACGAAGTCCATCAGGGCGCCGATCAAGTACGTGTACGAATGGTGCACTGATTTTCGGAGTGACGACGGGAAATTATCGAGCTCGAAGACGCGCTTCCAGATGATTCCCGTGGGGTCGGATCGCCTGGTGCGAATCCGTGTGAGGGCCACTCCAATCGATAGCCCCGCGGTGGCCGTGGAACTCGTCCGATTGATTCCACCAGACGCTTGGCACAAGGAGACGATCGACGAGACGGACCTTGACGCGGTGGATTACAAGCTTGTACGTCTCGGTTCTGGACGGACGCGACTGACCCTATCTATCACGGAAAGGTGGATGACGCGAAAGCATCCATCTCGGAGTCAGTGGGTCCGCGGCGCGAACAGATACTGGGATGATCTGGTGGCTGCTCTGGAAGAGGATTACCGGAAGGGAAAGCCCGCCAAGGGCTAGCGACCCGAGCCCATGTACGGGGTGAACGTAGCCGCGCCCCACCCCGTATCAGGCAGTAATGGCAGCCCCAAGGCGACGCTCGGCTAACGGATTCGAGGATTTCATCAGCGCCCCTCTTCGTCTCCACCTTTGCAAATGGGTCCCTTGTCAACGGCCGCCCCCTCTACCGAGCAATCCACCCTTTTCAAAGCGGGGGGTTGTCAATGCAATCCATTCCTGCCCTGACGGGACGAGGGTCGATAATTCGAGGTCAAATGGATTGGTCTGGGGTGTCGCATAGGCAGATGAGGGGCAACGCGGTCAGATCCATGGGGGTTCCACCTTGGAGCGACTTCCCCGGGTCGTAGCCCTCGGTTTCGTTCTCGGGGGACTTCTATTCGCGACCGCGATCGTGATGCCCGCCTCTTCGGTCTCAGTTAATCCATCTCGAGTCGGAGAGACCGTTGGTGCGAGTCACCTCGCGGGGTCTGGTGAAGCGAGCGCAACCAATCCAATCGTTGGGTCGGGCCCCACGAATGCTGGCACTGCGCCAACCAACGTCAGCTACTGCGAGCTCCTCGGACCCCACCCAGGCACGTCGGCCAACCTGCCCTCCTACGTTCCCAACGTCTCAGCCCTCTGGTACAAGCTCTGCGTCCAGCCCGAGTTTGTGACGCTCATCAATTCCTGGGGCGCTTTCTACCCGACGTATTTCGCCAACGCGACGGCGAACGTGTCGTACGTGGCTGCAGGAAACTTGTCGGTTGAAGTCGAAGGTAGCGGCACCGAACCACCCTTCGTCTATTTCAACATCTTCCACACGGCCGATTGTAACAACACGAGGTACGGCCCCCTTGACACTGTTTGTGATTACCAACAGGTCCTGGAGCGCCAATGTCTCGACCAATCTGCTCACCGGCCCATTCCTCCAGGAAAACCTGCCTCCCCCATTTACTGGCTGCGCGCCGTGCACCGCCTCGGGTGCTCCTCCACTGACAGAGTTGGTCCTCCTTGGAGCTTCGATTGTCGCAGTTGCAATTGCCGTGGCAGTGCTGAGCGCTCGCCGCAAGCGACCTCCCCAGAACTCGACCGAGCCGAACCGCGCCTAACCCTGTAGCTGAGGCATGCCTAAGTGGATTACACGCGTCTGCCAATTTGACCTGTGCATCTAACACCGGTCGACTGGGCACCTACCGTTCTCCTTCTCGGCGGTGCCGGCAGCGTCTTCCTCGGTTTTTTTTGGCTCGCGACCGGGTCCAATGTAAGATTGTGGCTTTCGACGCTGGTCGTCGGCCTCGTGATTCTAACTTCTGTCGGAGTTGTTAGCCGCAGGAAGAGAGTCGGGCAGTATGGACCTGGACCTTGGCCAACGGTTAGACTTCTGGAAATGATAGGAGCGGCACTGAGTAACTTACGGTGTAATTCACCCCAGCAAAGGGCCCCAAGTACAGCCAGATGTAGTATGTCCCTGTTCCAGCAATGAAACTGAAATTCCCGTAGGGCACAAAGACTGGATCATTCAAGGCGTCAGAGAGTTTCTCGCTTGGGCCAGGCAAGATTGCTACCGTGACGTATCCGGTACGTGTGTCCGGGATTAGCCGACCGTTTGTGATCCACGAAATTGACACACTTGAGTGCGCCGGCACGTTGAGTTTGGACTCCCCGGATAGGAGAGTCGCGGTGTATTGACCATGCAAGGGAAGGAGGAACAGAACAGCGAGGATCGCGGTGCTTGCAACTACGAGCATGGCAACCAGAACCGCCATGTCTTTGGAGAACCTCCTCCGAGGCCGAGGGGAAGTAGGGCCGGATTCAGACATGCACTCTCCTTTGCCCGACTGGCCCCACCCGAGATATCGCTTCAGTTCTAACGGGCCACCCCTCCATCTCGATATCGTCTAACTGACGGCGACCGGTACAGGAGGAGGGACCCGGGGTTCCATTTCTGTCAAGAGGGTTCGCTTCGCAAAGTTCCGTGAGTGGGTGCGATTGCCCTTTCACCCATCCTACCTCGGTGAGGTATCGACATCGTGTCTCAGTCAAAATCCTGAGGAGCCTTGGCAATCATGACCGATTGACGGCGTGCCAGTTCTCTATCTTGGGTCACGACCAGAGAGGCCCCACAAAGTTTGCCGGTTGCAACGACGATTGCGTCTGGGAGGGTGATACGGTGGGCCGCACGGATTTCTCCGGCGGTCTCAGCGATTTCCGAGTCAACCTCCTCAACTTGGTAGTGCGGAGATGTGTGTAAGTGCGACAGCATCGCTTTCCAGGCCGTGGCAACTTCCGAAGGAGAGATTCCGGCGCGCAGCTCGGCGATGGTAACCACCGAGACGATAGCCCGATAGCTCCCATAGTCGATGCGATCCAGGAACTTGCGGCACGCGGAATGACCGGTTTCGTGTCGGTTCCTGGCTGAAACGAAAATGTTGGTGTCAACGAGTACGACGGGTCCACTCACGACGCAGCCTCCGTTGGGTTTCTACTCCAGTCTCCATGGTCCCTCCCAGTCGATCCATGATCTCAGTCAACCTCTTGGGCTCCGCCTTACGCACCAGCGCGCGGTCCCCTCCTTCCAGGTCGAAGAGGACCTTGTCCCCGGGCCGAATGTGGAGGGCTTCACGGATGTCTCTCGGGATCGTAACCTGGCCTTTCGTGCTGACGGTTCCAATCTCGGTCGCCATGCTTAAGACCTACACTTAGGTAGGTTTCACCCTACTATTTTACCCTACGTAGATCGCTGGATAATGGCCTCCTCCGCCCGGGTCCGCCTCCCTTACTCCTGGGCGCGTGGATTGTGGATGCACTGCCCGAACAACCTCGCCCATGGCGAGGTGTGACCGCACTGGCTCCACCTCATTTCCGAGGTTCGAGGGCTAGTGGCCTCCCTCGACGGTCGAACAACCAAGATCCGCTCACCCGTAACTCCGGCAAGTTCACCGTCGGCGAACCCCATTTCCGGGTCGACTTGGTGCCCCGGCTGGAGGTCGAGCACCACGAGATTGGTGCGCTCGACACGGTAGGTAGCACGATACCCCTCCACCGAGAGACGCCACCCTCGCGTCATCCCGCGGTTGGGTTCGACGTCCAGCCAGTACGCCGGATGGAGGGGATCTCTCGCGATCTGTGAGAAGGCATCTGCGACCTCTCGCTGGACCTTCCTGTCGAGACCCAAAAACTGGGCGCGCGCCGTCTCCTTGTATGAGATTGCGACAGGCATCGGCTAGCCGAGGCCGGCCTCGCGATACACATGGTCGGAAGAATACTCCCGTTCTTCCCGATAACGTCGGGCCATCTCCTTGAGATACGCCTCGGGGGGATGCAAATCCAATAGGGCGACGATGACGTCCTCGTAGCTCCGCCTCTTTCCACCCAGCATGCGGCGAAGGGTCTCGGCCGTCGACTTGTGAAGATTGATGGTTGTCAGTCCACCGGAGGGTCTCATGTGAATTACATGGAACCCATGTATATATCCATCTCCACCTCAGTGACTGGTGGAATGGCCGGGGTGCAACCACACTTGCAACCACTTGGTCGCGGGAAGTAACTCCTCGAACAATCGACCGTGGCGGCCAGCACGGAAGCGGCAAGGGGTTGGCTTCCGAAAGACAGAGGCCGTGCGGCCCCGCGCGCACCCCCAACGCTAGGTCGGGTTCAGAGAGCTCCGCCCGGCGACCCGATCGCTTGGGTGAGCTTCCACTTACGATGAATACCGACGGACCGGGCCGCCAGCAGCCCAGCGCTCATGGAGAAGAGCGCATCGATCACGCCCAGGACGACTTGCTGCTGTTCGGGCGGGAACCCGCCGGGAGAGCTGCCGAACGCGAGAGCGCTCGGGAAAAGAAGAACCGCGACGGACAAGCGAATCAGGAAGGCGCCTAGAAACAACGCAGCGAGAGAGAACCCGATTCGGTACGACCAGTCCCCCGAAAGCTCCTGGGTCACTTGGGTCATTCGTTCGGCCACCGGGATGAACGCGAAACCCGACCCGAGTAGGATTGCGAGGTCCAGCACGATCAAGTACGGGATCGCCCAGGGCGTGAGGAGAGTCGATTCGAGCTCCGTGACCCCCCAGAGAACCAGGATGAGGGCCGGCATGACGACCAGGCGGGCCAGAGAGAATGGCACTCCCCGGGTCATCGCGTAAGAACGCCGAACGATCACGAGGACGATGACAACTTGGATGAGTATCGCGGTGAGTTCGGCGGAAGTGTAACTCGTCACTGCTAGGGCGTCGCTCGCGGCGGGGAACAGTAGGAACACGCTAAAGAAACTTTTCAACTCAACGAGTGAACGCAGGCACGGCGAGTCTACAAAACGTAGGGCAGAATCAAAAACTCTCCCGACCCCGTCCTCATCCCAGAACCCCAGGTACGACGCCCTCTCGGAACGACCGACGGCCCCTCCTCGATCGCGGTCCCCACGCGATGGTTTCTTAGGCGCGAGTCTATCCGCTACGAGACCCCGTGGCGAGCCCGAGCGACTCCGGAGCCCAGTTGCCAGGTACACCCGCACGACCCCGCCCGCGAATCGAGTCGCTTTCCGACATGGTGTTCGGCCTCGCTCTCTCGGTAGGGGCTCTCGCCCTCGTTTCCAACCCGCCGACCGACTCCAACGAGTTGTACACGGACATCGCGATCTTTGGATTCAGCTTCCTCATCCTGATCATGGTCTGGTTCGCCTACACACGACTCATGTCGGTTCTCGTGCTCGAGGGTCGACAGACGGTGGCGTTGAACACCCTCCTTCTCTTCTCGGTCTCCATTGAGCCATTCCTGTTAGAACCTCCTGAAGGAATCCAATCTTTCTAGCCTCTCCGTCGGGTACTTTGGTGTCGTGAGCCAAGTCTACGCGGCCGACCTTGGTGTCATGATGCTCGTTCTCGGGCTCTTTGCGTGGGATCTGGTCAACGCGCGGAAGCCTCCCCTTGCGGCCTCCGTTCGCCAGGGGTTCCGTACGGAGGCGATCGGCCGTTGGGTAGCGGCCGGGATCTTCTTCGCGAGCGTCGCTCCCGTGTTCAACGATGTACTGGTGTACAGTCAGCCCCTCCGGATTTGGGTATGGTTGATTCCCCTCGTGTTCTTCCGGTTCGGCCGCCACGCCCTTCCCAAAGAGGACACAGACGGGAGTGTGTGAAAGACGAACCCCCCCGTGACGTGAGGCTTGAAGCTACCGGGCCACGGGTAGGCGATCGAGTAGGGAACCCGTCGCGAGGCGCCAAGCGCGGGGCCGATGCTATGGGAGGGGCTCCGTTGCGGCCGGGAAGGTCACGTCGGCCCTGACCTGATACTTCCCGCCTTCGCCCTTGGAGGTCGCGTCGGCAGCGAGCCTTGAATCGAAGCTAGAGTCCCATTTTCGAGGTCCGGCTGCCTCTCGCCGACTGCCCTTAAATGGAGGGACGGGGTGGAATGCCGAATATGGCCGACCGGCGAGTGTTGTTCGTGGCTGTGACCATGGTGATCGGCATCCTCGTCCTCTCTTCGCTCGGCCTGTTCGCCGACCTCGGCGCGACCGCTCCCACAACACACCCAGGGGCGGTCCACGCAGAGGCTTCTCGAACTCCCACCTCCCCACCGGTGGGAAGTGGACCTTCCAGCGGAAACGTGGCTGAATCCCGATTGGCGCTTTATGGGCCTAGTGGAGGAAGCCCGCCCAATCCGATTGCGGTCCGGGCCCTTGCTCAAGCCAAGGCGGCCGGAGTGCCTTCGACGGATGTTTTCGTCCCCCGAAGTGGCGCCACCCCAACCCAAATGGCCCGTTCCGCGAGCCAGGGCTACGTGACCCCCCTCTACGGGGGAAACGACCCGGCTCCGATCGGTCTCGCCGACTACGGGCTCGCCGCGAATCCGAACGGCAACGGAAGCGTCGTCCCCTCGGTTCTCAACACCTCCAGCCTTTTGGCCACCTTCTCCCCGAACGCGACGGGCATCCAGCCACTCTACCCGTTCTCTAGCACGCCCGATGGGTATGGGGTGCAGCTGAACGCCGTCAGGTCCGGGCATCAGCCTGTTCGGGACATCGAACTACTCGTTTTGGACCCAGAATGTGGTGGAGTACCTCGCCCAGTCCCACGACCTGATCTTCGTCACGAACGTGTGGAACTTCTCCGGCGCCACGCTCTCGGCCAACGTGTTCTACCAACACGGACCGTACGGCTACCAGGTCGGCACGGAGTTCTACTACGCGGAGTACCTCATCCCGACCCCGGTCACCTATCCCTTCAGCATCGCCCTATGGATGAACAACTCCGTCATCCAAGGCCGAAACGCCGTCAACTTCACCGTCGCGTTGAACGAAAGCGGCGTGACGACCTCTTACCCCTACGACTACGTGATATTCAACTCGACAACCGGGACCTCGGGACCCGCGCCACCGTCGAACTACACCGCGAACGGGTACCGGTACAACGCGTTCGGTTTGACCGATGATTTCGAGGTCATCCTCGGAGGGCCGGGCGGTGGCGCCCAAGCTGACCTGTATGCAGCGGATGCGAACTTCACGCTTCGGTCCTGGAACACCACCACCTCCTCCTACCAGACCGTCCCGAGCGCCTTCTCGTACGGAGGCGAGACCGGCGAGACCGTTACGGGAGCCTACGTCGGGTGGCAGAATGGAACCGACGGAGCCCCCTTCGGGGTCGTGCGGACCGGCCCCTCGATGCTGGTCGGACTTTGGAACGCGACGGGCTCGCCCGGCCTGGGCGAGCTGAACCTCACCCTCACGCCCGGGGACCTCTGGCTGTTCGTCGCGCCGAATTGGACGAGCAACTTCACCTACCAGGGCGCTCAGTATTGGGCCCCTCAGGAAACCACGAGCACCTTCTGGCTGTCCCCGGGGACGTACCACATCGACGCGATGCTGAGCGACTACGACCCTCTCTCCTTCAACCTCGCGATAGGCCTCACGCCAACCAACCTGGGCATCACCCTCACCCCCGACCTTACCCAAGGGATCTACACTCCGATATGGGTCTGGAACAACGGCCAATTCGCGGCCATCTCGAGCGGTGGCGCCGGAACCCCAAGCGACCCGTACCAGGTCTACAACGGTCAGACGACGCTCATGCCCAGCATCTTTGGGACCTGGAACGACTTCACGTTCCCGGTGTTCACCGGCGTGTTCTTCTTCGACACGACGGCCTCGGTCGTCCTCTCGAACATGTCGGCCCTCGTCACCGCCATGCCCTCGAGCTTCGCGGCGCCCACCGACTCGCTGGGCTACGTTCTGTACAACGCTTCGCACGTCGCGCTGGTGAACTCTACCGCGATCAGCGGGTGGTATCGGATGGTCTCTACAACCCCGTCGCCTACCCATCGTTCGCAGGGAACTACTACGCGACCTTCAGCGTCGTCCTGTGGAACTCGTCGGGCAACCTGATCGCCGGCAATACCTTCGCCACGCAATCGGGCGGGCTCACTCTTTACGGGGGATCGAACAACACCGTGTTCGACAACACGTTCACGATGGTTCCCTTCCCGACCTTCCCAAACCCCGGCGCACTCTCAGGCCTCAACCTTAGTCTGGGTCTTCAAGAGACGGAAAGCGGGGACCTCGTCTACGAC
Organism: uncultured Thermoplasmata archaeon; assembly: GCA_963842165.1. GTDB lineage: Archaea > Thermoplasmatota > Thermoplasmata > Lutacidiplasmatales > UBA184 > Lutacidiplasma. The sequence continues at coordinate 252,108 of CAWJFK010000022.1, read as the reverse complement.
AATGCTTTCGACACCACCGTGACCGCAGTGACGGAGCCTTTCGATCTCTACGACGGGTCTCCAATCTCACCGCTCGAGACCTGGAACATTACCCCGACTCCGGCGGCGACGATCCACTACGCCCCGAACTTCCCTGACTTCCCCCTCACCGGGACGATCGTCGGCAACGCGACGCAGGGGGGCAACTCCTGGTGGGATTACGGAGGTGGGTCGAATCCGCTCGGCGTCCTCCCGTACACCGAGGTCTCCGGCGGGACGAGTCAGATCGTCTCGGGGGGCGACTACTACCCGCTGATCCCGCCGTCGAACGACCTCTTCCAGGCCACCTTTTCGGAGAGCGGCCTTCCGCCCGGCACCGCGTGGTCGATCGCTGTGGGCGCTACCGTGCTCTACAGCACCTCGTCTGCCATCCAGAACGGCTTCGCGAACGGCTCCTATCCGTGGTCCGTGGGAACGGTCGCGGGCTATCGGGCCGCCCCTACGAATGGCACGTTGGTCATCGCGGGTGCGCCGGTCAGCATCCCGATCGTCTTCACAGCAAACTCGACCCCCACGATCTACCAGGTCGCGTTCACCGAAAGCGGCCTTCCGTCGGGAATGCCCTGGCAGGTCACCCTCAATCTGACGACCTTCTCCTCCAACGGCCCGACGATCTACTTCGAGGAGCCCAACGGAACGTACGGCTACTCGGTCGGGAACGTGAGCGGGTACCTCGCGAGCCACCCGTCCGGCCAGCTTACCGTCCGCGGCGCACCCTACGGCTTGACCGTGACCTTCACCTCGACCGCCACGCCGATGTACACGCTCGCCTTCTCTGAATCGGGACTTCCGGCCGGAACCCGGTGGTCGGTCAGCAGTCGGCTTGACCACCCTCAACACCACGGGGTCGGAGATCAACTTCACCGAGGCGCCCGGCCAGCACGGATACGAGATCGGTCCGGTCCCCGGCTACGAATCCGAGCCCGGAAGCGGCACCGCCACGGTCCTCGCTGCGAACCAGACCGTGCCGGTGGCGTTCACCAAGCTCGCCCCCGGGCAATACGCGGTCACCTTCACCGACCGGCCTCGCCACGGGGACGAGCTGGTCGGTCTCCATCCTGTCGACGACCCGCTCTTCGACCGGAACGACCCTCGGCTTCACGGAGGACAATGGGACGTACAACTACTCGGTGACCGCCGTTCCCGGCTACACCCTGAACCAGTCGTCGGGCCTGATCACCGTCGCCGGATCGAGTACCGGCACGACCGTCGTGTTCTCCCGGTTCCGCCCGGCAAATTCGCGCTCACCTTCACCGAAACGGGCCTGCCCGGCGGCTCCGACTGGTCCGTGACGATCGGGGCGACTACCGCGTACTCGAATGGGGGCGACGTGGTCTCCTTCCAGGAGGCCAACGGGACGCTCACTTACCGGGTGGATCCTGTCAACGGCTACTCCGCCACCCCTTCGACCGGCTCGGTGGTTCTGGCGGGCGCATCGAAGAACGTCGCCGTAACGTTCTCGACTTCCGTTGGGTCCGCTTCCTCGACCGGAGGGCTGCACGACGCTCGAATGGGCCATCATTGCGGTCGTGGCTCTTCTGCTCGTTATCGTGGTTCTCGTCGCCCTGACCCGGCGCGGTCGCGCCGGCTCGATGCGGAGCGTCCCCCCCGAGGACTCCGCCCCTGGCGACCCGGAGTCCCAGGGACCGCCGCCCCCCCCTCCTGAGGGCCCTCCGTAGCTCGGCCACGTGGGACCCGGGCCCGTCCTTCCCTCTCGGAACGAGCCGCATTGGGACGGGCCGTTGTGGCCGATTCACCCTCAAAGTGGACCACTGCCGGTTCCGGGCGGTCCGCCTTTAAGTAGAGGTGCGGTTGTGGCCGACCGAAATGACCGACCGACGAGTTCGACTGCTGACGGTGACATTGGTGACCCTCCTGTTCGTGTTCTCCTCCCTCGGGCTTCTTGGCGCCACGGCAAACGTGTCCGCGCACACCGGTTCGGCTTCCTCGACCGTTCCTTTCGCCGGTTCGACTTCGACCGCGGGCGCCTGGAAGGCGCCTTCGTTCGCGCCGACGTTGCACTTGCCGCAGCTCGGTGCGAATACGCCCACCACCCAACCTACGCTGACGACCAGCCAACCCCTCGTTGATTCGGGCAACCACGCGGTCGCGATCGCCCAGGAGCTCATCAAGGAAAAGCAGCTCAACCCCTCCGGCGTGTTCTTCCCGACTCAGCCGTCCCCGGGCGCCTCCCCCGGCGCCACCTACAACTTCAGCCAGTACATCGTCAACCCGGTCCCCACCGGCCTCGCGGACATCGGACACGGCACGGGCGGCGCCTACGTCTACAACGCGAGCAGTTTTGAGGCGGCCATGCAGGTCAATTCCTTCACCGATTACAACCCCGGCTACACCGGCTGGGTCGCCCCACCCAACTACATGACCTGGCAGCTCAACACCGTCACGGTCAACGTCTCGTATCCGGGAGGCACCAACGGAGACTTCTGGGTCCAGAACGTCGTCCACTTCAACGGGAGCACGCTCCAGTTTGAGGACAACATCTGGAACATGACCGGTGCGAGCACGTGCGCCACGTGCGGCATGTACTCCAACACCCTCCTCACCTACAACGGGACGATCGTTCCGGGCTCGTTCTACTACGTCTACGGCCCGTCGTACAACGTCACCTATCCCTTCTCCCTCGCCCTCTACAACAACGTCACCATCCGGGGAGGGCACCCGGCCGTCTACCTCAACTACACCCTCACGAACACGACGACGGGCAACCACACCGGCTCGTTCGATTACGTCACCTTCAACGGCACCGCCTCCGTTTCGCATCCCCCGATGTTCGAGGTCAACGGCAAGAAGAACAACCCGCTCGGCCTCTACTGGGACTCGGAGCTCATCTTTGGTGGGAACGGCGGGGGCGCGAATGCGGTCATCACGAACCTCAACGCCACAGCGAACCTGAAGTACTGGAGCGCGACGGGCCACGACTATGTCGGGGTTCCGTCGGCCTACGACTACGGCCTCGACACCGGTGAAACCGTGGACGGGGTCGCCGCGGCCTACCAGGGCACGACCGAGTTGCTGAGCCAGGGGCCTTCCTTCCTCTATGGTCTCTGGAACACGACGAATACCTCGTGGGGTCCCCACGCCCAGCCGGGCTGGATCAACGTCGATCTGACGGGCCTGCCGAACTACGGCTTCGCCTTCGCAACGAACCAGACCTCGCACTCGTACGCGCGGAATCCTACCTACAACTGGTCCTACTCTCCGTCCGACGTGAACGGCATCACGGTCACGCATTTGCCGCCCCCGCCCAGCGGCAACCCCTACGTCTTCGAGGGCTGGGCCGACGGATTCAACCAGCAGAACCTGACGGTTTCCGACAACGCGACGGGTACCGCGAGCTTCGCCCTGGCGGCAAACTCGGCCTCCTTCGATACGCCCGTCTACCTGAGCACGGAGGCTCAGGTCGCCGCGTTCGGAGCCGCAGGGTTGGCCGGGGTGACGTTGCAGGGCGGCAACCTATGGATCAACCACACCCAAGCCTCGTTGCCGGTCCCGTTCGACTTCCTAAGCGACTTCCGCTTCCCGGAGTTTATGCTGTTCGCCGAGTACAACCTCTCGACGAACATCTCGATCAATCACTTTGTACAGAACCCGCTCACGTTCAAGTACTACAAGTACAACTCCGTGCGGCCGAACACCGCCACCAACTACTATGCCGGCGTCACGCAGGGGTACTTCTTCAACTACGGGACAGGCCTCTTCACCGTCACCAACGTCAGCGTCTTCGGCAGCGCCTACCTGACGTACGTCGCGAGCTTCGTCTCCCTCTCCTCGGTGGAGTTCTGGAACACTACCGGTTCGGTGGCGGCGTACGACACGACGAATCTCGACTCGTTCGGGATCGCCGTCGAGCAAAGCAGCTACGCCTTCCTGTATGACATCGCGGGCAATGGCGGCGCGAACGCCATCGCCGTGATCAACTCCGCCTACGTCCTGGCGGAGCAGATCTCGGCCAACGGAACCGACAACGCCGGCGGCCAAGCCGGACCGTCGCCGTTCCCTACGTGGGGCGCATACCTGCAGGGCGACTCGTTCGTCGACGTCTCCGGACTGACGGCCACGAACGGCTCGGTCCTCCTGTTCGACGTGGGCTGCAACTACACATGGTTCAACAACGTCTCGGCCGACAACAACCATGTGACGACGGGCTTCTCCGCCCCTGAGTATGGGTTCCTGGGTCTGTTCGAGCTGGACGTCGGGGTCGAGTTGACCAACGCCGCGGCGGCGAACTCGACGAGCATTCTGGGCCTCGCCTTCGAGTTCGTCGAAGTCGTCGGGGTCGTCATCAACAACGTGACCGTGACCGGGTACGAACCCCACGACGGTGCCCGCCCCACTCTGGGTCGCGAACGTCGGGATCGGGTTCGACTTCCCATTCTCGACCCCCACCGGCCCGGCCGTGAGCGGATACGTCGACGTCTCCAACGTCTCGGTTGGCTACGGCGCCATGGCCGTCCTCGGGGAGTACATCCTTTGGCTGAACGTCAGCAACGTCCAGGCGACGGGTTCGAGCTCGGGCGTGTTCATCATCGAGGCCCTCCACGTCCACGTCTGGGACGTTACGGTACAGACCCAGGCGGTCGGGACCTTCTTCGCCAACGTCTCCTACCTGAACGTTTCGAATCTGTGGGCCGGTAGCGACTCCATCGCCAGCTGGACCGAATTGACGAACACGGTCGACATCTGGGACGTCAACGGGACCTCCCCCTCCCTGGGCGCGTCCACGATCACGAACGCGATCCTCGACGGCCCGATCCCGATCCCGCAGGCGGCGGTCTACCTGGAGGCGAACGTCAACGAATCGGTCTCCAACGTTTCGACTCTGTACTACACCTACACGGTGATGGAGAACTACTCGAACAACGTAAGTCTCAACAATATCCGGGCGTGGAACGGCGCCACCGCCATCTCGATCAATACCACGTACGACGTCAGCGTCAGCTCCGCGTTCCTGTTCGGGAACCAGGTGGGCGCATCGTTCCTGAACGTGAACACGGCGACCCTCACCGGGAGCACGATCGAGAGCTCTGCAAGCTTCGGCGTGACGGTCACGGTGGGATCCGGGTTCGTCGCCTACGCGAACAACTTCGTGGCGAACAACGGGGCCTCCACCTCCGGTGCCTACAACGCCGCCAACGTCCAGGCGGCCGTCCCGGGTGCTCCGGTCCGCTGTTCACGTACGCCGGCATCGGGAACTACTGGTCCGACTGGGGCGGCACGGGGTCGTACACGATCTCCGGCGGGGTGGCCGACACGGCCCCCCTGAGCGCCTTTGTCACGAACTGGCTCGAGGTCGACGAGACCGGCCTCCGGCCGGGACGACCTGGGGGTTCACCCTCGACACGATCCCCTACTCCACCTCGGCGCCGCTCGTCTACATCCCCAGCTGGAGCCTCGGTGACCCGACGCTCGGCTACGTCGTGAACCCGCCCGCCGGGTACACGCCGACCCCCGCGTCCGGCACGATCACCTACACGGGAACGAACCAGACCCTGACCATCTCGTTCGTTCGGGCGCACTACACCGTGACCTTCCAGGAGAGCGGCCTACCCTCGGGCACGACCTGGAGCATCACCTTCAACGGAACCACGTTGCAGGACACCACCGTCGGGAGCACCGGCTCGATCGTCTTCACGGCCTTCTCCGGCACCTACGCCTACACGGTCGGCTCGGTTCCGAACTACAACTCGGCTCCGTCGAGCGGGAACGAAGTCGTGCCCGCGGCCAACGTGAACGTTCCCATCGCGTTCACGCACGTGCCCCTCCACTACACGGTGACCTTCTCCGAGACGGGCCTGGTCCCTGGAACGAGCTGGTCGGTCACGCTCGGAGCCGCCACGAAGTCCTCGACCAACGCTACGATCGTCTACACGCTGCTGAACAACTCGTACACCTACACGATCCCGAACGCCGGCGGTCTCATCCCGAGCCCCCCCTTCGGTACCGTGACGGTGGCGGGGGTCAACCAGACGGTGAACGTCGCCTTTGCGGCGGCACCGGTGGGAACGTACGCGGTGGTGTTCACGGAAACCGGACTCGCCCCGGTACGAACTGGTCGGTCACCTTGGGGACCACCACCGCGTACTCCAACAAGACCAACACCGTGACCTTCCTCGAGACGAACGGCACGTACGACTTCGTGATCAACCCGATCAGCGGGTACACGATCGAGCAGGCGAGCGGGGCCGTCCAGGTCGCTGGGTCTGCAGTGCCGGAGGCGGTGACCTTCGTCGCGGCTCCTGTCACGTATGCGCTCACCTTCACGGAGAGCGGGTTGCCGACCGGCACCAGCTGGTCCGTCACAATCGGTACGACGACGCACACCTCAACGACCACGACCCTGACCTTCCAGGAAGCGAACGGGACGTACTGGTACCAGATCGGCTCGGTCAGCGGGTACTCGGCGTCGCCGTCGAGCGGACCGGTCACGTTGACGGGGGCCGACGCGGGCGTAACGGTGACGTTCACGAGCTCCGGTCCGAGCTCCTCGTCGGGCCTCTCGACCCTCGATTGGGCGATCCTCGGGATCGTGATCGCGCTCATCGTGATCGCGCTGATCGTGGTGCTCGCGATGCGCGGACGCGGTGGGTCGGCTACCCCCGCCGCGACCGAGGATCCGGAGAGCGCGGAGGCGGCACCGGAACCAGCCGCCTGGTCCGAGTCCGAGGAGCCGCCTGCCGGAGGCACCGGGTAGACCCGGGACGGCCCCGGCGCCAACCCCTACCTCCCTTTTCTTTCGATAGCGGGCGTTCGCCACCCCCCGTCGGCGAAGCAACCGGAGGGCGCTCTCTCGGGCGCATGGGGGGTCCGCGTCGGTCCGGGATCCGGCCGCGGTCGGTGGAGAGCCTAACCGAGGGCCGCCCCGCAGCTCGTGCAGTGGGCGGCTCCGAGCGGGTTGGCCTTCCCACACCGCCCGCACCACACAGTGCCCCCGGCGGTACCCGGCGCGACGGCGGGAGCTGCCGCCGAAGCCAGAGGGGCCGAGGCTGCCCGTGGAATCGACGGGGTCGGGGGGGCGGAGTTCGGGACGGCCGCCGCGGGGAGGGGTGGTGCGGGAGGGTAGGGCGGTGGGGCGGACCCGGGGAGAGGGGCTTGGCCGCGCGACCCCTGGATCGAGGTCACCCACTCCGAGGCACGTGGGGTCTGGAAGTGGTACATGTACGCCCCGCCGTTCGCCTCGACACGGAGCGTGTGCCAGCCGGAGGGGGCAGGGATGGCCGACACGTTCGTGATGGCGCGAACCTCCAGGTTCAGCATGGGGGGCGGACCTTGGGGAGCGAGGCCCAGCGCCTGCGAAACGGCGGTACTCGGGTTGGTAGAGGGGAACCGCTTCGAACACGAGCCGCAGGTTCGTGAGGTAGAGTGTCCCGGGAACCTGTCGCGGCGGCGCCCAAGCATACATCTGTTCGGAGCACACGCCCACTTCACCGGGGTACAGCATCACGCGTCTCTCACCGTCCGCGACGCACGAGCGACGGCTTCGCTAAGAACGTTCCTCCCGGGTCGCGGGGGGGGGCCCCAAGCCCAGACGTTACCGAACGGGATCCGACGAGAGCCGGCAGGCCAGCACAGTGATCGCCCGGCCGAAGATGCGGACCCGGTCGCCGGCCGGCTCCGCGGCGAGGGCTCCGCCCCGGGGGGAGGCCTGCAAACTGGTGACCCGCTCTTTCCCGAGCTTCGCCGACCAGTACGGTGCCAGGGCACACTGGATCGAGCCGGTCGCCGGGTCCTCGGGGACCCCCGCCGCGGGCGCGAAGAAGCGACAGAGGAAGTCGACCCCCCGGCGGTCCGATCGGGAGGTCACGATCACGCCGCGCCCGCCCACCTGGGTCAACCGATCCATCTCCGGCCGCAGCTCTCGCAGGCGTCGCGGGGAGTCGAGCTCGACCAGGTAATCGTGCCGGTTCTGCCCGACGAACCGGTACGGCCGGTCGATCGCGGCTTCGAGCGCGGGGGGCGCGTCCACTTCTTCGCAGGGTTCGGATGGGAAATCGAGCATGATGAACGGAGGTCGTCGCACGGCGGTGAGCGGGCCGCTCTGGGTGAAGAATCGTCCCGGGGATCGGGCGGGAAGCACTCCCGCCGACCAGAGCACGTGCGCGGAGGCGAGAGTGGCGTGACCGCAGAGGTCGACCTCCACCGTAGGGGTGAACCACCGCAGTCGGAACCCGCCCGGTACCGGGGAAACGAACGCGGTCTCGGCATGCTTCATCTCCGCCGCGACCCGCTGCATCCAGGACCGCGGGGCCGGCCGCCGGAGGAGGCAGACCCCGGCGGGATTCCCTGTGAACTCGCGGTGGGCGAACGCGTCCACGACGAAGAGGGGCGTGCTCATGGCACGGGCACAGGCACGTCGCCAGATAGGTCCACGGAGCCGTTCCAGTCGGGCGGCGGCCCCCCTTTTGAGGCCCCGGCGATGTCGCGGTGGGACCATGCCGACGAAGAGGCTTTCGATCGACCAGTCGTTCTTCTATGAGACCACTCCGGCGAGGGTCTTCCGAGCCCTCACCGACCCGAAGAAGATCGTTCGGTGGTTCCTCGCGAAGGCCGAGCTCCCCACCCAGACCGGCGCCCGGTACCGCTTCGAATGGCCCGGCGGCTACTCCCACGAGGGCAAGGTCCTCGAGTTCGTCCCGGACCAACGGCTCACCCTCTCCTGGCCCAACGGGGCGGGGTCCCGTCGCTTCGTCACCCGGGTCACGTTCTCGGTCCGTCGGGCGGGACGCGGGACGTTCCTCTCGGTCCATCACGCCGGCTTTCCCGTACGGCCGTCGGGATCGAGCAGTACGGCGGGACGCAGTCGGGGTGGGCGTACTACCTCCTCAACCTGCGATCCGTCTTGGCGGACGGCCGCGACCTCCGTTCGCCCCGCGACGGGTAACCCCCGTTCGCACACCTCCCTCCGTCCGCCTTGGGTTCTACTCGGGACCGCGTCGGCTCCCCCGGGTCGCGAGGGCAATCCCGAGGGCCGAGACGACGATGATGCCCATCGCCGCGAGGAAGACGAGGGTGGGGATCGAGAGCGGCCCGTGGGTCGTCGCGCTGTGGGCCGGCGCCGAAGGGGAGAAGGCGATGGCCCTCTCGACCGGTCCGGATTGGACGGTGACGTTCCCCGAGGCCGGCTGGGCGGTGTCAGCCGGGGGCGGAGACGGAAAAGGGGTAGGTCCCCGCGGGCAGGCTCTCCCCCACCAAGGTCGACGCGGTCGACGCCCCTACGGTGCCGTTGAGGGTCACCGACCAGTTCGCACCGGTGGGGAGTCCCGTTTCGTCGAACGTCACCGGGAATCGGGGGGGAGGAACCACCGTGAAAGGGATCGAGACCACGGTCGGCTGGCCGGCGACCACGACCGTGCCAGAAGCGACGGAAAGGTCGTACCCCGAGAGCTCCGTCACGGTGAACGGGTAGCTGCCGTTCGTCTCGTTCGCCTCCAGCGACGCCGTGGACCCGCGGAGGAGCGAGCCGTTCAGCTCGACCGACCAGCTCGTCCCCGGAGGAGGCCGGTCTCGAGGAACGTGATCGGGAACCGCGGAGCGACCACCACCGAGAACGTGACGGAGACGTTCTGGCCCGCTCCCGCGACCGTGAGCGATCCGGCAATGGGAGTGGCGCGGTACCCCGGGACCGGACCGATCGAATAGACGTACGTGTTGTTCTGCACGTCGAAGACGATCCGACTCGTCGTGGCGTGGAGCGTCGTTCCCCCGAGGTCCACCGACCAGACCTGCCCGGACGGGAGACCGGACTCGTTGAAGGAGACCGCGTACGAGCCCGGGGGCAGCGGAGTGAACGTGAGGGCCCCGTGAGCGTTCGCCCCGGAGACGGTGACGTTCCCGGACGAGGGCGCGACGGTGTATCCGGGGACGGTGGGGACCTGGAAGCTGTAGCTTCCGTTCGGGACGATGAAGGCGAGCGAGGTCGAGGCGCTCGTCTGAGTATCCCCGGCGAGGACCACCGACCAGCCCGTGCCGTTCGCCAATCCCGATTCCGAGAACGTGACGAGGAACTGGAATGGGCTGAACGCGACCAGGACCCGGCTGTCGCTCCCGTCGACCGTCACGTTCCCCGACGGAGGTACGGCCACGAAGCCGGGCACAGGTCCCAACGAGAAGGCGTACGTTCCGTTGGGCTCGGCGAACGAAAGGTTGGTCCCGTTCGTGACCTGCAACGTCCCGGAAAGGTTCACCGACCAGTTGGTCGCGTTGAGCCCGGTCTCCAAGAAGCTGACCGAATACAGCACCGGAGAGAAGGAGATCCTGATCGTGGGTGAGTCGTTGGCGACGACGAGGCTCCCATTGGCGGGAGCGGTCGTGTATCCGCTGATGGCGACGACCGTGTAGGGATACGTCCCGTTCGCTTCCGGGACCGTGATCCGCGTCGAGGACGAGGAGGAGAGGGTCCCGGCCACCGAGACCTCCCAGTTCGTGCCTCCGGGAAGCCCGCTCTCGCGGAACGTGGCGTTGAACGTGAAGGCGCTGAAGTTGACGCCCTCGGATATCGACTGACCGTTGACGGTAAGGTTGCCCGCTTGGGGGGCGGGCACAAACCCCGCAACGGCCCCGATCGAGAAGGGGTCCGTTCCGTTCGGCACCATGAACCCCACGACGGTCCCGGTGGAGTTGTTCGAGTTCCCGTCGAACGTCACCGACCAGTTCGTCCCACCCGGTAGGCCCACTTCAGTGAACGTGACGGTGTAGTTGGGGCCGGTCAGGGGAGCAACGTGGGTCCCCGACCACGATCGGTCGGTGGGGACGGCCGCACCCTGCGCTGAGCTCTCGTGGGAGGCTTCGTGGACGTCGGAAGGAGGGATCCTAGGCGCCGACGCCCCGTTAGGGTCCGCTGTCCCTGCGGCGGCCGTACCGGCCCATGTGCTGAGTAGAAAGAGCCCGACGCATGCGAGGGTGATCGCCAGGGAAGAGAACCGCGAGCCCGTGCGCATGACTCTCCTCGTGCATAGCTGAACTGCTGGCTTTCAGTATATAAAGACCACCGCGCCGACAACGACCGGTTTCCAGTCTCTCGGCACGCTTCACGCGCTCAGAGGGGTTGCCTGAACGCCGGGGGTGGCTGCCCTTAGGTCGCCCGGCCCTCTCCGGCGTTAGGACGGGCCAGAAGATGTCGGGTCACCGCCCAGGAGCCCCGGACGGGGAGGACCTCCCAAGCGTGGGCCCGAACGAGCGAGGTCCACCGCTCCGGAGTCACTCGGAACGAGGGCCGACGTCGAGTGAGGGAGCAGCTTACCTTAGGGTAACTGACGTAGACCCGCCCCCCGGGGCGCAGGATCCGCCAGGTCTCGTCCAGGGCGCCCTCCTTATCGACCATGCAGCAGAGGACAAGAGAAAGCACGACCCGATCGACCGATCCACTCGGGATCTCCGGTAGGCTGGCCGCCGAGCCCGCCAGGAACCGAACGGCGGGATTCCGGCCGACCCGCTTTCGGGCCTGCTCCAGATTTCGAGGGTCCGGGTCTACGGCCCACACCCGTCCTTCCGGCCCGACCCGTCGAAGGAGGTAGTCGAGGAGGAAGCCCACCCCGGTCCCCAGGTCGGCGGCGGTCTGCCCGGAGTGGATCGCGAGTTGGTCGAGCTCCCGCAGGGCGGGCGCCAGTCGGCGGCGGAAGGGGTTGTCGAGCGACCATGGGCGGCACCGACGGTCGGCAGGAACCATTGGAAGAGGAGATGGCATGGAAGTACCTCCCGGCGGACCGAGGTAGTGCCGAGACTCGGCCCTTCCGAGGTCGTTGTCGGTCGGAGCGCCACCATCCTAATGAGGCCGCTCCTCTCCGACCCCCGGGCGCTTCCGATGCGGGCTTTGGTGACGGGAGGCACGGGGTTCCTCGGCACCTACATGTCGGCGTACCTCGCGAAGGAAGGCGCCGAAGTGACGGCGACCCACCTGCCGCGGCTCGGTCCGGGGGGGGGCCCGGCTCCTACGGGGGTCCGAGTGCTGCCGCTCGATGTGACGGACCGAGCGCAGGTCTCCCGAGTGATGGCCGAAACCCGTCCGGACGCTCGTCTACCATTTTGCGGGCCAAGCCTTTGTCATCCCGTCGTGGGAGGACCCCGCGGGAACCTTCGCCACCAACCTGACGGGCACCCTTCACCTGCTGGAAGAGCTCCGACATCACTTCCCCAAGACCCGCTTCGCCTTCGCCGGAAGCGGCACGGAGTATGGCGACCCTCCGCACATCCCTACGGCGGAGGATTCGCCCCTCCGACCGACCAGCCCGTATGCCTCCAGCAAGGCCGGCGCCGACCTCCTCTGCTACCAGTACTTCCGCAGCTTTGGGATCCAGGTCTACCGGTACCGGATCTTTGGCACGACCGGCCCGGGCAAGCGCGGGGACTCGACCAACGACTTCGCGAGCCAGATCGCCGCGCTCGAGCGGCAGCCCGAGCCACGGGTCCTTCGAGTGGGAAACCTCGACAAGCAGCGGGACATCCAGGACGTGCGCGATGCGGTCCGGGGCGATGGTCGCCGTCGTGGAGAAGGGCCAGCCCGGCGAGGCCTACAACATCGCGAGCGGGGTTCCCCGGAAAGTGCGGCAGAATCTCGAGACCCTGCTCTCCTACGCCAAGGTACCGATCCGGGTCGAGACGGCGACCGAGCGCATCCGCCTCGTGGACGAGCCCATCCACCTCGCGGACGTGTCGAAGCTACGGTCGCTGGGTTGGAGCCCTCAGATCCCCTTCGAGCAGACGCTCCGGGACATCCTCGACAGCTGGCGGGCCACCGAGCCGCCCCAGGCTCTCTAAGGGGCTGGGAGAGGCTCCCGGGGACCTCTAGGGAGACTCGGGGTCCTCGTCGGGTCCACCGAATCCCCCTTCGGTCGCTTTGGAAGGGAACGGACTCTCCCCGTAGAGCACACCCCCGGGGGGCTCCCTCGTCCGACGGCGGAGGCTCAGCACCGCCACCGTGCCGAGCACCACCACGACCACGTCCATGGCCAGCAGCAGGTAGTCGATCGGCCCGAACGCGAAGGGGGAGGGGACGTTCGAGACGGCCAGGAAGCTCACGTACACGTCCGTGGGAGCGCCGTACACCCCGAACGACCCCTGGTCGCGAGCGGAGGCGTACCCACCGACGCCGTTCACTCGGAAGAAGTGGGTGCCGTTGGACTCGTCGAACACCATATTGGGCGAGTTCGAGGACTGCTCGATCGTATCGATCGTGGCATACCACCACGTGCCGGCGGCCAGCCCGGTCTCCGTGACCGTGACCCGGTACGTCGTCTTGATGAAGGTAGCGGCGAGGGCGGGGCCCGCTCCGTTCACGACAAAGGTCACCCCCTCGACCGCGCCCTCGAACGTCTTGTTCGCCGTGCCGACGAAGTACTGATAGGTCCCGTTCGTCAGGTTGAGCTCGACGAGGGTCCCGGTCGTGTTCACCGGCGCGGTGGCGCTCAAGTTGAGAAACCACAACGTCCCCGACGGGAGCCCGGACTCCTGAAAGGTGACGGGGTACGTCCGCGCGATGAAGAGGAGGGAAACGGTTCCCTGGAGGTAGTTGGTGACATACGCCCGTCCGCTGACCGCGTCGAACGCCAGGTCGCCCGGTCCGGTTCCTACGGGGATGGTCGCTACCACCGTTCCGAGCGCATCGGAGATGACACTGACGTCGTCCAGCTCGAGCGAGCTGGTGACCAGGACCTCCCCGGTCCCAGGGTCGTACGCCGCGCTCTCCGGATGGCCGGGCATCGGGATCGTCTGGAGGACCGCGTCGGTTCGATCCGACGACGCTGACCGTCTCGTCCAGGTGGTTGGCTACGTAGATCTCAGCCTGGCCTCCATCGTACGCGAGGCTGATGGGGTTGCCGCCCACGGGAAGGTTGTCCACCACGCGATTCGATGCGTCCGAGATGACCGAGAGATTGGAGGAGAAGTAGTTCGCCACGAACACTTCCGCTCGGCCGGGTCGGTACGCGATCCCTTCGGGGTGGCTGCCGACCGTGAAACGGGCGAGCACCGTGTTCGTCAGGTCGGAGATCACGCTCACCTGGTTGGACGCCCCGTCGGCGACGAAGACCTCGTTCCGGCCCGGCGTCGTACGCGAGCCCGTCCGCCCCCCCACGGACCGGGATAGTCGCGACCACCGCGTTGGTCCGGTCCGAGACCACGCTCACGACGTTGGAGGCGCCGTACCCCACGAAGACCTCCCGGGTCCCGTCGTCGTAGGCGATCGCGTCGGGGAAGCTGGGGACCACGATCGTGGCGACGATCGTGTCGGAGGCGCCCGAACGACGCTCACGGTGTTCGAGAACGCGCTGATGACGAACGCTTCCGCGGCCCGGGTGTCGTACGCCACGCCGACCGGTTCGGCCCCGACGGGAACGGTCTCTACCACCCCGCCCGTGACGTCCGAGACGACGTTGACGTTGTCCGAATCGGAGTTGACCACGAAGGTCCGGCCCGCGGAAAGGTCGTAGGCGACCCCCGCCGGGCCGCTCCCGACCGGAATGGTGCCCACCCCGAGGTCGGTGACCAGCGAGATGAGACTCAACGAGTTCGAGCCACGGTCGGCGGCCAGAACTTGCTGCGTCGCGGGATCGACCACCAGGCTTTGGGGCTGGCTCCCGACCCCGACCGTGGCCACCACGGCGTCGTTCGAGTCCGCGATCACGCTCACGTTGTCGGAACCGCGGTTGGCGACGAAGACCTGGCCGTCGGCCGGGTCGTACGCGACGGCCACGGGGTCGGTTCCGACCGCTACGGTCGCGACGACCGAGTCGGAGGCCTCGGAGATCACGCTCACCGTGCCCGGGCGCGAGTTGGTGACGAAGAACTGACCCGTCCCGGGATCGAAGGCGATTCCCGACGGCTGGGCCCCGACCGGGACCTGCGCCAGGATCCCGTCGGTCGTGTCCGACAGTACCGTCACGTTGTTGGTGGCCTGGTTCACCACGTAGACCCGCCCCGCCGTCTGGTCGACCGCCGCCGCCACGGGGGTCCCCCCGACGGCGATGGTCTGGACGAGGGCGTCGGTGGTGTCCGAGAGGATGCTCACGCTGCCCGCGCCGCTGTTGGTGACGAAGACCTGCCCCTGACCCGGATCGTAGGCCAGCCCCGTGGGGTTGACCCCGACGGCAGCCATCCGAACGACCGGCGCACCGACGGAGGAGAAGATCGCCACGTTGGCCGAGTAGTAGTTGGCGACGAACACCTGCGAGCTGCCGGAGTCGTACGCCACCGCCTCGGGGCCGGCGGCATTCGCCGCAAGGAAGTTCCCGGGAAGGAGGCTGTTGTTGTACAGGACGAGGGTGTCGGAAACGTAGGGCCGCTGGGGGCTCACAGACGGTCGCGGTCCGATCGACAGGGGTCGGGCGGCCGGGCCGACCAGGGCACGGTGTACGGGTTCACTCCCTTCGGAGAACGAATGGGGTTGAAGAGTGGGGACGGGTCCGTGAGACCCGCCCGGAGCACCGGCCGCATGCCCTAGGAGGACCACGGCGACCAGCCCGCTGATCGCGACCACGACTACGGTAGAAAGAGCCGCCGCCCGGGACACGGTCCGGCGAGACGGCCAGCGATCCGGCCTCTCCATGTATGGTGCCCCGGGGCGGTGCACCCTACCGAGAGCCATGCCCATTATCTGGCCTTCGAGCGCCAAGACCGCCCGTCCGCGCTTCCCGCCGACCAGAAGAACCGAGTCGATGCCCGGTAGCCACAGGCTCTTACGGGGCCCTGAACCAGTCTTCCTCTGGCTTCTTTCGGAGCCGCCTCCAGACGACGAAGGAGATGAGGACGGCCGCGGCGGCGATCCCGGCGAGCAGGCCGCCGATCAGCTCCGCGTTCTGGGTGGGCGTGGCACCGCCCGGTCCCGTGGCCCGCAACTCGAAGCTCACTTCGACCGCGCCCGCGGGCGGGCCGGAGACCACGATATTCCCCGCCGCCGGCGAGGGCAGGAATCCTCCGGCCCTTTCCACCTGGAAGTGGTACGACCCGTTGGTCACGTTATCGAACTCGATCGAGGGCGACGAACTGGATTGGAAGACCCCGTTGAAGGTCGCGGACCAGCTCGTTCCCGCGGGGAGGCCGCTCTCGGCTAGCGTCACCGCATACTCCATGGGAAGGAAGCGGACGGTCTCGGTTTCCGCGAGGCCGTCGATCACCGCGCTTCCGGCGGATAGGGCGGGGTGGTAGACGGTGTTGGGAGTCGCGACCGCGTACGCGTAACTCCCGTTCGTGAGGTTGATGACCGCCGACGTCGACACGGAGAGAACCGGCAGTTCGCCGCTGACGTTGAGGGTCCAGCTCTGGCTGTTCGGAAGTCCCTGCTCGCCGACGGTCAGCAGATAGGTCGTGGGGCCGGGGGAGATCAGCGAGAGCGATCCCTGCTGGAAGTCGCTGACGGAGAACTCCTCCCGATCCGGGTCCCACAGGAGGGCCCGAGGGTCCGCTCCAACGGGGAGGGACGCGGTGACGGAGAGCGTCGCGTCCGAGATGAGGCTGACATTCGAATCGGCGGCATTCGCCACGGCCACCTCGCCGAGCCCGGGGTCATAGGCGATCCCGCCGGGCGTGGCTCCGACCGGGACGGTCGCGATCACCGTATCCGAGGCGTCGGAGATCACGCTGACCGTGTTCGAATCCTGATTGGAGACAAAGACCTCGTTCCGCTCCGGATCGTAGGCCAGCCCATCGGGATAGACCCCGACGGGGATCCTCGCCACTACCCGGTTCTGGAGCGCCGAGATCACGCTCACGTTGTCCCAGCCGACTCCGGGTTGGGCGACGAACACGTCCGAGTGGCCGGTGTCGTAAACGAGAGCGGTCGGGGAGCCCCCCACCACGATCGTGGAGACGAGAGAGTAGTCCGAGTCCGAGATGACGCTCACACTGTTCGTCACCGTATCGGCCACGAAGATCTCTCCGAGAGCTCCATCGAAAGCGAGCGCGGCGGGACTTCCCGGCGACGGAAAGCTGGTCACGACGGCGTCGGTCGCGTCCGAGATCACGCTCACGCTGTCCGACCCCGTGTTGGCCACAAAGACCTCGCGGGCGTACGGGTCGTAGGCGAGGGCGCTCGGGCCTAGGCCGACCGCAATGCTCCCGACGACGGTCTGGGTCACGTCAGAAACGACCAGGACCCGGTCGGTCGGATAGTCCGCCACGAACGTCTCCGCCCGCCCCGAGTCGTAGACCATGGCTTCGGGGTGGACTCCGACGACCATCGTGGCGACCACGGCGTCGTTCACGTCCGAGAGGACGGCGACGCTGTCGGTGAAGTAGCTTACCGCGAACACCTCGTTGCGGCCCGAATCATAGGCCAGCGCCACCGGTGTGGTCCCCACCGACGGGCTCGCCAGAATGCTATCGTTGGCTCCCGAGACCACCGTGAGGTTGCTCGAGCCGTAGTTCGCCACGAACACCTGGTTCGAACCCGAGTCATAGACCGCAGCATCCGGGTTCCGCCCGACGGAGAGGGTAGTGAGGACCCGGTTCGAAACATCCGAGACCACGCTCACCGCATCGGAATCGTAGTCGGCGACGTAGACTTGGCCGTTCTCCGAATCGAACGCGATCGATTCGGGGTGGCGTCCGGTCGCCACGCTGCCCACGACCGAGTTGGTCTGATCGGAGATCACGCTGAGGTTGTCGGAGTCGAAGTTCGCCACGAAGACCTCCTTCGGCCCGAAGCCATACGTCACGGCGTCGGGCTCTCGCCCGACCGGAACGGAGGCGATCACGGAGTTGTTGACGTCGGAGATCACGCTGACGTTGTTCGACCCTGAATTGGCGACGAATACCTCTCCCAGTCGAGGATCGTAGGCGAGCGCGCTCGGTGTGAAACCTACGGGGATGGTCGCGACCACCGAATGCGTCGCCGCATCGATGACGCTCACGTTGGCCGAGTAGAGGTTGGCGACGTAGATCTCGCCGGTGCCCGAGTCGTACGCGTCGGCCGCCGGGAACGTCCCCACCCGGACCGTCCCGATGACCGCGTTGAGAGAGTCCGACACGATGCTCACCAAGTTCGTGGCGAAGTCGCACACGAAGACCTGGCCAGTCGCGGCATCGTAGGCGGCCCCGTCGGGGTCGGCTCCGTTCCCCGGAAGGAAATTACCGGCCACCAAACTGTTGTTGAACAGCACGAGCGTGTTCGCCACGCGAGGAGTAGCGTTCGCGTTGCCGGACCCAGACGAACGGTGAGCCAGAGGAGAGCCCGTCATCACCAGATCGCTGGCCGCTGGGGACCGAGGGAGCTCGCCGTTGGATGGGACTCCAATCCCGACGTCGTCGAGACGGGGGGTCGCGCTCGTCAGGTCGCTGTGAGAGCTCGAGTTCCCGACCGGAGAGGAGTGGCCGCCCGGGTTCGACACCAGCACGAATGCCGCGATCGCTAGGGAGAGGGCTGTAGGGACGCTGGCCCGGTGGCGCCTTTGATGGTACGGCTGTCGCATCCAGCCCCCCTCGGAAGGGCCCCCTCCTTAGAACTGGAACACCTCTTCTAGGCTTCTGGGGGGGTTCCGTCAGCGCCCGCGTCTAGGGCCGGGACGGGTCTCGGGTCCCGACGGCCCATGGCGAGACCTCCGAGGACTATCAGGGATCGCACGGCCCCCGAGGTCCTCGCCTACCCAACGGCCCGCCCTAGGGCTGCTGGACCGGCGACCGAGCTTTCCTCTCCGGATTTCACTTGGTCGCTCGGGTCCAGGGGTCGATCTGGTTAGCAAGGTTGGGCGTACCTCGGACGGCAAAGACAATCGTGCCAAGTCAACATATGTAGATGCATATGTATACATTTGACCAGACCGTGCGTCCGGCTCAGGATCGCAAGGGGCGGATCTGTGCCACCGGCGGGTGATCGGGAGGCATCCAGCATAGGTTCCCGATTCGTTGAGGACCGCCTGGCGTCCTCCCACCCCTAAACACGGTGACCACCAGAGTCAGACACGAGAAACGCATCACCACATGACCTAAGGAATGCTCTAACCGTTCCAATCTGGGGTCGGCAGCCCAGAACCGCTGATGCGGCACTCGATCAGCCCCGAACCGGCTTTGTCGATCTCCGGGACGAGGGCCACCTGCCCCCTCTCAAGCTCGACCGAACTCCTGGGAGAATGGGCCGGGCAGAGCACGTGCCCCCGGGCCAGGCCTGCGGGCCCGGCCCACGAAGTCTCAAGGGACTCCGGGGGTATGGGTGGCCAATCCAGCCCTGTTCGGCCCCCGTTCAGGCATTCGTATAACTCCAGTTATACGAATCCACCGTCAGAGGAGCCATCTCATGGCTCGACACCTACCCTCCCCCATTTAGAGCGATATGAATCCTAAGGAATGCATAGAACGATACAACACACCCTTAGCGTGTGATACAGAGAAATGAGGTAGATCTGGCCCCGGAGGCCCAACTAGGCCATTCTGTCGCGAGAATGGCCCGGAGGGCCCTTTCCGACGTCCCCGACAAGATCTGGGGTGCGATGAACCACCATAGCGATGCTGAATACTGGTAATAACGCAGTTTACATTACTAAGCATGCGAACTACCCAATTTGGTGATTCGGAATGCCCATCGGCCCGGCACCGACCCTGGTTCCGAAGTGAAGAGCTCGTCGCAACCGGAGGCCTCGAGGGTTGCTAGGACTCCCAGCAGAAGCGGCGGGGTCGTCCGTAAGTCTTCCTTCCCTGCCCGGCGAGCGGCCCGTTCCGCAGCCTTGCCATCCAGAGGGAGCACGGTCAAGCTTCTCCGAAGGCGCTCGAGCGCCTCTCGCCGATGAACCCTCCCTCGGGGCGGGCCACGAGCGATCAACGCCTGAAGCTCGAGGAGATTCAGCTCCGAGGTGGCTACCTCCACCCCCCGAAGTCGTCGGACCAACTCCTTCGCCTTCGGGTCCCCGTGCAGCAGGGCCAGTAGAACGGATGTGTCGAGGGCTTTCATCGAGACCTGCCCGGGGGGCGCCGAAGTTCCCGAAGGGCCTCGCGATCTTTCCGCATCCCCGAGGGCCCCCAGCTCCCGAGGACCTCCTCCAGCCCGCGGCGCTGCTCCAGGAGGCGACGAAGGAGTGAGGTGTAGCTCTCCCCTGCTCTCTTTTCGCGGGTCAGGGCAGTCGTACACCGCCTTCTGCACGGCGATATTTCGCGAAGGCATACATATGCATCAACATATGTTGTATTTGAGGTGACGGACGGTTCGGCACCCACGCGGTTCACACGGTACCGATCCGGTGCACAGCCCTCGGAGCCCGATCCTCACTCGTCGACTCACCGCCGGACCCCTACTGGTTCGGGTATCGAGTGCGGGACGCTGCTCGAGACCAACCCCCTTCGACGCAGGGGGTGCCCACCCGGGACTATCCTGGGACGACCCGGCGATTGACGGCAGCGGTACCGATTAGGGGGGATGCCTACCAAGTTGCTCGAGCACCTCGGTTCGGCGGAAGGGCGCCGCAGGGTTCGTAACACCCTGGCACAATGACGACGGGGGAGGACCCACGGACTCTACGTTCCAAGGTTCCCACGGAAGGGGCCAGTCGGCAGCCGGTGAGCACCCAGGCTCGATCTCCGAGGAACGCGAGGCCCATTCTCGAACCCCCGGGCCGGATGAGACAAATCCCTTAGCTGGGGAATATACGATACGTATAATTACCCATCGATAGCGCGCGCTTGGGCGCGAGTTCTTCAACCCGTGAGCGTTCCCGGGTCCACCCACCACCCACCGGAATTCCTGGCGTATGCGAGGGAACTGGGGGGCCACGGGTACCGGGAAACGGAGGAATGCAGCGGATGAAGGTAAACAGGGCGACAGTGATGAGCGGACTGTTCGGTGCGGCCGCGGTGATCGTGGTGCTCGGACTGCTTGCCGGCGGCATGTCGAGCGGCTCCCCACTCTTGACGACCACGAGCGGCTTGCAGACCGCCAAGGCCCCGGTCCTGAACACGTCCCAGAACTACAGCTTCTCGGCGAATGCTCCCGACTGGAACACCGGGAATCTCTGCACGCCCGTGGTGGCCAGTACGGTGACGACCTGCTCCTACAGCGGGGGCCACTACTACTCGGCGACTCAGGGGAACTGCGGATGCAAGACGGAGACGCCACTCACGTACAACTTCTCCGGGAACAACACTCGGTTCGTCGTCACGATCTCGAACCTTGGGAGCAAGGCGGTCTATCTCAACATGCGGGGGACCAACGATTCGTTCTGGGTCTCCGTCAACGGCTGCACGGGTGGCACGCTCAACATCACGGTGATGAGCCAGACCACGTTCACCCTGAATGTTACCTCGAGCAACATCAAGGCGTGGATCTACCTCTACAGCGACGCGGACCACTACTTCGCGAACCTCTCGGGCTGCCACGGTACCATCTGGACCTACTTCGTCAGCGCCCGGCCGAAGTACAACGAGTGCCCCGCCTCGAACGACACGAAGTCCGACTCGTACGCGCTGAACATCACGGGCCGCGGCATATACCAAGGACTGGTGTTTGTGAACGGAGTGGGCTACTCGACGCCGATCAACACCCTCAGCTACGGAAGCTGGGACTCGGTCTCGTTCACCAACACGACGAACTTCGAGTGCTTCTGGTCGACCGCCCCCGCGCCCACCTGCCACCACGGTTGGGGCACTGCGTCTGAAGGTGCGGCGGTGCGCGTCGAGGAGTAGGGAACCTCCTCGGGAAAGGCACTTTCCGGGCCCCGCCGGCCGACCGCCGAGCGGGGTCCCGAACCCTTTCCTCCCGCTTCTTTTCATCGCACGGAGTTCGCCTGTCCGCTGCTCGGTCCCGCGCTCCGACTGTTCCGAGCGGGCACCCCGTCCAGGGTCGAGCTAGAGTAGCTGGGGGTCCGGCACGCCCCGGCTGGTGGACGAGAGAGGCAGGCCAAACTTCTGTAGGATGGTCGGACCCACGTCGATCAACGAGGCTTCGGGTCCGGGACCGTACTTCCCATCCGATGGATCCACGACGACATAGATCCCGTCGAACGAGTGGACCGAGTCGTCCGGTCCGGTGTCGTTCTCAGAGAGGAACAACGAGGGGTGGCCGAGCGTGCCGGCCGAGCGCCACTTGAGGCCCCCGAAATAGACCATAAGATCCGGAGGGTCCCCGTTCAGCTCCCGATAGAGACTTCCCGGAACGCGCACGTCCGCGCCCAGCGGCGTTCCCGAGGGAGTTCGCACCTCCCGGAGCTCGGCGGTCAGCCTCTGCCGGAAGGTTGGGATATCCCCCGGGTCGAGCACCCCTTCCGGTTCCCGGCCCTTGATGTTGAAGAAGATTCGCGCGTAGTAGCCACCGGCTCCCCAGGCTCGCGTCTTACCCCAATCCACTGCGAGCTCCTCGAGAGGGGTCCCGGGACCTGGGGGCGGCCCTCGAAGGGAAAGGTAGCCGTGCTGAACGAGCCACTCGTTGATGCAGAAGCAACCGGTCATGCCCTGGCTCCCGTGGTCCGACACGAAGAATACCTGGACGTCGGCGCCCACGAGGTCCAAGAGGGAGCCGATCTCCTGGTCGAGCCGTGAGTCAGTACTCCTCGGCCAGTCCCCGCAGCGCGGGGTTGTCCTCGTAGCGCGGGTGGGTCGGGTCGAAGTACTTCCAGAAGGCATGGTGGACCCGGTCCGGGCCGATCTCGTGAAGCGCGAAGAAGTCCCATCGTTCCCTCTCCCAGAGCGCCCGGGCGACGGCAAAATGCGTCCGAGTCATTTCCAAGAGCTCCCGTCCCACCCGTTCACGGTCCTCCGCGCGAAAGCGGACGTCAAAGAGATACTTGCCGGCCGCTCGTTCGACCTCGGGCTGCAACGAGGCAGGATAGACGTACTCCTTCGCGCCGTCCGGCGTAAGGAAATCGGAAACGTAGGCCCCGTTGACGTGCGGTGGGGGATATCCGGGCGGCATTCCGATGACGCAGACCCTCTTCCCCGCGCGGGAGAGGAGGTCCCACACCATCGGATGGTTCAGGGCGGTGGACGTGGGAGAGTACCTGCTCAAGGTAGGTCCCCGGCCTTCGGTGGCGAAATCCGTAGAGTCCTAGGGTCCCGGCATCCAACCCTGAGAACATCACCGCCCATGCTGGGACGGTGATGGGGGGTTCGATGCTCCGAAGCGTTCCGTACCGAGAATGGGCTAGCGTTGCCCTCATGCGGGGCATGAACGGTAGAAACCGGTCGAACAGGACCCAAGGCGACACGGAATCGAGACCGATGACCATCATTCGGGGACGGTCCGCGGTCATGCCGAGCACGAGGAGCGGGGCGCGATAAACTTGGCCCACGAACGCCCCCACCGGTTCGGGTCGGTCTCGAGTGGCTGGTTCCGGCGCGCCTCCAGCACCGGAAGTTCGGAGTTCGGATTCTACCGGCCCGCCGCCACACGACCCGGAGGGTCTGCCGACGGGGTGAATCGGGACCAATCCCTTCGGTGAAATCTCGGGAGTTTCCGTTCGCCGTTCTCCTCGGAAGATGGGACCGACATTCATTCTCGAAACCCTCTTAACCAGACCCCCGTACTTCCGCGTGATGGGGCCCCTAGATTGGCATGCCCCGCCCGGTTCGAGAGGGCGGCACCTCTTGGGTTGGACCGCCCCGCTGGCCGTTCTTGTGGTGGCGATCCTCGTCTCGACCACCAGCGCGCCGTTCAAGCAGGCGGGGATCGGGACCGGTTCCGGGTCGCAAGTCATCCTCTACCCATCCACACCGCACCCGTTGCCGGTGACACCCCCCCCAGCCGGTCCTCTCCCCGGGGGAGGTGCGGGGGTAGCTCCCCCCCGCCCGCAACTGCGGCGACCCCTCATGTCGACAAGTGGGGCTCCACCAACCCGCCGTCGCCTCGCGAGGGCGCGTCCTTCGCTTTCGACGCGAAGTTGGGGGTCGACATACTCTTCGGAGGACAGAATGGATCCCAATTCCTGAACGAGACGTGGGAGTTCACCGCCGATCAGTGGATCCAACTTCCCACTCCCATCGCCCCTTCTCCACGAGCCGGGGCGGCGATGGCGTACGACTACCGGGACCGTTACCTCCTACTCTTCGGAGGATGGAACGGAGCGACCTACTTGCAAGACACCTGGAAGTTTGATGGCAACTGGACCCCGGTCTCCGCTTCCGCCGGGCCCTCCCCGCGAGGTTATTCCGCGATCGCCTACGACAATGCTTCGTTCGACAACTACATCGTCCTCTTCGGGGGCCGCGACGGGTCCGCGAGGAGCCTAGCGGACACGTGGAAGTTTGCCCAAGGGTCCTGGACCTACGTGAGCGTCGCTTCGTCCATTCCGCCGGGCCGATCGGACTCGGGGATGGTCTTCGATGCTCGGGATGGCTACGTTCTCCTCTTCGGCGGTTGGGACGCGACCGACGGGGCGTATTTCAACGACACGTGGAGCTTTCTCTCGGGGGTCTGGACTCCAATCACGACGGTCGTAGCTCCCCCGGAGCGTGCGGATTTCTCGCTGGTATTCGACCCCAATGTAGCGGCGAACTACACGGTGTTGTTCGGGGGTTGGAACAACACCCCGGGAGCGATTCAGGTCTTTTCGGATACCTGGACCTTTGTGGGAGGTGTTTGGACCCCCGTCCGGACGACGCATGCCCCGGCCCCCGGTGGGGAATGATGTCCGCGTGGGACAACCAGAAACAATCCACGATCCTTGGATATGGTAACCTTTCCGGCGATCCTCTTACGTCCACCGACGTCTGGTTCTTTTCAGGCGGCTCGTGGTCGTTCCTCTCGAGCGTCCAACTCGCCGCTCCAGAGCCCTCGGAACGTCTGTTCGCGTCGGTCGCGAACGACCCGTGGGACATGAGCTCCTTCGAGCAGAAGAAGCCGGTCGTGGGGAGCGTTCTCCAATTCGGTGGCGCGACGTCGATCGGAATGGACAACCAAACGTGGCTCTACGAACATCAGTACTGGACCGAACTCTTCCCTCCCGTAACCCCCTCGGCTCGCGACTCCGCGGCGTTGGTCAACGACACGAAGGACGGGTACATGCTCCTGTTCGGCGGGCGGAGCCAATCGGGTGCCGCGTTGGGTGACACGTGGAAGTTCTCCAACGGCAATTGGACCAACATCACTTCGATGGCGGGGACGCCACCTTCCCCACGCTTTGGCGCAGGGATCGTCTATGACTGGTCCCTCGGCAGTGTCGTCCTATTTGGGGGGACCGACGGCTCGCGCGTCTACGGGGACACCTGGACGTTTGCTGGCGGGCAATGGAGCAACGCGACCGCTAGTTCCTCGCCGCCCGCTCGAGCCTACCCCGGTTTCGCGTTCAACTACAAGACGGGGAATGCGACCCTGTTCGGGGGATTGTCGGCCTCCGCAGTCCTCAACGATACCTGGAAGCTCACCGGGACCGTATGGAAGGTGTCGAAGACCAACACGACCCCCCCACTCACGTGGGACCCCGGGCTTGTCTTCAACGCGAAGAGCCGTCAAATGGTGATGTTCGGCGGGTGTTCCGAGTTCATTCCGCTCGCGAGTCTCACGTCGTTCGCCCCGTGCAACGCAGTTCAGAACTTGACGTGGAAGTTCGCTGGAAACAACTGGATCCACGTCGCCCCCATCTCCGGGAGCCCCGCGGGTCGATTTGCCCAGGCGGCCGCCTACGACGGGGCCGACGGGAATTATTTCCTCTGGGGCGGGTCCAGCGGTGACTCCACGCTGATCGACCGATGGGGCCTGGCCGGGGCCCATTGGCTCCTGTGGACTCCCCAGATCGCCCCCACGCCGCGCGAGGGGACCTCCGCGAGCTACTCGGCCACTCTGGTCGACCAGTTCTACTTCGGCGGATACGGCATCACCCCCTCCGGGACCCTGGGCTTTCTCAACCAAACGTGGCTGTACCACACGGGGGAATGGAGGGAGGCCTTCCCGAGAATCTCGCCGTCGGCGCGAGCCTTCGCGGCCCAAGGCACGATCAACGAGGCGACCTTCAACGGCACGGGAAAGCCCCGGCAGGACGTGATCCTGTTCGGCGGTTGGAACGGCAGTTCGTATCTCGGAGACACGTGGGTGTGGCAGGGAGGGAGCCTCACGGGCACGTGGACCCAAGCGTCGACCTCCGCGAGCCCCTCTCCGCGGGCGTACACGCCGCTCTGGCCACGGTGTACACGAACGTACCCGACAACGCGACCGAGCTCATACTGTTCGGGGGGCGGAACGCGACGACCGACTTCAGCGACACTTGGGTCTGGGAGGGAGGGGCCTGGTCCAAAGTGGCCACCCCCACCCACCCGCCCGCCCGCTCATCGGCCTCGATGGTGTACGACGCCATCGATCACTACGTGGTCCTCTTTGGCGGCGTGAACACCACGACCGGCCAGGTGTACAACGACACCTGGGTCTTTACCGGCCAACTTTGGATCCAACTCGCGATCTCGCAGGCCCCCAGCCCGCGGTACGGGGCCGGATCGACATGGGCCTACGCGGTCACGAGCTCCGGGAGCGCGGGGCATTTTGGCTACGTCGAGTTGTTCGGGGGAGAGGACGACGGGGCGCTCCTCGGCGACACCTGGGAGTTCCTGGGTGGGGTCTGGACCCAGGTGGACTTCGGGAATTTGACCCAACCGCTCCCCGCCGCGTACACGGCCATGTCGTGCAATTTCAACGACGGGTATCCCGTCCTCGTCGGGGGCATGGACAGCACGGCCGGAAGTCCCGTTTACGGTACGGTCGAAGGTTCCGTATGGGTCTACCGATGACCGGGAGGCGAGCGGCTGCGGCCGACCTTGGCTCGTCACGGTGGAAGAGATCGGCCGGGGGGGCATGAGGCCCCGCATGGCCGCCACTCCTACGGTGGTGGGCATCGGCGGCCTCGGTTACATGGGCCTCGCCACGGGTCTCGGGTTCGCTCACCGTGGGGTGCGGGTGCTCGGCTACGAAGTGAGGGCTGACGTCCGCCGCGCACTGAGACGGGCGCAAACCCCCATTTTCGAACCCGGGCTCCCGAAGCTCCTGCGTCAGGAGCGGCGGTCCGGACGGTTCGACGTGGTCGACAGCTGGCAGGAGCTGGCCGATCGATGCGACGTTGTGTTCCTCTGCCTGCCGACTCCCGCGCGTCGGGACGGCCGAATCGACTTGGGCCCCCTCCGGACGGGAACGACGTCGCTGGGGGAGGCGCTCCGCACCGCTCGTGGATATCGCCTCGCCGTCGTCAAGAGCACGGTCGTCCCGGGGACGACCGACGAGGTGGTCCGACCGCTCCTCGAGAGGGTGTCCGGTCGCGACGGGAGGACCCTCGGCGTCGCGTCCAACCCCGAGTTCCTGGCCGAGGGCTCCATGGTTCGGGACGCCGTCTCGCCCGACCGCATCGTCATCGGAACTTCCCGAACGAGGGACGAGACCCTCCTCCGCCGCATCTACTCCCGATTCCCGTCTCAGGTCGTCTCGCTGAGCCCGACCGAGGCCGAGCTCACCAAGTATTCCGCCAACGCCTTCCTCGCGCTCAAGGTGACCTTCGCCAACGAAGTCTCCCGACTCGCCGAGCGAGTGGGCGCGTCGATCGACCCGGTCCTGGGAGCGGTCGGGATGGACCCTCGGGTCGGTCCGCGCTTTCTCTCGGCGGGTCCCGGGTTCGGCGGCAGCTGCTTCGAGAAGGACGTGCTCGCGTTCGTCGCCTCCAGCCGCGCCCGCGGGGTGAGGATGCGACTGGTCGAGTCGCTCGTGCCGTCCAACGAGGACCAAACGGACCACGCCTTCGAGCTCCTCCGGGAGGTGGCAGGTCCTCTGCGCGGGAAGACCGTCGCTCTCCTCGGACTTGCGTTCAAGGCGGGGACGGACGACGTACGGGAGTCCCGGGCACTTTCGCTGGCCACGTCCGCGGCACGGGCGGGGGCGCGGCTTCGACTGCACGACCCCGTGGCGGCGGCGAAGTTCCGCGCGCTGTGGACCCTCCCGGGCGCAGGGGCGAGGGCGCGCACAGTCGAGTACCGCCGGACCCCCCGGGACGCCCTCCGCGGCGCGGACGTCGCAGTCCTTCAGGTGGCGTGGCCCGAGTACCTTTCGTGGCCCGCGGCGTGGACCGCCGTCATGCGACGGCCGTTGGTATTGGACCTGCGGCGGGCGTTGTCCCCGGCGGCCCGTGCCCGGGCCCAGATCGAGTGGCGCGGACTCGGCGTGGGCCGCTCGCGCCCCTCCCGACCTCGCGGCAGGTCGCCGCGAAGGAGTGCTCAAGGGCCGGGACGGATGCGGAGGGGCCGAACGTGAAAGTAGTGATCCCCGCCGCCGGGCTCGGGACCCGATTCCTGCCGGCGACCAAGAGCATGCCCAAGGAGATGCTCCCGGTCGTGAATCAGCCGGTCATCCAGTACGTCGTGGCCGAGGCGGTCGCGTCGGGGGCCGACGACATCATCATCATCACGGGACGGGGAAAGCGCGCGATCGAGGACCACTTCGACCACAACCCGGAGCTGGGGATCGCCGGGGACATCGCCGCGCTGCGCCCCCTCGACCTGCTCACCCAGCAAGCGGTCCTCCACTTCGTTCGGCAACGACATCCCCTCGGGCTGGCCGACGCCATCCTGTGCGCGGAGCGGCACGTGGGGAGCCAGGAGTTCGGCGTGCTCCTCGGGGATTCGATCCACGAGTGCGACCCACCGATCCTCACGCAGTTGCGATCGGTCTCGGCGGCCCACGGGGGCGCCAGCGTGGTGGGGCTGGAGCGGGTTCCGGAGTCGCGGGTGAGCCACTACGGGATCGTCGGCGGGACCGAGGTCTCGCCCGGGGTCTTTCGACTCGACCGGCTGGTGGAGAAGCCGCGCGCGAGCGAGGCGCCGAGCTCCCTCGCGATCACGGGGGCCTACTACCTCCAACCCTCGATCTTCGCAGCGATTCGGGACACTCCTCCCGGGCGGAACGGGGAGATCCAGCTGACGGACGCACTGAACCGCCTCGTCCAACGGGAGGAAGTGTACGGCTGCGTGTTCGCGGGCCACCGGCTCGATACCGGAACTCCCCTTCTCTGGCTCGAGGCCAATCTTCGGTACGCCCTCCGGATACCCGAATTCCGCGAGATGGTCGAACGGGTGGTTCGCGAGAATGACAGCGACCGGCCTCCGTCGGCCCGGTGATCCCGGGGGTTCTCCGTCGAAGACTTCCCCGCTCGCAGCCCGCCGCGGTGGCGGAAGGTTTCGTTCGAAAGTGTCGCGCGCGATGTCCGCCCGATCGAAGTCGTCGGGCAGCGCACGGTTCGAAGATCTCAGCCGCCGGGGAGGCGGATCGCGCGCCGGAACGATTACGGAGGGGACGGCGCTTCCGGGACCCCCCGGGAGTGGTTCTTCGAGGCGGAATAGCCGTACCACCGGGCCAGCCAGCCGGCGACGGCCCAGAACGCCTGCTTCTCCCTCTGGGGGAGGGCGTGCTCCCATTCGGCGGTCGGCCCGGAGGGTGAGACCTTGCGAGAATCGCAGGCGGTTCCCCCCGACGACATGGGAGATCGGGATCGGGCGACCGGCGGCGAGGTCCCGAGCGACTCCGGTCAGGTCGACGCCGAGGAACTTCCCGATGCGCTCGAGCGTTTCGGTGGGCCGCTGGGTGAGGTCCTCATACCGGACCCGCAAGTATCGTCCGGATTGCGCCCGGAAGACGACCGACGCCACGAAGTTGGTCGTGAGCCAGAGTCCGGCGAGTCGCAGAGGCGACCGGGAGGGGGTCCGCTTCCCCACCCCCTCGCCGTCGGGACGGGCTCGCTTCGACCATAGGAACGAGCGGCCGTCCCGTACCATGTGAATGTAGCGCACATCGAGGCCATGGCCCCGTTCCAGGCGGTACAGATACCCCCGACCGAGCGACTTGCTCGAATCTACGACGATGGGCCGACCGCTGACCTTCGAGACGGCCCGGACCAGTTGGGCGAGGCGGGCGGCATGCGTACGGGCGAGACTCCCGGACCGAACGTCCCCGAGCCGCCCGAGGAACAACCCCTTCGTTCCCTCGAGACGCGTCCCCCGCTCCAGCTTTCGGAGGGCATCAGCCCCCCCGACCTCCGCAACGACCCGGGTCCAAAAGGGGCAGGCCCGGATATCCTCCCCGCAGGAACAGGACTGCGCGTGGCCTTGAGCGCCTCCCAGGATCCGCATCAGCTCTCCGGTCGATTGGATGGACGGCTCGTCCCCCAGGAGGATATCGACCAAGGTCGAACCGCATCGGCCGCTGCCGGCGATGTAGACGAGACGCGTGGGAGGATTCGGCGCGGCCGGTCCGGTCGGGGACGCGTCGGTCATTCCCCTCTTCCGGACCAGTGAATGAGGCGTCCGGGGGGTATTGAGCCTTGCGCGGGAGGCGCGTCTCGCACCGATTAATATCCGGGGTCTCTCATGAATTCGGAGCGGCGTGAGCGACGATTCTCTGAAAGTGCGCCGGACCCGGGCGGCGGCCGACGACCGGCCTATCGGGAGGAGGGCCAAAACCCCCGGGTTCGTTCCCTGCAGAGGTCCGAAAGGACTCGGGCACGCCGGAGGAACGGCGGGGCACCGAAGGTGGGGGACGGTCGGTTGAAGGTCCTCTTCGTGATCGCCCACCTGGACAAGGGGGGAGGTCAGGCCGTCCAGTGCCGGCAACTGGTGGAACGGCTGCGACAGCATGTGGACGGAGAGTTCCTCGCCTTGACCACCTCGCCGAGCGGGTCCGTCGGATCGGTGGACGGACCAGCGAAGATCGTGGGACGCCTCGAATTCCCCCGGGGTCTCGCGGTCCTCCGGCGGGAGATCCGGCAGCGGCGCGGCGAGTTCGACCTCGTCCAGGCGTTCGACCCCTACTACTCGATCCCCGCGGCGCGGCTCGCCGGGGCCGACCCGCTGGTCGTCCGACTCGGGGCTCACCCCGTCGAGGACCTCGCGAGCCGCTACGGCTCGGCCGGGCGGGCCGGGATGAGTGCCCTCAACGTGTGGCTGTACCCACCGGACGACCGTGGTCGTCAACGCGCGCCACCTGGCGGAGACCTTTCGGGGCCGGCCGGTGGTGTGCATCCCGAACGGGGTCGACGTAGGTCGGTTCCCGGAGCACCGCGAGCCGGCGGTCGCCCGGAGCGCCCTGGGACTTCCACCGGACGTGCCGATCGCCGTGTTCACCGGGAAGGTGATTCCGCGAAAGAACGTCGAGGACCTCTTCGAGCTGGCCCACCGGATCGCCCGACTGCACGTCCTCCTCGTCGGCAGCTACAACGAGCCCTACTATGGGGACGGCTACCTACGGAGGCTCCGGGCGGAGTATCCGGAGGTCGCCCCACGGCTCCACGCGGTCGGGGAGGTTCCGATGGGCGACGTCCCCCGGTACCTCGAGGCGGCGGACGTTTTCGTCTTCCCGTCCCGCCTCGAAGGGATGCCCAACTCGATCCTCGAGGCGCTCGCGGCCGAGGTACCGGTCGTAGCCGCCCGGACCGACGCCCATGTCGAGATCATTTCACCGGAAATCGGGTGGTTGTACGACGGGGTCGACGAACTGGTAACGATCGTCACCCAGCTCCTGTCGGATCGCTCCGCGGCGGAACGGATCGCCGCTCGGGGACGGGAAGTGGTTCGAGAACGCTACAGTCTGGACGCGGCGGCCCGTGCGTATCTCGAGCTCTACCAGCGCGTTCTCGCGGAACATTCTCGATAGGCGTCCTACCTCGGGCGCTCGCCTCACGGGTCTCAAACTGGCCGCGTCGGTGATTCCAGGCGACCCCCGTGGACCAAAAGCGCTTTGAGCGCGCCTCCCCGAGTCGAGCCGTCGGGCGCACCTTCCGACCAGCGTAGCAGTGTCGACCAACGAACCGATCCGGGAGGGCCCGAGCTCTCCGCCCCTCCCGACGGCCGAGCCTCCCGACGCCGCCGAGGTGCAACGGCGGGTCGAGCGGTCGGCTCGCTGGGTGGGCCGCGGCACGACCGTGATGGTCGCGAGCACCCTCTTCCTCTTCGCGGCGAGCCTGATCGCGCGGATCGCCGCGGCGCGGGCGTTGGGGCCGGCCGTCTGGGGAAGTTTCAACCTGGGCGTCTCGTTCACGAGCCTGCTTTCCGTCGTCATCCTCCTCGGACTCAACCAGGCGGTCGCCCGGTCCCTGGCGTTCGAACAGGACGAAACGGAACGTCATGCGATCGTCCGTTGGTCGCTGATCGTCAGCGGGACGATCTCCACGGTCGCGTCGATCCTGACGTTCCTCTTCGCCGCGCCCATCGCGGGGCTCTTCCACGACCCCGCGCTCGTCGGGATCCTCCAGCTGCTCGCGGTCTCGGTCGGGTTCGGGGCGATCACTCCGGTCTACGCCTCGATCTTCCAAGGGTTCCACAACGTCGTACCGAATGCGGTGTTCAACCAGATCCTGAACCCCGCCCTCTTCGCGGTGTTCGTCGTCGCCTTCTTGTACGCCGGGCTGGGGCTGCTCGGCTGCCTCATCGCCTACGTCATCGCCGACGCGGCGGGGCTGATCGGGATCGCGATCTACTACGACCGCCGGATCGGGAAGTACCTCCCGTCGCTCGCCACGGCCCGGCGATTTCCCCATCGTCGGCTCTGGTCGCTGAGCGCCGCGCTGTGGGGCGTGGCGTCGCTCGCCTTCGTCACCGCGTTCGCCGACACCCTGATCCTCGGCGCGTACTGGCCGTCGACCCAGGTCGGGTACTACTCCACGGCGATGACCCTCGCCCGGGTCCTCCTGCTCGGGGGCAGCGCGCTCACCTACGTCACGCTGCCCATCGCCGCGAGGCTCGCGCGGGAGAAGGCCTACCCCGAGCTCGGCCTGACGTACGTCACCGCGACTCGCTGGACGCTCTTCCTCTCGTTCCCGTTGCTCCTCTTGTTCGGTGTCCTTCCGAGCCTGACCATCCGGGAGCTGTTCGGTGCGGCCTACCTTCCCGCGGCGTTCCCTCTCCAGTTCCTGGTCATCACGGCGTTCCTTTCCACGGCGTTCGGTCCGGTGAACGCCACGCTCGCGGGCCTCGGGAAGAAGGAGAATCAGGCGACTGTCCGCGCTCGTTTCCGCCTCGACGAACGTCGTGCTCAGCTTCGCGCTCATCCCATTCTACGGCGTCCTGGGCGCGGCGATCGCGTGGGGAGTGGCGCGTGCCCTCTACCCCGCCCTGGGGCTCTCGCTCCTCGCGAACGGGTTCGGGATCCATCCCTTCCGCGCCATCCTGTTGAAACCGCTCGCCGTCTCGCTGGCGATCGGGGTGCCGTTGTTCGCGGCGGTCCGCTTCCTCCCCACGCCCGGCTGGGCGATCGTCCCGTTGTTCTTCGTGGCCGTGGGCATCTACGCGGGCGCGCTCCTCCTGACGAAGAGCCTCGCCCGCGGGGATTTCACGCTCGTGGAGATGGTCGAGCGGGTCTTCCGCCACCCGCTCCCGAAGGTGAAGGCGTTCATGGAGCGGTACGTTTCGACCGCCGAGGTCCCCACGATCCCGCGGGGCTGAAGCGCCGGTCCGGGGCGGGGTTCCCCGCTCGGATCAGTCGGACCGCATGTAGGACCGGGACCCGGCCCGCCCCATCTCCGGGACGACCCCGTTCCCACGGAACGAGGGTGTGAAGGAGAACTCGGGGTGGGTCCGCATGCGGCTCGGTTCGTCCGGGGTCCGCCAGCCGAAACTGCGCGTCGACGGGTGACGGCCCAGCGCGCTGGTGGCTCGGGACCAAACGGCCTCGAACCGACCGACCTCGGCCGAGACCCGCTCGGGGTCGTCGGTCAGGATCGCCGACGTCGGCCGTGCGGGTGAGGATGCCCAGGATCGGAAAGCGGATCGATCGGGCGCCGTCCACGATGTACGAGTGCGACCCGAGGGGCGTGAAGTGGCGGACCTGCAGGGCGGGGGAGCCGGTGATGCCCTCGCGGGCGAGGCGGTCCTTGATCCGCCGGTCGGCGACCGTGGCGTCGAGGACGAGCCGCACGAAGACGCCGCTCCGGACGAGCTTCGAGATCGTCTGGACCAGGGCGGCCCGGTAGGGCGGTGGGGCGGCGAGAGGGCGCACCATCACGTCGACCGTCCGCCGGGCGGCGGCGAGGTGGACGAGCGCGGCATGCGGGCCGCTCGCGGGGCGGGCGAGGAGCTGGGGAGCATGCGGCAGGCGCAGGGTCTCGCCTCGGCCCTCCAGGGGGAGGAGGGCGGCCTTGGCGGCCTGGGCGGCAAGGTCGTTGAGCTCCTCCTCCTCGCGGAGGAAGGCCCCGACCCGAGCGATGAGGAGGTCGATCCCGACGGCTTGGAAGCGTTGCGGGGTGCGTCCGTCCCCGACGATGACGCCGCGCATCAGGAGCCGGAGGAGCGCCCGGTACGCCGTCGCCCGATGGAGCCCGGCCGCCTCCGCCGCCTCGCGCGCGCCGAGGGATCCCGACCGCAGGAGGACGAGGTAGAGCCGGGCCTCTCGCTCCGAGAAACCGAACGAGAGGAGCACGCGGTCCAGTCCGGTGTCGATGTTCGGCGGGGAGAGAGGCCCCGTCCGGCCGACGCCCGGGTACTGAGGCGTTGGTCCGTCCGTGGCTGAGGTCGGTGACCCGGTCGATATCGTGAGAGGGGGAGCGAGCGGTCCGCATCTACCGTCCCTCCTCCGTTCCCGAGACCCGAAGGGGCCGGCGAGCGGCTACGAGGTCCGCGGGAGTCGACGCGCGCGCGCGCCGGCCACTGAGATTGCCGGTCCCATCCGGGGTCGGGGTTCGCACCATGATGCTGCCAATACGCATCCACACGTATATACACTCATCTGCCTCACCTGGGGTAAAGGGACCCCCGCGACTCCCGAGGGGACCGGAACACGCGGTCGCGGCGGCCATCGGGCGATGGGAAGCCAATCCCAATCGCCCACCGAGGGCGGACCGGGGGTGGCCCGGGAGGAGGGTCAGCTCAGGGCCGAGGAGCGAGGCCGCGCGTGCGCTTCCTGCGAGATCGGACAGAGCGATTTCGGATCTCCCACGGGACGGAACGACGGGAGCGGCTCTTCCCGGTCGAGCCACCGCTGGAACTGCGCCGTGACGGGTTCAAAGTCCTCGAACGGATAGACGGGGATCCCGGCCCGCTCGCAGTGGGCGAGCAAGCGGCGGCGGGCGAACACGATGTCCGCGACCTCGGCGCCGTAGCGATCGGTCGAGCCGTCCGCGATCAGGACGTTGCGGACCCCCCGCGCCGGAACTCGGACGACGGCGGCCTTGCAGATACCGCACAGCCGGCACGTCGGATGGCCGTGCGGGTGGTCGACTTCGAGCGGGCCCGTCGGGGAGACCACCAACCGGTCCGACAACAGCGGAAGGTGGACCCCTTCGCGGTCGAGGACCTCTTGGATGTAGAAATCGAGCCCTCCGGAGAGGACGACGACCGGTACGTCGTGCGCTGCGGGTCAGGTCGAGGAACTCGCGGGCACCCTTCCGCAGGGGGACCTTCTCTCGAACGAACCGGACCATTTCCGGGCAGCCGGTCCCGAGGGAGCAGCCGTACCTGTCGCTGCCAGGCTTCCCGAAGCCCGATCTTCCCCTCGTGCAGCAGGATATCGATCTCGCTCGCAATCCGGGCGCCGTCCGGGACGAACTCGGCGACCAGGTCGATCGCGACGTTCGGCACGACCAGCGTGCCGTCAAAATCAACGACGACTCGAAGGCGCGAGGCGACGTCGCGCGAGGAGAGGGGGATGGTCTTGGACCCGAAGGGAGCGGTCGCGCTCCCGGATCGGACGACGGCCGAGCGACCTCCATGGTGGGCCCCACCCGAGACCACGAAGGCGGGGGCATTTAAGCCGCGGGGGCCGACTCCGCGCCGATGGGTGTCTCACTGTCCCAATCGGCGCGAGAATCGCGTCGGACGACGGCGTTGAACCCGTTGGCCTGCAGGAGGGTCCTCTGCTGGATCTGGGGGTCGTAGTTCAAGCGAGACGTGATCAACGGGAGAGAGGATCCCGAACGGTCGGGCAGCCAGAATGCGGCGGCCCGTGCCCCCGCGCGGCTCCAAGGCCCCGTCGCCGCCTCGGTCGGCACGTCCCCCGCGTTCGAGGGAAGTTCGACCGTCAGGTTGCGCTGGTGGGAGCGGATCGAAATGGTCACCGATCGGGTCGGGCCGGACCTCGTGCCCGCCATCGGAAGCGAAACGACCAGCGAGGAGGTTTCTGGTCGGTCCGATTCTGCGCCCTGGACCGGGGTCGCCACAGACCTCGGCTTGCTCGCGACGTCGACCTTCGTGTGAGGTAGGGTGCGTCGCGAGATAGCGCGCCACGCGCTGCGCCTCGGCGGCCTCCGAAGGAGCATAGGTGAGGAGGGCCCTCGAGCTGCCCGCGGCAAGGCAGATCGCCAGGACCGCGCGGCCCCACGACTGGGAGGGAGCCTCGTCCGGGTCGGGGGCTCGCCCGGGGCGAGCGTACTGAAGGATGGTCAGAAGAATGTGTCCCCCGTCGCGGAGGGCCCGCAGCTTGGCCTCTCCGAGCCGGTCTCGATACTCCACGGGGATCTGCTGGACCCGAAAGCCGCGGCGGATCGACTTCAGGACCAGCTCCCCCTCGATCGCGAACTGATGCTCCCCGAGCTCGAGCTCGGCGAACCGTTCGGTGGAGACCCCCCAAAAGCCGCTGCAGAGGTCGAGGATCGTTCGACGGGCGAGGAGGCTGGCACAGTAGCTGAACAACACGTTTCCGAAACGATGAACGAGTTCGACGCGGTTGCGCGGGGCGCCCCACACCGGGCGACGGACCCCGATGACCAGGTCGGTCCCTCCTCGAAGTAGGTCGAGGGTCGGAACGATCCGGTCGGGCGGATAGGTAGCGTCCGCATCGAGGACCACGGCGTACTTCGCCCCGAGCGACCGGACCCATTCGATCGCCTCGACGATCGCGGCGCCCTTCCCGCGGGTGGTCTGCGTCACCACGGGGGCACCCGCGGCCTGGGCCACCTCCCGCGTGCGGTCGGTCGAGCCCCCATCGACGACGAGCACGACCACTCGCCGCCCTGGGAAGTCGAACTGATCGAGAGGTAGCTGGGAGAGGGTCCGGGCGAGCCCCCGCTCTTCGTTCAAGGCGGGAAGGATCACGACCGCATACGCCCCCGCAATCCGGTCGCGAACGGCAGGCTCAACGCCCGAGGAAATGCTCACGGCCTTGCCGGAATCGACCCCAGGGGCTGCCGAGACCCCGGTCTCGGGGGCCGGGGATAGTGGGGAGCGGTCGACTGCATGAAACCGTGGCCGGAAGGGGGAGACCGAGCTGGGGGTATTTATGTTCCACTACCGATTGACCGTTGGTCTCCGGAGAGCTCCGTAGTGAGCTCGACCTCCCTGGGGCTATCGGGAGTGAGGGGACGTCACCCTGCCTCGCCGAGACCCCGGTAGAGGGCCAGCGTGGCCTCGGCGGCCTTCTCCCAGGAGAATTGCTCCTCGATGAGGCGGCGGCCATTGGCGCCCAACCGTCTCCGTACCCTCGTCGTTGGACAAGAGTTCTACTACGGCCTCGGTCAGTGCCCGCGCGTCCCCCGCCGGAACGAGCTGACCCGTTTCGCCCGGACGGACGGACTCGGGGATCCCCCCCACTGAGGAGGCCACTACGGGCACCGCCGAGGAGAGTGCCTCCAGGATGCGGATCGGGAAGCTGTCGTAGTACGTGGGGGCGATGACGAGGTCGGCCGCCGCGTAGATGAGGGGAAGCGAATCGTACGGCACGTAGCCCCGGAACTCGACGCGGTGCTGCAGTTCCAGAGGAAGGGCCGCCAGACGAAGGAACTCTTCCGCGCCCCCGCCGGTGAACACGAATCGAGCGCGCGGTACCCTTCGTAGGATCTCCGGTAGCGCCTGGGCGACGACCCCGGACCCCTTGACGAGCGTCGGGCGGCCGGGGAAGAGGATGGTGAGCGCGGCGGGGTCGACCCCCTCCCGACCCGCGGACCGGAGGGCCGGGGTGAAGCGAGCCGGGTCTCCCCCGCAGTGGATCGTGTGGATCCGTTCGGCCGCGATCCCCCGCTCGAGCAGTTGGGCGCGGTTCCAGTTGGAGACCGCGATGTAGGAATCGCGCGGCCGTTGGAGGACCGTCCACTCGGCGACCTGGAGGACCGGGAACAGGGCGAGCTGCCACCGCTCCGAATCTTGAAGTCCCCCGCCCAGGGCCCGTGCGATCTGGATCCCCTCGCGCTGACCTTCGATCGTCGAGTGGATCGTCCGCACCGTTCGGGCCCCGTGCCGGTCGGCGTCCCACAGCAAGTCCGGCATGTGGGCGTGCTGAGCGTGGACGATATCGAACCGGTTCCGCTGCGCGCGGTCGTTGAGGTATCTCCGTACGGCGCGCTGGAAGGCCACGTTGTAGAGGAACGTGTCGTCCGCCGCGGAGATCGTTTCGACCTCGAAGCGGTGGCCGAAGTACTCCTCGAGGGTCCGCCGGTCGTAGACGACCTCTCCCTTGCGCCGAAGGGGGGTGAGGACCGTCAGGTCGGCCCGGCCGGCGAGCCCTCGCAGGAGTTCGACGCAGTAGGTCCCCACCCCGCCCTGGTTCGGAAGGAGCTCCGGTGCGAGAAAGCAAACACGGGTCGTCATGGGGAACGAGACCGCATTCACTGGATCCCCGGGGTCATCAGTCTTGCGGCGTGGGACCTCCGCTACCAACCAGACGGCCGCGGTTCGACCATGCGCCGGCGCAACGGGAAGAGGTCGCGCCTCGGGGGACGCCCTCAGTTCCCGCGCAAAGCTTAGGTACGGTCCCTCCCAAGAGTGGACCGTGGGCAGCGCGACGACCTCCCCTCCCCTGACCCCACCGCTCCCCATCCGGACCAGCGTGCTGCTGGTGCTGGCCGTCCTGACCGCCATCTACTGCGTCGCGATCGTCCTCGGTAGCATCCTCTGGTTGACCGTCCCGCTCGGCCTCCTGACCCTCTTCTTCACCCCCGGCTACGGGCTGGTCGCGATCGGCGTGGGCGAGCGCCGGCGCTGGCCCTGGTATCTCACCGCGGTCGTCGTTGTCGGTCTCAGCGTGGGGTTCAACATCGCCATCGGGTTGCTGCTGCTGGTCGGCCACTACGGACTCCTGCCCTTGCTCCTCGCGATCTCCGCCCTGGTCCTCCTTTTCCTCGGGGCCGTCGCCCAGTTCTCCAGGTCCGGCGAAGCGACCGATCACGGATTCGTGTCGATGGTTCGCTCCGATCTCGGGCTGCGCGGATACACCCCCGCGCAACGAGGCGCCGCCTACGCGCTCATCGTCGCCATTCTGATCGTCATCGCCGGGATGGCCTACATCGCCTCGGTCAACCCGCGGGAGAAGTCCGATGTGAGCTTCGGGATCACGGGGCCCCAGGGCACGATCGTGGGCTTGCCGATCGCGCTCAACACGAAGGTCGCCGCCACGTTCGTCGTGAACGTCGGCAACAACGGCACCGCCCAGGCGTGGACGCTCTACGTATCGGCCAACGCGACCGCTGCGGAGGCGAACGGCAAGCCCTTCAACTTTACGCCTCCCGTCCCACAGTTCGTGGCGTGGAACTCTCCGTTGGTGCTGGCGAACGGGAACTTCAGCAACACCAGCCTAGGTGTCCTCGCGCCGAACGAAGCCTTGTCGTTCAACGTGACGGTCCAGTTCAACACGACCCTCTCGGGAACGGTAGGCTCCACGACCAACTACACGGTGACGTTCGAGCTCCTCCCGGCGGGTGGGAACGTGCCGGTCCGGGAGGCGTCGTGGTTCTTCTTCATCAAGTTCCCGGCGCCGGCCAAGCCAATGCCTTCGGCCGCGGAGAGAACATGGGACTGACCGAGCTCGCGGGGATCGGCGTGGTCCTCGCGGTCCTGCTCCTCGTGGTCGTGCTGGTCCTCCAGCTCGTCCCCGATCGTCTCGAGCGGGGGAACCGGATCACCGTAGAACTGGTTGCCTCCGGGCTCATGGTCGGGGTCGTTCTGATCATCGCCCAGTTGACCGGGCTCCTGGGCTAGCCTCTACCCACAGCGGGCGGGCCAAGTCACGCGGCGCAATCGGCCGCCGACGGTTCTGCCACGATCACGTAGATCGTGAAGACCGAGTTCTGGTAGAGCATCGCAAAGTACTGGGGATTCGCGGCGAATTTGGCGACATCCACGTAGTTGGGGAGGTAGGTCCCGGTGGGCTGGTTGAGGGCCGTTCCAGGGAAGACGGGCGGCGGGAAGCTCCCCGACAGGAAGACGTCCGTGACGATGTACTGGCCCCGGGCCGACACGTTCGCGAGCTCGCAGAGGTTGGTGGACTGGAACACGTCGTAGGAGTTGAAGTGGATCGGGAACCGTCCCAGTCCCCCGAACGTATCGTAGACCAGGTCGTCCCCCCAGATCGTCTTGCTCTGGTTCAAGTGGTCGACCGCCCAGTTGACCGCCTCGACCGCGTTCTCGTTGATGTGCGTCGGAGAGTCGATGAGGATGCCCCCGGGAGGGGCGAACTGATCGCGGGTCGTCAGCGGGACCATCGAGCTCCCCGTGACGATGATCGCCACGATCCCGACGGCGATGATCCCCGCCGCCAGGCTCCCGAGTCCCCTCGACCGACTCCGGGACGAGGGTCGGGGGTACGTCCCCTGCAGCGCGATCGAGCCCCGCGCGCTCCCGCGGGGGGGGGCGCGGTACGCCAGCCGGTGGACCAAGAACCAGGCCGCGGCGGGGGCGAGGGCGACTCCGGCGAACTCGAAGACACGCAGCGCGAGGAAACTGAACCCGGTGGAGACGAAGGGGATCGCGAGCACCACCACGAAGAACCCCGTCAGGATGGACAGGGCCGCGAACCCGTCCTCGTCCCGGTCGGAACGTTTCCGCCAGGGTCAAGATGGCGAGCAGGACCAACAGGGCGATCGCGGCCAGGATCCAGACCTCCTGGTAGAGCGGGAACGTGATCCCTCCGAGGCGGCTCGCCCGCTGGATCTTCGTGGCCGGAGCGTAGATCGCGGTGATGTTGGCCGAAAGGATCGAGATCTGCTGGGTGATCACCGGGAGCGTGACCAGGAGGACCCAGATCGACGCGACGGCCGTCGTTGCGAGAAAGACCGCGGCGCTGCGGGCCCGAACGTACGGGTCGCGGCCCAGGAGGAGCCACGGCAGGATCGCGAGGCCCAGCAACCACCCGAGCAGGATGTACGTCGAAACGTGGTGGCTGACGATCACGAGCGTCGCGAACGCGAGGAGCGAGAACCGAAGGAAGGTCGAGGAGCGTTCGGACGACGCGACGTACGCGAACACGACGATGGCGAGGAGGAAGAAGGGGACCGCGAAATCCTGCTGGGTGGGAAGATTGTTCTCGATCGACGGGACGGTGAGGTAGAGCAACACGGCCAACGGAGCCGACCGACTCCCGAAGAGGCGGGCCGCGATCGCGTAGATCGCGAGCGGGATGACGAGGAGGCGGAACAGGTCGTACCCCCAGTTGAACGTGTTCACGAGCGGGAGGTTGGTGAGCGTGGCCACCTCCCCGTTGAAGATCGCCCCGCCGGGGTAGTAGCTATAGGTGAGCGCCTGCCCGGTCACGCCCGCGGTGGGGCTCCACGACCCCGAACTAAGGATGGCCTGGGCGAACTGATAGTTGAAGATCGGGTCGCGGGAGTACGGCAGGCCGTAGGGAGAAAAGATCGGGTAAAGGAAAAGGAGGAGGACCGCAGGGAGGGCGAGGGCCAAGAAGGGAACCCGACGGAAGATCGTGAGCAAGTAGGGGGTGCAGGCGACCGCCAAGCACACCACGAAAAGGATCCGGGTAGGGACCCCGTGGAACTCCCCGGTCACTCCATGAAACTTGTACTCATACAGCAGGAAGGCGACGCCGAGGAACCCCAAGAGGCTGAGGAAGAGCGCGGCCAGCGTCGCGTTCGGCTGGGAGGGCGCCGGGGGCCGCGGCGGAGCGAAGACCGGCGCGGTTTCGACGGGCGGGACCTCACCCGTAGCACCGGGAGGGATCCGTGGCGACTCCTTCGGCTGAAGAACCCACCCCTGGCCGGCCGAGATCTGGGGCGTAACCTGCGTCGTCACGACATACCGCCCGGCGGGCGTCCATGAGGGCCCTTCCTCTTAATCGATTCGAGCCCCAGAAAGCTCGCGCTCTCGTCCCCGCGGCGAACACGGACGAGCGGGTGGGGGACGGCCTCGGAACCCCTCATGGGGATTCGTGGCTGGGCAATCCCGTCTGCGCCCGCCACTGCGCGGCGAGACCCTCCCGAAGCTTCACCCGGGGACGGAATCCAAGCTCCCGGCGCGCGAGGCGGATATCCGCCCAGGTTGCTTTCGCATCGCCCGGAGGAAGCGGAAAGTGCCGCATCCGGATCGCATGCCCCGAGACAGCACCGAGCGTGCGCAACGCCTCCGAGAGATGGACCGGTGCGCCGCCCCCGAGGTTGTAGACGGGCGAGGGATCACCGACCTCTCCCGCCGCTACCAAGCCGGCGACGATGTCCCCCACGAACGTGAAATCCCGCAGTTGTCGGGCGCGGCCATAGACGTCGATCGGTCGGTCCCGGCGGATCGCCTCGATGAACCGGTTGAACGCCATGTCCGGCCGCTGGCGGGGGCCGTAGACCGTGAAGAATCGCAGCGCGGTGACGGATAGCCCATACGACTTCGCGTACGTCCGCCCCAGGTGCTCGGCCGCGAGCTTCGTAACCCCGTAGGGGGACACCGGGTTCGGCAGAGCGTCCTCTCCGCTCGCACCCGGCGGTTGGTCGCCGTACACGGAGGAGGAGCTGGCGTAGACGATCCGAGACGGCCGGCGGGAGCGAACCGAGGCCTCGAAGACGGCCTGGGTGGCCAGGAGGTTGTTCCGGGCATACCGGGCGAAACTCTTCCCCCAGCTGCCCCGAACGCCGGCCTGGGCCGCGAGGTGATACACCACGGGCCGGTCCCGGAGCTGACGTTCGAGATGGTAGCGCAGGAGGTCCGTCTCGACGAACCGGTACCGGGGATTCTCCAGCGCGGTCTCCAGGTTCCGTCGCTTGATCCTCGGGGCATAGTAGGGGTCGAAGGAGTCGATCCCGACCACGCGGTCTCCCCGCTCCAGCAGCTGCTCGACCAGTTGGCTTCCGATGAACCCCGCGGCGCCGGTCACCACTGCGTCGGTCACGTGGGCCGCCAGCCGAGGTTCGTGTCTTAAGGCTTGCCCGGGAGACTCACGGGAGGTTGCCGGGTGGCGTCGTTCGCGTTCGCGATTCGAGCGTGAGAACGGAGCAAGACTTACCTCCTGCGGCGGGAGCTTAACCCGTCCGTCGCGGTGACCGGTCGGGGTTGAGGAATGGGCACGGGGGCGAGTCCGAAGACCCGAGGACCTGTACGTCCTCAGCAGCCCACATTCCGGGTCCACGCTCCTCGGCATCGTCCTCGGGAGCCATCCCAACGCCGTGTTTGGTGGGGAGCTGGTCGAGATTCCTGTGCCAGCATGGACGGACCGGCGAAGCTGCTCGTGCGGCCTGGCGGGTGACGCCTGCCCGTTCTGGAAGGAGGTGAAGGCTCGCTGCACGGCCGTGGGGGCAATCGGGCCCGGTGACCCGACCCGGGGCCCCGACGTGGGGTGGAGGGGGTTCCCCCGCGCCCTGCTGGGGGCGAGACTCGCCTCCGCGGATTTCAACCGCCAGGTTCGGGACGCGAAAGCTCTCGCGGTCGCCATTCGGGAAACCTCCGGACGCCCCGTGGTGATCGACACCAGCAAAGGAGGCGCCCGGGGGCTGGCCTACTTGCAGAGCCTTTCGGACGACTTTGACGTCCGGTTCATCCACCTCATCCGGGACGGTCGTGGGGTGGTCAACTCTCGCAAGAGCCACCACCTTCGCGCGGCCGGGAACAGTGAGCGGTTGCGCACCGCCGCCCTGCGATATTCGATCCTCTGGGTTTTCGCGAACGTTCTCTTCACGATGTTCTTTTCACTGCGCCAAGGTCGGTATCTTCGAGTCCGATACGAGGACTTCATCGCCGACCCAGCGCGCACGCTCGAAAGGATCGGCCGGTTCGTGGACCTCGACCTCTCCTCCGTGGTCGGGTCCGTCGCCGCCGGCGCGCCGTTCGCCGCCGGACACGTGGTGGCCGGCAACCGGATGCGCCTGGCCGGAGGGGTCCAAGTCCAACGGGAACCAGGGTCGGTCCCGGTAGAACTCCCCCCCGAAGACCGTCGGGTCTTTCGTTGGGTCGCCGGCTGGTACGCGAAACTGAACGGGTACGGATGATCTAGGACCGTTCGTCCGGCCGAGGCTACTCTTGCCTTTGGATCCTGGACTCCCGCC
The DNA here is from genome assembly GCA_963842165.1 of uncultured Thermoplasmata archaeon. GTDB lineage: Archaea > Thermoplasmatota > Thermoplasmata > Lutacidiplasmatales > UBA184 > Lutacidiplasma. The sequence goes on along the minus strand of CAWJFK010000022.1, from coordinate 208,015 downwards.
AAAAGCCCCTCCCGCCCTTTGCGTTCACGTCGAAACCTCCCGCGGTCGGCGGACGTGGCCAATTCGCAAGCGACCCTCCATCGTTCGCGGGTACTCACCGGTACGAGGGGCGAGCCACCGCCCCCCCCTTCGCACTCCCCCTCGGCAAAGCGAAGTCGTCCCACTGGTACGGGTCGGCCGTATGAGGACCTCTCCGGCGAATCCTATAGTTGGATTGGGAAGGAGGGGTTCGGACCCGGGCGGCAGAGCTCGGTTCCCGGGTCTCGTTCCTGAGCGGGTCGCGAGCGGATGATAGGGGGTTTATACCGCCACGGGGAGACCCGGTCGTGACCTGGCGAGGTTCGGCCCGCGGCCTGACGGTCGCTGCGACTCTGACCTGCATGCTCGCTCTCCTCATGGGGTCGTGCGGGGCCTCCGTCCCAAGTTCGTCTCAGAGCTTGGGCCACCACACGAGCTCCGAGCTCGCGGCGTCGGTCCTGATGGAACGCGCCGCCGCGACGATCGATTCGGGAGCGGCGCCGATCTCCCGGGGGTTGAACTGTTCCTTGACGGGCGATGGACTCGTGGGGAGTCGCTCCGGGGGAGCGCAAGGGACTGCCCCTCGAAGCGCCCCCATCCTCGGTTTCCTGCGATCCACCTACAGCCCCACATCGCCGCCCGCGGCAGCCAACGCGACACTCGCGTGGGATGCCCTCGACCAGGTGGCGGTCCTTTTCGGCGGGAACGGGGCCCGCGGACCACTGGACACGACCTGGATCTTCAACGGGACGTGGAAGAACATCACGAGCACATCGGGCGCGCCCCCCGCCCGCTATGGAGCCGCGATGGACTACGACAACGAGTCCCAAGAAGTGGTCCTGTTCGGGGGTTGCGGAGCCCAGTGTCCGCTGGGGGACACTTGGACGTTCCGATCCGGAACCTGGACCAACGAGACTGGGCTCCTCGGCGGTAACTCCCCCCCGGCGGTGTTCGACTCGGCCCTGGTAGATTTCGGGAACCAGGGTGCTCTCCTCTTTGGCGGCTGCACGAACCAGGCGTGCACCTCCCAATCGAGTTCCACGGAGTGGTTCGCGACCAACACCTCCTGCCCAACCGCCCCGGCCCCTTGCTGGGAAGCATTCTCGGGGCCGAGCCCGTCCGCCCGAGCCGGAGGCGCCCTAGGGTACTACCCTGCGACGAACGACGCGGGTCCTGTACGGAGGATATGCCGGCGCCGGGGTGGGGCAGTGGCACGACCGGAACGACACGTGGGTATTCTCCGGCACGGAGTGGCAAAACTACACCCCCCGGGGTTTTTCCGTGCCCCCCGCTCGATCGTACGCTTCGTTCTTCGACTACGCAGCGACCCCCGGGTTCGCGGGCCAGCTCTTCCTCTATGGCGGATACAACCAGACGACCGGAACTGACTACCGGGAGATCTGGGCCGTCATCATCACGGGCGCAGTGGCGAGTTGGATCAACGCGTCCAACCTCCCGCTGCCGTCGTCGAGGGATCGGCCGGCGCTCGCCTCCACGGCCGCTTCCGGGCCGGCCGACAACTACACCGCCCTCGTGGTGGGAGGGAACAGCGCGAGCACGGGGCTCCTGAACGATACTTGGGTCTTCGAGACGAACGTCGTCCTGAACGCCAGTGTCGCTCCGCTCTCTGCCGAGACGAATCAGGTACTCACCTTCCGGGCGGGGGAAGCGGGAGGCACGCACCCCACCGGCCAATGGACGTTCGGAGACGGCGACAAGGGGAGCAACCTCACCGCCCATCACAAGTACGTCCAAAATGGCACCTACAACACGACGGTCATCGTCACCGACGCGTGGGGAATCCAGAACACGTCCTCGTACTTGGTGACGGTCCACGCTCCGACCCTCGTCCTCCGCGTGCCGAAGGGAGTGGACGTTGGCATCAAGGCGGTGTTCAACGGCTCGATCTTGAACGGTACCAAGCCGTACACTTACAATTGGACGCTGGGGACGCTCGGCTCGGTATTGCAGCCGAATGCGAACAACACCACCCGGACCGTCCCGGTCACCTACACGGTGCAAGGAGTGCAGAACTGCTCGCTCGCGGTGACCGATAGCACCACTTCGGAGGTCTTCGGCAATTTCACCGTCGAGGTGAATCCGGACCTTGCTTCCGCTCCCACTTTCTCGCCTTCCTCCCCGCAGCCGGGGGCCAATGTCTCCTTCAAGGCCCGCCAGACCGGCGGATCTTCCCCCTACACTTTCAGCTGGATCTTCGGAGACGGGGCCCTGTCGGCCCTCCCCTCGCCCACGCATGCGTACTCATCGATCGGCACGTACAACGTCCAGCTCTGGGTCAACGACTCGTACAATGTATCGGTCCACAGCGACCTCACGGTCGACGTTTCCAAGTCCTCGACGCCCCCGGTCCCCATCGATTGGAGCCGCCTCGTCATCCCGGGGCTGGCCGTGGCGGTCATGGTGGCGATCGTCGTCTTCCTCGCGATCCACGGGCGACGACGCCGCCCCCCGACCGACGGCCGCCCGGCGGCCGGCCGCACTGGTCCCCCGACTCGGACCGGAGCGGGCCCCCCTTCGAAGCCTCCCGCTCGCCCACCCACTCCCCCGGCCCCCTGGGCCGAGGAGTAAGTCCCTCGGTCGCTGTGGCAATCTGCCACCGGCAGCGCGACTCGCCCGCCGGCTTCATAGCCTAGGATGGGCCCACTATGTGGCAAGTCCTGCGCACTCGACCCGTCAATCTGAACAAATATGGCACCTATCAAGGACAAAGGAGCGTTCTTTCCCGCCGAGGTCCCCTACGAGACCCGCCCCCGGAAGACGGGAGTCACCCACATCCTCGACCGCCTCCAGGCCATCGACCCGAAGCAGGTCGCCTACCTCGCCCCGTACATCGACGTCGCCAAGATCGGGTGGGGCCTCCCCCTCCTGGTCCGCCGCGAGACGCTCCACGAGCGGATCCAGATGTACCACGCCGCGAACATCCAGGTCTCGACCGGGGGCACGCTCCTCGAGTACGCGGTCACCCACGCCCGCGTTCCCCAGCTGCTGGACGAGGCCAAGGGGCTCGGCTTCGACATCATCGAGATCTCGAGCGGGATCATCGAGCTTTCGTACGAGCAGATCGACCGGCTCGCCGAATCGGTCGCGAAGCGGGGCCTCCAGTGCCTCATCGAGGTCGGGAAGAAGGACGTCCAGCACCAGCTCTCGCTCAAGGAGACGATCTCCCAGGTGGCGCACGCCCGGACCCTTCACCCGCTCCGGGTCATCCTGGAAAGCCGCGAATCGGGGAAGGGCGTGGGGATCTACGACAGTGACGGCGGGATCAAGTGGGACTGGGTCCGGTCGATCGTCTCGGAGCATCCGGCCGAGGAACTCCTCTTCGAGGCCCCGCTCGAACCACAGCAGGTCCAGCTCATCCGCGAGCTCGGGGCGGACGTCAACCTGGGGAACATCGCGCTGACCTCGGTCGCACCACTGGCCTCCGAACGCCTGGGACTCCGGGGCGAGACCTTCGGGGCGATCCGGCGGTCGCAGCCGATCAAGGGTCCTCCCGCGGCCAAGTTCCTGTTCTTCCTGCTCGAGACGTACCGGGGCCTCGACCAGGCTCAGCTCGTCCACATGTCCCGGCTTCCGCGCCGCACCGTCCAGAGCGCCTTGGAGTCGCTCCGCCAGCAGGGGCTCATCGAAGAGGCGATCTCGCTCTCGGACTCTCGGCGACGGAGAACCGACTCGCCTGAGGTCGCTCGGAGCGAGTCGCCCTTCCCCCCGTGAGGGGCCGCCGCAATCCCCAACTACGACCGGGGGCTCTCTCGGTCCGAAGATGTCCGCCCTTCCCCGTTCGATGCAAGGTCGCGTTGCCGTCGTCACCGGCGGCACCTCCGGGATCGGACTGGAGATCGTTCGTGGGCTGGCCGGCCGGGGCGCCCACACCGTCCTGGTCGGCCGAGGGGCCGACCGTGTGGTCCGGATCGCCAAGGACGTCCAGCGCCAGACGGGCAATCCCGAGGTCGAAGGGGTGGGAGTCGGCGACCTGGCCCTGCGGTCCAGCTGGCCCACCGTGGCCAACGAGCTCCTGCGTCGACTGCCTTCGATCCACGTCCTCGTCAACAACGCCGGGGCCCTCTTCATGCGGCGCGAAACCACCGCCGAAGGACTCGAGCGGACCTTCGCGCTCAACGTCCTTGCCCCGCTGGCTCTTACCGCGTTCCTTCAGGACCGCCTTCGCTCGTCCGCCCCGGCCCGGGTCGTGAACGTCGCCTCGGCCGCCCACGAGGGGAACGTGGTCGACCTCGACGACCTCGAGCTGTCCCGGTCCCGTACCGTGGCTATCAAGCGTACGGGCGCTCCAAGCTCGAGCTCGTCCTCCTTTCCCGCGAGCTCGCGTTTCGCTTCGCGGGCAGCGGGGTGACGGTGAATTCTGTCCACCCCGGTTTCGTACGAACGGGGTTTGGGATCAATAACGGCGGCGCTACGGCATTCGGCCTGAAGGTGCTGGGCTTCCTGTTCGGCAAGAGCCCGCCCCAGGGAGCGGTCACTCCGCTTCGCGTCGCATGCGACCCCGGCCTCGAGCGCATTTCCGGGGAGGACTTTTCGCGGGGTCACGTGGTGACCGGTTCGGCCACTTCGCGCGACTTATCGCTGGCGCGGAAACTCTACGAGCGCTGCCAGCCGCTGACCGGGGCCCCGGACGTCCCGTTGCCCGAACCGCTGCGAGAAGCGAGAAGCTAGGGGGTCACCGCCCGGGGGCGGGGCGCCGGCCCTCTCTCGGGCTCCCCGGTCGGTAGCCGAACAGGAGCGCGAGCCAACCGGCCATGGCCCAAAAGAGGAGGGCGTGGGCCCGTGGGAGCCTCGGTGGGTCGGCTAGCTCGGGCCGAACGACTGCGATCCGGTCGAGCCGGGTCCGGTTGCCCGCGCACACGTGCACCATCGGCAACGGGCGGTGGGTCTCCACGAGCTCGATCGCTTCGGAGAGGTCGATGCCAAGGAACTCTTGGATCGCTCCGATGGCGGTCCGAGGATGTGCCAGCACGTCCTCGAACCGAACTCGCAGGTAATCGCCCCGGCCCTTGGAACAGAACGCGATGGCCGCCGTGTGGAAGACCATCCAACGGGCGATGATCGCGGGAGGCGAGCGGATCAGCGGTGACCCCGCCTCCGCACCTAAGGGATCTCCGCTCGATTCGGAAGCGACGAAGCTCCGGCCGTTGCGAACTAGATGGAGGAACCGAACGCGGGCCATCCCCGGGGGAGCCCGGCGGTACAGGATGCCTCGGAGCGGACTGTAACTCGACTCGACTACGACGGCGGCTCCGCTCCGGGTCGCCAGGAGACCCGCGAACTCCGTCATCCGTGCGGCGTACCGGCCGAGCGCCGGGTCGTGGCGGAGGTAGTTCAGGAGCGTGATCGGAAGTCGATGCCATGCGTCGTAGCGGGTCTGCCCCTCTCTCAGGTCGGAGAGGAGCGGCGACCGCGCCTGGGCTTCCGCCCGGATCCGGTCCAAAAAGGGCATTGGACGACCGCGCTCCCGCACGAGCACATTCGGGTCGGGTCGCCCGGATCGAAGATGGGGTAGGGAAACCGATACATCTCGCCGCCATAGAAGATCCCGTTCCCCCTCGATAGGATCGTCCCGAGCACCGTCGCGCCGGACCGGTGGGCCCCGAGAATGTAGACAATGTCAACCGGGGGTCGCGGTCCGACGGGGGAAGACGGGCCCGCACCGGTCGTCGGAACCGTCGGAGCCTGGGGAGTTCTGATCATGGGTTTGTCCCGTCTCGCTCCACGAGAGTCTCTCGGGCTGCCGGGGTACGGTGCGCTCCCCGAACCCCGTCGCTCCCAACGCTCCGGTGCGCGGGCCTTCCGGTGTGACCCGGAGGCATCTCGCGGACCATCGAATTAAGAGAGCCAACGGTGAGCCTCTTAACCATTTCTTCGGCGCCACAGCCACGTGGGTGGGTTGAGCCTGTTGGGTCATCCGCGGCGAGGCGCCCTGCGCTTCTCCGCCCCGGGAACGATGAGGAACTGTGGTCGCGTGCGAGAGCATAGGGGCGCCCGCCCGCTCAGACTCGCTCGTCTCCCTCCCCGCCCTCTCGCCCCGCCCGGGGCGCGGCAGGGGGCCTTCTCAGTCCACACGCCGGGCAGTTTCATGGCAAGTCCTTATACCGCCCCCCTCGGTCGACTGGCGGAACATGAATCACAGGTCGTCGACCCGGGGTGTTTTGACCGTTCTGATCGCGCTCCTCACCGTCGGCACATCCTGCTCGGTCCTCTCGGGTACGGCAGCCTCCGGGCCGACCCACATCGCGACGTCCTTGCCCCCATTGAATACGAGTATCGCGACCCACGCCCCCCGAGCGTCCCTGGCCGATTCCGGGGCTCTTTCAGCGGACGCCCAACGCATCCTTTCTATCACTCGGACCCTGGAAAAGGGCGGCGGGTTGCCGGGTCCGATCCATCTCCCCGATCTCGCGGCCGAATCGGTGAACAAGGTCGGCGTCGTCGGCCCCACGTACGCTCAAGCTCCGGCCCCGATGGGGGTCGCCGACATCGGGGTCCACAACGTTTCGGGAGCCCTCCGTGGCTACACGATGTACACGGAGAGCGCCCTGGGGCAAATCACTCTCAACAACGCGAGCTCGGTCTACATCGATGGCGACGGGGCCGACATGTTCGGCATCCAATTGAACACGGTGCTGGCCAACGTGACGATCTCGGGAAACTCGAGCTATCAGTTCTGGACGCAGAACTTCGTGAGTTACACTCCGAGCTCCGGTTGGCTCGTGTTTGGGGACAACGTCTGGAACTTTTCCAGCCGTTCCGGCAACTTCCCCGCCAATTCTTTGTTACTCCCACGGACCGAATGGAACGCTCGCCGATTCGATCGTTTACCTCGCGTCCGGTCCGTCGTTCACGATCCACTATCCGTTCACGGTCACCTTCTACAACAACGCGAGCCTCGTGGGGGGCCGCTCCGCCCTCTACTTCAACTATACCGTCTCGAACGCCACCACGGCCCACTCGGGGTCGTTCGACTACGTCGTCTTCAATTCGAACCTGACTCGACTGGGCGGGTCGGCGCTCCTCCCGGCCTTCCAGGTCAAAGGCCAATCGTACGACCCGGCCGGACTCATCAACGACATTGAACTCGTCGTGGTCGGGAACGACGACGGCGACACGACCGTGTTCACGGCCATCAACGCCACGCTCGCGATCGCGAGTTGGGACTCGACCTCCGACCGGTACGTTCCCGTCCCCTCCGCGTACAACTCGGGGAGCGACACGGGGGAGACCAGCACCGGCCTCGCCGTCTTCTGGGACGGTTCCTCCCCCGTCGCGCGGATGATGCCGGGTCCGTCTGTTCCTGACCGGCCTCTGGAACGTCTCGCACCAACCGGGCGAGCGCCTCGTCCAGCTTTCGGTCAACCCGGCCAACGCCTTCGTCTTCGTCAGTCCCGGCCCCTCCTTCAACGCCAGCCTCGCCCAGTGGGCCTCCTCGACTACTTCGCCCTTCAGCCTCTTCCTGCCCAACCTCGGTACGTTCGACCTCGTCGCCGAGCTGAGCGACTACGACCCGGCCAACGCGACCGTTTCGTCGGCTGCGAACAGCACCACCCCCGTCGTTCTCTCGCTCACCCCGGACCCCAGTCGGGGGGTCTACACTCCCCTCTATGCTTGGAACGACGCGGAGCTGGCGACGATCTCCACCTCCGGTGCCGGGACCCCGGCGAGCCCCTACGTACTGGACAACTACCAGGCCGGATCCCTGAACCCCGAATTCGCCCAGTGGAACGATTTCGAGTTCCCGGTATTCTCCGGAGTCCAGCTGGTCAACACGTCCGCCTGGGTCACGATCACTCCCCCCTCCTTCGAGATCACCTATCCGGCGTGGATGCGGGCGGAACTCCAGGCGTTCGGGCAACCGAACACCAACAACCTGCAGCTCCTCTTCTTCGACGTCACGAACGTGACGCTGCGCGACGCGCCCGCGATCACCGGATGGCTGTCGGTGTTCGTCACGGATTTCCCCGAAGCCGCCGTCCTCTTCTGGAACTCGAGCCACAACCTCATCGCGTCGAACAGTTTCGACGACGAGGGCGGGGCGCTCGCGTTCTACGGGGGCACCGCCAACACCGTCTGGGGGAACTGGTTCTTACCGGCCACCGCCAACGCCTCCGTGCCCGGTGACCTCTTCGACTCGGGGACCAACGAGACCGCGGTCAACCTGAGCGAGAACGGGGACCTCCTCTACAACAACGCCTTCCTGACCCCGATCGACGGACTGACGCCGACCGAGGACGCCCTCAGCTGCCAGATCAACTGCCAACCCGCCGTGTACGCGGACACCTGGAACGTCTCGCGCGCACCGGCGTCCAGCTGGACCCTCTTGAATGGGGTCAACCTGACGGGGAGCCTGGTCGGCACGAGTTATCAGGGCGGCAACTACTGGTGGAACTACGGCACCCTCTCCGACCCGTACAACGCGCTACCGTACAACGACACTGGCCTCATCACGGTCGGGGGCGACTACGTTCCGCTCACCTTCGAGACGCTGTATACGGTCACGTTCAGGGAAACGGGGCTCTCCTCCGGGACTCCCTGGTCCCTCACCGCCGAGGGAGTCCAGTTCCGCTCGAATTCGACGAGGCTTTCGCTCCAGAGCCCGGACGGGACCTACCCCTACACGGTCGCGCCCGTGGCCGGCTACACTGCGCCGTCACCCAAGTCGTTCACGGTCTCCGGCGCGAACGTGACCATCAGTCTCACCTTCCGCCTCGACTACCCGGTCACGTTCACCGCGAGCGGCCTTCCGGCCAGCTCGAACTGGTCGATCACTACCTCGAACTTCCTCCACCAGTTGTCGAGCGGCTCCGCCTCGGGCACGAGCCCGATCGTCCTCGCCCTCGACAACGGTAGCTACAACTTCACGGTCGGGGCCGTCACCGGCTTCACTCCGGACCCGGCCGTGGGCCAGTTCGTCGTCGCGGGCAACTCCGCCTCGGAGACGATCGCCTTCGTCGTGAACGTCAACGCGACGTACGCCGTCACGTTCACGGAGACCGGCCTCGCGGCCGGCACGTCCTGGTCGATCGGGCTGGGAACGCAGGAATGGAGCTCGACTTCCCCCAACCTGACCGTCGAGGAGGTCAACGGAACCTACACGTTCGCTGCCGTGCCGGTTTCGGGCTACAACGTGACTCCCTTCACCCTCCCGGTGCTCGTGGCCGGGGGGCCGACGTCCGCTCCCCTCGTGACCTACACCGCGATCGTCGTGACGAACCCCACCTACCCGGTCACCTTCACCGAATCCGGGCTGGTGTCGGGGACGCCCTGGACGGTCAACCTGAGCGGGAGCGGGTCGTCGTCGAACGCTTCCTCGATCGTGATCGCCGAGCCCGTCGGCCAGTACGCCTTCATGATCTCTGTCCTCGGAAACTATGTCCCGAACCGGATCTGGGGGAACGTGACGGTGATCGGGCCCACGACCGTCCCGGAAGTGACGTTCACCGATCTCGGATGGATTTCCGTCAACGAAGTGGGCCTCCCCGCGGGTACGTCCTGGTCGCTCAACCTCTCGGGCGCGGGTGGGATCACCCCCGTCTACTCTCAGGTCGCGAGCTACCTCGAGGCGCGCGAGGACGGGGTCTATCTGTTCGCGGTCAGCGCGGTCGGGTTCCAAGCGGACCCGGCATCGGGAACCCTGTCCGTGGCCGGCTTCAACATTTCGTACCTGAACATCACCTTCGCCCCGCCCGTGGCCCCCACCTCCTCGTCCTCGTCCCAGCTCCCCGAGTACGTGGTGTTCGCGGTGCTCGGGGTCCTCCTCGTGCTCCTCCTCGCCGGGATGATCTATTACCGGCATCGGGCCAATGCCCCGCCGCCCCCACCGCCGGCTCCGTCCAACGCGGGAGCTCCGCCCGCGCCCCCCGCCCCCGCGGGCCCGCCCCTTTCGCCCCCTCGATAGGGTCGCCGCGACGCCGGGGCCGCGGGTTACTTTGACCTTCGCGACGGCGTCCGACCTGCCAGGGCCGCGGCCCCGATCGCCGGGGCGAGGTCGCCGAGCCGCGCTCGAACGACCCGGACGTCGGCGGCGGGGGGTTGGCATCGCGCGCGGACCGCGCGGGCGACGACCCGCACGAACTGCGGTCGACCGGAGATCACTCCGCCGGCGAGGACGAGCAGCGTCGGATTGAACGCGTTGACCACGCCCACCGCCCCGTCCGCGAGGTAGCGCTCGGTCTCCGCCACGAGTCGTTGGGCGAGCCGGTCCCCCGCGCGAGCCCGCCGGAACACGGTCTCGGCGCGGATCGCCTCCACGGAACCGGCCGCGGCGACCAGGGCGCGTCCCGCCTCTGGCTCGGCTCGCACCGCCTCCCGGGTCCGCTCGGCGATCGCCCAGCCCCCGGCGTAGGCTTCCAGGCACCCGGCCCCCGGACAGTGGCACGCCCGGCCGCCCGAGACGATCGGGAGGTGCCCGACCTCCCCGGCGGCGTTCGTTCCTCCGGCGAGCAGTCGACCCCCGACGACCGCGGACCCGCCGACGCCGGTTCCGACCATCAGGCAGAACAGGTCCTTGCATCCGATCCCGGCGCCGAGCGTCCATTCAGCGTACGTGGCCGCGCGGGCATCGTTGAAGACTCGAACGGGAAGGTCGAGTCGGCGCGAGAGGGCCGGCCCGAGGGCGAAGTTCCTCCAGACGAGATTCGGGGCGTGCCGGACCCAGCCCCGCAATGGGTCGACCTGGGCCGCCACCGCGATACCGGCGATCCGGGGCGGGCCTCGTCGGGTCGAAGGCACTGTTGGGCGGCCCGGACGACGACCTCGAGGACCGCGGACGGGCCGTCGTTCGAGTGCGGCAGGCGGTCGCTTCGGCGGAGAATCCGACCCCGGCCGTCCAAGAGAACGGCCGCGACCTTCGTCGCGCCCAGGTCGATCCCGAGGGCCAACCTCCCGCCCGCGGCGGAGGCCCTACTCCTCGGGGACGCGTCCCGCCGTTTGGGCCTCGGCATACTTGTGGACCACGTCGACGAACGTCGAGTGCGACCAGGTCAGCGGGGTAGCGCTCTTGGGCTCGCCCGAGGTCCGGTCGATCTGCTCCGGCAAGAGGAGGGTGGGAGTCGCGTGGCTCGCGGCCCACTCGATCAGCTCGCGGCAGCGTTCTCGGTCTCCGAGCCGCAGGCGAGCCTCGGCCAACCAGAGCGTGGTGACGATCCAGGGGTTCTCGTTGCCGTAGTAGAGGTCGCCCTCGTACCGGGCGAGGCCCCCCGTGACGGGGGACCACAGACGCGCCTCGATGCCGTCGACCGTTTGTTTCGCCCGGGGGTCTTCCCAGGGGAGGAGTCCGAGCTTGAGGGCGAGGAGCAACGACGCGTCCAGGCGTTCGTCGCGCGGGGAGATCGAACGGACGAACCGCCCGCGGTCGGCGTCCCACAGGTGGCGGACGGCGGCCTCGCGGATCTGGTTCGACGCGCTGCGCCACGCGCTCGGGTCCTTGCCGATCTCGGCGGCGATCCGGGCGGCCCGTTCGAGGGCGTGGGCGACCGCGGCGGTCGAGTAGGCGTGGATCCCCATCCGCTCCTCCCAGAGGTCGTAGCTCGGGGCGGGCAACTGGGTCGTCGGGTCGCGGAACGTCTCGAGGAAGGTGGCGGCGCCTTTGACGAGCGGCCAGAGGTCGAGAAGAACGTCCGGGTCCGCTCCCCGCTTGAAGTGATGCCAGACCGCCGCGATCACGGTCGCGGTCTGGTCGATCTGCAGGAACGGGGGCGGATGCCACGTGCTTCCGATCGCGCCGTCGGGGAAGTGGCGGTGGAAGAACGAACCGTCGGGGTTCTGGCACGCCCGCGCGAACTCGAGGAAGCGGCGCGGAGTTCTCGTAGAGGCCCGCCTCGTCCATCGCCTTCGCGACGTACCCGCCGTCGCGCCACCAGCAGTAGTTGTACGTGTCCCCGCCGAGCGACGAGCGAGCGGGTGTCGGGGGAGGCGATGACCGAACCGTTGGTCCCGCTGCAGTGGCGCAGCAGCGAGCACGCTCGCGCGGTAGACGCTCCTGGGCGGGCCGGCCGAGGCCCGGCGGCGGGTGCGGCAGCCGGCGTCGGACCCACGTCTCCCAGAACCGCTCGGACTCTCGAACGAACCGCGTCCGTCCCGCCGTTGCCGGACGTAGTCCCGCACCTCGTGGACGCGCGGGGAGCGCCCGTCCGACCGGCCATGAAGAGACGAACTCTCGGTGTCCTCGTCGGCCGCGCGTCGACGTCCCACTGCATGACGCTGTCCGCGGCGCCGTGCGCGACCGCGCGCCCCTCGAGCCGCCCGTCCTCCGCGTCGACGTACGTCCCCCGGAGCCCCTTCAGCGTGTGCTCGCCGCAGACCGCGCGCGTCGAAGGGCGGGTCGGAGAAGAACTCGAAGAAGAACCCCCGCTTGTAGTGGACCAGGGACGGGCACGGCCGGGTCGACGTACGCCGTCTCCTGGTACATCGACTCCGCGATCTGGAACGAGTGGTAGTCGAACAGTCGGATCGATCGGGCCGGGTCGGTCCGGACCCGATACACCCGCGCGATCAGGTCGTGGTTGGGGTGCACGTGGTCGCGAACTCCCAGACGTGATCCCGTGGCCCGTCCAGACCGACTCCGGGAGATGGCCGGTCCCGTAGGGGGTCTGAGCCACCTCGTAGCCGTTCCCGCGCCGCAGCCAGTCGAACCGAGACGCCGCCACGTCGTAGACGCCGAGGCGCTGCCTCGCGGAGGTGCTGGAACTGGCCGGGATACGGATAAAACAGCTCGTTCCAGTCGCCGTGCTCGTTGACGGTCAGGAGGACCCGACCGTTCCCGGCGAGGCCGGTGATCACGGCTCCGCCCTCGGACCCCCGACGCGACCGCGGGGAACCGATCTCCGCATTCGTCGGACCGGGGAGTCCGCGCTCGTCGTAACCCTTGGGTTGGACCCGCCCTCGGAACCCCGAGCGTCGGCGGAGCGGGCTACTTGAGAATGGGCACGCCGAGCCGCTCGAGGGCGCGGCGTCGGAGGTCGGTCAGCGCGTTCATGTAGTTCGCGTAGGCGTCGTACGGGCTGTCGTAGCTCGAGAAGTACTGGTGGACGCCCTGGTCGGCGCCGTGCCCGCTGACGTACATGTAGTAGAAGTGGTCCGAGGTGAGCAGCTTGCCGCCAGTCGGTCAGGATCTCCGGGTCGTTCGCCTGGCGCACGGCGATCGCCGACCTTCTTCGCCGCCTCGAAGGCCGAGCGCTGGAGGTCGTTGCCGAGCCAGGCGCCGAGGTCGCGGTTCTGGTCGGCCCAGCTCATCGTGTAGGGGACGGAGAGCGGGTCGCGCGGGGGGCCTTGGATCGCCTCCTCGACGGTCGCCCACTCCGAGCGCCGGGATGGCGTGCGGACGGCGTCCGGGAGCGCGCTCAGGAACTCGAGGATGCCCGTGCGGGCCGCGTGGTGCTCGCCGAACGTCTCGAAATCCATGAAGAGGCCGACCAGCTCGCCGGGCGTCGCGGCGATCCAGTCGGCGTACTTCTCGGCGGTGAGCGGGTACTCGCTCCATCCGGTCGACGAGAAGCGGAACCCGACGTCGTCGCTCAGCGGATAGTGCCGGAGGAGCAACAGCACGGTCGGCGCGGGGGCGGCGCAGTACCGGTGCCGTCGGCGACCCTCCGCGGAGGATCCCTTCCCAGCCCTCGGCGAGCATCCCGTGGAACCGCTCTCGCTCGGCGAACCGGGCGAGGTCGTCGGAGTACGCGAGCTCGGTCATGCGCAGCACCTTCGGCTCCGCGCCGAACTCCTTGCGGAGCATCTCCCGATGCACTCGCACCTCGTCCTGCAGCTCGGGCGGCGGGACGAGGAAGGCGAGCGAGTGGTAGTACGTCTCCGCGACGAGCGCAGACGCGCCCGGTGCGATAGAGCGTCCGCGAGCCGGTCGAGGACGTCCGGCGCGGCGAGGCGGGCCTGCTCGACGAAGGTCCCGGTGATCGAGAGGCTGAAGCGGAACTCGGGGTGCTCCTCGAGCGAGCGGAGCAGCCGGTCGAGGGCCGGGCGGTAGCACCGCTCGGCGATCCCGCGGAAGATGGCGAGGTTGCGCTCGAGGTCGAAGTACGGACCGGCCGGAGCCGAGGTCGAGGTACCGGAACCGGGCGAGCCGCCACGGCTGGTGCAGGTGGAGGTAGAGGACGATCTTCACGCGCGAGGTCCCCGAGCGCCAGGGCTTCGACGTAGACGCTCACGGTCTCGCGCGCCCGCTCCGGCCACCCCTCGCGGAGCGCCTCCCAGCGGCCCTGCTCGCCCATCGTGCGGCGGAGGGTCGGGTACTCGAGCAGCTCCGCGATCCGGCTCGCGAACTCGTCCACGTCCCAGAAGTCGACCCGGAACGTCCCCGACGTGATCTCCGCGACCCCGCTCGTCTTCGAGACGATCGTCGGCACGCCGGCCGCCATCGCCTCCAGCGCGGCGATCCCGAACGGCTCGACGACCGACGGGAGCACGAAGACGGAGCTCCCCGCGAGCAGGATCTCCCGCTCCTCGTCCGTGACCTTGCCGAGGAACATCACCCGGTCGCCGATCCCGAGCGCGCGGCGAGATGGAGGAGGCGCGAGTACTCCGGACCCTCGCCGGCGATCACGAACAGGACGTCCGGGAACTGCGAGACGACCCGGCGCCGCGGCCCGGAGGAACGTGTCGACCCCCTTCATCGCGGCGAGCCGCCCGACGTAGAGGACCACGCGCCGGTGCGGGTCGATCTGCGCGAGCCGCTCGCTCGGACGCACGGCGTTGTAGATCACCCGCACTTTCCGGGCGTCGGCGCGGTACCGGTCGATCAGCTGCTGGCGGAGGTGCCGGCTCACGGCGATCACGCGGGTCGCCGCCGCGATCCCCGATCCGCTCCCGTTCGAGGATGTGCTGCCAGGGGTGGCCGAGCGAGCGGTCGTACTCGGTCGAGTGGACCGTCATCACGAGGGGGCGGCCGAGCCGCTGCGCCAGCGCGGCGGCCCCGACGGTGCCGAACCAGTCGTGGACGTGGACGACGTCCACCGCCTCCACGCCCGAGAGCTCGGCCACCCAGGTGTTGTAGCCATCGATCGCATTCCAGAAGGGGCTGTCCGGAGTGGCGCCGGCCCAGTAGGCCGGGGGGAACGGCGCCGGGGCCTCGCCCACGGGTCCGCCCGGGAAACGGAACGTCACCCCGTCGACGGGAGTGAACGGGCCGGGGAAGGGAGTGAGGAACGTGATCCGGTGACCGAGCTTCGTCAGCTCCTTGCAGAGCTCGTAGGAGTGGACTCCGAGCCCGCCCGAGTGACTGGGCGGCCACTCCCAGCCGACCATGACGATGTGCAGGGAACGGGTCGGCACGAGCAGGCGCCGGCTGGGGAGTTCCCGCCCTGCGCGCGGTACGGGGACCGGGGACTGGGTGAGCTCGTCCAGACGGGTGCGGTCGAGCGGTGGCGTTCCCTCGCGTCGCACGCGGGGACGGGAGCGACCGGTCGAGCTCGCGCGGCCCCGCTTTCGACGTCGTTTCACGGCGGCACGGGGTGCCTTGGTCGACGCACGGGCGGAAGTGGACTCACGCGACTTGGGCGACACGGTCGCGGCCCGAGGCGGCAGGGACACTTGAACCCGCCGGAGACCCGGACCGCCGCCCTGAGGGCACGCGGGCTAGAATCCCGCGAGGAGCTCGCGGATCGCGTTCCGAGGAGAGCGGGCGCGGGCCACCGCGCTCGCGACGAGCACGCCGGCGGCCCCGAGCTCCAGCGCGCGGTGAACGTCCCGCCGGTCGTGGATCCCCGCGCCGCAGAGGACGGAGACGGCCGGCGCGACCGTTCGGACGGCGGCGACCGTGTCGGTGATGACGCTCGGCCGGGCCGTAGAGACCGCCCGGTCCCCTCCGATCAGCTCGGGAGGCTCGATCGCGAGGTACGGCGCCTTCGTGGCGGCCAGCCGTCGGGCGGCCGCGACCGTCGGGGCGCACACGACGGCGACCAGTCCCATCGCCGCGAGCCGCGCGACCGTCTCCCGGGCGAGCCCGGCCGGGAGCGGGTGCTCCGAATGACTCACGAGGCTTCCTATCCCGCCGGCCGCGCGGACCGACTCGGCGGGGACATACCCCGTGTGCGCGCCGGCCGGTATCACATCGACGTGCTGCGCCAGCACCGGAATGCCGACCGCGGCCGAGACCCGGGCGAGGTCGGGGGTGGCCGGTGCGACCGCGACCGAAACGGCCGCCTCTCGCCCCAGCTCCTCCAGGTCACGAGCGATCCGTTCCCGCGGGAGGCCCCAAGCATTCGGGGTAGACCTTGAGGTTGAGGAGGAACAGCGGCCGGCCGAGAGGCGGCGGGCTAGTGGACGATCGGGGCACGGGTGCGCTTCGGACGGGAGCATATCGCGTACTCGTCCCCGTCGAAGAAGACCTCCCGGTCCGGATGCTTCCGTTGGAGGGCGGAGATCTGCGCGAGGACGTCCTCGAGGGTCGTCGATTCGTCATTCGGATCGATCCGTACGTGAACGGTCTTCTCAGGTCGCTCGTGCGAACGCGGCGCTGCGACCATGGCGTCCCGAGAGAGCGGGAAGCCGGGGGGGGGCTATAAGGGTTCGAGCAGGGCTCCGGGGCTGGATAACCGGGGCTCGGGCCTCAGGACGAGCTCATCGCCGCACCCCGGGTCCCCGAGGGAAAGCGGGGCCGACTCCGGGAGGGCCCGGGGGCGCTGGGGCCGACCGGCGCGGCACTCCGGTCGAGGGCCGAACCGACGAAGGTCACGGCCCGGGCGGGGGACGAAGATCCTCTACCGGCGAGTCGGAGGTGAGCCGGAACCGCCCCCGGGCTTCACGGTCCGGGGAGGTCGGACGGGCGGGCTAGCCCTCCGACCCTCCGAACAGCTTGATGTCGTCGGGCGCGGCGGTCTTCTTGACCACCGGAGCCGCACCCTGGACTTGGACCCGGATCTGCTCGACGACCTCGGGGTTCGCGAGCGTGGTGATGTCCCCGTAGTCCAGCTGGTTCGAGATGGACGCTAACACCCGGCGCATGATCTTCCCGAACGGGTCTTCGGCATGTCCGGCACGATCCGAACGATCCGCGGGCGGGCGATCTTCCCGATCACGGTCTCGATGGCCAGGCTGACCTTGTCCGCCACCGCCTGATCCGCCTTCACGCCGGGCTTGAGGGCGATGTAGACCTCAGGAACCCGGCCCTTGTCCGGGTCGATCCGTCGGCACGACCGCCGCCTCCGCGACCTCCGGGACGGTCAGGCACGCGGACTCGATCTCCTTCGTGCCGAGCCGATGCGCCGGCGACGTTGATCGACGTCGTCGACGCGGCCCAGGATCCGGAGGTAGCCGTCGGCGGCCCAGACGGCCCCGTCCCCGGCGAAGTACGGCCAGTCCCTCCAGTCCGTGCTCCGCTCGTTCTTGTTGTACTTGGCGTAGTACGTCAGGACGAACCGTTTCGGGTCTCCCCAGATGGTCTGGAAGATGCCGGGCCACGGGTTGCGGATGCAGATGTTCCCCGCCTTTCCTGCCCCCGGAGGGATCTCCTTGCCGGTCTCGTCGAAGATGACGGGGTAGATCCCGATCATGGGGGGGCCGGCGCTCCCGGGCTTCATTGGGTCGATCGCGGGCTTCGTCGAGCAAAGGAATCCTCCGTTCTCGGTCTGCCACCAGGTGTCGGTCACCGCGGCCTGGGACTGGCCCACGACCTCGTAGTACCATTTCCAGGCGGCCGGCTCGATCGGCTCGCCCACGGTGGTCATGCACTTGAATCGGTAATGGTACTTCTTCGGCTCGTCCGGCCCGAGCTTCCGCAGCGCCCGGATGGCCGTGGGGGAGGTGTGGAAGATGTTCACGCCGAGTCGCTCGGCGATCCGCCACGGGCGGCCCGCGTCCGGGAAGGTCGGGACCCCTTCGTAAATGACCGAGGTCGCCGCGAGGGCGAGGGGCCCGTAGACGATGTACGAGTGCCCCGTGATCCAGCCGATGTCGGCCATGCACCAGTAGACGTCCGTCGGGTGGATGTCCTGGATGTACTTCGACGTGCCCGTGACGTACGGAGGTAGCCACCGGTGCTGTGCTGGCATCCTTTGGGCTTGCCGGTCGACCCGCTCGTGTACATCAGGAATAGAGGTGCCTCCGCGGGCATGGAGACCGGGTCGACGCGCTTCCCGATGTACTGCTTCAGCAGGTCGTTGACGAGGAAATCGCGTCCCTCGACCATCGGGGTGGGGCTCGCGGACTTGTCCCGGAAGCGCTTCCAGATGAGGACCTTCTCGACCTGGGTCCCGTCCTCGGCCGCCTTGCGCACCGCGATGTCCGCGTTCGCTTTGTGGTCGAGGAGCTTGCCGCTCCGGTCAGTACCCGTCCATGGAGATGAGGACGCGGCTCCCGGAGTCGACGATCCGTGCGCCGCACGCCTCGCCGCTGAACCCGCCGAAGACGACCGAATGGATGACCCCCAGACGAGCGCAGGCGAGCATGGTGATCGGGAGCTCCGCGACCATCGGCATGTGGATCGTGACCCGGTCGCCGGTCTTGAGCCCGCAGAAGTCGCGCAGGAGCGCGGCCATCTCGTTGACCCGGATGTAGAGCTCCTGGTACGTGACCGCGACGGGCGGCTCGTCCTCCGCCTCGGAGACGAAAATGATCGCCGCCTTGTTCCGGTCCTTCTCCAGATGGCGGTCGACGCAATTGTAGCTCGCGTTCAGCTTCCCGCCCACGAACCACTTCCAGAACGGAGCGTTGCTGGTGTCGAGGGTCGTCGTCCAGTACTTATCCCAGCTCAGCAGGTCGGCGTACTCCCGGAAGCATTCCGGGAAGTTCTTCTCAGCGAAGCGTTCGTTGACGCTCGGGTCGGTCAGGTTGGCTTGGCCGATGAAGCTCGGCTTCGGATAGAAGACCGCTTCTTCTTTCCAATGGACCGCGATCTCGGCCTCCGAAAGTCGGGATTCGTCTTCCTTCCCTGGCGCCGCGTTGGTAGCTCCGGACATCTCTGAGAAGCCCCCCGTGGTCGCGGCGAGGAGACCGCGGGATATAACGAGTCACGTCGTAGCATGGGTCCCGCCGCCCCCACCCGCCACGCGGGCCGACTTCGGAGCACACGAGCGACGTAGCGAGGGGCGCCGAGTCGGGACGTCCAGGGAACCCGCTGCGCGGGCGCGGTCGAACCCGGCTGCCCGGTCGAGGTTCCGGCCCGTCGGCGGGGGGGCCGTTCGTCGATCAGTCAGAGGAAGGGGACAATCCCGAGGGGGCGAAAGTCGGGATCCGGGCCAGGTGGGCGCCGACCACGATCGACCACAGGAGAACCGGCGCGACGATCAACCGCTCCATCCCCCCCACGCCCAGGCCCGCATAGGTCTTCGATACGAAGAGGATCAGGGCCACGAGGTCGACCAGCCCACAAAGGAGAGTGAACGCCCGATAACCGTCCCATCGAGTGTCGCGGAGCATGGCGAATCCAAGCACGAGGAGGGACAGGCCCCCACCGAGAAACGCGAGCAGCGCGGAGAGGGAGTGGACCGTGATGTTGACATCCTCGGGGGAGAGGCCCACCCCGATGGCTCCGAGCCCGGCGAGGGCGAGCAAGCCGAGTCCGATCGTTCGGGTACGGCGGGGAGGGAACGCGGTCTGAATCAACACCACCGCGAGCAGGATCAGCAATCCCATCACGATGATCGACGCGTTGAACACGTCATGCCAGGGGGAGCAGGCGTAGTGACCCGGGAAAGAGCCGGACCCACCGAACAGGCCGCAGTTCACCGCCCCCAAGTCGGAGATGTAGTTCTGGCTGAGGCTGTAGGACGACCCGTAGCCGATCTGCGTCACCATGTTGGCGACGATGAACTGGACAGCCCCAAGGACCAGCAGAATCGCCCCGTGTCGAACGGAGCGGTGAACCAGCGGTCCGCGTCGCCGAACCGTGGGGGAAGGTTCCGCCATGGTCGCGCGCCCCGCGAAGCGTTCAGTCGCGGCGAGCGTTCTTCTCGTAGGAGGCGTCGCTCGCCCGCTTCAACCGGGCCCCATCTCGGTCGCAGATGGGACGGGCACTCGGCGGGACGTCGATCACGTACCCACCTCCGCACTTCGGACATTCGTAGTAGGGCATCAGGACGACCTCGACAGGCGGAGGGGTCGTCAGTAATAAAGGGGTGGCATTCGAGCGGCGGGGGGGTTGCACATCGGGGAACCAGTCCGGCGCACCTCGACTCGGGAGGCCCGAGGTTCCGATCCGAATTCCCAGATACCGGGGGCTCGGGAACGGTTCGAGACGCTCGACCCGTATCGGGCCGACCGAGAGTGGCACCGTTACGAAGGTACGGCGCAACGCGAGCTCTTTCGCGACCTCCGCATTCGGTTCCTCCGGCGTCACGCAGCTCCCGGCCGATGGGTCGTCGATGTCGGCTCCGTCCGGGGCGATTCCTCCCCTACGTCGGGCCGGACGGGAGCCAACGGATCGCTCTCGACCTGTCAACGGAGATGCTGCTCCGGGTCGACCCGACGACCCGGCCTTCGGTCCACCTCGTACGGGGGGATGGGATCCAACCCCCCCTCGCCCGCGATTCCTTCGTGAACGTCGCCGTGCTGGGGAACTCCATCGGTTTCGCCGGAAAGGATTCTGAGCGATTTCTGTCGGCGGCGGAGGAGCTCGTGGCTCCGGGGGGAAATCTCCTGCTGGAGGTGGTCGCCGGGCCCGGCGAACGGGCGCGGTACCTGCAGCGACTCCCTCCCTCTGCGCTCACCCGCCTTCTCCGCTCTCCGGTTCGGCGGGATACACCGTTGTGCGGTGAGGGAAGGGTTCGCTCCGGAGCCGGCGCGCTGGTCCGATCCTGGGGATTTCCGCCGATTCGACGCGGGCGAGCTCAGCGCTCGACTCGAGAGCCGCGGCTGGAAGACCGTCGAGATCGTCGCCGTAGCCCCGGTGTTGGGTGCCTCTCCCCTAGCCCTCGAAGCCATTCGCTCCGACGCGAAAGCCTGGTCCCACTTGATCGAGCTCGAGGAGTTCGTGGGCCGTCAGCCGGAGCGTTGGACGTCGGCCGCCGCCGTCCTACTCGCGCTCACGCGTCCCGGCCGACCCGCCCGCACGGTTAAGTAGCCCGGACCCCCCATTCTTACGACTGACAAAGGATGGCACCGACGCCACCGGCCAAGAAGTCAGCTCCCGCACCTGCGGCTCGCCCGGCGCCCGCTCCTGCTACTCGCTCGGTAACGGTCCCGGCTCCCGAGGACCTGGAGCTGGCCAAGGAGGATGCGCTCCTCCAGCTGCGCATCGGTCGTTCGGCTCACCTGTACGCCGTTCTCATTTCGGCCGCCCTCGCGCTCGACGGGATCATCCTTCTCCTCTTCGACCAGAACCTCCCGAGCCTTCCCCCGACGGCGACGGGGTTCGCGGCCCTCAACGACTCCTCGTTCCTCCTCATCCCGCTCGCCGCCGGTCTCGCCATCTCCGTGATCGGAGTGACGACGAAGTGGGAGGCGTTCCAGCTCTGGCCCTGGGAGGCCCACTTCTCCACGACGATCGGCGCGCTCGGCCTCAACCTCCTCTTGGTCATCGTGTACGGGACCCGGATCGCCGGGGTCGGTCCGTTCGCCCATCTCGCGATCG
This sequence comes from uncultured Thermoplasmata archaeon, assembly GCA_963842165.1. GTDB lineage: Archaea > Thermoplasmatota > Thermoplasmata > Lutacidiplasmatales > UBA184 > Lutacidiplasma. The sequence continues at coordinate 186,459 of CAWJFK010000022.1, read as the reverse complement.
TCCCGTGGTTCTACCCGGCCACGCTCGCCGGGATCAGCGTGGCGATGATCGGTCTCGTCATGACGTGGACGAGCTGGTCCCTGCGCCAGTGGGCCAGCGCCCTTTGCGCCGGTCTCCCAGTGGCCACCTCGGTCCTCCTCTGGGTCGGCACGCCCGGCTCCGCGAATGGAGTCGCGGGCTTGTCGATCAGCCTGTTCCTCTCCGCGATCCTGTTCCAGACCAGCGGCTCGTTCCTCCACCTCATTTCGTCGGGCACCCGCCCTCACGAGCGCGAACTGATCACCTCGGGGCAGAGCCGCATGTTCCGAATGGCGGACGAGGTGCGAGAGAAGGACGACGCGCTGCACTTCCGCGCCGCGGCGCTCCTCAAGCGGGAGTCCGACGCCGAGAATCTCGAAGCCTCCGTCCGTCGACAGCGGGAGTCCCTACGTCGAGGCGCGCCAGCAGCTCGAGGACCTGGAGGCCGACTACCGGCTCCGTTCCGACGCGCTCGCGGCCACCGAACGGGAGTCCGCCGGCCACCTCGCGGAGATGGACGCGCAAAGGCGCCTGGTCGAGGACAAGTCGAAGGCTCTCGAGCTTCGGGAGCAAGAGGTCGCCCGTCTCCTTCCCCAGATCTCCGCTCGGGAACAGCGCCTCGTCGACCGCGAATCGGAGCAGACCCGGCGGGATGTGGACCTGGCCCAACGCAAGCTCGACCTCGACCGGCGGGCGGCGGCCCTTCCCGAGACGGAGTCCCGACTCGAAGCGCGGCGCCGCGAGCTCGAGCAGAAGTCGTCCGAGCTGTTGCGACGGGAGAGCGAGATCACTATGCTCGAGAGCGCCGCCGCGACGGGGTCGACGACTCCTTCCCCGGCCCTCGCGGACCTCTCGGGGCGGGAGGTCAAGCTCCAACAGTTCAAGGCCATCCTCGACGAACAGAACCTCTCCCTGGGTCGCAAAGCTCGGGAGAATGCCGAGCGGGCCCGGGCCGCCGAGGAATCCCTCCGGCAAGCCGCCGAACGTGAAGCCGCCCTAGCCGCCCGGGAGCTCGCTCTCCAGCAGCGCGAGGCCGACGTACCGGCCCAGGCGAAGGGCGCGGCCGAAGCCCGGACCCAGTATCAAACCGCCGCGCAGGAGTACGAGAACCGACTGACCGAGCTCGCTCGCCAGCAGTCGGACTTGGCCTCCAAGGCCGTCGAGTTCGAACGCGGTCGCAAGGTCTTGACGGACCGCGAATCGGCGCTGGTCGAGCGGGAACGGCGGTTCGCTTCTACCCGGGACGAGATCGACACGCGGGAGCGCGCGGTCTCCGAGCGGGAAAGTCGGTTGGACGCCGGCGAGGCCGAGGCCGGGCTACGCCGCGCGACGATCGCGACCGCCGGACCGGTTCCGACCGGCGTACTGCCAGCCTATCGGCAGGTCGCCCCGACCGGGGCCGTCACCGACCTCTCGGCCTCACCGATCCCCCCGGGCGCCGACTCACTTCGGGCCTCGACCCCCTCGGAGCATCCCGACCGGAAATCGACGGGAATCCCCCGGTTGGACTCCCTGTTGCTCGGTGGTCTCCCTCCGCAATCCCACCTGGTCCTGCTCGGGGACGCGTTCGTGGGAAAGGAGATCGTCCTCTACTCCTTCATCGCCGAGGGGCTCAAGCGCGGCGAACCCGCGATCCTGCTCACGGCGGCGCGCTCGCCGGAGGAGGTGGCGGCGAGCCTCGGGGTGGTGCTGCCGCAGTTCCGGGAGTACGAGCAGCTCGGCCTGGTTACTTGGATCGACGCCTCGGGCACGAAGGGGGCTGGGGCCGACCACCGGGTCGTCGTCGCGGGCTCCGATGACCGTGCCGGGATCCTCTCGAACCTCGTGAAGGCGGCCAAGGCCTTCGAGGACGCGGGCCACCCGACGATGAGGTTCGGGTTCCTTGGGCTTTCGGCCATCTTGGCGCACGGGGACGAGCGCCTCGGTTTCTCGTTCCTCCAGAACGTCGTGGGCATCTTCAAGCCCCGTGACGTGCTCGCGATGTACTCGCTGGAAGGAGGCGCGGTCTCGGACGCCCAGGTCGAGGCGCTCCTCAGTCGGATGGACGGGGCGATCGCCTTCCGGCAGGACCGCGACAAGACGTTCCTCGCCGTCCGGGGCCTCGGTGAGGTCCAGACGCACGACTGGGTCGAGTGCCGCGCGACCAATCGCGCGCTGATCGTCGGTTCGTTCGCGCTCGAGCGGATCCGGTAACCGCCCGAACCTCGGGGTCGGCTGCGTTCGAACCCTTCTACCGTGGCTCTCCGTCGGAATCCCCGGCGGCGGGCGGTGGCGGCAACCCCGCTTCAGCGTAGTCGCTGGGGTCGGCCAGATAGAGCGGCTCCTGGCCCTGGAAGAAGCGGCGAACGTTCTCCAGCGCTTTCCCGATACTGTAGGGGTCGGCCTCAGGGACGCCGCCCGAGTTATGGGGCGAACCGGTCACGTTCGGGAGGTCGGTCCACGGGAACCGCCGGCCGAGCTTTCCGTCGCCGAACCCCTCGTCCCACCAGACGTCCAGGGCCGCCCGGAACTCCGGGTGCTCCTGAAGATGGTGGTAGAGGGCTTCTTCATCGATCGTCGCGGCGCGCCCCACGTTCACCAGGATCGCGCCGGGGCGCGTCCGCGCGAACTGGACGGCTCCGAGGGAACCCCGCGTCGAACGGGTCAGGGGCCGGGCCTCGAAGATCACGTCTGCCTCGCCGAGCGCATCGTCCAGCCGGTCCGCCGGGTACATCGCGTCGACACCGGGTTGCATCCGGCGCGGCCCGGTTGACGCCCAGCACCCGCATCCCAAACCCAGCGACGCGGGTCGCGATCTCGCGGCCGATCGACCCGTAGCCGAGGATCAGGGCCGTCTTACCGCGGAGGGTGACACCGTCCGGGGCAGGCCGGAGGCGACCCTGCGCGACCAGCGCATGCGCTGCCACGGTCGACCGGGCCGCCGCGAGTGCGAGCGCGACCGCACCCTCCGCCACGAACGGGGCGTAGCCGCCGACGTTCCCGGCGACGCGGATCGGTGGCGGGAACCGCTCGAACGGAAGGCCGTCCAGCCCGGTGTAGATCCGTTGGACGAACCGAAGCCGAGGTGTGGAAGCGGAGTGAAAATCACCGAGCTCCCGCTCCACCGACCCCACGAGCAGCGCTTCCACGTCGCCCCGGTCGGCCTCCGGAACGGAGGCAGCGTACCCGCACGCGACGTCGGGGAAAGGACCGGTCCAGCGCGCGGTCGAGCTCGTCCGACGGGTGGAGCGCAACCAGTAGGCGGGGGCGTCGGGAGGCCATCAAAGGCCCAAGTCACCGGGATTCAAGGCGGCCACGGGGGGGCGCCGCCCTCCGGCGAAGGCTCATGGATGGGTGGTCACAGAGGCGGCGGGGGACCTGATCTCGATCGCCGCCTCCACGGTGTGCGCGGCCTTTTCGGCGAACGTCCTTGCCTCCTCGATCGTCCGCCCGCGCGCCACTGCGACCCCGAGCATCGGTCCGGATACGCCTCGGGCTTGCCAAACAGGAACACCCGGACCCCCGAGCTGCCGAGCGCCGACGAGAGCCCTCCGAACGAGGGAGCCCAGCCCGAAGCGGACGCGAGGATCACGTGGGCCGCCGCGATCGTCGTGGGCTCCGGACCGGTGTAGGGGAGGCCCAGGATGGCCCGCGCATGGAGCGCGAACTCGCTGTTCCACTGGCTGCCCAGCGTGACGAGACCCGTATCGTGGGGCCGGGGCGAGACCTCGCTGAAGTACGTCGTTCCGCCTCGGACGAAGCACTCGACCCCGAAGATCCCTACCCCGCCCAGCTCGTCCGTGACCGCCGAGGCCGTCGCCTCGAGGGAACGCCGAACGTCGGGGGGGAACGGTTCGGGCTGCCAGCTCTCGTGGTAGAGGGTACCGGGCCGGACGTGGGCGATCGGTTCCATGACCGTGGTCACGACCCGGCCCTCTGGGTTGTAGTGACGTAGCGAGAGCATCGTCACCTCATGGTCGAAAGGGATGAACTCCTCGAGCATGACGCGCCGGTTCCGGACCCGACCGTGCTCGCTGGCCTCGCGGTACGCCGCCTCGACGGCGTCGAGGTCGCGAACGACCGACATACCATGCCCCGAGCTCGACGTCATGGCCTTGAAGACGCATGGCAGCCCCAGGTCCTGCGCCGCGCTTCGGGCCTCCTCGACGCTCTCGACAAAGGCGAACCGGCTCGTCCGTACGTGGGCCTTCTCCGCGGCGAGCCGCCGGATCCGCTCGCGGTCCATGGTCGTGCGGGCGGACTCGGCCCGAGGGATGACGGTCCAGCCCTCCTCCTCGAGGCGGACCAGCTCTCCCGTAGCGATCTGCTCGATCTCGGGGACGAGCACGTCCGGGGCCTCCCGCTGGACGAGCGCGCGGAGGGCGGCGGCGTCGGTCATGGCGACGACGTGGTGGCGATGGGCGACCTGCATGGCCGGGGCGTTCGCGTACCGGTCGACCGCGATCACCTCGGCGCCGAGGCGCATCGCCTCGATCGCGATCTCCCGGCCGAGCTCCCCGCTCCCCAGCAGCATCACCTTCGGCGCGTCGCCAACGATCGGGGTCCCGATCCGGTCTCGGAAGGTCACTCCGGCGACTCGGTGTTCGGCCGGCATCGGCAGGGTATCCGCTCGGCCAGAAGAACCCTACGCCCGGGAGTCCTCGCGACCCGTCGCCCGAGTCGTCGGTGTCGGAAGGGAGCGCTACTCCGCACCCATCGTCCGGGGCTGCGGGATAACCTTCGGCTGGTCGGCATCGGTGGGGGTCCCGGTCTTGCCTTCGACGATGTCGCAGTCCTGCCAGCTGATGCCGACCGTGACGCGCGGGAAAGCGACCTTGAGCGTGTAGTTGGCGAGCTTCCCGATGACCAGCCCCTGGGAGCCCGCCGAAAGGTTAGGGTTCATGACCGTCAGGTCGCGGGTGAGGATCACCCACGTCTTCCCGAAGACGATGCGGGAGAGGTCCTTGCGGTCTTCCATACCGTGCCCATTCGATGCCTCCCGAGAGATAAGTTTGGCGTCCGCGTAGGGGGGGCCGGCTACTGGGCCCCCTCGCCGCCACCACCGGTTGCCGAGGCTGGGCTCCTCGGGACGACCGCCCGTGCTGACGGGAAGTGATTATCTGTAGAGGTCCGGAGTTTATGTAGTGGAAACTCATGCTCCGTGCTAACATGTCGGCCGCAGGGCAGACCATGGAAACGGCGCACGGGATGATGGAAGCACCGCCGAAGGTGGAGGAGAAGCCCGAATGGTGGGCGAGTCCGGCAACCCTGGGGTTGTTGGGCTTCGGAATGACCACCATCCTGGCGGGGCTCAACGTCGGAGGCTGGATCGGTGCGGGAGCCGTCCTGTCGATGGCGATCTTCTTCGGTGGGATCGCCCAAGTGGTCGCGGGGCTCATCGGGCTCCGCAAGGGCAACATGTTTGCCACGGCGTTCCTGTGCTACGGGGCGTTCTGGCTCGCCTTCAATTGGATGCTGACGTCATCCGTCGCCCCGGATGCCTATGGCATCGCGGCGTTCATGTTCGTCTGGTTCCTGGTGACCCTGACGTTCACGCTCAGCGTCCCGAAGCACGGAATCGCGCTGACCCTGGTGTTCGTCACGCTGGATGTCGCGTTCCTGCTGCTGACCTGGAACTTCTACTCGGCGGGAGGGGGAACGATCCTCTCGAAGAGCACGTTGCAGGGGATCGGCGCGGAGATCATCCTGACCGGGCTGCTCGCCTGGTACACCGCGACCGCGGACCTGACCAACTGGAACTACGGCCGCAAGCTCCTGCCCACCTAGGCAGGGACCGAGCGAACCGGGGCCAACCCTTTCCTCTCCCCCTTTTTCTGCCCTTGGGGGGGGCACCCCCTCGGCCCGTAGGGTCTCGCCCGCGTCTACTCCGGACGTGAGGCTGCGGGCCGAGAACGCAGCCCGAGCTCGACGGCCGCCCGAGAGAGCACGAGGGCGACCAGGAAGAGCGGGATGAGGAAGAGGTCCGACCACGGCCAGGCGACCCCGAGGGCTTCGCCGAACCAGAACGTCGCGAACGTGAACAGCATCGACGTCCCCAGCAGCTTGAGCCAGGGCACCTTGATGCGGCGCAGCCGCTCGTGGACCAGGAACGCGAGGACGATCAGGGCCCCCCCCCGACGAGGGCGCCGACGACGGCCGAGAGAGCGTCAGCCGGCCGCGGTGATCCCGAGGAGGACCACGACCACCTCGATCGCTTCCACCGCCCCCGCGGTGAGACCCGTGCCGAACTGGAGGGCCCCGGCCATCTTGGACGGGGGAGCCGATCCGGGGGGAGCGCCGCCCGACGATAGGAGCGCAGCGTGCTCCGCAGCAGGAACACGCCGAACCCGGTGAGGAGGAGGGCGGAGACCCAGAGGAGGTACGAATGCGATATGATGCTGAGGGCCGCCCCGACCCCCACGGCGGCCGCCGAGACGACCGTGACGCCCACGACGGCGCCCGTCGCGCCCGGGCGGGCCGTGGGGTGGTCGGCGCTCACGGCGATGACGAGGACGACCACCTCGGTCATCTCGAGGAGCGTGATGAGGAAGGCTGCCAGAACCGCCGGAAGATAGAGCCCGAAGTCCACGGAGATGCCCCCGACCGATCAGCGCACGGACCACGCCTGGAGTCCGGACGGCTCGATCGAGAAGTCGGTGACGGAACCCCCCGAGGCCTGGACGGCCCGGGCCACCTCGGCGCGCCGGGCGAAGTCGCAGAAGAGCAGGATGTAGCCACCCCCGCCGCTTCCCACGAGCTTGCCTCCGAGCGCCCCCGCGGCCCGGGCCTTCTCGTAGAAGTCGTCGATCTGGGGGTTGGAGACCCCTTCGGCGAACTGCTTCTTCAACTGCCACCCCTCGTCGAGAAGGCGCCCCATCTCGTCGATGTTCCCGCGCAGGAGCTCGTTCTTCATGTCGATCGCGAGCGCTTTGGTCGCGTCCAGGGCTCGGACGGTCGTTTCCTTCTTCTCCGTGTAACTCCGCTGCTGGCGCTCGATGATGTCGGCCGAGTAGTGGCTCGTGCCGGTGTAGCAGAGGAGCAGTCGGTAGGCGAGCTCGTTCGCGACGTCGGGCGAGATCTTGAGCGGGTGGACGACCGTGCGGTCCGCCCCGAACTCCATGAAGTTGAACCCGCCGAACGCGGCCGCGTACATGTCCTGGCGGCCCCCCTTGAACCCGAGCTCCGTCCGCTCGATCCGGTAGGCAAGCTCCGCGACCTCGTAGGGCGTCCACTGCTCGCGGAGGTAGCGCTGAAAGGCCCCCACGATGGCGACGCACATCGTCGAGGAGCTCCCGAGGCCGGTCCCGACCGGCGCGTCCGAGTGGAGGAAGAGGTGGAGCGATTCCGCGCGGCCCCCGTTGGCCGGCCGCAGGACCCTCACTGCGGCCTTGACCAGGTCGAGCTCGCCGTTGTAGACCAGGTCCTCCGGTTTGGCGTAATCGACCGCGAGGTTGTAGTCGAGGGACCGGACCGAGACCGCCCCGCGCCCGTTGTCCTCGGTCTCGAGCGTCGCGTATGCGAACCGGCTGATCGTGCAGTTGAGCACAGCGCCCCCTTTCTCCTCGGGATAGGGAGAGACGTCGGTCCCGCCGCCGGCGAAGCTGATCCGGAGGGGTGCCTTGGCCCGGACGATCGGCATCGGCTCGTCGCCGACGGGTCGTTCCGACTTAATGATTCCCGAGCGGCGCACCGCGCACCCGAGGCGACGCCGACCGCGGGGTTATTCCTCCTCGAACGGTAGGGGGTCAAGTGACGCGTCGCTTCTCCGGGCCGGCGCTGACGGTCGACGCGGTCTGGTTCCGGCGCGGACGGGTGCTGTTGGTGCGGCGCGGCCGCCCCCCGTTCCGGGGGTCCTGGGCCCTTCCCGGCGGGTTCGTGGAGGTCGGAGAGACGGTCGAGGCCGCGGTCGTCCGCGAACTCCGGGAAGAGACGGGGCTCTCGGGCCGCCCGGGTCCGCTCGTCGGGGTCTACTCCGAGCCCGGTCGCGACCCACGCGGGCACACCGTCTCGGTCGTCTTTCGCATCGTGGGTCCCGGGGGACTCCGCGCGGTGGCGACGACGCGGCTCGCGCCGAGTGGGTTCCGATCCACGCCCTCCCACCGCTCGCGTTCGACCACGCCCGGATCCTGCGCGACGCGGTCGCTCAGGTGCGGCGGGGACGGTCGCGGGTTGGCTCCCGGTAAGGGAGCTATCTCGAGCCCTTCCGGCGCTCTCTTCCGTTCAAGAAGACCCGGTCGGCGGGGAGTCCTCCGGGGGCGCAGAGTCCTCGGCCGGTGCGGGCGGGTTCTTTGGCCCAAGCGGCGGAGATCGCGGGCGACGCATCCACAGCGCGATCCCGAGGGCCACGAGCACCACGACCACGGCGAGCGCGATCAGTGCGTACCCCCAGGACCCCAAGCCCAGCGGTCCCGATCCTCCGGTGGTCGCAGATTTCTGCACCGCGGTGAGCGCGACCGACCCGCTCTGGCCGCTGACCGTGACCGTGCCCGAGGCGGGCATCGAGCTCCATCCCGCGGGAACGGAGACGGTGTAGGTGAACGTCCCGTTGGCCAGCTCGAACGACAGATTAGATGCGGTGGTGTAGTCGGCCGCCTGCCCGTCGAGCGAGATGCCCCAGTTGGTGTTTGCCGGCAGGCCGCTCATCTCGAAGGTGACGGAGTAGGTGACCGGGGCGAAGGTCACCCCGACTGCGACCGCGCTCCCGGCGACGAGGAATTGACCGGAGGAGTTGGCGGCCGGTGTCGCAGCCCGCCGGCTCGGAGAGGAGGGTGTAGTTGTAGGTACCGTTGACGGCCGACCAGCTGATCTGGTCGGTGGCGGAGCTCAGGTAGACTCCTCCGCCGATGTCGACCGCCCACTGACTTCCCTCCGGTAGGCCCGATTCGGTGAAGGTGACGGCGTAGACCGCGGGCAGGAACGAGACGAGGACCTCGTGCGGGGCGCCGTCCACCCCGAAGGTCGCCGAGGCGGCGAAGTAGCCGCTCGCGTTCGCCCGGGCCACGTACGAGAAGCTGCCGTTCCAGAGCTGGAGGACGACGCTGGAATTCTCGGTCCGTGTTCCATTCCGCAGGCCGGAAACGTTGAGCGACCAGCCCGCCCCCCTCGGCAACCCCTGCTCCGCGAACGTGATCGCGAACTTCGGCGGCGGGAGGAAGGCTTCGTCGTAGACCACCGGCTGGCCGCTGACGTTGAACGCGACCTGGTGGGGCGATTCCGTCCAGTTCGACTGCGCGGCGAAGGCGATCACGAGCGTACTGTTGGGCACCGCGAACGTGATGCTGGTCGAGTTCGTCTCAAAGTGGAGTTCGGACGGGAAACCGTTGAAGGTGTCGGTCACATTCGCCCACCAGTAAAACCCCGGGGCGAGAGCGAGGGCGACGACCGTGACGTTGTACGTCACGAGGGCGAAGACGAGCTGGATCTGACTGGGGGTCCCTCGGACGATGAACGCCCCGTGGGAGACGTTGAGCGAGTAGTCCGGCGGCGGGACCGCGTTCCAGAAGTACGTCCCGTTCGCGAGGTGCAGGACCACCTGGGCCCGGTCCGTGGTGAAGCCGTACCCCGTGTTCAGCAGGAAGGTCCAGTACTCGTTGGCCGGTAGGCCGGTCTCGGAGATCGTGACCGGAGTCGTCTCCACGAACGCCACGGGGTCGTATTCGAGGACCCCTTGCGTGGTCGACCCCGCCGAGACCCCGAGGGTCCAGTTCGCGGGGGTCCCACTCGTCCAGTTCGCGGCGGTCGTGACCGTCCAGGTCGATCCGGAAGCGCCCTCGCCGGTTTGGTCGATGGACCCGCCGTAGGAGAGCGTCTCACCGGGGATCCACTGCGTGGACCCGAACCGCTGGAACAGGAGCTGGAGGTCGCCGCCCGTGGGCGACGTGAAGACCCCCGTCCCCGCGCTCGGGCCGCCCACGATCCCGAACTGCGGGGAGAGGCTGCCCGGGTTCCCGTTCTCCAACGGATTGTTCGAGAACTCACTGCCCCCCCACGAGTAGTTGTTCCACAGTCCGCCGAGAATGTACGAGCCCCCCGGCAGGGGAAGGGTCAGGGCCGTCGTTCCGGGGATGCCGAACGAGAACACGACCGATTGACCCTGGAACGTCGTCGTGTTGGCGAGCGTCGTGATGATGGAGAAGTCGAGGGGGGTGCTGAGCACCTGACCGGTCAGCGGGTAGTTGTACTCGTAGATCGTGTCCGAGGGATAGATTCCCCAGAACGGATAGACGACCCACCCACTGAAATCCATCTCCCACGCGCCGGGTTGTCCGCTGATGTAGATCACGTTCTGGACCCAGTAGATGGGAGCGCCGAGCGCGTTGGCGACGAAGAAGTTCTGTTGGATGGACGCGTTGTAGCTCACGCCGGCGGAGGTGACCTGGAGCCCGGTCAGGTTGAAATCCGCGCGCAGCGAGGAGAGGTCGCCGGGCGTGTTGATCGGAAGGTTGCTCACGAAGTACATCGTGAAGTTGTAGGCATCGATCGTCCCCCACCCGGTGACGAGGTCATACCCGGTAAGAGCGGTGTACGCGAAATTCTGTCCCGCGGTCACGTCATAGAAGGGAAGGGTCGGGAGCACGGAGTCATAGAACCCGGTGACGAAGAACCCGGTCGTCGGAGAACCGAGGGACGACGCCAGCGTGTACTCCTTGCTCGCGAGCGGGTAGAGGGTCGGGTCGAGGAACCCGAGCCAGGAGTTGTTGAACCGACCGAGGACATGGTCGGCCTCCACGATGATCCCGGCGGTGAGGGGAGTGGCGATACTGGTCCCGGCCACATTGATGAAGAAGGAGGTGGAGGACGCGTTTGACGCGTGGTACTCGACGCCGCCGATCGTCAGGGTCATGATCGTGTTGTTGGCGAGCGCCGCGATGTCCGGCACGCCGCGGCCGGCCGCCAGGGTTACGTTGGTGGCGCTCGTCGCGTTCTGCCAATCCGGGGCCGGGAACACGGCGCTGATCCCGCCGGTCGACCCAGCGGCCGGGTTGGGTGTGTCCCACGCGGCGGTCTGGTTCCACACGACGTCGCTCGTCATCTGCAGGGTCGTGTTGTCGAGGGTGACCGTGGTGCCGCCGACCGCCACGTCGCCGTAACTGTCGAAGGCCATCGAGGCGGGGAAGAACGTCGTCTGGCCGGGGGGGTCGATCCCGCCGCCCACCCCGTTGGGGTTCGAGCCGGAATCGCCCGAGGCCGCCAGCACGGTGATCCCCCGGGCCGCGGCCGTGGCGAGCGACGAGTTCCATCCCGCGTCGAACCCGTCCGTGCCGCCCCAGGAGTTCGAGATGACCGAGACGTTCGCAAGTCGCGGGAAGCTCGAGTTCGGGTTGAGGATGTATGCGAACGCGTCGTCCGCGTCCACGTTGGAGAGCGTAGGTCCGTAGACGTTGTAGATCGTGGCTCCGGGCGCGGTGGAGCCGAGCATCTCGAGGTCGAGCGTGTTTTCGACGTTCGCGCTCGTGTTGTCGTAGGAGGCCAGCGGTCCCGGGGGCGGCGCTCCGTCGACCGGTACTCCGGCCACGGAGGCATGCGGTTCGCCCGAGGGCAAGGTCTCATTGTAGAAGTCGTAGATGTCGTGCGGGACGAAGGGGCCGACCTCCTGGCCCGTAGTCAGACTGCCCCACGGGGTGGTGATCGGCGCTCCCTCGTACGTCCCGGAGGAGAGAATCGTCGCGGCCACCATGTTGGTGGGGTACCCTTCCTGGGCGAACAGGGAGAGCTGGTCGTAGGCCACTTGGAAATCCGACGCGAACTCGAACTGGTATCCGCCGGCCCAGACCGGGCCGGGGTAGGAGCTGAGGAACGGCTCGGAGGAGGGGGCGGCTCGAACGCCGCCCGACCGGAAACTCGGAGCGGCATGCAGGGGGTGATTGGTGAGGGTGGAATAGGAGCTCAGCCCATCCACGCCCGCGACCAGGCGGGCGAGCGGCATCGGGAGCTCGGGAGCCGAAGTGGGCGCATAGAAGCTCTGGTCCGAAATACGGTATGTCTCGAGTCCCGTGTGGAAGATCGCCGCGAGCGTCTTCGAAGTCGCATCGAAGGAGAGGCTCACTCGGTCCGCGTACGTTCGCACGTGGAGGGCTCCCAACGATTCCACATATTGGACGGCGGCGGTGTAGGTCGAATTCGCCTGACCGAATTCCTGGTCAAATGCCGACGCGTTGAGGTAGTGGTGGTACCCGGGGGATTGGGGGTTCTGTAGGTCGGACAGGAGCGCGACGAGCCGGGAGGAGTTGCTGAAGTCGAAAGTGACGAGGATCGGAACGGTCAGCTGCGAGGAAACCGCCCCTTCCGCGACCGCGTTCGGAATCGCTCGACCCAGCTCCGAGTACCGGAAGGGTGCGACCGGGGCGTGGGCCAGCGCCGCGAGTGACTCGCCGGCGCCCGGGGAGGGCCCGGCGGCCCCCTCACGCGGGCTCACGTTCGCCCCGGCGAGAGACAGCATCTGAACGGCGGGGACTACCATCAGAGCGGCGATCAGCACGACCCACAGGCTCTGGTGCAGTCGACCGGACGCGCGCATGGATGTCTTCGGAATCCCGGGTTTCCCCGGCTCGGGAGCCCAGCTTCCCTGCCCAAGATAAGCCTTCTCCCGGGGCCGCGACATTTCCGGCCGCGCCGGTCGGTTTCGGGGTGTGAGAGTGGCATGGCCCGGGACCGTAGGTCCTTCCGAGCGGCTAGCCAACCCACCGCAGCGTCACCCTCTTATCGACCGGGAGGAGTCGGCGCGCGGTATGGGCCGTCCCCCGGAACAGCACCCCCACGCGACGCTGCTGTCGGATTTCATCCTCGGGAGCCAGGACGGCCTCGTCAACGTCCTCGGGATCCTGCTCGGACTTGTCGTCACCACCCACGACGTCCGCATTATCCTCATCGCAGCTCTGGCCGCTCTCGCGGCCGAGTCGATCTCGATGTCCGCGGTCGCGTACACCTCGACCCGGGCGCGGCGCGACCTGTTCCTCTCGGAGGTCGCTCGCGAGGAGATGGAGATGCGTGAGGTCCCCGAGATGGAGCGCGAGGAGATCCGCGTCATCCTTCGGAAGTGGGACTACCAGGGTGCCGACCTCGAACGGATGGTGGGCGAGATCGAGGCGAGACCGAAGATGATGCTCGACCTCATGATGGCCTTCGAGCTCTCGCTCTCTCCGGTCGCCGAGGACCAGCCCCGGAAGAGCGCCGAGGTCGTCCTCTCGGCCACCGTCATCGGTTCGTTCATTCCCCTGATCCCCTTCTTCCTCCTCTCCTCGACGCTCACGACGGCCGCGATCGTTTCGATCCTCCTCAGCGCGGTCACGCTATTCCTGGTAGGCTGGTACGAGGCTCGCACCACGGACGGAGTGACCTGGCGCAGTGGCCTGCGAATGGTCGTCATCGGGCTTGGCGCCGGCTTCGGTGGATTCCTGATCGGGTTCGCCGCGAACCACTTCTAGGGCCGTCGCCGACCCGCCGACTCGTGGGGGACGCCGTCTAGGCGGGTCGGTTCATCCGGTGGTGGGGGCGAGGGCGTAGGACGAGGCGAAGCGGGGAGGTCCACGACGGGCGTCGGACCTCATGCCGAAGGCAGCGCGTGCACCAAGCGACCGCTTCTCCGCCACCGGCGAGCTCGGGGGTGGCGACGTGGTCCTCTGGGGAGTGGCCGCAGCGTCGATCGAGGCAGGGGTGAGCGCGGCGGTGGGGGGATACGGCGTCGGACACATCCCATGCTATGCGCACTCATGCGTATTAAACCCGAGGGTCCGACCTCGGGGGCGACCGGGCGGCTACGGGCGCAGGAGCCGGACTTCCTTGGCGATGCGCGCGTCGCGTTCCTTGTCCGTCAGCTCACGGATGTGGAACGAGATCATGACCGTCCCGTTCAGCTCGACGGCCTGGGGGAGGAACGGCAGCTTGAGCGAGACTCCCTCGAGGCGCAGCTCGAGCTCGCCGCGCTGGTTCGACATCGCGTTCATCCAATCTTGGAACGGGTTCGCCGACTCACGGGAGGCCTTCTCCACGGTGGGCATGGCCGCCCATCGCCGCGGAGGGATAGGAAGCTATCGATGACCTCGGATCCGACGGGGCCCCCGCGGAATCCGTGGGGCCGGGGGATGCCTACGCCCCGGGGGCGAGCCCGGCCCGCGCCCGGAGAGCGTGGTAGAACCCTCCGAAGCTGGTCGCCGTCGGCGTGCGCATCCCCTGGTTTCGGAGCTGCTCGCGGACCTCGCGCGGACCCTGACGCAGGTCGAGGATCTTCGCGGAATCGTACTTGTACTGGAAAGTCCCGGCCGGGCCCCGGGGAAACGGCTCCCAATCCTTCGGGGTCGTCGTCCGTAGGTCCTGCGGGCGTTTCCCGTCCGACGGGGCGAACCCGGGCAGGGTGAGATGTTCCTCGGTCAGCCAAAGCATGGTGGCGTCACGGATGGCGTCCTCGGTGGTCGAATCGAGCGCCCCCGGCGCGACCTGCGAGCGGACCCATCCGACGAGCGCGTCGAACGTCTTCTCGGTGTTCTCTTCCAGCATCTGCAGCACGGCGAGCCGGATCGCGCTCCGGCGTAGCTGCTCGATGCCCGTGTTGCTCAGCCGGAACTCGGCCGTGAGCCCGAGCAGGCTCTCCGAGTTGTCGGCGAGCTGCTTCACGGTGAGGACGGCGAGGGGAGCCGCGGGTTCGTCCTTCGAGACGTGCCACAGGGAGAACTCCCGACCGTTCGTGAGGAGGACGAGGGGGACCTTCGCCCGCTGGGCCTGCTCCGCTACTTCGCCGATCTCGGAAACGGACGCGGTGCGCTCGCGCACATCGAGGAACAGGCGGGCCTGGCCCTCCGCATTGAAGAGCGCGTAATCGACCGGCCCTTCGCCGGGCTTCGCTTCGAAGTCGAGGTAGACCTGGTGCTTGTCGTGGGGATCCCATCCGAGCGCGACGAGGAACGGGTTGACGATCCAGTGCCGGACCTGCTGCTCGGTAACCTCCGGGACGTCCCGAAGGACCTCTTGCGCGACCTGACTGAAGTCGGCGAGTCGCCGGCTCAAGTCGACTGCTTCCATCGCCGGGACGATGGGTGGGCCTCTGCCTTAAACCTACCCGTTCGGGCGGTGCGGCCGCAGCCGCATTCCCTCGGCCTGGAGGAACTCCTCGACCGACTCAAGCGGCGTCGCAAGGCCCTCGTAGGGTGGCAACCCGAGCAGGTCCGCGACCAGCCATTCGACCTCGTAGGCGAAGAGGAGCGACGAACCCACGGTCTCCAGCACCCGGGCCAAGCGCTCTCCGGCCCGTGGGGACAGATGAAAATAGCGGGGAGGCCGCCCGAGCGCGGCGAACAGGCGGTCGGTCAGGTCGCGATACCGCCACGTCCGTGGTCCCCCCGCCGTGACGGTCCGGTTTCCCCCGAGCCCGGCCTCGCGTCGGACGATCCGGGCGAGGTCCCGGACCGCGATCGGGCTCACGTGGTATTCCCCGTCACCGAACATCGGGAACCGATGGTAGCGCTCCATCACCCGCAGCATGACGGTCAGGAGCTTGTCCCGGGGGCCGAACAACATCGTCGGCCGGACGATGCTGTACGCTACGCCGCTCGCTTCGAGCGCTCGGTCGACCTCCCGCTTCCGCACCATGTAGGGAAGGGTCGTTTCGATATGGTCGGTCGCGGTGGGGACGCTGAGGTGGACCATCCGTCGCACCCCGCTCGAGGGGACCTCCGCGATCAGACGACGGAGCCCTTCGGCCAACGGCCGAAACCGGCGGTCCGGCCCCGACCGGTACCAGGCGACGTTCACCACCAGGTCGACCCCGTCGAGCAGCGGCCGCCAGCGAGGAACGGTCGCGACGTCGGTCGGAACCCACTCGACGGACGGGATCGCCTCCTCCGAGGTCGGATGCCGGTGGACCGACCGGATGTCCCAGTCGCTCACGAACTCCCGCAGGAGGGCGCGGCCCACCAAGCCACCTCCGCCACCGACCAACAGGAGACGAGGCCGCACCGGCGGCCCTCGCTCATGCGACCGGGCTCGGAGCTCGCGGGACCTGCGCCTCGGCGGCTCGGAAGGCCCGTTCGACGAACGGCTTCACTTCGGCGACCGTCACGGTTCGGCCCGACTCCCGCGCCAGGGACGTCATCACCGGCCCGTCGAACCCGCAGGGATGGAATCGCTCGAACGGAGAAAGGTCGAGGTCGACGTTGAGGGCGAATCCGTGGTATGTCACCCATCGCTCGACTGCGATACCAATCGATGCGATCTTCCGGGTCCCGTCGACCCAGACCCCTCGGCGCCCGGCGACGTGGCCTCCCTTCACCCCGAACGGTGCGATCGCCTCGACCACCGCCCGTTCCACCTCGGTCACGAACCCGCGAACGTCCCGGCCGCGGGGCTCGAGATCGACGATCGGGTAGCCGACGAGCTGACCGGGAGCGTGGTAGGTCGCGCGCCCCCCGCGCTCGACCTCGACGACCGTCAGGCCGCTCGCGCGCGCCCCGCCGTCGTCTCCTTCGACCCCGATCGTCACGACCGGGGGGTGCTCCACCAGGACCAGGGTGTCGGGGCAGCGGCCGGCCCGACGGTCGGCCACGAGAGCGTGCATGGCCGCGAGCGCGTCGCGGTAGTCGCGCACGCCCCAGTCAACGACCGACAGCATCCGATCGTCTCCGAGCGACGTGCAGGGGTTCGCCGAGCCAGAGGAGGGCCGCCTCCTGAAGGACCTCGGAGAACGTGGGGTGCGGGTGGATCGTGAGCGCCAGGTCCCGGACGGTCGCGCCCATCTCGATCGCGAGGGCCGCCTCGGCGATGTAGTCGCCGCTCTCGGCCCCGGCCACATGGACTCCGAGGAGGAGGCCGCTCGTGACGCGTCGCCCACGACCTTCGCCCAGCCTCCGGTCGCGTGGGCCGCGTGCGCCCGACCGAGGGCAGCGAACGGAAACCGAACCTCGCGGACCGTAAGGCCGCGCCTTTCGGCCTCTTCCCGGGTGAGCCCCACCGAAGCCAGCTCCGGTGTCGTGAACACGACCGAGGGCATCGCCTCGAACTGAAAGCGGGTCGTCCGACCGGCGATCGCCTCCGCGGCGACCGTACCCTCTCCGGTACGCCTTGTGCGCGAGCATCGGGGGTCGAGCGACGTCGCCCGACCGCGAAGAGGTGCGGGACGTTCGTACGCAGCTGGTCGTCGACCGGTATGAATCCGGTCTTCGGTTCGACGGAGACTCCGGCCTCGTCCAGCCCGAGGTCCCGACTCGCGGGCCGCTTGCCGATAGTGACGAACAACCGCTCGGCCCGCAGTTCTTCGGTCCCGGAGGGACCTTCGACCCGGAGCACCACTCCCTCGGCGGAGCGGGTGAGCGAGAGCGCCTTCGTCCCGACCCGAACCTTGACGCCCAGCCGTTCGAGGGAGCCGGTGAGTTCGCGCACGAGGTCGGCTTCGAGGCCGGGGAGGAGCTGGGGCATGAGCTCGACGATCGTGACGTCCACCCCCACCCGGGCGAGGAACCCTCCAAGCTCGCAGCCGCTGACCCCGCCTCCCAGGACGAGGAGGGAGCGGGGCAGAGAGGTCAATCGGAGCAGCATCCTCCAGACGTGATGACGGTGGTCCCGTCCGGCTCGAACCCGCGCAGGACGAGAGGGACCGCACCGGCGGCGACGATCGCGAACTCGAAATCGATGCGCTCGTGGCCCCCATCCGGCGCGCTCAGGTCGGCGGAGTGCGGTCCCGTGAAGCGGGCCTCTCCTCTCAGGACCGTGACGCCCGCGGACTTGAGGAGCGAGGCCACCCCGTCCCGCTCCTTCGCGACCACCGCCTCCTTCCATCGCATCGTCTGGGGCAGGTCGAACTGGACGTCCGCGGCTCGCACGCCGATCTCGGGACCCTCCGACCGGACGGCCGAGGTAGAGCGCTGCCGCGTGGATGAGCGCCTTCGACGGGATGCAGCCCCGGTTGAGGCACTCGCCGCCGAGCTGGTCCTTCTCGACCAAGAGGACCTTGAGGCCGAGCTGTCCTCCTCGGATGGCGGCGACGTATCCGCCCGGACCCCCGCCGATGACGAGCACTTGCGTTGAACGGGCGTAGGTCCCTGCCATCTACCGGCTCCGCTCTGCGGGAGGCTCCAAGGAGTGCGAGCCGGCGGGAGCATAGACGTCTTCGGTCAAGGACGCGGGCGTGGGAGGGGCGGTCTCTTCCGCCGACCGGACCGCGGCCCGCACCTCCTCCTCGGCCGCCGAGACGACCCGGCTGCGGGACTCCTCGTCCACTACCCCGTTCTCGAGGAGCCAGGCAGTCAACCGCAGGAAGGGGTCGTGGCTCAGCGCCCGAGCGGACCAGTCTTTGGGCTGGTAGCGCGCCGGGATCGTCAGAGCTCGAGTGCGGAGTCATCCGGAAGACGAGGAACTCGAGGAAGCTCGGGCCCTCCCCCCGGCGCGCCGCGGAGAGCGCGTCCCGCAGCGCTCGGTGGACCGCGATCACGTCCGTACCGTCGACCCGGTCGGCTCGGGATCCCGTAGGCGGCTCCCTTGGCGGCGAGCATGGCGACGGCCGACTGTCGCTCGACCGGCAGCGAGATCGCCCACTGGTTGTTCGTGCAGCAGAAGAGGACCGGGAGCTTCCAGACCCCCGCCAGGTTGAGCCCGGCGTGGAAGTCGTTCGCGCTCGTGGCACCGTCGCCGAAGAAGGCGAGCGCGACGCCGCCCGATCGTCGAGCCCGCAGGCCGTACGCCACCCCGACCGCATGCGAGATCTGGGTCCCGATGACCGACGACATCGAGACGTAGTGGACCTCCGCCGCCGTCGGGTGGCACGGCATGTTCCGCCCTCGTGCCGGGTCGCGGTCGTCCGCGAAGAGATGGTGGGCATAGGTGACCAGCGAGTGCCCGCGCACGAGCGCGATCAGCTGCTCGCGCAGGCCGGGAAGGATCCAGTCGTCCGGCCCGGTGGCGAGCCCGGCGGCCACGCTGACGCCCTCCTGACCGGTCGCCGCACCATAGAACCCGACCCGCCCCTGACGCTGAAGCCCCTGCATCCGAGCGTCGAGGGCTCTCCCGAGGGCCATCCATCGGTGCATCGCGACGAGGGTCTCGCGCCAATCGGGACCCAGGGCAGACTCGGCCTCGGCGGTCGTGTACGGCAGGGGAACGACGGCGGGCGCCGCGTTCATGCCATCTCAGCGAACATCTGGTGCGGGTCCTCGAGGTACGACTTCACGGTCGCGAGGAACTGCGCGCCCTCGATCCCGTCCAGTACCCGGTGGTCGAGCGAGACCGAGAGGTTCATGAGGTCCGCCGGTCCGAGCGTGCCGTCGGCGCGATAGACCGGGCGGCGCTGGATCTTGTGGACGCCCAAGATCGCGACCTCCGGGTAGTTGAGGATCGGCGTGGCCAGCACGCCCCCGAGCGCTCCGAGGCTCGATATCGTGAATGTCCCGCCGGTCATCTCGGGTCGGGTCAGCTTACCGGCACGGCCCCGTTCCGCGAGGTCCGCGATCTCTCGCGAGAGCTGAAGGATGCTCTTGCCGTCCGCGCCGTGGACGACGGGAACGATCAGCCCGTCGGGCGCGGCGATCGCGATGCCGATGTTGAAAGCGGAATGAAGTACCAGCTCCGACCGCGCGTCGTCCATGGTCGCGTTGAGCCGCGGATGGGCCCGCAGGCCGGCGACCACGGCCTTTACGAAGAACGGCAGGTAGCTCAGCCGGGCGCCCTGCTTTTCGATGTGCTTGGCCATGCGTTCCCGCAGGAGCACGAGCTCCGTGACGTCGACCTCCTCGACATACGTGAAGTGAGCCGCGGTGTGGGTCGAGAGCGTCATCCGATCGGCGATCGCCCGACGGATTCCGCGAATGGGAAACCGCTGCACCACGTCGGAAGCGTGCGCCTTGCGTTTCGGGCCGGAACCGCCGCCGGGGCCGGCTGGGTGCCGGGGCCCACGGGGGTGGCCTCCGCGGCCGGTCGTGGGGCGGGGGGCGGGCCCGGCCGGTGTCCAGGTCGGATTCCGTGACGCGGCCACCAGGGCCGCTGCCCCGCACGGTGCGAAGGTCGATCCCCCGCTCCGCTGCGAGGCGACGTAGATAGGGAGATGCGAGGATCCGGCGGCGGCTCGGTCGTTGTCGGGCCGCCCCCTCCAATAGGAGACGCCGGTGCCGCCGGCGTTGCTTCCCTCGGGGTCGCGACGGCTCGGACGGCTGGGGCCGGAGCGAGGACGGGGCCCGCGCCGGTCGGTGGACCTCCCTCCGTGTCGATGGTCACCAAGAGCCCCCCGACCTTGACCTTCTCGCCGACCTGCGCGTGAAGGCGCGCGATCCGGCCGGCCTTCGGTGAGGGGATCTCGACGTTCGCCTTGTCCGTGAGCACGCTCACCAGCGGAGCGTCCTCGGCGATCGGATCGCCCTCCTTGACGAACCACTGGACGACCTCTCCCTCGGCGACGCCCTCTCCGATGTCGGGCAACCGGAACTCGTACGCCATGACCGCCCTCTACCCGGAGCGCACGGTGGTCCGCACCGCGTGCACAACCCGGTCGACGTTCGGAAGATACAGGTTCTCGAGCGCATACGGGAAGGGCGTGTCGTACCCCGTGACCCGAGCGATCGGGGCCTTCAACGAGTAGAACGCCTTCTCCGCGAGGATGGCGGAGAGCTCCCCGCCGAAGCCGCAGAAGCGCGCCGCCTCATGGACGATCACCGCACGACCGGTCTTCTCGACCGAAGCGAGGATCGCCGCCTCGTCGAGCGGGACCAAGGTTCGGAGGTCGATGACCTCCGAGGAGATCCCCTCCTTGTCGAGGGCGTCCGCCGCCTCGGACACGACGGGGATCATCGCCCCGTAGGCGAAGATGGACACATCCGTCCCCTCCCGCACGAGGCGGGCCTTGCCGAACGGGAGTCGATGGTCCCCGTCCGGGACTTCGCCCGTGACGGAGCGGTAGATCCGCTTGGGCTCGAGGAACATGACCGGGTCCTCGTCATGGATCGCGGTCAGGAGAAGGGCTTTCGCGTCGGCCGGGGTCGATGGGATGACCACCTTGAGGCCCGCGGTGTGGGCGAAGTACGCCTCAGTGCTCTGGGAGTGATACAGCCCCCCCTTGATGCCGCCGCCGTAGGGCGAACGGATGACGACGTGGCACGGATACTGTCCTCCGGAGCGGTACCGGAACTTGGCGAGCTCGCTGACGATCTGGTCGAACGCGGGGTAGATGAAATCGAGGAACTGGATCTCGGCGACCGGCTTGAGTCCGTAGAGCGCCATCCCGATCGCCGTCCCGACGATACCCGTCTCGGAGAGCGGCGTGTCGAGCACGCGGTCCTCCCCGAACTCCTTCTGCAGACCCTCGGTGGCACGGAAGACCCCTCCGTTGACTCCGATGTCTTCCCCGAGGAGCGTCACGTCGGGGTCGTCCCGCATCGCCTGCTGGAGGCCTCGGTTGATGGCCTGAACGAGCGTCAGCTCCGTCATTGCTTGATCACGCCGTCCCGTACGAGGGCCTCGAACTCCGCCTGCTCGGCCGCGAGTTGGGGAGTCGGGCTCGCAAACACATCCTCGAACAATGTTCCGTGGGCGATCGGGGCCACCTTCTCGGCCGCCGTGACCGCGCGACCAACCTGAGCCCTCGCTTCCTCCACCAACGCCACGTCGCGGGCGTCATCGAGCAGACCCGATTCCACGAGGAGCTTTCGGACTCGCTTGATCGGGTCGGTCTCTTTCCAGTGGGCCACGTCGGCATCGGACCGGTATCGGTGAGGGTCGTCCGACGTGGAATGCGGACCGAATCGGTAGACCTGCGCCTCGATGAGGGTCGGACCTTCTCCCGCGGCCGCCCGGGCGCGCGCGTCGGCCACCGCCCGGTGCACGGCGAGGAGGTCGGTGCCGTCCACGACCACGCCCGGGAACCCGTACGCGTTGGCCTTCTCGGCCAGGGTCGAGCTGCGGGTCTGCTTCTCGCGCGGCAACGAGATCGCCCACTGGTTGTTCTCGCAGAAGAAGATGGTCGGAGCCCGATAGACTCCCGCGAAGTTCATCCCCGCGTGGAAGTCGTTCGAGCTCGTGGCGCCATCCCCGAAGAAGGTGATGGTCACGATCGGGTCCTTCCTCTGTCGGGCGGCCAGGGCCGCTCCTACGGCTTGAGTGATCTGAGTCCCGATCGGGCTGGAGGCCACGACGAACCGGAACTCGCGATACCCGTAGTGGTTTGGCATCTGACGACCCTTGAGGAGGTCGCCCGAGTTCCCGATGAACTGGTTCAGCAGCGTCTCGAGTGGCACCCCTCGGGCGAGGGCGACGCCCAACTCCCGGTAGGCGGGGAAGACCCAGTCCTCGGGAAGGAGGGCGTGCGCCGCACCGATTTGCGCCGCCTCCTGACCGGAGGCGGGGACGTAGAAGCCGATCCGACCTTGCCGCTGGAGCGTAAGACACCGGTCGTCCGTGGCCCGCGCGAGGAGCATCAATCGGTAGGCGGCGAGCAGCTCAGTCGGGGGAGAAGGCCGTCTCTTGGGGAGCGGCCGTCGCGCCTGGGGTCCCCCTCGCCTTGGCCGCCGGCATTCGGCGGCCGACCCTGACCCCCGATATAAGTCTAGAGAATGACGTGGTGACGTTCGCCCCCGGGAGCGACCGGCCCTGCGGAACGGGATAAGCCCCGTACCCGGCAAAGCGCCGGACTTCGATCTCCCTACCGTCGAAACGCCGCCCGGGGGTCCGTTCCGCGCCCCCTCTCCGCCGCCGACTTAGTTATAGGGCCGTACGAATGGCGGCGTCTCCTTCCCCATGAACGACGAGCTGGCCATCGAGGTCCGGGGTCTCGTACGAGTGTTCGAATCCCGTAAGGGGTTCTTCTTCTCGGAGAGAACCCGGACGGAGGCTCTGAAGGGCGTCGAGCTGTTCGTCCAGCGGGGTGCGATCTTCGGCCTGCTGGGGCCGAACGGCGCCGGGAAGACGACCCTGACGAAGATCCTCTCCACCCTCCTCTTGCCCACCTCGGGAACCGTCCGGGTACTGGGGCACGACGTCGTCGAGGACGCCACCTGGCTTCGCTCCCGAATCGGTCTGGTTCTGGGGGGCGAGCGCGGGCTGTACAACCGGATCAACGCGCGAGAGAACCTCCGATACTTTGCCGACCTGTACGGCATCCCACCGGACGAGCGCGACCGCCGGATCGTCGAGGTCCTAGAAAGGGTGGACCTGACCTGGGCCGCCGACCGGCGGGTCGAGGAGTACTCCCGCGGAATGAAGCAGAAGCTCCACATCGCTCGGGGGATCCTCCACCGCCCCGAGATCCTTTTCCTGGACGAGCCCACGATCGGCCTCGACCCGAAGAGCGCCCGCGAGACTCGTAAGCTGGTGCGTTCTCTCGTTGTGGACGGCGTCACGATCTTCCTCACCACCCATTACATGTTCGAGGCGGAGGAGCTCTGCCCTCGCGTCGCCGTGCTCTCCAAGGGGAAGATCGTGGCCAACGACACGATGGCGGGCCTCCGCTCCCGGGTGGGCGGGGACCGGACGATCGAGGCGGAAGCGTACGGTTTCGAGGACCGAGAGGTAGACCTGTTGCAGCAACTGCCCGGCGTCTCGAAGGTCAACGGCGAGGACTTCGGTCCTTTGATGCGGCTCACGCTCCGAGTCCGGACCGACGAGGTCACTCCCGAGGCCGTTCGGGATCTCTTGCCCGGCCACCCCGAACTTTCGGTCCGCGAGCGCCGGACCTCCCTCGAGGACGTGTACCTCGACCTCGTGGAGGAGGAGGCCCGATGACGTTGGCTACCGCGGAGGGGTCGCGGTCGCGCGCCACCGGAGCGTCCCTGCGGCTGTCGATCCTACTGTTCGTCGCCGACCCCCAGTGGCTCGTCCCGGCGACGATCGCGCCCATCGTCTTTGGTCTCGTGTCGTTCGAGCTGTTCCGCGGCGAGGGTCCGTACTTCCTCACCTACGCGATCCTCGGAGCGGGCATGATGAGCATGTGGGGGCAGACGCTGTACGGCAGCGGTTGGGCCACGGGACAGGACCGCTTCCTGGGGACCCTCGAGCCGACGATCCAGGCCCCGGCACCGTACCTCTACGTGGTCCTCGGTCGGATCATCTGGAATGTCGTCGCGGGCCTCTTCGGAGGACTCATCGTCTACCTGGTCGTCGTCATCGCCGCCGGGGGACCCCCCCAATTGCCCAACCCCGTTCTGTTCGTCGTGCTCTTCGTCTTCGTCATGGTCACGCTGGCGAGCGTGGGCGTCGTCTTCGCGGCGGCCTTCGTCTACAGCCGCTACGCCGGGTTCATCCAGAACGTCGGCGAGTTCGCGTTCTACATCGGGACCGGATGCATGTTCCCCGTGATCCTGCTGCCGTTCTGGACCAACCCCATCGCCCTCCTGTTCCCGCCGACGTGGGCGCTGGATGCGCTGCGGTACATTTCCATCCCGGGATACACGGGCTTCGCTTGGGGCTGGGGCTGGGACCTGGTCGGGGCGATCGGGGTCACGGCGGTGTACGCGGCGATCGCGGGCTCCGTCTTCCAACGGGTCGAACGGCATGTGCTCGAGTCGGGGCAGCTCTCCGACTACTGAGGGGTGGGGTCGATGGCGCTGACGTCGGAGAGAGCTTACCGCCCCGCCTTCTGGCGCGCGTTCTGGACCAACGCCGTCCTCGCCCCACGCACCAGCCTCGGGTTCATGCGATTCGATTTCGTCCTCGGCACGGTCTTCATCATTCCGCTGACCCAGATGGTCTTCTTCGCCTTTGTCGTCCAGCTCGGCAACGGGGGGGCCGCCGAGATCGCCTTCACGGCCGTCGGCAACGCCGTCGCGACCGTGACGTACTCGAGCGTGTTCTCGGTCTGCCAGACGACCGACACCGAGAAGCAGCAGGGCACGATGGAGCACCTGCTGGTCTCTCCCGCCAACCGGATCGCACTCTACCTCGGTCGGGGGCTCATCCCGATTCTGATCTCCTTCGCGACGGTGACGGTGGGGCTGGTCTACGCGGCGGTCCTCTTCCACGTCTCGATCCCGCTCGCGACGATCCCGGGGCTCGCGGTGTCGGTCGTGCTCACGGCGATGGCGATGGTCGGCTTCGGCCTCCTTCTCGGAGGGGTCGCTCTCTATCTGCGCACGTCGATCATTCTGGGGAACATCTTCCTGTTCATCGGGTTGCTCCTCTCGGGAGTGAACTTCCCCGTCTCGAGCCTCCCGGTGCCGCTCCAGTATCTCGGTGACGCGCTGCCTCTGACCTGGGGCCTGGCGGCGATCCGCGGCGCGATCGCCGGCGATTCGATGGGCACCCTCGGTCATCTCTGGGGCGCCGTGGCGCTGTCGGGGCTCATCTCCGTGGGTCTTGCAATGGGTCTCTGGGGCGTCTTCGAACGACGGGCCCTTTCCACCGGTAGCATCGCCCGCTTCTAGAACGGATCGCGGCCGGTGGGGGCGCACCTCATCGGAAGGACTTTCTTCGAGAAGGCGATGCCTCTGCATGCTGGAGACCGCGAACGTCATCGCGTTCCTCTCTACGGCCCGACCCGCCGAGTCCCGCCGGTTCTACCAAGCAACGCTGGGGCTCATCTCGATGGGCGAGGACGCCCAGACTCTCCTGTTCGATTGCAACGGGACCACGCTCCGAATCCAGAAGCTCAAGACGGTCGTCCCCGGCCCGCAAACCGCCCTCGGTTGGCAGGTCAGCGACCTGGTCCGCGAGATCCACGACCTCGCTTCCAAGGGCGTCGCGTTCGTCCGTTACGACGGGCTCGACCAGGACCGGAACGGGATCTGGACCGCTCCGGGGGGGACCATGGTGGCGTGGTTCAAGGACCCCGACGGGAACGTCCTCTCCATGACCGAGCCCGCGGACGCCGTCTGACCAAACGGCAGCGGCGCGTCCCGATCCTCCGCTTCGCTGGGGGACCCAAGCCCGTGCCGGGACGCGGCGGGACCCGCGACCCAGATCCATGTGGGACTCAGCGCAGCTCGATATCGGGCGCGACCAGGGAGGTTCCGAGGGGTCCCTGCGACTCCGTCGTGATCTCCGCATCCACCCGAAGGTGCGGAGGGACCGGGTTCATCGCTTCCGCGAGGATCGAACGCATCCAGCGGGGCGTTTCCCCACCGTCGATCGCTCTCTTTGCTCCCGTCACGGTCGGGGAGGTCGGCGATCGCTTCGGGGGACCGGCGGGGGAACTGAGACCGGGCTCATCGGATGGGGGAGGTCGGGGGCAACGGACTCGGGAGGGGATGCGAGCGCGGGAGCCTGCGGTTCCGTTGGGTCGGTCGAAGGCGATGCCGGAAGGAGGGCGGGCTCAAGGCTAGGCCCGACCGGTTCGGTAGAGAGGGCGGGCTCGGGAGGATAGTACCGAGGATTCAGGGATCGGACCGATGAGCTCACTGGGGAACTGTCCGACCTCGGTTGGCAGCCAGTGGATCCAGAGCTGGTCGGCGGCGGACGTGGGAGTGAAAAGGACGCGAAGAGCGGTCGCGGTGCCGTCGCCTCGAGCGGGCACCTCGTACCGGCCATAGAAGAGATCCTCCCATCCCAAGGAGGGGGGGATCGGAGCCGAACACTCGGAGCACAGCGCCGGGCCGATGTCGAGGACCGGTGCCCGGGCCATGGCCAGCGGGGGGTCCACTTTCGGATGTTTCCATCCTAGGTACGCCAGGGAACTCACGAGGCATCCCGTTCCGAGGGCGAGGATCGCCAGCGGGGGGTACTTCCCGAGCGATTCCGGTCCGCGGAAAAGGAGGACCCCCCCAAGAAAGATGCAAAGTCCGGAAACGACGGGCAGGAAGTACCGATGGGAAGCGTCGACGAGCGGACCGCTCGGCGAACGGTGCTTTCCGTTGACCCCCGAACTCGAAGACGCGGTCACGCTGAGACTCGCCGTTGACTCCTCAAGTAACCGGTATAAAGGTATCGTCCGAACGGTCGTCAATCGCTTTCGGATCCCGCTCCATCGGCCTCCGGGAGCCCCTCCGCGCCCCGCCCGTAACATCCGAGCTCGTCGGGGGAACCCCAAACTCTCCGCGGACAGCGCTATCCTCCTCGAAGACTCCGGCCCGTGGATGCCCCGAACCATTCCCCTGACCATCGCGGCCTACAACGAGGCGATGGTGGCGGCCCTCCTCGGCCCCCTCCGGCCCTACGTGCACCCTGGAGACGAAGTGGACCTCGTCTCGGGGAACCACGACCAACCTCTCTCGGTCCCTAACCTCAACCGTTGGGCGACAGAATTGGCGGCCGCCCTGCCCGAGGGGGTCCAGTTCGCAGCGCACTCCTCGAACTTGGAAAAGGTCGCGACGATCGCGTCACAATCCCTTCCCTCGCTCGCTTCGATCCTGCTCGACTACGAGCCGAACTGGGATCCGGGGTTCACCTGGGAATTCGCACCCACTCTCGCCCATTTCGACCGATTCGCGGCGGTCTGCCGTTCGGCGGGTCGCCGGGCCGTTGCCTATCCCGACCGGTCGACCGCTCCAAGAGGGCCCGCTTCAGCGCTATGGGTGGGACTACGGGACGATCCGGGGTCGTGTCGACGATGTCTACCCGCAGACCCAACATTGGGCGACCGTCGGACCGGCGGGATGGTCGACGGTCGTCCAACGACTTCGATCCGAGTGGGTCTCCCGTGGATTCGATCCTCGACGGCTCGTGGTCCAGCTGACCTTGGGAGACCGGGACAATGGGGTCCCGAGCTCGACCGTGGTCGACCGGTTTCGGGAAGCCGCCTCCCAAGGCGTGGGTCGGGTCTACCTGTGGTGGGCTCCCGCTTTCGTGGCCGATATGGCCCAACTGCTTCGCGCCCTGGAAACGTGAGGTCTTGGGCCGGCAGAGGCTTCGGTCTCTGTACTTCCTTCGCTGCGCCGGCCGAGCGGGGTATCAGCCGACCCCTACGGGAACGAGAAAAGGGACGTCATCGCGGGGAAGTACGGACTTCCATCGTAACCTCCGTCGCTCGGGATATCGAGCAACCACTCGATGGTGGACGTCAGACCCATGTCGGTCGCGTTTTGAGTGAACGACGTTCCCACGGAATAGGGGCTCACGACCA
The DNA here is from genome assembly GCA_963842165.1 of uncultured Thermoplasmata archaeon. Classification (GTDB taxonomy): domain Archaea; phylum Thermoplasmatota; class Thermoplasmata; order Lutacidiplasmatales; family UBA184; genus Lutacidiplasma. The sequence continues at coordinate 158,507 of CAWJFK010000022.1, read as the reverse complement.
CCACGTAGGTGCTTCCCCCGCACGCCGTCAGGCTGTAGCCGAAGAATCCGTAGCAATAGGGCGTGCTGATCCCCCCGACCGAGTAGCCCGCGTCGGAGGACTTGTTGTCCCCCTCGTCGTACGCGATGATGAACGCGGTGTGAGCCACAACCTCCTGCGTCTCCGTGGACGTGTAATTACCGGTGTGGTTCAGGATCGGCGCGAGGAACCCCTTCAGCCATGAGTCGCACAACGCTCGATTCTCGGGTTGGGTGGCCGTCCCGTGGCAGTCATCGATATCGTTCGGACTGTAGAGAGAGAAAGTCGGCAACGTTCCGGACGCAAGGCTCTGGTTAAACTGGGCGCTATTGACGTCGTTTGCCTTGCATCGGCTCGCGTTGCTCACAATGTCTTTGTACAGAAGGAAGGGGTTGTGATTGACCCCATCATAGGTAGCCGTAAGGTAGGAATCGCATGGCTTGGGCATAGACTCCATGTAGCCCGCCCACGTCATTCCGGTCGGCCTCGAGAGAATCGGGCAGATTCTTGGCGGTGAGCACCCCCTTTTGATTTTCGCAGTCCGACGTGTTGCCGCTCGTGAGGGCGACGTAGTCCGGCGGAGACTTGTGGCAGACCGCGTAGAAGTTGGGTATGCTGCCACTCGTGTGATACAGGTACCGCTCGTACGGTTGGCTCCTCCCTGTGATGATACTGTGGAGGTTCGCGTTCTCCATCATGATCACGACGATGTGCTGGATGTACCCGGCGAACGTAACGTCGACCGTCACATCGGCCCCACTCACGGTCAAGCTCCCGGTGGCAGGCGCGACCGAGTACGTGGGAGGCGTGTGAACCGTGTAGTTGTAGGTCCCGTCGGGCTCGGTGAACGAGGCCATGTTCGAGGTCGAGGTCTCGAGGGTGGTCCCGAGCGCCACCGACCAGGACGCTGCGGTCGGGAGTCCAACCTCCGAGAACGTCACGGAGAACTGTGTTGAGGTGCTTCCGGGGGAAGTTACGCTCAGACCTTCGCCCACCCATGCGGGCGTAGTATTGGATGTCCCGTTCAGCCAGACCGTCCCGGACGTCGTTCCTCGGTCCGGTCGAACATGGTCATCGTCATGGCTTTTCCCGAGACCGACTGAGCGACCGACTGGTCTACGCGGGAGGCGCCGCCGGTCGCAGTGAAACTGTCGTAGCCCCGGGCGGCGACTCCCGACAGCACGAGGTCGCCCGCCTCGGCGGTCACGCTGCTGACGAACGTCTTGCTCCGCTGACCTGGGTCAAGACTGGTGTTGAAGGGGACCCCCAACCAATCGATCGGGTGAGTGGCCACACCGGTGACATCGACAATGGAGGCGGAAGCGAGTGGCGTCCACCCCTTGGGAACGTACAGCGATGCATTCACCGTGACGGGACTCCCTCCCTTCACGTCCGCTGCGGCCCAGAGAGAGAGTCCGTTCCGCGCCGTAGAGGTCCCGTACGACATCGAAGAGTTCACTTCCTGGACGAACGTGTCTCCCGCCGAGTCCGTGACCGATTGGACCCACTCGTGGCCGTAGATCGAAAACCAGGCGAGGAGGAGGTCTCCTGGCGAGGAAAGAACGCCGGGGGAGACGGTGGTCCCTGACGCTAGGAGGGGGAAGATGGTCTGGGCACTGACCGAGGGGGAGGCGGTAGTCGGTGTCGGCGCGGTTCCTGCTAGGGGGACCAGGATTGGGATCGCTCCGGCGGAGGGGACAGGCCCGATCGCCGTTAGACTAAGGACGACAGCCAGCGTGACAACTAGTGTGGGAGTAAGTCGGTGGTCCATCAATTCAGTCTACTCCTTCCGATGGGAAACCGCCGCGCGAATGAGGCTAGATTGGAAACCATGTGCGTTCCTTGGGTGAGCTCACTGTCCGAACCAGGCCGGTCGTCCGACCTCCTGCGGGTGTTAGGTTCTTTCGCAAGTCCCAATTCCTGAGCGAGACGGCTATCACGGCTGGCTCGGCGGCCCGTTTCCGGCGGATCCCCCATTGCATGGGCCGAGGTCTAGCGGGTCGCCGGGTTCCCGCCTCGGGACGGTCCAAAGTTGGACGAAAGAGACCCGGGCCGATGGGTCGATTTCGGAGATGCGCCATGTCCGGAGACGGACGAGCTGGGCGCGGCACGTGACGGAATAACCGGCCCAGGAGATCGCCTCCGCGGTTGGAGGCGCGGGCGTGCCCAGGGTCGAGTGAAATGGTCCTGCGTTCGGAAAGAAGAGCGTCTCCCGGCCTACTCCCGCCGTGCTCACTACCCATTCTCCCCCCCCGACCTGTCGTCGAGCCGAGCTGATCTGCGGCATTCAAGAGGTGGGCCGACCCAGCGACCCGGAGAGCGGGGATCGAGCGATGCGACGTAGAGCGCCTGGGGGGCGAAGGGCCGGATCGGCATCACGTTATGGAAGGGCGGGGCGCGAGTGCGTGCCCTCGTATCGGCCGCGGAGGGCAGGGGCAGCCCGGTAACTCATACGGGTCCTTCGACAAAGAATCTACCAATCAAGGGCTTAGCCACTGACCCTTCCTTTCGCCGAGGCCAATACGTAGTAATCCGCACTTATGCGCATCTTGAAATAGTACGGGCGACGAGAATCGTACACTCCCATTCCTCTCCGCTCACGCGGTGGAAGTTGTGTCCGACCAACCTTACCTGAGGGCAGTCGCGCGCCGGTCTGCCGGGGCCCCCCACTCGGCCGTGCGTCTCGACGGGTCCTCCCTGAACTCAAGTGGGTCCGGCGACCGCCCTCCGTCCTCCGAGGGACCTTCCCCCGGATCGATCACGGCGGAGACGGCACGATGCATTCGCCCCGTGAACCGGGAGTCCGCTTTCTCGGGACACTCCCGGCATCGGGTCCCCCCTGTCGCGATCCTCCTGTGCTTGGGCCTGGCTTCGATGTTCCTCGTGAGCGGTGTTCCCCTGGCCGCCCCGTCGGTGGCCAGTCACCTCTCCCCCTCGGTGTCCACGCCCCTCACCCTGACCCTCAATGGGGTCGCGGCCAAGGAAACGCCGGACTTCTGGGGGACGTTCATCTCCGGAACCTCGGTCAACCACTTCGAGTCCGGTCTGCTGAACGCGACTCCGATCAAGTTCCTTCGATTTGGAGCGAACCAGATCGAGCAGGAGAACTGGTCGAACGGCTGCATGTACTCGGACAGCGGTTCCTGCCAAGGACTTCAGGAGAATGTCGCGGCGTTCGCGACTCTCTGCCAGTGGATCCCGTCCGACTCGTGCGACCTCGGAGTCCCGGCCGAGACCAATTCTCCGTCGACGGTCGCGTATCTGATGAACTGGCTCAAGGCGGAAACCGGATGGACGCCCGGTTGCTGGTCGGTCGGCAACGAACCGCAGGGGTGGATCCATTTCAACATCCCGTGGACGTCCTGGAAGAGCTCGGACCACTCGGTCCCCACGGCCACCCAGTACGCTTCCTTGGCCCAGAACATGACCGACACGATCCGACACTTGGACCCCGGGGCGTGCGTCGTGGGAATCGAATCCGAAGGAAACAAGCCCTCCCGAGTGGGGAGCTGGTTCCAGGCTATCGATGCGGCGGCGCCCAACGTGACGCTGCTGGCCTACCATAACTACCCGAACGAGTGGTGTACCGGGGAGAACGCCAGTCAGTTGTTCGCACCCGCCAAGCTAACCCAGACCGTGACCACGTACCATTCGTACGCGGTTCCGGGGGCGGCGGGCATTCCGGTAGAGGTCCACGAGTTCAATATCGGCCTCCACGGGTGCGATGGGTTCGACGGGACCCCGACCGACGCGGTGTACACTTCGGCCAACGTGGCGCAGGCGCTCGAGGCCGGCATGCCCGAGTTCACCTTCTTCCGGTTCTTCTGCGGGGCCTCGGACTGTCTCTACAACTCCAGCTCGAACGAGCCTACTCCCGTGTACACGCTCTACTCGAAGCTCTTCACCCACCTGGACATCCGCACGATCCGCAACGTCACGGTCTCGGGCGGGGCGGATCAGGGGACGTTTGCGGCAGAGGGGTCGGACAATACGACGGACGCCTCCCTGCTGTTCTCCAACGCGAACGAGACGACGGGAGAGAGCCTCTCTCTCGCCGGCATGTCCCCGACCAACTGGACTGGCGAAGTGTACACGATGGACTCGAACGGCGACGTGTCGAACGCCCTGTACGTCCCCGGAATGACGGTAGCCCTGCCACCCGGGTCGACGGTAGTCGTCAAGATGTACCAGGCCGCGGGGGGAGGCTCTACCGGAAGCTCACCCGACCCCTGGGCGATCGACGGTACCGTCGAACTGGCGAACTCATCGGTTCCGGCGGGATTGACCGCCCAACTGAACTTCACTTTGGAGAATGGTTCGACCTTCCAGCTCGTCACGGCGGTTGGTCCGACCGGAAACTTCTCGATCGACAACCTCACGTTCGCGGGCACTTTCGCCGCGGCCCGACTCGGGCCGGGGCGTACACGGTGTCGAACGTCAACGCGATTCTGCTCGAGCCCGAGCAGCTCCTCCTGACGATCTTCGCTGAGAACACTTCGGCCACCAATACGTCGACCCATTCGAGTCCAGGGAACAGCACGTCGGGGACGGGCAGCGGCCCCCCCGGCGCGGGCACGACCCTCTCTCCCGAACGCGATCCGGTGATGATCTCAGCCCAGCTGGAGGCGACGCTGACCGTCATGATACTCTTCGCGATCGTTCTGTTGGGTGCGGGCGCGGTGAATTCTGCGAAGCGAATCTCGCGGACCTCTCGACGCCACCGTTAGCCGGTCCAACGCGGGTCGGCGCATGGGCCTTCCCCGTCCCCTCATCGTTGGGGCCAGGTCGGCGAGCTGCCGTGGTAGCTCGCGGCGGTCGGGGGTGCGCTCCGTCAGCCCCGCGCGGTCCGAATCCTCACGTCCCGCAACAGCCCACCGTGTGGACGACGAACTACTTGTACCAGTGGACCTCCCTTGCCCGTGGAGACCGGGCCGATGCGTTCGATCCGTTCGTCGCGGGGGGGGGTCCTTCTCGATGCCGTGGTGGCCCTAGGACTCCTGATGATCGCTGCCTTCACCTTGAACCGTCTCGGCGTGACCCTTCCGATACTTCTGACCGGCGTCCGTCACTTTCTCCACGGTTGACGACCCCCTTCCATAACGGATCGGCGATCCCCGCGGCTACCGCCCTCCTCCCGGTCTCGCGGAAGGGAGATCCGAGCTGGCGTTCCGAGGAACTCACCGCACACTACGGGATTCCTCCCCGCAGGACGGGCGGCCTCCGAGCAACCCGCGTCGTCGAGCCTTTAGGACCGCGGAGGGGACCGCTCCGCTCTGTCAACGGTGGGCGCGATCCCGTGGCCCGGGTTCCGTCCGGCACGCTCGGAAGTGGTCGACGGGGGACCGGCTACGGTGCGCATTGGTCCTACTCCGCGGTCGGGAAGTACTCGTATTGATTTTAGCCTCGGAAAGGTACGTTAACGTCCGTGGCAAGACAAGATGGGGACCCGGGAACGGCACCGATGTCCCGGAAGCCGAAGGCGCCCGGCCGAAAACCGCTGATCTGCACCTTGGGACCCAGCTCGCTGAACGCCCGGGTGATCACTCAGCTGGAGGCGATCGGCGTGGCGAGCTTCCGGATCAATCTGTCGCATACGGACATCGCCGACCTCGAGGGGGTCATTCGGTTGATCCAAGGGTGCACCTCGGTGCCCATATGCATCGACACCGAAGGCGCGCAGATCCGCACAGGGATGATGAACGACGGGGTGGAAGTGAGCGAGGGCCAAACCGTTCGGTTGGTTTCCGAAGCGATCCGAGGCGACTCCTCGACGATCCCGCTGACTCCCGGAGGTGTGGCCTCGCGGTTGGAACCGTCCACGTGGATGAGCATCGATTTCGATTCGGTCGTACTCCGGGTCGATCGAGTCCGCGCGGGGGCGGCCGAGGCCACGGTCGTTACCGGCGGCGAGATAGGCGCCCGAAAGGCCGTCACGGCACTTCCCTCGCCGACGCTGTCGACCTTCTCGGAGAAGGACCTCCTCGCCATCCAGATCGCAAAGCAGCATGAGATCCACGAGTACGATCTGTCCTTTTGCAACAACTCGCGGGCCGTGAACGAGCTGCGAGCGATGATCGGCCCTCGCGATACGATCGTCGCCAAGATCGAGAGCCGAGAGGCGGTCCGAAATCTGGTCGAGATCGCTCAGTCGGCGGACAGCATTCTCATCGACCGGGGCGACCTCTCCCGGGAAGTCCGACTCGAAGCGATCCCGCTCCTCCAAAAGGCGATCATCCGGAAGGCCAACTCGCTGGGGGTTCCCGTCTATGTCGCTACGAACTTCCTAGAATCCATGGTCCAGCGGCGCGCTCCGACCCGCGCCGAAGTGAACGATGTCATCAACACTCTGCTGGATGGGGCGAGCGGTCTCGTATTGGCCGCAGAGACCGCCATCGGCAAGTATCCGATCGAGGCGGCCCGGATGATCGCGGTCCTCTTGAAAGAGTATGAAGGGTCGATCGAGGGATATCACCTCGATGACCTGCTCGGAGACCACCCGCTCGAGACCTATCGGCCCTCTTCACGACGCGACGTGCCGGGCGGACGGGACCGCACCTAAGAATCCCCCGACCGGTCACTCGCACTCTCGGCCGCACTCGACCCGGCAAGAATCCATCAGGTCCGTGAGCGAGCGTCGGGGGTCCTGCATCAGGTCCTGACCGGTTGGGCAATCGTTTTTAGAGCAGTATCGTCGCACTCTGCGGGGCCCATAGCTTAGTTTGGCTGGAGCACCCGGCTGATAACCGGGAGGTCGTCGGTTCAAATCCGACTGGGCCCACTTCTCGTCAGAGAATCGCGCCATTTTCAAAACACGGTTTGCCGTTGGGGGTCCGAAAACGGGGGGTCCATGGCGGCCCGGATGTGGGTGTCGAAAACGGCGAATCCTTCGGTCATCTCCTCCTGCCCTACCCCGATGTAGTGCAGGGTCTGGTCGATGGAGACGTGCCCGAAGATCCGCTGGATGGTCGGCACGGGAACCCCAGCCTTGTAGGCGAGGCGCCCGAATGATCGCCGCAGGACGTGCCCGGTGACCCGAACCGATGTGGCGGCAGCTTTCCCCAGCTCGGCGAGCTCGCCGTCTGCCACCGTGTGTCCCACGGGGTAGAGTCCTTCGTCGGGTCCCTTCCCGGTCACCCACTCCACGAGGACCGCGCGCGTCATCGGGTCCATCGGGATCGTGCGGTACTTCCCTCCGAATCGCCCCTTGCCGCGAATGGTCAGCGTGGGCCGTGGGAGCGTCAGGCTTAGGTCGCGGACCTTCAGTCGCCGCACCTCGCACTCTCGCAACCCATTGAACCCCTGCAGGACGACCCGCACGCGCACACGCCCTCCGGCGTGACGATACAGGGCCACCATTTCGTCCCGGTCGACCCAGTTCCTGCGATCCGCGAACCCGGACGGGAGGCGCCACACTGGGTTCTTCCCGTCCGATAGCGGATTCTCGGCCCACCTCAGGAACCCTCGCAGAACGCTGAACGTCGTCTTCAACGTCCGCGGTCCCCAGAGACCGCAACCCTTGACGGCGCGGATGTGCTCCCGGGTCAGGTCGGTGGGTCCGGCGGGTGCCGTGACCCCGGCTCGCTTGCAATCCCCCTGAAACGCGACGAGGTATCGCCGGTTCCGCGTCAGATACCCATCGCTCAGCTCGCTCTCTTGTCTCAACCATTCCACGTACTCCTCGGCCTTCTCCGTCCACCACCGCGCCGTTGTCGGCACGGTGTCCTCCAAGTCGACCCGAGAGTCACCCGGGTTGAAGGACCCTCCGCTAGCACTCAGCTTATCGAAAGATTGGAATGGCGACCGGGAGGACTCTGATCGACCCGATACATTGGAGGGCTCTACGAGCGCTCCGGCGTGTGCTATCCCGGTCGCCACCGAGCTCTCCCAGCGGGTCGAGTTCTAAGTAGCGAACCCGTCCGCTGAAAAGTGAACAGCGGCGGAGCCAGCCAGATGAGCTAAGGCCACCCTCACTTTTCCCGAACGACGGGAGGGGCCGTCAGGGGCGCAGTAAATGGCAAGTCTGATCGCGGCCCAGATGGACCCTGACCCGAACGACCGGCCAACCTGGGTCGTCGGCCTGACCTATCTCGCGAGCACGCTCCTCGGAGCGGGCGGATTGTTTTCTGTGAATGTTGGCGCGACCGACCCCTCCTTTCACACGTTTGGTTTGCTACGGGGTTTCCTTGGAAGTCGCGGGAATCCTGGGCTTCGTTGCCGGCCTCAGCATTATCGCTCTCGGAATGGAGGGCTGGTGGCGGCCCAGAACCGCACGGGGGACCGGTGAAGCAATCATCGTCTTGTCAATCCTGGGGCTAGTGACATCGTTCTATGGTTTCTTCCTCGCCGGCACTGCCGTTGGGATTGCGTCCGGCTTTCTGACAATCAAGGCCAAGCCACGGCGGGAAACCCCGCCACCAGACTGGAGGCACGACAAACCACCGCCGCTGCCAGACTGGGCGAACCCGAAATATGGCCGGACTTCCCCGCTCTCCGTTCATCGTTCGCCCCGCCCGGCCGGTTATCACCCTCGTTTCGGGCTCGCAGGGGGCATGGAACCCACTTCCGTCCACCGCGAACTGTTGCTGCCCGCACCCGTCCACGAACCCCCGGAAATCCCTCCGCTGACTTGGACTTCGTCAACCCCCTTCTGGCTGGAGGTTCACGGAACCGGGCAGCAGGGTTCGCTACACCCTCGGATCCGCATCCGCGAGGGACCTCGAGTCGATGATGATCTACCTCGAGAATACGCGCTCCCGACTCGCTGCGGGGTCCGCACTACCGTGTCCCGCGGCGGACATCATCAAACGAGGAGTGTTCGCGCGGGCGGTCGCCGTCCAGCGACATCACCACCTCCCGCTCGAGCTTCGGCCCGAGGCCGATACCGCCGGCTTCCTACTTCGCACCCTGGGCTCCCGCACGCTCCAGGGTCACGATGTGGTCCTACAGCTCCTATTCCGGCGGACCCGAACTTGGGAAGAAGGACTGCTCTCCCCGCGTTTCAACCTGTTCGCGGAACGACAGGGTCGCGACCTCCGGGCCGAGATGGAGTCTCGTCGCGCCGGACCTGCTTATCACGTCGAGCTGCGCGCACATCTCCGCGGGCCCCGACCGCAGGAGGCGCTGACCGCTCTCGGTTCCTGGCTGGAGCAGTCGACGACCAGGGGTGGCGTGCCTTGGCGCTCCTGGCAAGTAATCCCCCGCAAAGTGGAACAGCCCTTTCACGCCGCGTTCGCTACCCACGACATCGTCCGGTTCTCGAACAAGAAGGCGCGACGCGACGTCTCCGCGACCGAACTGGGGCACCTGCTGAGCATTCCGTGGGCTGCCCACCATCCTGCCTGCTCGTATGCCGGGGCACCGGCCGGGCGGCCAGGGCCGGGCTTCGTGCTACCCACTGCACCGATATTCCTGGGGCGAGGGCCCGGACGGCCGGTGACGCTGCCCGCTGGAGTGAGGACCGCAGATTTGAGCGGACCTCGGTCACCTCCGCGCCCGGACACACGGCTGGTTGTCGGACTCAGTGGACCGGATCGGGTTGCCCTGCCTCAGGATTGGCACCACCTGGCCATTCTCGGGCGGACCCAGTCGGGGAAGTCTACGCTCGCGCTCAACCTCGTTCTCCAGACCCTGGCCAAGCGCCCTGAGGCCACCGTCGTCCTGATCGAACCTACCGGGACGCTCGTGGAGGGGGTAATCTCGCGTCTCCCTCCCGCCGTCGCGTCGGAGACGATCGAGATCGACCCTGCCCACCCCACCTTCGAGCAGGACGGCGAGACAAGGGTCTCCGTGCCTTTGGGGCTGCTCCGGGCGCCCGACTTGGCAGACCGGCGACCTGTCGAGCACGGAACGCTGGTCCGAGGCGCTCGCGGGCGACCTCCTCGCCGCGATCCGGAGCGCGTGGGGGGAGGAGAGCATCGGGGGACGAGCCGAACTGGTCCTGCGGGCGCTCGTCCAGGGACTCACGCTGGCACCGGGCTCGAACCTCGTCGACGCCTACCACATCCTCTCGTCCAAGCAGGCCCTCCAGCGGTTCGTCGCAAGCGCCCCGCAGGGCCCTCTTCGAAACTTCCTCGAGCACCACCTGCCGCGCCTCGACTACAACTTCACCATGTCCTCGCTCGACAAGGTCGGAAAGATCGCGACCAACCCGCTCCTCCGGATCGCGCTCTGTCAGCGAACTCACCCTGTCTCGTTCGACCGCCTGCTGGGGCACCGCCTCCTACTCCTGAACCTCTCAAAGGCGGCTCTGGGGGCGGATGGCGCCAACTTCCTCGGAGCGATCTACCTCACCCAGCTCTGGGCCGCTCTCCAGCGGGTCGGGCGACCCGATCGGCCGGTCTTTCTCGTTCTCGATGAGGTCCACAACTATGCCGTGCCCGCCCTCGCGGACATGCTCAGCGAGGGGGCGAAGTTCGGCCTCCACGTAGTCGCGATCACCCAGTTCCTCCACCGGGTGCCTCCCCGGGTCCGGGCAGCGCTACTCGGGAACGTGGACGCCTGGCTCCTCTTCTCGCTGGGAGCCGACGACATGGGGGACGCGTGGAAGATCGTCAACGGGGCGGGCCACGGCTGGCGGCCCCAGGACCTAGTCGGTGGCCTCAGGCCCCACGAGGTCGCCATGGCGGTGTCTGGAGACCTCCTGAAGCTCGGGACGCTTCCCTCGCCCCCTCTCGGTCCCTCCTCAGGCGATCTGAAGGCCGCCGTGACGCAGAGTTCGAGGCGATACGCCCAGCGGGACGACTCCGAAGCCTCTCCTTGGCTCGTGGGCCAGGAGGAGGTCCACGGTCTTCTGGCGCCCCTCCCGGGTCGGTCCTTGGCCCTCCCAGAGCTGGCCCAGGCCACCGCGCTGCCACCCGACCAGCTCGCGGGGGCGCTCGCTCGCGCAACGGCCTCGGGGGATGTCGAGCGAGACCCTGGCGACGGCTCAATTCGCCTTACCCCGCGCGGGGACGTTCACCTCCAGGCCCTTCGTGGCCGCCGGAACGAGGGGGAGGAGCACGTTGAGACCTTGACCGAGTTCGCGATGTTTCTTCATGCGCGTGGGATCGCAATGAACGTTCCCGAACAGGTCGCGGGGGTGCTTCTACCCGACGGTCAGTTCCAATGGGGGGCCACGACCTACAACGTCGAGGTCGAGTGCTCGACCCTCGCCAAGGCCGCGGGGCAGGTCGTCCGGAATGTGAAGAAGGGTCGGGCGGCTGGGCACCGTGTCCTGATCGTGCTTCCAGAGCGGTCCCGACTTCCGAGAGCGTTGTCCGTGCTCGATTCGGCGTTCCCCGGGTTCCGGCTCTGGACCGACGGGGTGGGTCTCGTCTGGAAGGAAGGGCGGGCGTCGTTCCACCCGCACCAGAATTCAGGCGCCAGAGTCTGGCCCTTTCTCGATCAGGGGACTCTCGTCGAGCTGCCGAAGAGCGGGGAAACCCCACGATCAGCGATTCCGGACGATTGCGAAACCGACCCGTTGCCCGGTTTCTTGCGTTCGGCCATTCAAGAATTGGTAGCCAACGGCAAGATTGAGGCAACTTCTCGGGAGTTCCTGGCCTACCTCCCCCCGTCCGAGCGATTCAGACGGACCGACGAGCAGGTGGGGATTGCCCTCAACGCCCTGGGGCTTAGACACAGGCGTGTTAGAACGGACGGAGCTCGAATCCGTATCTACGAGTTAACGGCCCGGAGCGCCCCGAAATCGGAGCAGGGACGCCTGCCCGGGGGTGGACCAGGGGGTGGGCCGTGGCCCGAAATCGGCGTCGCCGCGGAACCGGCTGGTCCAACGGATCGGACAAGTGATTCTCCGAGGGAGAACTTTGATAGTGGACCAGCGGACCCGGATGGACCAGCCGATTAGGAAAGGGGGGTCCGAAAACGAACGAAACTACTGTCAGCCGGGTTGTCGACTCGCCACCCACCCGCCTCAAGTGACCGCAAGGATTCCAGAGACTGGATGCATCTTCGCGCCACCTGGCCGCTGCCGACTGGAGTCATCCTCGTGCTCGTAGGGCTGATCTATGCGAGGGGCGGACCGCTACTCGCGGAAGTAATCAGTCTGATCCTGATCCTCGGCGGTCTTTTCCTGGTCGCATGGGCCTTCACGCCCCGAGGGGCCAGTTCTTCGGTTCAAACTCCCGGGAAGTGAGCAGCCCCTCCCGGCGCGGGGGGGACCCGCGAGCGGAGCGAGCGGGGAGGACCCGCGCTAGGGACCGTAGAACCAACGAGTGATCTTCTCTCCCTGGGTCTGAGTGAGAACAAGCTCTGCGCCGCCCCATCCGCGGATGAATGCACGCTGAGGGCCCACACCGACGATGCGGGCTCGGGGGATCAGTCGCGGTCGGAGACCGCCTCGCACGACGAGACCCGCGGATGTGATTCCGATGGGCCCCGCCACGGGCAAGCGGAGCGGGAGGAAGACGACGAAAAGGAGTAGCCCGATCAAGCCCAGTTGGATGAGCGATCCCGGGAGGCCGAAGGTGGAGTACGGCAGACTCACCACGATCCCAAGGTCCTGGAACAGGGTCAGGAACGCGATGACCAAGATGCCCAGTGTGACCCAACGCATCACGCGGTGCACCCGGGGCCAGAATGGGTCTCCTTCGACCCATTCGATGGGGGAACTGTTCATCCTTTGACCCTACCGTCTCCAAGTTACGTAAGTGTTCCGAACCACGATGACGGACCCGCGAGCGGAGCGCGCGGGGAGGACCCGCGCCGGGGTGGTTATCGTGAGTGATGCGATTTCGTTTGGGGGTCTATGGATCGCACGAGGCGGCGGAAAGTGATCGCCGTGGTCGTGGCGGTGGTCGTCGCCGTTTCTATCCTGACGGGAGTCTGGGCTTACTTCGTTACCCGGCCCTGCAACCCGCCCTCGGAGTTGGGCATGCCTCGCGCGCCCTTTAGTCCGCCCGAATGCCCACTTCCCCCTGGGCCGGGGCCTGCCACGTTCATCGCGATCGGCACCAACTTTACAATCGGGGCCGGAGCCCACATCGATTTCTCGTTCCTGTTCAGCCCCGACACGTATGCAGTCCTGACCGGGTCGTTCGTCGCGACGCACCCTGCCGCGGTCTACGTGATGTCGCCCATCGAGTTCGCGGCATTCCCGTCGTCGAACGTTTCGAGATTCGCTTGTTCCGAACAGGATCAATGCTTCACTACCGGGCAGGTCATCCAAGGAAACTTCAGCTGGAACGTGCCGATCTATCGCTCCCAGAACAACGGAGTGACCGTGGAGCCTTGGTACTTCGTCATGCAGAATGGCAACACTTCCGCGGCGACGAACATCACCTGGGTTGCGGGCGTAGAGGCCGTATACGTCGGTATAACGGCCACCGTGCTCACCCCCGACTGCGGGGGCACTCGAGCCTCGTCCTCCTGACGAATTCGGGGCAGCCGGGGGCGGGACCCGCGAGTTAGACCCGCACGATCTCGAACCCGACCAGGTCGGGCGAGACCGCGACCTCTGCGACACGTTCGACCGCGTACGCGTGGCTCACGCCCCGCGGGCCGCTCACGTCGCGGAGGAAAGCCTCCACGGCATCGAGCGGACCCTGCACGTCAATGAAGACCGTGCCGTCGGGACGGTTCGCGACCGTGCCGACCACGCTGTGCCGATGGGCCGCCTCCGCGACCCGCGCGCGGTAGTTCACGCCCTGGACGCGGCCGCCGGCGATGCAGTGCCAGTGCACATGCGGCGACACGGTCCGTTGACGGAATTGACCCAATTCCGTGTTTCGGCGCGGCGCAGGGAGGACCCGCGACGTGAGGTTCAAAGCGCGAAGGCTTGCTTTGGGGTGTAGAACCGAGCTAGAGATTCGCTCGAACTGGAGAGGAGTCAGGATGACCTCCCCGCCCCCCCAACCGCGAATCATCATGCGGCCCGAGCCAACCCAGTAAATCCGGGACCGGGGGATCGACACCTGCCGGAGGTTTCCCCTAACAAGGAGACCGGCGCGTGTGATTCCTATCGGTCCGGCGACGGGCAGGCGGAACGGCATGAAAGCCCCGAGGAGAATGATCCCTATCCACGCCAGCTCAATTGCCGAGCCCGTCCCACCGTAGGTGGAATAGGGCAGGAGATTCAGAATTCCGAAATCCTGCAATAGAGTGATCATCAAAACGAGCGCGACTCCCAACATAACCAAACGCATCAGGCGATGTACGCGCGGCCAGAATGGATCCCCGTCAACCCACTCGACTGGGAGGTCTGCCATCGATAGTGCCAGGAAGGTTGCCGCGCTATGTGAGACTTCGCATCGAGCCCGTACGACACGTTCAAGGAGAGAAACCGCTACATCCGCGCATGGCGCCGCGCTACGCGCACGTTCATGTGGAGGGAGACTGGGGGATCCGCCTCGGCAAGGGGAAGATCTCGATCGAGGTCTGGGGCAAGAAGGACCGCACGGTCGGGACCGTTACCATTGGGCAGTCGGGCGTTCGAGTGCGGGGCAAGACCCGGCGGAAGCCGACCGAAGTCAATTGGGACGACCTGAACGGGTAGGAGGCGCCCGGAAGCGGAGCGCGTCTGGAGAGCGCACTTCAGTTCCAGCTTAGGAGGCCGTACTTGGCGGATCGAGACGCGTCAATTCGCCAAGTCTTAATCACGAGGAGAACAAGCGGTCATACCTGTGATCCACGAGAACCGCGAGTTCGTCAACGGGCTCCCGTGTGACGTGGATCTCCGACAGGAACTTCTGTAGGGTCCCGACAACCGATGCATCCTTAGGGCGGCTCGGCTGCTCATGCGACTCCGGGTTCGGGGAAAGAAGAGCACAGAGGACGTCGACGCCGTCACTAACGAACAGAAACGGTGTCAGCCCAACATGACTGTTCAAGTTCTGCAACATGACCTGGCCATCTGCGGCCTGCCGCAAACGACCCGTGAGGAAGGCGACCTGCCGGAGTTCCCAGTTGCGATAGCCCGGAGGGGATTCGAGCCCCAGGAACACACGGCGTGTGACCAGATGATTGTCCAGGGCTCGGAGGATTTCGCCTCTTCCTATATCGCTCCGGAACATCCCAGTTCGATCGAGCTCGATGTTAGGTTCCATTGTCGAGCGAGCAACCGATTCCATTAGTCGAAGTTCGGATGGGCTTGCCTCCCTCACTTGGGCCGTCCGGTCATTCCGTTCCGGCAACGAGTGGGGATACCTGACCGGTCCCGGCTCCCCCACGACTCGTGACCAGGAACCTTCGAAGTCGAAGTAGACTGGGATCTCCGAGTCTCGAGCGTCGATTTCGAACGTTCGAACCCTGCTGAAGGTTTCGGGTTTTCCCAACTCCGCTGACTGCTTGAGGGATGGCATGAGTGGTGACCGAATGAACACTCCGAGTACGGAGGTGCCCCCTCGCCAAAGCAGTATGTTGCCGTCGATCTGATTCCATCGGCGCACTACATCCCGGAAGTGTTCGGCATAAGGGTGGGCGATCACGACGGACAGTAAGGGTCGACCGAGGAGAATGGGATTGGGAACGTACCGCTGATGGACCCAGCCTGCGTCCAGTACCCGCTTTCGGGCAACTTCGAACGTTCGAGGAGGGAGGCCGGACCGACGTATGTGCTCCCGATCTGTCACTTCCTCCGAGGCGAGAAGCGACTGGATGACAATCGCTTCCGCACGGGTCAGCGATCGCATCGACCCCCCGAGGGAAACGGGCGCTGGACGATTTCAAGTCGCCCCTGCCATTGCGATTCGGATCCGACCCCTCTATGGGTCTCCCGGACGGTCAATACTCGGCACCATGCAGAGTGGAAGACCGCGTCCGTGGCGATGAACTTGCCATCAGAACAAGTCCCTCAGATGGTCCGCTGAGTCCTCTGCTTCCTGGGTTTGATTGTTGAAATCCTTGATCGAAGAGCTTGGGGTCCCTGGCCGGGTCTCTTGAGCCGGGGTCTGCTGGCCGGGTCGCCGATTGATAACGACCGTCGACCCGATCCCTACCAGTGCGCCTCCCGCGAGACCGAGAACGAGGTATAGACCATCGTTCCCCCCCAATCCGAGGAAACCCGTCCCTCCCCCTCCGGGAGAGGTTACTGAGGTGGTTCCCGCAAAAAACGAAACCGAAGCCGTGGCCGTCGTCCCGCGACTATCGGTCACTTCTGCGCTCGCGGAAAATGTCCCGTTCTCTCCAGGAGCGCAACGCATCGAGAGCGAAGACAGGGGCACGCAGTCCTGGGGTGTGGACAACCAACGAACGGTGTAGTCCCCGACCCCGCCGGACGGCGAGAGCGTCAGGGTCGTGGTCTCGCCAACGCTGATGTTGGTAGCCGAGGCCCGAATCGCAAGATGCAAGGTTCCCCCCACCAGGGAATGTCTCGACGGGCCAGTATGCCGTGTCGGTGTGGCCGGCTGAATCCCTGACCTCCAAGCTCGCGGTGTAGCTTCCGGGCTGAGTATAGACGTGACTTGGGTCGGGGCTCGAACTCGTCGAGCCATCGCCGAATTGCCAGAGATACGTGTATCCCGGAACCCCCCCGAGGACGTTGCTCTCGAAAGATGCCGATAGCGGGGTTGCACCCAACGATGCGTTCCCTGTCACGCTGGCATTGAGCGTGATCGTCACGCTGAGGGAGTCGGAAAGGGAGAATCCAGCAGCGTCAGTAACTTGGACGATGGCCACGAATGGACCGTTCGTGGTGAAGATATGAGTGATCTCACTCAGGTTGCCCCCCGTACCCCCGTCCCCGAATGACCAGGAGTAGGTGAACGGGGCCGTCCCCCCCGTCACGAGCGCGGTAAAATTGACGGGCTGGTCGAGGAGCGCTGGATTGGGAGCGGCGTACAGACCCTGAAGGACCGGATTCGAGTTCACCAGAATTGAAAGCGAATCGTTGACGACTGCCCCGTTGAAGTAAGTGATCGAGACCCTCACGTCTGGACAATCCGGGGGTCGAGTAGGTATGGAACGTGCCGTCCTGTTCAGGACCGCAGGGATTCGAACACAGATAGCTGGCGGTCGCTCCGTCACCAAAACTCCAGTTGAACGAGTACTGCGGTGGACTTCCATTCAGAATGCCGGGAAAAAAGCTGGCTCCAAGGCCGACATCGGTCGGATTGGGATAGGCATAGGCGGTCGCGAGGGAGGCGGCATAGACGGCTACGCTCGTCGTAGCTGATGCATGGTAACCCTGACTATCGTTGACCCAAACAACCACGGTAAAGTTGCCTACCCCCGTGTAGGAGTGCGTGACAGACTTTCCCGACGTGTACTGCCCATCTCCGAACGCCCACTGAAACGTGAACGGAGCGGTCCCCCCATCAAATGTCACGGAGAGATTCATCGAGACACCGACATCCACGGCGTTCCGCGCCTCGATCGATACGCTTCCCACAGGGGCCGCCGGACCCCAAAGCCACGTTGCCTCGCTCGTGCAAGGACACGAGGTGCAACCCGCAGAGAAGTTGGTGCTACCGCAGGAAAAGTCGTTGTAGTCTACCACCCCTCGGTCGATGGGATCATACGCGAGAAGCGGCTCGGGTGCGTATCCGGGGGCCGAGGACGAATTGAGCTCGGTCCAGTTCCCCCCTACATACTTCCAAGTGTCCGCGTAGGCAGTCTCCACCGCCGCGCCATTGCAGCTGGAGAGACTCACATTGTAAGCGCAAATCGCCGTCGTGCCGCCATAGAGGAGCACGTACCCATCCGTCTCGTTCGGTACGCCATCGAGGTAGAGAACCTGCCGGGAGGGGCATTGGTGACATTTGCGGAGATGTTGATCCAATGGTCATTGTTCCACTCCCAGGTGTAGTTGTCTCCGAAATTTCCCGTGAGAGACGGGGATGGAGACCTGCCTCCAAACGCCATGATGTAGCCGTCGGCGGCGTCGTAGACCAATGACTGGGATTGTGGGTTCGAAATCGTCAGTCCGCTTGAGAAATTGTACCCAAGGTAGGTCCATGTGTCATTCTTGTAGACCCAAGGTCCGTAATCGCCGTTAGAAGAGACTCCGGAAGGGCCGCCTTGGGAGCCACCGTCCAGAAACACGGACCCGGTCGCAGCATCGTACACCATTGGATGGAAGCCCGCAGGAAGTGAACAGTTTCCGTAGCCCAAGCCAAGATAGTAGCAACGAGGTTGGAGTTGAGTCCAAACGCCAGCTCTGTACTCCCAGGTTTCGTTGCAGGTGTACTCACTATACGCATAGCAGTTGAACCCTGTTCCCCCCTGGAGGAGGACGTACCCATCGGCCGCGTCGTACACCATTGGAGCATCCTTCTGAGCAGTGGGGGAATCCGCCGTGTGTATGATTCGCCAGGACCCGTTCTGAAAAGCAACTGTCTGATTGCACCCATAGCCGCCGCAGTCTCCACCATACCAGAGGACGTATCCGTCGGCAGCGTCGTAGGTCATAGTCGCGTCAAACGGGTCCTGCAAGAGCGAGGCTTGCGTGACGTAGGTCCACGACGGGCTGGATGCGTTGCCGGAGCTCACGCCCTGAATCGACGATGCTGGCTCGACTCCCGAGTGAAAGCTCGCCTTAGAGTTCGAAGGCATCTGCGAATTGGGATTGCCTTGGCCCTGAGAATTGACAAGAGGCACTGCCCCGAGGATAGAACTCAGGGTCAGAACCGATACCGCCAGGATAACGGGCAGCAGCTTCGAGTGAACTTGGTTCATGATGAAATCGATTGGCCTTCTAGAGTTGGCACTTCCGGATCGAATAGTGGTATCCCGTCTGCCTACTTAGTTCGGCCCGCAAGATTCGGGCCGATTCTTGCGGTCGGGGGGGTTCAGGGCCGCTTACTCCGCAGCGGTACTACGACTCGCGGCAAGTGTGATGTCGCGATCGAGGTCTGGGACAGCTATGTAGCCTCCGCTCGGGAGCGGCCGATGACCGAGTGGGTTGTGCAGCCTTACATCGATCTCCCTACGTAGTACGTTGGCCCGCTCCCACCTACAGCTATTTGCGCCCGAAGCGCACGAAGACAATTGCGGCGAGGGGCCCCAGAGAGGCGTCCTGCACTCAAGACCGTGCGACCATCAGTGCGATGTCGCAATCCCAGCCTTGCAGCTCGGCCTCTCTGGAGCGTGAGGAGTATAGGGGGTCCCCCGTTTGAGGATTGCGAAGATCACCCGGAGAAGGGCGTGGGCTGCGTCGATCGCGCCGCGCTTCGCCCCCTTCCTTCTCGCGCCCCGGCGCCCGACTCGGGCGACGTAACTCCCGCGAGCACGTTGTCGGTGTATGTACCCGGCCTCGACTAGGATCCAGCGAAGAATGTGGTTGCAGTCCGACTTTAGCGCCCCCTTGCGTGCGGTCTCGGCCGTCTGATAGTTGGTCGGGCACGGGCCACAGGTACCGAGCTGAGATCCTCGAAGCTTCGGAAACGGGCAATCGGGCAGAGGAACGCTACCAGAACGACCGCGGTCAGCTCTCCAATCCCGGGAATTGACTCGAGTAGCTGAGCTTCGGGCGACTCGACGAAGGCCGCATGGATTGCCAGGTCGAGTTCGCGTGTGACCCGGTCCAGGTCCTGAAGGCGATCGAGGCCCCGATCCACCTCCGGGAGATCCAGCGATCGGAGTCCCTCGCGACGGCGCTTGAGGCCGAGAATCCCTTCCTCGTATGGGATTCCCTTCGCGATGAGGCGCGCGTAAACGTGGTTGGCCACGGCCTTGTACTGCTTCCGATAGAAGACCCGGTCGCGCACCACTCGGCGCAGCATCCGCGTGGTCCCGTCGGGAACGTGGGCTGTGGGCAGCGCCCGGAGTCGGAGCAAAGTGGCCAGCGCCTCCGAGTCGACCTTGTCGGACTTCAGGCTCGCATCCGCAATCAGCCTGGTCTTGTATGGATGTGACAGAACAACTTCAGCGCCGGAGGCGACCGCCGCATCGTGGTAATGCTCCCACATCGTGCACGCCTCGAGTGCGACGCGCTTGACGCCGGGTAGGCGTCGGAGGTACTCGATCAGTTCCTGGTCCGTCGGCCCCAGGGTCGACTGGTCGATCAGTCGGCCCAAAGGATCGACGGCCGTGGCGACCACGCTGTTCTTCGCGACGTCCAGCCCAACAAAGGTTTCCGGTTCCATACGGCGTCCCCGAGGGGAGGACAAGGGACGCCGCGCAATGGATTTGCCTTGCATCGAGCGGAGGCTATCATGTCCTCAAGAAGGACCGCAAGGTCGGGACCGTCTCCATCGGGCGGGCGGGCGTTCGGGTCCGGGGCAAGACGCGTCGCAAACCGATCGATGTCAATTGGGAGGACTTGAACGGCTAGCAGCGAACCACCAGGTGGGGGGGCGCAATTCACCCCGGTCTGCGGGGTCGTATCGCAGGTCCAGGCCCGAGTTCTCGGATACCGGCATCTAGAAATGGAATATCTTCGCCGGCAGTTTATCTCGTTCGACACGGATGGACATTCAATGACACTTCATCTTTGGCACGGAATGCGAAGCCGGGATCGAGCTATCCCGCCTACGATCGGACTTTCTGCTCTGCTCGTCGCCCTGCTCATCGCGAGCACCGTTGGCATCGCGGCATATGGTACGATGGGTACAGCCTACCACGCAGTTCTTGGTCCCGCCCCTTCGCCCTCGAACGGGAGCCAAGAATTGGCCGCCGCCAAATCGTCACTCGAAACCAGTCGGGGAGACACGTCTCTCTCACCTCTCTCGACTCCTGAGTTTCCCGCTCTTCGCGAGTACGCTGCGATGGCCTGGGACCCCGCCGCTGGGTATGTCGTGCTCTTTGGTGGGAGCAATATCACAAACCCAGATGCGCAGGCGGGGCCGCCGAATCTGGACGACACGTGGGCCTTTTCCAACGGAAGTTGGATCGAACTGTTTCCCTCGGCCGCTCCGCCAGCCACGGATTTCGCGGCCATGACCTATGATCCAAACGAAAGCGCGATCATACTATTTGGTGGCCAAATTCCTACTGGCGGCGGACTCCCAGTCAACACGACTTGGGAGTTCAAAGACGGAACCTGGACTAACCTAACAGCGGGTATTGCTCCGTCCCCTCGGCTTAGCCCCGCGCTTACCTATGACCCCGAGCGGGGCGGATTGGTCTTGTTCGGTGGGTTGGAATATTTCCCGCAGGGGAGTCCATCGGGAGTTTCGGAGGTCCCCGAGTCAGACACTTGGACGTTTGCTAACGGAACTTGGTCCAATATCACCACTTCCGTTGGGCTAGCTCCGTCCGGTCGTTATCTGGCGGGCATGGCCTATGATCCAAGGGAGTCGGGCGACGTTCTCTTTGGAGGTTGGCAGGATTTGAGTGACCTTACTCCGACCTTCAACGACACTTGGATTCTCGGCGCAGGAGGTTGGACCAATGCAACCACTCGGATTGGCCCGCAACAATCCGGTGGGGTGTCGATGACCTACCTTTCGGAATCCGGATCAATCATCCTGTACGGTGGATCGACCCCGACGGTTGGAAAGGATTTCAACGAGACCTGGTCGTTCGCCTCGGGAGTCTGGACTAGACTCACCCCATCCGTATCTCCGCCCGGCACCTTCACCGGTACGTTCTCGGACGACCCTGCCGCTGGCTATGGCGTCCTCTACCTGGGGGCGGAGACCCCGTCTTCACCCGCTTCAGAACAAACCTGGGCGTTCGCTCAGGGCAACTGGTCACTTGCCGGCGAAAACTCCACCCTCCCGCCGGCCGGTCGGCGGAACGATGGTCTACGATCCCACGGACCAAGAAGTCGTACCTGTTCCGAACTATGGAACAGGAGGCGCTGTAGGGCGAACAGCCACCTGGGTCTACTCCGACGGTAACTGGACCAAACTAGCAGCGACTATTGCCGAAGGCACGCTCCTTGTCTACGATGGTGCCGACGGTTACGTCCTTGGGCTCGACGCCAACTACCCTGCCACCACTACCTGGGTTTTTGGAAACAATAGTTGGACGGAGCTCTTCCCGGCGGTCTCTCCTAGACCCGTGAGTCGGGGGGGATAGCATACGACGCTCATGACCGGTACGTTCTGTTCTACGACTACTCCAAGGGGGGGGGAAACCCATACACATGGAAATGGTCGGATGGGAATTGGACCAACCTGAATCTCACCACTCAGCCTAACCTGGACTACACTCTCGGGCTCAACACGATGACCTACGACGCGGCCGACGGGTACGTTCTTCTAGCGCAATTGAGCAACTACTCCTGCGGGCCTGCGGGCAACTGCCTCCTCACTTGGACCTACTCGAACGGTGCCTGGACCGATCTCACCGGAAAGTCGACCGAGGTCCCTCCGGCTCTCATCGACGAGTCAGTCACGTACGACGCCGCGGATGGGAAGGTCCTCCTCTTCGGGGGGCGCTACTGGTCGCCGAACGGATCGGCTTCCAACCAGACTTGGGCTTTCCGGGCGGGGCAATGGACCTCACTTGCGGCATCAATTGTCCCGACGGCGCGGTTCTACTCTGCCCTGTCCTACGATCCCGCGATCGGTCAGGTCCTGATGTTTGGCGGTGAAGGGACCGTACCCGTACGCGGGGGGAAGCACGTACTATCCGCTCGCCGATACCTGGGAATTCGTAAACGACACGTGGACAGAGCTCATTCCAAGACTCGCTGCCACCTCATCGTCCACCGATGTCGGCGTTCCGACCTCGTTAACGACCCTGCCCCTGGGTGTCTTTGGTTCGGCTGCGTTTTCGTATTCGGGTTTACCCGGCGGTTGCGAATCGGCCGATTCGGCCTCGATCACCTGTGTTCCTACGTCGGCAGGACTGTACCTCATCACCGTGTCCGTGGAGTCCTCCACTGCACAAGCCACTGCCAGCACCGAACTGACCGTCGCGGATCTACCCAAGATTTCAGGGTTCGATGCCTCGACCAACCCGAGCCCAAGAAACGTCACTGTTACGCTCACGGCAACAGTGACCGGTGGAACACCCCCCTTCGCCTACACCTACTGGGGCCTTCCACCAGGCTGCACTTCTAGGAACGCTTCGAAAGTTGTTTGCATCCCCAGCTCGGACGGGAAGTACGGAATCTCGCTCGAAGTAACCGACAGGTTTGGCAGATCGGATAATGCGACACTCCAGTTCACCGTCGGAACAACGAACCAAGGTGTCACTCTCGGCACGCTGCTCTCGTGGCTCGCCAGCCCACTCGGTGAAATCCTCCTAGGACTCGTGGTTGTGGCCGGGGCCACTTCCTCAGTCATCGTGGTCCGGTCGAGACGCGCACGCGCCGAGGGAGAGAGACTTGTCGAAGGCATGCAACACGCGATTTCGGAGGGCCTCGAGTTTGGGAATCGCCCCCCTTGAAGTTTGAAACTTCGCCGCCGTCAGCCAGCCCTAGCAGTGCCCCTCGGCGTCCTCCTGCGACCGCTCCCAGATCGGCTGGGGTTCCGGCTGAACGCATCCGCCTTTCACTAAGGATAGTGGCTCACCTGGCCTCACCGGCCCGATTGGAGGTGATGAAGTGGCGAGACCCGAGTCGACTCAACAAGGCATCGCGTCGGCACTTTCCGTGACACAGGGGGCGGTATCCAAGATTCTCGGGCCCCTCGTCGCCGCAGAAGTAGTCCGTAAAGAGCGGCGACACGTACGGGGGCAGAATCGCAGGGTCAAAACCTATTTTCTCACGGTCAGGGGCGACCGCTTGGCCGAGCAAATCAAGGCAAGGTTCGGCACTTCGCCTCCGTGATCCCGAACCGCGCGTAGAACCATGCCGCCTTTCGCCAGTCGCGCGCGAGCGTCTCGGCCATGCTCGGGGTGGTCGCGACCATCGCCCGGGCCGCGTTCACGCGGGCGCCGACATCACGGAGCTGCCGGGCCGCAGCTCGCTCGTCCGCCTCCCGCGAGTCGTCCGGTAGGCCGCTCGTGATCTCCAGGAGGCTGAACCGCCGCGAGTCGATCCCGTCCTCCTCGTCCGGGCCCGCCTCCGGGAACGCCACGCGGGCCTCCGCGCGGGTCCTCGAGCCGTCGCGGGGGATTCGGGGTCGAACGGGGCCACGCGGCCCCGCGGGGGGCCTTTGGACCACTCCCGGGGTGGCCGGGGACGCGAACGCCTCGATCGTGGGGACGATCTGGGGGCGCAGTCCCAGCTCGCGAGCGAGCCGCGAACCCTGGTCCACCGGGAGCATCCCGTGCCACGCGTGCGAGACCGGATCCCATCGGAGTCCCATCCCCCGGAGGACGTCGCGCACCTCGTAACTGCGAGCGGTGCCAGGACCCGGATGTGGGCCAATTCGCTGGAAACGGTTGTCGCGGCGTTACCGAAGGCGCGTTGCGCGCTCATCGCGGTCATCGACACGGAGTGAGCGCGGAGGCCGCCCGAGGAGCGGTGCGAGCGACGTGGGTGGCCGTGTCGCGATAATGTTCGCGCGGGCGGCGGGCCCCGCGCGGGCTTTATCTGCGACCCGCGCGGTCGAGGACCGACCGCGATGAGCGCAGACGTCGGTCGAGCTACACGAGAATACCGGCTGGACGACGACTCCTGGCGATTCCGCAAGGAGCGCGCTCGCCATGTGACAAGGTGGGCCCCCGCGCTTCTCACCATTAGTCTCGTCTGTCTCGGGCTTGGTATCCTTCTCTGGGGGTTCGTGCTTCCCAGATTCGCCCTGCTCGTGTTCTTCGGGTTCGGATTCATGGTCTCCTCGATCGCCTTCCTCGTGCGGCCGAACGAACCTACTCGCATGGTGCTCGACTCGGGGTCAATCACATTGTACCGTGCGAACGGGAAGGAGAGCATCCTTCCCTTGAGGTCTGGTTCAAGCATCGAGCTCTACGACTCTACCCCTCTCGATTCGAACCAGGCGACTCGAATCACGCTTAGATCGGGTGAGCCAATTAGGGGCGAACGGTTGCTACTTTACGGTCGCTCTCTCCGAAATGAACCGATTCAATTGACTGAGGAAGCCTACCTCGCTGTTCGAGCCGAAATGGAGGCTCGACAAGCCGTGGTCCTTCGGGGGGGCCCGATTTCCAAGGGGTCGACAACTCTCCTAACGAGGTATCGCCTTCGTTGAATGGCCGGAAACGGACCCGAGAGCAGCGCGGGTTGCACGAACGCGCGGGCTTCATGAAGGACGCACCGGCCGATGAGGGTGACCGCGATCAGCGCGCGGGACTCGACTGGGCGTCAACTGCGGCCGGACCAGTCGGCGCCGAGAGCGCTGCTTTCACCTTCGACAGGACTTCCGCCGGGGTGAGACCGTCCGTCTGAATCTGAATCGCCCGCGGAATCGGCGGCGGGACTTGACCCTCGAATCCGTCGAGCACTTTGTCCCGGCCCATCTCGGCATATTCTGCCACGCGAGTCGGGTCTGCGTCCAAGCGCTCCCCAGTCGTTTTTCTGGAGCGCTGGAGTTGTATCACTACGCAGTCGGGAGCACCGGGGGTCGTGCCCAGCGCTTGGGACAGCAACTCCACAGCCTTCGCATCCGCGACACCCTCCACAAGGACCCGCTTTCGGGCTCTCCGCCAGTGACCCACCGCGGCAGCTCCATCGAGGACGGCACCTATCTTCCAATCGATGCCAGCGAACATTTGGAGCTTGATCCCGGCAGGTATGTGGTTGTCGAGGGGGACGAGTCGCCAGTCTTCGGGGAGTTGGCCGTAAAGCCGCTGGGCGACCAACGACTTGCCCGATATCGCACCGCCCGTGATGATTACGAGCCGGAGATCAGGCCGCGGCTTGAATTCGTCCACTCCTCACCAGAAGCCGACCTCGCACTTGAGTACCGCCGGAATCGGGACCCGTTGGTTGGGGAGGGGGTCGGTGCACCGGATCGAAGAGGGTCGCGCGCGGCCGATGATGGTGACCGCGATCAGCGCGCGGTCGTGGGCCCACTGGGGGGAGTGCACGATGAGGAAACTGACCGACGTCAGTTCAGATGCACGAATCGGTAGGGGCGGGGCTTGAGACCCAGACGGTCCAAGACGGACCTGTCTACGAATACTCCATCGCGCCTAAGCGGACCGCGACCGTGGATCGGTTCGACCAAGCTACTCTGCATTACAATGTAGAAGAGGCCCAGTCCCCACGGCCTCACATCGCTGACCCCCGCAAGCGGCACTTCGACGCGAACTCGGCGCGGCAGATGCCTGACCCATCGGACAGAGCCACAACTGAATCCTGTAGGCCCCATGCGGAGGGAGAGGGGCGCCCGCGGCACCTGAAAAGAGGCCATGAAGAGGGCGGCCAAGGGGACGACGACCGCGGCTGCAAGAAAGAACAGTGGAACAAAGCCTGGACTCCCGAACCGGACACCGCCCGGAGTGCTACCTTGGTAGACTACCGTTAGAAAAACCCCGGTCAAAATCGCCCCGGACGTAAGCAGCAAGAAAGGAATTAGACGGACGAACCCATCATTGGGAATCTCCTTAATCCCATTCGCTCCCTCCATGCATCGCACCGTGGCCTATTCGTCTACTTCAGCCCCCCTTCGCGCACGCCGACGGAGGGACGGGAGCCCGGCCTTCAAGAAGGGAGCGCGCGGCCGATGACAATGACCGCGATCAGCGCTTGGCCAGCGAGTAAAGGCCTCCGGCGGCAATTGAGACGGATCTCGTCTGTCTTCGAAGTCGCGGCTGTGCGACGACGGTTGCTGTAGATTGTTTTCGAGATGACACCGTGTGTCAAGCCCTGGTCGGGCCGGCGGGCGACAGCCGGTAGGTGGTGATTCTACCCCGAGCCGTCGGAAGAGTGCCTGTCACCACCGATAGGCCGTGCCGTTCGGCGAGCCCGAGGATCGTTGACAGGACTTCGCCAGGGAGCGGAGTATACTTCGGCCGCCCTCCCTTCATCGCGAAGCGTTGCCCGAATGGGCCTGGTTGGTACGGCTTTCCGGTGACCTGGGTTCGGGGTGGCCCATAGTCCAGGAAGCTTACCGATGTCGCGGAGTCCGACCAGCTCAGGAGCTTCGCTGGCCGCCAGGCGTACTCGAAGCGGACCCCCATATCATCGATGCGACAGGACGTGGGGCCCTGGGGGAGGTAGATGAGCCAGAAGAGGGCGATCATCGCGACGATTCCCGCCGTGGCCGCAGCGATTAAGGCTGTTCGGAGGGTGGGCGCGCCCGCCGCCAGGTCCTGGGCAACGGTTACCACGCCGATGAGACCGAACCCGACGATCGCAAGAACGTTGAAAAGGATAGGACGACGTCGGGCCAGTCGCACGGCCTGCAACAACCCAGTCAAATCCCACTGAGCGTACGACGGCGGGGACGCTGGGGCGCGCATTGGGGCGCCCATCAGATGTGTCCATCCTTCGCATCAAGGTAGAATGTGGCCGCGTCGAGCCCCAACGTGCCGAAGTTCAGAATGGCGTTAAGGTCCGAACCCCCCCCAACTTCTATCGCGGTGACATCGCAGGCCAGGCTCTCGATGTCCGTCAGAATCGAGACTGCGGTCCAGTAGCCGTTTCCCCATTGCTGTGAGGCGTAGAAGGTGAACATCGCTAACAACCCAAGGCCAACAGCGACCCAGGTGGTAAGGTCGGGCTCCTGCGAGAAGAACGCGATCGGGATTATGGTGGCGGCCGTCGACGCTGTGGAAAGGAGGTACGGAACATCCTGTGCCAGGACGTCCATTGCGGGCATGAAGTATTGGCTGTCCTGTTGATTGAGCAGACCAGAAAGATTCAGCTGCCCGGTTCCGACCCAGAGCAACGCAGGACCCTGCACGGAATGCCCCCCATAGGCCGAGTGAGAGAAGGATGCCGGCGTGAAGATGGTCGCCTGGAGGGCCGCCGACACGATCAGGCCAATCACAATGCCAACGACGAAGCCCGCACCGAGGGAGAAACCCATAACAAGATCGACCGCCACCAGGACCACCAGACTCATTCCCAGGCAGAGCTCCAGCATCGTACCCCCGTCATCACGCCAGAACGCCGCCGCGTCGGCGGGAGGGATGGAGGTCCCATGGCCGGTGTCGTTGATCTCCTGCCAAATCATCGAGGCGAGTGCGGATGTGTACGCGCGATCGGCGCTCTCGACCGCGCTGACGACTTGCTGGAAGAGGGCTACGACCGCAGCGCTAAGCCAAGACAGGAACGCGTCGAGCGCCGCCATGACCAGCTTCTCCACGTAGGCCAGCGCGCCGGATTTCTCGAGCAGGACCACGGCTCCGAGGAGGGGGCAGACCACGAACAACGCGTCCTGGAAGATCTGCGACGAGAGCGCCACCGTCATCACGTGTTCGACGATGGAGACGACCTTTCCTGCGACGCTCTCAATAACACCGACCGGGTTGTTGAAGAATGCTGTCAGCCCTGACGGAGGGGTAGGCGGAGGGGCCTGTCCAGCCGGGACCCCATACACCCCGTCCGAAGTCACGGTGGTGTTGGCGAGCCCATCCAGGATGGGAATGTCGAACCCCATGAAAGGGACCTGAGCCGTCACAAGTTGGAACGTACCGTTGGACCCAGCGGTAGTGTTTGTGATTAGCCCAGAAAGGAGCAAGTCCAGGGTGGTAGTCGTCGTGATGTTCAGAGTGACAATGCTTTGAAGGGCTGCAGTAGGTGCGTTCGCGTTCGAAGAATTGAGAAGTGTGGGGTTGGCCGGTAGTCCGCCCACATTGCTCGACGACGGGGTCGAGGCGACCGCAATGCGGAGTTGGAGGGCACTCGTATTCGGAGTGCCGCTTTCGTAACTTGAAAAGTTGCCCGGCGTTGTTGCGATCGCGCGATTCTGCCAGTAGGCCTCCAACTCGTTGGACTGATTTCCCCCAAAAGGGGACAACGTCGATTCGGCGGCCGAGGCAGAACTGTTCTGATCGCCCAGGATTGGGGCGTTTGGATTCGAAGTTGGGTATGAGAGCTTCGCTCCCGAAAGGACCCCATTGCCGAACGGGGACTCCAAGAACTGTTCCCGCGGGATGAGGAAGTTGTTGAGGCCGGGCTGGACGGTAACCGTGTAGGTACCTCCCCAGGGTAGCGGAATGGAATCCGACGTGTAGGCAGAGGATGCGTTGACGACCACGAGATCGAACGATTGCTCCCCCGTGTACCGTTCGAGTCCGAGGGGAAGTCCGTTCAAGGTCGAGTTGGTGGTCGGGACCCAGAGGAAGGTCGGGTCCTTGAGCCCCATGGCCACCGACTGAAGGTTGATCGTGAGGGACGCCTTCGGTCCGCTCGACCCGTTGGTTCCCACGACGCTGAACGCCTTGACGAACCGGCCCGCCACGAGGTCGTAGGTGAAGTCGACGAGCCAAGAACTCCCGTTGATCGGAAGCGGAATGATCGCTCCGCCCGGGGCCTTGTAGACCACCTCCAACGCCAGTGTGATCTGGCGGGCGGTTTGAGGAACGGGGAGGACGGCGGAATAGTTCTTGATCGTCGGGATCGTGTTGTTGTTTACGAGGGCTTCCGACGAGTAGTTCGTGTAGTCTGCGACCTGCGTGCTCGAGTTGGTTGGGGTCAGTTGCACGGCGTAGCCTGCGCCGTTGGCCAGGTTCGTCTGCGACGCGTTCAACCCGATCACGTAGAGGCCAACCGTGTAGAGCGGATTGACGCGGGCGCCATCTGCGATTCCGTCCGCCGGCGAGGACGCGACGAGCGGGTCCGCCCCCCAGGAAAGCTTGCCCCAGACGGTGAGAGTGTGGTACCCGTCGTAGGTGCCGAGGATACCTCGGAGCCAGCCTACTCCCTCTATGACCGCGAGGATGCTCAGATTCCACAGCGCGTTGGTCGAGAACATTTCGGTCGCGGCGGCGGGAGATCCGTCTCCGCTCGTCGGGCCGCCCTGGGGCGTCGGGGCGATGCTGGATGGAGGGACTTGAACATAATTCCACGAGAGTACGATATCGTTTAATATCATGTGATTATACCCTATGTATGTCTCCACCACCGCGTCGAGCTATCCCCATCAACCCCATCGACGCCCTCGTCATCGCTGGTCGTCGGCAGGTCTTACTCCACCTGCCTGAGGACCTGTACCAGCGATTGAAGGCCAAAGCCGAGCGCGAGCGGCGGAAGATCTCCGCTCAGGCGGAGCTGTACCTCGAGATCATGCTGGCTCAGCCGCCCGCAAAGGAATTTGAGCTGATTCAGGGTTTCCAGCAAGGCCCGCAAACATGACGGAGGATCTCGACCGTATTAGGGTGCGGGCCTACGGCCGGCCCGCTGGCCGTTCAACCTCCATTCCAAAGGTCGAGATGCCTACGCTTCCCGATGAATTCGCGGAGACGGTGCTCGGAACACCGCTATGGATTGCTCACCCCGGCGCAATCGCCCAGTACCGAGCGCCGCCCGCGCTGCATGCATACGAATTGGAGGATCATTGGAAAGTCCACCGGGACGGGTCCGAGCCCGGGGAGGACCCACTCGGTCACCTGCTCTTCGATGCGCCCGAACTCGCCATAGCAGGAGCGGCCGCCGTGTTTGCTGGCGTCGCCATGTTCTGTTGGCTGGACGAACGCGAACGCGAGAAGGATGAGGCGGATCGGAATCCCTGGCTCCCCGTCCTAGCGGCGCTCGGTGTCGCTGCCCTTGTGGGGGTTGTGGTCTACGTCCTCGCCGCGCTATGTCGGGTCTCTCTCGGCGTCGGGTAGTCGCCAACCCCAACGCAGCTAGCTCAGGTAGTGCCCCGCCCGCCTTGCGGCCCTCGTTGACAGCCCAGTCCTCCACGAGGGCCGCGAGAACAGCCCAGCCGTAGTCGCCCTCCGTGACGGCGGTTTTGCGTTCGGCCTTGGCGATCTCGGCGATGGTTTCCAAAATGGGGTTCGTCATCGACGCACCTTTTCGACTACCCCATCGCCGTTGGGGTTATGAGCAATCGCTGTCTGTGGATAGCGACCATGGATAGCGAAAAATCGAGATATTGGACCATCCCGAAGGCCCAGGCGGCAATCCGGGCGACTTTCTTTTCGAGGGGCCTTGCATTACACGGAGAAGAGGAAGAAGTCTGGTTGAGATTTTCTGAAATCCGAAGGGTCATAGGAACGACCGAGAGCCCAATCGGTGATCGCACTCTTTCTCGCGCACTCTCGGGGCTCGTGGAGGCAGGAGGTCTGCGAAAGAAAGCCGAGGGAAAGTTCTCACTTTACGCCCTGGTGATCCAGCTGCCAGAACGGATCAAGGCATTTGCCCAATCCGATGCGAAGTCCATTGAGGCAGCCGGCAGTGTTGGGATGAGAGGAGACAGCTCCGAGGGCTGGGCTGTCTATGGGGTCCCCGAGGCCCTCCCGAAAAAGTACCGCGCGCGGTTCCGAAAAGCTGGGTTGGCACACCAAGGAATCCTTCGGAGGATTCTGGAGGACGTCTGGGAAGAAGCGACTGTTGCTGTTCTTCGACCAGCGCGCCGGCGCGTCTCTCGGAAGACATATCGAGAGGGTGAAAGGGCACTCACGGTCTTAGGGGAGTTCCAAGTAGTCGGAAGCATGGGCCTTGGGTATGGGACTCGGGTCTGGGGAGTGCTTGAAGGCGCAGTCCCAGGGGCAATGCGCTCTTTCCAGCAAGGGATGGGCCTTACGAGTCTCTCGGAGGCGTCCCTCCCCGAGATAATCTCAAAGCTCGTGTCCCAGATCGCTAGCCGCCCGATCGAAGACGTCCGGCCACAAGTCGACCTGCAGCTCAAGCGATTTCTGAGGAAGATTGAAAAGGCCGATGCCGCGTTCAAGCCCATCTGGGGGGCGCTCACGCCACGCGAGAAGGAACGGGCCGGTCGCAGACTTCAGGCGGCTCGGATCTTGACGGCCTCCCTCACGAGCGTGGTCCACGCCTAACTA
The DNA here is from genome assembly GCA_963842165.1 of uncultured Thermoplasmata archaeon. Lineage (GTDB taxonomy): Archaea > Thermoplasmatota > Thermoplasmata > Lutacidiplasmatales > UBA184 > Lutacidiplasma. Next base: position 126,866 of record CAWJFK010000022.1, on the reverse strand, counting down.
GGCCGGGACCATCGGTCGACGGCTTACCCACTCGGAAGACAAAGGAAGGCCCTCACCTCCCTGACCGTTGGGAAGTCATCCCAATCGATCCGCGTTGGCTCGCGGTCCTGGATCCGCGTGAGGTAGTCCGCTAGCGCGGCGAGAAGGTCCCGCTCGGCCTCGGCCGCCGAGGCCGCGTGCGACATGACCTGCGGAAACCCTTCCACGATCCCGAGGAAGGAGGGCGGGTCGGTTTCGCGCTCCCGAACGTCGAGGATGCGCAGGCGGAACTCGAACATGTTGCTCCCGGCCGGATTGGACCGGGCTCAGACCGGCCGTCCACGCGCCACGACGTCCCCGAACGAGGACCCCGCCTCTAGGTCGCGGAGCTTCGCGTGGAGGGCCCGCAGCGCGAGGACCTTCTCTTCGAGGTCCTCGAGGATGACGCGGTTCACGCGAGTCCGGAGCTGGACCGCGGTCTCGCCGTCCTTCGCGTAGTCCGCGAACCCGCTCCGCGCGGACTCGAACTGGCCCGCGTTGAAGACGAGCTGGCCGGAGGCCCAGGGGCGCCCTGCCTCGGGGCTCGGCGACGCGTCCGCCTCGGTGTGGGCGGGATCGTCACCGAAGGGGGGACTCCGAATTCGCTCCTCGTCCTGATCGGCCAGGAGGGCGGTCGCGGGAACGAACCCGGGGACCGCGGCGCGGGACTCACGCCGCGACTGTGCATGCCCGGGGTAGCTTCCGAAGTCGGGCGAGTGCTCGCGCAGGTAGGCGGGATAGGGCCGCGGCGCGCCGAAGTCGACCACGTAGCGGATCGACGCATCGCGGGGGATCTGGCCGCCGCAGCCGCAGGCGCACTTGCGGGGCCAGCGGTTGCCGGTGACGGTTCGGAGGCGGCTGGTCGTGGGTTCGGTCGGCGTCTCGTTCGCTCGCGTTGGGTGCTGGATGGTCTGCATCGCACGTCCCTCGCGAGAGGAGGGAAGTGCGATGCGGGGTTGGCCGCACCCCTTAAACCCAGAATTCAACCGAGCCGTAGCCTACTAAGCCATCGCCGCCTACAATGTCCAGGATGGTTGAGGCAATCCGTGTCCCCGGCACCTTCTGGACTCCACCGAGGAAAGTAATCCTCCCCCTCCTGATCGGGATGGGAGTGTTCCTGGCAGTGGTATTCGTAGGTCTTGAGACGTACGAGGGATGGGTCTCGACAATCGCTTTCATCGCGGGGAGCGAAATCGCGATCGGGCTGTTAGGAGCCATTTTCTTCGCATCGATCGAGGCTCATGATCTGGAAGTCACGTCTTTCGGAGTTACGTTTCGACACTTTTGGAAGCGTGTGGTCCTCCCTTGGAATGCTCTCAAACCGACATTTGCGCCGGGCGTCGAAGATCGACTACCAGTCGAGTTTCAACTGCCGGGTTCGAAGTGGAAGTGGACAGTTTTCCTGACGAGGCGGCAGGCACATGCCCTGTTGTCACACCCGGGCGCCCCTCAGTGGAAAGTGCCCGCCGAACTGCTGAGATACTGGGAGATCGGCCCGGCCACGCTGAAGGGTAGCTAGCGGGGGCATTGTGACTCGCCGCGATTAGCAAGTGATTAGCCAGCCGGGCGGCTGCTGAGCGAAGAAAGGGAGGGGCGCGGCGGAGTCCACCACGAGGCGGATCGCCGGGTCGCGCGGGATCGCCTGGCCGCACCCACAGGAGCACTTGCGCGGGTAGCGGTTGCCCGTGACGGTTCTCAGGCGGTTAGTGGTCTCGTTCGGCGCAGTCGACTCCTTGCGTAGGTGGTTGATGCTCTGCATCGCACGTCCCTCGCCAAAGGGAGGGACGGGCGAGGCGGCGGAACGCAGTTTCGGCGTACGTCGTGATCCTAAGAGAGCGAGTGCTTCTTGGCCCGAACGCGCCAGTCGAATCCCTTCCCAAGATCCCGCCCCGCGACGCTGGCGACGGACCTGGCCCGCATCGAAAGGTCGAGACCGTGGATTCGGGCGGCTTCGATCAGCGCATCGAACCCCGGCCCGGTGAGCGCGATCGGATTCGACTCCCCGAGGCCACACGGCGCGCCGCGATAGGCCCCACCCGACGTCGAGCGGTAGTCGGTCATTCGGAGGTCCAGGCGGGGGTTGTTCCACCGGAACGTGCCGTTCCCCCTCGCTCCTCCCGCGAGTGAGAACCCATCATTGGTCAGAACGAGTTGAATCGGTCCGTGCCGGGCTTCTCTGCGGTTGGCACGGACCATCCCGACCGCGATCAAGATTAGCCCGGTAGCAAAGCCCAGGTCCAAGAGTCCCTGTCGAGTTCCAACCCCATCATCGAAGATGGACTTGAGGACGAGGAAACCGGCTACGAACGCGGCGAATCCGGCCAAGAATAGGACGATCCCGCGGGTCACCAGACGAACCCCCGTCGTCTCGGCAGACTGCGCACCTTCGACCGTGGAGAGGTCGAAGGTCTGGGTGGAGCCTGGTTCGATTGAGGTTACTGCCATCCCGAGGCCCGGACGGGATTAGCGGTTCGATGTAAAAGAGCGGATGCTCAGTGAGAAGCGGTTTCCCGTGGCCGTGCGGAGGCGCGTGGCTCCTTGGGTGGCGTCGGTCGGCGTGGGGGCGCGCTCGGCGGGCGGGTACTGGATGCTGGACGGCGGCATCGCTCGTTCCTCGCGAGGAGAGGGACGAGCGGTGTGCGGCTCAATCGCCCGCGATGTTCTCCAGGAGCTCGAGCAGCTCCCCGTAGTCGGCCCACGTCGGGACGATCGCCCCGTAGAGGAGGAGGTCTCCATAGTATCGGGTGCGGTGGCCGGGCTCGAACGACACGAACATGACGCTCAGGCCTGAACTCGGCTCTCTACCTCCGGCGCGTCGCCTCGCGCCGTCGTCCTCGATGAGGACCCGAACGTCCTCCCCGCGGATCTCCTTCCGGCGGAGCCGTTCCAGGAGGAGTCCGATCTCCACATCCATCCCCGCCCGGTTTGCCCCGAACGGCCAGTAGAGCGCGAACCGGGTCACTCCCCTCTCCCGCACCATTCGGGAGAACTTGGCGGCCTTGGCCTCCCCGGGCCGGTCCTCTTGAGATTCCATCACGACGATTTCGTATCCGTCCATCCCGAGTCGGGTGGCCAGAGCCTGTCGGATCTCGAGCGGGGTGGGGGCCTCGACCGAGTTCGTCGATCGTGGCGTGAGGTGCTCTTGGAGCCAAGGTGGAAGGGTCGGCGGAGCGCACCCCGAGGCCCATTTCGATGGTCCCAACAGAAACAGGGCCACGTTACGTCCCGACGAGAGAATCCACCGTTCTCGGGCCCAACCGCTCCCGATTCGCAAGCATCACTCGGTCCAACTCGTGAAGCGTCTCCAAGAGGGCCTTCCCCTTAGGAGCCAGTTCAAAAGCGATCTTGATGCGACGTCCCTCCCATTTGGCTCCCTTGGGGGCGCGAGCCCAGACGAGGTCAAAGGTCTCCAATCGGTGGACAATCCTCTGGAACTCCTGCGGGTGAAGGCGTAACGTGGTCCGAACGTGTTCGTAGGAAGTTACCGGACCACTCCGGAGAAGTTGGAGGACGCGTCGGGCCTCCGGATGGGTGAAGACGTAGGCCAGGCGATTGTCGGTCGCTAACATCACTCTATGTGATGTAGGACCACCTATTTGATGCTTGGCGGTGGGCCGGGGCGAGACCGCCGGATTCGGAAGTTTCCCGATTTCGACGCGCATCGCTCGTTCCTCGCGAAGAGAGGAAGGAGCGGAGCGCGGGGTTTGGGGTCCGCTAAGCGGGGAGGATCTGGCGGAGGACTCGTCGGACTCGAGGTATCACTGGCCTGGTCCCACCCAACGCTGCAAACGGTTCTAGAGAACGCAACGGGGAAAATCCCGCCGTGGTTGAGTCATTTCGTCATAGACAGTCATTCGGGGATCGTCCCACTCGCGAGCGAACGACGCGAGACGCGCCCGGAGCTCCTGCGCGTCCGTCGGCGTCATTCCCACTTCGGAGATCGGGCGCCCTTTTGGGTGCTCGTTCCCAGGCGTGGGCGCCTGCGCTCTCGTAGATGCCATGACGATGAATCTAGGCCATCTTCCCGCGATAATCCTATCCCGGATCAACTCGCCGACAGCCAGCGGTTGATGGTGGCGGTGGGCAATCTCTTCTCGTGCCGGCGGACCCGAGATCGGATGTCCGACGCGACCTCCACGGCGAGCTGGAAGACCTCCTGACCGCTCCGAGTCACCCGAAGCTCGATCGGAAGCGCCATACCGCGCCCCACACGGTGGGGCTTTGAACCAGCCGGAACGATGAGGCTCACCAGGCCGAGGGTGTTGAGGTGATCGACCGCCTCCTTGAGGGTCTGGGGATGCAACTCCAGGGCGTGGCGAACCTCCCGAGGGGGCCGCGGTTTGCCATCGTTCAGGTATTCAAGAATGGCGAAGCTAGCCTCGTTTCGCAGGAGGTATCCCAAGGGGTCCTTCTCGAGTTGCATGCTCGTTTCACTTCCTTCAACACTCCTGAAGGAAGTGGGAGTATATGAACTGATGACGAGGGGGGCTCTCCCTACAAACTCTTCCAACCCGGCGGGTGGGGCTCCCGAGTCGGAAGGGATGGCCCCGGGTCGCCCCGGGGCCGGAAGGGGTTCGGCTGTCTGGTCCAGGTCGTCTTCGGTGGAGGACCGAGCGACCTCGGCGTACGTGGTTGTAGCGAGCCAAGCGAACGAGCGTTCCGGGGCATCCGAAGGGGGGTCTTCCGGGTCCCAGATCGGGTAGGGGCCTTCCGAACGGCACTTTCTCTGACGGTCCGGCTGATAACCGGGAGGTCGTCGGTTCAAATCCGACTGGGCCCACTCACCGTCAGAGAATCGGTCTTGCTCCGGGTACTGACCTGGCCCGAACCAGGCCCTATCTCGGGCCGGGCCGCCCTTCGCCTACTTCATCCCCTGCAGCGCACTTTCGTCGAGATAGTACTTCCCGTTGATCTCGACGAAGACCCGGGTCTGCCCTCTCCGTCGTTTCATGATCCGCACGAAGATTCGAGACAAGCCGAGTTCCCGGGCCGTAAGGGCCGTTTCCGGACTCAAGGCCCCCTTCGCTCGGAACGTCTGGATGATCTCGCGGACCCTCTCTCCAACAAAGCCCTCCTCTTCTCCGGGTGTGGGTGGGGCCAGGGGAGGAGGTCGGAGCTCCGATGGCGCAACCGCCGGGGTGGGCGTCGGTGGGAGGAAGGGGACCGGCCCCCGAGCAGGCTCCTGCGATGGGCGGGTCCCTCCCACGACAGGGGTCGGCGTGATCACCGCCACCGGGACCGGCGACGTGATCGAGTTCAGTCTCACGGTGTGCGCCGCGGCCCTCTTCACGGGAATCGTGACGGGGGGAGGTGAGGCGTATCCGGGGGCAGCGGCTTTGACCGTGTAGTCACCGGCCTTCACGCCACCAAAGGCCACCCTTCCGTTCGTTCCCGTGCTGCCGGAGAAGTTCTTCGGACCGTCGGCCGAAACGGCGGCTCCCCGGATCGGCGAGAACTGTACCGGAGTCCAGGACCCGTGACAGTCAACCCACCTCTGCGGCGGCTCCGGACGACGACGACGATGGCGAGCAGAGCCACGATCGCGACGATGAGGAGGAGGGCCCACTCAATCGGTGAGACCCCCGATGGAGAACCGGAAGAGGGCGGCGAGATGGTCGCAGACGGAGTCAGGTCAACGGACATCCATACTGCGACGTTCGGTCCGGGGCCGGGAACGGGGGTTCCCTCAGACTGGGCAATAATGATGTAGAAGGGACCGGTTCCGACTTGGGTCGTCACCTGTCCCAGGAGCTGACCCAACGCACTGACGCTGATCTGCGCGGTTCCCGAACTGTTCACAGCGATCGTCAGGTTGTAGACCACGAGCAGGGCGGGGGTCAGGTTCAACGGCGGGGTCTTTTTCCAAGTGCCGGTGCCGCCGCCGTTTCCAGCCCGCGAATAGATACCGAAGAAGCACTGGTTCGGTTCGATAGTGGAGTTGGCCGGTGTACCGCACGTGGAGGGGTTTCCACAGTTGTTGTCCGCGCTGCAATCATCCGGGTTCAGGTTGCCGGTGAGCTGAACGCCGGACGAGGCATTTTGCGAACTGATCCCAAAGACGAAGGGATGCCCGTTCGACACGAGCCCTTTGACGAGGGCGGTCACCGTGAGCGGGGGAGCGAAACTCTGGACGCTCTGGATCGCGCCGACTACCGAACTCCCATTCGCGTCGGCGATCTCCATGCCTGCCGGGGAGAAACTGGGGGTCAGGGAGACGCCGGAGCAGGCGGGACAGTTGTTGTTCGAGAAGTTCAACGCGACCGGCCCACTGATCTCCCACAGATTGGCATTCAGACTGGTATCGTGCGTGAAATCGTCTGAAAGCGGGGATGCCAAAGGAGCTGGGGAAGCTCCCGCAACCGCCCCCAACGAAGTGAGAAGCAACAGCAACACGACGGCGAGCGAGATCAGCTGGGCACCTGCGGTAAGGCCCTTTGAACCTCTCCTGCGAGATACCATCGGACGCGAAGCGAGCCCCTGGGTTTTAGCCCTGAAGTGAAGTTCGGTTGACCGTCCCTTGAAGCCCCGATTGGGGGTCACCTATTCTCGGCCAGCCGGGGGGCCTACGAGCGGGGGGGCCCGGCGGTATAAGAGGGCCATCGGCCTGATTGGTCTCTGTTGACTCCCCACGATGGGGCCGCCCCACCATTCGAACCATACCGCACCAAGGTGGTCGAGCGGCTGCCCAACCCGACATCCAGCGAACGCGAGTCGGCCCTCCTGCGGGCCCACTACAACCTGTTCCAGCTCAGGTCCGACGAGATCCGGATCGACCTGCTGACGGATTCGGGGACGGGCGCCATGAGCGACCGACAATGGGCGGCCCTCATGCTCGGCGATGAGTCCTACGCGGGCAGTCGCAACTTCACCCATTTCGAATCGGTCGTCCGGGAGCTGACCGGGTTCCCCCACATCCTACCGGCGCACCAGGGCCGGGCCGCCGAGAACCTCCTGTTCTCGACCCTCTGTCGGCCCGGTTGCGTAGTTCCTAACAACATGCATTTCGACACGACCCAGGCCCACGTTCTCCACAATGGCGGGCGTCCGGTCAACGTGGCGATCCCGGAGGCGTACGACGTGGACAGCGAGATGCCTTTCAAGGGGAACGTCGATGTGCCCGCGCTGACGGCCCTGCTGGATCTGGAGGGGGCCGACCGCGTTCCCCTGGTGATGGTCACGATCACGAACAACACTGGCGGCGGTCAACCGGTCTCGCTGGCGAACTTGCGGGAGGTTTCCGGACTCCTGCGGACGAGGAGCATTCCTCTGTACCTCGATATGTGCCGGTGGGCCGAGAACGCCTACCTCGTCCGGGAGCGAGAACCCGGCATGAGTGGCCGTTCCATCCCGGAGATCGGACGGGCCTTCTTCGACCTGGCGGACGGGGCTACGATGAGCGCGAAGAAGGACGGACTCGTCAACATCGGCGGGTTCGTCGCGACGAGACCCGGCGGTCGCCGAACGCCTGAACGAGGCGCAGATCCTGTTCGAAGGGTTCACGACCTACGGCGGCCTCGCCCGACGGATCTCGAAGCAATGGCGGTGGGCCTGCAAGAGGCCACCGACCTGGAATACCTGGAGCATCGTATTGGGCAGGTCCGTTACCTCGCAGACCTCTTGGCGGCGCACGGAGTTCCGCTGCTCCGTCCGATCGGGGGCCACGCGGTGGACCTCGACTGTCCGGCGGTTTCCTCCCGCACCTCTCCCCCGAGCACCTGCCCGGCCAGGCTCTGGTCGTGGAGATCTATCGGGAGGGGGCGGTCCGCTCGGTCGAGGTGGGTTCGCTGATGTTCGACCCCGGAGGGGGATCAGCGTTCGCTCGAGCTGGTGCGACTCGCGGTACCTCGACGTGTCTACTCGGGCGCCCACCTAGCCTTCGTGGCGGACGTGGTGGGTCGGGTCTTTGCGCGTCGCGGGGCCATCGGGGGGATGCGCTACACGCACCGACCGGAACGACTCCCCCACTTCACAGCGAAGTTCGCCCCCGGCCTCGCGGCGGCCCCGCGATCGGTGTAATTCGACAGGCGCGGCTCCTTTTCGGGGGGGCCTCGGGCTGTATCAAGGCGTCCACCGAAGCGCGATTTTGCCAATTGGCTATAACCCCCGGGTCTTAGCTCGAATCCTCCGCGGGTTATACTCCATGAACTTCGAGACTCCTAACTCCCTCGGTCCACGGGGCGTGAACCGTCGGGCGACGAACCTCGATCTCCGGCCCGACATGCCTCCGAGCGGCCCGACACCGGCACCCACCCTCGGGAGGGCCGACCTCGATCGTTTCCGCGGAGCGCTGGCCGCCGTGATCCTTCCGACCTTGAACGAGGAGAAGGGGCTCGCGCGCACCCTCTCGGAAATCCCCTTGGACCGATTCGATGAGCCGGGCCAGCGGATCGTGACGCTCGTGATCGACGGGGGTTCGACGGACGGAACCCTGGAGGTCGCGCGAAAATGGGGCATCCCCGTCCTCCACCAAACCGGTCGCGGGAAGGGCGGAGCGATGATTGAGGCGATCGCGTGGGTCCGCCAGCAGGGCATCCCGTTTGCTGTCGTCCTCGACGCCGACGCGACGTACCCCCCGGACCGCATCCTACCTACCTTGGACCTGCTCCGTGGGGGAACGGACCTCGTCATCGGCGTGCGTCGACCGGTCTGGGGGCCTCCGAAGGATTTCCAGGACCTCGTCCACCGTCTCGGCAACCTCATCATGAGTTACACCTCGAGCCTGCTCTCCCGACGCACGATCCTCGACCTGTGCAGCGGGTTCTGGGGCGTTTCGACCCAGCGGTTCATGGAGCTCGGACTCGGCGGGCAGACCTTTGCCATCGAGGCGGAGCTCGTCCTCAAATCCCTGCGCAGCGGACTGGACGTCCAGCAGATCCCGATCCATTACCGAGAAAGGATCGGCCTCGCGAAGCTGCACGCCATTCGCGACGGAGGTCAGATCCTCCTCGCTATCCTCCAGCATGCACGCTCCAGCCCCGTTCCGGCTTCGTCCGCCGCGAGCCCGGCCCCCTGGGGTCGGGATCTCCTCGCCATCGGGTTGTCGATGGGCATCTCGGGCGCCATCGTCGAATGCGCTCCCAAGGACTCCGTGGAAGCGGATGACATCGCGCGGTTCCTTCGGCGCAATCTGCCCGATACCCGTGTTCAAGTAGGAGGGTTCGACACCGGCGCGCTGCCCAGGCCCCACTTGGCCGCCCTCCTGCCGACGGGCCCGACCGCACCCGCCTCGAATGCGCGGTCTCCGCTGGTCGTCTCCCTTCCGGCCGCCGTTCCATCACCGTCGGATTACCGCTCGGTCACGGTATCGATCCGGAACCGCAGCCGCCCACTGACGATCGAACTGCCGTCCGGAGAGGCCGAGCGCACGCCCATCGGCATGCCGGCGGTGTCGTTGTCCCGGGCGGGAGGGTGGATGGGCTCCCCGCGGCCTCATCGAGAGAAGTTCCCCTCTCTCCGCGTGGTGACCTCCCGACTCAATTACGAACTCGAACACCAGCAGGAGACCCTGCTGTCCGCGAACGGGTTCCGCCCCGTGGAGACCCACCCCGATCGGACCGCAGAGATCTCCCGACGACCGTTCGAAGTCCTGGGTGAGTCGGCGACCTCCTCGCGCTAGCGCTTCCCTCGACCGCTGCAGCCCCGCGGCCCCGAACTCGGCTGTCCCACCGTGTCGTCATCCCGATTGGGTCGGCCGTACAGCTCGGCGGAGCCCCCGCACGGGGAGCTTCCCAACTCACCGACGCTGAAGGCTCCTCAGGAGGACTTGGTCGCCGGCCGGCGCCGGGGTGTTCCCGGGCCCTTGGAGGGCGCGTGACTCTCGGGTGTGGACGGGGGGACCGCCGGCGGGTGAGATTCTAGGCGATGGGCATCGAGCGCCTCTTCCGAGCGGAACGTGCGTCCGCAGTCGGAACACATCGCCTCGACCTCGTCGGTACTCGACGTAGGGCATGAGGAGGGAAGGGGGCCCCCCCTCAATTGGGTTTCGTCGGGCCAACTACGGCCGTTGACCCCCGGGGGGCGGCGCGGGCGACGCCACTGACAGGTCCGGAACGCTGACCCGACCCCGCGCCACCGCCCGATGGGCTTCGACGTAGGCCGCGAGGAAGAGGAAGTACGAGACGAACAGGAAGGAGAGGAGATACTCAACGGGGGAGACGAACGCGGGGACCGAGAACTGGTGGGTCCGCGCCAACGCGAGGATCGTCGAGAGCGAGTCGGCGATCGTGATCCCCACGAGGGCCGAGATGAAACCGGACCAGACCAGCGCGAGGGCGACCGCCGCGCGCCCGGGGTTCGAAATGAGATGGAGGACCAGGAAAGCGTACGTGACGAACGTACCAAAGACGAGGCTTCCGACGGCGGCCCCGAAGAGGACGGCGGCCCAACCGGGCACGCCGAGGGAGGGTACCGACAGAAGGAGCCCCACGATGAGCGCGGCGACCACGGCGCCGAGCAGCGTCAGAGCGAAGACCCGATGGGCGGTTCGGACGCGCACGATATGGAGTTGGTTCCATTCCTCCCGGCCGACCCAGACGAAGAGGAGTCCGATCGCCGTGAACACGAGGGGGAGCAGGTACAGGACACCCGAACCGGGCGCGCTCGCCCCCGCGACGAGCCGGGAGTAGACCTCCCCCGCGCCCTCGATCGCGAACCCGATCGAAAGGATGGTCAGGCTGATCCTCAGATTGCGGGTCACCGGTCGGCCTCCTTTCTCCGCACCGGGGGCGAGGACGAAGATACACGTTCGCTTCGAGCGACGGCCGGTGGGCCGGGTGGTCCGAACACCCGGGGTTGACCCCCCGCTTGCCGCCGGAGCGGAGCCGCAGAACCGTCGGTCAATGCGACATCGTGCGAGAGCGGGGCGCGGCTGGGTCGGGCGGCTCGAGCACGGCCGCACTCACGAGCTTGGCCGCCACCGCGACCGCGCTGATCGCCTCGTTGGCCCCGGCGCCGCGGAGCTTGGCGAGGCTGGCGGGCGACGTGGCGACCGCAACGATCCGCAGCCCACTCTGGATTCCCCGGGCCGTGATGACCGTGAGCAGGTTCTCGGCATCGGAATCGTCCGCGGCCACGAGGGCGCGAGCTCGGTCGATTCCTACGGCCCGGAGGTCGTCCTCGTTCGAGGGCTCGCCGAGGTGGGCCGCCTCTCCCTCGCCTCGAAGGAGGTCGACCGCCTCGCTGTTGGGGGAGAGGATGATCGACCGCACGCCGTCGTCCCGGAGGCTCACGGCCGTCGCCCGCGCCGCCGCCGACGCCCCGCAGATGACGACGTGATCGCTCAGGTCTTCCATCTGCGCCCGTTCCAGGCGCTGGGCGATGCGTTCGAGCCGGCGCTCGAGGAACGGCAGGAAAAGCACGACCACGGCGGATAAGAACGTTCCCACGCCGAGGAGGATGAGGACCACGACGAAGGCGGCGGCGTTGCTGGTCTCGGGCGCGTACTGGGAACCGTTGGTCGAGATCGTCGTGACCGTGAAGTAGAGCGCCTGGGTCCACCCACGGATCGGGGGGTTGAACTGGCTGCCCAGCCACCGGGCGCCCGCCATGCCGAGGAGGAGCGAGAGGAGGGCGGCGACCACTACCAGGAGCTGCGTGGATTCCGGGCCCGACGAGGAGCCGCGAAAGAAGCCGACCGAATACGGAAAGATCAGCGCCACGAGCCCGCTGGCCGCGACCGCGCAAGCGACCGAGAATGGATTGGGGCTGACGACGGCCGCGAAGATGGTGAGCGCGGGCGCGAGGAGCGAGAACAGCCACGCGACGACGCTCCGGTCGGGGATCCGGAACGAGATCGCCAGGAGGAGCGCGCCCGCGACCGCATCGAACGGGGGATCGTATCCGGCGAAAACATCGTTGTAGAAGTTGGGCAACGCCAACTCGGCGGAAAGGAAACCGATCGCGAGCAGGAGCACTCCTGTTCCCGCCGTAGCGTAGGCGAGTTCCCGAGGGCGCGTCGAGACCCCGCGCCGGGGAGCGGGCGGCGGGCGGGAGGGGGGAGTCGGACGGAGGATCGACGCCCCGCCGTTGGTCATCAAGGAACGCAGACCGCCCGTCTAGAAATACGCGCGTTTCGTACCGACCCCCACCGACCGGCCCCCGCCGCCCGGGGGGACGCGACGTCCACCGGAGTAACGGGAAGGGTCAACCCGAGTCCAGTTCCTGGAGGAGGCCCGGGACGGAGGCGAACGGGAGGACCTGCCCCGTAGCGACGGAAAGTCCCGGCGGAGCTCGTTCGCAGACGAGGATCCCCGCCGCCGGTCCGGCCCGGATCCGGTCGGATCTCGAATACGAAGTCGAAGGCCCACCGACCGGCGCCCGGAGGTCCCACCGCCGCGAAAATGGGGATCGACGCCGGCCCTCAGCATAGCGTCGATGATCGGCCGCACTCCGGCGGCCGCCGCCGGGTAGTAGGAACGCACCAGGTCGGAGTTGGCGATGACGAAGATGGGACGACGACCGTCTGCCTTCGAACGGCTGACCGCCTCCTGCACCGGACGCGGTAGGCGAAGGAAGTCGATGAACGTCGTGGTCAGCGACTTCGGTTCATCGGAACGGACCACGGTCCACAGGGCCATGTTCGCTTCCGCGTCCTCCGGTCGGGCGTCCATCGCCGAGACGACGTAGACGTGGTCGTCCGGGATTCGGCCGAGGCCGACGGGGTCGCCGAGCTCACCCTGCCGCTCGGCTCCCCGGAGATCGATCCAGTACGGGTTCGGGTCGTTCACCTTCGCCAGGGCGAAAGCGACGTGCAGCAGGGTCGGCCGGTCGGGACCGTAGACGAACGTGCCGAGCCCGGTGCCTCCCAACGCCCGCAGATCGGGGGAAGCTTCTTTCCTAGAAGCGCCCATCGGTGGATTAACCGCCTCCCCGGCATAAAATACAGTTGGCCCCGAAGGTGTTCGCCCCGGACCACGGCCGTAAGGGCGGGCTGGAACTGGCCTCCCGGGTTCCTTCGATCGACCCCGTACCGCGCCGCAAGCCCAGAATCAAGATTGGGGGACTATGGGGGCGGAGGGGAAGCCGGTGGCGCCATCGGCGCGACAGGTTCGGGCGTCGGGTCCTTCTTCTTGCGTCGAGCCGCGAAGAAGAAGAACAGCGCGAGCACGACGAGGATCGCAACGACGACGAGCGCCCAACCCCAGATCGGAACCCCTCCGCTGGACGAGGGAACGGGGTTGGGACCGGTGACGGTCAGCGTCGCCGAGGCGGTCACTGTGGCGTTGGAGGAATCCGTTACGGTGACCGAAACTCCGAAGGTCCCCGTGGCGGAGGGCACGCAATTCACCGAGGGCGAGTTCGCCGTCGCACAGCCGGCCGGTAGGCCGGAATAGACATACGAATAGGGAGGGGCCCCGCCGGACGCAATGGTCGCGAGGACGGACGTACCGCCGACGGCGATCGACGCGGGAGTCGCGGTCAGGGTCGCCGCCAGCGCCGGTCCCTGCGTCGAGAACACGATATCCTGGACGACGGTGGCCCCGGCGACCGGTAGCGTGCCCAAAGTGGGCGAGCTCGTGTACCCGGACACCGAGCCGACGGTGAACGGATAGCTGCCGTTCCCCTCGGTGAAGTTGACCCAGACGGAACTTGATGGCTGGGGCGTGCCGTTCAACGTCACGCTCCACGAGGTGGTCGGTGGGAGCCCCGATTCATGAAAGTCCACGCCGTACGAGCTGCCCCCCTGGGCCGCCGAAAAGTGGATGGTTTGCTCGGCGGCGCTGCCGGCGACCGTAACTTGACCACTCGCTGGACTCGCCGTGTACCCCGTTACTGGCGCGACCGTGAAGGGGTACGTTCCGTTCGGCTCGACGAACCCCAACGTCGGGGTGAGCGTGGTGTTGGAGGTTCCGTTGAGAAGGACGGACCATCCCGTACCGGCCGGCAAGCCCGTCTCCTGGAAGGTGACGGGGTAACTGGTCGAGTTCGATCCGCTCAGGATCGAAATCGAACTGTCGAACTCGTTCGAGACGTAGATGTCCCCTGAGACGGGGCCGTAGGCGATGTCTCCGGACCGGGTGGACGACTGAATGATGAGCGGGGGGCCGAGGGACGCATACGTCGAGGCGTTGTATGCGTAGACCGCTCCGTTCTCGAACGAGGAGACGTAGACGGAATCCGTTCCGGGGTCGTAGGCCAGGTACGACGGGGCGTAGCTTGAGAAGCTCCCCGCGACCTGGTTGGTCGACGCGTTGATCACGCTGATGTTTCCGGACCCGTAGTCCGCGACGAAGATCGTGCCGTTCGCGGGGTCGTAGGCGAAGGAGGAAGGGTCACTCCCCACCTGGATCGAGGCGGAGGTGGCCTCGCCGCTCACGACCGTCACGTTGTGCCAGGAATAGTCCGCGACATACACCGAGGAATCCGCCGGGTCGTAGATCTCGGCCCCCAGACTGTTGAACGGAGCGACCGTGAACACCGTGGAGACCGTCTCGGTCGCGCCATCGATGACGGTGATGTTGCCGCTGTAGTAGTTGGATACGTAGACGTATCCGTTCGAAGGGTCGAAGACGACCCCGTACGAGCCGAACCCGAGGTTGAGGACGGTCACCGGGACGCCCGCCGCAGTGACGACCGTGACCGCCCCCGTGGGCTCGCTCGTGAGGAACAGATCTCCGGTGGCGGTGTCGTAGGCCGAATCGGTGGGCTCCGGCGATGCGACCGGGCACGATCCCGGTCACCAGATTCGTGGATTCCGAGACGATGGCGGCGTCCTGTCCGCCGTAGTCGATCGAGTAGACGTCTCCGTTTGGGGCTGCGGTCAGGCTGGTGGGGTACTCGACCAGGTCGATCGAGGCCGCCGGAGTGGAGCCCGAGATGACGGTCAGGTTCGAGTCGACATTGGCGGTCCCCTCGTTCCCGACGTAGACGTTCCCGTTGCCGGAGTCGATGGCTAGGGCCGCGGGGAAGTTGTTCGTCGTCACAGATCCCACCACCGCATCGGTGGCCGAATCGACGATGCTCACGTTGTTGGAGCCGAAATTCGCTGTGTAGACGAACCCGTTGACGGCGTCATACGCCGCTCCTTGCACATCGTGCCCAATCCCGATGTTCGCGATCGCGGCGTCCCCCGGTTGCTGGAGGACCGTCAGGTTGTCGGAATCGCCGTTGGCTACCCAGAGCGTGTCCGTCGACGGCGCGTAGATCGCATTGGTCGGGATCGACCCGACCGGGACCGTGTCGGAAACAGCGTTCGTCGAGCCGTTGATCACCGTGATGTTGTCGGTGATCGAGTTGACCACGCTGACGAGATCGTCGTGGGTGTTGAGGACCAGCGCAAGCGGCTCGGCGCTCGCGAGGCCCGTGTGCGGGTTCGCGACGACCTTCTCGGTGGTCGTATCGATCACGGAAACGTTACCGCTGTTGAAGTTCGAGACGAAGACCTCCTGGTCGACCGGGTCGTACAGGATGGCGCCGGGCTCGCCTCCCACGGAAACGCTTCCGACGACCGTGTTCGTCGCGGCCGAGATGATGGAAACATTGTCCGCGTACCAGTTGCTCGTGTAGAGGTTCCCATTACTGGGGTCGAGTACGATCCCTCCGGGGCTCGCACCCAGCGCGATCGAGCCGGCGAGCAGGTTCGTCGAGGCCTGAATGATTCCGACGGTGGCGAGGGAAGGGTTGGTCTCGTAGAGGTCACCGGTCGCAGGGTCGTACACCATGGTCGGGACGTTGGGGATGTAGGCACTCTGTCCGGTCCCTACGGTCAGGCTGGTCAGCACCTTGTTGGTCGAAGCATTGACCACACTGATCGTCGCTCCGGCACTTCCCCGGACGTAGAAGTTTCCGTTGGACGGGTCGTAGAGGACCGACTGCGGGTCGCCCTGTTCGGCCGGTTGTTGGTTCCCGGCGAAGAGATGGTTGGTCGTGAGGTCGAGTGTGGCGACGACCGAACCGACTCCGGTTTGGGGCATCGCCGGAGACGCCCCAACGGGGGAGTGGTTCTCTGGGGCTCCGAGGACGACTCGCGCCGGAGTCGATGGGACGCGTGCGCCCCACCCTCCCCCCGGGACGACCAGCACGGACAACGCAGAGAGAAGGACGCATCCCACGAGAAGGACCACCATCGGGCCGGGCCGGCCGACCCGCCCGCCGCGTCCTCCACGCCCGTCGCCCGTTCCGATGCGCTCGATGACTTTCACGTCGACCCCGAGACCAACTCTCCCTCCGGGATGATAATGATTCGCCGCCCGGGCTGGGAGGTCGGTCCCTCGACCCGGACCGTCGATGCTCTGTTCCATGAGCTCCGTCCCGATTGAAGCTCCGGCGAAACCATGGAGCTCCGACCGCTCGTCGCGGGTGCGATTCGCGAGCGTGAAACCTGGGGGTCGGGGGATCCACGAACGTCCCCCGGTCGCGCGACCGAGGTGAGAGGCCCGTGCACGCAATCCCCCCGGTTCACCGAGGTCGCGGCGGAGGCGCTTACCGCTTCTTCTTTTTCGCCTTCGCCTTGCTGGACTTCTTCGCCATAGCAATCCACCGAAAGACTTCATGATACATGAACAAACGCTTCGGTCGCCCCAGGCGCAGTTTGCCCCGGATTGGGAGGGTGCATCGCCCCCACGCGCGGGTTTGGAAGTGCCTCGTCCCTCCGGGAGCGCTCGACCACGATCGACTCGGTCCGTCAGTGGTACCATTACAACGCCGATGCGTGGCGACCCAACCTCGCGGTGATCCGGGGTCTGTCAGCAATTCAACGAGGGCAGGGCCGTGCGGCATCGTACCGGTTGCTTCAGCCGATCTACATCCACGTCCTGGACACGTAACTCGGGTGGATCGAGTACGTCCCCGAGGATCGATATTCGGAGAACGTCCACATGGACGGCCGGGACGCCTCCACGTCGGAGATCCGTGCTCTCACCGATCGCGTCGACTCCCGGGTGTTCGGCTCCCTCGACTGCCTGACCGACGCCGATCGGACGCAGGAGGGGGTCTACCACTTTCCCGGCGAGAACGCGCCGCCCGAGGAACGATTTCCTATCGAGGACCTGCTATCGCACGCGGTCGAGGAAGAGCTTCCGCACCGCGGAGAGCTGAACGCGCTGCCCTGGCCGATCTACGTCGAACACCGGATCGCGGGCCGGGACGGCTGGAAAAGGCTCGCCGGGGATGAGAACAACTCGCCGGCGGTCCCACGTCGGGGCCCGCCGGCGAGTCGTGGCTCGGGATCGGCCTACCAGCGATTCGAACGCGGACGGGAGTGCCCGCCGCGGCCGCCCGAATCGGAAGCGCGTCCCTCACCGCGTCGATCGCGCCGCCCGGAAGGCGGGCTCCGTCCGCGGCGTCCCTGGAACCGGTCGCGTCCCTGCGAGCCGTGTCCCCGTCCGTGGGCAGCGGGGGCGGAGGGAGGGGGCGCCGCCGAGTAGTCCCATCCGGGAAGCGTTGCCCGAGGGATCGTCTCGCCGAGCAGGCGTTCGATCCGCGAAAAGTCCAGAGCGTCCTCGGGCGCGATGAGCGAGATGGCCTCGCCCCGCCGCTGGGCCCGCGCGGTACGGCCCACTCGATGGACGTAGGTCTCGGGTTCGTGCGGGACGTCAAAGTTCACAACGTGCGAAACGCCTTCGACATCGACCCCGCGGGCGGCGATGTCGGTCGCCACCAGGACGCGGTGGTTCCCGCTCCGGAAGCTCTCGAGGGCGTGAATGCGTTGACTCTGGCTTCGATTTCCGTGAATGACCCCGGCCGAAACGTTCGAGTGCTGGAGGTCCCGCACGAGACGGTCGGCTCGGCGCTTGGTGCGGACGAAGACGAGCACGCTGGACATCGTCGCATCCTGGAGCAGTTGGACGAGGATGCCGGTCTTCTGCGGCGACGGTGCGGCGACGGCCAGGTGGGAAACTCCCACCGCTGCCACCGTCTTCGCGGCGACGTGCACCATCCGCGGGTCGCGGAGGAAGTCCCGCGACAGTCGCACGACTTCGGGCGGCATGGTCGCCGAGAAGAGCATCGTCTGCCGGTTGCGGGGCAATCGGTCGTGGATCCGGCGGACAGTCGGGGAGGAAGCCCATATCGAGCATGCGGTCCGCTTCGTCCAGTACCAGGATCTCGAGCGAACGCAGGTCGACGTACCCGCGGCTCATGTGGTCGAGGAGACGCCCGGGAGTCGCGATGATGATCTCGGCTCCTCCGCGCAGCGCTTGCTCCTGGGGCCGCATGGCGACCCCCCCATACACGGCCCCGCCGCGGAGGCCGGTGTGCCTTCCGAGTTGCTCGAGGAATCCCTCGGCTTGGATCGCGAGTTCCCGGGTGGGCGTGAGAACGAGGGCGTAGATGCGTCCCTTCGGACGGTGCATCATCCGCTCGAGGATAGGAAGGAGAAACGCCGCGGTCTTTCCGGTCCCGGTCTGCGCGGTCCCGATGAGGTCGCGGCCGTGGACCGCGTCGGGGATCGTGCCCTCCTGAATGGGAGTGGGCTCGGAGTAGCCCATCTCTCGGATCCCCGCACGGAGCTGAGGGTTCAGAGGCAGGTCGTCGAAGGTCGGTCGGTGCTTGGCGCTAACGCTCACGGTGTTGTGGGGGTCGCTCATGTTCGCTTCGGGCGCCCCGATCTGGGTAGGTCGATGGCGGGTCCGGCTGGGTCCTTCATGCGGGCTTGGGGTTATGAGCCCTCCCCCAGGAGTGCCTTGGACTCGCACGGGGGCGAGGCCCCCCCTTTCCGCCGCGGGTGAGCTCCGAGGGACAGCGGGTCCCGCCCTTCCCGCGACCGTCCGAGGAACCGGTCGCTCAGCCCCCTGCGCCGGGCGGGCCCCAGCGGAGGCCGTTAGGGGCGTGGGCGCTCGAACAGTCCGATGAGGTTCCCCTCGGTGTCCTTGAAGTAGCCCGTGAAGCCCATGCTCCCGTCCCCGATGGGAGTTCGCTTCTGAACGACCTTCCCGCCGTGCTTCTCGATCGCTTTGGCCGTCGCTTCGATGTCGTCGACCATGATCGTGATGGTCGGAGAGCGGAGCGTCGTCCCCCGTAGTCCCATCCCGCCATTGATGGCGCCCGGGTGCTTCGGCATTCCGTTCTCGTCCGAGTCGGTCGTTCGAACCATGGCATAGTTCATCTGAGGGAGCACGTCGAGGTGCCACCCGAACGTCTCCTTGTAGAACTTGTGTCCGCGTTCGACGTTGTCCAGCGGTATCTCGAAGTGGACTACTTCGGCGCCCATGGGTTCCTCAGGGTCCCGTGGGAGGCTGGGGATAGAAAAGAGTGGCCGGGGGGTGCTGAAACGGGGGGCCCTCAACCTCCCCGGCCGTACTCTTCGGCCATCACCCCGAAGGTGGTCCGTGGGGTCGGTATGGTGCCCGGCCCGAAGGGAATCCTCGAAACCGAGGAGCGGAACCCCTGGGGATTCTCGGGCCCCAGTCGGTCCTCGTTCCGACGGCCCTCAGGAGATAACCCCTACCGGGATTGAAGGAAGGGAAGTTAGGTTCACCGCGGCCTTTAATCGGGGCCTCGAATGCCGTCGAGGATGGGAATCCCTCAAGCGACCATAGACCGGCTGCTTCGGGAGAATGCGCACCACGAGTGCCCCGATGCTCCCGAGGTCTGCGTCCGGATCCGCGCGATCGCGGACCTCCCGACTCGATTCGGAGACTACCAAGCGATCGCCTTCGTGAACAATTTCGACCACAAGGAGCACGCGGCGTTCGTCCACGGGAACGTCTTCGACCAGGAGGCGGTCCCCGTCCGCATCCACTCGGAGTGCTTGACGGGAGACGCTATCGGGTCGCTTCGGTGCGACTGCCGAGACCAGCTGATCGACACGCTCGAAAAGATCGGGAAGATGGAGGCGGGCGTGGTCCTCTACCTGCGGCAGGAGGGACGGGGGATTGGGTTCGCCAACAAGATCCGGGCCTACCAATTGCAGGATGCCGGCGCCGACACGGTCGAGGCCAACGAAATGCTCGGGTTCCGGCCGGACGAGCGGGACTACGGGATCGCCGCCCACATGCTCAACTCGCTCCACGTCCAATCGATCAAGATCATGACCAACAATCCGGACAAGGTGCGCGACCTCCAGACGCACGGGGTCACGATCGTGGAGCGCATCCCCGTGGTCGTACCTCCCACGGTCCGCAACCTCGGCTATCTCGAGACGAAGCAACGGAAGATGGGCCACCTTCTCGACCTCGAGCAGAACGACGACGGCGAGTCCGCCGCGGAGTCCGCCGTCCCCGGGAACTCCGCCGCGGGCAAAGGTCCGGCCTAGGTTCCGGCCCGCCCCGACTACAGGTCGCGCAGCGTTTTCTCGATCTCTTCTCGCGCGGCGTCCAGGTCTCGAGCGACCCGGCGCGCGGCCCGCGCCGCCGTCCCTTTGGGGTCGTCCGCAGCGGCTTGCATCCTCGCCGCCAAGCGTTCGGTCAGACGGGCCGCGGCGGCGGTCAGGTCCCGAGCGGCGCGGCTCGCTTCCGCGACGACCTGGTCGACGGTCTCGCGGCCCGGCCCCACCGCGTCGGCGGCTCCCCCCGCCAGCTTTCCGCACTTCGGGCACGACGTCGCGCCTTCGGGCAACTGGGTCCCGCACCAGCGACAGAACATCGGATCTCCGTCGTTCTCCCCAACCCGGCCGACTAGATATCGTTCGAGTCTCGGTCGCCGAGCACGCTCCTGTGCGGCTTCGGCGGGGTTCCATCGCGGCCAAGGGAGAGGGGGGACAGGGCAAGGCCGATCATCGACTTCTCCCACTCGCGCGGGGGAAGATCTCCTTCAGGACTCCGGGCACTCCGTCTCGGTAGGACGGGAAGCGCGGACGCCATCCGAGTCCCGTCAACTTCTGATTCGAGGTGGCGCGGTCCGCGGCCAGATGGGTCGCGACGATCTCCCCCACGTCCGCGACGGCCACCTCGAGCGAAACGGACGGGGGAGGAGTCGTCCCGAGCTGGCCCGCGACAAAGTCCACGAACTCCCTCAGGGATGCCGGGGCTCCGTCGACCACATTGTAGACCTCCCCGGCGACTCCGCGGAGAGGACCTGAACGAAAGCGGTCCCTGTATCGGGCAAGGAGACGAACGACCAGTGATTCTTCCCGTCGCCCGCGACCGAGTATCCTCCCGATCGGAGGGAGACGGCCAGCTGTCGGAACCACGACCCGGGGCCGTAGACCATCCCCGGTCGCACGACCAGAACGTCGAGTGATCCAGGGGAGTTTGCGCGCAGGCCGACGCGTTCGGCATCGTAGTTGGCGCGCGACTCCCCCCGCGGATCCACCGGCGACTCCTCGGTGATCACGGTGGGCATGCCCGGATAGACCCAGTAGCCGGATCCGATGACCACCCGCGCTATCCCCCCTTCCCGAGCGGCCCCCAGGAGCTCTCGGGCTCCCTCGACCCGTACCCGGGTGGCGTCCTCCTCCTTCGAGGGATGCGCGGCGAGGTGGATCGCCGCCGCGCACCCCTCGGCCGCGGTGCGGAGCGCGCGACGGTCGAGGAGGTCGCCCACGAACGGGATACCGCCACTTTCGCGGACCAGCTCCCCCTTCGCGGCGTCTCGGACGAGACCGCGGACCTCATGGCCCGCCTCGGCGAGAGCGCGGACAACGGCACGGCCCAGGAAGCCGCCGGCCCCGACGACCAGGACCCGGCCAGAGGCCGTCGGTCGATCGGTGGGCGGTTCCGGCATAGGAACTCCGGTCGGCCAGGGCCACGAGACTCATTAACGGCTCTTTCCCGAGGACCGAAGTCACGCGCCCGCCGCCCAGCAGTCGGGCGGCGTCAGAGTGCGCGCGGCTGGTACCTACGTGGCGGAGTGTCCTGCCGATACGGGCGTGGTCGAGCTCGCGGACTGTGGAAGGCTCACGAGCCCGAGGAACAGGAGGACGATCCCGAGGAACTCCGCGTAGGTACAACGCGACCGGGAAGGAGGCGATGTAGAGGGTGCCACCCGCTCCGAGGATCAGGGCGCCCGCGATCATGAGGAGGGTCTGCCAGCGCCAGGTGCGGCGCAGCGACAGATAGGACGCTGCGAGCAGGACCACCGTGGCCGGGAACGTGACCAGCGACGAGAGGACGAGGAGCAGGAGGGGAGGGTCTCCGGTGATGATTCCCGCCGTGATCATCGACGCCGGCGGGAGCGGAGTCAGGAAGCTGAACACGCCCACGATCGCGCACGTCGCGGCAATGTAGGTACGTGTAGCCACGCTCGACTCGGGGACTTCGCAGGATCCGGGTCGCGCCCAGGGAAAGGACTCCCACAATCGCCGCGGAAAAGAACACGTAGACCTGGAGCAAGAGGCTCGAGACGGTTCCGAGGTAGACCGCCGACTCGACCATCATCGCCCCGGTGGCGAAGATGAGTCCCGCCCCCCACATCAGCTGGGGGCGGCTGGGGGAGCGGCGATATCGGAGAAGGGCTCGAACGGACAGGACGAGGAGCATTCCGGAGAGGAGGACCAGGGAGGCCGCGATGGCGCACTCGATAGCGTTCAGGTCGATCCCCCCGATCGGTTCCGCCCCGACGCCTCTTTACCTTCCCCCATCGATTCGGGTCGACCCCTCTTGGAACGGGGGTTAATCCCCCGAGCGTACGAACAAACGGACCCGACCCTCCAACGAAACCCGAACGTGAGCTCCCGTCGGCCGGCGATCGATGGACCGAGGACCCCACCCCTCGCCAGGCCGGTTGGGATATGTAGGGGATTCCGCTCGACGTGCCCGAATGGCCGCACGGTTCTGCCCGAATTGCGGGGGCAGCAACCCCGCGGGCGCTTCCTTCTGTCGGTATTGCGGCAGCGCGATCCCAACGGCGGGCGTCTCGCCGTTGCCATCGAGCGTTCCTCCGAGCCCTTCTCCCTTTTCGGGAGGTCCGGGGGGCATGATGGCCGGCCCTCCGCCGCCGAGCCCTCCCCGCCGACGCCCTCGGTTGCTGATCATCTTGGCTGTGATCGTGGCGGTCATCCTGGTTCTCGGGGTCGTCTCCTTCCTCTTCCCACCCCCTCCTCCGGGGATCCAAGTGACCGAGTTCGACATCGTGTCGAACGACAACGTCTGCGGGCTCGACGGTGCGACCAGCTCCGGGTTCGATGCCAACACGAGCGATCTCGTACCGTTCCAGTTCGACATCAGCGGAGCGAACGCCTCCGGCGGCGGGACCCTCGGGTGCACGATCGCGAGCGTGACGACCTCGACGCCCGGTTCAGCTTGACGAACGTGAGTGTCCCGCTCATCATCCCCGTGAACGAGACGGTCCAGCTCACGTTCTCGGTGCAGTGTCCCGCCTCAGACTACTCCGGAAACCTGACCCTGGTCATGACCTAGGCCCAGCGCGACCGGGCCGTCTTCCTCTCCCGTTCCGGACTGGCTGCCTCGACCGTGGCCCCCGACCCGGCCGTGGGCCGCTGGGAGCGGGTCAGCCGGGCGGAGGTGGCGGGAACGCTAAGCCGGGCGGGACCGGACGCAAGGGTGGATCTCGAGGGACAGCCGCCCTTGGACGAGGGCGGGGTCGTTTGCGGTAAGTTCTTGGACCCGCGCGAGCGAGTCCGTACGGAACAGACACAGTCCGCGCAGATCCGTGTCGTCGGCGAACGGTCCGGCGGCGACAAGCTCGCCCGTGGCCATCATGCTCTGGATGTGGGCCAAGTGGCCCGCCTGGATCTTCTCCGCCTCGGTTTCGCTGATCTCCGCGCGATCGGGAACGCGACGTATCAATGCCAGCACGTACGTCGCCATCGGGACCGGGGCTTGCTCGCGGACGGATCTCTCCAAGGTACGTCGCTCCGGGGGGAGCATAGTTCGGCCGCTACAAGAAGGCCCTCCGAGGGCCGGGGCGGTGCTCCGAAGATGATCCCGTCACCTGGTAGGAGCCCCGGGCCACGCGGGGCGCCGGCTCTCGGGTGAAATCAGGGAAGATTCCTAGCTCATGGTTTCGGGTTCGGGCGCCCCGGGGGTCCCGGTCTCGCCCTCCGGGATTTCCGCGGCGGGAGGGTCGGACGACCGCAGGCGGTCCCGGTCGACGACGAGCCAGCGCCAGCCATCCTCGACCTCGACGGGGGCGACCACGAGGTGATTTTGGGTCAGCTCGGCGTGAAACTTCAGGAGGGAACCGAACACGGCATCCGGGTCCTCCCGGGTCATTCGGCCGAGCTCGCCGAGCGTCCCGAGCCATCCTCCGCCCGACGCCAATCCTCTCAGCACGCGGAGGTAGCGGGGGAGCGGGTCTTCGGGGGCGGTCAGGATACGTTGACCACCCGAGATCGAAAGGTCCACGTTCGACAGCGGGAGCGTCGGGGTCTCCCGGATCTCCGGTGTCTCCACCCACGGAGCTTGGGTCCTCTCCACGCGGACCGGGCCGTCGGTCCCGGCGCGAACCGAGTCCACCTCCTCGATCACCCGCGCGAGCTCCTCTTCGAGGGGGCTCGCTTCGGGCTCGGGGGTCGCATCGACGGTCATCAGCGGAGCGTAACTGGTGGGGGGTTCCGGAGCGGGGGGAGCTCGCTCGCTGTGATTCGCATCGAAGACGGGGAGGCGAACGTCCGGATCGGATACTCGGGCCGAAACGACGCGGGCAAAGTCCTCGAGGTCGGTTTCGGGAGCGGGCCGAAGGTTGCGACGCGATGCGGAACCGGTCGAGCGCGCCGCGGAGCGCGACGCCCGGCACTCGGAACGTGCAGACGCCGCTCGCCGTCCTGGATCTCGACCCAGGGATTCCCATCCCGGTCGCGCAGGAGGCGAAGCCCTCCGTGGGCGACCAGGTCGCGGTACAGTTCGTGCGCCGGCGGTCCGCCCATCGCCCCGATCGGCGGCGTCCACTCGGACGACTTCATGCGGCTCAGGTCCCGGATCTTGACTTCATCAACCGTCAAGGACGCATCACCCGCTGACCCGGCGAGGGCGGTCCGATGGGCCAGTGAGCGGGTAGTTCACGGCATCACGTTGGGTTAGGGGGTATAGTTCTTTTCGCACCACTGGAAGGGGTATTCCCGACCGGTCGCCGGACCCTCGTGGTCCCCGGGGGGGTCACCCGGCGTTGGGCGCGACCCGGCTTTCGACGGCGATCCGCCCGCGGACCGAACCGGTTACCGTGCAGAAGTCCTCGAAGATCGAGATGCCCCGATCGAACCTTCCCTGGTCCTCGGCGTGCAGGGGCGCGGTCAGGATCTGGACCGAGATGTGTCGGACGCGGAGCCGATCGCGCTCGTTCCGCCCGACCTCCAGTTCCACTACGGTGCGAATCGGGGCCACTTCCACATGCGCCCGCTCCAGCGTGCTGACCAGCGTGGAGCTCATGCAGTGACCGATGGCGGTGGCGAGCGTTTGCAACGGGTTCACGCCCGCGCCCCCTCCCGTCGGGGGAGGCTCGTCCAGGACGAGCCGTCCTCCCGGCGGGTCCGGGTAGTGGGCCCCGAAACGGTACTTCTCGAGCTGCGTCAGTTCGACCGTCTTGCGGAGGTCGCTCATGTCGGACTTTCCCCCCATGCCCGGACAAGGAGAAGACGTTCTCTCGCCCCACTCGGGGGCTCCGGCCCGCCCCGAGCCATGTGAACATGCGGCGCGCGTCTGTGTGCCACAATAAGCTCAAGAGACCCCCCCCGCCTTGTATCGCCATGAAACGCGTTCACGTCTGGGAAAACCACGTATCGATACCCCATCTCGACCTTGTCCTCGTCCGGCCCGCCACCGAGAGCCTCTCCAAGACGCTCGGCTCGCTCTCTCGCATGGGGATCGGGGTCGACGCCGACGAAGTCGAAGTCCACGAGCACGTTCGGACCGACTCGCGCCGGCGCCATCTAGACCCCGCGGAGAGACCCCTCCGCTCGGGTCGGGCCCCCTCCCTGGGGCGGCCCCTTCGTGGACCCAGGGGAGTTACGCGGGGCACGTGACCGTTCATATCCCCGGGATGAGTCCGTGAGAGAAGGTGTTGCCGATGGTCCAGCGGGTAACGGAAGTGGTGGGGTCCGATAGCGAGAGCTTTGCGAACGCGGTGCAGAACGCGGTCACGACCGCGTCCAAGACGCTGCGGGGCCTCAAGTGGTTCCGGGTCGCCGAGCTCGAAGGTTCGATCCAGGACAACAAGGTCAGCGAGTTCCGGGCCTCGGTGCGGATCTACTTCGATTATGAGGGGAAACCCTAGGCTCCTCGGGCACGAGGCGCGCGCATCCGTCGTCTGGCCCGCCCCCGGCCGGGGCTCGGGAAAACAACCTCGGTGAGAACTCGACTCGGGCGGCGGCGAGGCTTATGCCCCGCGGACGGCGTACCGTCCGGGGGTGCGCAACCATGGTGGCACGAGCCCGCGGGGCCCGAAAGGGGACCGGATCCGACGTCACGCCGAACCGTAGTTCCCCGGCCCGTCGCGGGCGAAAGCCCCGTTCCGTCCCCCAGATCGGGTCGGGGACGAACCCGTGGAAGCGCCTTCACGCTGAGGGGAAGGCACTGCGCGATGTCGTTCCCCGCCGCGCGCACGCGGGCTGGAAGCCCGCTGCGGACCGCCCCGACCCTCTCGCGCTGATCGCCCGGAGCAACGCCGACCGCCAGCCCGACCTGGTCCCCATCCGAATGGGTCGGATGGCGAGCTCGGTGTTCGGTTTCTACCGCGGGAGCGCTGGGGTGATGGCCTCGGATCTCGCGCACACGCCGGTGACCGGAATTCATGTGCTGATGGACGGGGACGCTCACCTCGCCAACTTCGGCCTCTTCGGAACCGTCGAGCAGGACGTCGTTTTCGACCTCGATGATTTCGATGAATCCCAGCCCGGTCCTTGGGAGTGGGACGTGAAGCGGCTGGTCGCCAGCGTGAACGTCGCCGCCCGAGACCTCGGATGGGAGCGGACCGAGCGCCGGGCGGCCGCGGTCGGTTGCGCTCGAGCGTACCGGCGGGAGATCCGGCGACTGGAGCGGAAGGGAGCGCTGGCGATCTGGTACGAATTCTTGTTCACGGGACGGGAGGGAGCGGCCGTTCCGCTCGACCCGGTCGCGCGCGATGTGCTACGGACCGCCACGCAGACCGCCGCCCAACGGACCAGTGAAGGCGTCCTCGGACACCTCGCGGTCCGATCGCGCGACGGCGCGTGGCGCTTCCGCGAGATCCCTCCGATCCAACGTCGTCTCCCCCGAGACCTGCGGGGAAAGGTCCTCGCCGCTCTCGAGGGGTACGCGCGCTCCCTCCCCCGGGGACGCCGCTTCCTGCTGGACCGCTACCGGCCGGTGGACGTCGCGGACACACGTCGTGGGCGTGGGAAGCGTCGGCGCCCGGGTCTACGTCGTGCTGCTCTTCGGCAACGGAGATCTGGATCCCTTGCTCCTCCAGGTCAAGGGGGCCCTGGCCCCGGCGGCGGCCCCGTATCTCGCGCCGCTCCCGCCGGAGCTACGGGCGCATCAGGGCAAGCGCGTGGTCACGGCCCAGATGGGACTGCAAAGCTCGCCGGACCTCCTGCTCGGATGGACGCGCGTGGAGGGGCGCCCGTTCTACGTCCGGCAGATGCGCAACCTGAAGGGGTCGGTCCCACTGGAAGAACTGTCGGCCAAGGAGTTCCTCCGCTACGTCGCAGCGTGCGGTACGATCTTGGGTCACGCCCACGCCCGGAGCGGCGAGGCCGCTCGCATCGCCGGGTACGTCGGCCGTTCGGGCGCCCTCGACGAGGCGCTCGCCGAATTCGCCGAGGAGTATGGGGCCCAGATGGTCCGCGATCACGCGCGGTTGGTCCGTGCCATCGCGTCGGGTCGGATAGGGGCCGTCCGGGAGGGGACGGCTCCCCCGCGGCGCCGCGGGAAGGGGACGGCCGACTCGCCGCGCGGTCCCCCTACCAGTCGACCCAGCGGTGGTAGATCCGAAGGCCGAACGACACCCACATCGCGAGGAGCGCCGCGCCGAGCCCCAAGATCGAGACCAGGACCAGAACGAGATCCTGGAAGAACGTGAACGAGGGGGCGAAGAACGCGACGTAGACCAGGGTCAAGCTGATCCAGATGGCGGGGACCAGGATCGATAGGACGACCCGGATCAAGGCCCCGTGCACGACCTGCGAGACCGGCGACATTCGAGAGGACGTCAGAGCTGCCTCGGAGTGCGTCATCGGAGGTCCATCGCGCTCCCCCGTCATCCGATTAGGTCACGCGAAGTGAGCACCGGGGGAGTGGGACTCGCCGGTGGGTCGGAGGCACCCCGGGCCTTACTGGGCCGCCGGCGGGGGTGGAGGAGGCGGCTGGGATCCCTTTCGGCTTCGCATCCAGAGGACCCCCACCACGACGACCAGCACGCCCGCGCAAACGAGCACCGTCAGCTGCCCGCTGGTGAGGGTGAGGGAAGTCGGTCCAGCCGGTCCCTCGGGCTGCAAAGGCGATCGTCTGCTGCGCCGGCGCAGCGGTCACGGCGACCGAACCGGTCGAGGGACCGACGGCCCCGTAGCCCGGCGGGGGCTGCACGGTGAACTCGTAGGTGCCGTTCGGCTCCTGGAAAGCGATGCTCGTACCCGTGGAGGAGCGCTGGGTGCCGTTCAGGGTCACGGACCACAGCGTGTCGGCCGGGAGGCCCGTCTCTCCGAACGTGACGGAGTAGAGCTTCAGGCTCCAGCGGACGTTGAGCGGCGGCATTCGACCCTGGACGACGAGCGACCCGGTGAAATTGGCGGTCGTCCATCCTGGAACCGACCCGAGAGCATACGGGTACGTTCCGTTCGGTTCCGCAAAGGCGATCGTCGATGTGTTGGACGAACCGGGGGTACCGGCGAGCACGACCGACCACGGAGTGCCGGTCGGAAGCCCTTGGGCCACGAACGTCACGACAAACTCCGCACTGAACGGCGTGAACGTGATCTCTTCGACGAGCGCCGACCCGTCCACGGTCAGATTACCGGAGGGCGGGTCGGCCAGGTAGGCCGGGATCGGCGTGACGGTGAAACGGTACGTGCCGTTCGGTTCGGGGAAGATGATCGGCAACCCCGTCGACGACCACAAGGTTCCCGCGACCGTGACGGACCAGGCGGTACCGTTCGGCAGGCCCGACTCGAAGAAGGTGACGAGATAGTGCGCGTGGAACAGGGCGAACACGATCGTGACGCCGACCGGAGCTCCGTCGACGACCACGCTACCATTCGGGGGTTGGGCTTGGTAGCCCGCGATCGGACCGACGGTGTACGGGTACCGCCCGTTGGGCACCGAGAACGTGAGGGGGGACCCTTGGGAGAAATGCGCCGTGCCACCGAGGGTGACGGACCAGGTCATTCCGGTGGGCAGACCGGTCTCGGTAAACGTCACGGTTTGGTTGGTCGGCGAGTACGTGAACACGACGGGGACGTTGACCGGGGCTCCGTCCATCGTAACGGGCCCCGACTGCGGAGCCACAGTGTAGTTGGGTAGCGGCGTGACGCTGAACGGGTACGTCCCGTTCGGCTCGGCGAACACGATCGTGGGCCCGGAGGAGGATTTCTGGGTCCCGTTGACCGTTACATTCCAGCTCGTACCGGACGGAAGGCCCGTTTCCGTGAATGTCACGTTCCAGGTCGGGGGTGTGAATGTGACGTTCACCACGACGGAGTGACCGCTCACCGATACGGAACCGGAGCGTTGGGCGAGAAGGAAGCCGCTGACGTTGCTCACCGTGTAGTCGTAAGTGCCGTTCGGTTCGGCGAACTGGACCGTAGAGTTCATCGAATCTATCAAGGACCCGCCCAGGAGCACGCCCCAGGCCGTGCCCTGCGGCAGTCCGGATTCGACGAATGCGACCGAGTACACCCAGAGGAAGGTCACGTTGACCGTTACGGGTCCCCCGTTGACGGTGTAGGATTGGAGGGGAGGAACCAGGGCAATCCCCGGGACGGAAGCCGTGGCCGTGAACGTATACGTCCCATTGACAAACCCTTCCGAGTAGGGGGGATCCCCGTACCCGATCGTGATCGGAGCCTGGCCCGTGACGTACAGCGTCCAATTCGTCGCGCCTCCGGTGGTCGAATGGTAGAGCCCCGACTCGACGAACGTGACCGAGTAGGTGGTCGGGTTCCACGAGATCTTCACGTCGGTCGAGTTGCCGTGGACCACCAGCGAACCCTGCCGCACGTCCGGGCTGTCGCCCGGCACGATGCCGAGGGCCCAGGGGTAGGTGCCGTTGGGTTCCGTGAATGAGATGGTCGGGGTGGTAGAACTACCCCAGGTTCCGCTGAGGTTGACGGACCAACCGCCGCTCAGGGCGGCCGGAGGCAATCCGGTCTCCGAAAAGTTCAGGGTGTACGTGACTTCCGAGTAGACGATCGAGACGGAGGCCAGGGCTCCGTTCACGGAGACGTTGCCTTTGTACACAGGGGGCGTGGGGGCGTACCCGGCGGCCCCCCCGAGCGAGTGACGCGTACGTGCCGTTGGGTTCGGAGAAGGCCAGCGTACTGGTGTTCCCGATGAGCGTCGTTCCGTTGAGCGTGACGTTCCAAACGGTGCCGACCGGAAGCCCGACCTCATTGAACTGAACGGGGTACGCGCTGGCGTTCTGGGTGAAGTTGAGCGGGTTGAACTTGGGGTACCCCCGGATGAGCACGTAGCTCCCGGTCACATTCGGCGTGTAGCCCGGGACCGACCCGACCGTGTACGTGTACGTGCCGTTCGGTGCCTCGTACTTGATCGGGCCACCGGAGGTATTGTATTCCGTCACTCCCGCGAAGTGGATCGACCAGTTCGTCCCGTGGGGCAACCCGCTCTCGTGGAAGGTCACGAGGTAGAAGACCCTGGAAAAATTCACCGAGACCCAAACCGGGGAGGCATTCACGGTGACGGTTCCGGTGGCGTTCGGGGGCCTCCACCCGGGGATCCGGGCGATCCGATAGACATTGGTCCCGTTCGGGGCATAGCCCGTGAGGTTGGAAGTGTTCGACTCGTACGCGGTCCCGAAGAGCTTGACCGTCCAATTTGTCCCGATCGGCAGTCCGGTCTCTTGGAAGGTGACCGCGTACGTCACGATCGTCCACGGGACCTCCACGGCCACGGGGGCGCCGCTTACGGTCACGTTGCCGTTCATCGCGACGGTCGACCAGCCGGGAATGGGTCCGACCTGGAACGGGTAAGTCCCGTTCGGCTCGAGGAGCGAGATCGTGCCGTTGGTCGAGTTGAGCACGGTCGGCCCGAGGGTGACCGACCACGGGGTCCCGGCGGAAGGCCCGACTCACAGAAGCTCACTCGGTACATCCCCCGGATCCCAGAGAGCCGTTCGCCCGGCACGCCGAAACGAGGATCACCCCGAGCGGAGGGACCACCCAGCTCGGGCTGGATTGGAACCCGAATGACTGGGAGACCGCCCCGTTCGGTAATGCGGTCGAATTGGATTCACGCCAGACCACGTACGACCCGTCGGTCGGGAAGACACTGCCGGCGACATTCAGCTGGACCGATTGATTGACGTTGGTGTTCACCGCCAGCAGCGTGAGCGAGTTCGAGCTCGCCGATTCCGTGACCCCCGCGAAGACGCCCCGTGCCAATCCGGAGACCGAGGTGTGGAGCGGGGTCAGGTCGTAGTGGGGGAGGATCCCGGTGTACAGCGAATCCAAGGGGAACGGCAGCCCGCTCCCGTTGAACAGGGAGCCGTTGTAGTTGGACCGCAGTTCGAACAAGTCGGCATTGCTGACGTTCGCTTGGCTCATCATCACCAGCTCGGCGGCGACGTACGGGACCTGCGCGTACGTGTGCATGAACGGCTGCCAAACGCTCAGCCGGGTCCCTGCTCCGAACTCATCCACGAGGAGCTTGATCGAGCAGGTGCCGCAGCTGATGTTGGCCGTCTCGTTGGCGATGGCCAGCTGATCCTCGGTAACCCGCTTGGTCATGGTCGGGGTCCGGCTCGTCAGCGACGCGAAAAACGCCGAGAGGTTGTTGTTCCCGAAGTTGTTCTGGCCGGGGTAGGCATGGATCGCGAGGGCCGAGAGGTTGGGCCCGTTGTAGCGGACGATGGGGTTGATCCAGGCCCAGTCCGGCCTCCAACCGTGTCCGACCCCCGGCAGGCCGATGAACTGGATCGAGCTGTCCACGGCCTTCATCGCCGAGATGTAGGCGTTCACCTCGAGCGCATATTGGGTACTGTTCGGGGAGGGAATGTTGTCCGTGTAGTTCCACGCGGCCCAGGGTTTCCCCCAGTGGACCCAATCGTACGGCTCGTTCCCGATCTCCCAGTAGTCCGGGTGGAAATGGAGGACGTTCTCGGTGTACCATACCTCGTAGGCCCCGAAGGCGGGGTCGTAGATCTCGCCGGGGACCGTGAAGATCGCGTGGCAGGAGATCGCGACGCAGGCATTCACGACCTCGGCTTCGTTGGTGGTTTCGTTCGAAGGAACGCCATCCGTCCACAGGGTTCCGTTCGTCATGTCGTACTCGTCGGCGACGTCGCCGCCGGCCAAACCACCGAGTTGATCGGCGTGCCTTGGGTCTCGTTCGTGAAGTTGGCGATCGAGTACCCCGGGTTCAGGCCCACTCCGAAGAAATCGGAAAGGTTGCCGACCACCTGATTCTGGACCGTGACCGTGTCGTTCGGGGTGGAGGGCGGCGCGGGACCGGCGGCGATGAGCCCCGGAGCCACACCGCTTGCGTGGGCCGCTCCCGACGCGTTCTCCCCGAGGGGCATCCCCGAGATCAGGAGGGGCGCGATCATGAGGACGAGCTCGAGGGGCCGAATGGGACGAGCCCACCCTGTCCTCCCGCCGCCGGCGCTCCACGACCGCATCGCCTTACTGACCTTACCCTACCCCTCGTAAAGGTGTCGGGCGCCTATTATCGTATCAGAATGGGGGAATTACCGAGAACGGGGAGACGGCTCATAGTCCGCCGGCGAGAGCTTCGGGTCAAGAGACCGAGGGTGAAAAGTGCCCACCGGTGGTCGGGCTCCTTCTCGATCAGGGGGAGTCGACCGGCACCTCGGCCGACGCCTCCCTCGTCTGTGCGGTTGTTCCTGCGGGGTCCGGTCCCGCTCCCGACGTTGGGACCCCGCGATCGACTTTGAATCCTGCTTCGCGACGAGTCCCCAGCCGTTGACCGACTTGCACACGACTACGGACGGGTCGTTGCCCCGGGCGATGCCCTGTTCACTACCGTTCCGCTGGGTGCGGCCGACAATCGCACCACGATCCGACTTGGGATCGGTGGTCGGCGGAACGATCCTGGGTCGGCCAAGTTCGAACCGCTGCCCTCATGGGCGCCCGCTCCTGGGGTGCCCTTCTTCGGCCCTGCCGAGTCAGGTTACAACCCCCGCGTCGATGCCCCCTTCCGAGCATGAGCGCTGACCCCCGACTCATCGTTCTCAAGGTTCGGAGGAGACTCTCGGACCGCCCAGATCGTCGACCCCGATCGCTTGGGTCCGGCCACTTCGCCTTGGCCGACGGAGCCGCCCGTGGCTGAGCCCCTGGGGACGAACACTCCCGGTGGGGGCGTTTCATCGGCTCCCTCCACTTTCCCGGTGCCACCTCTCGTGATCCGCGATTTACCTCCTGCGGAGCGAGAGTCGGCCGTGCCCGTGATCGTCGACTCGTTCACGGGGATCTACCGTTGGCACGCGAAGCGGACCTTGCGCAGCGTCTCCCGAGTTCGGGGGGCATGGCAGGAGGGACAGCTCATCGGTGTCTCGATGTTGGAACTTCTCGACCCCGCGGTCGGGTACGTCTACTATCTGGCCGTCCTCCGCGCCCACCGGAGGCGAGGGGTGGCGAGCCAACTGCTGGACGATGCCCTCGCCCTGTTCCGGACGCAGCGCGCGCGGGTCGTCTTCGCGGCCGCGGAGGAGGACAACGCCGCGTCCCTCCGCCTGTTCGAAGAACGAGGGTTCCGGCGGACGGAGCCGAAGGAACGCGGCTGGCGCGAGGGAGGGCTCGGGGCCTGGGGGTTCCGAAGTCGAATGATGGTCGTCTCGGGCGAGCTCTTGCTCGGCCTCCGGCTGAGTCCCGAACCGGCGCCGTGAGCCCGACCCATCCTCCCGGGCCTCCGCCCCGGTCGACCCGCGCCTTGGATCACCCGGGGTGCACCGGTCCGACCGAAGTCGTATAGAGCTCAGGGTAAGGTCCCCCCTCGTGACCGCCGCCCCCTCACCGAACGTCGCAACCCTCGATCCAGAACAGCGGCGGTGGTTGCACGACAAGTACGAGCGGTTGGCCGCGGAGGAGGGGCAACTGTCCGCGTCCCGGACGGCCTACTTCGCCGCGATCGGCACCGTCCTCTTGACCGGCCTCGTCGTCCTCATCGCGGACCTTCTCGGGGAGGCCCTCCTTTTTGCGATCGCGGCCACGCTCCTTGCGAGCCTCGGCATTCTGACCTCCACGGTCTGGGCCGTCCTTCTGCACCGCACGAACGACGCGCAGGCGATGTGGCGCGAGGCCGCCCTGCACCTCGAGCAGGTGGCGCCGCCCGTCGCCGTCTCGCTCCCGAGCCAGGTGACACTGCGGTCGACGGCCACGCTACCGGTGGACCTGAGTTCCCCGTATCTCATGCACGCCGTGCGGTTCTCTCCGAGCCAGGGGATCTCGTTCCTGGACCGGTTCAACCCCAGTCGCCTCATGGAAGTCATGCCGCTCACCCTGCTCGTGATCTGGGACGGGGTCCTGGTACTCGTGTGGGGCTGGTATCTTCTGGCGCGATGAGGGGGCCCGACTCCGGGGCCACTACCTCATTGTAGAGCCACCGGCGCCGCTCCGGCGGGGCGCCTCATCGGCGGAGCGCGCGGCGACCGCACGAGGATACGGGATCTCACCGCGGGGCAGGTTTAGGGGCCGACGTGGATCGGACCCCCCCGCGAAGGAAGTGGTACGCCCGCCGAGGAAGCTCCATCGCCCGAATGCCGAGGAAGATCGTGAAAGCGAGCAGGGGGAGGGCCACTGTGACCGCGAACCAGGCGAGATCGAGCTGCCAGACCGTGCCAAACGTCAGGCCGTGCGCGAGGTACTCGCCCCGGAGCTGGATCCATTCCCAGGCAAAGTACCAGAGCGAAGCGAGAGTGATGGAGGAGAAGGCCGCCAACCCAAGGATGAGGTCGCCGAGGACGAACGCCCCCGCGCCCGCCGCGACACGCTTCCTGAGGCGGGTCGCACCCTTCAGTTCCCCCGTTGTTGCCGTAGGGTAAGGAGTCGTTCGAAGACCTATATAGACGGGTGGTTGGACCTGAGCGGTGCCCCGGCCCCTCGGGTCCCGGGAGGTCGTAGAAGTGGGACGACCGCCGGGCCGCTTATCCGTGCTCGAACTTCGGCCGGCCGTGATCGATCGAGCCGTGGTCCTCGCCCAGTACGACCGCGAAATGCGCCGCGATCCCCCACCCACGACCGGTGTCACTTTCGTACGGACGAGCGCGCTGGTCCGGGAGCAGCAGGACGCCGACACGATCGTGTTCTCCGAGCTGACCGAGGAGACGGCCCGGTCGACCGTGCGGGAGGAGGCTCAGCGGGCTCGGTCCCTCGGCCGCGAGCTCGAATGGAAGGTCTATGCCCACGACCGCCCCCCCGGGCTTCCGGCGCTCCTGAAGGAGGAGGGTTTCCGACCGGACGAGCCCGAGACGCTCGTCGTCCTCGACCTGGCGGATCGGCCGACGTCGGCCGCCGCTGGGTCGGAGCTGGTGGTCCGGGAGGTCAGCGACCTCCGTTCATTTCAGGACGCTCTGCTCGTCAGCCGAGCGGCGTTTGGCCCCTCAGGGCCGGAGACGCTCGAGACCTATCGAGAGAGACTTACCGATCCCACGGCTCGACTGTTCGTCGCCTACGGGGGAGACCGCCCGGCCTCCGCGGGTCGCCTCGAGCTGGCGCCCGGGAGAGCCTTTGCCAGCCTGTGGGGAGGCGGCACGGTCCCCGAAGCACGCCACCGAGGGGCGTACCGGGCCTTGGTCGAGGCACGGGCCGACCGCGCCTGGCGGTCAGGGTACCGATACCTCACCGTGGATGCGCGAGAGACGAGCCGACCGATCCTCGAGCGGCTGGGATTCGTGTCGTTGACGGGAGTCCAAGGTTGGATACTACCGGCGCCGACCGGCTCTGGATAGCCGGCGGCGGAATGTGCCGGAGGGTTACTCCGCTCCTTACGGAACGACGGTGATCTTCCCGGAGCGGCCCATCGAGACTTGGAGCTTGCCCCGGAAATCCTTGACCCAACCGTCGGTGATCTGGACCTTCTGCCCGACCGAGTAGCGCTGGATGTCCTCCCCCCACAGCGTGAGGGTCGTCGTCCCCGTCTCGTCCTGGAGGGTCGCGTCGGCGACCTGGGAGGCGCCACGGGAGGTCGTGACCTCTCGGGGAGCCGAGACGGCGGTGATCGTCGCTAGGAACGTGGCGTTCGAGTTCGCGCGGAGTGTCGCAATGCCTGGCATGTCAATTCCCCCAGCCACCGGGGGTTAAGCCGATTCCCCCCCGCCCGAGACGAGCCCACGGGGGCCTCCGGGGGGGCGCCTGCGCTCCCGGGCGAACGACGGGAGGGCGGAATAGGCGGCCCGCGGCCCCCACGGACCGCTAGGTCGGCGGGCGTCGGGGCCACAACTTTCGAGCGGCGACCAGGTCCATGATCTCGGTCGAACCGTGCGCGATCGAGCCGCTTCGGACGTCCCGCCAGCGCTGCTCGAACGGTAGGTCGTTCGAGTATCCGTGGCCGCCGTGGAATTGGATCGCGTGGTCGAGCACTCGCAACGCGACCCGCGTCGCCATCGACTTGGAGAGCGCGGCCTCCCCTTCGGCGGTCTCCCCCTCGTCCAGCCGCTCGAGGGTCCGGTGGACGTACAGCCAGGCCGCATCGAGGTCGGACTCGTCCTCCACGAGCGGGAAGGCGACCGCCTCGTTCGTGGCGAGCGGCCGACCGAACGCCATCCGCTGCCCGACGTACTCGACGGTCTCGCTCCAGGAGGCTCGGGCGACGCCGAGGTAGACGGCCGCGAGGAGGGCTCGCTCGCGGGTCAGCTCGGTGCGGAGGTAGGAAAATCCGCGCCCCTCTTCGCCCAGCCGCGCCTCGAGCGGGACGCGAGCGTTTCGATACGTCACCGACCCACGTCGCTGCCAACGTTCTCCGAGGTCGATCCCGACCATGCGTCGCACGATCCCCGTACGTTCCTGGGGGACCAGGAACGCGGTGACCCCTTCAGGCCCTCCCGCCACCCGGCCGTACACGATCGCCGCGTCCGCCTCCACCGCGAACGCGATCTCGCTCTTCTCTCCGTTCAGGCGGTACCCGGAGTCGTCCCGGCGGGCTTCGAGGGAGATCGCCTGGGCGTCCGACCCGGCCCCGGGCTCCGTGATCTGGTTGCCGATCAACCGCCGTCCGGCCACCAGCGGCCGGAACCATTCGTCGACGAGGACGTCCGAACCGACCTCGCGGAGGACGGAGGAGAATTCGGGCTGAAGCGAAAGCTTCGCAAAGACGGTCCCACTGCGGAAGGCGAGCCGATAGAGGAGGGTGCCCGCCCGC
This sequence comes from uncultured Thermoplasmata archaeon, assembly GCA_963842165.1. Taxonomy (GTDB): domain Archaea; phylum Thermoplasmatota; class Thermoplasmata; order Lutacidiplasmatales; family UBA184; genus Lutacidiplasma. The sequence goes on along the minus strand of CAWJFK010000022.1, from coordinate 89,550 downwards.
GCGATCGAGAGCCCGCGACCCCCGTAGGACGTGGGAGTCGCCAACCCGAGCCAGCCCGCGGTCCCCATCGCCTCGTACTCGGGGCGGGGAAAGCTCGGAACGTGGTCGACCGCCCGACCCCGCTCCGCGAGGTGGTGGAGGTCGATGAACGCGTCCAGCTCGGCCGCGAGCGGGTCGGACGGCAGCTCGAACCGGTCCATGGTCTACTCCTCCTCCGTGCGGGCGAAGAACGCGGGCTCGCTCCGAGGCGGCCCCGCCGGTGGATGGGCACCGATGACGCCCTCGTGCCCCAGTTCCGCGATCTTCTCCGGCGAGTAGTGGAGAATGTCCGTGAGTACTTGGTCGTTGTCCTGACCGAGCCACGGGGCGCCCCTCCAGACCCCGCCCGGCGTCGCCGAGAATCGAGGCGCGACCCCGGCGCCCTTCACGCGACCCGCCACCGGGTCGTCCCATTCGAGGAACATCCCTCGCGCCTGGTAATGCGGGTCGCGAGCGATGTCCTCGATGTTCATGATGCGGGTGATCGCGACGTCGTGCTCGCGTCCGAGTCGTTCGAGCTCCTCCCGGGTCCGGCGGCGGCAGAACTCCTCGATCGCCGCATCCACCGGCGCGCGGTGGGCGAGTCGGTAGTCCCGGTCGTTGTACGCGGCCTCGCGGAACCCGATCAGGTCCCGGAGCCCGGCCCGACGCGTCGGGGGTCGGCGCCGCGACGATCACCCAGCCATCCGACGCCCGGTGAACATCGTACGGATGGAGACGCGGATGGGCCGCTCCATGACGACCGCGGACGATGCCTCGCAAGAAGTAGTCGAGCGCGAGGTTCTCCAGCAGCACGAAGAAGACCTCGGTACTGGGCGACGTCCACCGACTGCCCTCGTCCGGTCCGCTCGGCGCTGTAGTACCCCATCATCGCCCCCATCGCGGCCGCGAGCCCGGTCACGGTGTCGTTGAGTGCGGTACCCGACCGCATGGGGGGCTCGGGTTCCGGAGCGCCCTGCAGGGAGAGGAACCCGCTGTACGCCTGGGCCGTCAAGTCGTAGGACGGGGCCCGAACGCGCGTGGGCTCCCCGCTCTGGCCGTGCCCGGAGACATGCACGATCGTCACGCGCGGGTTCGCGGCCCAAACCTCGGCGTCAGAGAGCCGGAGGCGGTCGTGCATGTCCCGGGACGCGACGACTCGATCCAGATGTCGGAGGCCCGGATCAGGTCGAGGAAGACGTCCCGCCCCCGGGACGTCCGGACATCGAGGCCGACCGAGAGCTTGTTCCGGGAGTATTGGATCCAGGACTCGGAGACTTCGTCCCGTGGGTCGCTGCCCGAAACGATCGGCCGCAACGTCCGCGTCGCGTCCGCATACGGGGGTTCGAAGGGAGGCCCTTCGACGTGAACGACTCGCGCTCCAAATTCCCCGAGGTACGTCGCGGCCCACGGACCGGCGACGAACCGGGCCGACTCCAGCACTCGAAGTCCGGAGAGGGGGCCGTAGGCAGGAACGATCGGGTCGGGGGACGGAGGGCCGGACACCGTCGATGAGCGGGCCGGGAATCGATAACCCGGGGGGTTCCGTACGGAACCTCGGCGTCCAAATAGACCGTCTCGCTCGAAACGTCATGGCTGAGGCCCCTTGGGTCCGCTTCGAGGGCGAGAAGTTCCGCGACGAGCTTACTCGCTACAAGCTCGAGCACCACCCGTTCGCCACGCACCCGTTCTTCTCCCGGCTCGAGCGCGGCGAGGTAGCGAAGCCCCTCGTCCAGGCGTGGGTCAAGCAGTTCTACCCCTGGCTTGCGTCGGTCCCGATCGCGATGGCCGAGCGGTTCGCTAACTGCTCGTGGGAACCGGTCAACGACCGATTCCGACGGATGATCCTCGACCAGCTCGTGGAGGAAGCAGGGGACCCGAAAGGCAAGGAACCCGGGCACCCGGAGCTCTGGCTCCGGTTTTGCGAGGGGCTGGGCGTTGCGCGTCAGGAGGTCCAGACCGCGCCGCTATTGCCGAACACCATGGTCGCGATCGACGACTTCCTCTACACCAATCGGACCCAGCCGTTCTTCGTCTCGGCCGCCGGCTCCTCCGAGCCCCCCAACGTGCCGCTGTGCGCCCGCCTCCTCCCCGCTTTCCAGAAGCACTACCGCGTTGACGACGCCCACCTAGAGTACTACAAGCTTCACGTGACGGCGGACGTGGAGCACAGCGAGTGGATCGGACAGATCGTCGCGCACTTCGCCTCGACCCCCGAGGTCCGCCAGCAGATGTGGGACCAGATGCTCCGCGGGTTCGCGATCCATGCGATGCTCGTCGACGGGGTCCTCGCGGCCGCGAACGGGGGCGGCGCCCCGCTCAAGTCTAAATAGGGTGCGGGGGTTTGGAACGGTGATGACGGAAACGGGTCGGGGATTCTGCTCTCCGCCGGGCCGTTCGGCCGTCAGCACCTGGCTCTGGTGAACGGGAGGGCGCCGTCCCGACCTGCCCTGCAGCGGCGTCTGGGCCCGCCCTCCCGCGTCTCTCTCCTATCAAGAATCTCAGAGGGAAACCGATGTACGGAAAAACGATCCGAATGCGCCGCCTGTTCCCCGACCCGAGCCGACGGCTCTTCTCGGTCCCGCTCGACCACGCGGTGTCGATGGGTCCGATCGACGGGCTGGAGGAGCTCGCCCCACTCGCCCGCGAGCTGCAGGACGGAGGGGTCGACCTCCTCATCGTGACGAAAGGCGCCGTGCGCGAACTCGCCCCGGTCCTCGATCCGGGGACCCGGCTCGGGATCCACGTTTCGGCGTCGACCAGTCTCGGCCCCGCCGCGAACCGTAAGGTGCTCGTCGGGTCGGCCACCGAAGCCGTCAGCCTCGGCGCGGACCTCCTCTCGGTCCAGGTCAATTTCGGGATCCCCGAGGAGGCGGACATGCTGACCGATCTCGGCGTCGCGGTCGACCAGTGCCGCCAGCTCGGCCTCCCGCTGTTGTGCATGGCCTACGTGAAGAAGGACGGCGGGGGGACGCCCGAGGAGCTTCGCCACGCGGCCCGCGCCGCCGCGGACCTCGGAGCGGACATCGTCAAGACCAGCTATCCGGGGTCGCTCGACGAGTTTCGACGGCTCTGCCGGACCACGCCCGTCCCGCTGTTGATCGGTGGGGGAGTGCGGGTCGAGCCGGAAGCGGCCTTCCTGCGTCTGGTCGACGAGAGCGTCCAGGCCGGGGGGGCGGGCATCTGCATCGGACGGAATCTCTTCCAACGGCGACCGGTCGGACCCCTGGCCCAACGGATCGCCGCGATCCTCCACGGGACGCGGTAGGGGCGTGGACGATGTCGCGGGACCGGGTCGCGATCCGCCCCCGCGCGGGAACCGAGGCCGGCCGCCGCGAAGTGTGGGAGCGCGCGAGGACCCGAGGATTCCGGACCTTCGTCCTTCCCCGGACCGACCCGTTCGACCCCGGACCGGACGAGGTCGTCTATCGGGACGACGGGGGCCTGCTCCAGGCCACGAACGGCGCGGCCGTCCCGCTCGTGCACGTGGACTCCGAAGCGGCCCTCGCGCGCGCGGTGGGGCAAACGCCGTCCGGAAGTACGCTCGCGATCGAATGGACCTCCGATCGGGTCATCCCCCTCGAGAATGCCGTGGCCGCCCGAGGACGGCGGTTCGCCCTCTGGACCGTGGCCCGTACTCCCTCCGAAGTGCCCGGGGCTCTCGGGGCCCTGGAACACGGGGCCGACCTCGTGATCGTCGACGTCGGCACCTCGGCGGAGGTTGACCAACTCGAGACCCTGATCGAGGGTCCGCTGCCGTCCCGACTGGAGTGGGCCGTCCTGCCCGTCCGCTCCGTGGGACCCGCCGGGTTGGGCGACCGGGTGATCGTCGACACGACCTCGCTCCTGCGCCCGGAGGAGGGCCTCCTCGTCGGGAGCGCTGCGGCATTCTTGTTCCACGTCGCCAGCGAGGCGGAGGGCTCGCGGTTCAGCCGCCCGCGGCCGTTCCGGGTGAACGCGGGCGCGGCGCACTCCTACGTCCTCCTTGCGGACGGCTCGACCCGGTACCTTTCGGAACTCGGCCCCGGCGACGCGGTCCTAGTCGCCTCGCCCGACGTGACCGTTCGATCGGTACGGGTCGGTCGGATCAAGGTCGAGCGTCGACCGCTCGTCCTGCTGTCCGCCGACGATCGGGGGGTGGCGAGATCCCTGTTCGCGCAGGAGGCGGAGTCCGTACGGGTGACGACCGAGCGCGGGCGGATCGCGACCACCGAGATACGCCCTGGCTCCGTGCGTGCGAGGGGTCCGCTTGCCGCCCGCGCGCCACCTCGGGCGCGCGGTCGAGGAGTCGATCGAGGAGCGATGAGCGAAGCACGGACCCGGGTCGTGGTCTCTCTGCCGGCCCGGACGCTCGACTGAAGCGCGCCTGGCAAGCCGACGAGGCCCGGGTCGCTGGGGCGGACATGGCGGAGATCCGGCTCGATCGCTGGCTCCCGCGCGAACGACGCCGAGTCGCCCAGTTGTTCCCCGCTTCCCTCCCGCTGGTCGCGACGTTCCGATCTCGAGCCGAGGGGGGGGAAGGTTCGGACGACCCCTCCGAGCGGGAAGCGGCTCTGCTCGCCGCCGGGACCGAACCGTTTGCGTTCGTCGATCTGGAGTCGTCGCGCGACCGCCGGCTCGAACCACCTCTCGGTGAACTCGGGCGCGGGATCGTTCGCTCGACGCACCTTCCGGCCACGGCCACCGCCCAGGAAGTGGGCGACTGCATCGGCGAAGGAGCACCCCCGAACGGCGTCCTGAAGGTCGTCCTTCCCTCCACGTTCTCGCGCGCGGTCCGCGAACTTGTTCCGCTCCTCGAGTCTGCGCCGGATCCACGACCGGTGTTCTTGGCCACGGGGCCTTCGGGAGCTCTCTGGAGGGCGTGGGCGTCCCGGTCTGCGGATCCCTTGGGTCTACGCGGCTCTCCCGGGAGCCACGCTGGAGGAATCCGTCGAAGCCTCCCAGATCCCGGTCGACCAGCTGGAACCGTTCCTGGCCGCTCCGGACGCGCCGATCTTCGCGGTGGTGGGTCATCCGGTGGCCCATTCCCGCAGTCCGGGGATCCACCACGCGTGGATGCGTCGCGCGGGACGCGCCGGGCTGTATGTGCCCCTCGACGTTGCATCGCCCGACGAGTTCCGGCTCGCGATCGAGGCGTTACCGGCCCGAGGGACCCTCGGTCTCAACGTGACTCATCCGTGGAAACGACTCGCGTACGAGTGCGCGGCCTCACGGTCCGCTGACGCGCTCGCCACGGGACGCGCCAACTGCCTCACCTTCCGCACGGGCCGCGTCGAAGCGGAGAACACCGACCTGGGAGCCATCCAGCGCCGGCTCGGGGAGTTGAAAGAGGAGGGTCGATGGGATGGGAAGGCGCTCACCGTTCTCGGGGGGGGCGGGGCCGCGCGGGCCACGCTGGCGGCCGCCCAGCGGTTGGGGGCACGTTCGACGGTGATGACCCGGCGGCCCGCCGAGGCGGAGGCGCTCGCTACCGAGTTTGATGGCCGCGCCGGCGACGCGCTCCAGCTCGTCCCGGCGGACTTGGTCGTTCACGCGACGGACGTGGGCCGGGCCGGTCGCGGACCGCTCGGCCTCCCTCTGAGATCGATTCTCTCCTCGCGCAGTCACGTCTTGGATTGGGTGTACGCGCCGGAGATCTCCATCGTTCCCGAGACCGCTCGAGCCGCCGGCGCGACGTACGAGGACGGTCTCCGGCTCCTGGTGTACCAAGCCGCCTTGAGCTATCGAGAATGGTGGGGCGAAACGCCCGATGCCGAGTCGCAGGAAGAAGCGTTGAAGGAGGCGACGTGCGCGGCGTGAGCCGGAGCTCGGCGGCCCTGACTGTCGTGAATGCCCTCCCGACGGGGACAGGGTGTGCCATCGGCTTCGGTCGATTCGTGACGGCGACGGCGGACCTGGAGCCCGATCGCACGGCGACCCTCGAGTGCACACCCGCCGAGTCCGCGACCCCCCTCGTGCGCGCGAGCGTGGCGGCCGCCCTCGCGAGGTACGGCCACGGCGCGGCCGTCCACACGACCCTTCTACTCCAGTCAGAGATCCCGGTGGCTCGGGGCCTGAAGAGCTCGAGCGCGGTATCCACCGCCACGATCCGGGCGGTCGGACGGGCGTTGGGCGACGAACCGAATCCCTTGGCGGTCGCTCGGATCGCCGCCGAGGTGGGACGCTCGGTCGGCGTCAGCGCTTCCGGAGCTCTCGATGACGCTCTGGCGAGCCTGCGGCCCGGATTTGTCATCACGGACAATCGGACCGACACCGTGATCGGAGAAGGGAGGGCGGACCCCGCGTGGTCCGCCGTCGTCTATCTCCCCCACGGTCAGCATCCCCCGTCGCCGAGCCTTCGAGGGCGATTCGAAGCCGAAGCGCCCGCAGGACATCTCGCCGTGTCCGACGTCCTCGCCGGCCGATTCCTGAATGCGATGGAGAAGAACACCGAACTCGTAGAGCGGGTCATGGGATACGAGGACCTCGGAGCTCCGGGCCCGCCTGGCGCGAGCGGGGGCGCTGGCTTCGAGCGTCAGCGGCCTCGGGCCGGCGCTGGCGGCCCTCGTTCCTTCCGAGCGGCAGGCCGAGGCCCTCTCCTGTCTGCCCCCTTCCGGCGAGCGGTTCGTCGCCCCCCTCACCTCGGGAGTGGCCCCGTGACGACCCGAACCGTCCACCCCGGGCCGATCCATGGTCGCGCCGACGCGCCTCCCTCGAAGAGCTACACGCACCGCGCTCTCGTGTCGGGTTACCTGAGCGGTCGACGTTTTGTGGTTCGATCCCCCCTCGACTCCGACGATACCCGTGCGACCGCCCGAGCGCTGCGTCGATTGGGTGCACCGGTCACATTCTCTCGAGAGCGGTGGGCCGTGGGCCCGACGGCGCGGGCGGAGTCCCGACTTCCTGTGGTCATTGATTGCGGTGAATCCGGCACTACGCTGCGATTTGCCGTCGCCCTCGCCGCCCTGGGTCGCCGTCCGACCCGATTCCGGGGCCACGGTCGGCTGGCACGTCGCCCCTGCGACCGCTGCTCTCCGCCCTCACAGAGCTCGGAGCCGACGTCCGCCCGGGCCCGCCCGGATTCTTGGTCACCGTCTCCGGCCCGATCCACGGAGGCCGCGTCCGGCTCGACGTCTCCGAGAGTTCGCAGTTCACTTCCGCCCTGCTCCTGGCACTGCCCACGCTCGCCGAGGATTCCTGGATCCGTCTCGAGGGCCGCATCGTATCCGAACCGTACGTGGATTCTACCCTCGCCGTCCTGCATCGCCTCGGAGTGACCGCGGACCGTAGGGGCCGCGGGTTCAAGATCCGAGGGGGCCAACGCTACACCGGTCGCGGGTTCTCCGTTCCGGGCGACGCGCTCGTCGGCGGCCTACTTATCGGCCGCCGGCTCCCTGTCCGGCGGGCCGGTCGGTCGGCCGGAATCTCACCGGCGTTGCCCAAGCCGACCGGGCGGTCCTCCACCTCCTCGGCCGAGCGGGGGCGGACGTTGAGGAACGGGGATCTTCCGTCGTCGTCCGTGGCGGGACCCCCCGACCGTTCCGACGTCGACCTTACCGACTGTCCCGATCTGTACCCTCTCGCCGGAGTGCTCGCTGCATCCATTCCCGGAACAGTTGGAGCTCCGGGGAGCGGCGCACGTAATCTACAAGGAGTCGAACCGTCGGACCGAGACCGCCCAGCTCGCCGCCGCGTTCGGAGCCCGGGTCCGCCCGTCGAACGGGGGGCTCTTTATCGAGGGACGGCCGCCCCTCCGCCCCGTGAATCTCCCGCATCTGTCGGACCATCGCGTCGTGATGAGCGCCGCCGTTGGTGCTCTCGCCGCGTCCGGGCCTAGCCGCATCGGGGAGGCGGAAGCCGTAGCCAAATCGTTTCCCGAATTCTGGAAGATGCTCGGGTACACTGGGTGCGGAGGTCCGCGCGTCGTGATGCGATTCGGGGAGCGGTTCCAGGTCACGATCTTCGGCTCGAGCCACGGTCCGGAGGTCGGGGTCACGGTCGGTGGGCTTCCCTCGGGGACTCCCATCGACCCGGTCGCGATCCAGGCCGACCTAGACCGGCGACGCCCGGTCGGTCGACGTCTCGCGACCAAACGCCAGGAGGAGGACCGACTGGTGGTGGACTCCGGCATGGTCGACGGGCGCTCGGACGGCACCGTCTTCCGGGCGCACGTCGCGAACGAGGATGTGAGGCGCGAGCCGTACGACCGAATGGCCGACACCCCTCGACCCGGACACGCCGACTACCCGGCCCGAGTGCGCTTCGGACCGGCCGCGGACCTTTCCGGCGGAGGAATCTTCTCGGGTCGAATGACCGTCGGGCTGGTGATCGCCGGGGCGGTGGCGCGGTCGCTCTTGAATCCGCTGGGGGTGGACGTGGTGGCGTTTACCCGTTCGATCGGGGGTGTTGACGCGAACATCCCGGAAGCAACCCCCCTGGCGACCCTGCGCGAACGCTCGGCGCACAACGAGGTCGCTTCTCCGGACGCGGAAGCGGCGCGCCGGATGGAGGAAGCAATCCTCTCGGCCCGACGCGAGGGCGACAGCGTGGGCGGCGTGGTCGAGGTCCGCGCCGAAGGACTGCCCGTCGGGATGGGAGAACCGTTCTTCGACTCGGTCGAAGGCATGCTCGCCCACGCCTGGTTCGCGATCCCGGCGGTGAAGGCGGTGGAGTTCGGAGCCGGGTTCGCCGCGGCGCGGATGCGAGGCAGCGAGCACAACGACCCGTTCGTCTGGGAAGGGGAGCGGGTCCGAACGACGTCGAACCATGCGGGCGGGATCCTGGGCGGGCTCACGACCGGGATGCCGCTCGTCGGTCGGGTGGCGATCAAGCCGACCTCCTCCATCGCGCGGCCGCAGGCATCGGTGAATCTCGCGACCCACGCCGCGGCCACGATCGGGGTAACGGGTCGCCACGACCCGTGCATCGTTCCTCGCGCCGTCGTCGTGGTCGAGAGCGTGACCTCCTTCGTACTCGCGGACCTCGCGCTCCGCGGAGGGTTCGTGCGATGACCGAACGGCCCCTCCCGACCGCCATCCTGGGCGCGAGTGGGTACATCGGGCAGCACTTCGCACGCCTCCTGGCTGAACACCCCGACTTCGGGCCGCCTCGGCTCGTCTCCACCGAGCGATCGGGGGGGAAGCGTCTCTCGGACGTATGGCAGCTCGCCGAGGCCCCACCGGCCTCGATGGAGGAAGCCCGTCTCGAGCCGCTCTCCGTCGGTCGGCTCGTACGGTCGGGCGTTCGGGTCTTCTTTTCCGCTCTGCCCTCAGGAACGGCGGGACCGATCGAGTCGGAACTCACGCGCCGGGGAGCGGCCGTGTTCACGAACGCCGCCGACCATCGGTTCTCGCCCCGCGTGCCGCTCCTCGGTACCCGGAAGTCAATCCGGACCATCTGGAGCTCGCCCGGCGACGGCCCCGGGGTCGCGGCCTCTTGGTCGCGAACCCGAACTGCTCGACCACGGGGTTGGTGCTCGCGCTCGCCCCCATCGTCGGGCTCCTGTCCCCTCGTTCCGTGCACGTGACCACGTACCAGGCGCTTTCGGGCGCAGGGTACCCGGGCGTGCCCTCCCTCACGATCACCGATAACGTCGTCCCGTTCATCAGCGGCGAAGAGGAGAAGATCGCGCGCGAATCGGGGCGGATCCTCGGACTCCGGAAGGGTCCGCGCGTGGAGGATCTTCCCGTCCCCTTCTTGGCCCACTGCGCCCGGGTGGGCACCCGCGAGGGCCACCTCGAGGCGGTGACCGTAGAGAGCGGAGCCACCGTGCGGCGGTCGGAGCTCGAGGAGGCCTGGAGAGAGTTCGACCCTCTCCGGGGAGAACCTCTGCCTACGGCCCCGCACCCCGTCATCGAGCTGCGGCAAGAGGCCGACCGGCCCCAGCCGCTCCGGGATCGCTGGGCCGGCCGCCCCGCGCGGGCCCGGGGCATGGCGGCCGTCGTGGGTCGGGTCCGCTGGGACCCGCCGTTCCTCCGGTTCTTCGTCCTCTCGCACAACGCCGTTCGCGGCGGGGCCGGTGGTTCCGTCCTCAACGCGGAGCTCGCGCTCGGCCCGGGGAATGCTGACCCGATCCGGGAGGGGGCCCCCGTGAGTCACCGCGCCCCCCCGCTGGTCCTCAAGTTCGGAGGGGCCTCGCTGGCCGACCCCGACCGGGTCGTACGCGACGTGCTCGACGCCCGCCGAGCGGGCCGACCGCTCGTCCTCGTGGCCTCGGCCCGCGAGGGGGTCACCGACCTCCTCACCGAAGCACTCGACCATCCCCGCTCGGTCCCTCGCCACCAGAAGGTCCTCGCCGAGGTTCGGTTCGCTCCACCCGGGGCTCTCACCGACGGGTCGACGGACACCTCGGACGGCTCGCCCGCCTGTTCTCTCTCCTCGAGAGCGGGCCGGGGGCCGACGGCCCGCTGGCCGACCGCATCCTGAGCCAGGGGGAGCGCCTCTCCGTCGACTGGCTCTCGGGTCGGCTGCGGACGCAAGGGATCCCGGCGGTCCCGGTCGAGGCCGACCTGCTCGGGCTGATCACCGACAACACCTACGGCGCGCTCGTGCATCCTCTTCGATCGTTCCCGGTCCGGCCGTTCGGAAGGGACTGGGTCGCCTGCTCCGCGAGGGAAAGGTCCCGGTCGTGACCGGGTACTTCGGCCGGAGCCTCGAGGGGCAGGTCGCGACTCTCGGACGCGGCGGGTCCGACTATGCCGCGGCGGGGCTCGGTGCCATCCTCCACGCCGAGCGCGTCGAGCTCGTGAAACGTCACGTCGCCGTGCTGTCGGCCGACCCTAAGGAGGTACCGAACGCCCGTCCTCTCTCCGAGCTTTCGTACGAGGAGGCGGAGGAGCTCGCCCAATTCGGAGCCCGGGTCCTCCACCCGCTGACGATCGAACCGGCGCGGGCGCACGGGATCGTCCTGCAAGTGCGGTCGCTCGATGACCCTCGCGTCGTGACGACGATCGGCCCATCCCGCTCCGACCGGCGCAATCGCGCCCTCACGCTGCTGCGTCCCCTGCGCCTGCTTCGCCTCCGGGTTCCCGGGGGCCGTCAGCGACCGGGGATCGTCGCCGAGGTCTCCGAACGCCTCGCCCGAGCTAAGGTGAACCTCGTCCAGCTGTACACCTCGTCGGCTCTCCTCTGCCTCGTTCTCGCCCCCGGCGAGGTCGTGGCTGCCTTGCGGGCCCTCGCCCCTCTCACGCGCGAGGCGGCGGCGATGGTCGAGGGGCCGTTCCGGGTGGCGCTCGTCACCGTGATCGGGGACGGCGTCCTGGCCGACGTCGACCGGATCCCGGGCAAGGTCGTCGCGGAAGCGGAGGGATTCAGCGCCACTCCGCGAGCGCTCTCCATCGCGGTCCCCGAGGAACTCGGCCCTCGCCTCCTGCGCGAGCTCCACGCGGCCCTCGTCGAGCGGACGAACGGCGCATGACCGACCCCTGGGACGAGTTCGCGACCCGGGCGGAACGTTCGGAGACGGCGGGCTACTTCGAGCGGGCGGCTGGTCACTCGAGCACGGCCGGCGTGGCGACCTGGTTCGACCGCGGGGACCCGCTCCCCCCGTTCGGCCCTCGGACGGACCTGGAAGAGGTTGCCCGCGTATCCGACCGACACGTCCGATCCAATCCCCACGCCGTCGCGATGGCGTACCTCGGGTTCGATGCGGTCGGGCTCGTCGAACCGGCGCTGGCCCAATTCCCGCCCGGCTCCCCGTTCCCGCTCGGCGCGGTCGTGCTCGCGCCCCGGTCCTTCACGCGGCGGATCGAACGGTCCCGCCGGTTCGCCCGAGCCTCGCGCCGGGGCCCCGTAGGGGGCCCGCTTTCCGATTCCCTGCCTCGGGCGCCGTTCGGGACGGCCGTCGGTCATCTACGTCGGGCGATCCGCGATGGGGAAGCGTTCCAGGTCGTCCTGGCCCATCGTCGGCGTTGGCCTCGCCCCGCGGACCTGCTCGCTCGGGCCGGCCAGTTGCGACGCTCCGAACGGTTCGCCTTCTTCTACTACCTGAAGGTCGCCGGTCGGGAGGTGCTGGGGGCGACCCCCGAATCGGTCGTCGAGGTGAATGGAACCTCGGCCCACATCAACCCCATCGCGGGCACGCTCCCCCGCGGATCCGCCCCGGGCCGTGCCGCACTTCGCCAGGACCCGAAGGAGCTCTCCGAGCACCGAATGTTGGTGGACCTGGCCCGGAACGACCTCGGACGTGTCGCACGACCCGGGTCGGTCCGGGTCTTGTGGAAGGAGCGACGAGTACACTACGCTCGGCTCGAGCATCTCGTGAGCCGCGTGGCCTGCCGCTTGCGCGCCGGAAACGGTCCGTGGGAGGTGCTTCGGGCCACCTTCCCCGCCGGTACCGTCAGCGGCGCCCCGAAGATCCGGGCGACCCAGTGGCTCCGACAGGAGGAGCAGACGTGGAGGGGACCGTACGCAGGGACCGTCGGCCTCATCCGTCCCGGCAACCGCGCCGATTGGGCGCTCGCGATCCGCGGTGGGTTCGCCACGACGCGCGACCTGTACACGGCCGCGGGAGCGGGCATCGTCTACGGTTCCCGCGCGAACCGGGAGTTCGATGAGACGCTCGTCAAGCTCGCGCACGTGGAGGCGACGCTCGTCGGTCCCGCCCCATGAGGGTCCTACTGCTCGACCACGAAGACTCGTTCGTGTACAACATTGCCCAGGCGCTCAGCGCGGCGGGAGCCGAGGTCGTCACGCTCCGGGCGACCCGCCCCTCTTCCGAACTCCGAAGGGTCGACCCGGATGCGATCGTCCTATCCCCGGCCCGGGGCATCCGAGCGACCGGAGGATCACCGGCCGCGCTCGGGAGCTGTTGACCGCCTGGGACCGGGAGCGGCCCTTCCTCGGCGTCTGCCTCGGCCACCAGTTGATCGGAGAGCACTACGGCGCTCGCGTGACGCGCGGGGCCGCCCCCGTCCACGGTGAGGCCGCGACCCTGACTCACGACGGTCGCGGGATCTTTCGACATCTTCCTTCGCCCATGTGGGGTGCCCGGTACCATTCGCTCATCGTAGCGGAGGCGGGATTGCCGCGCGAGCTGGAGATCTCGGCTCGAGATCCCGCCGGGGTCGTCATGGCGCTTCGGCACCGGAACCGCCGGTCGAGTCGGTGCAGTTCCATCCCGAGTCGTACCTCACTCCGGAAGGCCCCCACCTCCTCTCGAATTTCCTTCGGGAGGCCCGACGGTGATCGCTTCGACCCTGACCCGCCTCCTCGACCTACGCCCCCTTCGGCGGAGGGAGGCCCGCGAAGTGTTCGATCAGCTCTTGGACGCCCGAACCAGCGAACCCGAGCGGTGCTCCCTCCTCGTCGCGCTCACCGCCCGGCGCGCAGTCGGAGGGGAGTGGGCCGCACTCGCCGAGGAGATGCGCCGTCGGGCTCGACCTTTCCATCCGGTCGGCGCGGACCGTGCGATCGACCTGTGCGGTTCGGGTGGGGCGCCGCGGCCTTCGTACAACATCTCGACCGTCAGCGCGCTCGTCGTCGCGGCGGCCGGCCGCCCGGTGATCAAGCATGGGAACCGCAGCGCGCGGGGCCTCGGCGGCTCGAGCGAACTCCTTCTCGCGCTCGGACTCCCGGTGGACTCGTCCACTCAGTTCCCCCGCGCCAGCTTCCGGAAGCTGGGCATCGCCTTTCTCCATGCTCCGCTCTTCCACCCAACAACCGGGGCGGTCGCCCCCGCGCGCCGCCTCCTCGGGGTCCCGACGATCTTCAACCGCCTCGGTCCGCTGTCCAACCCCGCTCGCGTCCGTCGCCAGGTGGCCGGCTGGGCCTACCGGTCCGAGGCGCCGATCGTCGCCGACACGCTCTACCGGTTGGGAGTGCGGCGGGGGCTCACGATGACGTCGACGGAAGGGTGCGACGAGTTCTCGCCCCGGGGGGCCACCCACGTCCTGGTCTGGGACGGCCCGAAAACTCGCCGGCTGACCGTTCGACCCGACGGACTTCTCTCCCGAGAGGACCGTCTGGGCCCCTGGGGTCCCCTTCCTGCCCCGGCGGCCGCGGAGGAGGCCGAACGCCTCCTCGCAGGAGGAGGAGGCGGTCGCCGGGGCTCCGTCCTACTGACGTCCGGGGCCGCGCTGTGGATCGCGGGCGACGCGCCCTCGCTGGCGACCGGGGTCGTCCGAGCTCGAGACGCCCTCGACTCGGGGGCCGCCGAACGACTCCTCCAGGACCTTCGCGTGCTCGCTCGGCCCTTTCAACGAGCGGGAGGCGGGTGAGCATGGGTTTCCTACGGACCATGGTCGCCGCGACGAATGCCGAGATCTCCCGGCCCGAATACCTCGAACGGCTGCCCTCCCCGCCGCTGCTCCGGCGGCCCTCTCTACGAAGCGCGTTGATCCGGGGCCGTGCGAAGGGCGCCGTCGTGGCGGAGTACAAACGACGGTCGCCGAGCTCCCGCTTTCCGGACCTGGCCGCACCGAATCTCGACACGTTCGTCCGCCAGACCTCCCTCGCCGGCGTCGATGCTTACTCCTGCCTCGCGAGCCGCCCCGAGTTCGGCGGAGCCCCGGCCGACGTGGCGGAGCTGGCCAGCTTGACCTCTCGCCCGATCCTGTTCAAGGACTTCGTCGTGGACCCGGTGCAGATCGAGGCAGCCGCGCGGGCGGGCGCGAGCGCGGTCCTCTTGATCGCCCGCCTCGAGAGCGAGGGACTCCTGCGACACTCTCTGGGCGAGCTGGCCGAGGAAGCGCACGCGCGCGGGCTCGAAGTTCTCCTCGAGTGCCACCGGCGGGCAGAATTAAGACAGACCGAGGGCGTGCCCGCCGACGTGTACGGAGTGAACGTCCGAGACCTCGACACCCTGGAGATCCATCGGACCGTGGCGGACGAGACCCTGCGGGCCGCGCAGGGGTTCCGCCCGCTCGTCGGGATGAGCGGGGTCGAGGGTTCGGCGGACGCCCAGCGCTTCTGGGACGCGGGAGTGGACGGGATCCTCGTGGGAACCGCCCTCGCCCGCACGCCCACGCTGCGAGCCTTCGTCACCGGTCTTCGACGCCCGACTCGTGGAGGATCTCGATGAAGACGTTCGTGAAGTTCTGCGGATTGACCCAGCCCGACACGGTCGCCGAGGTCCCGGAGGGTGGCGCGGGCCGGGTTCGTCGTCGACGTTCCCCAGTCCCCCCGCAACGTCACCGTCGCCCGCGCCAGCGAGCTGGTGGCCCTTGTCCCGAGCGAGGCGGAGGCCTGGGGTGTCGTGGTCCACCCCTCGGCCGAGCTCCTTCACCAGCTCTTCGACGAAGTCGGAGTCGACCGGATCCAGGTCTACGGTGACGTCCCCGAAGGCCTCGACTTCCTCGAGCTCCACCATCTCGTGCCGTCGGTCCCCGTGGCCCCGAGCGGGGCCGGCGCGCCTGACCCGACCGTACCGCCGGCCGAGACGTACCCCCGGATCCACATGGATGCCGCCGGGGGACCCTTGCTCGGAGGGAGCGGGATTCGGCCCGACTGGGAGGTCTGCGCCCGTCTGGTGGACGCGAACCCCGGACGGAAGTTCATCCTCGCCGGGGGACTCACGGCGGAGAACGTGAGCGACGCGCTCGCCACGGTGCGACCGTGGGGCGTCGACGTCTCCTCCGGCATCGAGCGGGCGCCGGGCGAGAAGGACATCCCCAAGATGCGCGCCTTCGTGGCGGCCGTCCTCCAGTTCGAATCGGGTCATGCCTAGGCGCTTCGGTCCCTACGGAGGGGCCTACGTCCCCGAGACGCTCGTCCCGGCTCTCGAGGAGCTCGACCGGGCCTGGCGCTCGGCCCGACATGACCCGGAGTTCCGGCGCGAGCTCGACCGCCTTTCGCGCACGCTCGGCGGGCGTCCCACTCCCCTCTATTTTGCGAAGAACCTAACGCGCCGAGCGGGCGGCGCGGAGATCTGGTTGAAACGGGAGGACCTCCTCCACGGCGGCGCTCACAAGTTCAACAATGCCCTCGGCCAGGGACTCCTCGCGCGCCGGATGGGAAAGCCACGCCTGATCGCTGAGACCGGCGCCGGTCAGCACGGCGTCGCGACCGCCATGATCGGCGCCGCGCTCGGTCTCGAGACGGAGGTGTACATGGGCGAGGTGGACATGGACCGCCAGCGGCCCAACGTCGATCGGATGCGGCTCCTCGGCGCCGAGGTTCATCCGGTCCGGACCGGTGGGCGGACCCTCAAAGATGCGATCAACGCCGCGCTGCGCGACTGGATCGCCAACGTTCGCACGACCCACTACCTGTTGGGCTCGGCGGTGGGCCCGCACCCATTCCCCTCGCTCGTCGCGGATTTCCAGAGCGTCATCGGGCGCGAGATCCGCCGCCAATCCATCCGATCGTTCGGGCGCCTTCCGGAGCTGGCGGTGGCGTGCGTGGGCGGTGGCTCGAATGCCATAGGAACCTTCCATCCCTTGATTCGGACCGACGTGCGACTCCTGGGCGTGGAGGCGGGGGGGGCCGGAGGTCGGGGGCATGGTGCCGCCTCGTTGACCCGAGGACGACCCGGGATACTGCACGGGAGCTTCTCGTACGTGCTGCAGAATGCCGACGGACAGGTTCTCTGAGACCGAGAGCATCTCGGCGGGGTTGGACTATCCCGGGGTCGGTCCCGAGCACGCGTGGCTTCGCGACAGCGGCCGCGCGACCTACATCTCGGTCCGAGACCACGACGCGCTCGCGGCGTTTCATTGGCTGGCCGAGGACGAGGGGATCCTGCCCGCCCTCGAGCCTTCGCACGCGATCTATGCGGCGGTCCGCGAAGCCCGTCGCCTGCCGCGCACGGCGCAGGTCGTCGTCACGCTCTCCGGACGGGGGGACAAGGATCTCGGAGTGGTGACTCATGCGGCTCGGTAGCGCGCTGCGGCGCGACCGCGCGCGGGGGCCTCTGCTCGTGCCGTACGTCCTGGTGGACCGGCGGCGGACGTCGCGCCTTCCGCCCCTCGTGCACGCGCTCCAGGAGGGCGGAGCCAACGCGCTCGAGCTCGGCTTCCCCTTCTCCGACCCGATCGCGGACGGCTCGGTCCTCGAGGCGGCCGGGGGCCGGGCGCTCGCGGCCGGAACGCACTGGGCCGACCTGATCTCCTCCGCCCGAGCGGCCTCGTCGGTGCTCCCGACGGCGGTCATGACGTACACCAATCCGGTGTGGCGGCATGGGCTCGCACCTGCGATGAAAGATCTCCGCGAGGCCGGAGTCTCCGGCCTGATCGTTCCGGACCTTTCCCTCGAGGAATCTGGTCCCTGGCGTCGGGCCGCGCGAGCTTCCGGCGTCGACCTGGTGCTCCTGGCCGCGCCCGGAGTCTCCCCCGAGCGCATCCGACGTATCGCTCGGGAGTCGCGAGGTTTCCTCTACCTCGTGTCGCGGTATGGAACCACGGGGGCCGGCCGGGCCCAAGGGACGCAGGAGCTCGCGGCGCTGGTCCGCTCCGCCCACGCGGGCCACCCCTCCCTTCCGGTCCTCGTGGGGTTCGGGGTTCGGGACCGCGCCACCGCGCGGGCGGCCCGCGCGACGGGGGCGGACGGAGTGGTCGTCGGCACCGCGCTGGAAGAGAGGATCGCGCGGGGGGCAACGGGCCCGGAAATCACTCGGTGGATCCGAACGCTGACCGAACCTTCCTCGTCCTAACGGACGGCCGCACCCGCCACGTCCGTCGCTGATCAGATCGCGTTGACGAGGAACCCGATGACGAATCCGATCAGGATCCCGGCGTAGGTCAGACGCTGCTTCAGATACGACGCGGCGGGCATGCTGGCCGGTCGGAACGCATTCCGGAGCATGGGGAGGATGCAGTAGAGGATCGCCCCGATCGCCAGCGCGTCGAACGTCACGTCGAGCAACGGGCTGTTGTAGTAGTATCCGAGCACGCTCCCCAGGACGGTCGGGAGGCCGCCCACGAGGAAAAGGACGGCCAGGATGCCGATCGCCCGGTCGTTCTTCCCGATGAGGGGGGCGGCGATCGGGAACCCTTCGGTGACGTTCTGGAGGAAGAATCCGATGAAGATGACCGTGAACAAGCCGACGACTCCGGCCGCCCACGTGGCCCCAAACACGAGCCCTTCCGTGAGGTTCTGGAACCCGATCGCCCCCGCGACGATCAGCGCCATCCCCCGAGGGCTGAGCGTACTTCCCTCCGAGCGATGTTCGGAGAAGAAGAGGATCGTGAAGCAGACGACGACCGCCACGACGAACGCGGCCGCGTACTCGGGGTTGGCGAGATACGGGCTCGCGGGGTTCGTGTAGACGATCGTGGCCGCGTCGGCAAACACGTCCGCGAGGAGGAAGAGGAGGATACCGATCGCGACCGCGTTGAGGAGCGCGATCGTGCGCGAGGCCATCGATTTGGCGAGAACGATGGGAAGGGAGAGGTAGATCGCGAGCCCCATCACCGTGGCGAGGATGAGGAGCTCGGGGAGGCCCGACACGGTCGCTGCCTCTACCGTCCGGGGTTATTAATGACTCTGTGAATACGCGGGAGAGGCTTGACACATTGTGAACACTCCTCCCGAGGGCCGGTGCTAGCGTGACCGCGCCGCGCGGCCGACCCGGGCCGGGCGTCGGTTGTCCGCGGCGGGATGGGTCCAGTTGGCCCAGGCCCTCATCGCGCGCGAACTGGTCGTCTCGTTCGGACTCCCCGAGCGGAGGGCCGCGGACCTGCTCGGTATCGCCCCCTCGGCCGTTTCGCAGTATCTTTCGGGCAAGCGCCTCGGTGCATCGACCGGGGCGAGCCGCGCTCCCGAGCGGGAGCGGGCGATCGCCCGTGCGGCCGCCCAGCAGATCGTAACCCCGCCGACGGACCCCTCCGGGGGCCTCGCGGTCGTCCTCGAGGCCGCGCGCGAGCTCTCGCGAGGGTCCCGGGGTTCCGAGGCCGCTCCTTCGGGTGCCGTCTCCCAACTCGCGCCCGCGAGCCCGGACCGGGAGCGGGAGTTACGGCGGTACTCTGCGTCAACGGATCGCGCTCGAGCAGGCGGCGGTAGGGGAGTGCATGCGGCTCGCCCAACATTCTCGTGACGAGCTGACGCGCGCGGTGTTTCGCCAGATCGCGTCGGACAGCCTCCGTCACGCGGAGATCGTGGCCTCCATTCAGACGTACCTCGAACGGGGGCTGCACCGGGCCTACGCCTCCGGGATCCGTCGAGAGGAGATCGTCCGCCTCATCGAACGGGAGCGGGAGGCCGAAGCCGGCCTCGACAACTCCGGTAACCCCGAGTTCGGAGGGATGCTCCATGTCCTTTGGCAGAGCATGGAGGCCGACGAGCGGAAGCACGAAGCACTCCTCGCCGCCATGCTCGACGTGGGACTCCCCCCGGCCGATCCGCCGCGTCCCGTGCGGCAGCGGGCCGCCCGGACCCCTCGCTAAGGTCGAATCCGCTCGAGCGAGAGGAATCGGACGCGGTCCTCCGCGCCGACCCCGGCCATCAGGAATTCCTTCCGGACCCCCTGCGCCACACGGACGCCGCCCGCGACCGTCGGCCATCGGGCGCGGTGCGAGTCCGGAACCGCCTGGACCAGGTAGCGGGCGTGGGCGTGTTCCGGATTGCGGGGGTAGGCGCGGAAATGCGCCCCGTACTTGAACCCCGTCTTGACGACCAGCTGCCGCGTGCGGAGGTCTCGGTAGGCGGCGAGCCGCTCGGAGAAACCGGGGTCGAGGCGTCGGGCTCGGGTCATCAGCCGGTCGAGGGGCACGGCCCGGCCGGACTTCGCGTCTTTCAGGGTGATCTGCCCCGTGGAGGCGAGGTAGGCGGTCTCGAGGAGGCTCAGCTCGAGACGGTCGCCGACCCGGCTCCCGTACGCGAGCACCCGTCCGAGCGCGTCCGCGGCCCCTGGGTCGTGCACGGTCACGCGGTCCGCCGAGAGCCACCCCTCGGCCGGTGTGGTCAAGGGCGTCGCCGGCAGCGCTCCGTTCGGAGAGGGCCGGCGGACCCGGTAGTACGTGAGGTCGGACTCCTCGTCCACAACGGCGAGGAGGAGGACCTTCTTCGCCGACTGCGCCCGTTCCGCGAGGTCGAACAAGCGGGTGAGGTCGAACGGCTCCCGTTCACTGATCGCTTCGATCCAGAACCGGGAAGGCGTCTTGTGCAGGATGCCGCCGCGCGGTAGGACCGCGAACGCGACCGGGGGTCCGCTCGCGCGCACCACGTACCCCCGCTGGCGAAGGTCCCGGTAGACGAGATACCGAACGGCAAACCCCGGGTCGATGCGAACGGCGCGACGAAACACCTCCGGCCAAGGGACGGCACGTTCGCGTCGGTCGACGATCTCGGCGCGCACCATCTCGGCGAGGTAGACGGCCTCGTAGCGGTCGAGCGTGAGCGCTCCGCCGGACTCCGGCGTGCCGAAGAACCCCTTCCCGTAGATGTTGGACGCTTCCGCCGGCTCGTCGAAGCGGACCGTCGCATCCTCCCGGAGGCGACCGGTCAAGGACGGGCCTCGCGCAGCTCTGAGAGCGTGGCGAGAGGCTCCAGCCGTACTCCGAGCGCCCCGAGCCGTTCCCGCGCCCCAGACTCGCGGTCGACGACGACCAGTACGCGCTCCACGACCCCTCCGGCGGCCCGGACGATCTCGACGGACCGCTCCGAGCTTCCTCCGGTGGTCGCGACATCCTCGATGAGCAGGTCCTCGCTGGCCGGACGGGATCTCCCCTTCGAAGGGTTGGCGCGTCCCGTGCTCCTTGGCGGCCTTGCGGAGGATGACGTACGGATGGCCGGTCCGCAACGCGGTCGCCACGACGAGCGGGACGGCCCCGAGCTCCATGCCCGCCAGTCGGTCGGTGCTTCCCACTCGGGCGGCCAGCGCGCGGGCCAAGAGGTCCAGGCGGCCCGGGTCGGTCCAGGCCCGTTTCACGTCGACATAGACGTCGCTCTTCTCGCCCGACGCGAGGGTGAACTCGCCGAATCGGACCGCCGCGGCCCCCAAGAGCATCCGCACGATCGCCTCCCTCGTAGGGGCGGCTTGCGCGTCCGCTTCGCTCACCAGGGCACCTTCTTCAACCCGACCTTGTAGCCGATCCAGTTAAAGAGCGCGTGCAGGACGAGCGTGAAGAAAACGAGCCATAGGACCGCGACCCAGCTCCCGAAGACGCTCCAAAAGAGGGCGCGGTAGAAGATCAGACCCAGACCGATCGGGACCAGCACGAACGGAAGCTGATCGAGGAGGATGGTCCTCGTCCCGCTCGGGCGGTTGAGCCGACGCTTGACGAACGAGCCAAGGGCGTCCCCCGTCACCGCCCCAAACGAAAGGAGGACGGCCAGGGGCAGCGCGTCCCAGACGGTGGGGGCGAGGACGGGAACGACCTGCCAGACCGGGGGGGCTTCGAGGATCAGCCAAGCGAGGAAGAGCCCGAACGGGAGGGTGGCGAACCCCGCGAACAGGAACCCCGACCACGTCTTGGACGGGCCGAGGATCCGACGGCCGTCCGAGGGCCAGACCCGTCCGAAATCCATCGGCGGACCTCGTCCCTTCGGGAGAGTGGCGAAGGAATTCGCGATGTAGACGGGGATCATCAACCACAGTACGGCGAGGCCGCTCGAGAGCACCGGGTTCAGCACGGGGACCACCCGTTACGCCTCGCGGACGAACCGCTCGATCGTTTCGGCCACGCCGGCGAGCAGACGAGGGTCCACGCTCTCCTCCGCGTCGTGGATGTTCGACTCGACGTCCATGCTGCCGAACACGAGCGCCGGTAGCGGTCCCCCCAAGCGGGCGTCGAGGCCGCGGATCGCGCTGGCGTCCGTTCCCCCGTATTCGCCGTAGATGCCCGGGGAGTGGACGGTCTCTGCCAAGATCCGTTGGAGCCGGAGGACGACCGGTGAGTCCGGGGGGAGCGCGTACCCCGACCGGCACCGGGCAGGGGGAGCCTCGATCCGCGCGTGGGGGGCCCGGCTCGCGACTCCCGCTTGGACGTACCCGAGCGCCGCCCTCAGGCCGTCGTCCAGCTCCATCTCGGGGGGAAGACGAAGGTCGACCGTGAAGGTGGTCGTACCGCGGTTGGCTCCGTCCACCCATCCCCGGTCGACGGATGCGCGGAGGAGTTGCAGCGCGACGGGGACCGGGTTGTGGCCGCGGTGCGGGTATCCACCGTGGGCCGCCTCGCCGATGATCTGGAACGCCCGGGTCCCTGGAGGGAAAGTCAGGGCACTCGCCCCGGCGGGCTCGAGCCGGAACGGTGCGATCAGGAGCGACCCCAGCCGGCCACCGAGCGCGTCGAGCTCCGCGGCGGGGCCGGCGAACGCGAGCGTCACGGCCCGAGCGATCTGGTTGGCGGCGTCGTTCTCCGCGTGGGCGGCCACCAAGCGCACCGCAGTACCGTCGACCGGGCTCGTCGAGAGGTCCATGCGTGTGACCGTTCCGCGACCCGTGATCACCGGCTCGGGTGCGTGCCGCGAGGGCCAGTCGATGGACGGTAGGGCGGATTTCCAGGTTCGGGCCAGCTCGTGCAGACCCACCAGGACATCTCCGTAGGCGAGCGATTCGCGGAGGGTGACCGGTTGGTCGAACGAACCGTCGAGGAACGCGACGCCGCTCGACCCGGCGATGGTCTCCGGACCGGCGTCGGGGATAAGGACCACATCGCCGGCCAAGATCCGCTCTTCGCTGTCGGCGGGCAGAGCGCCGTCGTGGTGCTTGATCGCCTCGATGCCCCCCTCCCCGCTGGTCTCCTCATCACAGCACGCGACCAGACGGACGTTGCGCGGGGGGGGCGAGCCCTCCGCGAGCCGGCCGAGAGCGAGGAGCGAGCCGACCACTCCGCTACCGAGATCGTCGTTCGACCCCCGGCCGTAGAGACGACCGTTGGCCCGCGCGGTGAGCGAATGGGGGGGGCTCTTCCACCGTCCTTGCTGCTCGGCGGGAACGGGCACGACATCGTAGTGGGCCAGGATGAGGACGGTCTCTTCCGCGCCGACGTCCAGGTCGGCGATGACGTTGGGCCGGGACAGGCCATGCCAATCGCCGGGCACGTCGCCCGCGACCATGGGGTCGTAGATCCGGGTCGTGAGCCCGCGAGCCCGCGCCGCCCGCACGATCACGTCGGCCGTTCGAAGATAGTTCGGCTTCTCCCAGCGGGCGTGGCCAGGGTCCTCGAGGTTCGTCGGGGCGGTCGCGACGAGCTGGGTCAGGAGGCGCATCCCCTCTTCTCCGAGAACGGACCGGGGGTCGGCCCCCGGAGGGCGGTCGGACATTTTCGGCGGCCCCCTACTGGAGCGCGAAGATGGCGACGAGGGAGCCGGTCAGGAGGAGGAGGAGCGTCGCGGCCAGCATGTACTCGAACATCGAGAGGGTGTCGCCGAGCGAGGTCAAAAGGCGTGCGGTAAACCCCGGCCCAAGAACGCGGACCGCGGGCACGTCCCGAGTGCCGAACTTGATCGTGGCAGGGCCGATATCCTTCACTGCGGCCCGGACGGCTTCCGTGGTCCCCGCGATCAGCGCCGCCTCGTTGAGCCGTTCGCCGACCGGATTGATCCCCCCGTCGACCTCATGGACGACGTGGTTGTCGGTCGTCATGACCTCCGCGGTGTCGACGATCTGCTCGAGGGCAGCCACGATCGGTCCGCGACGGCCCTGGACGAGGTTGTTCCCGTCGATGAGCACGTAGGCGGTCGTCCGCCCGCCGGTCCGTACGACCAGCGCACGGATCCCGTGCGGGCCGATCCCGTCGCGACCGATGTCGTACCCGGTCCGAACCCCCACGCCGACCTCGACGGGTCCATCCTGGCCGGCGGCCACGGCCGCCTTCACGGCCGCCTTCGTGTCGACCAACAGCTTGGCCGCTGCGGGGGTACCGTACGTGATGTCGCCCTGCCCTTCGACGTACGAGTTGTGCGCGTCGAGGAGAGCGATCCGGGGCCCCCCCTCCGTGGCGATCTCCCGGACGATGCGGTCCGCGACACCGAACGCGATGTCGTCGGTCGGTTCGGGGGCGCGGCTCACGACGACCAGGGCTACATCACCGAGAAGCTGGGCCCGGGCGAACGAATCCTCGTACGGCGCAACGAGCGGGCTCGAACGGGTCGGCAGCGGGGGGCCGAGGTCGTGCAGCAGCGACCGCGCCACTTCTCCGACCCGGTCCAACTCGGCCTCGGAAGGCAGGTCGAGGTCATGGTCGGAGGGAGTATGGGGAACCAGCACGGTACCCGCGCCGGCTCCGAGCTCGTTTGCCATCTTGCGGGGCAGGTCGCTCGCGCCGAGAGCCGCGAACGGCCCGGGATGCACGGTCGGTAGGGCGACGGTGACATAGGCCCGTCCCCCGCGCTCGAATTCGAGGAGGCTCACCCGGAGGTCCGCCGGCTGAGCGAACTTGAGGAAGAACGCCTCGAGCGCCTGGGTCGCCTGCGGGTCCCGGCGTCCGACGTGATCGAGGAGCGGACGAATGAGACTCACGCCCGAACTCTGGAATTCGCGGCGGAGGGGTCGGTCGGCGGCTCGGACCAGGGCGAAAGCGCATCCGAGGGCGATCAAGCTGCAAACGAGCATCCCGGCGATTTCCGCAAGGGAGACGGGGAGGAGGACGAGGATGGCGATCGAATACAGTACGGGCTGAACGAGCGCGACCGGCGAGTACCCGAAGGTGGCTGGGTCGCGCGATTCCGAACAGGCTCAACTGACGGAACCAAACCACGGGCCCGACCAGGAACGCCGCCAAGAACACGACTCCGGGGGTGGAGTGGGGGAGGAAGTACAGGCCGAGGCGCCAGAGACCGGCGAGGGGGAGCTGTATGACGAGCGCCGTGAGCGCGAGGAAGCACGACCGATGGAATTCGAAGCGACCTCCCAGCGCGCTCGATAACGGGCCAGTGAGGCCCGCGGCGAGGAACGCCGGCAGCGCGAAGGCGAGGAGCCATCCCTCGAGGAACGGGCGGAGGGAGAGGCCAAAGAGGAGGGCAGAGAGCGCGGCCGAGACAACGACGATCAGGCCCAGCGTCACCGGGGGAGGGGGTGCCTGGAACAGAACGTGTCCGCGCTGAACCCCGGCCTGGGGCGAGAACGGCGGCTCGTTACCGCTCACGGGCCCTCCGAACCTCTTGGAGGATGCCGCGGAAGGCCGGACCGATCCCTTCCTCTTCGGTGATCGTCCCGGTCACCAGGCCGTTCGCACCGGCTTCCAGTAGCTCGCAGGCCTCCGCCCCCGACCGGATCCCTCCGCCGACGATGATCGGGATGGAGAGAACCTCCCGCACCGCCCGGACGAGCGGAACCGGGACCGGGGCGGGTGCGCCGGAGCCGGCCTCGAGGTATACGAATCGCATGCCCAGGTACTCGGCCGCGAGGGCGTAGCCGGCCGCCGCGCCGGGGTCGTCCCGGGGGACTCGCGTCGACCTCCCCCACTTCGCCGACGCGCATCCCCGGGGCGATCACGAGGTAGCCGAGGGGGATCGGCTCGAGCCCGAGGGCGCGCACCGCGGGGGCCGCCTTCGCGTGAGCTCGGACGACCATGTCGAGTCGCCGCGAGTTGAGCAGGCTCATGAACAGCACCGCGTCGGCTTCGCGGCTCAACGATCCCGGTCCCTCGGGGAAGATGATCGCCGGCACTGGGACGGCGGCCTTGACCGCCCGGGCGGCCGCCCCCATCTTCTCCGGTGTCATGCCGGTGGAACCGCCGAGCAGGATCGCGTGACTTCCTTGGGCGACCGCGTCCGCGGCGACCTTCCCCGCAATGTCGCTCGGTGACTTGTCGGGATCGATGAGCGTGAAGTGGATCGGGCCTTCGCGCATGCGTTCGAGGAGGTGCCGTTCGACCCGCCCGGGTCCCCCCTGGCGGATCAACGGAACGCCACCGCCAAGAAGGCGAACAGTGCGATCGTCATGCCCACTTTGCTCATCGTTTGCTCCCAGTGGAGCCGCTTGGGGAGGTACGTCACGGAGAGGACGAACACCCCGTCGGCGGCGAGGACCAGTACGAGGTAGATAATCCCCGTGACGCTCCCCCACCGGAGGAACCAAAGGAAGGGCGCGGCGCTGAGGACGATGGCAATCCCGACCGAGGCCCGTGCGACGAGCCCCGAGACTCCCATCCCGTACGCCTTCGGCAGCGTCGACCGCCCGACATCTCCCGCCACGTCCTCCATGTCCTTGATGACCTCGCGGCTGAGCGTGGCGAGGAATGCCATGGCCGCGAAGGGGGCCAGAACGACCGCGTTCCCCGCGGCCGCCCCCCCGTAGAGGAACACGAGCCCGGTGAGGAACCCCACCACGAGGTTCCCGACGAACCCCCGGCTCTTCGAGCCGGAATTCATACGCCAGCAACGCCCCGATCGCGAGCGCCAATAGGACGCCCACCAACGGGTCGATGACGATCACCGGTTACGACCACCGCCCCCCCGATGACAAACAGGCTCGTCGCGAGAATTCGCGCTCCGCGCACGGAGATCTCCCCTGTGACCAGGGGCCGATCCGGGTGATTCGTACGATCGCCTTCCCGGTCGAGCAGATCGTTCAGGACATTCCCGCCCGCCGTCACCAGCGAAGTCGACACGGCCGCGAGGAGGACGGCGATCCAGAGCCAGACCGAACCCCCTATTCCGGCGCCCCGTGCGACCAAACCTCCCACGATCGTTCCCGCGAAGGAAACGCCCAGGTTCCCGACTCGCACCAGCCTCAGCGCCGGATGCACGTCGCCCGATGGAGGGGGCTTTCGCTTAACCGTTTGGGTGGTCAGTTTTCCCTGCTTTCCCTCAGAGAATGCGAGCAGGAGAAAGCCCTCGAGTGGCACCTCATCCTAGGGGTCCGACCCGGTAATGGATTAGGCTACGCGGCCGTTGGTTAGTGAATGAGCCGACCCACCCTTTCCGAAGGCTGGGTCGAGGGTCGGGGATTCCCTCTCCCGATTCTGATCGGCCTCTACGGGTACCCGATCACCGTGGTCTTGTTCGTACTGATAACGTGGATTGTCATTCCCGTGGAGTCCCTGGTCGGTTGGCCAACCCAATTGGCGATCTGGGCGGCGTACACGGCCCTCGCCAGTTTGATGGTACTCGTGGTCCTGAGTCAATCCCGTCGCCCCCGCGCCATTCGGCCCCAGTCGGATGGAGTGGCGGTTCGGCCGCTGTTCGGTCGTCCGTTCTTGATCACCTGGAGTTCGGTTAGCCCGCGGCTTTCACCTTCGATCGGAGGATTCCAGAAGCTTCAGTACTCGGACGCGGGGTCTCGGTCGGGACACGCCTTCGTCGTTCTTTCCAAGGCTCAGGCCGACGCGGTACTCGCCGACCCGTCGGCGCCGTCATGGTCCAGGTCAACCTGACAGGGGGCCCCGGCTCGACCAAGGCGGGATCCTGAGTGGCCACCTCTCGTCTCGACGGAGGGCTCCCGCACAAGCGTGCAATGCCACGTACACACAGTCTCCCGGATCGCTTGACGACCCCTCTCCCACCTATGGGGTTCTTATCTGAGGGTGGCAATCTGACCTGAGCTCGCGGCCTGTTAGTATGTAGCTACATACTGTACGGCGCTGACGGCGGCGAGAACCTTCTCCTGCTCGGTGGTGAGGCGAGTGGCCCACTCCCGGACGGATTTCCCGGTCCCAAACCGTACCCACGCCAGATTCTCGAGGGAGCGCATCGCCTCCGACAGGCTCCGCTCGGGGTATTTCTCCTGCAACCTCCGCTCCGCCCAACTCCAGAGCAAATACGCCACGTAGACCACCGTGGCGTAGGCGTCCAACCGATCCTTCCGACGATACCTCACCGGGCCCAGCGACAGTTCCCCCTTGCTCGTGCGGAACGCCTTCTCCACCGCATCCTTCGCGAAGTACTCCCGGTACATCGCTCGCCCGTCGAGCGAGAGGACCGTACTGAACAGCAGGAAGCGGCCGTCCAGCGCCCGTTCCCGCTCCACGGCCTTCGGGTCGACTCGGAACCCTCTCCTTCCTCGGGCGGTGACGATGACCTCGCCCAGTTCCGAGCGGATCTCCTCCAACCGAGCTTTCGCCACCGGTCCCTCCAACTCCTGAAGCAGAAGGTCCCGCGCTTGGCGATCCTCCGCCTTGCGGGAGAGATTCTCCACCACCGCGATCCTCACCTTCGGTAGCCCCAGCAGCGGCGCCGTGAACGCCCGCGCATACACCGCCCCTCCATGGGAAGTCCCGACCACGAACTCCGAGCGCTCCAGTTCCTCCCCGGGCCATCGAGAGGCATGCTCCACCGACTCGGCGCTCCACCCCTTGACCGACCCGATGACGTGGTAGCCCGCCTCGCGCGCTCGGAGCACGTTCGCCTTCGACGTCATCCCCTTGTCCATCACGAGCGTCAGATGCCGCAGACCCTGGGACTGGAGCAGCTCCAGCGTGGGAGCCACGCTCAGCGAATCGTTCTGTCCACCGGGAAGGACTCGACAGAGGATCGGGTGGTGATGCTCCCGGGACACGGCCATCCCGAACCCCACGACCGGGGCCGTGCCCCGCTCGTCGTGGCCCAACTGGCCGTAGGGACAATGCTTCCCGTAGTACGCCTGTTTCGTGATGTCGTAGTAGGCGCCGGCCGGCTCTCGAGAGCGGCCCCGCCACGCCCCGGTGAGTTCCTGCTGAAGCAGGAGGCCCCGGTCCTCCCACGTCTTCTCCGGGGTGAGGTGACAGAGCGAGGAGAGTGCCTCCTCGAAGTGTCGAGGACTTAGCTCCTCGGCCGGGAAGCTCTCCCACCGAGGCAGCGGGCTCGCCCGTACCCACTCGGGAAGGCGGCAGATCGGGACGCGGGCCGTGGCCTGGTTCAGGGCGAGACACAGGATCAGCTCGGTAGGAGCCCCCGGAAGAACCCTCTGGAGATGCTCGCGCACCCGGAGCTCACGGGCCGCGGCATACAGCACGGCGAGAGGACCGACCGGAAACGAGGAGTGAACGCTCTCCACCCGGGCCCGAGGCGGGCGCAGGAGCTTGCCGCCCTCATCGCAGGGGCCGAGATGGGCGAGGACCCGGGTGACGGAGCGCTTCTTCTTCGGGTCCCAGACCGACTCGACCTGCTGGAGATAGTGTCGGCCGCGCGTGGTGATGACCCGAGGGAACGCCATACGTACTATGTAGTGCGTATGTTCCTAATGAACCTGCCGGTCGAACAGTGCGGATCCTCGAGGAGAAGGAGGGGTCCGGGAAGGAAGCTAGCAACTAACGGGCGTGGAGATCAGGTCTGAGTGGTGCGTGACGAGCAAACCTTCGACCGAGGAGATCTTCCCGGGTGGGTTCGGAAAGCCCTCTTCGGTCTTCATCTCGGGAACGAGCCGTTCGTTGCTCAAGTGGTTCGCCTTCGCTTCGCTCGCTCCCTACGGCTCTCGGGTCCATTGGACGGACGTTCGACTGCCAGGAGAGATTCTCGACCCGCTGGATCCGATGACGATTCATGCCATCCCGGACGAGTCCGTTTACGTCCTTCACCCCCAGGATCTCGGGCCCGACGACCGGGGTGCCAGCCAAGCGGAGACGGCAGCGGCCACCATGATCAGGTCGGACGAAACCTCCCATTCCATTGAAGGTCTCGTCGAGTTCCTTCGAATGCCCTCGCACGCCCAGCAGCTCATCTCGAGCACGGGTAGGACGGACGCCGCCCCCTCGATTCTGGTGACAGCAAATGCCCAGCGCCTCGCGACCGTGGACCCGCTCGATCGCATCGCCCCGCTGATGAAAGTCATGCTAGGAATCTGGAACGTGCCAGATCGCGCTGTGGGCGGAGGCTCCGACTACCCACACGTCGATCTTCGATGTGATTCTCCACGTTGAGGGAAGTGGCTCCGCCGATTGGAAGCGAGCGACGGTCCACTGTGAGAAGGGCATCGCGACCGGACCGCTTGCGGTCGGCAAGACCCCCCGCCTTTCGGAGATTGAATCCGTCGCCGACATCCTCGAGAAGTACATTCCAGTCGCTTCCAAGCGACGGGCGTGACATGGCTACCTCCGGTCCGACTTGGACGGAGCTTGGAGCCGAACAGCGTGCATTTGGGTTTGCATGTAGCTGGCTGCCATTCCCCACTACACCGAGTGGGGAGAGGCGGAGGAGGCGCTCCGCCGGGCTAACCGTCGGCCCAGCCGAATCCACCGCGTGACCAATTCACGTCCGGCGCACCGCTGGTGGTCTCGGCGCTATAGGATCTTTCCGGCGCGGATGACGGGAGTCCCGTCGATCGCGACCTCGGAGCCTGTGAGCGAAAACCAAGTAAAGAAATTCGATCCGTTGGTGCCCTTGAGATACCGGTTCCCGCCGATTTGCAGGGAAACGTTCCCGCCCTCGACGGTCTCCAAGTTGGGAACGTCCGTGACGGCGGGGTTCAGCCCGAGCTTGAGCACGCTGGTCCGGTCCTTGCCCGCCGTGCCCTTCTTGGTACCTGACGGGCAAAATCTTCCCCTCCATTCTCAAAGGAGTACGAGGCAAGCTTGCCGTCAGCGAATTCGAGCGTTCCCCCAGCGTGCCAACTCCACCAGATGTTTGTCCGGTGGTTGGCGCGGAAGCTCCCCTCCGCGGTCTTGGAGTCGAGGGCCACGTCGACGGTTCCGGCGGGGACCTGCTGAAGCATCCCAGACGGAGAGTCTCCCTTGTGATACGGGCGGGGTCTCCCATCCAGCAACCGTGGGGCGACCCCGGTCAGGGCGACTTCCAAGTCGGTTCCGTTGGAGTGGGTGATCCGCACCTTCTGCCCGCGGGAGAGCGCCTTGCCGAGCCGAGCCCCGCTCCTTGCCATCTCCTCGGGGTCGACGAGAGACGCCCGGAGCATGCTTTCCTCCCATTGCGCCCGGTCTACACCCCACTCCCGGGCCCGTCCTTCCGTCACGAACGCCTGGGTCATCCGCCCACCGCGGAGCCCCGCCTTCCGGGCGACCTCATACCAGGGCCAGTTCCACGCGAGCGCTTCGTCGAAGGTCTTCTCGTCGCCTGATCGATGATCGTTCTCGATGCGGTCGGTGTCGCCCGGACCCCAGAAGTTCACGTACACATCCGCGGCTTTCAACGCCGCCCACTCCGGGGCGCTCGACTTCCCGAGGAGCTTGCTCTGCTTCCGGTCCATCGCGCGCCACCACGCGTCCTCGTCCTCATGCACGAGGAGAGTGCTGCCACCCACGCGGCGAACCTCATCGACCATCGCCCTGGCCATAGGCATCGTGTGGTCCCACGACTCGATGATCGCGTTCTCTCCCGCTCGGACCTTGAGGTACTTGGTCACGATGTTGCGGGCCGCGTCCCGTTGCAGCTTCGAGGGAGTTTCCAGCATGGCCCGGGGTCGAAGTCGATGGGCCTACTTGTAACCCGCGAGAGGATGTGAAACGGGGGGCCCACAATACAGCCCCCCGCCCCTCGTTCCGACTCTCGGGAAGCGGGCAGCCGGCTCGGCCATCCGATAGCTCCATCGAATCCACTCCGTGACCCATTCACGCACCGACCACCACCGGTGGGCGTGGTGGTGGGCGGCCCAGGCCTGGCATCCGTTTGCAAACGGGCTGGCCCATAGTCTTCTAACAATCACATAGTGATTGCCTATCTCATTAAGTAATGGCGCATATTACTAAGGGCTGTGACGCTTAGCGAGTCTCGCGTATCGAAGGGGTATCTGACTGTCGTCCCAAAGGGCATTCGACTTGCCGTCCAGATCAACGAAGGAGATGTGCTTGAGTGGGAGGTCAGCGAGGGCAAGGTGGTCGTACGGAAGCGCCCCCGTCGCACTATCTCGGATATCGAGGGGATGATCTCCCACGGGGGCGATGCCGTGCGGAGTAAGAAGGAGGCACAACGCGGGGGCCGCCATGTTCGTTGATACTTCGTTCATAGTGGGATTGACCGATCGCGAGGACCAGTGGCACCGCGACGCCGTCCGGGTCTCCCGTCGCGTGCCGAAGCACCCGAAGTTGACCAACCTCGTCGTTTCAGAATCTGTAACGATTGTAGGGAATCGATCTGGTGGTAAGCCCGCTCGCCTTCTCTACGACTACTTTGTGGACGACTGCGAAATCATCTACGTGGACGCCGCATTGCAGGGGTCCGCTATCGTACAGCACACTCGGTTCGACGGAGCGTTATCATTGGCGGACTGTGCGACCGTGGCGGCCATGGTGAACGCATCTGAGGCCGAACTCGTATCTTTCGACTCGGACTTTGACAGAGTGACTGGCGTCATCCGAATCTCCTGACCCGTGGGCCCGCCCAGGAACTCGGGCCTCTGCCGTCAGCTCCTTGGTGACGAGCCGATATGTGTGCAGTCGGGCTTACACCCATACCGTCTGCCCCGTCATCGGACGATCTTACATGAGCGGACCACGACGCTCCTTACGCGACGGGAATGACCTCTTCAATCGCTCCTGGAAGTTTTGGAAGGAAAGTGCTTGGCTAATCCCCGAAGCTCGTCGAGTTGTTTCTCCCAACCTTCTCGCTTCGCAAAGAACTCGATGTACTCCCAATCAATCGGGGCCTTGACGAATTCGACCAAGAGCACCGCATGTGCGAATGCCTCCTCGCGGTGCTGCCATGCAACGGACTCTCGGACTCGCCGAACGATCAGGTCTTCGATCCCACTGATTCGAAAGGGGCCCTCGGGCGTTGAGATGACTTGCGTTAGTCGACGCGAACCGCTCCTCGGTGTCTCCATCGGGTCGACGAAGAGGCCCCATTCCTCCTTCCACCAACCTTTGCCATGGTCTTGGAATCTCCAACGCGCGAGAACCCTCGTGATCTTGGGGCGGGAATCCACGACCAGGTCAATAGCCTCCGAGACGTACGCTCCCTCGGTGTAGATCTCAATCGCGGAACCATCGACTACGGTCATGCCGTCGGTGCCCAATCCGGACTCTCTTGCCAGCAGCGCCGCGAAGAGACGCAATCGTCGAACGGGAGCCTCCTCTCGAAGTAGAACCTTTCCAGCTTCGCCCTCTTCCATCTACTCCTTCCGTGTCGAGGGTCGGAGGCCGAACCTACGAAGTAACTGGTTTTTCGCTGGATCGCGTTCGAGTTCGCGGCGTGCCGCCGCGGGAATCCGATTTCTTGGGTCGTAAAGTTTGACTCCGCGAAGTAACGACCGGATTCGACTAAGTTCCACGTTTACCATGGCGGCCTGACCCTGCCGGGACCTGTCCCATTCCTCATCCCAGCGAATGCGGACGCGTTTGCGAAGCAGAGACCTGACATCAGGGTCGGAAAGAACGAATCCTCGGCCCACCCGTCGAATCAATCCGGTTTCTATTCCTCTTCGGATTTCAGGGTAGATCTTTTGGCGCGGAAGACCGGAAACTTTGGCGACGCGATACCCCGTGAGCGGCTCGTCGGAATTGGCAAGGACTGCCATCGTCAGCAATCTTGTACGGCTCCCGAACAGCGATTCAAGGGCAAGATCTGTGATTCTCTCCACGTTGTACTGAGTGCACGGGGTCAGATAATAGTAACCCAACGGGTTACTAATGGAAATGTCCCCTGAATCCAAGCTTGGGCTCGGAGCTACTACGGCCCGAGAAGCAGGCGTCGTTTAGTGGTCCTCAGTCGGTGCACTGGGGCTTGCACTTACCATTCCCTCACTCACGTGGCCGAAGTCTTTGGCGAACGAAAGCCCACCGGGCGATCGAGGGGGGGACGCGGTTGACGCCAGCGCGGGGGCGGGGCGGGCGGGTCGGGTTCACGCGATGCGATCCGAACGGGTCCCCCCTCAGAGAATCGAGGTCACACAACTTCCGTTGTACGTTACATCCTGACTTTCCTCGGCGGTCCCGATAGGACTTTGGGCCCAGAACGTGTAGTTCCCCCCGATGGAAAGAAAGGAGCAACTGCCGCTCGCTGCCCCGTACCACGCACAATGATCCGGGAGTGCACCCAACGGATCCCAGACTCTGAAATCGACCACGCCACCGCTGTGATCGATCCAGCGCAAGGTGTAACTCTTCCCGTCGAGCAGGGAGTGGGCCTGAGCAACTTCGGCAGGACAGTAGGGCTCGCAGTCAATCGGCCGGGTGACGAACTGGCCCGAGAAGGACGTCGGTGGGGAGGGGGACTCGGGGGCTAGGGTAGAGACCCCCGACGGTCAGCAACACCATCCCAGCCAGAAGCCAGCTTAGGGGGTGGAGGCGACGCATTTGTCCTCCATTAGAACCCCGACCGTTCTTCGTCACCGCGACTCCACACGCCCGGCCAAATCAGTCTCCGTGAGTGCTGAACCCACTGGGAAACTTAGAACTGTGGTCAATCCCAATCCAGCGCTCGGTCGATCCTCAAGCAGGATGCGATGGCTGGCACCGGGCGCAGCGGAGGGCGGGGCGCAAGGCGCCCGCTATTGCTCCATGGAGCGAGGATTGGTAGGTGGAACGCCGGTCGTTCTCCCTTTCCGAAAACCCCCGACTATGCTCCAAAAGAGGCCGACGAAGAACAGGATTGCCCCCAACACCGC
Source organism: uncultured Thermoplasmata archaeon (assembly GCA_963842165.1). Classification (GTDB taxonomy): domain Archaea; phylum Thermoplasmatota; class Thermoplasmata; order Lutacidiplasmatales; family UBA184; genus Lutacidiplasma. The sequence goes on along the minus strand of CAWJFK010000022.1, from coordinate 55,265 downwards.
GAAGTACCAAGAGAACCCATTCCAACATCCCCCGAACGCCGCCGCCGGCGGAGCTGTGCACCCCGAACTCATGATTTCGACTACCCCGTACAACACGACCAGCATCCCGGTTGTCATGAACACTAAACCGGCTCGCTAGTTCCATTCTACGCAAGCTGAACCGCACTTCCTCGATAGGGGCCATGGTGGGCTCTCCTGCTTCGATCTCTGAGGGTGAGGCTATCGTTAAGCCTTTCCGAACTCGGGATGAACATCTGAACAAGGTCGACAAGGGGACAGCCGTCGCGGATCACCGGACCGATTCCGTGGGCAGTCGCGCGGTCGAGGGCGGGGCGGAGTCCCGGTAGCTTCACCATTGCCCCGAGTGTTTTGCCTATCGGACATCTATTCACCAAGCGGGGGATGCCTCGATCCATGAGTGCCTCCCGGACTCCTCCCAAGCGGATCGGAATGGAAGTATGGCTGCCAAGATTGAATGGAATCAGTTTGATTTAGACAGCGACGGCCGTGGCTCCGCCCCTGGGTGGAGGACGTTTGCTCTCATCTTCACAGTCCCCAGCGTCGTAACTCTCTTGCTGGTATTGCTGTTCGCACAGCCGCTTGTTTCCACGAGCTTTGACGAGACGCTACACTCATCCGGAGTTTACCCCTGCTTTGGCGGGTACTGTTCAGAGACCCCAGCTGGGTTCGTCGTGGGCAACGGAAATTACGCCACGGTCCGAGGAACCTGGCACACTGAGTTCTCAGGGGAGGTCGAGGTCGTGGTTTACAACGGGCCCTACAGCTCCCTTTGCCAGATCGGTGATGTCAACCAGTGCAGCGCACTCCTTTACGCGTCTGGCACTCAATACCCCCGGGGCTCTTCGGGCTCATTCGACGTCGGCGGCACGGGACCGTTCAACATTGTCGCAATTTCGCTGTTAGGCTCCGCCACCACTACCATCGAAGGTACCGTCGATTCGGTCCTCCTCTGACCTGGGTCGCCCGGGTCCCGATGCGGGGCGGTCGAGGGCGGGGCGGGAAGCGCGCCCGGGTCGCAGTTTATTCCCTCAGCTCGATCTGAATCGGACCCACTCGATCAAGCGAGAATCGGCGGAGACTTGCGCATTCGGTAGGCAACTACCAGAATCATGACAGCCGCGATTAGGGCACCAATGCCCGCGATGACATAGGCGCCGACGGGATTCCCACTTGCGCCAGCCAGCCCGCCACAGCACGGAGTCTGTGAGAACGCGATCGACACCCCCACCGCGTGCCCGCTCACGGTCACATTGCCAGAGGTGGGATCAGCGTAGTACCCCGCGATGACGTTGATGGTATAGTGGTACGTCCCGTTTACTTCCGAGAAAGATATCTGCGTTCCCTCGAGCGAACTGCTGGTAACCCCCGCCATCCGTACGTCCCAATCGGTTACGGACGGGAGGCCAGTTTCTGTGAATATTACCTCGTAGCTGGGCTCGCACGCGGTGCTTTCCGCGAACAGTACGTTGACGTGACTTGGAGCGCCGTTCACGGTAACTGACCCTGTGCAGAGCTCAGCGTAGTCGGTCGGAGGGGTCGAATTCGACGGCCACGGGGAAATCGAGAATGTATACGTCCCGTTAGGCTCCGGGAACCAGATTGATGGTGTGAGGGAGGACTTGGTGGCTGCTCCGATGGTCACTGACCAATTCGCGCCCGAGTAGGCTAAGTCTGGCAAACCCCCTTCGGTGAAGGTCACCGGATAGACGCCGGGTCGAGCCGAGAACGCGACAGTGATACCATACGTGCCGTTCGCTTGGGGGGTTCCGGGAAAGTACACGCCGCTCGGGAGGAACGCGTATCGCTCCGTAATGGCGGGTCCTTCATAAGCGGTATAGACAACGATCTTGCTCGTGGTTGCGGTCGTCTGTGAAATCGCCGTACTCCGTTTGCACGCTCCAAGCTGTTCCGGCGGGCAGCCCGGTTTCCGAGAACGTATCCGGGGGGAGAGTCACCGGCGCGTCATCAAACACGATACATTCGAAAGTCGCATTACCGGTATTCGTAACGCAAACGTCACCATTGTTTGGATCGTATGTGATGCCGGAGGGGTCAAACTCTTCGAACGCGGCGACCGATTCATTGTTCGGGTTGAGGACCACTGTATCGAAGCCAGCACCGACCCACAGGTACCCGTCTCCCCAGTCGAGTGCGATACCTTGGAGTGGTCCAACCCCCCAAACTGTGATCGTCGCGATGACTACCTCGCCGTCAGTTGAGATTACGCTGACGTTGCTGGAGCCTTGATTTGTGACGTAGACATTCTCGTTGGAACTGTCGAAGGCGACCCCATAGGGTTCGATTCCAACACTGATTGTCCCAAGAACGCTGGGCCCCGCTCCCGAGATGATGCTAATCTGGTCGGACCCATAATCGGCAACGTACACATTTCCAAAGTCGGCGCTTGTGTCGACGGCCACTCCCAACGGTTCGTTGCCTACGTCTACCGTGCCGGTGACGGCCAGCGTAGTCCCGTTGATGATGGAAACGTTGTTGCTTCCGTTGTTCGCGACGTACACATTCCCGTTGTTGGGGTCGACTGCGACGCCCGTTCGGACTAGTTCCGACCGGTATTGTGGCGATCGGGGCTGAGAGGTTGCCGAATAGGACGCTCACATCGTTGGAACCAGAGTTCGTGACGAAGATGTCGCCGGTTGCGTTGTCATAGGCGACTCCGAACGGGTCCTGCCCCACGGGCACTGTTACGTTGATTCCGGGGAAGGCCCGGTTCGAAGTGAAATTCGTAGGCGCGATGTCAACGCTCGATGGCGGCACGGCTACGTACAAAGACTGTGTCGAATAGTCGTATGCTAGCCACGCAGGCATCCCATTGAGAGGGCTAAGCTGGGATCCGCCGAATCGAGAGGAACGCTGACAAGGCGGTGTTGAGGGATCCCGGTGGGCAGATTGGTCGATCCATTAGCGGAGTTGGGCAAATGTGGCTGGGGTGATGCCTGGGCCGATACCGGCACATTTCCGATGGGAGAGAGAAGGAGAAATGCGGCTATCCCCAGCAGCAGAGCAGCTCCGAGAACTCCTCCGGGCCGCGGAGTGACTCTGAAGTCCGTTGGCCTGGTCCGGGCGAGACTGCCAACAGAGAGCGGAGAAGGAACTGTTGCCATCCGTTCGACGGAGAGTTCCGGAGGGCATCTACTCTGGGGGTCTTCTCAGCTGGCTCAAGTCAGGAACGCGGTCGAGGGCGGGGCTCTCAAGGGAGTTCCTCCGCGGACGTGGTCCCTGCATAGGAGCCGGTGCCGTCTGCATAAACCCAGTAACCCTGGTCGTGAGGATTTGCTGTGCCCATGTCTATGAGAAGCGTATCGATGGTTGTGAGGGGTGTAGAGGGGTTAACTCCGCCGGAGTAGGTGCTCCAGCTCTCAGTCATTGACATCAATCCATTTGGCGCTTGGAACTCGGCCAACACGATGCCGCTGGAATTGAGAATCGCGAATCCGGAAGTCCCCGTTGCTACGTAGTTCACTGAGGCAGATGATTGCACTTCGAAGCGAATGTCGCCAAGTAAGACCACCGAGGTCTCGATCGTAACATGGTAGGCGAACTCTCCGGCCGCACAACCGTTCTCTGAGAAAGTGTCGGTGCTGGGGCAAGTCTCAGCCACAGGAGCTCCGATGGCGAAAGGGGGGAGACCGCAGCCATTGCACGGCCCAGGGTTTGTTGAGTTGGAGAGAGGGGGATTACCCCGGTCGCGAATAGCCCGGCTGACGATACTTAGACCGACAATCGCCGAGCCAATCACAATCCAGACTGATCGGCGGGCTCGCAAGAGACCCTGGGTCGGGCCAGGGGGACTGACCGAGGTGCCGACAGACTCAGACCTCGCCTCGTTCCGGGAGTCCGGAATCGAGTTCCCGGGCGGAGTTGCCATGGATCTACCAACGCGCTATCCCCATAGACTTACTTGAATGAAGGGATGGAGACAACGGAACCCATCCGCCAGAGGGGCCAGAATAGGAGAGGCGCGGTCGAGGGCGGGGCGCGAAATGGGAACGGGTTTCCTCGCCTCGAAGAAGTTTGCATACCTGAGAATATAATCGCGCCCTCGGCATGACCTTGGCATGCCTTGGACCCGGCGGCGGAAGATGCGGGCCTTCCTTCTGGCCGGTATCTCGACCGTGGCCGTCGTCTCGGTCCTTGTCTTGCTCGAAGTCCCGATCTCCGAGGAACAGTCGGGCTACACCATGATTGGATTCCAGCTTTACACCTTTGAGGCGGTGGACATCTACCAGTCGCCCTGGGTCAACTTCACGTATCAGGGGGTCGTGTTCGAGTTCCCGCCACCGGAGTGTCCCCAAAATACGGGCGGGGGGAATATCTGTGGTAGCGTTATCCAATCGAACGGGGTCAATTTCTCGTTCAACATCGCGCTTCCACCCCCTTGCCACGGCCTTGGATCTTGGCTCAATTGGGTCTCTCCTAACCAACTCGAGGCTCTCGAAGTAGAGGTATGTGCCAATTCCCAGACAACCCATCTCCTCGTGGCTGCTTGAGCTACTCGGGCGCGCGCGGTCGAAGGCGGGGCGCGAAGGGGTTTCGCAAGCAGACGGGCTACTGCTTCCGCCGGTGGGCGGCCATGGCCGCAGCAATCCCGACGCCAGCGCTGATGGCGAGGACGAGTACGGTCCATGCAACCAGTGGGGGAGCCGCAGTAGGGCAAGTGGTCACGACGCCCTCAATCGTGACCGACGCGTTCGATTGGTTCCCATCATGGTCAGCTACGGTTAGCGTCGTCACATACGGGTAGCTGGTGTACGTGTGTTCCGGGTCCTGAAGCGTTGAGACCGGAGACCCGTCACCGAAGTTCCAGGAGTACGTGTAGGGGGGAGTTCCTCCCGTTCCGTTTCCGAAGAGACGGACCGTGAGGGAGTACGCGCCGGGCGGGCCGCAGAGGCCCGTCGCCGATACCTCGTTCCAACTGGCCGAAGCCTCGACGTGGGGCGGGATGGCCGTGAATCCGACGTTTTCCGTGTGACCCCCGCCAACAACCCCGATGCGACCGGCGGATGGCGTCTCGTAGTAACCGCTGACGGGCGGGACAGTGAACAGGTAGGTCCCATTCGGGATGCCGCCGAAATCGATCTGGGCACCATTCCCTTGCTCGGTCACGTTGTCAAAATCCACCGCCCAGGTGGTCCCCGGGACCAACCCCGACTCTGCAAAATCGACCGAGTACGTCTCAGGCGGGGTCGGCACAAAAAGAACGGCCGCGGTCACATTCGTTCCGTTCACGGTGACGTAGCCTGTCGGCGTTGTGATAGTGTAGCCAGGGATCGATCCGACTGCGAAGGGAAACGTTCCGTTGGGTTCGGCGAATGTGAGCGTGTCGGTCATGGAGAGGTTCGTTGAGCCGTTGAGAGTGACAGACCAGCTGGTACGGCTTGGGAGGCCGGTCTCGGAAAACATGACAGGATAAACTTCCTCAGGAATCAGGTAGGAGACCGCGTCGCTTCCCCAATCCGTCACGAGTACTCGATTTGTCGACGGATCGTACTCGATCGCCCTGTGGGAGTGCATCGGATGGCAAGGAAGCAGAAAGTAAGACTCTCCCGGTCACCCCGTCGATCTCGCGCACCGTGCTGTCGACCCCCGCGGTTGCGAAGAGATGGGTCGACCCCGGTTCGCCTGCGATAGCATCTGGGTCGGTTCCCACGGAGACGTTCCCCACGAGGGTCTCGGTACTGGGATTGACGATGTAGTCGTTAATGTCGGAATAGTAGAATCCTAACCAGGCTCCGGCCACGTAGAGGTCGCCCGTTGTGTTATCGTAAACAACTTCACCCGTGGTGGTCGCATTGGAAGGCAGGGGGATCGAGCCGACCGTTGAATTCGTTGCGGCGGAGATTACGGTGAGCTGCGGAGTCGTTCCAGAGAGCATGGCCATATTGTCGACAAAGATCTCGTCCAGCGATGGAACGAACGCAATACCACCCGGTAACAGTACGCCGAGGGAGTCGTTCGCCTCCACCTGCAAGGTTTCGGCCGAAATGACATCGAATCGCCCTGAACAAGCGACGTAGATCTCGTTCGTTTCGTTGTTCCAGGCCATTGCTAGTGGTGTCTGCGCGACCGGAATCGTAGCGATCACGACATTCGTCCGGGCTGAGATGACACTCACGGTGTTGCTGCCTGAATTAGCGACGAACACGTCCTGGCTTAGGGGGTCGTAAAGGATGGATTGGGGCGAAGCCCAGACGTAAGGAGAGAGTTCCCCTCCGCTGAGAACCAAAGAGGTGGAATTCACCCCAATGGCGATTGAACCGAGCCGGGCGTGGCTCGTCAGATTGATGATGCTCACATTGTTCGAAGCAAGCACGTACGCTGTTCCTGTCGAGTTGTCGACGGCAACCGCCTCGGGGACCCCTCCCACCGTCAAATAGCTCAGGACCGCGGTCCCGTACGCCGTCAAGACAGACACCGAATTGGTGTCCCAATTCAAGACGTATGCATCTCCCGTGCTGGTGTTCACGGCGATGGCCGATGGCAGCCCGCCGACAAAGAGCGGCGGCCCAACTGTATCATTACCCGTGTCAACGGAACGGACGACTCCACCACACTCTCCTACTAGGATATCGGTCGAGGTCGGATCGTAGGCCATACCCGTCGCCAAGGGGTACCCACAACCGGTCTCACCGGGCATGCCAAAGTCCGCAAGCGTCGCCCCGTTGGTGCCGTTTAGCACTTTGAGCCCGCCAAACGAGGTCGTGAGATAGATCGACCCGTTCGCACTGTCGACAGCCATCCCGGAATAGGCGTCGTAGAGCGCGCTCGAGTTCGCCCAACTTACATTCTCAGTGTCGGCGTCGATGGAGAGCACCTCGCCCCAACTCCACCCTGTGCAACACTCCTGGGTACCCATCAAGACCAGGTCCCCTGTAACCGGGTCGTAGGCAAACGCATAAGCGAAGAACCCTGAAGAACCGGCGGGACCTAGCGTGGCTACAGCGTAGGACGTTCCGTTGATTGCGGTGAGGTACTGACCCCCGCCACCGGTGTAGACCTCCCCCGTCGCAGGGTCATATGCCATATCGAGGGGGGACACGTTGAGAGCCAAAGTTGCCACAATCTCACGCGTGGTCCCGGATACGACGATCACTGACGACGGGTACGAGCCGATGAACACCGTATCGTTCGCGATGTCGACCGCCAGACTCTCGGGCGAACTGGCCTGCCCTAAGAACACCGAAGCAACGAGGGAAGGCGGGTTCCCGTTCAGTACGGCCAGGTACCATGGAGACTCGATCACAAACGTCTCACCGGTGCGATTGTCGTAGGCGATGGCGGACGGTGAGTTTCCAGAAGGACCTAGGCTCGTTTGGCCAGCACTGACGAGCCCAGCCGTTCCGTTCATGGGTTGGGAGGCGGGGCCCAAAAGGTCGACTGGTACTCGGGCTGGTTTCCGAACGAGTGACCCCGATCGGGACATTAATGACGAGAGTTAGGGCCGCTAGGGCCACGCAGGTAGGACTAACGACCCCAGTCCAAACTGCCGGAGGCCCCGGGTGCCAGCGCGTCATCGCCCTTCACGATAGGCAGGCTCTCCGAAGGGGGTACCGCGTCGCTTCTATCTATAGACAGGCCGGGGAGAGCCGCTCAACATGATTCGAGCCGTGCCCTTCGCTGGGAAGTCGTGATAGCGAAGAGTCCTCGGGGGACTATCGCACATTTCGGCTATGTGAGGACATGATAACCTCCGCTCGATTCGGTTGGTTGTCGCGATCATGGTGGGGCGATTCCGGATCGTTCCCCCGAGAGAGAATAGGCCGCGCTAGTGCAATTTTCCTCGAATTGGATGTAACCCCCCAAGGTGGGTGGGGCGCTATACTACGGAGGCCCCTAAGCCCCCCCAGCCCCTCGAAAATCATCCGTCCGAGCGGCCCCTACCTGAGCACTTGTAGGACCGCCACTGCCAGCGTTACGTCGGCCACACCGAAGATCCCAAGGGCAGAGTGGAGGACTCACGTCAGGGGGGGCCAAAGGGCCGAGAGGGGACCGACTTGTAGCCGAAAACGACGCTCTGTAACAAGTCACAGACTCGAGACCTTGTCAAACGTGCCCGCCCTATCTCATGCGGGCGCTAACTCTAACCGATATCGCACCCTCATGGTTGCGAGAAGCACTTCATGGCCTTGGTTGGGCGGAAAGCGGGGTGAGTAGATCTTGTGTGATACGTGTTTGAAAATCGAATATGTGTCCCACTTCTTCGGCGAGGACACCAGCCAACTGGCTCGTGTGGATTGTTCGTGCGATTGTTCGGAAAGGTCTCTCGTCCACCTTCCCGAAACTGCAAGGTATTCTGAGAGAATTGTCTGCAAAGCCTGCAAGCACAGAATAGACGTTTAGCTTGGGGCCGCCCGCACCACCCCCCCCGCCATGATCGGCTAACGCTTCGCCGAGCGCGCGTCCGCGACCTTCTTATCCACCAATTCTGATCGCCGAGGCGATGACCGAGAAAGAGCGGCGAAAGATGCGGAGTGACGCGACCGTTGGAACGGCCGAAAGGAAGTTGGGGCTCCCGCCGGGGACTTTCCGCAACCCAGATGGGAGGGACACAAGGTCCGACAAGAAGCTCAAGAACGTTCGCGACGAGTGAGAAGGGTCGAGGAAAGGACCATTCTCCCTCCTCCGAGCGTTAGTAGACCCGGGCTCACCCCGCCAAGATCGCGGCCCTCAAACGCCCGAGGGCGTCCCCTCGCAGCTTCCCGTTTTTCTTCAGAGACCGTTTCCAATCTCGGACTATATCCCACCGAAGGCCGAGCCTGCGGGCCTCCGCGCGACCCATCGCGACGAGCCGTTTCCTCCAATCCACGAAGAGCGAGGGCGACGCCCCAGCGGCTTTGCCGAGCTTGAGGCGGGCGGCGAGCTTCGTCCCTTCCTTGCCGAGTCCGACGATGGAGGACTTCCGAACGAGGATCGAGCGGCGGATGATTCGACCGTCGGAGCCGAGCAGGTACTTCCGATCTCTATGCTTCGCGAACGCCTCTACAACGTGCGCCCACGTCTTCGCGCCGTCTCTCTCCGCGAGCGCCAGCCAAGCTGGCTCCTTCGGCGAGTGGAAGGGGAGTAGCTCGAAGGACTCGGCCCCCTCTGGTAGAGCGGCAGGGTCGAGGTAGCGTATCGTCAGGAAGCCGAACGGCCGTATCCCCTCGATCTTAGACACTCGCGGGAACAGCGCGGGAGTCGTCAGCGCGAACTGCGCGGTCGCGGGGAGGTAGGCGAAGTCGGAGAAGTCGTCCTCTCCGTCAAGAATTGCTCCAATCACGCGCCCCCAAACCCGCTTCGTGAACTCCTCTCGGTCTTCGGGAACCTGAAACATGCCGAGCCCGTGGTCCGACGCTCCTTTCTCGAAGACGCGCGGCCTGCCGTAGCGATCTCGAACGAACAGGCAGTAGCGTTTCGAGGAGAGGCCGAAGAATCGAGGACGAGGATCGGGAGAGCCCTTCGGGTAGGCGTTGTGCGGGGCCTTCTTCTCCGTCTCCTCCTTCAAGAGCGGAACCTCGACAGAGTACGGATTCAGCGCGTCGAACTTCCGCGCGATCTCAGGCGCCAGCTGAGAGGGTGTTACGAAGGCCGAGTCCGTGTCCTGATAGACGACCTCGCCGCCAAGGCTCGTGGCCACCGAATCAATGAGCGCAAGGAGCAGGTGCGCCCCGCTTGTTACGGTCGCGCCGAGCAGCGGGCAGAACAGTTCTCCTGCCTCCTCGACCTTCGCGCCGTCTTCTTCGAACGACACCTCGGAGTCGAGGCCGCAGACTTCCATCTCTCCGTCGTGCCGCTTGACGTTCACCTCGACGAAGACTCCGTAACTCGCGGCGTTGATGAGAATCTTCAGCCCGAGTTCGCGCGCATCCCAGCCTTGGCGCTTCTCGGTCTTCTCGCGCATCCGCGCCTCGCTCAGCCGTTGAATCAGGTTCTCGGTCGGCCCGACCGTCGCTCCGAGAATCGAAATCTCGTTGAGCGGCTGTCGGCTGAGAGGAACGAACGAGATCGCGCGAATGACCCTCGGAACCTTCCCACCGAGGAGCTTCGCCGCCAAGAGGTCGGGCAAGAGGTAGGGCAAGGTCAACCCCGCCTCTGTCGAAACGCTATTCCAACCTATCGTCGGTGGACTACCGTCGGTCGAGTAGGACGAACGAATCGGTAGGAGGTCGTCCGAGGCTTCCACTTCGCAGAGCGTCCATAGCAGCGGATTCTCCCAGGTCTCCCGTTTGAGTAGATCGTCAGGCGTCAGGGAGTCAAGGAACCCGCGCACCTCCTCCGTCGAGTCATGGGTTTCGACTCTCTCCGCCGTCAGGAAGAGCTCAGCTCCAAGGAGGCAGAACAGGCTCGGGTACTGGCTCGTAAAGTCGAGAACGGCCACGTCCTCAACTTCCCGACCAACGACGCGACACTCGACTTTCCCCGCGTAGAACGAAGCCAGGATTCGACCCGTCAACTTATCGTCGACAGACGGGGGACTGACTCCTCGCGCACGGAACGCGGCCTTCCCGAGCGAAGCGGCAGAGAACACCCGAGAAGGATGCTCGGGTAGATTGAATTCACGGTATCGCGCGAGGCACTTCTCGTAAAGCTCCGCCGTAAGGTCAACGTCGTTGAGGCAGTAATCGAGGAACTCGAATATGGCCTTACTCCGATAGTCCGCTTCGGTCTTCTTCAGTGTGCAGCCAAGCGCCTCCCCCGCGCTCTTGAGAGTGTGTCCCGTTCCCGTCAGAGCGGCCGCCAGCGTCTTGAGGTCTACGAACGCGCCCCGATACGCACGCCTCTTGCACTTGGTTCCCGAGAACGAGATGAAGGACTTCCGCGCGTCAACGTGCTGGATGCGAATGCCAGGGACGAACGCGAATTTGGGATGGTTCTTTCTTAGTAGACGCAACGTCCAAGCCTCCTTCCACGCCCCGTCTTTCCGTAACTTCTCCTTCGGCGCGAAATCAACGGCGAGCCGCGACAGATCGAACGGCAGGTTGAACCCGACCACAACGGCGCGTTGGTCGAGCGCGAGAGGCAGGAAAACGGATAGCACGAACTCCTCCCTCGGCATAGGGTCGAAGCCGCGCTCCTTGGCCCACCCGGAGATCGTCTCGCGCTCCTTCTGGCTGACCTTCTCGTGGAAGGCCACCGTCCGCGTCAGGTTGCCGAAGGCGTAGATCCGCGCGACTCCGAATCGGAGGTCTTGCCGATAGTCCGTAGTTGTCTCCGTGTCGAAGACAAGCCACAAGTTGTCGTTCGGGCGTTCCTCGCTAGACTCCCACTTCAAGCGCTCCTTCTTCGAGCGGGTGAGGACGCGGAGGTAAACAGGGAAAGCTTCTGCCCCGCTCATGAGGCGACTCCCACCGTCTTTCGAGCGAGATGGGCATAGCTCGCGCGAAGCCGCTTCGCCAAGTCGTGATATGCGGCGTCGAACCGTCCTCGCTCCTCGCAGAGGTCGGAGAGGCCGCGAATCAATAGCGATTCGTCGAGCTCGGGGGTTCGCTCATCCGAGAGCCAGCGTGGGTCCCAGCCATTTTGTCGCTCAGAAAGCCGCCGATGACAAGGAGGGCACACGGAAACGGTTTGGTCGCCGTGCCTTCGCCCAGAAATGTGATGGGCTTCTGTGGGCACGTTCGAGCCGCATACAACGCACCCCCTCGCGTTCGGTGCGCCTGCTTGGACCCATACGACCCACGCGGATGCTTCGTTGAGCCGATCTTGGAAACCGTCCCTTGCGATTTCGACAGCCCGACCGATGGTCGGGAGCAAAGCGGTAGCCGTCAAGCTTCTTCTCCCGCGAACTCCGCCTCGTCCTCGTCGCCTTCGGGGTAAATATCGAAGGCTCCTGTCTCGCTCTCCGCGCGTTCCACCGCCGTGAGAATCTGCGCGGAGTCAGTCTCGAACGAGTGAACGTGACCTGAAGAATCGACGAACGTCCGCTCCTCCCACTGCCTCAAGATCGAGGGGTCGCGCGCGGGGTCCATGAGAAATGTCTCAACGTCTGCGGTTGTACTTCCCGAGTAGCGAGGCCGTCTTCGAACCGCGAACCGTGACCGTTTGCCGCCGACCGTCCTCGTAGAAGCTCATTCGGCGAAGGAGCGAATCCGACCGTGTAGGCTTCCACCTACCCACCACCTTCCGATAGCCTGAGCGACCGAGGTAGCGACGGACCGTCTCGGGCGAGGTGTGAGCGTCCCTTGCGGCCTTCGATAACGGTTCGCCGAATCGACGCGATCTTCCGAGGACTCGAAGCGAGGTCTCCCGCTTCGACCGCTGATATGGGCCGAGCAGCGAGAGTGGTCGCTGGCCGACGGGGCGACTCCGCATGAGGCGACGGAAGCTGCGCTGGCCACCTCGAACGGGGCCGTGGACGGCGAGAAATTGGTGGTAAGCTGTCTTCTCACGGAAGTTGTAGGCGTGCTTCGCCGAAGAAGAAGGAAGGCCATGGGGCATGACCTAACCCCCCGCGTTTCGAGAGCAACGCACGCACAGATCGCGGCCGTCCTTGGCGCGGAGTAGGAAACGAAGGAGCGATCCGCAGCCCTCACAACGAAGGTAAACGCCGTCCCGCTCGGGAAGCAGCTCCGCTCGGTGGGGTGGCAGCGAAAGACCAGTCGACATGCCTACCCCCCTCCGGAAGGCCATCTGGAAGGCCCGTAGGTTGACCCTTCGCGGGGCAGACTGCGACCTTCAGTCGTCGGGGCGCGCAGGGGGCGCCCCCACAGAATCAAGGCTCCGAGGAAGGCCGCTCCCACGAGACATAGAAGTTCGAGGTTGTGGGAGCTGGCGTCTGAAGAATCGCCGTCTGACTCCTCCTCAGGTTCCTTTCCCTCGATATCTGAGTCAAATGATCCCAAGTCCTCGGCGCTCTTGGGCGACTCCTCGTCCTCTGTGAGCCGATAGCCGAAGAGCGATGCGCCATCATGGACGAATCGACGGTGCTGGGTTCTCGCGCGACTCGAAAGGAACGTTCGGTCGCAGCCCTCGCATAGGAAGTCGTCCGCGGTCACGGGGCGGCCTCCTTGTCGCTTGCGGACTGCCTCTCCTTCCGCTTCGCCGAGTAGATGCGCTGGGCCTGGACATGCCGCTCAACGGGGGTCCCGACATACTTCCGCCTCCGACCGCATCGAACAGGCGAACGCGACTCCGCTGGAATGTCACGCCAGCGGGCAAGCGCTCTCGAACTGCGGAGGAGTCGTGTCTCAAGCCGCCCCTCCTTGCTCCCTTGCTTTGGTGCAGATCGATCTCTCCGCTCCGCGAACTCCTCTCGATGGGGGAGGTAGTAGGCGTGCTTCTTCCGCCTGACTTCTTCCGCGTGAACCACCCGCCAAGCCCGAAGGTAGTCAAGCTGCTTCTTTCGGTCCTTGAACGGCATTCTTTCAGTTTCTCCGAGGTTTCCCTTCAATCATACGGCGTCGCGAAACCCTCCTCAGGTTTCGGGGGTTGATTTATCAGCGAGATTCGGCGGGTCGGCCAAAGGCTGACCGATATCGTGGGGCGCAAACCCCTTGACATCCCCTCAAGGGGTACACACGCAAAGAGCACTCGAAGGCCATTAGCACTCTAAGCACGGCGTCTATGGGGCGGGATCTGGGCCAGTCGGGGGCCCTCTCGACCGAGTCACCGAGACCGAGGACCGAGTCCGCAGGCACGTCTCGCAAGGAAGTCGGCCGAGTGGGCTTCGTCTCCTCGCTGGATTACATGGATTGACCGAGTCCAACGAAGTTGAACCTCCTCGAATATCGAGAGAGCGGCCCTAATTTGGGATATCGTCTCAGAGTCGGGGGATTCGACGAGCGCGAGAGGAAGTTCGAGCGTCTTGAGGAGAGGCAGGCTGTCGCATCTAACTCGAAGTTTATTCAGGCCCAGCTTGGATGCCCGTCTTAAACCCCAAAGGAGGGCTCGGGCTTCTGCCTCGCTTGGAGAGTGCAGAAAGCCGAGATTGACCGAGAATTCGTGGATTGGCTTCATTCGAGTATCTCGAATCACGACTCCGCCGCCCGAGAGATAGAGTTGTTTCCCCGATACGGGGTCGAGTCGGGATTTGTGGGGATTTACTGAGGCGTCCGTTTCGAGATGGTGTCGGGGGCTTAGAGGGGATTCCACCCCACCCTCAAGCTGTCCCCGCCGAAAGGCGCTTCGAAACCTTGCGGTAGAGTCTAAGCGGCTTACCTTCTGCTGCTCGCCGCTTCATGTCCCAGAGCCCCGCCTTCGATATGCCGAGTTTGCGGGCCTCGGAGTAGGTCAGCGCGGAGATCGTATCGGCGGCTTCGGTGTCGAGGGCTCCATCGAACGCTCCGAACGGGAAGTTGAGGTTGAGGCGCTTCGACTGACCGAGCAGGTAGCGGGCGAGGTTACGGGTCGTTTCGAAGAGCAGAGCGTCGAACGTGCGGCGCTTTCCTCCAAACGGAACAGCGCGGTTGAAGTTCTCGGACAGACGCTCGGAGAGTAGGCCGATAGCGTGGGGGCGGAGCCTGACGTGGAAGTTCTCGGTCGTGAGGAAGTCGGCCTTGCGGTCGAGTTGGCGACCCGAGATCGTCTCGACCACCGAGAGGTCAACGAGCCAGCGGAATGGCTCCTGAAGGTCGTAGACGGCTGGTAGCTTCGACGCGGCGGTTTCATGGAGCCAGCCTACCGAGGGTTCCAGGCCGACCGAGTTGACAGCGTGTCGAACGCGTCCTTCGAGGAGAGCATAGCCGAAGTTCAGGAGCGCGTTCACGGGGTCGGTCGCGGATTGAGACCAAGACTTGCCCCTCCCCTTCCGCGAGACGAAGCCGCTCTCGGGCCAGAGGCGTTTGACCACCTTCGAAAACTCGGACCAGTAGGCGACCGCCGTTCGGCCCTCCCAGCCCACCAGACCGGGAATCGTCTCCTCGGTGGGGCCTCGGTTTGCCTCTGCCTCGACGGGCTTCGGGTCGCACGGGTAGAACCGCGAAAGGAACTGAAGGAACTCTACGGACTTCGAGAGCTTGACCTTCAAGATCGCTCGCGCAATCTCGACGCGCCGCTTCGGGTCGTTGTAGGCCGCAAACTGAGCGAGCTTGAGGTCCCCCGCGACTGGCCCGCGAGGAAGCAGGGTCGAAAGGACCGAGCCGTTCCAGCGAAGAAAGGTCACGGGGATATCGTGAACGGCGAGGAAGCGAGCAGCCTCGAACGAGATCGTCCCCGAGTTGCCTTCGACAACTATGGAGTCGAAGGGGAGTTGATGGGCCCCGTAGGTCTCGTGGCGGTCTTCTCCTTCGTTCGAGACCTCGAGTACGTGCCCGCTGACGCGGAGCGAAGTTCCATGGCCCGAGAGGAGGAGTGGGCGCATATGCTCAATCAGGATAGCATATTTGGGTAAATAGGCTGCTACCTTAACCGAGAACGTGCCAAGGGCTACGTTTCAAGTCTCGGGGTGGGAGTGCACTCGCTGCGGCCATCAGTGGGTGCCGAAGATCGGTCGGGAGCCTAAGCGGTGCCCCAAGTGCAAGAGCCCCTACTGGAACAAGAAGCGCGTGCGGCCCGTCAAAATTTCGTAGCATGGCGAGCGGGGGCCGACCCAAGAAGGCAAACGGCCCGAACGGGGGAGCCAACCTCGGCTTCGAGGCGAAGATGTGGCTCGCCGCGGACGAACTACGCGGCCAAGTCGACGCTGCGGAGTACAAGCATGTCGTCCTTGGGCTTGTCTTCCTCAAGTACATCTCCGACGCATTCGAGGAACACTACACTCAACTTCTCAAATCCCACGCGGACGAAGCTGAAGATCGCGACGCTTACCAAGCCGAGGGCGTGTTCTGGGTCCCGAGGGAGGCCCGTTGGTCCTTCCTGCAGGCCAACGCGAAGCAGTCGACCATCGGCAAAGCGGTCGACGACGCGATGGACGCCATTGAGAGGGACAATCCCTCTCTCAAGGGAGTCTTGCCCAAAGACTACGCCCGACCATCGCTCGATAAGGTCGTTCTTGGACGGCTAATCGACCTGGTGGGGACCATCGGCCTTGGGGACAAGGAAAACCGCTCGAAAGACGTCCTCGGTCGGGTCTACGAGTACTTCCTCGGTAAGTTTGCCTCGGCTGAGGGAAAGAAGGGCGGCGAGTTCTACACCCCTAGATGCGTGGTCCGCCTACTCGTCGAGATGATAGAGCCGTTCAAGGGTCGAGTCTACGACCCATGCTGCGGCTCAAGCGGAATGTTCGTCCAGAGCGAGGAGTTCATCAAGGAGCATGGCGGCAAGCTCGGCGACCTCTCGATTTTCGGACAGGAATCCAACCCCACAACGTGGAAGCTCGCCAAGATGAACCTCGCGATTCGAGGCATCGAGGCGAACCTCGGAACTCACAACTCGGATACGTTCCGTAACGACCTTCATAAGGACCTGAAGGCCGACTTTGTTCTCGCCAACCCTCCTTTCAACATGAAGGAGTGGGGTGGTGAAGGCCTCCGTGGAGACGTGCGATGGACGTACGGCGTTCCCCCGGTAAGGAACGCCAACTATGCTTGGATTGAGCACATCATCCATCACCTCGCTCCTGGCGGAATCGCGGGTTTTGTAATGGCAAACGGCTCGCTCTCTTCAAACGTAAAGGGCGAGCGACAGATTCGAAAGTCCATTGTCGAGGCTGATCTTCTGGACTGTATGGTGGCTCTTCCCGGTCAACTCTTCTATGGGTCGCAGATTCCCGTGTGCCTATGGTTTATATGTCGTGACAAGCACAGCGGAAGGTTCAGGGATCGCACCGCCGAGACGCTCTTCATCGACGCCCGGCGAATGGGGCACCTAGTTGACCGGAAGCATCTCGAACTGAGTGACGAGGAAATCGCACGAATCGCGGGTACCTTCCATTCTTGGAGAGGGGAAGCAGGCTTCGGCAAGTATGAGGACCAGACGGGTTTCAGCTTTTCGGCGACCATCAAGATAATCGAACAACAAGGTTTCATCCTCGCGCCAGGGAGGTATGTTGGATTCGCTGTCGCCAAGGCCGAAGACGAACCGTTCCCCGAGAAGATGAGCCGCCTACAACAAGCCTTGGAAGGTCAATTCAGCGAGGCTTCGAGGTTGCAGGACCAGATTATTGGCGCTCTAAAGAAGACCACTTATGAAACATAGTTGGCCACGGTTGCCACTCGGAGAAGTCATTCTGTCTATCATCGATCACCGAGGGAGGACTCCCAAGAAGCTCGGGGGTGACTTTTCGGAAAGCGGCGTAATTGTCCTCTCCGCTAACAACATTCGAAACGGAAGAATCGAAATCGATGCTGACGTCGGGCACGTCTCCCACCAGATGTACGAAAGATGGATGCCGCAGCGACTCGAAGCAGACGATGTTCTGCTGACCTCCGAGGGGCCCCTGGGGCAACTGGCGTTTCTAAAGACTGGGGCAGACTACTGCCTCGGCCAACGCGTATTCGGGCTGAGACCCGATCCAAAGAAAGTGGTCGGTCGATTCCTGTTCTACGCTCTCCAGTCGTCGATGGTTCAACATCAGCTCAAAGCGCGTCAAACCGGTACCACAGTTGAAGGAATTCGTCAATCCGAACTCACGAAAGTCGAAATAGAGCTACCTCCACTCCCCGAACAGCGCGCTATCGCCTCTGTTCTCGGTATGGTCGACGATGGGATCGACCTCAATCAGAAAATGAATCAAACTCTGGAGGAAATAGCGCGCGCGCTGTTCAAGTTCTGGTTTGTGGATTTCGGCCCTGTCCGTGCAAAAGCGAATGGCCGATGGAAGAAGGGCGAGAGCTTGCCGGGAATGCCCGCTAGCACTTGGGACATATGGCCAACCGAGTTCAAGGATTCGGAGCTTGGGGAGATTCCCGACCGGTGGCGCACAGCATCCATCGGAGACGAAGAGTTTGCCCACGTTCAACCCGGTATCGGATTTGATTGTGGAAAAAAGCTGTTGTACATTGCCACGGGCGACGTACAGCACGGAACGATTATTGGAGAGGCAGAAGACACGCGTGCGAACCTTCCATCGAGGGCCAACATGCAGCCCGGGGGCGGGCGCGTGTGGTTTGCCAAGATGAGAGACTCGCCGAAGCATTTGTGGACAATGAGGGAGCACGAGAGCTGGTGGCAGCAACGGGTCTTGAGTACCGGGTTCGCTGGGATTCAGGCTCGCGATCCAATCTTCGAATCGGTGCTCTATTGCTTTGTATCCTCCTCAGTTTTTGAAGGCACCAAGAACTCGCTCGCTACAGGCACGACTATGCAGGCCCTGAACAACACCTCACTCCAAACCATTTCGATGGTCGTCCCGGAGATGGGAATCGCAAGGGAGTTCGACCGAGTCGTTCGACCGATCTACTTACAAGTTTGGAATAACGCAATGCAGTCGCGGACTCTAGCTTCGATTCGCGACGCCCTCCTCCCTGGGCTCTTTTCGGGAACGATTCGCGTTCCAGCGATTGGCGGCCACTGATGTTCCGACAGCCCTTGGGATTCCACGAGAGCGTCGTTGAAGAGGCCGCTCTTGTCTACTTTCGCGAGTTGGGATTTCAGACCAAGTTCGGCCCAGACATCGCTCCAGATGGCAAGGAGAAAGAGCGCGAGAACTGGAACGACGTAGTCCTCGTTGGACGGCTGAAAGCCGCAATCGACCGAATCAACCCACATCTCACGGCCGACGCCCGCGAGGACGCGTTTCGGAAAGCCTTGCGCGCGGACTCCCCGAATCTTCTTCTCTCGAACCGCCGTTTCCAAGATTTCCTCGCAAACGGAATCGATGTTGAGACCCGACGTACAGAGGGTCGAATCGCTGGGGACAAAGCCTGGCTGGTCGACTTCGAAGGACCCGAGAACAACGACTGGCTGGCCGTCAATCAGGTCGCCATCATCGAGAATGGGCACAGTCGACGGCCCGATCTCATAGTGTTCCTGAACGGCCTGCCCATTGCTACCTTCGAGTTCAAGAACCCCGCCGACGAGCAGGCGACCATTTGGAGCGCGTACGAGCAACTCCGTACCTATGAGGCTGAGATAGCCCGGCTGTTCCAGTTCAACGAGCTACTCGTCGTGTCGGACGGGACCGAGGCGCGAATCGGATGTTTGACCTCGCATCGGGAGCGATTCCTTCCTTGGCGAACCGTCGAAGGGAAGGACATCGCACCGAAGGGGAACCTCGAACTCGAAACTCTGATTCGCGGGGTCTTCGACAAGAAGCGGCTGCTCGATCTCTTGCGGAACTTCATTGTCTTCGAGGATGACGGCGGGACGATCTCGAAGAAGGTCGCTGCCTATCACCAGTTCCACGCGGTCAATCGTGCGGTCGCAGCCACCGTTAGAGCCGCCTCAGCAGAGGGCGATAAACGGGTCGGGGTCGTTTGGCATACACAAGGCTCGGGAAAGAGCTTGACAATGGTCTTCTACGCCGCTAAGATTGCTCGGCACCCCGCCCTTGAGAACCCAACCCTCGTAATTCTCACCGACCGAAACGACCTCGACGAGCAGCTCTTCGGGAAGTTCTCCGTTTGCCAGTCGCTTCTTCGCCAGACCCCAGAGCAAGCTGAATCGGTCGAACACCTTCAACGACTGTTAAAGGTCGCCTCGGGCGGGATTGTGTTCACCACCATCCAGAAGTTCCGACCCGAGACAAAGGGAGAGCGGTTCCCGTTGCTCTCAGATCGAAGGAACATCCTCTTCATCGCCGACGAGGCCCATCGGAGCCAATACGACTTCATCGACGGATTTGCCCGCAAGGTCAGGGAGGCCCTGCCTAACGCCTCGTTCCTCGGATTCACGGGAACCCCCATCGAGAAGGCCGACCGGAGCACGCGCTCGGTCTTCGGCGACTACATTGACACCTACGATATTCATCGCGCGGTCGAAGACGGAGCTACCGTCACGATCTACTACGAGGGACGACTCGCCAAGCTCGAACTCGACCCAAAGGAGAGGCCCCACATCGACCCTGAATTCGATGAGGTGACAGAGGGTGAGGAAGAGGAAATCAAGGCTGGGGTCGGGCGAAAGTGGTCACAGCTCGCCGCCATGGTTGGCACTCCGCGTCGCCTGAGTCTGCTGGCGAAGGACCTAGTCGGCCACTGGGAGGTGCGAACCGGCCCTGGTGGCCTAAAGGGGAAGGCGATGGTAGTCTGCATGAGCCGAAGAATCTGCGTAGACCTGTTCGAGGAGATTGGGAGGCTACGACCCGTATGGGCCGATTCAGACGATCTGAAGGGCTCGATGAAAGTCGTCATGACGGGTTCAGCTTCGGATGGCCCCGAGTGGCAGCAGCACATCCGTAACAAGGCGAAGCGGGAGGGACTCGCAAAACGCTTCCGCGACCCGAACGACCCGTTCAAGCTCGTAATCGTGCGGGACATGTGGTTGACTGGCTTCGACGCGCCGTCGTTGCACACGATGTACGTCGACAAGCCGATGCAAGGCCATGCTCTGATGCAGACCATCGCCCGCGTCAATCGCACCTTCAAGGACAAACAAGGCGGCCTTGTTGTCGACTACCTTGGAATTGCGGACGAGCTGAGGAAGGCCCTTTCGCAGTACTCCGAGCAGGACCGCAGGAAGTCCGACCCAACGGTCCCTGTCGAGGAAGCCGTCGGCCTGATGCGGAAGCACTACGAGATCGTGCGGGATATGTTCCACGGCTTCGACTTCAAGGCGTATTTTGGAGGAACGCCCGACGAGCGGCTCAAGGTCATTCCACAAGCCATGCAGCACATCCTCGCCTTGGAAGACGGCGAGAAGCGCTACCTCAAGGGTGTCTCCGATCTTTCGAAGGCGTTCGCACTATCGGTTCCAGACGAACGCGCCCTCGCGATACGAGACGAGGTCGGCTTCTTCCAAGCCGTCCGATCTGGGCTCGCCAAGGCAACGGTCGAGGGCAGAAAGACCCCAGAGGAGCTCGATAGCGCAGTCCGACAGATCGTCTCGAAAGCGGTCGTGTCCGACGAGGTCGTCGACATCTTCTCGGCAGCGGGCTTGAAGAAGCCTGAACTGTCTATCTTCTCGGACGAGTTCTTGGACGAGGTGAGGCGGCTTCCCTATCGGAACCTGGCGCTCGAAGTCCTGCGGAAGCTCCTCAACGACGAGACGAAGACCTGGTCCAAGCGAAATCTTGTCCTTGGCCGTCAGTTTTCGGCGATGCTTGAAGCGACTATCCGAAAGTACCAGAATCGCTCAATCGACGCGGCTCAGGTCATTTCATCGCTCATCGACCTTGCAAAGTCCATGAAGCAGGCCCGAGACCGAGGAGCTATGCTCGGGCTTACGCAAGAGGAAGAAGCGTTCTACGATGCACTCGTTTCAGCCGACGGAACTGCCGTTGAAGTCCTCGGAGAACCATCCCTCCGAGAGATCGCGAAGCAACTCGTTGAGACAGTTCGAAAGAACGTCAGCATCGATTGGACGGTCAGGGAGACGGTCAGGGCCAGGCTCCGCCTCTACGTCAAACGAATTCTCAGGGAGCGAGGCTATCCCCCGAGCGGGCAGGACGCGGCGACTCAGACGGTGCTACAGCAGGCGGAGTTGCTTTGTGCGGGGTGGGCATGAACAAAAAGGCTGGCCTTGAACTTTGATGGAACCGACTGGCTCGTCCTATTGAGCCTGCTAATCGTCATTCTCGGATTGATTGGAGTCTACATCGCGTGGAGACACTATCGGCTTGCTCTGCGGACCAGCGAACCTGAGGCGACTCTCATAATCCCAATGCCCTCGGAGTCGGGCAAGAATATCGACACGATTCCGGATCCGAGACTCTATCCGCGCGAACGTGTTCGACGGCCCTCCACGCGGCCCTACCAACTTCGAGCCGCCGTCCGCACCGTTGAAGCAAGCGCCGCCGAAGGCCGATGAGTCCGCTCCCGCGGCCGACAATCAGACCTCAGAGTCGCCGAAGCCCAAGAGGCGCAAGACCAAGCCGCAGCCACCCCCGCCCACCTCGGCCCAGTGGCAAGACCTCATCGATGAGACCGTTAAGGTTCCCGCAGGCTACGGACAACACTGGGCCACTCGATTCGATTTTGACGAAGGAGACGAAATCCGAGGGACCCTGACCGAAGTCGATGACGACGACTTTAGTTACCTGGTCCTGGACGAGGCGAACTACGCGGCGTTCCGTGGCGGTGACGACTTCGAGGTCGTCGACGAGATGGAGGACACATCCTCCGTGCGAGTCGACTTCTCGGTAGACGAGGCGGACCGTTACTACCTCGTTCTTTACGCCTACGGCAAACAGAACGACCGCGAGGTCGAGGTCAGTCTGAGGGTGCGGACCGATCGTTGAGGGGGGGCATCACGAACGAGCTACGAATCGCCCGCTACAACAATCCGTACCGTGGCACGAGCCTCGAAGGGTACGTGCGGAGCCACCTTCATGTTTCTCGGGGCCACGTTCGGTACTCCGACTTTTGGATGAAGGAGGAGGTTTTCGTAACCGCTTATGCCAGCGGGAAGGGGCTCTCGACCCTACTCTACGAACGCGTGGAGTTTCACCTTCCATTCCATAAGGGCGTTAAATGTGGAATCACCTTCGAGTGGCCCCTCGGACCAATCGGAGGGTAGATCGCTGGCCCGAGCGGCGGCTATCAATGCTGCGAACGTGCCCCGAGCCACGAAGGTATTGATTACCTGAGCACTTTCGCCCTTTGATGGCCCGCTGGACACATTATGCGCCGCTCTACCACCCCGACGGGACAAACCTCAAACCGAGCGAGATTCCCTACGACTGCCCAGGCGCATACATCATCGCGGTAGCTCGGGGGCGCGGGGAAAAGCGAACGCTGTACGTCGGACACACCAAGAACCTGAGATCACGACTCTATACTCACAGCTCGGGTGACGAAGGGACTTGGAAAGCCTTGGAGCGTGTGGTCGGAAACGGCTATCGAGTCTTCTATCAAGTTCATACAACTAAGACTACATGGCAGGCTAAGCGGCTCGAAGAGCACACGCTCTGGCAATGGTGGCTCTATCCCTTGAACATTCAAGGGAATCCATTGAAGAAGTGGCACGTGTAGTTGTCCGAACCTTGCGCGCTCGGGGCCCGACCTCGAAGAAGTGCTGCCTGAGCTTCTCAATGACCCCCTGAGCGCCCGACAGATCGAGCCGAGATCTTCCCTCGGTCAATTGCGCGATTCAACTGACAAGCTCGCTCGCGGTCGAGGAAAGGCACATTGAGGGGGGCCCCCGCCAGGGGGCGCGAATCCTCGTCGTAGGGGGCGCTATCTGGGGAGTGGAGTCCCGCTGGCTGGGCGATTTTCGGGGGGGGCCGGGGGGGCTTACGGGTCTCCCTAGTATAGCGCCCAAGGTGGGTGGGCTCGGTCGAATTCGAACCCACTTGGTAGCGAAAGCGGGTGTAATGCGGCTTACACTCAGGGACCCCGTCGCTCATCTCTCCGAGGGAGGCACGGTAGGGGAGCCAAGTGAAGCCGAGGCCACCTCCAAGTCGCGCCTTATAAGGGCCGAAGTCCCGCAATCGTGAGATGAGCCCACGAGCCGCGGCCCGTCCGAGGGTCGAGTCGTTCGCGCTGTCCAACGGGTTGCGCGTACTCCTCGCACCGCTCGAGGGAAGTCCCACCGCCAGTGTCTGGGTATGGTACCGTGTCGGGTCTAAGAACGAGCACCCCGGGATCACGGGAGCGTCCCACTGGGTCGAGCACATGCTCTTCGAGGGTTCTCCCCGCTACGAGAAGGGCGCGATCGATCGAGCTATCATCCAAGTCGGCGGGGAGCTCAATGCGTTCACGGACACGGACTTCACGGCGTACTTCTCGACGGTTCCCCGCGACCACCTCTCGATCCCTCTGGATATTGAATCGGACCGAATGACCCGCGCATTGTTGACCGACCGCGAGGTGGAACGGGAACGCACCGTCATCCACTCCGAACGGGAGGGGAACGAGAACTGGCCCGAGTTTCGGGTAGAGGAGGAAACGTACCAGCTCGCCTTTCGAGTGCACCCCTATCGGTGGGACGCCCTCGGCCGACGGGAGGACATCGAGCGCCTGACGCCGACGGAACTCCGCGCCTACTATCAGAAGTACTACGGGACTCGAAACGCCCTGCTCGTCGTGACGGGAGGGTTCGACCCTCGCAGCACGGCTGCGGAAATCCGTAGGCGCTTCTCGAAACTCCCGCCCTCGGGGGCCGATGTCTCCGTGGGTCACACCGAACCTCCCGCTCGCGGCGAGCGCCGGGCCGAGCTCTCCGGCCCCGGGACCACGCCGTACCTTCAGCTGGCCTGGCGCGCACCGGCCCTCCACGATCCAGCCACTCCTGCCACGATGCTCATCGATACGGTTCTGGGTGGCGAGTGCCGTATGTTCTCGGCAGGCCCCGGGTGGGGCCGCGCTTCCGAACATCCGAGCGCCCGGCTGTGCCGGGCCTTGGTGGAGACCGGACTGGCCGTCCGCGCGACGAGCGAGTGGAGACCCCGGGTGTATCCCGGCCTCTTCACGATCCAGGCGCAAGCCACGCGAGGGGTCCCACTCGACCGCCTCGAGACCTGCATCGACAACGTAGTGGAGCGACTGGTCAAGAAGGGACCCACGCCGCTCGAGATGCGCGACGCCAGGACCCGGATCCGTCGGGGAGCCGCGCTCGCCTATGAGGGAGCCTCCCGTACCGGATTCCGACTCGGCTACTTCGCCACGCTCCGCTCCCCGGCGTACGAAGACCACCTTCTCTCGCAGCTGCTGGCCGTCCGGGGCGAGGAGGTAAGAGAACGTGCGCGCGAACTCTTCCAGACGGACTCCCGGGTCGTCGTCCGGTACGAGCCCACGGTAGGAGTCACGGATGAGTAGCGCGAACGATCCGCTCCGTCTCGAGTACGCCGAGGGCCCGAATGGGCTCCGAGTCGCTCGCCAGTCACCCCCCCCGGGGGCGGCGACCTTCTCGGCCACCTACATCGGACGGGCCGGCTGGGCGTACGAGACTCCCGCCCAGGGGGGGATCTCACGCATGACCACGCACCTCCTCACCAGCGGAGCCGGGCGACGAACCGGGTGGAGCTCGCTCGTTTCCTCGACCGGGCCGGAGGGACTCTCATGGCCCACTGCGACCCCGAATCGGCCGAAGTGACCGTGTGGGGACCCGCGAGCTCCGCCGCCGCCCTGACCAGCGTACTGGCCGACGCGGTGCTGCGCCCGCGGTTCGAGGCGGCCGACCTCCAGCGGGTACGTCGTCAGATGCTCGAGCGCCAACTGCGGGAGCTCGCGCAACCCGGGTCCCGAGCCGACCGGGAGTTGCACCAGGCGGTCTTTCCCCTCCATCACCCCTACCGAACCACCGGGATGGGTGACCATCGATCGGTCGGGCGGTTCCGGTCGGCTGACCTGGCCCGCTTTCACCGGCAGCACTTCACGGGAGGTGGTGGGCTCCTCGTCGTGACGACGTCGACTGGCACCCGATCGCTCGTCCGCTCGGTCCGACGCCTGTTCGGGGACCTCTCGAATGAAACTCCCCCCGCGCTCACGACCCCCGCTCTCGACGGACGTGCCCCCCAGGACGTCACGATCGACCTTCCCGGTCATCAGCAGGTGGAGGTGCGTATCGGCGGACCCTCGATCTCACGGAGTGACCCCAACTTCCCGGCGGCCTACCTCGCCGACGAGGTCCTCGGCGGAGCTACCCTCTTGAGCCGCCTTTTCACTCGTGTCCGATCGAAAGGCGGTCTCGCCTACCACGCGTCGAGCCAGCTCGAGGCCATGCGGTTCGGGGGTACTGGGTGGCCCAGGCGGGCACCGGATCCGACCGCTGGCGACGGGTCGTGCCGATGCTTCGACAGGAGGTCGCTCGGATCACGAACGAACCCATTCCGACGTCCGAGCTGGACCTCGTCCGGGAGAGCCGCCTAGGCGAGGTCTCGCTGGCGCTCGAATCGACTTCGGACGCCCACGAACTGGCGCTCGATGTCGCCTACCACGGGCTCGCCGAGGACCACTGGGTGACCTGGCCCTCGGTCCTCCGCAGCCTCAGCCCGGCGGAGGTCCGCCGCGCGGCCGAAGTGGCAATGGACCGCCGCCAATCGGCCACGGTCGTCGTGGGACCGCTGGAGAAGCGCTAGACCTCGTTCCTCGGGCGGCACCGCACCCATACGCACATATACGTCCCCGTAACTCGGGGAACCATGGCCGGACGCGGAAAGCCCGAGTCTCCGATCCACGGGATGCTGAGGAAGAACATCACGATCACCCCGGACGAGAGCGAGTTCCTCGACCGTCATCCGGAGATCAACCAGAGCGCGCTCTTCCGCCAGGTCGTTGAGAGCCTCATGCTGGCCGAGCGGAGCCCCGGCTCGGTGGGCACCCAGCCGGTCCGCCTCGGCCGCGCCGTCTACCGGTCGGGCGCGATCATGTACCAGAAGCGGACGTAGCCGCCCCTGGTCCGGTCCCCCGCAGCGGTGCTTCCGAATCGCGCAATCGCTTTCCGACGGACGTCAAGGCACGATGCCCCGCGTCCTCCGCGCGCGCAGCCACCCAGCCGCCCGCACCCTTTGACTGGTCAAACGCGGTGCGAGCCAGGCTTGCGTCCAACCCAGCCAGCGCGTGGCGCGAGATGATGTGCCCGAACGCCCAGCGGCGCTTCAGCGCCAGGTCCGTGAAGTGCGGGGCGTAGTGACCCCCTCCCACTGCGAGGGCAACGCGATCCCCCTCCCCGCGTAGCAAGTGCGGTATCACTTCGGACAGGACTCGGACGGCCGCCGGGGGGGGCGCCGGGTCGGTACCGTACCCGATCTCGACGAACATCGCGGGGAGCTCCAGCTCCGGTCCATGATGCGTCGCCTCGAAGGTCGCGGACAGTCCGGCGCTTTCCCCTCGTTCGGCGAGCGCGCGGAGCGCCGTCGCCATCAGGAGAGGGTCGGTGGGGACGAGAACTCGGGGCCGCCTTCCGACCTCCGCGGAGTCCCCGAAGTTTCCGAGGGGGTGGACGGTGAGGCACGGGACGTTCCGCTCGCTGCGATGGATCGAAGGGAAGACGAGGGTCGGGCCGAGCGCCCGGAGCCGGGCCGGCAGGCGGGTGTCCAGCCGTTCGTCGTGGATATGGAACCCCGGCCGCCGGAGAAGGAGCGCGGTGTCGGAGAGGGTTCGGATCGCCGCCCCGTCGACATGTTCTCCCGTCGCCGGTGGTGTGCCCCACGCGGTCGCCACTTCCTGGGCGACCGGATCCTCTTCCGAAACGACGACGAGGTAGTGCCCAAGGCCGGTGGAGGCTACCGTCTCTTCGTCCACGATGCCCCCGACCGTGAGGAGGCAACCCACCGGGTCGGTAAAGTTGACGCGCTCGCCCCGGGTCCTCCTGAGCCGTGCCTGGCGATTCGGTCGTGCTTTTCTACCGCACCACAGTAGCGCCCGGGCAGCGGCCTCAATGCCGGCCTAAGGAGGGAAGTATGGTCAACCTGGAAGACGTGGCCCTGTGGGCGACCGTCGCGACCTGGCTGCTCGCGCTCGGTACGCTCGGGTTCCTCTATTGGCAGACCCGGCAGGCTGGCCAACTGAACTCATCCAATGCGGTCATCACGTTGCGAGAGCGGTTCGACGCCCCCCGAATGCGCCGAGTGCGCCGGACCACGAGCGAGAAGCTGCTCAACAACCAGCTCGACGACATCTCCAACCTCGAGGTCCTTGCCTTCTTCGAGCTGATCGGAGCGCAAACCAAGCGCCGAATTCTAGACGAGGAGATGGTGTGGGAGGCCTTCGGGGGATGGATCACGGCCTATTACGGCGCGATGCGGGCCCCGGTGGACCGCATCCAGCAGCTCCGCGACCTCTCCCATGACCCCCTGTTGTTCAAAAAGCTCGAGTGGCTGAACGACCGGATCACCAAGCTGGACCGCAAGCAGCTCGGGGCTGACTACGAGCGCTCGGTGGACGCAGTCGAGGATACCGGCCTATATCTTCGTCTCGAAGCGAAACTCGAACTGGAGTAGTCTGACTGGCCGATGCGCCCGAGGTCACGTGCTCGGGGTAGCGAAAGTGCTGAACGTGGGCGCTCGGCCGCGCCCGCGGTAAGGGCCGCTCCTGCGTGGGGATGCTCCCGGCGGGAGTTTCCCCGTTCGGTCCAGCGGGCCGAACGGATTTGAACCCGCGTCAAAGGCTCGAGAGGCCTCTATCCTTGACCACTAGACTACGGGAGCGTCCCGCTCCCCTATCGGGCCCCCTCTTTGAGCCTTTCGCGGACACCGTGACGCTAGGGGTTTGCCCGGGGGCCCCGAGGCCCGCCTCGACCCCCGGTCGAAGCCCCTAAGAGGCCGGGGTCCCTTTCCGCAGGAGTGACACCTCCCGTAAAGGCCCGCAGCGGCCACATTCTCCTCGAGCCGAAAGGGTCGTACATCGATCTCGTCCGGGTCTATCCGGATATCCACCGGCGCGTCGTCGAGATGAATCGTCCCTTCGTCAAGGACTCCGACCCACTCCTCCCCGATGTCCTTCTCGATGAGAATCTCCGGGATCTGAAGGGCGACCGGAAGCCGGCGGGCTACAACCGCCAGGACGCGTTCGGGCTCCGCTTGATCTTCCCCCTCGCGGACGAACGTCGGGTCGAGTTCTACTTCACCAAGCCGGCCCGCTGCCAAGAGGTCGTCCAGATCACGGAACAAGTCTCCACGCTGCTCCGCCGCCGCTCGATCAAGCACACGGTCGAGTACGACCGCCTTGGCCTGGGGCCACCGCGGGGCCTGCCCGGCCTGGGTCCGGCCTCCCCCACGGGGACCTTCGCTTCGGCGTGAGCCCCGCCTCAGCGGGGCGGCGGGCTTCGGCGGAAGGGCCAGAACGGAGTCGACCCGCTTCCCCCGGGGGGCGGGGTCTCGCTGGTCTTGGCTGGCGCGGCGGCCGGGGGTGGGGACGGTTCGGGCGGGGGGCTCGAAGGCGGCACTTCCCCTTGGAGGCGGCGTAGTGCGTCCCGGGCTTTTTCGAGCGCGGCCGGATAGTCGGTGTCCCGCAGCCTCACGGATTCGGCGAGGAGCGCCCGGGCTTCGGTCGTGTCCGCACGGCGCTCGGCCGCCCGTCCGAGAGCCGCGTCGATGAGGTAGTGGAGGTTCATGAGCTCCCGATGGAGCGATTTGCGGAGAGCCAGGTCCTCCTCCGCCGCCAGCAAGAGGCGGCTCCCCTCCAGGTGCTGCCCGGCCTTCGCGAGGGCGAGAATCTCCTCGGTACCGCTTCCGCACCGGCCCCACGCTGACGCGGAGCCCCTCGGCGGCGAAGTTGATCTCCGTCAGCAGGTCGGAGACGCGCCGGTTGAACGGTTCGACGATCGAGCGTTCCAGGGACTCGGTGGCGCGCCGGAAGAGCGCCTCCCCCTCGCCGAGACGACCCGCGTCGAGCGCGACCCGGGCCTCGCTGAACGTCTGCATGACCGGTGTCGTGTCGACACTCAGGCGCTCGCCGATCCAAAGTCGTTCCTTCAGCTGGGCGAGCCCGGCTTCGAGCGCCTCGCGCCGGAGACGGTGCGCTTGGTCCATCTCCTCGCGGACCAGCAGGAGCGCGCCGCCGAAATCGCCCTGCGCGCGTTGGGCGGTCAGCTTTGCGGCGACCGCTGCCCGTCGGGTCTGTTCGGCTTCTGTCGGCGGCGGTCCACGAGCGACCTCCGCCTCGACATCCCGCCAGCGGACCTCTACGACGGCTTCGAAGACCTTGCGGCTCGCGGACTCGGCGCGGCCGATCGCCTCCCGGGCGATCCGCCACTCGCGGGCCCGGAGCGCCGCCTCCGCCTCCATCACGACCGCCTCGACCGCGTCGACTTCCGTAGTCAGACCCTCCTTGCGGGCTCCGTCCACGAGGCGGCGCAGTTCGCCAATCGGGCCCGCAAAGAGTCGTTCGATCGCCCATCGGCCCAGTTCGGTCGCTTCGCGGGAGGCTCGGATCGCCTCGGGGTAGTTCCCCTCGTCCACGTAGTGACGAGCCTCTCCGAGCCTCGCCTCCGCCTCCTGGATGTTGGCGCCGAACCCCCCGGCCTCCGGACCTGGGCCTCGGCCGCCCCGAAAGCCTCCTTCGCGCGGCGGTGGCTCTCGCGACCGGCGACGAGGATATCGGAGGCCAGGATCGCGTGTTCGAGAACGTCCGGATACGCGCGCTTTTCCATGAGCTTGCGCGCGGTCTCCACCTCGGCCGTGGCGCTCGGGACAACGACTCCCTCTTTGGCGGCCCGCGCGAGGGAGTGCTCGGCGGCCTCGATCGACCCTTCGGCGATGAGGCGCTGGAGCTCGGCCCGCTCCAGCTCGGCCTCGCTCCTGGAGGCGAGCTGGACCGCGTCGACCGGGCGTCCCTCGTCCAGCGCCATGCGGGCCTGGTGGAGCAGGTTCTCCGCGACCGCGGTATCGCTCCCCGCGTTACGGAGATGCGTCACGGTCGCCCGGAATCCGGCGAACGTCTTGGAAACATGATGGTAGGTAGCCTGCAGGACCTCGCGCTCGAGAGGCCCGCCGAGCTCGATCGCTCGGGCGAACTCCCGCCGGCCGAGGGCGCTCTCGACCTGCTCCATGACGCCGCGCGAAACCCCGATGTCCACCCGGAGCAGGTCCGCCTGCGCGATCGCCTCCCGGGCCCGCTTGGCGACCCGCTCCGCGTGCTCGACCAGACCGCGAGTTCCGATGAACTCCGCGCGGGCCGCGTCGAGCAGGGCCGCGGCGCCGACCGGCACCGGCAGCGAGATCCAGTCGCCGGGCCTCGGCCAGTGGAGCAACGATCCGGTCGAGGTCCACCCCCGCGCCGCGCGCGATGTCGAGGTCCCGCTCGAGCGAGCGGAGGTTCTCCTCCAAGATCGGGACGAGGATCGCCACGAGCTCCTCGTGGAGGAGCCGCGTGGCCGTGCGCGTGGCTTCCGCGGGGGCGGTCGCGCGCTCGGTCCGGAGCGCGTGCAGTCGGGCCACGAACGGCTCCATGGGAGCCGAAAGGCGACGACCGTCCTCGATCAGCCGGTCGAGCTCCCCGAAGAGGCGGTCCGTCTCGGTGCGGGCAGCCGCCTCACCGAGACGTTGCTGAACGGCCTGGAGGGTCGCCTGCGCCGAATCGAAGTCGAGCGATTGCACCGAAAGTCGGGCGGCCCGGATCGGCTCGTAGAACGGCTCTGGATCCACCCCGAGCTCGCGGAGGTCGCCGAGCTGTTCCTGCGCGCGCGCGACCTCCTCCACGATCGATTGCGCCTGCGCGCGGGTGCGGATCGAACTGTTCTCGAGCGCCCCGGAGAGACGGTGCGCGTCGGCGTAGTGCCCGGCCCGGGCGGCGGCCTGCGCCTCGTCGAGGTCGGCCCGGAACTTCCCCAAGTCGAGCCCGAGGGTCTCGAGCTCCACGAGGGCGAGCTTCGCGTGGGAGATCGCCTCTTCGCTGCGCAGGAGCTGCTGCTGCTGGGCTCGCGTCCGAATCTCCTGGGAGGCCCGCGACGCCTTCACGAAGTCCCCCATGTTGAAGATCTGCTGGACCTCGTCGATCTGGTGCTGGATCTCGTCGCCGGCGCCGCCCATCGATTCGAGCACGCGACGCTCCTCCTCGAGGAGGTCGACCAGCGCGCTCGCGTGCACCGCGAACACGGAGGCAAAGTCGCGCTCCGCCTTTCGCAGAGCCTCGATCGCGGTGATCAGGTCTTCCTTGACCCGCAGCGTGACGTCGGCATCGGCCAGCAGGCGACGAACCGGGGCGGTCAGCGAATCGTCGGGGATGTCCGCGAACGCTTGCTCCATCTCCTGCACCCGTCGCGCTACGTACGGCGCAGCGGCGTTGCGGAGCTCGACCTCGGCCCGCGCGAGGCGCTCGGCTCCCGTTCCGAGGTCGCCCTGGTCGAGGAGCACGTGCACCTCGTCCATCGTCGCGCTCGCCTCGGCCGTGAGGAACCCGTGCTCGCGTGCGTAGTCGCGCACGCGGTCGAGAGCGGTCCACCGCTCGACAAAGTGCGTGAGCGCCTCACGTCCTAGCTGGACGACCGTGTCCCGGAGTAGGGCGCGCGCCTTGTCGACCTCGGCCCGCTCGAGGTGGGTTCGGGCGCGGGCGATCAACGTATCGAACCCCTCGGGGGTGAACCCCGACGTGCGGAAGCGAGAGACCATATCGTCGAGGGCCTGGAGCTCGTCGCGGGCGGCATCGAGATCCTCGGTCAGATGGGCGACGCGTTCGGCCGCCTCCTGGCTCGCCGCGAGCGCTTCGGAGTAGATCTTGAGACGGAGCGCCTCCCGAGCGCGATTCATCGCGGCGAAGACCTCGCTCGAGTCTCGGCCGAGGCGTCGGGCCTCGGAGATCCGGGGGCGCACTTCGTCCAGGAGGGCGGCGACGACCGCGACAATGGGCTCCTCAGCGGCCGTTCGGGCTTCGGAGAGAACGGACGGGATCTCCGCCGCGGGTACGAACGGAAGTCGGGAGATCGCTGCGTCCACCGCGACGCGGGCCGCCGTGGGGTCGGTCCCGTATTCGGCGAGCGACTCGAGCGAGAGTCGCAAAGAGCCGAGCACCTGCGCCGTCCGCTCCCGGAGAACTTCGCCCAACCTCTCGAGCGCAGCTTCGATCGCGGGGACGGTCTCCGGCCAGCGCTCGGGCGACGCGCCCGAGTCGTCGTGGAGGGCCGCTTCGACCTCCGCGGTCGAGGCGCCGTGCTCCTTCGCGACGGCGAGGCGGCTTTCGGCCGCGGTCCGAACGGTATCGTGCCGGACCTTGGCTTCCGGTAGGGCTTCGCGTTCGAGCGCGGCAAGCGCGGTCATGGCGTCGGCGACCCGGCCCTCTTTGGCCGGTTCGACCGCGAGGTCGATCTTCCTCTGGAACTCGGTCAGTTGGTCGGCGGAGAGCCCGGCCCAGACGGCGAGCGCCTTCGCCCGCGCCTGGGAGACGGAGATGTTGTCGGCGCCGGCCCGGGCCAGTACCTCCTCCACCCGGACCAGCCGCGCGACGCTGTCAGCCCACGGAGCATCGGGTGGCGGATGCGCGAGGGCCGCGATCTCCTCCCGCGCCGAGTCAGGAACGGTCACCCCGGCCGCGGTCAGTCGGTCGGCCGATTCGACCGTCTTCTCGCGTCGCTGCTCGATCGCCGTCGCGACGTGGCTGGCCAGGTAGTCGAGGAGAGCTCGCGCCTGGAGCTCCACTCCTTCCCAGTCGGACCGACGCACCAGCTCGTGCAGCTGGCGCGTTCGTTCCGGTACTTCCGGGAGGGTGATGCCGAGACGGTCGAGCTGGGCCACCCGTTCGTCGGCCTCCTTCTGGAGGACCTCGCCGGCCTGGCGCTTCCGCTTGAGCTCTTCCGCCTTTTCCTGCAGGATTCGAGTGAGCCGGGACGAAGGGACGGCGCCCATCCCTCCCGGTCCTGACATTCGTCCCGACTCCTAGCCCCGGCCCGCTGAGCCTTGCGGCCCCGGGGGTACCGGTACACGTTTCATGCCCGGCCCCCTTTATTAATGAAACGAGAGAGAGGAGGGGGCGGACGGCCCCTCGTCGCGTTCCGCGCTACGTGCGGGTGATCTGCCGCTTTCCCATGGCGTCGAGGTACTGGACCTCTCCGCCCGGAGCGATCTGGGCCTTGGTCTCGGCGTCGACGGCGAGGCTGAACGTCTCGTATGACTCGAGGTCCATGAGCTGAACTTCGGTTTCGGTCATCGAAAGGACCTGGGCCTGGCGCTTGCCGATCATCGGCACCTGCACCTTGTGGGTGACGGGGAAAACCACGCTGCGCTTGCGGCGGTCGAAGATCCCGACCGCATCGATCCGGGCCTTCGCTTCCCCATGCTTCCCGGGTTTGGACGTTTGGATGTTGATGATACGGCACGGCTCCTCGTCGATCAGCATGTAGCGGCCCTCCTTCAACTCGCGGACCTCCTGCTGTGTCCAGGCCATGGGGATTCTCCTCGGGTGAGCGGGGACCGCGGCCGGAGGATAAGAGTTGCTGGCGCACCTGCGGCCCGTCCTGGACCGAGTAGGAAGAGAGGGTTTATTCCTCTCGCCCACCCTCGGTACTCTTCGCCGAGCGGGTCGGTATCATGGGGGTCCTCCCGGAGAAGTATCAGCCGGGGGACGTCGAGCGTTCCGCCCGCGCGCTGTGGGCCGCTCGGGGCCTGCCCCGGCCCGACGGGATCGTCGGCCGCTCCACCTCGCCGATCGTGCGTCAGTTTGAAGGCGCGTTGATCACGGGGGACGATCAGGGGCTGGTCGCCTTCCGTGCCGTCGCCGCTGACGTGGACGCCCGCTATTTGGCCCTCGCCGGTCGCCGGGCGCTCGGGACCCTCCGACGGGACGGGGATCCGGACGAGCCGGCGCTCTCTCTCCTTCGGGCCCTCTCGGTCTGGACCGGGGGGGCCGGAGGAGCGCCCGTGGACTCGGGGGATCGTCGGGCGGGCGTGGAGTCGATCCTCGGACGCATGGCGGCCCTCGGGCTCGTCGCCACGCGAGACACCTCGCTGCGCGTCTGTCCCTCGTGCGCCCAGGCCCGCTCCCCCGAGCGGATCATCTATCAGCAGGAGGAGGGGGATACGTACCTCGTTCGATTTCCGGTTCCCGAAGGGGACGGGTTCGTCCACGCGCTCGTGTGGGTCGACGCGCCCTGGCGGTTGCTCGGAGCGAGCGCCCTCCTCGTCAGCCCTACGCTCCCGTACGTGGTCGCCCGATACCGGCGTCGGGGCGTGGACGAGAAGATCCTGACCTCCCGGCCGTCGCTCGCCCGTCTGCTCGAGTGGCTGCCCGGCGGCGAGGTGGAGGTCCTCGAGGAGGGCGTGGGCTCCCGCTGGCAGGGCCGTGTCTACCAGTACCCGCTCCGACATGAGTTTCCGATGGGAGGCGAGCTCGCCCCGCCCTCCGGAACGGTCCTCGCCGTTCCCGACGTGACCGACAGTGGGACGGGCATCGTACCGTTGGTCCCAGGGCACGGCGGCACCGACGCGCAGATCGCCGACCGCCTCGGGATCGCCGGCTGGCCGTTGGTCACCGCCCGCGGCCAGCTCGATTTCAACCTCGCGCACAGGTACTCCGGACTCGACATCCCGACCGCGAACGAGTTCGTCGCGCGCGACCTCGGGGAGAACGGCGCCCTATTCGCCCGTCTTCGTGTCCGCCGTGGCGTCCCGCATTGCGGGATCTGCGGGACGGCGCTCGTCTGGGCCCCCGGTCGCGCGTGGTGCCTCGAACCTTCCCGCTCCCGGCCGAACGCCGGGACCTGTATCGACGCCTATTGCCGCGCGACCCGCCGGTCGGGCAGGTCGAGGTCGCGGCCTGGCCCGTCAGCGAACCGCGCACGGCTCCCGTCGGCCCCACTTCGGTGACCCTGCTCGAGTGCCCCGGTTGCGAACGGCTCGCCGCCGTTGGGGGCGGTCCGGAGTGTCCGTGCGGGAATCGCCGCGTCCCAATGACCCGCCGACTCCTTCCCTCGGTGTTGGGCGCGCTGGGGGCGTGGGCCCGATTCGACCCGTTCCCCGCGGGGGACTCCGCATGGCTCTACATCAACGAGCGCCGGAGAGCTCCTGCCCTCGTCCATCACCTGGCGGCGATGTCGGGAGTTTCCGGCGTGCCGAACGACGTGGGACTGACGCTGCTGCCCGGGGTTCCCGAGGGGGGGGTGGCGGAGCTCGTGGGCAGCGTGGGGGCCGACGCTGGTCCGGGCCGCCCTGGTCCGCGGGGAGCACCGCGAGCGATCCGGTCCTACGTTCCCCGATCGTTGCCGTCAGGAACGTCGGAGGCTCGAACGCTGGTGGAACCTGGCCCGGGAGACGGTCGACCGATGCGACCCGGCCCTCCTCACGAGCTTCGCCCAGCCGATCGCCGGCTCCCTGGGTGACCTCGAACCCGAGGATCGGGCGATCCTCGCCCGATGGGAACGCGTTCGGCTCGCCACCCTCGCCAACTTCGACCATCAGGACGCGGGCTCCGCCCACCGACGCTTGGCCGCCTTCCTTTCGAACGACCTGGAGCGGTACTTCTCGAGGCTCCGACCCCGGCTCGACCGGGCGGGCACGCCTCCGTCCCGCCGGGCGGCCCTCCGCACGTTGCATCACATCCTCCGCGGGACGGCGGTGACGGTGGCCCCGATCTCCCCCCACATCGCCGAGACCGTCTACGGGGCGCTCGTCCCAGGACGAACGAGCCTGTTCGAGGCGTCCCTGGATCCGCTCGACTCCGCCCTACTCGACGAGGGGGCGATCAAGGCGTGGGAGCGGTGGGGGTCGGTCGAGCTCGCGGTCGACCGATTCCGCCGGCGAGTCGGTCTGAGCCCCTCGGAACCGATCCCGTCCCTCGTGGTGATCGTCGCGACCGACGAGCTCGCGACGAGCCTGCGAGCGGACCGCCCGTCGATCCAGCGACTGGCTGGGGTCGTGCGGTTCGAGGCGTTCGGCCCGGTCGATGCCGTGGACCGGACGACAGAGGTCGCTCGAGCCGGTCCTCTCCGAGATCCAGAAGGCGTACCCCCAGGAGGCGGGCCAGATCCTTCACGTGCTCCGCCGGATGCCGGCGCGCTGTCGGGGCGAGGGCGCCTCGACCGAGCAGCTCTCCGTGGTCGTCCGTGGACTTTCACGGCGGATCCTCCCCTCCATGGTCGAGTATGTGGAGACGCTGCCCGACCGGAACTTGGCGGTACCTTGGGCCCTCGGAGAGATGTACGCCGAACTACCGGCCCAGCAGCCGGTGCCGATGCGCAACCCCCCGCCCGTCTCGGCGGACGCGTTTCGGCTCCTTTCTCGGGTGGAGCGCGAACTCCGACGGACCGCCCCTCCGGTCGGGGGCGACCGCGGCCCTGTCCTCATCGCCGCGCTCGACCCGCTGGCCGCTGAGTTGCGAGCTTCGTCGCGGGCGCTCGCCACCTATCTCGGCGTCTCGGAGGTGCGGGTGGTCGATCCTGAGGTCGCGTTCCCTCGCTCGAACTGCCTCGTGGGCCGAACCCGGACCGGTGTACACTGGTGGGTTCGCCTACCCGGGGAAACTGCCCGGCGGAGTCGGCAAAAGCATCGCGTTCCGAGGACCCGCCTTTCTCGCGTGCGGTCCCGCCGCCCGTCCGAGGGGACTGGTACGGGCGACATCGACTACGCGAGCGAGGCGGAGGTCTCGAAGCAGGAGCAGATCCGCGCCCTCGTGCAGGAGCTGGACGGGGTTCTCGGCGCCCCGTTGCTTGGCCCGACGAAACTGGCGGGCGCCTGGACCGCCGGTTTCCATTCGGTAGAAGACTTCCGTCGAGGTTCGTTCGACCGGATCGAGCAGCTCTCCGGCTTTGGGGGACCGATCGCGGAATCGCTGGTCCTGAAACTCGGCGGGACGGTTCCTCCCCGACACGCTAGGCCCCCTCACCGGTCGGACGGCGCGGGCCCGCGACCGCCCGTCCCCGCCGAGTCGTCTTCGATGAGTCCCCCCGGAAGGGCTGGGATCCCTTCGGCCGGCCCGAGTAACGGCGGCGGTGGGTTCAACTCATCGACAGGGGCTTTGATCGCATCTTCAGGACCCCTGCCCGCGACCCGACCCGTTTCCCCCCCGCCCTCTCCGCCGCGACCTTCACCCCCGACTCGAACCCCCACCGCCACGGTCAACCTTCCCGAACCAGCGGTACGGGATCTAGCCCCTTCCGTTCCGACCGCCTCCGCGGCTATCGTTCCGGTGGTCTTCCCAATACCCCCCGCCGTCCCTCCGCCGGAACCCCCAGGCCGGCCCCTGATCGAGCCGGTCCCGGAGGGTGGCTCCCCGACCCACGTTGCTTCCCCGTCGAACCCTGAGCCCCCGACGACAACGGCCACGGTAGAACGGTCCGGCCCGGTCGACTAGACCATGCGACCTCCCCCGGAAGTGCCCGCAGAGCCCCTCGAATCGGAGGTCTCCTCCGCGCTGCCGCCTTCCCCTCCCGATCAACCTCCGGCCGAAGCGGATCTCCCGCCGGAGGAAGCGATCCCCGAATCACCGTCTCCCACCGCTTTCTCCCCCCTTGGGGCGGCACCCAGCGAAGAAGGAGGACTTCTCGAAGCTCCGACCGAGACCGGCAACTTGCTCAACGTCCCGAAGGCTGTGATAGAGGCCGAACCGGTAGCCTCAGTCCCCGAGGAGCCGCAACTTCTGGTAGAGGAGAACCCGAACCCTACTTCGGAATCCGAGGTATCGATCGAAGCTCCTGCGGGAGAAGAACTCTCCACTTCAACGCCCACTTCCGAGCTCTCGGCCGAGGCCCATGTCCCGGCCGCAGAGGAGCCGACGCCGGAGTTGGCCCCTGGAGGGACTCCCGAGCAAGCCGCTGGGCCAGTCCTTGACTCGGGCCCACCGATGTCGGTGGAGAGCCCTCCGGAAGTCGTTTCCCCTGCCGCGGAAGGCGCCGGTCGCGAGCCTACATCCGCGGAGGTCCCGGTCGAGACGACGATGCCCGAGGCGTCAACCCCCCCGATGCCCGATTCCCCGCCAACCCCTGCCGCCGAGCCGGCTCCTCCACCGCTGGACCCGACTCCGGCTTCGGTCACTCCGCCGCCAGTTACTGTCGAACCTCCGCCGGCGGTGGCACCGGAGGTATCGGCGGAAACGCCGCCGCCCCTGGGGGCACTGGGCTCGCCCGAACCGGGACTTTCCACCGAGCCTCCTGCGGACGCTACCACGGTGAGTGAACCGATCGGCGTGGAGGAGCCAGGCGGAGCCGAGAGCCCGATCGGGGAGACGATCTCACCGCCGCCCCCACCCGAGCCGGCCGTTCGAACCCCTTCCGCCGCCCGCTCCCTCGGGAGGAGTCACCCTGATCGTCGCCTCGTCCTACCTCCCCGCGTTCGCGCGTTTCCTGGACGCGACCGCCGCGGGGCACCGTGGCATCTGCATCGTGCGGGAGTCCCCCGACCGGCTTCGCGCCCACGTGGGCCCCCGTCCGGTCGAGATCTACTGGCTCACGAACATCGGTCGGGGCCTGACCCTGCGACCGAACGACCTCGACGCCTACAGCACGTTCCTGGAGAAGGCCGTGGAGCTGGACCGGGTCACCGCGTTCTTCCTCGAGGGGATCGAGTACCTCACGCGCGTCCACGGCACGGAACGGGTCATCGAGCGGCTCGCGGCGTTCCACGTCCAGGCGCAGGCCCACGATGCGCGCGTGTGGGTCTATCTCCACCCCGACCTCGATCACGCCCGCCGACCTCGCGCTGTTCACGGCGGCCTTCGGCGCGGGAGAAGGATCCGACTAGACCTGGCCGAGGTCGCGGCCCGGGCCGCGATGGTGGGGAGGGAAAGGAAGGGGTTGGGTTCGATGGGAACCGGTCGGGCCTAGGGGCATGTGCCCACGGCGGAGCACTGCTCGCTGACCTGCGTCACGCTGTTGAGCGTGATGGTCGCCGAGGCCGGGGAGCCGAGGTCGTAGTAGAGGACGAACGTCTGGGCCGTTCCCGGGATGACCGCCTGGGTCTCCACGTACACGATCACGGAGGTCACGGTGGGGACGACGCCCGTCGAGACGGCGATCATGAGTTCCACCTCAGTGTTCGCGGGGGCCGTGGTCGCCTCGGTGAACTTCCAGTAGTGCGTGATGTCGTTGACCACGGGGGCGTTGATCCCGTAGTTCGTCCCCGCCGCCGGGCAGGACCGTCGGTGTGCCCACGGTGGTGGAGAGCACGGGCGGCGTGGCCGCTTGGGTGCTTACACCGGCCGTGGCTTCCGTCCAGTAGGTGAGCGACGAGGTACCGTGGTAGACACCGCTTCCCGTCTCCGTGGGTCCTTGGGTGACCGCGAAGGAGGCCGCCATGACCCAGCTCCCGCTGAGGACGAGGAGGGCAACGATCGTTCCGCCGATGACGTGCCGCGGCTTCAGTTTGTGCGTCTGGTGTGTGGTGGTGTAGTGGTGTGCCATCCTGGGGCACCTCGATGCTCGTTGCGCGGTTTCGGGTACAAGAACCTGCGTGTTTGTAGGAAGCGGCGATTGTCGAGGGCCGGTCGGGGGTGAGGGGCCGCGCGCAGCGGCCCCTACCGCCGTTCACGGACAGTGGCCGATCCCGGTGCAGACCAGGACGTTGACCTGCATGGTCTGGACGGTGACCCCGGTGGGTCCGAAGGCCCCGGCGTCCCAGTAGACGAAGAAGGTGAGGGTGGCGCCCAGGGCGGTCGATTGGGTCTCGAGATAGACCGTGATCGTGGTCGCCGCCCGGGTCAGGCCGTCGGTGAAACGAAGTTCGAGCTCCGTGGACGTCGGAGCGGCGGTGGTTTCGTGGAACTCCCAACGGACCGAGGTGTTGCCCGCGGTCGCCGGATTCATGCGGTAACTGACCGAGGCGGCCGGGAACACGGTCGGCGCGACCGAGCTGGTCGAGAGGACCGCGGGAGGTGGGTTGGGTATCGCCACGATCTGGGCGGCCTCCCAAACCCAGTACGCGGGCGTTCGCTCCCCGACATCCGCTCCCTGGCCGTGCTCGGTGGTGCCGGGGCCGATGGTCGCCGGGGCGGCGAAGCTCCATCCGACAACCGTCGACGCCAGCAGAAGCCCGAGGACCACCACGACCCCGGTCGCGCGCGGGGGGCGGTTCCGGGCGGGTCCGAGCCCGGGCCGAGCGCCGTTCACGGGCACGTCCCCACGGCCGAGCACAGCTGGGCCACCTCGAGTTGTTGGACGAACGTGACGCCGGTCGTATGTCCTGAGTCCCAGTAGACGGTGAACGTGTACGGACCCGTCGGGGTGATTCGCTGACTCTCGATGTAGACGGTGAGGGAGGCGGTAGTGGAAACGACCCCGACAAGATACTGGATCGTGAAACTGATCTCGATCTCGGTCGACGTGGTGAGACCCGCGGTCTCGCTGAACACCCAAACGAGGGCTAAGTGACCCGGGGTCGCCGGATCGATCCGGTAGGTCCCCGAGGAATGAGGGAGCCGGCTCGGCGCCCCCACGGCCGCGCTCCACAATCGGGGGGCCGGCCCCGCGTGACTCCCGCCTCGGAACCTACCTGCTGCCAGTGGCTCAAGAACTGGGCGGGCGCCTGGATCCCCGCGAGCGTCTCGGCCGAGCGCGTGACCTGGAAGGAGATCGCCCCGGCACCGCCGACGATGAGGAACGCGGAGACGACCAGACCGAGCGCGACCCACCGGCGCCGGGGAATGGTCGACCGAAGTGGAGTCGACCCGCGGAGCCCGCGAGGAGTGCGCATCGATTCTCGGGCGCTGGGTCGGAGTCCTGCCCCCTGGCGTCACGTCGCGAGACCATGTCTTAACACCTTCCCGCCATCGGAAATCCGCGCGGAACCGGGGTCGGCCTAGTGGAGGGACTCGGGCGTGGGTTCGCGCTGATCCGGGACAAAGGGAAGGGGGACCGCTTCATCGATTCCTGCGTCGTCGCTCTCCCTCGGGACTCTCGCCTCCGGTTCCGGAGGGGAGCGTCGGCCTCGCCGCTTCCGTTCCCACAGGACGAGGCCCACCAGAGCGAGGACCCCCAGGCCGACCACGGCCCAAGTTCCGACCGGGATCTGGCCCAGGGCTGAGGCGCCCCCTGGCGCGGAGCTAGGGGGCGAGACCACCAGCGTTACGTTGGAGTGGGCCACCACACCGAGGGCATCGCGCACCGTGACGCCGACGTCATAGGACCCGTTCGAATCGACGGTGCAGCCGAAGGTGGCCTGGGACGAGAGGCATCCCGGCGGAAGGTCGCTCCATTGGGAGTGGAACGGGCCCTGGCCTCCCACCGCGAGGTAACTGAAATTCACCACGGAGCCAATAGAGGCGGGATTGGGCGAGACCCCCACCTCCGCGATCGAGAGGGCGGCGAGAACGGTGATCCCCGCCGGGGCACTCAGCTCCGTGCCCAACGCGTCCGTGACCGTGAGGGTGGCATTGAACGTGCCGGCCCCAGTCGGGTCGCACAGGAGATTCGGGCCCGACCCGCCCGGGCACCCCGGGGGGCAACCCGGTGTAGTGGTAGGTTAGGGGGGGCGCTCCTCCCGACACGGTCGCGTTCAGGGCGAACGCGAGGCCGACCTCGGTCAATGCGGGCGAGGCCGTGAACGAAACGATGTCGGGATGGTCCACGATCGAAAGATTCCCCCAGGCGATCGCCTGCGCCAGCGACGTGGCATCGGTCACGGTGACCGAGATCGCTCCGGTACCTGCCGGACTCAGGGTGCAGTTGAAGCGGGCCGCATTCGGAGGGTTGCAGCCCGCCCACGGCAGGGCCCATCGGTAGGAATATGGAGGCAAGCCCCCGGACGCAGTGACCGAGAACTGGACGGACGAGCCCACGTACGCCACTCCGGGGGAAACCAGCGGTCCGGAGGCCCGTAGGGCCGGCCCGACCTCGAGCGAGGTCGAGACGTTCACGGTCACGTTCGAGGAGTCCTCCGCACTGGCCGTGATGGTGAAGTTGCCGGCGCGCGTCGGCTGGCAGACCAGGACCGGTACGGAGGAGCTCACGCATCCGGAAGGAAGTCCGGAATACGAGTATCGGATCGGCGGCACGCCACCCGTTACGAGTACGGTGACGATCGTCGTATTGCCTACGTCGATGGCCGAGGGAAGAACGGATACCCGGGCGTTCAACGGAGTTGAGCCGAGCGCCCAGCTCTGCGCGTCGAATCCGCCGGCCAGGTAGAACAGGTAGCCGTCCCCGGCGTCCCAATCGGAGAGGGGGTCGTACCCGATCGGGGGAGTCGCCGGCAGATGGGAGGTCTCGTTGGCCCAGCCGCTCCCCGTGAACTCCCAGTCCTCGTAGCCGGGGGTTCCGTTCAGCGAGTAGAGGTACGATGGGGCGACGAGATCGACGAGCGCGGTGGAGGCGCCGTCGAACGCCATCGTTTGGACGGCTCCGGTCGTGAAGTCGGGCCCCGAGAGGTTCAGGTTGGTCCAATGCCCGCTGAGGAACTCCCAGGTCTCGTTCGTGGCCACGGAGTAGCCGGGGCCGGGGAAGGATCCCCCAAAGAAGATCACGGCGCCCAGCGTCGGATCGTAGGTCATCACGCTGTCCGCACCGCTCGGTCCGGGGGGCGGTTGGCCAGCCGTCGAGGTGAGGTTGGTCCAGCTCCCGCTCGAGAAAGCCCAGGTCTGGGAGGCGTTCGCGGACCCCACGGGATCGAGGAGCAGCGCGTACCCGTCCGCGGGGTCGGTCGCCATCAGCGGCAGGGCGGCCGCCGGGGGGCTCGGCCCCAGGTCCGACGTGAGGTTCGTCCAGACTCTCCCGGAGAAGGCGTACGTCGCGTTCGTCGGGATCGTGGTGCCCGTCTCGTGCGGGACCGGGGCGTTTCCCCCGAAGGCGACGAGCTCGGAATCGGAAGGGTCGTACGCCAGCGCCGGGAAGGTGTCGGGGACACCGACGAACGGAGTCGACCAGGTGTAGTTGTTGTAGGTCCACGACTCGCCGAGACTCGCGACGGAGTCACCTCCGAGGAACACGGTCGTGTTCGCCGCCGGGTCGAAGGCCATCGCGCCACCGAACGTGGTTCCCGGAGCTCCGGCGCCGAGCGATGTGATGTTCGACCAATAGGGGGAAGTAGAGAGGGAACGAGCGGTGCGTTCGATAGCCCCTGGGGGCGGGGGTGGACCGGGACGGCCCTCCCCAACGGCCGGTGTTGCCAGCCGCGGAACTCTCGGAGGGCCGGTGAGAGGGGTGGGCGAGTGGGAGTGACCGAACTCAGGGACCGGCCGGGAACGACGGTGGTAGAGACCATCGCGAACGCGGCCAAGAAAGAAAGCAAGATCCCGAGCGTCGCTCGGGACCACTGCCTCGAAGTGAAATCGCCCATGCGGAATCGCGGCGGCCTATCGCCGGAGGAGCGAAGCGGCGCGACCTTT
This sequence comes from uncultured Thermoplasmata archaeon, assembly GCA_963842165.1. GTDB lineage: Archaea > Thermoplasmatota > Thermoplasmata > Lutacidiplasmatales > UBA184 > Lutacidiplasma. The sequence goes on along the minus strand of CAWJFK010000022.1, from coordinate 11,655 downwards.
AGGCCGCTTCCCTTCCTCTCCCTGCGACCCGCGGACCCTCCCCCACTTCGAGGTCGCTCGATTCGGAAGCCCCGGGACGGAAAGAGAGTCCCAGATTCCATCGGGAAGCGACGTCGCCCCCCAATTTTCGAAGACTCGAATCGATAGCATCACATACTCATTCCGTCTCTGACCGCAGATGCCAGACTCGCCGGCGCCTCCAAAGGATACGCGGACGCCCCTTCTGCTGTCGATCGCCGCCATCACGATCGTCGCCCTCTTCCTCGTGCCCACGAGCTCGATCGCGCCAGGAGTAGGCGGCGCATCGACGTCCATCCTCGTCCCACATCTGGCTGGGGGTGCCGTCCCCCGGCGTTCAAGGTTACCACCCCGAAGAGCTCGCAGTACAACTGGCCGGAGCTCCACCAGACTCCGCTGCTCGACGGGTATGCCACGAACAGCCCCCTCTCGACCGTGAACGCGGGGTCCCTGGGGGTGGCCTGGGCCACCAACGTCTACGGCTCGGTCCTCGACTCTCCCGCGGTCGCCTACGACCGTCTCCTCGGCGAGACGTTGGTCTACGTCGGAACCGAGACGGGGAATTTCTTGGCGGTCAACCTCGCGAACGGCCAGATCGTCTGGGGCGTCTGGTTCGGCGCTCCGATGCGGTCTTCGCCGGTCGTCCACAACGGTTCGGTCTGGGTCGCGCCCTACACGACCTCCGAGGTCGTCAAGCTGAACGCCACCACCGGTGCGACCGAATGCCGGACCATCCTTTCGAGCCCGTCCGAGTCTACTCCGACGCTCGCGACCCTCCCCAACGGGGTGGCGACCTTGTTCATCGGCACGTCCGGCGCCGGGCCGCTGAGCGGCCCGTTCATGGCGATTGCCGCCAGCAACTGCAGCGTCGAATGGAAGTTCACCGGGTACCATCAGCCCGCCGGCTCGTGGAACTCGGCCTCCTACGTCGTGAACGCGACCGGTGTTCCGATCGTCATCCTCGGTACCGACGACCCGGACTCGTCCGTTTACGCGCTCGACGCGCTCACGGGGCACCTCGTGTGGCGATTCCAGTGCTACAACCCAGTGGGAGCGGACGACGACGTCGCCGCCGGCGCGACCATCTCCCCGCCCGGGAAGAACGGGTTCGCGCAGGGAGTGGTCTACGTGACCAACAAGGCCGGGCGGGCGTACGCGCTCTACCTCAACAACGGAACGCTGCTCTGGGAGACCAATTTCGATGCCCTCGCGGGCGTCGGCGGCGTGGCCCGTTCCACCCCGGCGCTGGACGGGACGAGCGTCGTGTTCGGGTTCGTGGAGGGGCTGTTCGACCTCAGCGCGCTGAACGGCTCCCAGACGTGGATGTACCTCGACTCGTCGAAAACGGAGTCGATCGCCTCGCCGGCCATCGCCGGCGGACATGGCCATGGGATCGCCGTCACGGGGGATATCGGCGGGGACCTCGACGTCGTCGCCATGGTGGGAGGCGCCCAGCTCTACGCGCACCAAACCGGTGGCTACATCACGGCCTCGCCCGCGATCTCCGACGGAAACATCGTGATAGCCTCCTCGAACGGGTACGTCTACGACTTCGCCGTCGGCGGAGGGAACGACGCGATCCTCCCGACGACTTCGATCAGTTTCCCCCTGCAGGGCTCGTCGTTGAAGAACCCGAGCGGGCTCGTGACGGTCGCCGGCAACGCGAGCGACCCCACCGCCGTCGCAGCCGTCCACATCGCGATCCAGTCGAGCGGTCCGGCCGGTTCGTGGTGGGATGCCGGGACCGGGACCTGGTCGCCCGGCCCCATCGACAACCCGGCCACCCTCGCCGTTCCGGGGGCCCCATCGACCTCGTGGTCGCTCGCGTTCCCCGTCCCGGCCGCGGGAGGGACCTACCAGGCCTTCGCCTACACGGTCTCCTCCTCAGGGCAGTCCGACCTCAACGGCGCGGACGTCAACTTCGCGGTCAACTACACCACGTCGGGCCCCCACTTCGAGGCTACGCCATCGTTCGTGCCTCCGGGTGGAACCATCACGGTCACCGGGGGCGGCTTCGGCCATTCGGTAAAGGTCACGATCAGCCTCCTCGGTGCGACGCTCGCGAAAATCACCTCCGCCGCGAACGGGTCCCTTCCCTCGACCCGGGTGGTGGTTCCGGCCGCGACGCTGTTCGGGCAGACCTCCCTCGTGGCCACCACCGGGTCCTCGGGGCGGTCGAGCACCGCGGCGATCACGGTCGCGAACAGTTGGGATCAGCTCGGCTACGGGCCGAACCACGCCGGGTTCGAGCCCAACGATGACATCCTCAACTCGGTCATCTTCCCGGGCGGGAACAATTGGGCCAAGGTGGCGTGGCACTTCGCTGCGGGGGCGGCCATCAACGCGTCTCCGGCCATCGTGGATGGGGTCGCCTTCGTGGGGGACACGGTCGGGAACCTCTACGCCGTGGATACGCACAACGGCGGGCTCCTGTGGAACTACACGCTCACTACCGCTGCCGCGATCGATGGGGCCCCCGCGGTCGACCCCGCGCTCGGATTGGTCTTCATCGGAACTTCCGCTGGCTCGGTCTACGCGGTCTCCGAAGCCTCCGGGAAACTCAACTGGTCCACCACCCTCACCGGTGCCGTCTCGGCCCCGGTCTACGGTGCCGGCAAGCTGTACGTCACGACGAGCACGGGGGCCGTCGATGCGCTCTCGGAATCCACGGGCGCGTCCCAGTGGAAGGTCACGCTCGGGAGTCCGAGTACGTCCGCCCCCGTGCTCAATGTCTCGGTCAAGCTGCTGGTGGTCGGCGAGTCGGGCGGGGATGTTCTCGGGCTGAACTCCAGCTCGGGGGCCACCCGATGGACCTACGTGACGGGCGGACCCGTGGCCGCCAGCGCCATGATATCGACCGGGACCGTCTACGTCGGTTCGAACGACGGCAAGCTCTACGCCCTCAACCAGCTCACCGGGGCGAAACGCTGGATCTACACGACCCTCGGCGCGGTGCAGGACACCCCGTCCCTCGATGACCTCGGTCTCCTGTACGTCGGCTCGGACGACGGGCACCTCTACGTCATCCACTCCAACTCGGGGGCCGCCGATTTCAACTTCTCCTTCGGTTCGCCGGTCATCGGCGTTTCCACGGCGCATGGGATCGCGATCTACGAGGACGCGGCCGGGACCATCGGGGCCGAGAAGACCTATTTGCACGGCGGAGGGTGGCACTACAAGACCCTCGCCCACCTCGAGACCGCTCCGGTCATCCTCGACGGAGCGTTCTACGTCTGCGCCGGAGATGGCTTCCTCTACGCGTTCACGCCCGACGGGCAAGCCCCCAACTGAGCGGGCCGACCGGTGCGGGGGCGCGGTCGGAGCCCCCGAACGGTCGCCGCGTTCGGGGTACCTCCCCCCTTCGGCGGTGGCGGCCTTCCTGGGACCTCGGGTTGAAGTAGGAGGACCGGGCATCGCACTCCCGCCGTGGGGAGTTCGACCGGGCCGGCCCCGAGCGTCGCCCGGAACGCCCCCGCGCCCCCGTCGCGAACGCCGGTCCGGTTCCTCGCCTGGCTGAAGGCCCACCCCATCGTCTGTCTCGCCCTCCTGACGCCGGGGCTCCCGGAGTATCTCTCTACCTCGAGCCCGGTGCTCGCCCTGGTCACCAACCCGGCCTTCTTCTTCCTCCAGATCCTGATCAACGTCGGTCAGTACACGGCCGGTGCCCTCCTCGTCCGGGAGGCGATGGTCCGTTGGAGGAAGGGCTGGGGCACGGTCCTCCTGCTCGGACTCGCGTACGGGATCACCGAGGAGGGACTCGGCGACAACACTCTCTTCAACTCCAACCACGGGGCCGACGGGGTCCTGGGGTCGTTCGGACGGTTCGTCGGTGTGAACTGGGTCTGGGCGACCGGGGTCCTCGCCTTTCACGCGATCTACTCCATCGGGCTCCCGATCCTCCTCCTTCGGCTCGCGCTCCCGGCGACGCGGGGCCAGCCCCTGCTCGGACGTCAGGGGATCTTCCTCGCGTTCGCTTCGCTGATCGCCTCCACCGCGGTCGAGACGGTGATCGTCTACGGGACCTTCCACTTCTGGATGGGAACGGGGCTCCTCGTCGGGAGCGCGGTGGCCATCGCCGTCCTCGTCGCCCTCGCCTACCGGGTACCGAGCGACCTCGGCGCTCCCCCGACCGACCGTCCCCTCGCCCGTCCGTGGCAGGTAGGCGCGATCGGTTTCCTCTTCTTCCCGGTCGCCTTCTTTTTCGAGTATGGCTTCACGTCGACCGCCGTCCCTCCCGCGGCGATCCTCGTCGGGGAGGTGATCGTCCTCGCGCTCCTCCTCGACGGGTCCGGCGACGGATCGGACGTTCCGCGAACGAACATCTCCTGGTGAACCTCGCGTTCGGATTCGTGCTGTGGCAGGCACTCTTCGGTGTTCTGCTCACCTTGGGCCTACCCTACACGATCCCCCTGGTGGCGGCAGCGATCTACTTCTTCGTCCGGCTTCGGAGGGCCCATCCGGCCCCGGCGGTCCGGCCGCCTGCCACCGGATCCTCGCCCGCCCCGGCGGGGACGGAGCTAGCTTCGGAGAAAGAAGAGGGAGGAAAGGGTTGGTCGCGGGCCCGGATCGGGAGGGCCGACCCGGGCGATCCTACGCTTCTCCGCTTACGTGTAGACCAGGTGGAGGGCGCGGTTGTGCCCGTTCACCAGGAACGCCGACGGGGCCGGCGCCGTGTAGCCGCTCACCGCTCCGGGGAAGAGCCCCCACGCGCCATCGGGCAGCCAGTAGACGACCGAAGTTCCGGTGGTGGTCTGCGTGTAGCCGTTGACGGTGACCGACCAGGCGGTACCCGAGGTGAGACCCGCCTCGTGGACCACGACGCGATAGAGCGTCAGGGTCGTCAGTGGGTAGAGATCTCCACCGGTCCAAATCTCGCCGCCGTTGTTGTACCGGACGCCGTACGGGTCCGAGGCGGTTCCGTAGTTCCCCCAATAATTTCCGCCCTCGTAGCTGAGTCCGAGGATGCTACCGGACAGGTGCCAGCCGTTGACGACCCGGACGTCGGTCGAGGGTTGGAGGTGCACGTCCCAGTGGTCCGACCACGGAGAGAACCCGCCTACGAAGAAGTTCTCGGGGATCAGGAACGCGGTGCCCGGGGTCAGGAACGCGTTGTTGTAGATGTGGTCGTGCGACTCCCAGACCCACAGCCCGACCGTCCCACCCGCATTCAGCGCCGCGCCTGGGTTCGCGGCGACGACGGTCGTGGGGTAGAAGACGTTCCCCCAGATCGTGTTGTGGCCGCCAAGGCCCGTCGCGTCTACCACGTTGATCCCGTTGGATTCCACGTAGAACGTATTCCCGGCGACCAAGTTGTCCCACGAATCCCAGAGGTAGACCGCCGCCGGCTCACCGAAGGAGGCCGCGTTGTAGAACCAACCCGACAGGTCGGCGTTCGCCACGATCGACACGTGACTCGCCCGATACAGCTCAATGTTCAGTTGGTTCGACAGCGGCGCCCCGAAGCCCGTGTTGGGGTACGAGACACCGAAGCTCGGCATGTTGTAGACGTTCACGTACGCCGAGGTTCCGATGAGGTAGACTCCCGGGAACACGGGGAACAGATAGTCGTTGAACGAGGCGAAGAGCTGGTCGATGGTGCCGGGGTTGTTCAAGAGGTAGTATGGGTGGCTGTAGGTACCCGATTCCGCCCGGTTGCGAGATCGCCGCGAGCTGACTGTTCGACTGGGCCCAGAGGGGAGTGTAGACCCCTTCGGACGGGTTCCAGGCCAGCGCGACGGTCACGGTCACGGAATGATGGTTCGGTACGTGGACGGTCACGGGTGTGTAATCGCTCAAGAGGAACTTGAACATGTACGCGCCCGGGCTGAGCCAATAGACGGCCGGACCGCTCACCGGGGTGGGCCCCCAGGCCGCGGTGCTCGCGCTGAAACTGTGACCCTGGCTCGCGAAGACGAACGCGTTCGAGGGCGAGAGGTTGACGGTGATCTTCTCGGCGCCCTGGTGGCCGCCGACGATCCCCCACAGGGGGTAGAGGATCGAGGGACCGCCGTTGAGCACCGCGACCGGGTTGGCCCCCGTGGTCGCATACTCGGCGATCCCTTCCGACGTTTCGCCCGTGTCGGTCCCAAAGTCGTACGCCGAGGGAACGGACTTGAAGGTGGAGGTGCCGTTCGGGAGGGTCCAGAGGCCCATGGAGCCGCTGATCCCCATGAGCGTCGTCGTCGAGCCTCCGCCCGGCCCGCCCAGCATGATCTCCGCGTCGTTCAACAGGAAGTCCGTCGGGTTCGCAAACTTGCCGTTGATCTGGAATGTTGGGGACGGCGCCGGCGAGGTGGGGGGCGTCGCGGACGAGTTGAACTCGACTTGGTCGAAGGAACCGGAGACGCTGCCCCCCGATGTGATCACGGTGTAGTTGAAGAACACCGTGGGTCGGTCGTTGACGACCGACGCGTTGTTGTACACCTCGACCGTGAACGGCGTCGTGACATGGTAGGCCGGTCCGATCGCGTAGTAGAAGACTCCGGGGACGACGTATCCATCGCCGCTGTAGATCGAACTTGCCTGCAGGGAGGTGGCCGGACTCGAGAAGTTCCAGATGTTGTCCTCGAAGGAAAGGGTGCTCAGGACGGGGTTGAAGATGGGCACGTTTTGGATCCAGAACTCATACGAGGCGCTGCCGAGCACGTCCGTGTGCGTCAGCACCGTGTTGAGCTGCATGGTAAACCCGTCCGGGTCGGACGAGGTGACGTAGACGGGGTTCACGCTGTTCAACGTCACGGCCGCCTTGACGCTCTGGGTGTAGGAGATCGTCCCGACATTCGTCCCGCCGACGTCGCGCACTCCGAAGTCCCCCAGGCCCATGGGGGCGGGGGCGACTCCGTACAGCGGGGTGATGACGTTCCCGCTGGTCGAGAAATGACTTCCAAAGTTGGGCAAGAAGGCGTCTTTTTGGGCGATCTTGTCGGTCTTGAGAGCCGAGAGCAATCGACTCTCGGTCGCGGCAACTCCGGTGAGGGCGTGTGTAGGAGCCATGGGGGCTGTCGAGGCCGACCGGGGCGGGGTGCAAGGACGCCGGAAGGACCACCTGGCCCCCTGGGCCGCCGCCCGCCGCGGCCGGGGCGGCTGACCCCGCCGGAATCAACATGATCGCCGAAATCGCAACGACCAACAGTCCCACCAATCGAAGGTTATACGCCACAGTCGATCCTCGGGCGGGGCGAGCCCTCGGAGGTAGATATACCGCTGTACCTGCGCATCCGTGCGCACTTATACGTCATTTCACCGATGGCCGGACCCGCCGCGCCCGTGACGAACGGACGCTCCGGTGCCCCGGCACCCGAGGTCTAAACGGGGCCCAGGGCCCCCCTCTCGAACAGGCTCTCGGCCCGCCGACCGAACGGTCTATGTGTCCGCACGCCCCGGCGCCGTCTCCACATATCCGACCACGAAGCAGGCGAGGAGGAGGCCTACCACGGCGACCCCGATCGGGGCCGCCACCGCCGCGGCGAGACCGATCGAGGAGGAGTACGAGCCCAGCGGCGCGGCCGAGGTAAGTCCGGCCGCCGCCGTTCGAAGGTAGTGGTACACGGTGACCTGAGGAAGATGGCCCGGGAAGAGCCGGAGGACGAATTCCCAGAGGAAGGCGTAGACCAGGCCGAGCACCACCGCGCTCCGGGTCACGAGCCCCAGGAGCAGGTAGATGGCAAGATAGGCGATCGAACCGACCAGGACTAGGACCAGCCCGGCGGCGACGTAGCCCGCAGGGAACGCCGCGCCCAACGCACCGGCGTCGGCGAGCGCCAGGCAGACCCCGAAGGAGGGCAGTAGGAACGTGAGCACGGCCGCCCATCCGCCGAGGTACTTCCCGATCACGATCGAGGGCCGCGCGATCGTGCGGAGCGTGAGGAAGGTGAGCGTGTCCTCCTCGATCTCCGTGCGGAACAGGCCCACGCCGATGATCAGTGTCGTGAGCGGGAGCTGGACCGACAGGACGAGGGTGACGACGACGTTGCCGAACCCCGTGATGAGGGCGGCTCCCACGACCCCGTAGGCGTAGAACGCCGCGAGAAGCACCGGAGGGAGCCCCGCGAGGAGGGTCGCGATCCACAGACGGCCTCCGACAAAATTCCCCCGGTACGTCATGGCCGCGATCACCGCCAGCCGGCGTGCCTGGCTCGTCATCGCCTCACTCCGTCAGGAGGCGGAAGACCGCCTCCAAGTTGTCGTCCACGCCGCGCACGCCGCGGACGGGGAGCGCGCCGGTGCGGGCGAGCTCGCCCAGCGCTCGGTAGAACGCGTCCGGTGCGCGGGTCTGGGCCACGACCGTCTCCGGCCCCGGGAAGGAGAGGTCGGTCACGTGCTCCCATCCGGCGAGGGCTCGGCCGAGCGCCCGAGGGTCGGGCGTGGTCACCTCGACCGAGTGGGGTTTGGTGTCGATCAGGTCGCGGATCTTGTGGATGTCCCCCTGGGCGATCGCGCGCCCATTCGACATCATCACGATCTGGTCGGTGAGTCGCTCCACTTCGTAGAGCACGTGCGAGCTGAGGATGATGTGCCGGCCCGCCTCGGCGATCCGGCCGAAGAGGCCGAGGAGGTGGACCCGGCTCACCGGGTCGAGCGCGTTCAGCGGTTCGTCCAGCAGGAGAAGGGAGGGCTCGTGCGCGAGCGCCTGCGCGATCTTGACCCGCTGGCGCATCCCGCGGCTGAACCCGGCGAGGGGGCGGTCCTTGGCCTCCAATAGGTCGACCTCGACGAGGGCGGCCTCGCACCGGCGCCGCGCTTCGGCGGAATCGAACCCGTCCAGCCGGAGCAGCGTGCGCAGGAACTCTTCGGCCGTCATCCACTCGTACAGGATGGAGGACTCCGGGCAGTACCCCACCTCATGGTTCGAGCGTACGGGGGCGGAGGCCGGGCGACCCAGGACCGTGAGTTGACCCGCATCGAGGTGAAGCTGTCCTGCGAGGACCCGAAAGAACGTCGACTTGCCCGCGCCGTTCGGTCCGACGAGGCCGGTGATGCCGGGCCCGAACTCGGCGGTGAAGCCGTTGAGGCCCAGGACCTCCCCATACCGCTTGGTCGCGCCGGTGGCCACCACGACCGCGTCCGTCAACCGACCACCTCGACCCGGCGGACGCGCAGGTAGGCCACGGCCGTTGCGATCCCCGCGATCCCGAGGACGACCGAGAACGCGGTGACCGCGTCGAGGGTCGGGGTCACGCCGAAGACGGACTGCGCGACCGCGAGGAGATCTTCGAGGGGGCTCACGTAGAGTGCCTGCGAGCTGGACGTGACTCCTTGGACGAGGGCGGCCAGGACCTCGGCGCTGACGAGCACTCCGAAGATGGCCGCGCCGGCGAAGAGCGGACGTCGGGTCAGGCTAGGAGCAGGAGAGCGAGGGCGGTGAAGAAACCCACCATCACGAGGCCGACGGCGACGAACGCGCCCATCGCTTCCACGGCGAGACCGAAGGAGACGTTGCCGACGAAGTAGGCGAAGAGCGAGGCGCCGATCCCCGGGATCACGAAGAAGATCGCGAGGACCAAGCCCACCGCCGAACCCTTGCCCGTCAGATAGTCCCCCGGCGAGATCGGGCGGCTCAGGTAGAGGGTGATCGACCGGTCGGCGACGTCCCCGGCGATCGAGCTCGCGCCGGCCGACGCCGTGAGCAACGTCGCGAGCAGCAGGTAGGGAACGGACCCGTACGGTTCCGCAAAATTGGCGAGGGTGACCGCCCCGCCGAGGTTCACGGCGCGGGAGAACGGGTACGTGGTGAACAGCACCACCTCGAGCCCGACGATGAGCGCGCCCAGCACGATGAGGACGATGTTGAGGGCGCTCAACCGTCGCATGAGCCCTTCGAAAACAATGACCCGGACTCGCTTCCACCGGGGCTCGCGGTCGAGGGCCGTGATCGTGTACCGCGGCGCGCTGATCGTCACGAGCTCCCTCCCGCCGCCGGCACCATCTTCAGGAACAGTTCCTCGATGCTCCGCGTCGCGGGTCCGAGGTAGCGGATCTGACATTCCGCGTCCGCCGCGGCCTCAAACAGGACCCGCTCCCCTCCGCTCGGCCGGTCGATGCGGACCTCGTGGCGGGCCGGTCGGCGACGACGCCCCGCTGGCCCAGGGCGGCCACGAACCGGGGCAGGTCCCCCTTGATCCGGATCACGAGCTCGCGGCTATCGACCGAGAGGATCTCCTTCGTCGGAGCGGAGGCGAGGAGGCGACCGCCGTTCAGCACGACGAGGTAGTCGCACAGTCCTTCGACGTCCGGCAGGAGGTGCGTCGACAGGACGAGGCTGCGCTCCTTCGTTCCGCTCAGCGCCTTCAGCAGCGCGAGCATCTCGCTCCGTCCCGTCGGGTCGAGCCCGGCCGTGGGCTCGTCGAGCAGGGCGAGCGGTGGGTCGTGCACGATCGCCTGGGCGAGTTTCACCCGTTGCCGCATTCCGACGGATACTCGGCGATCTTGCGGTATCGCTCCTCTCGCAGGCCGACGAACTGCAACACGTCGTGGGCCCGCCCGAAGGCCTGGCTCTTGGGCAGCCCGCTCAATCGACCCATGTAGGCGACGAACCCCACTCCGGTCATCTGGGGGATGAGGCAGTCGTGCTCCGGCATGTATCCCACCCGCTCGCGGAGCGCGACGCCGCGCAGGGCGACGTCCTCGCCGAGGACCGAGGCACCGCCCGCCGTGGGGTTCAACAGACCCAGCAGGAGCCGGAGGAACGTCGACTTGCCGGCCCCGTTCGGCCCGACCAGGGCGATCGTCCCCGGTGGGATCGTGACGGTCAGGTCGGCGAGCCCCACGACCCCCCCGTAGTGCTTCGTGAGGGACTGCGTGCGGATCAGGTCCAACGGGTCACCTCACGGGGTCCGCGCGGAGAGGGACGACCGCGGTGGATCCCTCGCGACGGCTCGAAGCGGTCGTCGGAGCGGGAGAGCACGCGCGAGCCACGTCGGGCCAGGCGATAGACCTAGCGGCGCTCAGGACGGGGGGATAGCGGACTATCGGGCGCGTGGGGAGCAGCGCCGTCGCTCCGCTCGACCCACGTACGGGCGAGACCGTCGTCGGCCTATCGGTTCTTGCCGCCGAGAGGAACCTGCCGCCGACGGGCCGCGATCCGCCGCTGGCGTTGCTTCTTGTGCCGCTTCTTCCCGCCGGGCGTCGGGCGCTTCCTCGGGTTGCCTGTCACGACTGCCACCTTGCCGACGGCGAGCCGGGGCGGGGGATATCGTCACCTCCCCCCGAACGACCGTCCGGCTCGGCTCGGCGGCTACTGAACGGGTCCGAGCTCGAGTCGACGGAACGAGCCGACGGCGAGCCCGAAGGCCACGGCGGCCAGACCGCCGAGCACCGCCCCCGCGATGAGGTCCGCCGGCCCGAACGAGTGGGTGAACGCATCGCGCACGGTGTTCGCCGCGTAGGTCAGCGGGTTCGCGTAGACGATCGCCCGCAGCACCTCGGGCGTCTTGCCCGAGACCGGATAGTAGACGGTCGAGATGAAGATCAGGAAGTACTGGAGGAGCGACTGGATCGTGAAGTACAGGTTCGCCGACCGGATCCGGCCGCCGATCGCGATGAGGAGGCCCCCGAAGAAGAGGCTGCCCAGCGCGATCGTTCCGAGGATCACGGCCAGCTCGACGGCGGAGAGCCCGGGCAGGCCGACGAGCGGGAGGG